>NZ_CP019450.1:0-1361767 GCF_001983995.1 Halioglobus japonicus | reverse complement strand
GTACTTGGAGCCAACAGGCATCAACTGCAGGGCCTCAGTCCAGCCGGCAATGACCTGGCCAACACCAAAGGTTACCGTCTCGCCACGCTTGTGTGAGGAATCGAACTCAGTGCCATCCACCAGAGTACCGGTGTAGTGCACTTCAACGGTGTCCTCAGCACCAGGCATCTCGCCTTCGCCGGCTTCAATCACTTCGTACTGCAGACCAGACTCTGTCACTACCACGCCTTCACGGGCCTTGTTTTCGTCAAGGAAAGCGACCGCTGCAGCCAGGTTGGCGTCAGCCAGTGACGCCTGGGCAGCCTGCTGCTCGGCCATCATTTTTTCCTGGAAAGCCTGCATTTCGGCGGCGATTTCTTCTTCGCTCATGCGACCTTCAGCACCGCTAATACCGTCGCGGAAGCCCGCAACAAACGCATCGACATCCAGGGGCATAGCGTCCATGGACATGCGCTTACCCAGGCCAAAGGCCATGCCGTAGCTCAGGCGGGACTCAGCACCTTCGAGGGTGACTTCCGCAGCGGGCGCAGCTGCAGCGGCACCTTCGACGGCGGGTTCTTGTTGATTACACGCTTGCAGGCTGACCACGCCGGCCAGCGCAAGAGGCAGTGCATACTTCTTCATAGAATCATTCCGTTATTTATTGAAAAACCGCGATCGCGATGGCGGAACACTATACTACCCGCCCCCAGCCAGTACCAGCCCCTGTGGGCTGGCAGGTAAGCGGGCACCCGCGTAGAATTCGCGGCCTTATGATCATCCTCAAAGACATCGAATTACGCCGGGGTAGCAAACTGCTCCTCGGTGACGCCTGTGCGACTATCCAGCCTGGCCAGCGCCTGGCATTAATCGGCGCCAATGGCAGCGGCAAATCCAGCTTGTTCGCCATGTTGCTGGGTAAATTGCACCAGGACCAGGGCGACATTGAAGGCCTGTCCACTCTTCGCCTGGCTCATATGGCTCAGGAGGTGCACGCTACCGACCTGCCCGCCGGCGAATACGTCTGGCGCGGCGACCAACAATTGGCCGACCTGCTCGACCGCCTGGCAGCCTGCGAGGCACGCGAGGACTACACCGCAGCGGCCCGTATCCACAGCGAACTTGAGGCTATGGACGGCTACAGTGCGGAGCGTCACACGCGGCTGCTGCTGCAAGGGCTGGGCTTTGCTGACGAGGCCTATGAGCGCCCGGTCAGCGACTTTTCCGGCGGCTGGCGTATTCGGCTGAATCTCGCCCGCGCACTGATGACACCTTCAGACCTGCTATTGCTCGACGAACCAACCAACCATCTGGATCTCGACGCCACTATCTGGCTACAGCAGTGGCTGCAGCAGTATCCGGGCACCCTGCTGATGATTTCTCACGACCGCGATTTCATCGACGCCACCTGCGAACGCATTCTGCATATCGAGCAACAACAGTTGCAGAGCTACAAGGGCAATTACTCGCAGTTCGAGGCCCAGCGCGCAGAGCGACTGGCCAATCAACAGGCCATCTTCGAGAAACAGCAGCGCCGGATTGCCGAAATTGATGCGTTTGTCGCCCGTTTCCGCTACAAGGCGACCAAGGCCAAGCAGGCCCAGAGCCGACTCAAGGAACTGGAGCGCATGCAAACAGTCGCCCCGGCCCACGCGGACTCACCCTTTGACTTCAGCTTCCCGGTGCCCGACAAGTTCAGCGATCCCCTATTGCGGCTGGACGAGGCCAGCCTGGGCTACGGTGACACGCGCATTCTCAACCAGGTCGAGCTGCAATTGCGCCCGGGTAGCCGCTACGGCCTGCTGGGACGCAACGGCGCGGGTAAATCCACTCTGCTCAAATCGCTGGTCGGCGAGCTTCCGCTGCTCGCGGGTGAGCGCAGCGCGGGCGAACACCTGCGCATTGGCTACTTCGATCAGCAGCAGCTCGAGGCCCTCGACATGGAGGCCAGCCCCACCCAGCATATCCAGCGACTCAGCCCGGACGTGCGCGAGCAGGAGATTCTCAACTTTCTCGGCGGTTTCAATTTCCGCGGCGACGCTGCCACCAGTACCGTCGCTCCTTTCTCCGGAGGCGAAAAAGCCCGTCTGGCGCTGGCCATGGTCGTGTGGCAGAAACCCAACCTGCTGGTGCTCGACGAACCCACCAACCACCTGGACCTGGAGATGCGCCACGCTATGGAAGTAGCGCTGCAGGCCTACGAGGGTGCGCTGGTTCTGGTGAGCCACGACCGCCACATGCTGCGCAACACCGTGGAAGAACTGCTGCTGGTTCACGACGGCTGTGTAGAGGAATACCGGGACGATCTGGAAGGCTACGAGAAGTGGATTCTCAAGCAGCTGCGAGAAGACAAACCCGCAACCCAGGCCAGTAGCGCCAATGAGCCTAGCGCCAAAGAGAAGCGCCAGCAGGCCGCCGCCCAGCGAGAGCGACTGCGGCCTCTCAAAAAGCGACTCGACACGGTGGAGAAGGACATGGCCCGGGTTGAACGCGAACTCGAATCGATCCAGCAAAAGCTCGCGGATACCAGTCTGTATGAGGTGGCGCGCAAAAACGATTTGGCTGCACTACTGGCGCAGGAGGCCGATCTGAAACCACAGGCTGAGGCACTGGAGATGGAATGGCTGGAGCTACAGGAAGAACTGGAGCAACTTGAAGCCAGCTGAGCTCGCCTGGAGGCTGGTCTGGCGCGGCGATTCAGCTATCGCGCCCTTTCAATTTTCCCGCCTCGCTCTGGGTGCGCTTATAGTCTTTGCCCAGCGCGGTATCGACATTGGCAGCGATTAATTGACTGCGCATTTCGGTGCCCGCCGCCCGGCGCTGAAACAGGGTTTTTCTGTCCAACAGACGCACAAAACGCTGCTCGGCATCCAGCAGCACCCAATCTCCGACCACCATCTTTGGCATATCCTTGTGCAGCGGCACGGTCAGTTGGAGATCCTCGGTGGCCACCTGCATCTCGCTGCGGTGAAAGGCGACTACCCGTGCAGGTACTGCATCCTCCCACTCATCGAGGCTCAATTGCTGTTGAAAGCAGGGCTGCCAGCCCAAACCTGCCAGAGTATCCTGCCCATTCATTGTGCTATGAGCCTCAGTTTTTCCTCCCGGGAAAGCTGTTTGATCGCCGCTTCGCGCTGTGACGCAGCGCTCCGATCAACCGCTTCGGCTGACCACACTAATCGCACCGGCCTGCGTCCCCGGGTATATTTCGGCCCGCCAGCAAGCTCACCATTGTGTTGTCGCAGGCGCCGCTCCAGGTCGCGGGCAATGCCGGTATACAGCGTGCCGTCACTACAGGCGAGAATGTAAACCTGCCAGCTCAAGCCAGGGCGAGCACTTCTTTGACACAATCAGCGATGCCGGCATACGCCTCCGACACCTGGCCGGCCAGCATATAGGCCGGCGTCGTTACCATTTTCTTGGCGGCATCAACACGAGCCTCTGTGACCGGACAATCCAGATGCACGCCGCCCATCGCCGCAATCGCCGCCGCGGTATCGGCATCATTACCAATGGTGCACTCAGTGCCTGCACCGCAAATAGCCGCCGCCATGACCGGCGCAATGCAGATCAGCCCGATCGGCTTGTCAGCCTGGTGAAATCCCCGCGCAACGGCCAAAAAATCCTCCTGAACTGACATCTGCGCGCCTTCCACCGCAAAGTCACACAGGTTCTTGGCAGCACCAAACCCGCCCGGAACCACCAGCGCATCGTAGTCAGTCACATTCAGTTCGGTCAGCGGTTTGATATTGCCACGGGCAATGCGTGCCGCCTCCACCAACACATTGCGTGTCACTCCCTCCACCACTTCACCGGTGAGGTGATTAATCACATGCAACTGCTCGCGGTCGGGCGCGAAACACTGGTAGCTCGCGCCCTGCTGCTCCAGACTGAGCAGGGTCAACACTGCCTCGTTAATCTCGGCGCCGTCGTACACGCCACAGCCGGCGAGAATAACCGCTACATTTGCCATTGTTGTTTCTCCAATAGTTACCGCTCAAAAACCTTACTTTAGCAGCTAAGCACCGCGATTAAAGCGGTGATAGCGCTCCACGATATCGAGCAGTTTCTCCGGCTTGCGCGCCTTGCGCCACTCACCGGCGAGGAATTTGTTGCCCTCGGACAGCGTGGGATAAATATGAATAGTGCCGAGAATTTTGTTGAGTCCCAGGCCGTGTTTCATCGCCAGCACAAACTCGTTGATCAATTCAGCCGCATGATAGCCAACGATAGTGGCACCCAGAATACGGTCACTGCCCGGCTTGGTCAGCACTTTCACAAAGCCTTTTGCCTCGCCGTCGGCGATGGCGCGGTCGAGATCATCCAGATCGTAGCGGCTGACCTCGTAGGCAATACCCTGAGCCTGAGCATCGGCCTCATTCAGGCCCACCCGGGCAACCTCGGGGTCGATAAACGTCGCCCAGGGCACCACCGAGTAGTCGACCCGGAATTTGCGAAAGCGCCCAAACAACGCATTGACCGAGGCATACCAGGCCTGGTGGCTGGCCATATGGGTAAACAGGTAGGGGCCCGCAACATCGCCCGCAGCATAAATGGAGGGCACTCGAGTGCGCAGAAAGTCATCCACATCAAGATGACCGGCCGGATTCAGCTCAACGCCAAGCGCTTCGAGACCCAGGCCCTCGACATTGGGACTGCGGCCCACCGCCAGCAATACGGCATCGAAGGCGATGCTCTCGCCGCCTTCGAGCCGGCACACGCCTGGCGCAAACGCCTCGGGCTGTTTGCCCAGGTGAAGTGAAATACCCTCTGCGGTGAACGCAGCTTCGACCACGTCAGAGACCTCGCTGTCCTCGCGCGGCAGCAGGCGAGAGCCGCGGGTGGCGATACTCACTGATGCGCCGAGGCGGGCAAAGGCCTGAGCCAACTCACAGCCGATGGGGCCACCGCCCAGCACCAGCAGGCGTTCGGGCAACTGTTCCAGCTCCCAGACGGTATCTGAGGTCAGGTACCCCACGTCCTCAAGCCCGGGAATATCCGGCACCCGGGGCCTGCCACCGGTGGCGACGACAATGTTTCGCGCGGCAATGCGGTCGCCGTTCACCTCCACTTCCCACGGAGATACAAGCTGGGCCTCGCCCTGAACACAGTCGACACCAAGACCGGTGAAACGCTCTACCGAGTCGTGTGGTTCGATAGTCGCTATCACCGAGCGCACTCGGCTCATGACGTCTGCAAAGCGCACCTGAACGTCCATCGGCACCAGACCAAACTCGCTGGCGCGCTGGGCGTAATGGGCCATGCGCGCCGAGCGAATCAGCGCTTTGCTGGGCACGCACCCGGTGTTCAGACAATCGCCCCCATGCGGTCGCGCTCGACCAGGGTCACCTTCGCCCGCACAGTAGCAGCAATCAGGGCCGAGACGAGCCCCGCGGACCCGGCGCCAATCACCACCATATTGGTATCGAACGACTTCGGTTTATCCCACTTGGCAAGCGCCCGGCGATTCTGCAGTGCATTGAGCGTCCGCCGCGCGAGCAGTGGGAACACGCCCAACAGGGCAAAGGAAATCAGCAGCGGCGCAGACACAATGCCGGCCAGCGAATCCAGTTGCCCCAACTGGGTTCCCGCGTTCACGTAGACCGCCGTGGCCGGCAACATGCCCAGCTGCGATACCCAGTAATAACGCCAGGTGCCAATGGGTAGTAAGCCCATGGCAAGATTGATCACGAAAAACGGAAACAGCGGCACCAGGCGCAGGCCAAACAGGTAGAAGGCACCGTCTTTGGCAAACCCCTCATTCACCGGCCGTAACTGCTGCCCAAAGCGCTGCTGCACCCAGTCGCGCAGTAGCGTACGGGAGATCAGGAAGGCAATGGTGGCACCGATGCTGCTGCCAAAAGACACCAGCACCAAGGCGTACCAGAAGCCGAACAGCGCGCCGCCCGCCAGGGTCATGACCGCAGCCCCGGGTATCGACAAGCCCGTCACGGCCACATAGAGGCCGAAGTATAGGGCGCCCGCGAGGAGCGGATTGGCCGCGTACCAGCTCCGCAGTTCACCCATTTTGCCCTGCACCCAGGACAGCTGCAGGTACTGCCCCAGATCCAGGCCGAACCAGGCTATGAATGCCGCGACAATAATGCCCAGCAACAGTTGTTTTTTATTCAAGACGCCCCCATAAAGATCGCAAGAGTATAGCCAGCTGTGTTTATAACATAGGGCAATTAGAGCATTACGAAAAACTCTGGATGCGCTGCTTGTGCCGCTACGGGTGGCTGGCTATGATGACCGACGTCAAAACTACGCGGGGCCAGGCCTCGCAGATCAACCGGAGAACACAATGTCAGACCAGATCGTACACGTTACCGACGCATCATTTGATGCCGAAGTCCTCAATTCCGATATCCCCGTGCTGGTGGATTTCTGGGCCGAATGGTGCGGTCCCTGCAAAATGATTGCGCCCGTGCTGGACGAAATCGCGGCCGAGTACGAAGGCAAGCTGAAGATTGCCAAAGTGGACGTGGACGCCAACCCGGAAATTCCGCCCAAGTTCGGCATCCGCGGCATCCCCACGCTGATCGTCTTCAAAGGCGGTAACGCTGAAGCCACCAAAGTGGGTGCCCTGTCCAAGTCACAGCTCACCGAGTTCATCCAGGAAGTGGTATAGCCCGGGATGACCTCTCGCACGGCGCCTTCATCCAGACCCGCGCGCCGTGCGATCAATCCCCAGGCCATAGCGCGCGACGCGCTGCACCCCGGCCTCGCTGAGCAGATGCTCAGCAGCAAAGACATCATCGCCCACTTTGCCAGCGACCAGCACCCCTACGCTGACCGACTCCGCAAGAAGGCCTACGAATCGCATCTCCAGTTGCTGCAGATCGAATTGCTCAAGGCGCAGCGCTGGGCCATCGCCACAGAGCAGAAAATCGTTATCCTGTTTGAGGGCCGCGATGCCGCCGGCAAAGGTGGCACCATCAAGCGCTTTGTCGAGCATCTCAATCCGCGTCACACCCACGTGGTCGCCCTGAACAAGCCCACCCCCGAGGAACAGGGCCAGTGGTATTTCCAGCGCTACATCCGCCACTTTCCCAGCAACGGTCATATCGCGCTGTTTGATCGCAGCTGGTACAACCGCGCCGGGGTCGAGCGGGTAATGGATTTTTGCACTCAGGAGCAGTATCAGGAATTTATGCTGCAGGCGCCTGCACTGGAACTCATGATGGTTCGCAGCGACATCCACCTGTTCAAGTTCTGGCTGACCGTTGGCCAGGAAGAGCAGCAAGCGCGGTTCAATAAACGTCGCCAGGATCCGCTGAAGCAGTGGAAGCTGTCTCCTATCGACGAGGCGGCCCAAAGCCGCTGGGATGACTATACCCAGGCAAAAGAAGATATGTTTTTTTATACCGATACGGCCCACGCGCCCTGGACGATTGTGAAATCCTCAGACAAAAAACGCGCCCGCATCGCCTGCCTGCAACACTTTCTGAGCTCACTGGAATACCCGGAAAAGCGTGACGATTTGCTCCATATGGACCCGCTTATCGTCGGTCAGAGCGAATACGCCATCGGCTAAAAAACGATCTAAAATAGCTATAGACGCCCTTACCGACCCGTGCTACATTTTGGTCTGTCGCACACTTCTGTGCAGCAATAAAAACTCTGCTACTCAACTTTTTAGCTTCACCCGGCCGGCAGCAGCCGCGCGCATGTATCTAATTCTTTTTCCTTTCACGCCTCTATTGCATCGCATTTATGAATCTTACTGATCTGAAGAACAAACCCACCCAGGAACTCATCGATATTGCCAAGGAGATGGGCATTGAAAACATGGCCCGCTCACGGAAGCAGGACATCATCTTTGCCATTCTCAAGCGACACGCCAAAAGCGGTGAAGATATCTACGGTGACGGTGTATTGGAAATTCTCCAGGACGGCTTCGGCTTCCTGCGCAGCGCTGACAGCTCTTACCTGGCTGGCCCCGACGACATTTATGTCTCGCCGAGCCAGATCCGCCGCTTCAACTTGCGCACCGGCGACACCATTTCCGGCAAGATTCGCCCGCCGAAAGATTCCGAGCGCTACTTCGCATTGCTCAAGGTTGGCGAGGTTAACTTCAGTAAACCTGAACAATCCAAGAACAAGATCCTGTTCGAAAACCTGACGCCGCTGTTCCCGGATGAGCGCCTGACTCTTGAAAAGGGCAACGGCAGCTCCGAGGACCTCACCGGCCGCATCATCGACCTGGTGGCCCCGATTGGTAAAGGCCAGCGTGGCCTGTTAGTAGCACCGCCCAAGGCCGGTAAAACCATCATGATGCAGAACATCGCCCAGGCGATTATCAGCAACAACCCTGAGTGCTACATCATCGTACTGCTGATCGACGAGCGTCCCGAAGAAGTGACAGAGATGCAGCGCTCTGTCGGTGCCCGCGGTGCCGAGGTCGTTGCGTCGACCTTCGATGAGCCACCCTCGCGCCACGTGCAGGTGGCGGATATGGTTATCGAAAAGGCCAAGCGCCTGGTGGAGCACAAGCGTGACGTTGTGATCCTGCTCGACTCCATCACCCGTCTGGCACGTGCGTACAACACGGTTATCCCCTCGTCCGGCAAGGTACTTACCGGTGGTGTAGACGCCCACGCTCTGGAACGCCCCAAGCGCTTCTTTGGCGCCGCGCGGAACATCGAGGAAGGCGGCAGCCTGTCCATCATCGCTACCGCCCTGATCAATACCGGCTCCAAAATGGACGAGGTGATTTACGAGGAGTTCAAGGGCACCGGTAACATGGAACTGCATCTGGATCGCAAGGTGGCTGAAAAGCGCGTGTATCCCGCAATCAACATCCGCTCTTCCGGCACTCGCCGCGAAGAACTGCTGACCGGCGATGAAGAACTGCAGCGCATGTGGATCCTGCGCAAGCTGCTGCACGGCATGGAAGATCTGCCCGCGGTGGAATTCCTGATCGACAAGCTCAAGGACACCAAGACCAACGACGAGTTCTTCCTGTCCATGAAGCGCAAGTGACGTTGCCCTCGGCAATGTCATCCCTGCGAAGGCAGGGATCCAGGGGTTCTGCAGTCATAGATCATCTCGAACCAGACAATTAATCAAAGAGCCGGTTCAATTCCCGATGAATACTTGTTCTTTGTCCAAAAGGCCAGTGAATTCCCGCCTGCGCGGGAATGACGGGGAGCAGAAATGAAATACAAAGACCTCCGCGACTTTATTGCCGAGCTTGAACAGCGCGGCGAGCTGGTGCGCATTACCGCGGAGGTCGACCCTAATCTTGAGATGACGGAAATCGCCGACCGCACCCTGCGGGCCGGCGGTCCGGCGCTGCTGTTCGAAAATCCCAAGGGGTTCGACACACCGGTGCTGGCCAACCTGTTCGGCACCGAGCAGCGGGTGGCACTGGGCATGGGTGGAGAGAATGTCACCGCCCTGCGCGAGATCGGGGAGCTACTGGCCTATCTACGCCAACCGGACCCCCCAAAGGCTTTCGCGACCTGGCCGACAAGGCCCCGGTACTCAAAAAAGTCCTCAACATGGGCCCGAAGATGGTCCGCAACCCACCCTGCCAGTATCACGCCAAGCAGGGCGACGAAGTCGATCTGTATCAACTGCCGATCCAGACCTGCTGGCCCGGCGATGCGGGCCCGCTGGTCACCTGGCCGCTGGTGATTACCCGCGGTCCCGATAAGGAACGCCAGAATCTCGGCATTTACCGCATGCAGTTGATCGGCAAAAACAAGCTGATCATGCGCTGGCTCTCGCACCGCGGTGGCGCTCTGGACTATCGCGAATGGCAATTGAAGCACCCGGGCAAACGCTACCCTGTGGCGATTGCCCTGGGCGCAGATCCGGCCACGACGCTGGGAGCGGTAACGCCTATTCCTGACCCGGTGTCTGAGTACGCTTTCGCCGGCCTGCTGCGGGGTTCCAAAACCGAGCTAGCAGAGTGCTTCACACCACTATGCAGGGAACACGGCCTGCAGGTACCCGCCAGCGCAGAGTACATACTCGAAGGCTATCTGGAACCCGGAGAAGAGGCCGACGAGGGCCCCTTTGGCGATCACACCGGCTACTATAACGAAGTCGAGCGCTTCCCGGTATTTACCGTTGAGGCGATTACGCACCGCGAAGATCCCATATACCACAGTACCTACACTGGCAGACCGCCCGATGAACCGGCCGTACTCGGCGTCGCCCTGAACGAAGTCTTCGTGCCGCTGCTGCAGAAGCAGTTTCCCGAGATCGTGGACTTCTACCTGCCGCCCGAGGGCTGCTCCTATCGGATGGCCGTCGTCACCATGCGCAAGGAATATCCCGGCCACGCCAAACGGATCATGCTCGGCGTGTGGTCATTCCTGCGCCAGTTCATGTACACCAAGTTTGTCATCGTCACCGATGAAGACGTGAATGCCCGCGACTGGAAAGACGTGATCTGGGCCATGACCACGCGCATGGACCCGCAGCGCGACAGCGTATTCATCGAGAACACCCCCATCGACTATCTGGATTTCGCGTCACCTGTGGCTGGCCTTGGCTCCAAGGTGGGCTTTGATGCGACCAACAAGTGGCCAGGAGAAACCGACCGCGAATGGGGTGAGCCGATTGCCATGGACCAGGCCGTAAAAGACCGGGTCGACGAGCTATGGGACGAGCTGGGCATCTCCTGACCGCCCCAGCTCGACAGACCTCACAAATCCAACAACAAGACCTCGACCTCATCACCAGGGGCAACCGTTGTCCCCACAGGAATGACCGCCAGGGCATTGCTGTAACTGACAGAACTCAACACGCCTGAACTCTGGTTGGAGAGGCGCTTTGCAACCAGGCCAGTGCTGTCTCGCTCGACAATCACCCGCAGGTAATCCTGCCTGCTACCGGCACGCTTGACGGCAAAGTCGGCCCGCGCCACCAGCGAGGGTGCGGGCGCTTCCGCCAGGCCCTGCATACGCTGCAGAAAAGGTCTTGCCACCAGTTGAAAGGTGACAAATACCGATGTGGGGTTGCCGGGCAGCCCAATAAACGGCGTGTCACCGATGCGGCCAAAGGCCAGGGGCTTGCCGGGCTTAATGGCGAGTTTCCACAGCGACAGTGCACCAAGGCGCTCTACCTGTCCTTTCACGTGGTCTTCTTCGCCAACGGAAACGCCGCCAGAGGTGATAACCACATCGGCGCGCTGTGCCGCAGCCTCCAGGGCATCTCCGGTAGCCTCAGGGGTATCCGCCACCATGCCACCGTCGACAAACTCCATACCCAGCGAACGCACCAGGCCCGCCAACGTATAGCGATTGGAATTGTAGAGCTGACCCGGAGCGAGTTCGCCCTGCCCAGGCTCAACCAGCTCATCGCCCGTCGACAGCACGGTCACGCGCAGCGGCCGGTACACCGCCACCTGCGCACGCCCGACCGAGGCCAGCAGGCCAAGGTCCTGCGGCCTGAGACGGCGGCCGCGCACCAACACGGTTGCGCCGCGGGCAATATCCTGGCCGCGAGGGCGGACATTGGCCCCCGCCTCGAGGGGATGATGAATACGCAGCTGGCCTTCTTCCTCAGTACAGTTTTCCTGCATGGCCACAGCATCAGCGCCGGGAGGGATCTCAGCACCGGTAAATATTCTGGCTGCCGTACCCGGCTCAAGTTGTTCACCTACCTGACCCGCCGCGATACGCTGCGCGACCGGCAATAATTGTCCCGCATCAGCAGCGCGCAGGGCATAACCGTCCATGGCAGAGTTGTCATTGAGCGGCACATCTATCGGCGAAGCGACATCTTCCGCCAGGGTCAGCCCCAGGGCATCCATAACGCAGACATACTGAGGTTCGGGCGGCACAGGTGCCTGGCTGACTACCTGGGCCAGCGCATCAGCCAGCGGAGTCAGGCCGCTCAAGCGTGCTGGCTCCTGACGCGCAATACACCGACAAAATTACAGGGGCGGTAAGTCGAATCGAGTTGGTCGCGGATCAGGCCGCCCCAGGCAGTGCGACAGGCACCGGTGGAGCCCGGCATACAGAAGATCACCGTGTTATTGGCCAGGCCCGCGAGTGCCCGAGACTGGACTGTGGAGGAACCGATTTCCTCATAAGACAGGGCGCGAAACACTTCGCCAAATCCGTCGATGGACTTATCGAACAGCGGCGCAACCGCTTCCGGAGTCGAATCACGCCCTGAAAAGCCGGTACCGCCGGTCACCAGCACCGCCTCAATCGCATCATCGGCAATCCAGGCCGAGAGTACCGCTCGAATCTGGTAAATATCGTCGATCACTATCTGCTTGTCCCGCAGCGCGTGGCCGGCGTCGCCCAATGCCTCCACCAGAAATTGTCCGGAGGTGTCATTTTCATCGGTACGGGTGTCCGAAACTGTCAGCACAGCCACACCCAGGGACTGGGGGCTGTCGTCGGTGGCCTTGGCCATGGAGAGAACTCCTTATGCTTGCTGTTCGTAGTATTGCTTGACCATATCGCCGATCGTATTGCGCCAGGGCAACTGCTTGATCGCGAAGGTATTGCGGATTTTGCTGCACTCCAGAGAGCGGTTGAGACTGGGAGCATCTTCCGACAATTGCTGCAGTTCCACCGGCTCAGGGCTGACGTCGCTAAACTGCGTAGCCGCGGCCAGCACGGATTCGGCGAATTCGTAGTAGGTCGCCGTCTCGGAGCTGCAGTAGTGGAAAAAGCCCCACAGTTCAGCCCCCTGCTGAGCTGGTCGATAATCGCCGAGACCACCCGGGCGCCGTCATCCGAAGACACCGGGCAACCGCGCAGGTTGTTATCCAGCACCAGCTGCTTGCCGCGGCGCATATCGCCCAGCATCTGCGTCACCAGGTTGGGTCCATCACTGGCGAAGACCGGCCCCAGCCGCAGAATAAGGTGACGGTCACAATTCTCTCGCACGACCTGTTCAGCGGCAGCCAGTAACGGACCCACCCCCTCCTCGCTATCGGGAATATCGTCTTCGTTGTACATGCGGTCGAGCTTCCCGGAGAACACCCGGGCACTGGACACAAACAAATGGGCGGCGCCATCACGCTGACAGCACTTTGCCACCCAGTGACTGCGTTTCAGATCGAGATCGCCAATCTCCTGACCACTGTCAGCCACCGCTTCAATGCGAATATCCACTACCAATTCTGCATCAACGCGGCGAATAGCCTTCTTGGCCTGGCGCTCACTTTTCCAACGCGATGCCGCCCACGTCACACTGGTGACCTCGTGCCGCCCCTTGTCAGCGAGAAATTCGCCGAGGGCACGCCCCAGCGGGCTGTCAGAACCGAGAAGAAGAACGCGCAAAATGTAACAACTGTCGTGAGTATGGATGCCAGAAAGGTAACATATTTGCCGGCCAGTGGGCGTCGCGGCCGGTAAATTCGGAAAAAGTACCGGTGGGAGCCCCCAAAACCCAGAAAGGCCGCTAAATGCGGCCTTTCAAGGGAGCGAAACACGGTTTCGTCAGAACGGAATATCGTCGTCGAAATCGCCGAAATCCTGAGGGGCAGGTTGTGCCGCGGAAGCCGGCGCGCTCTGCGGCACTGCCGCGGCGCCACCGGATTGTCCTTGCGGTGCCTGGCTGAAGCCACTGTCACCGCCGTAACCACCCTGTTGACCACCGCCAGCACCGCGGGGGTCGAGCATCTGCATTTCGTTGACGAGGATTTCGGTGGTGTAACGGTCCTGGCCGGACTGATCCTGCCATTTCCTGGTTTGCAGAGAACCCTCCACATACACCTTGGAGCCCTTTTTCAGGTACTCACCGGCAATTTGGCCCAGGCGATAGTTGCCCCGATCGCGGAACACGACCCGGTGCCACTCGGTGCGCTCTTTCTGTTCGCCGGTCTGGCGATCCTTCCAGGTCTCACTGGTAGCGATGCTGGCGTTGGTCACTGCCCCACCGTCCGGGAAGAAGCGGGTCTCCGGGTCGTTACCCAGATTGCCGACGATGATCACTTTATTGACTCCGCGTGACGCCATGGAGGTTCCTCTCAATACTGGTAATAAGATTATTTTTGCGAACGCAGGACTATAACAATCCCCTGCCGTGAAAGCGACCGCCGCCTGTCATCAAAAGGCGGCGTGCGCCTAGTCTCTCGCGGGCGCAGAAGCCGCCAGGTTCACGCTCGCGAACCCGGGCAGTGACAGCAGCCACCAAAGCCCGCCCAGCGCCACGCAGGCGGCAAACAAGGCCGACTGGCCACCGGTTTGCAGCAGCCAGCCACCGGCCGCGCCACCGGCAAAAGCACCGAGAAACTGGCAGGTGGAGAACACGCCCAACGCGGTTCCCTTGCCGCCGGGGAATACAGCCTTGCTCACCAGAGATGGCAGCGTGGCTTCGAGGTAGTTGAAGCCGATGAAAAACACCCACAGGCCAAGGTAGATCGCGAGCGGAGCTGGGGTGCTCGCCATCAGGCCCAGTGCGCCTACCACCAGCGTAATTGCCACCAGAAAGACCTCGCGGAGCCTACCCTTGCGCTCGGCGAGTATCATCAATGGCACCATACCCAGCAGCGACAGGGCGAGAGCCGGTAGATACACCTGCCAATGACTGTCTCGCCCCAGACCCGCCACATCACGGAGCAGCTGGGGCACCACCAGAAAGCAGGCCATCAAGACGAAATGCAGGCAGAACACCCCAAAATTCAGCCGCAGCAGATGGGTATTGGCCAGGCTGCGTGCCAACAAGGCGCCGCGCAGGCCAACCTCATCGTGCTGCATGCCCCGCGGCGGCGTGGGTACCAGTGCTACCACAATCAAGATACCGCCAAGCGCCAGTACCGCGGTGAACCAGAACACCAGCGACAAACCACCGGCCGTGGCCAGTACAGGCCCCAGGATCAGCGCCAGCGCGAACGACATGCCAATACTCATCCCTATCACCGCCATAGCCTTGGTGCGCTGCTCATTGCGGGTCAGATCTGCGGCCAGAGCCATGACAGTGCTGGCAATGGCACCGGCTCCCTGGAGCGCGCGCCCGGCGATAATGCCGTAAATATCATCGGCCATCGCGGCCAGACCGCTGCCCAGGGCAAACACCAGCAGGCCACCGATAATCACCGGTTTGCGACCAATGCGGTCGGATAACCAGCCCAGGGGGATCTGCAACAGCGCCTGACTCAAGCCATATATACCCAGTGCCAGGCCAATGGCAGTGGGCGACACTCCCTCCAACCCCTCGGCATAGAGCGCAAGCAGTGGCAGGACCATAAAGAGGCCGAGCATACGGAAACTGTAAAGCAGCGCCAGGGAGCTGACGGTGCGCCGCTCCTGTTGGCTCATGGGGTGTTCAGTGATCATGGGTTAGTGGCCAAAATACAGAGCTCAATAATAACAGTTCCCAACTACTCTTTGCATGCCCAGTACCGGTAGCAGTACACTGATCCGTTTCGGTTTCACAGCGGTATCAAGGCCCAGACATGGACACTATTCACGTTCGCGGCGCACGCACGCACAACCTCAAGAACATTGACCTGGACATCCCCCGCGACAAGCTGGTGGTGATTACGGGTCTGTCCGGCTCGGGCAAGTCATCACTGGCCTTCGATACTCTGTACGCGGAAGGGCAGCGACGTTACGTGGAAAGCCTGTCCACCTATGCCAGGCAGTTCCTGTCAATGATGGAAAAGCCCGATATGGACCACATCGAAGGCCTGTCGCCAGCGATTTCGATCGAGCAGAAGTCGACCTCGCACAACCCAAGGTCCACCGTGGGCACCATCACCGAGATCTATGATTACCTGCGTCTGCTGTTTGCACGGGTGGGAGAGCCCCGCTGCCCTGAGCACGGGCTCAGCCTGCAGGCGCAGACGGTGAGCCAAATGGTGGACAGCGTGCTGGCACTGCCAGAGGGCAGTAAACTGATGCTGCTGGCGCCCGTTGTCCGCGACCGCAAGGGTGAGCATCTGCACGTTTTTGAAGAACTTCGCGCATCGGGCTTTGTGCGCGCGCGCATCGACGGCATCGTCACCGACCTGGACGACGTGCCAGAGCTGGAGAAGAATAAGAAGCACCGCATTGAGGTGGTGGTAGACCGATTCAAGGTCCGCGCTGACCTAGGCCTGCGCCTGGCCGAGTCCTTCGAGACCGCACTCGGCCTCACTGACGGCCTGGCCTCCGTCTCGTGGATGGACGGCGAAGGCGACGATATCGCCTTTTCGGCTCGCTTTGCCTGCCCCACCTGTGGCCATAGCATCGACGAGTTGGAACCACGCCTGTTCTCATTCAACAACCCAGCAGGGGCCTGCCCGAGCTGTGACGGCCTGGGTGTCAAACAGTACTTCGACCCCGAGCGTATTGTCCTGCACCCCGAGGCGAGCCTCGCCGAGGGCGCAATTCGCGGCTGGGACCGGCGTAACGTCTACTACTTCCACATGCTCACGTCGCTGGCTGAGCACTACGGATTTGACATCGATGCGCCATTTGAATCACTGAGCAAGAAACATCGCCAGGTAATCCTGCACGGGTCGGGCAAGACTGAGATCGCCTTCGCTTATGTGAACGATCGCGGCGACGTGTTCAAGCGCACCCATCCCTTCGAGGGCATTATCCCCAACATGGAGCGGCGCTATCGCGACACCGATTCGAACTCTGTGCGCGAGGACCTGGCCAAGTTCCTGACCACAGCCCCCTGCCCCGACTGTGGCGGCACGCGCCTACGCGAGGATGCCCGCCACGTATTCGTGGATGAGCGAAATTTGCCGGCCATTACCGATATGTCTGTGGGTGAAGCTGAGGACTACTTCAATGCACTGGAACTGGAGGGTCGCGAAGGCGAAATTGCCGACAAGATTCTAAAGGAGTTACGCGCCCGATATCGCTTCCTGGTCGACGTAGGCCTCAACTACCTGACCCTGAACCGTAGCGCAGAGACGCTGTCAGGCGGCGAAGCCCAGCGTATCCGTCTGGCGTCACAGATTGGCGCCGGGCTTGTCGGCGTCATGTATATCCTCGACGAACCCTCTATTGGCCTACACCAGCGCGACAACGAACGCCTGCTCAACACCCTGACGCACCTGCGTGACCTCGGCAACACCGTGCTGGTGGTCGAGCACGATGAGGACGCGATTCGCACCGCCGACCACATTATCGATATTGGCCCCGGCGCCGGTGTGCACGGTGGGCAGGTAGTCGCGGAAGGCCCGATGAAAGCCATTGTGGCCAATAAAGCGTCCCTCACCGGTGACTACCTCTCCGGGCGACGCAAAATTGAGGTACCGAAAAAGCGGACCGAAGCAGACCCGAAGAAACAACTGGTCCTGTCCGGTGCGCGCGGCAACAACCTGCAGGACGTCACTCTGGAGGTGCCGGTGGGATTGCTCACCTGTGTCACCGGCGTCTCAGGTTCAGGGAAATCCACGCTGATTAACAGCACGCTCTACCCACTGGCGGCCACCGAGCTCAACGGCGCCACGACCCTTACCCCGGCGGCCTACAACAGTATCGAGGGCATGGACCATATCGATAAATGTATCGACATCGACCAGAGCCCGATCGGCCGCACACCGCGCTCCAACCCGGCCACGTATACCGGCATTTTCACGCCCGTGCGCGAGCTGTTCGCCGGCACCCAGGAAGCGCGCTCACGCGGCTACAAGCCGGGACGTTTCAGTTTCAACGTGAAAGGTGGACGCTGCGAGGCCTGTCAGGGCGACGGCGTGACCAAGGTGGAGATGCACTTCCTGCCGGACATCTATGTACCCTGCGACGTGTGCAAGGGGAAACGCTACAACCGTGAGACCCTGGAAATCCGCTACAAGGGCAAGAACATCAACGAAGTGCTCGAGATGACCGTGGAAGACGCGCTGGAGTTTTTTGAAGCCGTGCCCGCCATCAACCGCAAGCTACAGACACTAATGGATGTTGGCCTGTCCTATATTCGCCTGGGCCAGGCGGCGACCACGCTTTCCGGCGGTGAAGCCCAGCGAGTCAAGCTATCCCGCGAGCTCTCCAAGCGCGACACAGGCAAAACCCTGTATATTCTTGATGAACCCACTACCGGCCTGCACTTCGAGGACATCAAGCAATTGCTGGAGGTGCTTCACCGCCTGCGTGACCACGGCAACACCATGGTCATCATTGAACACAACCTTGACGTGATTAAAACCGCCGACTGGATTATCGACCTCGGCCCCGAGGGTGGCTCCGGCGGCGGCCAGATTATCGCCACTGGTACGCCCGAAGAGGTCGCCAAGACCAAGGGCTCCTTCACCGGCCAGTTCCTCGCCCCCATGCTCAAACCCAAACGGGGCAAAAAGGCCGCCTGAAGCCATGAAAATCTTGGTCGTCGACGACGAGCCCCTGGCGCGCGAGCGGTTACTGAGACTGGTGGCGCGCCTACGCCCCGACGCAGACTGCCTGGAGGCCAGTGACGGGGAGGCCGCACTGCAACTGGCCAGGCAACACCTGCCCGAACTGATTTTGCTCGACATTCGCATGCCCGGACTGGGCGGTATCGAGGTTGCTGCGGCACTGGCAGAACTGGAAGCCCCGCCAGCTATCGTGTTCTGCACCGCCTACGACGAATACGCACTACAGGCCTTCCAGCAGCAGGCCGTGGCCTACCTGCTAAAACCGGTGCGCGAGGCCGACCTGGAAAAAGCGCTGCTAACCGCAGGCAAGGTCAACCGCCTGCAACTGGCGGAGCTGAATAGCCTTGGCAGCGGCGATATCGAGCTGATTTCCAGCCAGACTCACCGGGGTGTCGCCACCCTGCCACTCAAGGATATTCGCTGTTTCGTCGCGGAGCACAAATACGTAACCGCGCACACACCCGCTTCACAGCTGGTGCTTCAACAGAGCCTGCGGGATCTTGAAGAGAGTTACGGTGACCGCTTTTTACGCGTCCACCGCAATACACTGGTAGCAACTGCCCATATTCAACGCCTGGAAAAAAGCGATGAAGGCAGCTGGTGCGTGGTACTGGGTGGCATGGACGACAAACCGATTATCAGCCGCCGCCATTTGAGTGAAGTCAAAGCGAGAGTGGCGAACCCCGAGTAGGGTTTACTTGGGCTTCAGCGACCAGTCACTGTGCCCCGGTGCGGCCGCGTGGTCATCCGTGGCACCATCGCCGAGAATCCCCGAATTAGCGACTTTGATATAGGCCTCAAGGCGGGCCTGAGCCTGCATTCGGTCGCCAAAAGGTCCCTCCATCGTACCCTCGCGGGTCGCGAAAAACCACTGTCCATTGTGCTCGAAAAAGCGATCTGAGCGAAAAAAGCTCTTCTCTTCCTGGTCGCTTTTGCGTCGTTCTGTCATGGCCGTTTGTCTGTCGCTGAGAGAGTCAGTGAATACACCTCAAACTGTAGCACAAGCACCCGCTAACCCCCGGTCAAAAAACGTGACCCAGCGCACGTTTTGAACCGCACTGGACGACTGGAGCAAGCCCGGTCATGATGATGCCAAACCCCCGAACGAAGGAATTGGCATGTCCGCAGGCCTGCCCTCGCAAACAGACCCCACTGGCAGTGACGCCAGCGAGGGCGGCGCACTCTTTATTCCCAATCTGTGCAGCCCCCATGCGGTGCTGTTTATGGTACTGCTCACCGAGCTCATTGTGATGGTCCATGTACTGGCGAGCAGCAGCCTGCGGGGCTTCGACTGGCCCCTGCTGGCCGGCGGTTCAATGCTGGCGCAGTGGATTGTACTGCTCAGCGGTGCCTTGCTGTGCTGGCTGCGTGAACCCCTCTCCGGCTTCTCGCTCCCCATAGCCACCATCCTGTGCCTGATCATCATCAGTCTGGTCACTGCGTTGAGCAGCTATCTCGGCCAGACCCTGCTGGCGCCGCTGACAGAGGTGCCCCAGCAGGTCAGCTGGATTGTGCGCAACGTGGTCATCGCCAACGTGCTAGGCGGTATCGTGTTGCGGTACTTCTCCCTGCAACAGCAATTACAGATCCAACAACGCGCCGAGTTGCAGGCCCGCCTGGACTCGCTGCGCGCCAGAATCCACCCGCATTTCCTGTTCAATACACTGAACAGCATTGCCAGCCTCATCGAAACCCGCCCAGAGCGGGCCGAACAGGCTGTGGAGGACCTGGCCGAGCTGTTTCGGGCAAGCCTCAAGGACAGCAACAACCGCACGACCGTGGCAGACGAGTTGCATCTGGTCGACCTCTATCTGGCGATTGAAAAGCTGCGCCTGGGGGACAGACTGGCGGTAACCCGGGACGTACAGCCTGACTGCCTCCCGGTCGCCATGCCTTCCCTGCTGCTGCAACCGCTGGTGGAAAATGCGGTATATCACGGCGTGGCGGCGATTCCAGCGGGCGGCGAGATAGTCATACGCATCTGGCGCGAAGAACACTGTCTTCACGCCCGCATTGAAAACCCTACCCCTGCTAAAGCCCCCCCTTCTGAGGGAAATCAGGTGGGCCTGGCCAATGTGGAGCTGCGCCTGAAGGCCATGTTCGGCGCCAGCGCCACCCTGGTCGCCAGCCACGCCGCCGGAAGGTTTATTGTCGAACTCCGCTATCCCGACCAAAAAAGTGATTAAAATCACATTTTTCCTTTGATTCCCGCCGCTTATCGCGGTTTCTTACCGTTTATCAATAAGCATATTGCTTGTCCCAAGTGAGTTTCTAAACTACGTATGGGGATGAGTACTTTTGGAGTGCAAATTGCTCGAAACAACGAAACAAAAAAATTCGCTCACCGGCTCACTGCAGCAAGGGTTTACCCTCGTGGAGCTGATGGTGGTGATCACCGTTCTGCTGGTGTTACTCGTGGTCGCGGTGCCTGGACTATCCAGCCTGATTCGCAACAATCAGATGGTCACTGACACCTATGCACTGAGAGCCACTTTGAATAACGCTCGCTCAGAGGCAATCACGCGTCGCGCGCGTGTCGTTGTATGCCCAACGACCGATGGCAGCGCCTGTGTTTCATCCTCTGATTGGAGTACCGGCTACATGACGTTCGTGGATACTGATCAAAACACCGTTCCGGACCCCAATGACCCAGCTGAAGAACTCATTCAGTGGGAGCCTCGCAGTCGCGCCATGGAAGTGCTCTTTGATAGTGTATCGGGCGCTCAGACCGTGGCCTTCAGCTCGCGCGGCATTGCACTCGGTTCGGAAGGCACCTTCCTGTTCTGCGATGAACGCGGCGCAGCCGAAGCACGCGGTCTGCAGCTTACTCCTGTCGGCTCGGTCAGGTCTGCAATTGGCGCTGAGGTATCTGCCGCCGCCGCCAATTTCTCCAGTGAGTGCCCCTGACATGAACACCACAACAAAACAGCAGGGAATGACCCTGATTGAAGCACTGATCGCTGCAGTGATTTTGGCCATCGGCATTCTCGGTATCGTTAGCCTATTAGGCGTATCGAAGGTGGCTCAACACGACACCGTGCAGCGAACTCGCGCTGTGTCACTGGCCGATGATTTGCTGGAACGCATCCGTCGCAACCCTGAGGGCGTTGCCGAATACACAGCTCACAACCCGCTGAACGGCTCGAGCGGTCCGGCCATGGTCACCAACTGTGCCACCACAAGTTGCACAGCTGAAGATCTCGCAAAATTCGATCTGGACAATTGGGAAAGTCTCCTTGCAGGCTCAGCCGTCACCGCCCCCGATCCGAACGGCGATGCCAGCAGCACCGCAGTGCTGCGTGACGTTGCTGCCTGCGTGAACTTCACCGCGGACACGGGTAAGACCAACACCGGGATTATCGACATTGTCATCCAGTGGCGCGGCATTAGTGAAACCTTTGACGCAGCCACCGGCGACACGATTTGCGGCACGGATTTTGCCAACGAGGATAAACCCTACCGGCGGCAAGTCGTGATCAGCAGCTTCATCTTTGACGAGGGCGATATGTAATGAAAATTCGGCAAAGACACTATGCAAGAACAACACATCACGGCGGCTTTTCACTCATTGAGTTTATGGTGGCAATGGTGCTCGGCATCATCGTCATCGCGGGCGCTGTATCAGTCTATCTGGCATCCACTCGCTCACTCACAGAGGTCGACCAGGTAGCGGGCATCTCCGAGAACGGCCAGTTTGCACTTCAACTGATCAGCTATTCCGCCAAACATGTGGGATTCTTCGGTGGGGTTTATCACGAGGATATTGTTAAGGACGGTTCTCTAAACACATCAATCACCAACGACTGCACCGGTGATGCGGCTGCCTACAACACCGGCGAATCGCTGATGGCGATGACCGTAGGCGCAGACAATCTAGCGTACGGCTGCATTACCGACGCACGGGAAAACACCGACGTGCTCGTGATCAAGAACGTCATCCCAGCTCCCATCGCCGCTGACCCGAATGACAGCACGGGCAACACCTTCCCGTCAGGTGAGATCGACGTTAAGACCACCTATCTGGTGGCCAACTCCGAAGCGGGCATGCTGGTTGATGGCGCCGACTCAATGCCGTCCATCGGCACCGGGACGTCATACGCCCTGGCCAACGCCTGGCCCTACAACGTCGAGGTTTACTATATCCGCGATTCGGCCATTCCGACATTAAGCCGGATGGTGCTGACCTGGGATGGTTCGGGAATGGCCATGCAACGCCAGGACCTGGTACAGGGCGTTGAAGACATGCGCTTTTTGTTTGGCTTTGACACTGGCGTGGATGGCACCGCCGATGCGGTCGCCGCTGACCCTAACGACGTGGGGAGCAGCGGCTGGGACCAGGCAACGTCAATGCAAGCCTACATCCTGATGCGCGCGGAAAACGACGACTACGACTACACCAACGAGAAGACCTACACGCTCGGGGATCGCACCGTTACCCCAAATGACACGTTCCGCCGCGTTCTATTACATGCCGATATCACCCTGCGTAATCCCAGAATCGTGCTCCGCGGAGGTGCTTCCTAATGCTGAAGAGCTATAAACATCAATCGGGCATCGCACTCGCGACAGCGCTGCTGTTCCTGCTGGTGGTGACCATCATCGCAGTCACCGCCGCCAACAACAGTGCGCTGGGCTTAAAGATGTCCACCAATATGCAGGACTCCTACAAGTCCTTTCAGGCGGCCGAGGCAGGCATTTACGGGACTATGGCGCTGGCAGGCACAGCCCAGGATCCCTTTAACCGGCAACCGATAGTCAACGACCCGTTCACAGGCTTAAGTGGCGCCCACCCGCTCAGGAATGTCGCCGACGACCCCAACAACCCCGACGCGAGCAATGTTGACGTCGACGTGATACTCATCGGTATTGATCGCACTTGCCCCAGACCACCAGGTGGCAGAGGCGGCAGCAGCGTTGGTGTTTTTGATTGCGACTACTACCACATTCAGTCCGAACACAGGCTGCCGGGCCGTGCCCGCACGCAGGTTGAGCTCGGCGTCGTCAAAACTGTGATTGGCAGTGGCTGATCCATGCGCATATTTCACTTTCAGAAAGGTCAGCACCTCAGCAATCCACCGGAGGATAGCTCAATGAACACTGAGAAACTCACCACCCTCGGGCACTGGGCCCGCGGCGCCGCCCTGGCGCTGCTCGCAGCCAGCCTGGGCACAAGTGCCGACGACACAGAGATTTACAAATCTGAGTTTGACGCCTCCTCCGGCGCCCGCCCCAAGGTCCTTATTGTTTTCGATGACTCGGGCAGTATGGCCACTCAGGTCACTGAGGAGCGCCCACCCTATGACCCCACCGAGTCCTATGACGGCGGCGCCCCGGATGGACGCGTCTACTGGGCACGACGCAATGATGACGGCACGGTCACCGCGCCGGCGCCCGACAGCAGCCAATACTTTTCAGCCAGTGCCAACCGCTGTGATGCCTCATACACCCCACTGACCAACAACGGCCGCTTTACCCCGGAACGCGCACTGCGCTGGGTTGATTCATCGATTGAAGAGGGCCAGTGCGAGTATGTGTGCCCGGATGGTCAGACCTATCGCAACCCCCCTGGCCCCAACAACGCCGGTTGTTATACCTATGAGACCGGTACGGTACCGCTGAATGTATTGGTCTGGGTCCAGGATGACTCCGGCAATGACTGCCCTGGTTCTTTGTACTATGTGGACCCAGAAGGCCCCAACAATGACGCCTGCTATCAGGAGGTAGTCAGCAGCAACAGCACTTCCGGATGGGTCTACCGTGACAATGACAGCGGAAACGACTGTAGCGGAGGGCTCACCTATCTCGATATCGAGATTCCCGGCCCCGATAATGACTACGACGCTTGTTTCGAATGGGTGAGCGGCCCGGCCTATAGCGATGGCTGGGTATTCCAGGGCGATCGGGTTCAGGTGTGTGAAGACGACACCCTCATTCCCGGCACATGGGAAGACCTGAGCGAAAGTTCCTCCTCACGCAATACCACCCATGTTGAGTGCCGCGACGACCTTACTGGAGAGACGCCCAATCCCAGCAACGGCAGCGGCCAGGCAGACGGCTTCCCTCAGGACAACGTCGCCACCGGCAATGAGTACGGTCCGGACATCGATAATTCCATCGACTGGGGCAGCGAGGCGCTGACCTTCTTCACGTCGCACTACATCGACTACCTAAACGATGACAGCCTCATTGTTACCCGGTCGCGCCTGGAGATTGCCCAGGATGTCATCGGCACCATGATCGAAACCAATACCAGCATTGATTTCGGCCTGATGGAATTCAACCGCAACGCGCAAAACAGTGTGGGTGACGAGGATGTCTACGATGGCGGCCGCATCATTCAGGGCATTGTAAGCGACATGAACACAACCCAACGTGAAAACATGGTAACGCTGGTGGAAAGTATTCAGGCATCGGGCAGTACCCCGCTTTGCGAATCGTTCTATGAGGCCTATCGCTACATTGCGGGTAAGGATGTGCTGTGGGGCAACGACGCTGCCCCGACCAGTAGCTATTCCACCTCCGACATCGCCCCCAAGGATACCGCGGCGGAATCTGGCGGCACCTATATCCAGCCCAACTCCAGCTGTGCCTACACCTACATCATTCTGATGACAGACGGTGAACCGCAGAACGACAGCTCGGCCAACTCGTATATCAAGACCCTGACTGGCGCTACCAGTTGCGGTTCCTATCCGTTCTCGAACCAGGGCAACCGCGAGAGCTGTATGCCGGAACTGGCCGAGTACATGGCCAAAACCGACCTGGACAATGACTCAACCAACGGCGACCAGTACGGCATTACGTACACGATTGGTTTTGCCACCAATCAGCAGCTGCTGGAAGACACCGCGGACAAGGGCAAGGGCGATTACTACACTGCCACCAACTCCCAGGAACTCGCCGACGCGTTCCAGGGCGCCCTAGTGGGCATTCTCTCTCGAGAAACCACCTTCACCTCACCGGCGGTAGCGGTTGATACCTTCACCCGCACACGCAGCCGGGACGAGGTGTTCTACGCGATGTTTGAACCCAGTTTGACGGTCGACTGGATCGGCAATATCAAGAAGCTCAAGGTCAAAATTGACGGTGATTCCGCCGTCATCGTCCAGGCCGACGGCACCACGCCGGCCATCGATTCAGCCTCTGGCGACATCCTCGAGACCGCAACCACCTTCTGGAGCACTAGTGCAGACGGTGGCCGGGTCGGCGAAGGTGGCGTAGGCGCGCTGCTCGCCGCCCGAGATCCGGCGACACGCAATGTGTTGACCAATACCGGCAACGCCGGTGCTCTGCAGGCCTTCAATTCAACCAATATCAACGCCACCAGTATGGGCACAATAGACGACCTGGCACTGTGGAACCTGTTCGGGGCATCAACCAGTGACGCTTTCAACAAGCAGCTGAACTGGGCGCTGGGCTACGATACCTATGACGAGGACGATGAACCCAGCACCACGGTCAGAAGCTGGATCATGGGCGATATTCTCCACAGCCAGCCTCTGGTGGTGAACTACGGTGCACGCACCAATGCCTTTACCAATGACAACCCGGATATGCGGATCATCTCGGGCACCAACCACGGCTTCGTGCACATGTTCGGTAACGGCGACGGCCAGGAAGACTGGGCCTTCTTCCCGAAAGAACTGGCCGAGATTCTGCCAGTGCGACGCCGCGACCAATCGTCCAACGACAACGTGTACGGCATGGACCTAACCCCCGTCTCGTACACTTTCGATAGCAACAGCGATGGTACGCTCAAGTCGAGCGATGGCGACAAAGTATGGGTTTTCCTTGGCATGCGCCGGGGCGGCGAATCCTACTACGCGCTGGATATCTCGACTCCGGATACACCTTCGTTCCTGTGGCGCATCGGTTCGGATATGACGGCCTTTGCCGAGCTTGGCCAGACCTGGTCGGAACCAGTGGTAACCCAGATCCCGGGGCATGTGGATGCAAACGGTGTTCCCAAGCCTGCCCTCATTTTCGGTGCAGGTTACGACACCAACAAGGATCTGACCGGGCTTGGCACTGCCGACTCCCAGGGTCGTGGCGTGTTTATCGTCGATGCCGCCACTGGCTCCTTGATCTACAGCTTCACGCCCGGTGCAAACAGCGCCACCAATCTTCAGGAAACCGGCCTGACTCACTCAGTACCCGGTCAGGTGAAAGCATTCGACAGCAACGCCGACGGTCTGACCGACCGGATCTACTTCGGTGACACCGGTGGCAACATATGGCGCATTGATCTGGCGGGGAACGCCATTCCCGACGCCAGTAACAAGCCATGGCGCATTGTTCAGTTCGCGGCACTCAATGGCAATGATGAAGACAACGACAGACGCTTCTTCAATGCACCTGATGTTGTTCGCATCCGCGAAGAAGGCATCGCCATCGATGCAGTTATTATCGGATCTGGTGACCGAACCAACCCGATTGCGCTAGATGTTCAAAATCGCCTGTACATGCTAAGGGACGAGGCCATCGGCATTTACAGCACGAACCGCCCGAGCGACGCTACATGCTCTGGTGGAAGTGCCCCCGATGACTTCCGTTGCGTGCTGCCGCTGCGTGAAAACCTCCTGTATGACATCACGGCTGATCTCATTAACACGGGGGACGAAACTGAGCAGGCTACTGCGCAAGGCGCGCTTGACGCAGCCAGCGGCTGGATGATGGGTCTCGAAGCGCCAGGCGAAAAGAGCCTCGCAGAAACGCTCACTATTAACGGGCGTGTCTTTGCAAGTACATTTACCCCGTCAAATATAGTGAGCGACATCAATATCTGTGAACCTCAGGCGGGTACTGGTCAGATGTATGTTATCGACCTCTATACCGGTGATCGGGATACCATCATTCTCGGTTCGATCATTCCCGACGCGCCATCGCTGCACTTCTCCGAAGATGGCTCGATCCGCGTACTACTGCCCCCTGGTGCACCCCCGAACAGTCTAGACGAGCCTGGCACGGTCGATTGCACCAGCGGCGTCTGCGACCTGGGCGAGAGCCTGCGTCCACCCTACGGCAACTACTGGTACCAGGAGGACTACTAATAAATGGATATGCCAACACAGAAACGCCGGGCAGAGCAGGGTTTCACCCTTATCGAAGTCATGATTGTGGTGGTGATTGTCGGCATCCTGCTGGCAGTCGCCCTACCCTCTTATCAAGAGGCGCTGCAGAAAGGTCGAAGGGCTGACGGCAAAGCTTTCCTGACGGAAGCCGCTAACCGCCAGGAACAATACATGCTCGACAGAAGCACATACACGACAACACTAAGCGAACTGGGCCTGGGAACACAGTCTGATGAAGGGCATTACACGGTGACTGCCTCTGCGTGCGCAAGTGGCGATTTGACCCGTTGTTATGTCCTCACTGCCACACCAACTGGGACTTCTCCCCAAGATGGCGATGAAGATTGTTTCACCTTCTCACTCGATTCATCAGGCAGCAAGCGGGCATTGAAGAAAGATGGCACCGCCGCAACTGCCCTTTGTTGGTAAGCATAGGAGATTCACCATGCAAGTATCCAAGCTGACTGCACTGGCACTGGGATTACTATTAGTCCAGAGCGCCTCTCACGCACAGGAGCGCGTATACCCAAAGCACAGTGTCGACTGTCAGGTCATCACTGAAAAAGGCACACGAGGCCTTGTCACGCTTCAGGCGAACTCACTTGATATTGCCGAAGCGAACGCTGCAGGGCAGATCGCCCGCACCATGACCGGCACACGTGAAGCTGCTGTCGATGTTACCGAGTGTGTCATGGATGGCCAGTCCTTCAGCGACAGCAGCTTCGAGTCCTGGCGAAAGTCACTTCCACGTTAAGCCTATTTAAATGAGGCACAAAAAAGCCGGGCATAGCCCGGCTTTTTTATTGTCTGTCAGACTGACGCTGACAACGGCCGAGGAATCAATCCTCGTCGTCGTAAGCCTCAACCTGGGGGCGATCCACCAGCTCAACGTAGGCCATGGGAGCCTTGTCGCCAGCGCGGTAGCCGCACTTCAGGATGCGAATGTACCCGCCGGGACGAGACTCGTAGCGCGGGCCCAGCTCATTGAAGAGCTTGCCGACGGTCGCCTTGTCGCGGGTGCGGTCGAAAGCCAGGCGGCGGTTAGCCACGCTGTCTTCCTTGGCCAGGGTGATCAGCGGCTCAGCATAGCTGCGCAGCTCTTTCGCCTTGGGCAGGGTGGTTTTGATCAGCTCGTGCTCCACCAGTGAGTTGGTCATGTTACGGAACATGGCCTTGCGGTGGGAGGAGTTGCGATTCAGTTGACGTCCACTGTGACGATGACGCATTTTTCCAATCTCTCTATTAAGGTGCTATCTCAGCACACTGCTATTCAGTTGACCGGGGAGCTTAAACGCTCAGTACCCGGTCGTCGTTTTTCAGGCTGGCGGGCGGCCAGTTGTCCAGGCGCATACCCAGGGACAGACCACGTGAAGCCAGTACATCCTTGATCTCGGTGAGCGACTTCTTACCCAGGTTCGGGGTTTTCAGCAGCTCAACCTCAGTGCGCTGCACCAGGTCGCCGATGTAGTAAATGTTTTCTGCCTTGAGACAGTTGGCGGAGCGAACGGTCAGTTCCAGATCGTCCACAGGGCGCAGCAGAATAGGATCTACTTCGTCCTCTTCCTCAACAGACTCAGACTCAGATTCGCTCTCCAGGTCAACAAACACGGCCAGCTGTTGCTGCAGGATGGTCGCGGCGCGACGGATCGCCTCTTCCGGGTCGATAGTGCCGTTGGTCTCCAGGTCCAGAATCAGCTTGTCCAGGTCGGTGCGCTGCTCTACACGAGCCGCGTCAACCACGTAGGACACGCGATGTACTGGCGAGAAGGTGGCGTCCAGCTGCAGGCGACCAATCGAGCGGGTCTCCTCTTCCGGATTCTCACGAGAATCGGCGGGAGAGTAGCCGCGGCCACGGGCCACAGTCAGCTTCATGTTGATTTCGCTGTCGCCATTCAGGTGGCAGATCACGTGATCCGGGTTGCGGATCTCGATGTCGTGGTCCACCTGGATGTCGCCGGCAGTTACTGCACCCGGGCCTTTCTTGGTCAGGGTCAGCTCTGCTTCATCCTTGCCGTTCATCACCAGGGCAACGCCCTTGAGGTTCAGCAGGATTTCGATAACGTCTTCGTTAACACCTTCGATTGCACTGTACTCGTGCAATACGCCGTCGATCTCCACCTCGGTGATTGCACAACCGGGCATGGAAGACAGCAGGATACGGCGCAGGGCGTTACCCAGAGTGTGGCCAAAGCCGCGCTCCAGGGGTTCCAGGGTTACCTGGGCGCGAGTAGCGTTCTTTTCATCAACGTTGATTACTCGCGGGGTCAAAAATTCAGTCACTGCACTCTGCATACGGGGCACCTTTGTAGGTTAATTCCTAACGTGGATTACTTGGAGTAAAGCTCGACGATCAGGTTTTCGTTGATCTCGCTGGAGAGATCTGCACGATCGGGTACAGACTTGAAAGTACCTTCCAGCTTGTCAGAGTTAACTTCGATCCACTCGGGTTCGCCGCGCTGGGCAGCCAGGGCCAGGGCAGACTGGACGCGCAGCTGCTTCTTGGCCTTTTCACGCAGGGACACAACATCACCTGCTTTTACCTGGTAGGAAGCAATGTTCACTACCTGGCCGTTTACCAGGATCGCTTTGTGCGCTACCAGCTGGCGCGCTTCAGAGCGGGTAGAGCCGAAGCCCATGCGGTAAACAACATTATCCAAACGAGATTCCAGCAGCTGCAGCAGGTTTTCGCCGGTGGCGCCTTTCAGGCGGGCGGCTTCCTTGTAGTAGTTGCGGAATTGCTTTTCCAGAACACCGTAGATACGACGTACTTTCTGCTTTTCACGCAGCTGTACACCGTAGTCAGACAGGCGGCCGCGACGGGCGCCGTGCTGGCCGGGCTGGGTTTCTGCTTTACACTTGCTTTCGAGTGCGCGCACACCGCTTTTCAGGAACAGGTCAGTTCCTTCACGACGGGAGAGCTTGCACTTGGGTCCAATATATCGAGCCATGTCTAGTTCTTCCTCTGAGCGCTGTTATACGCGACGTTTCTTGGGCGGACGGCAGCCGTTGTGGGGGATCGGTGTAACATCGGTGATGTTGCTGATCTTGTAACCACAGGCATTCAGTGCACGTACGGCAGACTCACGACCAGGGCCGGGGCCTTTAACTTGCACGTCCAGATTCTTCAGACCGTATTCCTTGGCCGCTTCACCGGCGCGCTCAGCTGCAACCTGGGCAGCGAACGGGGTGCTTTTGCGAGAACCACGGAAACCGGAGCCACCAGCGGTAGCCCAGCTCAGGGTGTTGCCCTGACGGTCAGTGATAGTGATGATGGTGTTGTTGAAGGACGCGTGTACGTGCGCGATACCGTCGACAACAGTCTTGGTGATTTTCTTACGAGTGCCTTTGGCACCTGGCTTCGCCATGTCGTTTTCCTACTTTAATATCAACACTGCACTCGGTGCAGCTACACTAAAAAGGATTCGCTGTGAGTGGGCCGAGGCCCGAACCCGTTAGGGTCGCTCCTTACTTGCGAATCGGCTTACGCGGGCCCTTACGGGTACGCGCATTGGTCTTGGTGCGTTGCCCGCGCAGCGGCAGGCTGCGACGGTGACGCAGGCCGCGGTTGCAGCCCAGGTCCATCAAACGCTTGATGTTCATGGAGACTTCCCGACGCAGGTCACCCTCGACGGTCATCTCAGCTACTTTGCCACGCAGTGCATCCATGTCTTCCTCGGACAGATCGCCGATCTTGGCGTTCTCTGCAACACCAGTAGCGGCGCACAGTTCCTTGGCAGTGGTGCGACCTACACCGTAGATGTAAGTCAGTGAGATAACAGCGTGCTTGTTATCAGGTATGTTGACACCGGCAATACGAGCCATCCAACTTTCTCCAATTACTCTCTTTTTCGCTTAACTGCGGTTTACGCAAACCACTGATTTTCTTCGGTTTTCCGAAAATCAGCCAGTGGAGCGCGCGAAAGGCGCAGCATTCTAGCGATATCGTTACTAAAAATCAACTACGCCGGGAATTAACCCTGGCGCTGCTTGTGACGCGGATCGGTGTTGCAGATTACCCGCACCACACCGTTGCGGCGCACAACCTTACAGTTGCGGCAGATCTTCTTTACTGATGCACGTACTTTCATCGTTACTTCTCCGTATCATCCGGCGCTTAGCGAACGCGACCGGAACTACCAATATTTTTCAGGTTGGCCTTTTTCATCACCGAATCGTACTGGTGAGACATCAGGTGACTCTGCACCTGGGCCATAAAGTCCATTACAACGACAACCACAATCAACAGTGAGGTGCCGCCAAGGTAGAACGGCACGTTGGCTGTTACTACCAGGAACTGAGGAATCAGACACACAATGGCGATATACGCCGAGCCAAATACCGTCAGTCGAGTCAGCACGCCGTCAATGTAATTGGCGGTCTGCTGACCGGGGCGAATACCAGGTACGAATGCACCGGACCGCTTCAGGTTGTCAGCTACTTCTGACGGGTTAAACATCAACGCCGTATAGAAGAAGCAGAAGAACACAATAAACACCGTGAACAACAAAATGTTCAGCGGCTGGCCGGGGCCAATCGCCACGGCAAGGTCTTGCAGCCAGTCTGCGCCATCACCCGAGCCAAACCACTGGGCAATAGACGCCGGGAACAGCAGGATGCTGCTGGCGAAAATAGCCGGGATAACACCCGCCATGTTCACCTTCAGGGGCAGATGCGAGCTCTGCGCCTGGTACATCTTGCGGCCTTGCTGGCGCTTGGCGTAGTTCACCGTGATGCGACGCTGGCCACGCTCGATGAAGATAATCGCAAAGATCATCACAATCGCGAATGCCAGAATGCCCAGCAGCAGCAGAATGTTCAGCTCGCCCTGGCGCGCTTGCTCCAGAGACTGGCCGATCGCCGCGGGCAGGCCCGCTACGATACCGGCGAAGATCAACAGTGAGATACCGTTACCTACGCCCTTTTCTGTAATCTGCTCACCGAGCCACATCATGAAGACTGCGCCGGTTACCAGAGAAGTGATTGCGATCACATAGAACAACATCGATGTGTCGTAGCTCATTCCCTGATTGGCCATACCCACGGTCATACCAGTGGCCTGGATAATAGCCAGCACTACTGTCAGGTAGCGCGTGTACTGGCTGATTTTACGGCGGCCAGACTCGCCTTCTTTCTTCAGCTGCTCCAGTTGGGGCGTGACTGCCGCCATCAATTGCATAATGATCGATGCAGAGATGTAAGGCATGATGCCCAGCGCCAGGATCGACATACGTTCCAGGGCGCCACCGGAGAACATGTTGGCCAGACCAAGGATGGTTCCCTGGTTCTGGTTGAACAGTGCCTGCAGCTGGTTGGGGTCAATTCCCGGAACGGGAATATGAGTCCCGATCCGATAAACGATAATTGCCAGTAAGACAAAACGAAGGCGAGCAAAAAGCTCGCCCATGCCTGCCTTATTTACTGAGGGCGCCTGTCCCGCCATTTAGTCCTCGATCTTTCCGCCAGCTTTTTCGATAGCTTCGCGGGCACCTTTGGTGACCGCAAGGCCTTTGACCGTAACGGCCTTGCTCAGTTCACCTGACAGGAAAACACGAGCGCGGGTTACGTTCTGCTTGACCAGGTCGGCAGCCTTCAGGGCTTCCAGATCGATCACTTCAGCTTCTACTGCATTCAGCTCACCCAGACGGATCTGCGCAGTAGTGCGCGCGATGCGTGAGGTGAAACCGTACTTGGGCAGGCGCTTCTGCAGGGGCATCTGGCCACCCTCGAAACCGGGGCGAACACTGCCGCCGGAACGAGACTTCTGACCTTTGTGACCACGGCCGGCAGTTTTGCCGTAACCGGAGCCAATGCCGCGGCCAACGCGCTTGCTGTCTTTCCGAGCACCCGGGGCGGGGCTCAGGGTATTCAGTCGCATTACTTCTGACATGATTTAGTCCTCAACCCGTACCAGGTAGTTAACTTTGTTGATCATGCCGCGAACGGAAGGAGTGTCTTCCACTTCTACGGTATGACCAATACGACGCAGGCCGAGGCCAGCAACGCACGCCTTGTGGTTCTTCAGGCGACCGTTGGTGCTCTTAACCTGGGTAACTTTGATCATTGCTTTTGCCATGACGAATCAACCCAATACTTAGTTCAAAATTTCTTCGACAGACTTGCCGCGCTTGGCAGCAACGTCTTCGGGAGCAGCCATATCACGCAGGCCATTAAAGGTTGCGCGAACCACGTTCACCGGATTGGTGGAGCCGTAGGCCTTGGCCAGTACGTTGTGTACACCCGCGATTTCCAGCACGGCGCGCATCGCACCACCGGCGATAACACCGGTACCTTCAGATGCAGGCTGCATGTAAACCTTGGAAGCGCCGTGGGTGGCGGTTACAGGGTACTGGATAGTGCCGTTGTTCAGCTCTACCTGGATCATGTTGCGACGGGCAGCTTCCATTGCTTTCTGGATCGCAACAGGCACTTCGCGCGCCTTGCCACGGCCGAAGCCAACTTTGCCGTTGCCATCGCCTACTACAGTCAGTGCGGTGAAACCGAAGATACGGCCACCTTTAACTACTTTAGCTACGCGGTTGACCTGTACCAGCTTCTCCTGGAGATCGCCTTCGGTCTGCTGCTGCTTTTTCTGGTCGTTAAAAGCCATTTACTCGTACCCTTAGAATTCCAGTCCACTTTCACGTGCGGCGTCGGCGAGAGCCTTGACGCGGCCGTGATACTTGTAACCTGCGCGATCGAAGGCAACCTGCTCGATGCCTGCAGCCTTGGCACGCTCTGCAACCAGCTTGCCTACGGCGGCAGCGGCGTCAGTATTGCCAGTGGCGTTCTTACGCAGTTCAGCGTCCAGGGTAGAAGCGCTGGCCAGTACCTTGTCACCTTCCGGTGCAATCACCTGGGCATAGATATGCCGAGGAGTACGGTGCACGCTCAGGCGGTTAACACCCAGGGTACGCATACGGGCGCGAGCGCGACGTGCGCGACGCAACCTTGAATCATTCTTTGCACTCATCTCAACTTACCTACTTTTTCTTGGCTTCTTTACGACGGACATACTCGTCGGCGTAGCGAATACCTTTACCCTTGTAAGGCTCCGGCGGACGGTAGCTGCGGATCTCGGCAGCTGCCTGGCCTACGGCCTGCTTGTCGATGCCCTTGACCACGATCTCGGTCTGGCTGGGAGTTTCCGCAGAAACGCCTTCGGGCAGTTGATAATCTACAGGGTGGGACAGGCCCACGGTCAGGTTGACTGACTTGCCGGAAGCTTTGGCACGGTAACCAACACCGTTGAGTACCAGCTTCTTCTCCCAGCCTTCGCTGACGCCCTTGACCATGTTGTTTACCAGCGCGCGAGTAGTGCCAGCCATAGCTTTGTTCTTCTCGTCGTAGGCAATGGTCAAGACGTTGTCATCCTGAGATACCTGTACACCTTCGACCAGTGAAATGGCCAGGGTACCTTTACTGCCCTTAACGGAGAGGTCGCGACCATCGATCTTGACCTCTACGCCGCTCGGCAGTGATACCGGATTATTTGCGACTCTAGACATTGTGAATGCTCTTTAAATCTAACGTTAATAAATCAGAATACTGTGCACAGCACTTCACCGCCGACACCGGCAGCGCGCGCAGCGCGATCAGTCATCACACCCTTGGAGGTGGACACGATTGCAACGCCCAGGCCACCGCGAACGGAGGGCATTTCATCCTTGCCTGCGTAGTTGCGCAGACCGGGACGGCTGATGCGATCGATTTCAGCGATAACAGGCTTGCCCTGGTAGTACTTCAGCTCAATGGCCAGGCGGGGCTTGCCGGAATCGTTGGTTGCGTTGAAGTCAGCGATGTAACCCTCTTCCTTCAGCACGTTTGCAACAGCAGCCTTCAGCTTGGAACCGGGCATTTCTACACCAGTCTTGCCAGCCATCTGGGCGTTGCGAATACGGGTCAGCATATCTGACAGCGGATCTTGCATGCTCATTTCAATATCTCTCCGTTACCAGCTGGCTTTAACCAGGCCAGGCACATCACCGCGCATCGCTGCTTCACGCAGCTTGTTACGGCTCAGGCCAAACTTACGATATACCGCGTGGGGACGGCCGGTGAGCTGGCAGCGACGCTGCTGGCGAACCGGGCTGGCGTCACGGGGCAGCTTCTGCAGGGCGATCTGGGCGTCCCACTTCTCTTCGTCAGAGGCGTTCACATCAGCGATGATCGCTTTCAGAGTGGCGCGCTTCTGAGCGTACTTAGCTACCAGACGTGCACGCTTGTTTTCACGCGCAATCATAGATTTCTTAGCCATGAATAAAGCCTCTTAACCTTTCAGGGGGAAGTTGAAAGCACGCAGCAGAGCGCGGCCTTCATCGTCCGTACGAGCAGTGGTAGTGATAGTGATATCCATGCCGCGCAGGGCATCTACCTTGTCGTAATCAATTTCAGGGAAGATGATCTGTTCAGTCACACCCATTGCGAAATTACCGCGGCCGTCAAACGACTTCGGGCTGATGCCACGGAAGTCACGGATACGGGGAATCGCGATGCTGATCAGACGATCCAGGAACTCATACATACGCTCAGAGCGCAGAGTTACCTTACAACCGATGGGCCAACCTTCACGAACTTTAAAGCCCGCGATTGATTTACGCGCCTTGGTCACTACTGCTTTCTGACCGGAGATCTTCTCCATGTCAGCAACAGCGGCTTCCAGAACCTTCTTGTCGCCCAGTGCTTCACCAACACCCATGTTCAGGGTGATCTTGGTGATGCGGGGAACTTCCATCACGTTATCCAGACCCAGCTCTTCTTTCAGCTGAGCTGCGATCTCGTTCTTGTACTTGTCTTGCAAAGTTGCCATTTCTATTACCTGTTAACCCTTGCGCTTAGCTGATCGCTTCGCCGCTGGATTTAAAGATACGAGTCTTGGTGTCGCCTTCGACCTTGAAGCCAACACGATCAGCCTTGCCGGTCGCAGGGTTGAAGATCGCCACGTTAGAAACCTGGATGGGCGCTTCTTTTTCCACGATACCGCCGGCAACTCCCGCCTGGGGGTTGGGCTTGGTGTGCTTCTTAATCATGTTGATACCAGCGACAATCAGCTTGTCGTTATCCAGTACCTTGCGAACCTTGCCGCGCTTACCCTTGTCCTTGCCGGCCAGGATAATCACTTCGTCATCGCGCTTGATCTTCAACATTTCTCTTTCCTCTCCTCGGCCTTAAATTACTTCAGGGGCCAGGGAAATAATCTTCATGAACTTTTCGCCGCGCAGTTCGCGAGTTACCGGGCCGAAGATACGGGTACCGATAGGCGCTTCCTGGGTGTTCAGCAGTACTGCGGCGTTATCGTCAAACTTGATCAGGGAGCCATCGTTGCGACGAACACCTTTCTTGGTGCGTACAACTACAGCAGTCATTACCTGACCCTTCTTGACCTTACCGCGGGGGATAGCTTCCTTAACGGTAACCTTGATCAGGTCGCCGACGCGCGCGTAACGACGCTTGGAACCACCCAGCACCTTGATGCACATCACACGACGTGCGCCGCTGTTGTCTGCGACTTCCAAATACGACTGTGTCTGAATCATCTCTTACTCCAAACTGCGGCTTCCGCCGCAAAATCTCTACCCTGTGCCGGGATTAAACCGCGGCGGCGCTCTCTACTACTTCTACCAGCTTCCAGGTCTTGCTCTTGGAAATCGGGCGAGACTCGGCAACAGTTACTGTGTCACCGATGCCGCACTGGTTGTTTTCATCGTGCGCATGGATTTTGGACGAACGAGTGATGTACTTGCCGTATACCGGGTGCTTAACCCGACGCTCGACCAGTACAACAATGGTCTTGTCCATCTTGTTGCTGACAACTCGACCAGTTGCCGTCCGTGTACGTTTTTCTGCAGCTGACATACTTAGTTACCTGCCTTCTGTGTAAGTACAGTCTTAACGCGTGCGATGTCGCGCTGGTTCTGCTTGAGCAGGTGAGTCTGCCCCAGCTGACCAGTGGACGACTGCATACGCAGTTTGAACTGCTCTTCACGCAGGTCGAGCAGCTGCTTGTTCAGGTCCTCTACGGACTTTTCACGCAATTCGCTAGCTTTCATCACATCACCGACCGTTTAACAAATGTTGTGGCAACCGGAATCTTGGCAGCAGCCAGCTCGAACGCTTCACGCGCCAGCTCTTCAGATACGCCCTGCACTTCGTAAAGTACTTTGCCGGGCTGAACCTGGGCTACCCAGTATTCAACGTTACCTTTACCTTTACCCTGACGTACTTCCAGAGGCTTACCTGTAATAGGCTTGTCCGGGAAGACACGAATCCAGATTTTACCGCCACGCTTAATGTGACGAGTCATGGCACGACGAGCCGCTTCGATCTGACGCGCAGTAATGCGGCCGCGACCTGTCGCTTTCAAACCGTATTCGCCAAAGCTCACTTTGCTGCCGCGATGGGCCAGGCCGCGGTTACGACCCTTCTGAGTTTTGCGAAATTTTGTACGCTTTGGTTGAAGCATCTGCGTAACCCTTAATTAGTTGCTGACTTCTTCTCAGCGGCTTCTTCGCCACCGATCACTTCGCCTTTAAAGATCCAAACCTTCACACCGATGATGCCGTAGGTAGTGGAGGCTTCGTAGGTTGCGTAGTCGATATCGGCACGCAGAGTGTGCAGAGGCACACGACCTTCGCGGTACCATTCAGTACGCGCGATTTCTGCACCGCCCAGACGACCACCGACCTGGATCTTGATACCTTCGGCGCCCTGACGCATGGCGTTCTGTACGACGCGCTTCATAGCGCGACGGAACATAACGCGACGCTCCAGCTGCTGGGCTACGTTCTGAGCTACCAGCTTGGCGTCCAGATCCGGCTTGCGAATCTCTTCGATGTTGATGTGCACGGGCACACCCATCTTCTTGGTGAGTTCCTTGCGCAGAGCGTCGACATCTTCACCCTTCTTACCAATCACGATACCGGGACGGGCAGTGTGGATGGTAATGCGAGCAGTCTGTGCGGGGCGCTCGATAACAACACGGCTCACGGAAGCGTGCTCCAGTGCCTTCTCGATGTACTCACGCACCTCCAGATCAGTAATCAACTGCTTGGAGTAGTTCTTGCTGTCGGCGTACCAGATAGAGTTATGGTCTTTAACAATACCCAGGCGGATACCGACGGGATGTACTTTCTGACCCATGTCTTGGTCTCCTTAGCCTTCGCCGTCTGCAACTTTCACAGTAATGTGACAGCTACGCTTCAAAATTCGGTCTGCGCGGCCCTTAGCACGGGGACGCAGGCGCTTCATAGTCATACCTTCGTCAACGAAGACAGTAGAGACTTTCAGTTCGTCTACATCTGCACCTTCGTTGTTTTCAGCATTGGCGATCGCAGAGTCAAGAACCTTCTTGACAATGTGAGCTGCCTTTTTATTGCTGAATTCCAGCAGGTTAAGCGCTTCTTCCACAGGCTTGCCGCGGACCTGGTCAGCGACCAGACGGGCTTTCTGCGCAGAAATTCGCGCGCCTTTCAGTCTTGCTGCAACTTCCATTTCCTAAACCTCGTTACGCGGCGCTTAGCGCTTCGCCTTCTTGTCTACGATATGGCCCTTGAAGGTACGAGTTACTGCGAACTCGCCCAGCTTGTGGCCAACCATGTCTTCGTTAATCAGTACAGGTACGTGCTGACGGCCGTTGTGTACGGCGATAGTCAGACCAACCATGTCCGGAGAAACCATTGAACGGCGCGACCAGGTCTTGATCGGACGACGATCGTTGCTTTCAAGCGCAGTTTCTACCTTCTTCATCAGGTGCAGGTCGATAAAAGGACCTTTTTTAAGTGAACGCGGCACAATCTCTTCCTCTAATCTCTAGTCAACCGTTACTTCTTACCGCGACGACGCACGATAAGCTTGTCGGTACGCTTGTTCTTACGAGTCTTGTAACCCTTGGTAGGCGTACCCCAGGGGCTGACCGGATGACGGCCACCGGAGGTGCGGCCTTCACCACCACCATGGGGGTGATCAACCGGGTTCATCGCAACACCGCGAACAGTCGGGCGAACACCGCGCCAGCGAGCGGCACCAGCTTTACCCAGTTTGCGCAGGCTGTGCTCTGAGTTGGACACTTCACCCAGGGTAGCGCGACAGTCAGCCAGTACCTTGCGCATCTCGCCGGAGCGCAGACGCAGGGTGGCGTATTGACCTTCGCGGGCAACCAGCTGAACGGAAGCACCAGCGGAGCGAGCCATTTGAGCACCCTTACCGGGCTTCAGCTCAATCGCGTGCACAACAGAACCCACAGGGATGTTGCGCAGCGGCAGACAGTTACCTGTCTTGATCGGAGCAGCGGAACCGGACTGCAGAACGTCACCCGCTTTCACACCCTTAGGGGCAATGATATAGCGACGCTCACCGTCGGCGAACAACAGCAGCGCAATGTGCGCAGTGCGGTTCGGATCGTATTCCAGGCGCTCTACCTTGGCGGGGATACCGTCCTTGGTGCGCTTGAAATCGATGATACGGTAGTGCTGCTTGTGACCACCGCCAACGTGGCGAGTGGTGATACGACCGTTGTTGTTACGACCACCGTTGCGGCTCTGCTTTTCCAGCAGGGGCTTGTGCGGTGCTCCTTTGTGCAGATCCTCACTGACAACGCGGACGACGTGACGACGACCGGGTGAAGTGGGCTTACTCTTCAAAACTGCCATTGTGATCCGACTCCTTACTCAACAGTCGCAAAGTCGATGTCTTGACCCTGCTCCAGTCGTACATATGCTTTTTTCCAGGTCGGCTTGGTGCTATAACCGAAACGGTTACGCTTAACCTTACCCTTCACCTTCAGGGTGGAGACCTTGTCGACCTTAACCTTGAACAGCTGCTCAACAGACTTCTTGATCTCTGCCTTGGTTGCATCAACGGCAACCTTGAAAACAAACTGGTTGTTTTCGTCAGCTACGATGGCGGCCTTCTCGGAAACGTGCGGGCCTACCAGCACTTGGAATACGCGCTCCTGGTTCATCCCAGCATCTCCTCAAACTTCTTGACCGCGTCAACAGTGACGATCACTTTGTCGTGAGCGATCAGGCTGACAGGGTCGACACCGTCTACGTCGCGAACGTCAACCTTGTGCAGGTTGCGAGACGCCAGGTAGAGGTTCTCACCAACTTCAGTGGACACGATCAACGCGTTATCCACACCGTACTCGCCCAGCTGCTGAACCAGCATTTTGGTCTTGGGCTGCTCCAGATCCATGCTCTCTACAACAACCAGGCGATCCTGGCGAGCGAGCTCGGACATAATGGTGCGCAGCGCTGCACGATACATTTTACGATTCACTTTCTGAGAGTGATCCTGCGGCTGAGCCGCGAAGGTCACACCACCGGAGCGCCAGATCGGAGAACGGATAGTTCCCGCACGAGCGCGACCGGTACCCTTTTGACGCCAAGGCTTCTTGCCACCGCCGGAAACCGCTGAGCGGTTCTTCTGGGCACGAGTGCCCTGGCGTGCGCCTGCCAGAAAGGCAGTTACAACCTGGTGAACCAGGTCTTCGTTGTACTCTTTAGCAAAGGCAACATCGGAGACAGACAACTTGCCTGCATCACTGTTACCCGGCTTAACTACATTCAGTTCCACGTTAGAGCCCCCCTAACCTTATGCCTTGATGGTGGGGCGCACTACGACGTCACCACCGGGGGCACCAGGTACGGCACCCTTAATGAGCAGCAAATTGCGCTCGGCATCAACACGGACGATTTCCAGACCCTGGGTAGTTACCTGCTCGGCACCCATGTGGCCCGCCATCTTCTTGCCCTTGAAAACACGGCCGGGTGTTTGACACTGACCGATAGAACCAGGAGCGCGGTGTGAAATAGAGTTACCGTGCGTGGCGTCCTGCATGGCGAAATTCCAGCGCTTAACACCGCCCTGGAAACCTTTACCCTTGGACTTACCAGTAACGTCCACGATCTGGCCCGCTTCAAAACGCTCAACAGTCAGCTCAGAGCCAACTTCAGGCGCTTCGTCTGCTTCTTCCAGACGGAACTCCGACAGGCTTGCGCCTGCTTCGACACCCGCTTTCGCGAAGTGTCCCGCTTCGGATTTACTCACTTTAGAGGCCTTGCGGCTGCCCGCAGTGACCTGAATTGCACGATACCCATCGGTATCGAGCTCTTTGATTTGAGTAACGCGGTTTGGAGAAACCTCCACTACGGTTACTGGAATGGATGCGCCGTCTTCGGTAAAAACACGAGTCATACCGGACTTACGGCCGACTAAGCCAATAGCCATTTTGCTAACCTCTCAGTGTACGGGGCTACATACCCTCTATGGCCGCTTAAATTGGAACCTGTTCCCAACTTAAGCAATTACACACCCGGGACAGTTATTTGCCTGCCCCGAGCAGGTCTTGCTTACGATTTGTCGTTAGCCAAGACTGATCTGTACTTCTACACCTGCTGCCAGGTCTAGTTTCATCAGGGCGTCTACAGTTTTTTCTGTAGGCTCCACGATGTCCAACAGACGCTTGTGCGTACGAATTTCGTACTGGTCACGTGCGTCCTTGTTTACGTGCGGGGAAACCAGCACGGTGTACTTTTCCTTCCGGGTAGGAAGGGGGATAGGACCTTTGACCTGGGCACCGGTACGGCGCGCAGTTTCCACAATTTCCTGAGTCGACGTGTCGATCAGCTTGTGGTCAAAAGCCTTGAGACGGATACGAATACGTTGATTCTGCACCTGACCTAACTCCAATCAAATAAAAAACCAGAGGCCCGCAAAGGGACCCCCCGAAAAAGGAAGGCGAATTCTAAGGACCAGCCCCGGCAGTGTCAAGGCGGGTTTGGGATTATTTTAGGGGGAATTCGAGAAGGGGGACTTTTACCATTTCCCGGGCCCCAGAAAGGCCACTACCGGCCACCACCAGCGCCTTCGAGTCGCGGATCATGCATGAAAAACGAGGCTCAAGCCCCCTTTATTCCATACAGCTATAAAAACCACCCACATAAGTGCTTAGTCAGCACAACCCACACACCGCGTGGCCTCAGGGATTGCCCGCAGGCGCACCTCCGCGATGTTTTCGCCGCAGTGCTCGCACTCGCCGTAGGTACCAGCTTCAATCTTGTCCAGCGCCATCCGGATATCGCGCAGGGATTGACGGGTTTCGTTGCCAATGGGGTCCACCACCTCGTCGTTCTCACGTTCCTGGGCCTGCTCCGCGGAGTCACCTGAGTATTCGTGCGTGACGTCAGCCTTAATGCTGGCCAGGCGCCGCTGCATGGTCGCCAGGCGTTGCTCCAGTTCGGCGCGAAGCGTTTCGTTCGCCACGGTCAGGCCGCCGTGAGCATGCGGTAGAGCTCATCCTTGAGGTGCAAACGCCGGATCTTGGCCTCCTCCTCGGTGCGGGTCGCTACCGGGGTCACTTCATCTTCCATCTTTTTGATACTGGTAATCAGCTCGTGGCACTCATCGAACAGGCGCCGAAAATGGGCATCATTCATCTTGAGTTCGTGGATGCGGTCATGCAGTTCAGGAAATTCGTGGTGCAGATCGCGGTGCTCAACAGACATTCGAGGTCCTCTGGGGTGACCTACAGGGTTGCTTACCAGCGTACCGCTTTACCGGCGCGGGGCCATGAACCAGATCATTATAGTCACTCTGACGCGGGCGCCAGCCTCTTGACGCGGCCCACCAGAGCCAACACCATGGCAATACACACTTGCGGGAGCAGCGACTTGGAACGCCAGGAAGGTACGCATTCGGTCTTTATGGGATATTTGCTATGGATCTTCGGATTCATTGGGGCCCACAGGTTTTACTACGGCAGGCAGATATCGGGCGTTATCTGGTTTTTCACCCTGGGCCTGTTCTTTATCGGCTGGATTATCGATCTACTGCTTATCCCGGGCATGTCCCGCGATGCGGATCGCCGGTTTGTCCCCGGGCCCAAGGATTATGACCTGACCTGGATTCTGCTCACGTTCCTGGGCATCTTCGGTATCCACCGCATGTACATGGGCAAGTGGATTACCGGTGTCATCTACCTGTGCACCGGTGGCTTCTTCCTGCTCGGCGTACTGTGGGACTTCCTGACGCTCAACGAGCAACTCTCGGACGCAAACAACCAGTACTGATCCGGTTACGGCGCGGCCTCAGGCCGCGCTGATCAATGCAGCGACTTATCCTTGCGGTGCTCATGGAACACGAACTCAAACACCTCGCGATAATTGCGCGCAAAGTGCACATTGATACCTTCACGCAGGTACTCGGGCAGCTCCTCAAAATCGCGCCGGTTGGCATGGGGTAGAATCAACTCCATGATTTTGCTGCGTCGGGCGGCGATCACCTTTTCACGAATCCCCCCAACGGGCAGCACCTGGCCGGTCAACGTCAGCTCGCCTGTCATGGCCAGAGGGCGCTTGATACGCTCCTTGCGGGCCAATGAGACCAGCGCCGTCGCCATCGTAATGCCGGCACTGGGACCATCCTTGGGCGTGGCCCCCTCCGGGACATGCAGATGCACCATCGACATATCAAAGAAGTCGCGATCGCAACCATAGTCTTTCAAATGGGCAATCACATAGCTGTAGGCGATTTCCGCGGATTCACGCATGGTCTCGCCCAGACGCCCGGTTAATTTGAAGCCGCGGTTCAAGGTATGGATTTGCGATGACTCAATGGCCAGGGTCGCGCCGCCCATGGCGGTCCAGGCCAGGCCTGTGGCAACACCAAGGCCTCGCACAGGCTTGTCCGGCATGAAATGCGGCTTGCCCAACAGGTCGTCGATATCCTTTTTGCCAACCCGCAGCTTTTCCTCGCCCGTGTCGAGCATGCGCACAATCGACTTGCGCATAATCCGTGACAGCTGCTTTTCCAAGTTGCGCACGCCGGCCTCGCGACAGTAGGAATCAATCACATACTTGAGCCCGGCATCGTTGATCTTGAGCTGATCCTCGCCCAGTCCGTGACGCTCCAACTGCCGCGGCCACAGATGGTTGCGCGCAATTGCCAGCTTTTCTTCGGCCACATAACCGGACAGGCGGGTCACCTCCATCCGGTCGAGCAAAGGCCCGGGGATAGTATCCAGCTGATTTGCCGTACATATAAACAACACCTTGGACAGATCCACCCGCAGGTCGAGGTAGTGATCGAGAAACTCGCTGTTTTGCTCCGGGTCCAGCACCTCAAGCAAAGCCGACGCCGGATCACCCTGATAGGAAGCCCCGATCTTGTCGATCTCATCGAGCATGATAACGGGGTTAGATACCTTCACCTCTTTCAGGGCCTGCACGAATTTACCGGGCATGGCGCCGACATAGGTGCGCCGGTGGCCTTTAATCTCGGCCTCGTCACGCATGCCGCCCAGACTGAAACGATAAAACTCGCGCCCCAAGGCATCTGCCACAGAGCGGCCGATACTGGTCTTGCCTACTCCGGGTGGCCCGACCAGCAACATGATGGAGCCGGCGATTTCACCCTTGAATGAGCCTACCGCCAAGAATTCGAGAATGCGCTCTTTTACATCTTCCAGGCCATCGTGATGCTCCGCCAGCACACCGCGGGCGTGTTTGAGATCGAGATTGTCCTCGGAGTGCACACCCCAGGGCACGGAAGTGGCCCAGTCCAGGTAATTGCGCGTCACGCCGTACTCGGGTGAACCGGTCTCCAGCACCGAGAGCTTTTGCAGCTCGTCATCGATACGCTTTGCCACCACCTCAGGCAGCTCCAGCCCGGCAATACGCTCCTCAAACATGTCGGCATCGGAGGTGCGATCGTCCTTCGAGATACCCAGCTCTTTCTGGATGATCTTTAACTGCTCACGCAGAAAGAACTCCCGCTGCTGATCGCTGACCTTGTCATTTACCTGACTGGTGATCTGCCCCTGCAACTCCGCTACCTCGCGCTCCTTGCGCAACAGCGTGAGGACCTTCTCCATGCGTGACCGCAATGGCAAGGTATCCAATATTTCCTGGAGCTGCTCGCCCGAAGCCGTGGTCAGGGCAGCCGAGAAATCGGCCAGCAAGCTGGGCTGGTTGGGGCTGAAGTTGGACAGGTACTGCTTCAATTCCTCGCTGTACAAGGGGTTGAGAGGCAGCAGTTCCTTAATGGCCTTGATCAACGCCATGGCGTAGGCCTTGATCTCGTCCGAGTCTTTTTCACCCTGGCTGCGTGGATACTCTACCTGCACCAGGAAGGGCGGCTTGTCATTCAACCAGCGAACAATTCGAAAACGCCGCAGGCCCTGGGCCATAAACTGGCCGGGCTGGTCCGCCCCACCCGGGGGACGATGCAGGCGCACCGCGCAGCCGATTTCCGGGAAACGACGAATATCAATCTCGCCGTTCTCGCCCGGCGGCACATAGGACAGCCCGATCAAACGCGTGCCGGAATCGGCCACCGCTTTAAGCGTGGTCGCCCACTCCTGCGGGTTCATGCCAACCGGCTGCACCTGCCCAGGAAAAAACGGACGATTCGGCACCGGCATCAGGTACAGGGTATCCGGGAGCACGTCGTCGGCTACCGCCGGTGCACCGGCGGCCTGTTCCGGTTCCAGTACTTCGGGTTCCAGCGCTTCTTCGTGCTCGTTCATGCTTATCCTCAAGGCAATGTCTGTGACACAGATATGCGGGCACCAGTGCTGAATTCAAGCTTGTGACATTGGTCACCTGTTCGCGCAGGCGCACCGCGGCTATACTCCCCTGCCCTGAATTCTAGACCACCACAAGGAAGCCACCGTGCATATCGAGCAAATGTCGGCCGACCAATTACGCGCCCAACTCGACACCCTGGAAGCACAGTACCGGGCCCTGGCAGAGCGCCAGTTATCACTGGACCTGACCCGTGGCAAACCCGGCACCGAGCAGGTGTCACTGTCCGACGCCCTCGACGGTATTCTCGAAGGCGACTATCGCGCCAGCAACGGCACCGACGTGCGCAACTATGGCGGCCTCGATGGCCTGCCAGAGGCCAAGGCATTGTTCAGCAAGGTGATGGGTGTGCCTGAGTCAGACATTGTGATCGGCGGTAACTCGTCACTGACCCTGATGTACAGCGTGATCGACTTCGCCCTCAATGTCGGCCTGCGCGGTGCTGAATCGGCCTGGGGGAACTCTGATGAACTGAAATTCCTGTGCCCGGTGCCCGGCTACGATCGTCACTTCGCCATCTGCGAACATCTCGGCATTGAAATGATCCCGGTGGCGATGGATGCAAACGGCCCGGATATGGACGAAGTCGAACGCCTGGTTAGCTCCGATCCTGCCATTAAAGGCATCTGGTGCGTGCCGCGCTTCTCCAACCCCACTGGCTGTGTATACAGCGAAGAGACAGTGGAGCGCCTGGCCAGGCTGGGCACTATCGCCAGCGATGACTTTATCGTGATGTATGACAACGCTTACGCAGTGCACACCATCGACGCGGATGCCCCCGAGCTTGCCAATATCAGGGACTACAGCGTCAAGCATGGCACTGAGTCGAGCGTGTTCCAGTTCGGGTCTACCTCCAAGGTCACCTTTGCCGGCGCGGGCGTAGCCTTCCTGTCCAGTAGTCCGGCCAACCTCGCGGCCTTCAAGCAACACCTGGGGTTTCAGAGCATCGGTCCGGACAAGGTCAACCAGCTGCGCCACGTTAAACTGTTGCAGTCACCGGCCGGCATCGCGGCCCATATGGAAAAGCACGCCGCACTACTGCGGCCTAGATTCGCCGCCGTACTGGCAACGCTGGAAAATGAACTGGGCGACACAGGCATGGGCGAGTGGCTGTCGCCACAGGGCGGTTACTTTATTTCCTTCAATACCCGTCCGGGACTGGCCCAAACCGTGGTGAAACTTGCGGCGGATATTGGCGTGGCGCTCACCCCTGCCGGTGCCACCTACCCCTACGGAAACGACCCCGAGGACAGCAATATCCGCCTGGCGCCCAGCTACCCCTCACTGAAGGACGTGCAGGCAACGGCGGAGGCCTTTGTGATCTGCGTGAAACTCGCCAGCATTCGTCAGGCGCTGGCCTGACCGCGGCGCCATCAAGGCGCCGCCTGTAGAATTCGCACCGAGCTCTCAAGTTCTGCGATAGACGCGTTCACCTGGCGCCGGAACGCGTCGGTGGAGCGCACCGCTTCCTCGTTGGCCTTCACCAGGCGATTGAGCTTGGCCATATCCAGATTGATGCGATTCAGAGTATCGGCCACCCGCTCGACTTCCGCCTGATTGGTCTTGGCGCTGTTCATCAAGCGGCTCAGGTCACCCGACACACTCTTAAGCTTGGCGAGGTCGGCCGCTGCACTGTTCACCTTTGACGACGTCGAGGAAATCGACTTTTCGTTCGCCGCAATCTGGGTGCCCTGCTTCTTGGTCGTCGCCTCCAGCTTACCCAGGCGCTCCTTGGACTTTTTCCACACATTGTCCCAGAGTTTGCGAACCTCTGAATCCAGTTCGCGCAGCTTGGCCGCCTGCACCGCCGCGTTCTGGCTCATGCCCTCGTCCGTATCAGACAGGCGAGCCTCCAAATCGGCAATACGCGTTTCGTGCCCCTGCAGGGCGTACTCGCTCTGCCGGAGCTGCTCCTGCAATTGCCAGGCCCAGGCACAGGCCACGGCCGCAACCACCAGCGCCACAACGGCAACCAGCTTGCCGAACACGCCACCGCCAGACGACGCTTTGGCTGGCGGGCGACTGCCACCGCCCGAGCCTCCGGGCTTGCCGCGCGTGGCGCCCGGCGTGGGGCGGACCATGGTGTGTTCGTTATCGCGCGATGGCACAATAGAGGGAATGTGGTCGATATCGTCTCTGGACATTGGGAATTACTAACACGTCGGTCTTTGCTGGAATTATACATAGGACCTGTTCGAGCAACAGGAATTCCATGCAATTGGCCCCGACTTTTAGTCGAATCAGGGCCAGAAAAAGAAAAAGGGAGCCGAAGCTCCCTTTCCCATCCACGCGGTGGATATCTGCGTGATTGCGCCTTAGCCGTTGAGCTGGGCCGCAACCTCATCAGCGAAGTCAACTTTCTCGACTTCAATGCCTTCGCCCACTTCGAAGCGGACAAATGAAGCCACTTCTGCGCCAGCGGCAGAAACCAGCTTGCCAACGGTTACGTCGGGATCTTTAACGAACGCCTGCTCCAGCAGAGAGTTCTCGGCCAGGAACTTCTTCACACGACCGCCAATCATCTTCTCGATAATCTCGGCGGGCTTGCCGGATTCAGCGGCCTGTGCGGTGTAGATTTCCTTCTCCTTGGCGACAACCTCTTCGGGCATATCCGCGGGGGATACAACCTGGGGGTTAACCGCTGCAACGTGCATAGCCACATCTTTGGCCAGATCCTGGTCGCCGCCCTTGAGCTCAACCAGTACCGCGATGCGGTTGTTGCCGTGTACGTAGGCACCAACTACACCGGCGTCAGCGTTAACCAGCTCAATGCGGCGTACACCGATGTTCTCACCGATTTTCTGTACCAGCGCTTCACGTGCTGCTTCCAGGTCGCCGTCCATCAGGGCGGCAACGTCAGTCTGCTTGGCAGCGAAAGCCGCATCGGCAACGCTGTTTACGAAAGCCAGGAAGTTATCGTCGCGAGCAACGAAGTCGGTTTCAGAGTTAACTTCAACCAGCATGCCGTAGCTGCCGTCTTCAGCCAGACGAGTCACAACAACGCCGTCGGCGGCGGTGCGGCCAGCTTTCTTGGCAGCTTTCATGCCGCTGGACTTACGCAGTTCTTCAATTGCCTTGTCGACGTCGCCGTCGGCAGCGGCCAGTGCCTTCTTGCACTCGAGCAGGCCCAGGCCTGTACGATCACGCAGTTCTTTAACCAGTTTTGCTGACATTGATTGTCCTCCTATGCAATCCCGGGTGATTGGATCTGAAAATAAAAACCCCGGCAGCGATGCGCCGGGGGAGATTCTAGGTGCCCGGCGTTACAGTTTCTGCAGCGCCGGGGCTTGAACTTACTCGGCGGCTTCTTCAGCAGCGGCTTCTTCGACGAACTCATCCTTGGTAGGAATCGCTTCGCCAGATTCAGCCTTGCCAGCCAGGCACGCATCAGCCACGGCAGTGACGTACAGCTTGATCGCACGGATCGCGTCGTCGTTACCGGGGATAACGTAGTCAACACCGTCAGGGTTGGAGTTGGTGTCGACGATGCCGATCACGGGGATACCCAGCTTGTTGGCTTCAGTGATCGCGATGCGCTCGTGATCAACGTCAACGACAAACAGCGCGTCGGGCAGACCGCCCATTTCCTTGATACCACCGATGGAGCGCTCAAGCTTCTCCATGTCGCGGGTGCGCATCAGGGCTTCTTTCTTGGTCAGGCGATCGAAAGTGCCGTCGGCCTGCTGGGCTTCCAGGTCACGCAGACGCTTGATGGACGCGCGAATGGTTTTGTAGTTGGTGAGCATGCCGCCCAGCCAGCGGTGGCTGACGTAGGGCTGGCCGGCGCGTTCCGCCTGCTCTTTGATGATTTTGCCGGCGGCGCGCTTGGTGCCAACGAACAGAATCTTATTCTTGTTACCCGCGAGGCCTTTCACCAGGTTCAACGCTTCGTTGAACGCAGGAACGGTGTGCTCGAGGTTGATGATGTGGATCTTGTTGCGGGCACCGAAGATGTACTGGTCCATTTTGGGGTTCCAGTAGCGGGTCTGGTGACCGAAGTGGGCGCCTGCCTGCAGCAGGTCGCGCATGCTTACTTGCGACATAATAAATACCTTGTATTTGGGTTAGTCCTCCACATATCCCCGATTCCAAACCGCAGGCCAAGCCGTTGGCACCCTGGAACAGGTGTCGATATGTGTGTGTCAATTAGTGCCCGATCCCCTCTGGGCGACCAAAAATCAGCCACGCCAGGGCAACGAGGCGCGCTTTATACCACAGAGCGATGGGTGGATAAAGCGCTAAATCATCGCAAATTCACGCCGCGTTACCTTTTGCCACCCTGATTCATGTAGAATGTGCCTCCTCCGGCCCTCGCCAAGCGCAGGCCGGACCCATATTTCTTATATATTTCAATAGGTTGCAAATGGCAGTAAGTATCAAGACTGCGGACGAGCTGGAAAAGATGCGCGCCGCCGGCGCCCTGGCCGCCGAAGTACTGGAGATGATCCAACCCCACGTACAAGTGGGCGTCACCACCGGTGACCTGGATCGCATCTGTCACGACTATATTATCGCCGCAGGAGCGATACCAGCGCCCCTGAATTACCACGGCTTCCCGAAGTCGATCTGCACGTCGGTGAATGACGTGGTGTGTCACGGCATTCCGTCGGACAACAAGAAGCTCAAGAACGGCGATATCGTTAACATCGATGTCACCGTGATTAAAGATGAGTACCACGGCGACACCAGTATTATGGTGGAAGTCGGCGACGTCGCTCCCCATGCAACCCGCCTGATCCAGATTACTCAGGAATGCCTGTACAAAGCTCTGGATATTGTCCGCCCCGGCACCACACTGGGCGATATCGGCGCCATCATCCAGGCCCACGCTGAGAAAAACTATTACTCAGTGGTGCGCGAGTACTGCGGCCACGGCATCGGCAAGGTATTCCACGAAGATCCACAGGTACTGCATTATGGCCGCAAAGGTGCTGGCCTCACGCTCGAAGAAGGCATGACCTTTACCATAGAGCCCATGGTTAACGCAGGTAAACGTCACACTCGCCTGAACCAGAAAGATGGCTGGACCGTAACCACCAAGGACGGCCGCCTGTCGGCACAGTGGGAACACACCATTGGCGTCACCGCAGACGGCTGCGAAATCTTTACCCGTCGCAGTAACGAGACTTTCTAAGGAATCCAGTGCCCTCATCCCTCGCCCCTCTGCCCACAGAACTATTTGACTCCACCGCTCTGCGCGACCGCCTGGGCGGCACCGATGCCATCGCCGCCTGCAAAGGCGCCATTGTTCAGGCCACAGAATACCTGCACCAGCAATTTCGCGAAGGCGCCCCGTTGAATCACTGATCCGCCAACGCGCCGCTTTCGTCGACGCTTTGCTGGGCCAGCTGTGGGAGCAAAACATCGGCGCGGACAGCGAGCACTGTCTGGTGGCTGTGGGCGGCTACGGGCGCGGCGAACTTCACCCCTGCTCTGACATCGACATTCTGTTACTGCTGGATGAGAACGCTGGCGACGCTGAGGCAAAGCTGGAGGGTTTCCTGACCCTGCTGTGGGACATCGGCCTGGACATCGGTCACAGCGTGCGCACGGTAGCGCAGTGTATTGAGAATGCCGCCGGCGATATCACCATCCTCACCAACCTGATGGAGGCAAGGGTGATTCGCGGGCCTCAGCGGCTGATGGAGGAAGTCCAACAGGGCACCTCAACCGAGAAGATGTGGCCAAGCCCGGCATTCTTCCGCGCCAAGGTCGAAGAGCAACGCAATCGCCACACCAAGTTTGCCGACACCGAATACAACCTCGAACCCAATGTGAAGTCCTCACCAGGCGGCCTCCGCGACATGCAGATTATTGGCTGGATTGCCGAGCGCCACTTTGGGGTGGAGTCGCTGGATCGCCTTACCGCCGCCGAGTTCCTCGAGCCGGTAGAGGCCCAAATCCTGCGCGATGGCCGCGATTTCATGTGGCGAGTGCGCTACGCCCTACACATGATTACCGGTCGCGAGGAAGATCGTCTGCTGTTCGACCATCAGCGCGAGCTGGCCCAGATGTGGGGTTTCGAAGATGGCGAGAAGCTCGCCGTCGAACAGTTCATGCAGGTTTACTACCGCTGGGCCCAGGCCCTGGGCATGCTCAACGAGGTTCTTATCCAGAACTTCGACCAAGACATACTCACGGCAGAAGGCGACCACAACATTCTCGAGCTGAACGGCCGCTTCCAGATGCGCAACGGTTATATCGAGGCGCGCAACGACAACGTGTTCTCGATCGACCCCTCGGCGATACTCGAGGTGTTCCTGCTCAGCGCACGCAACGATGCGATAAACGGTATTGCCGCGCCCACGATCCGCCAGCTGCGCAGATCACTCGACCTCATCGACGACAGTTTCCGCGCCAGTGAAATCAACCAGAAGATGTTCATGGACCTGCTGCGCTCGCCCTACAAGCTGACCCGCCAGCTCAAACGCATGGTTCGCTACGGCGTTATGGGGCGCTATATTCCCGAATTCGGCCAGATTATCGGCCAGATGCAGCACGACCTGTTCCACACCTACACCGTGGATGCACATACCCTGGAAGTGATTGAAAACATGCGTCGCTTCCAGATTCCCGAGTTCGCCGAGCGCTTCCCCGTGACCAGCCGGGTGACCGCGCGTCTGCCCAAGATCGAACTGCTATACCTCGCAGGCCTGTTCCACGACATCGGCAAGGGCCGCGGCGGCGACCATTCAGAACTCGGCGCGGTAGACGCCCAGGCGTTCTGCGAACTGCACAAACTGAGCAAGCGCGACACCAACCTGGTCGTATGGCTGGTGGAAAACCACCTGACCATGTCTGCCGTCTCCCAGCGTCGCGACATTTCCGATCCCGACGTCATCCAGCAGTTCGCTAGGCATGTGGGCGACCAGCATCGCCTGGACTACCTGTTTGCTCTGACAGTAGCCGACATTAATGGCACCAACCCAACTCTCTGGAACGCCTGGCGCGGCAGCCTGCTCCGTCAGCTGTACACCGAGACCAAGCGTGCCCTGCGGCGCGGCCTGGAAAATCCCATCGACAAGCAGGTGTGGGTTGACGAAACCCGCGACGCAGCCATCGACACACTCGAGTACCGCGGCTTCACCATCGAGGAAATTGAAGACGTGTGGAAAGAGCGCGGCGAAGACTACTTCCTGCGCGAGAAAGCCGAGGACATTGCCTGGCACACCGAAGCCATTGCCGGTCACCATGACAAAAGCAAGCCGCTGGTGCTGGCCCGCAGCAGTCTCGATTCCAATGTCGCCAATACCACCCAGATCTTTATTCACGCCCGCTCTTCCGCTGCCCTGTTTTCGCGTATTTGTGCTCAGCTGGAACAGCTGGATCTGTCGATTCACGATGCGCGCATTTACAACGCCAACGACGGCATGACACTGGACACGTTCTTCGTGCTCGGATCTGACGGCCAGGCGATCGCCGAGGACCAGGCGCGAATCAACGACATCCGCGAAGCTCTCTCCCACGCCCTGAGCCAGGACGCGAGCGCCCAGGTAGTGAATCGCCGCACGCCGCGGGCCAAGAAATCATTCTCCATCCCCACCGAAACCAGCATGTCCGTGGATGAGGTAAAAAATTACTCGGTACTGGAGATTGCCACCCCCGATCGCCCCGGCCTACTCGCTCGTATTGGTAAGATTTTTGTCGACTTCGACATCGATTTACAGGCCGCCAAGATTCAAACCCTCGGTGAACGGGTAGAAGACGTGTTCTTTATTACTGACGCTGACCAGCAGCCCATTACCGACCCGGAGCGCTGTGAGGCATTACAGCGGGCCATTCGAGAAGAGCTGAACGAAACAGCCTGAGCATTCCCCCACTGAATTTTCACGACGGTACACGATGAACCCCGACCTGCAACGCCTGCAACCCTATCCCTTCGAGAAGCTGCGGGCGCTGTTCGCCGATCTCGAAGCACCGGCTGACACCAATCCCATTGCCCTGTCTATCGGCGAGCCCAAACACCCCTCGCCCGCATTCGTACTGCAGGCCGTCGCTGACAATCTCGACAAACTCGCCAGCTACCCCCTGACCCGGGGCAGCGACGCTCTGCGTGAAGCCATTGGCGATTGGCTGCAGCGCCGTTTCAAGCTGCAGGGCATCGACGCAGAGCGCCATATTCTGCCGGTGAACGGCACTCGCGAAGCCCTGTTTGCCTTCGCCCAGACAATCGTCGATCGCGACAAAGCACCCCTGGTGCTAAGCCCCAATCCCTTTTACCAGATTTACGAGGGCGCGGCCCTACTTGCCGGCGCAACCCCCGTCTTCCTGGATTGCGGCCCCGACACCGGCTACCTGCCCGACTTTGCCGCCGTCACCGAAGACCAATGGCAGCAATGCCAACTGCTCTACATCTGCAGCCCCGGCAACCCCACCGGCGCAGTCATGTCACTGACGCAATTACAGGACCTGATCAAGCTCGCCAGCGAACACGACTTTGTGATCGCCTCTGACGAATGCTATTCCGAGATCTACGGCGACGAATCCAACCCGCCCGCCGGCTTACTGCAGGCCTGTGCCGCCATGGGCGATGGCAGCTACCGCAACTGCGTGGTGTTCCACAGCTTGTCCAAACGCTCCAACCTGCCCGGCCTGCGCTCCGGCTTCGTGGCCGGCGACGCCGACATCATCGGCAAGTTTCTGCAGTACCGCACCTATCACGGCTGCGCCATGCCTGCCCATCACCAGATTGCAAGCATCGCCGCCTGGAATGACGAGCAACACGTCATCGAAAACCGCGCCCGCTACCGCGCCAAGTTCGACGCCGTACTGGACATTCTCGGCGACAAATTGAACGTGACTCGCCCCGACGCCGGCTTTTACCTGTGGCCCGAAACACCGATTGGCGAAACAGAGTTCGCCCGTGGCCTGTTCGCCCAGCAGCACGTTACCGTGCTCCCCGGCAGCTTCCTCGCCAGAGAAGTGGACGGCCACAACCCCGGCGCCAACCGCATACGCATGGCCCTGGTCGCCGAAATGGCCCAGTGTGTAGAAGCCGCCGAGCGCATCGCGGCGTACCTGGAGACCCTATAATGGCCAATATGCTCAAGTCCGATCGCGTCGCCTACATACTCAAGCGACTACAGGAGCTCTACCCGGAAACGCCCGTCCCGCTGGACCACAAGGACCCATACACCCTGCTGGTCGCGGTGCTTCTCAGCGCCCAGTGCACCGACGAGCGCGTCAACCAGATTACGCCTGAGCTATTCGCCCTGGCCGACAACGCCCACGACATGGCCCCCCAGGACGTAGGCGAAATCCAGGACATCATCCGCCCCTGCGGCCTGTCGCCACAGAAGTCCAAGGCGATTAAGCGCCTCTCGGAAATTCTGGTGGAAGAGTACGATGGCGAAGTGCCCCAGGACATGGAGGCACTCGAAAAACTCCCCGGCGTAGGCCACAAAACTGCCTCGGTTGTGATGTCCCAGGCCTTCGGCGTGCCCGCCTTTCCCGTGGACACCCACATTCACCGCCTGGCCCAGCGCTGGGGCCTGACCTCAGGCAAGAGCGTGGTCCAGACCGAGCGCGACCTGAAGCGCCTGTTTCCCGAGGAATACTGGAACAAACTCCACCTGCAGATCATCTTCTACGGCCGCGAGTACTGCACCGCCCGCGGCTGCGACGGCCGTGTCTGCGAGATCTGCACCACCTGCTACCCCGATAGAAAACATCCCAAGAAAACACTCAAGGCGTGACGACCTACCGTCCCGCCTGCAACACAGGCGCCAGTCTCAACAACGATACTCTTTAGTCTGCTCGATAAAGGTTCAGAGGCGGGACACCCCTCTCAGAATCGTCGGGAGCCAGGGATGGCGGACGCCGAAACGACCCATGGACGGGCTTGCAGTGGTTCTGAGAGGGGTTTCTCGTCTCTGGACCGCCAACCAGAGAACGACCAAAACCGCACAGCAGTGGGCTTGAAGTGGTTCCGAGCAGATTATCCCGTCTCTGAACCGACACCCAGAGAGCGATCTAAACCGCCCCCGGCGCCCGCAAATGCCGCAACCGAGTCCCGAGCACAAAATGCACCGCTAGATACGCCACTACACCAGCACCACAAACCATGCCCATCTGCAGCGCCCGCTCCCGCCACCCCCAGGCCAACCACTGCTCCGTCGGCGCCGCCAGCAACATCACCGCCGCCGACATCGCCACGGTCGCCGCGATCAGACGGCCCGCATACATGCCCCAGCCCGGCTGGAACACAAACACACCGTCACGGCGCAGACCGCGCAGAAGCAGCCCCGCATTCAGCCAGGCCGAACAGGAGGTGGCCAGCGCCAGCCCCACGTGGCCAATATTGAGGTACCACAACAAGGGCAGCACAAAGGCCAGGTTCATCACCATGTTGGCCGCCATCGCAATAATGCCGATTTTGACCGGGGTAGCCGTGTCCTGACGGGCGTAAAAACCCGGCGCCAGAATCTTGATCAACATAAAGGCGATCAGGCCCAGGCTGTAGGCCCGCAGTGACAGCGAGGCCATATGGATATCGCCTGGGGTGAGTTCTCCGTACTGGAACAGAGTCACCAGAATCGGCTCCGCCAGCAGAATCAGGGCCACCGCCGCCGGCATGCCGATGAGCAGTACCGAGCGGGTCGCCCAGTCCAGGGTCACCGCGAATTCCTGCTCCCGCGCTGCGGCGCGATGAGCCGACAGGTTGGGTAAAATCACCGTGGCAATGGCGATGCCAAACACACCTAGCGGCAGTTCCGCCAACCGGTCCGAGTAGTACAACCAGGAGACACTGCCCGTGGGCAGAAACGAGGCCAATACCGTATCCAACAGGAGGTTGATCTGGCTGACAGAGACACCAAACAGCGCCGGCACCATCAACTTCATGATGCGCCGAACGCCTTCGTGCTGGGTATCCACCACCGGGCGCGGCACCAGATCGAGCCGGTATAGTGATGGCAGCTGGAACAACAGTTGTATTACGCCCGCGAAGAACACGCCCCAGGCCAGCGCAAACACCGGTTCAGCAAACCAGGGCGACGCTACCACGGCGGCGAAGATCAGCGACAGGTTGAGAAACACCGGGGTGAACGCAGGCACCGCAAAGCGCCCGTAACTATTGAGAATGGCGCCGCAAAACCCCGTCATCGATATCAGCAACAGATACGGGAAGGTAATCCGGATCATGTCACTGGTAAGTTGGTATTTGTAGGGCTGGCTGACAAATCCCGGGGCAAACAGCGCCGCCACCAGTGGTGCCGCCAGCACAGCCAGCGCCGTAACCAGCAGCAGCGTGCCTCCGAGCACCCCCGCCACCCGATTGATCAGTTCCTTGACCGCCTGGTGGGCACCCTGTTCCTTATAGTCCGCCAGCACCGGTACAAAGGCCTGTGAGAACGCCCCCTCGGCAAACAGGCGGCGCAGGAAATTGGGGATTTTAAAGGCCACGAAAAAGGCATCGGCATTGGCGCTGGCACCCACAAAAGCCGCCACCACGATATCCCGCACCAGACCCAACACGCGCGACATCATGGTCATCGCGCCGACCAGCGCAGAAGAGCGCAATAGACCCGGGCGTTTTTTAGTGGTGGCCTCGCTCATAGTGTCCGCGGGCGGCTAGGCCCAGCGCTCCCGCAGCGATTCGATGTGATTGCGCAACCACAGCAGGGCAATAAGCGTGTGGCCATTGGGCATGGCATTGCGATCGAGCAGGTCAAAGGCTTCGGCGACCGGCACCGAGTGCACCAGAATATCCTCACCCTCTTCCGGCAGGCCGTGCACCCCGCCGACCGCTGCGGTGGTCATGCGACCGCAGAACAGGCGCACCTCCTCCGTGCAGGCTCCGGCGCTGGGCAGCACCGTGGCAATCGGCTCGAGCAGGCTCAGCTCACAACCAGCCTCTTCCATGGCCTCGCGGTGTGCGACTTCCGCATCCGCCTCGCCAGGTTCGACAATGCCGGCAATGAGTTCCAGCATCCAAGGGCTGTTGGCGCCGCGCATGGCGCCCGGACGGAATTGTTCGATGAGGACAACGGAGTCGGTGACAGGATCGTAGGGCAACACACCCACCGCGTCGCCGCGCTCAAAAATCTCTCGTACCTGCGGTTCCACCCAGCCACCGCCAAAGGCGCGGTATTGCAAGGTCACCCGGCGCACCTGGAAATAGCCCTGGAAAGCCGTTTCCTCAGCCAGTATGCGAACGTCGTCGGCCCCGAAGGTCAGCTCGGGCATTTAAAAGCGGCCCGCGGTATACCAGGTCACATCGCTGGCGTGGGCATCGACCTGGTCAACCACATCCAGCACCAGGGCAAACAGGGCCATGCGCACCAGCACCCCGTTGTCGGTCTGGCGGAAGATCGCCAGGTTCGGGTTGTCGTTGAGGTCATCGTCCAGCTCCCGGGCCATTTCACGGGAGTCCCGGGGCAGCGGGTGCATGATGACTGTATTCGGTTCGCAGTTGGCGGTGTACACGCTCTGGTTGAGGCGGAAGCGACCACGGTACAGGTCGGCCTCTTCCTGGGTGCTGAAGCGCTCTTCCTGGATGCGGGTGGAATAGACGATGTCGACCGCAGCAATACTCGACTCCAGCTGATCCGATTCCAGCACGTCCACACCGGCACTGCGCATGCGCTCGACGATCTCGCCGGGCATACCCAGTTCCTGGGGCGACACCAGAGTCACATGCACGTTGTCGAACAGGCACAGCAGCTTGCACAGGGAATGCACCGTACGCCCGAAGCGCAGGTCGCCGACCATGGCGATGCGCAGGTTATCGATGCCCCGACCGCGACCAGCCATTTCGCTTTTAATCGTGTACAGGTCAAGCAGCGCCTGGCTGGGGTGCTCGTTGGCACCGTCGCCGCCGTTCAGCACCGGCACCCGGCTCGCCGCGGCAAACTCCGCCACAGAACCTTCCGCCGGATGGCGCATGACGATGACATCCGAGTAACCGCTGAGCACCCGGGCCGTGTCGTAGAGGGATTCGCCCTTGGCCAGCGCGGAGGATTCAAACCCCGTGGTTTCGCGCACCTCGCCACCGAGCAGGTTAAAGGCACTGCCAAAGCTGACCCGGGTACGGGTACTGGGTTCGAAGAACATGTTGCCGAGAATGGCGCCGTCGAGCACTTTGGTGCGCCTGCGGCGATGGGCATAGGGCTCCATCATGTCAGCGACCGAGAATACGCGCTCGACATCGGCGCGCTCGAATTGCTGGATCGACAGTATGTTGCTTCCGGCGAATTCCACCATTCCCCTCCCAGGAGACCCAAACTATTGGCCGGAATTATAAGTGGTGGGCGCGGTTCAAGTCGCGCTACTTTTCACAGGATTGGCTCAGGCCAACAGGCTGTCGCTGTACTCCAGCAGTTGCTCCATCAACTCACACTGGGGCAAGGTCAGCTCACCGGACTCAACCAGAGCCTCAATGGTCTCCTGGTATTGCTCCATACAAATACTGGCGCCCGCCTCGGGCTCGGTGAGACGTGAGAAGCGATACTCTTCCCAGTGAGCGCGCTCATCGGGGCTGAGTGATTCAGGGTAATTGCGGGCCCGGTAGCGGAACAACATGTCCGGCAGGCGGGCGTCTTCGAAGGGAAAACTGGTGCCGGCGAGGTCTTCAGGGCTGCTGTTGCGAATCTGATCCATAAGGCGCTTGTCGGCCTCGCCGAAAAAGCCGCCGCTATAGAGCATGCGATCCGGGTCGGTGATTTCATCAAACACCCGGCCGCTGTAAACACCCTGTAGATTACTGGTGAAACCACGCGGATTAGCGGCCTGCATTTCGCGCAGTGCAGCGAGGTGGGCGCGACAGCGAGCGCCGTCAATGCCCAGCCGCTGCGCCGTGGCAGGGTCCGCCATTTTGGCCGTCACCAGAATCGGGCACTTGTTCAGGTGCACCGATTTTAACCCGGAGCGCTCAACACCCTCAGGCAACTCATCTTTGCGCGCAAACAGCAGCGCAGCAATTTCTTCTGAATTCTGGCGCAGGGCAGCAGGGTCGGCCATCAGGTCAAAACAAATCACTTCGTTCTTGTTACTCGGGTGCATGGCCAGCGGCACAATCAGGGCAATATTGTGCCGCTCAGCGCCGAACATACCAGAGACATGCAGCACCGGTTTCATGGCTTCCATTTGCAACAGGGCACCCGCCGATCGCTTGTCGCGATTCTGCATCACATAGTCAAACAGGCGCGGCTGCTTTTCCTTGATGAGACGGGCCATGGCAATGGTGGCATGCACATCCGACAGGGCGTCGTGTGCGTCTTCGTGGGCAATCCCATTAGCGGCAGTCAGATCTTCCAGACGGAAGCTGGGCAGGCCATCCTCGCGGGTCGGCCAATTAATGCCCTCGGGGCGCAACGCGTAACAGGCGCGCACCATATCGATAATGTCCCAGCGGGAATTGCCGTTCTGCCATTCCCGGGCATAGGGGTCGTAAAAATTACGGTACAGCGTGTAACGCGAAACCTCGTCGTCGAAGCGAATGCTGTTGTAACCCACACCACAGGTGCCTGGCTGGGCGAGCTCCTCGTGAATCAGGCGAATAAACTCCGCCTCGGGCATGCCTTCCGCCAGCGCTTGTTGCGGGGTAATTCCGGTGACCAGACAGGCCTGCGGGTGAGGGAGAAAGTCGTTGGCGGGCCGGCTGAAAATCACCAGCGGCTCGCCAATGGGGTTGAGGTCGGCGTCGGTGCGCAGCCCGGCAAACTGCACCGGACGATCGCGGGAAGGGTCCGCGCCGAAAGTCTCGTAGTCGTGCCAGTAAAAGGTGTTAGACAACCTCGATGGCCTCTTCCTCGATCTTTGCCTGCCAGATCTTGGGGCCTACCTCGTGGACTGACGTACCTTCCATGTCGACTGCGACACTCACCGGCATATCCTTCACTTCAAACTCGTAGATAGCTTCCATACCCAATTCCGGGAAGGCAACCACTTTGGCAGAGGTAATCGCCTTGGAGACCAGATAGGCGGCACCGCCGACTGCCATCAGGTAGACGGCCTTGTGCTTCTTGATAGCCTCAACACCAGCGGGGCCGCGCTCGGCCTTGCCGATCATGCCCAGCAGGCCGGTGTGCTCGAGCACAAAGTCAGTGAACTTATCCATGCGGGTGGAGGTGGTGGGGCCGGCGGGGCCTACAACCTCATCGCGCACCGGGTCTACAGGGCCCACGTAGTAGATAAAGCGGCCCTTGAGGTCTACCTCAGAAGGCAGGCCTTCACCGGACTCAATCAGTTCCTTCATCTTCTTGTGAGCTGCATCGCGGCCGGTGAGCATCTTGCCCGACAGCAGCAGAACGTCGCCCGGCTTCCACTGGCTGGCGTCTTCCCGGGTAATCGTGTCCAGGTTGACCTTGTGAACGTTGTCGCCGGTTTCCTGGGAAACAATCGGCCAGTCGTCGAGGCTGGGCGGTGTTTGCAGGGCCGGCCCGAGCCATCCAGCTCAAAGTGCGCGTGACGGGTGGCCGCACAGTTGGGAATCATGCACACAGGCAGTGACGCCGCGTGTGTCGGGTAGTCGTTGATCTTGACGTCCATAACCGTGGTCAGGCCGCCCAGGCCCTGGGCACCAATACCCAGCTTGTTCACCTTCTCCATGATTTCCAGGCGCAGCTCTTCGGCACGGTTGGAAGGCCCGCGCTCGCGCAGTTCATGAATATCAATCGGCTCCATCAGCGCTTCCTTGGCCATAACTGCGGCCTTTTCAGCGGTGCCGCCAATACCAATGCCCAGCATGCCGGGCGGGCACCAGCCGGCGCCCATCGTGGGTACGGTCTTCACCACCCAGTCGACGATGGAATCGGAGGGGTTGAGCATGGCCATCTTGGACTTGTTCTCAGAACCGCCACCCTTGGCAGCCACTTGCACATCAACCGTGTCGCCTTCGACAACTTCCATGTGGATGACGGCAGGGGTGTTGTCCTTGGTGTTCTTCCGGGCACCGGCCGGGTCCTCGAGAATAGAGGCGCGCAGCACGTTATCGGGATTCAGGTAGGCGCGACGCACGCCTTCGTTGACCATATCCGCCACAGACATCTGGGCATCCCACTGCACGTTCATACCAATCTTCAGGAAGACCGTGACAATACCGGTGTCCTGACAAATGGGGCGCTTGCCCTCGGCACACATGCGTGAATTGATCAGGATCTGGGCCATGGCATCTTTGGCGGCCGGGTTCTGTTCTTTCTGCCACGCCTCGTAGACACCGTCGATGAAGTCTTTCGGGTGGTAGTAAGAGATGAACTGCAGCGCATCGGCGACGCTGTCGATGAAATCGTCCTGACGAATCACGGTCATGGCGGGGTCCTTGGGTGTGGAGTGTGTATCGAGCGGTCGCCATTGTACACCTATACACCGGGCTAGAAAGCCCTGCCACGGGCTACCGCGCCAATAGCGGGGCGCTATTGAACCAGGCTCACCATACTGGGTGCAGCAAGTTTATTCGTCTGAGATCTGGGGCGGTCCGGAACCGGCAAAGGGGAAGCTCGCCACATTGCCGCCTTCGGCAGGTTTGACGTCCGATACCTTGACCGCGCCTTCCTTGTCGACCTCGTCAATACGCAGGATAGCCTGCATGGGAATGTAGCTGCGGGTCACGCCGGCAAACTCGTTTTTGAGCTTTTCTTCAGACGGGTCAACCACGATCTGGGAGCGCTCGCCAAACACAAACTCTTCAACCTCGATAAAGCCCCACATATCGCTCTGGTAAATCTGCCGGGCAAACACTTCGTAGACCTGGGTGCCGTTCTGGAAGATGACTTTGTAAACGGGTTGAGCTGGCATGCTTTTCTCGTGGTGAAACGGGTTGATGATACCCCCTGCGGCGGGCCATGGCCGGGCCATATTTGCAGGGGGCGGCAATATTACCACCATGGCGACGAATTACCAGCCTGCAGCCCCCGTCAGTACTAGGTTTCGGGGACATCCCTCTGTATAATCCGCTGCCCTTTTTGCGATCGAATAGACCCGCGGCGGCGCGCCGCAGGAACCGAGGAACTGTGAACAAGAAACTGTACATCAAGACCCACGGCTGTCAGATGAACGAGTACGACTCCGCGCGTATGCGTGACCTGCTCGAGGAAAGCCATGACCTGGTGCCCACAGACAACCCTGAGGAGGCCGACGTGCTCCTTCTAAATACTTGTTCTATAAGGGAAAAGGCTCAGGAGAAGGTGTTCCACCAGCTGGGCCGCTGGAAACACCTGAAGCAGAAAAACCCGGACCTTATAATCGGCGTCGGCGGCTGCGTGGCCAGCCAGGAAGGCGAGGAAATCGGCAAGCGCGCCCCCTATGTGGACCTGGTGTTCGGCCCCCAGACCCTGCACCGCCTGCCGGACATGATGGACCAGCGCGAGGCAGAACAAGGCCCCGGCGGCACCCTGGTGGTAGACGTCAGCTTCCCGGAAATTGAGAAATTCGACCGCCTGCCCGAGCCCAAGGTGGATGGCCCCACCGCGTTTGTCTCCATCATGGAAGGCTGCTCCAAGTACTGCACCTTCTGCGTGGTGCCCTATACCCGCGGCGAAGAGGTGTCGCGCCCGCTGGACGATGTGATCGCTGAAATCGCCCACCTCGCCGGCGAGGGAGTCCGCGAGGTCAACCTGCTCGGCCAGAACGTGAACGCCTACCGCGGCGAGAGCCATGAGGGCGACATTGTCGATTTCGCCGAGTTGCTGCACTACGTGGCAAAGATTCCCGGTATCGAGCGTATTCGCTACACCACCTCTCACCCGGTCGAATTCTCAGATGCCCTGATTGAGGCCTATGCGGACATTCCACAGCTGGTCGATCACCTGCACCTGCCGGTACAAAGCGGCTCGGACAAGATCCTCAACGCCATGAAGCGCGGCCACACGGCCCTGGAATACAAGTCCAAGATCCGCCGCCTGCGCAAAATCCGCCCGAACATCAGCATCTCCTCGGACTTTATTATCGGTTTCCCGGGCGAATCCGAGGCCGATTTCGCCGATACCATGAAGCTGATCGAAGACATCGGCTTCGATGTGTCCTTCAGCTTTGTTTACAGCGCCCGCCCGGGCACCCCGGCCTCTGACTTACCGGACGATACCTCGGAAGATGTGAAGAAGCAGCGCCTGCAAATTCTCCAGAACCGGATTAACCAGCATGCCCAGGAAATCAGCCGTCGCATGGTCGGCACTACCCAGCGCATTCTGGTCACCGGCGTATCGAAAAAAGACCCGGGGCAGCTCCAGGGGCGTACTGAGAACAATCGCGCCGTTAACTTCAGCTGCACTGACCACAGCCTGATTGGCGAATTCGCCGACGTAGAGGTGTTTGAGGCCCTGCCCAACTCCCTGCGTGGCGTGCTCGTGGCGAGTTGACGCCGCGCCAATCCTGTATATCCTTTAACCAATCGATGACAGCCCCGCAGTGGGCCAATGACGAACTTGAACAGCGAAACCCTAGCACCTGACCCGGCACCCCAGCCGGTGACGCAACTAAGCCTCACCCTCGAACCCAATGACGCCCGTCATCTGGCCATGCTCTGCGGCCAGCTGGACGGCCACCTGCGCCAGATCGAACAGCGCCTGGGCATCCGCATTGGCAATCGCGGCAACCAGTTCCAGCTGTCCGGCCCGTCGGTCAATGTGGCCGCAGCCCGTGAGCTGCTCATTCACCTGTACGCCGAGGTCTGTCAGGGCGTGGGCCTGAGCCCTGAGTCCCTGCACCTGCAGCTGCAACAGGCCGGCCTCGAAAGCCTGGCCGAGGCGGCCCAGAGCGACGAGCCGGTGGAGGCAATTCAGGTCATTCGCACCAAGCGTGCCTCCATTAAGCCCCGCGGCAAAAACCAGCAGGGCTATGTGCGCACCATTAAGCAGAGCGATATCAACTTCGGCATTGGTCCCGCCGGCACCGGCAAGACCTACCTGGCGGTAGCCTGTGCCGTCGAGGCGCTGCTGGAAGAGCGTGTACGCCGCATCCTGCTGGTACGCCCGGCGGTTGAGGCCGGTGAAAAGCTGGGTTTCCTGCCCGGTGACCTGTCCCAGAAGATTGATCCGTACCTGCGCCCGCTCTACGACGCACTGTACGAAATGCTCGGTTTTGAGACCGTTAACAAGTACATCGAACGCAACATCATCGAAGTGGCGCCGCTGGCCTTTATGCGCGGCCGCACCCTGAACAATGCATTTATCATTCTCGATGAAGCCCAGAACACCACCCGCGAACAAATGAAGATGTTTCTGACACGGATCGGATTTGGCTCCACCGCTGTCATCACTGGCGACGCCACCCAGATCGACCTGCCCCGGGGCGCACAGTCGGGCCTGACCCATGCCAGCAATATTCTCGATGGTGTCGAGGGCATTGGCTTTACCTATTTCGCCAACAAAGATGTAGTACGCCACCCGCTGGTACAGCGCATTGTCCAGGCCTATGACTCGCACGAGGACAAGGCCAAGCCCATGGATTCCAACCAGCTGTGAACCTGGAGATCGACATTCAGCGCGAGACCAGTGATCCCGCGCCTGATGAGGACGACATAAGACGCTGGATTCAGGCAGCGCTGGCCACTCAGCGCAAAACTGATACAGAAGTTAGCGTGCGGCTCGTCGACGAAGACGAGATGGCTGAGCTCAATCACACCTGGCGCGGCAAGTCCGGCCCCACCAACGTTTTGTCATTCCCCAGCGACTTGCCTCCCGAACTGGAACTGCCGCTGCTGGGCGATATCGTGGTGTGCACCCAGGTCGTGATCCGCGAAGCATCCGAACAACACAAGACCCTGGAGGCGCACTGGGCCCACATGCTGGTTCACGGCACCCTGCACCTGCTCGGTTACGACCATATCGAAGACGAGGAAGCCCAGGCCATGGAGGTACTGGAAACCCGCATCCTCACTGAACTCAACTACCCCTGCCCCTATCGGGGCGACCAGCTCGAGGAGCACCAGAGCGCATGAGCACCGATCCATCCAGCCCCGATCATGGCGAGAAATCCTGGCTGGAGAAAATAGGCCAACTGTTCTCCGGCGAGCCAAGTACCCGCAAGGATCTGGAAGCCATACTCGCCGTGGCAGCCGAGAATGAGGTCATCGACGAGGACGCGCGCAGCATCATGGAAGGGGCCATGCAGGTCAGCGACATGCAGGCCCGCGACATTATGATTCCGCGCGCCCAGATGGTGTTGATCAAAGCCGAATCCACCCTGGAAGAAATCCTGCCGCAGATTACCCGCTCGGCACACTCACGTTACCCGGTGATCGGCGAAAGCCCCGATGACATTCTCGGCATTCTGCTGGCCAAGGATTTGCTGCCCATGGTGTTGAGTAAAGACCACAGTGACTTCCGGCTGGAAAACCTGCTGCGCCCCACCGTGGTCGTCCCCGAGAGCAAGCGCCTCAATGTTTTATTGCGGGAGTTCCGCGAAAATCGTAACCACATGGCCATCGTCATCGACGAATATGGCGGCGTCGCCGGCCTGGTAACGATCGAGGACGTACTCGAAGAGATTGTCGGTGAAATTGAAGACGAAACCGACGCCCTAGCGGATCGCTTCATCCGCAAGATCAGTGACGATGACTACTTCATCAAGGCCCTCACCCCGATCGAGGACTTCAACGAACACTTCGGCACCGGTTTCAGCGATGAAGAGTTCGATACCATAGGCGGGCTGGTCATTCAGGCTCTGGGCCATATGCCCACCCGCAATGAAGTGGCGGTTATCGACAACTTTGAGTTCCAGGTGATTAACGCCGACCAACGCAAAATCCACAGCCTGCGCATGCGGCCAGGCAAGAGCTGACACCGCCACATGCGCAGCGAGAAGCCCGGCCTGCACCCCCTGATCGTGCTCCTGCTGAGCCCACTGGCAGGCGCGCTGATCACCCTGTCACTGGCGCCCTACAATATATGGCCGGCGGGCATTCTCAGCTGCGCCCTGTTCGCCTACCTGCTGAGCACCTGCAACCCACCGCGCGGCTTCTGGCGCGGCTGGCTGTTCGGACTGGGCCTATTCGGCACCGGGGCTTCCTGGGTGTATGTCAGCATCCACGAACACGGCAATGCCAGCGTGCCCCTGGCACTGGTGCTGACGGGCTTGTTCTGCGCCGGCCTGGCGCTACTGCACGGCACGTTCGCCTGGCTTTATATCCGCTTTATACGCCCCCTGCCCGGCGGTATGCTTATCGGGTTTCCGGTGCTGTGGGTGCTGTTCGAATGGCTGCGCAGCTGGTTTCTCACCGGCTTCCCCTGGCTTTACCTGGGCTACGCCCATGTCGATACCGCCATCGCCGGCTGGGCGCCGATTCTCGGCATTTACGGCCTGTCGATGATTTGCGCCCTGACCGGCAGCTGCCTGTTTCTGGCCTGGCGCAGCCGCCAGGCCATTGCGCTTGTCACCTACGCCGTCATTGTCGCCACCCTGTGGATCGGCGGCGGCGTACTCAAGCCCATCCAATGGGTAGCGCGCGCCAGCGAAGAACCGCTCTCGGTCGCAATTTACCAGCCCAATATCCCGCAGCAGAACAAATGGAATCGCGAGTACTACCTGCCCATTCTGCACCAGATGCGCGGCGCCACCATGCCCCTGCTCGGCCACGATATTATCGTGTGGCCCGAGGCCGCCATCCCCAATCTATACGAGCGCGCGCGACCGTTTCTCGATCCCATCGCCGCCCGGGCACGCAAGGCCGATACCACGTTAATTACCGGCATACCGAACCGTCCCGAAGGCGACGAACGCTACTACAACAGCATTACCGCCCTGGGCCAGGGCCAGGGCAGCTACTTCAAGCAACGGCTAGTGCCCTTTGGCGAATATGTGCCGCTGGAGGACTACCTGCGCGGTGTGATCGAATTCTTTAATCTGCCCATGTCGTTCCAGAGCCGCGGCCCGGCCGATCAGCCACCGCTGGCAGCGGGTACCTTTCGGGTATCGCCCTCGATCTGCTACGAAGTGGTCTACCCGGACCTGGTGGCCGCCGGCGCCCGCGAGGCCGACCTGCTGATTACCATTAGCAACGACAGCTGGTTCGGAGATTCCATCGGCCCGCTGCAGCACCTGCAAATGGCGCAGATGCGCGCCCTGGAAAATGGCCGCTATATGATTCGGGGCACCAATAACGGTGTCTCCGCCCTGATCGATCACCGCGGCCAGGTCATTGCCGAGTCCGAGCAGTTCGTGGAAACCGTGCTGACCGGCGAGGTCCAGGCCATGCTGGGCAAGACGCCTTTCGCCAGTTTTGGTTCGGTGCCGATTCTGTCGGCCTGCGCCATCAGCCTGGCGCTGATGATCCTCATGTACCTGGGATTCTGGCGAGAGCCCTGATCCCGGCATCGTCTCGGCGCCAGCCGCCGAAGGCCTGCCTGCAGGCCAGCAGATTCACACTCCTACAGCGCCCTGAATACTGGTAGAATTCGCCCTCTTTTTTTACCGGAATCAAGCAAGGCAATGGAGCAGCAATACAAGCCCGACATCCTGGAGCGCGAAGCCCAGGCCCACTGGCTGGCGAACAACAGTTTCGCGGCGATTAAGGATGAGCGCGAGAAGTACTACTGTCTCGCCATGTTCCCCTATCCCAGTGGCAAGCTACACATGGGACATGTGCGCAATTACACCATCGCCGATGTGATCGCCCGCTATCAGCGCATGCTGGGTAAAAACGTGCTGCAGCCCATGGGCTGGGACGCATTTGGCCTACCTGCAGAAAATGCAGCCATTGCCAATAATGTCGCCCCCGCCAGCTGGACCGTACAGAATATCGATCACATGCGCTCCCAACTGCGTCAGCTGGGCTTCGCCTACGATTGGGACCGCGAAATCGCCACCTGCAAGCCAGAGTACTATCGCTGGGAGCAATGGTTCTTTACCCGTCTTTATGAAAAGGGACTGGTTTACAAGAAAATGGCGACCGTAAACTGGGACCCGGTAGATCAAACGGTTCTTGCCAACGAGCAGGTCATCGAAGGCCGTGGCTGGCGTTCCGGCGCGCTGATCGAACGCCGTGAGATTCCTCAGTGGTTTATCCGCATTACCGCCTACGCTGAAGAATTGCTTGCGGGGCTGGACAATCTCGATGGCTGGCCAGAAGCCGTGCGCACCATGCAGCGCAACTGGATTGGCAAAAGTCGTGGCGTGGAACTGGCCTTTGGGCTGGATAGCCCAGTGGCGGACCTCGACCGCATCGAGGTGTATACCACCCGGCCCGACACCCTTTACGGTGTCACTTACGTAAGCCTGGCTGCGGAGCACCCAATCAGCCTTGCGCTGGCCGCAGACAACCCGGCACTGGCCAGCTTTATCGGCGAATGCAAGCGCAGTTCAGTCGCTGAAGCGGACATGGCTCAGGCCGAGAAACTCGGCATGGACACCGGCCTGCGCGCTCGCCACCCCCTCACCGGTGAAGAAGTACCTGTGTGGGTCGCAAACTACGTGCTCATGGACTATGGCTCAGGTGCGGTAATGGCTGTGCCGGCCCACGATGAGCGTGACTGGGAATTCGCCCAGAAATACCAATTGCCGGTGAAAACCGTTATATGCGACACCGAGGGCCAACCAGCGGACACCAGTGCGGCTGCCTACACCGAGCACGGTGCCTTGACTGCCTCTGGTGAATTCGACGGCAGCAGTTTCGATGCGGCCTTCGAAGGTATTGCCGCCCGACTGGAAGCCTCGGGCATGGGCAAGATCACAACCCAGTTCCGACTGCGTGATTGGGGCGTTTCGCGCCAGCGCTACTGGGGCACACCCATTCCCATGCTCAATCTCGACGACGGCAGCGACATTCCCATTCCGTCAGACCGCCTGCCCTCGCTGCTGCCTGAAGATGTTGTTATGGACGGTGTTGCCTCACCGATTAAAGCGGACCCTGAATGGCGTAAATTCACCCTGGACGGTGCTGACTGCGTACGGGAAACCGATACGTTCGACACCTTTGTGCAATCCTCTTGGTACTACGCCCGTTTCACATGCCCCGATTACACGGACGGCATGCTCGACAGCGACGAGGCCAACTACTGGCTACCTGTGGATCAATATGTCGGTGGCATCGAACATGCGATCCTTCACCTGCTTTATGCCCGCTTTTTCCACAAGCTAATGCGCGACGAAGGTCTTGTGAACTCCGACGAACCCTTCACTCGCCTGCTCACCCAGGGCATGGTGCTGAAGGACGGCGCCAAAATGTCCAAATCCAAGGGCAATACTGTTGACCCCCAAGCCCTGATCGATCAATACGGTGCGGATACTGTACGCCTGTTCTCGATGTTTGCAGCCCCGCCAGAGCAATCCCTGGAGTGGGCCGACTCTGGTGTTGAAGGCGCTCACCGGTTCCTCAAGCGTCTGTGGAAACTGGTTAACGGCCACGTAGCCGCAGGTCCGGCCCCGGCACTGGATACCAGCGCCCTGACCGAACAGCAGAAAAATGCCCGCCGCAAAGCGCACGAGACCATTGCCAAGGTCAGCGACGACTACGGCCGCCGCCAGACCTTTAACACCGCCATCGCCGCGGTCATGGAGTTGTGCAACGAGCTGGGCAAACTGGACGACAGCGACCAGAGCCGCGCGGTACTGGACGAAGCGTTGCGCGCCATCGTGCTAATGCTCAACCCCATCACGCCGCACATCTGCCACGAGTTATGGCCGGCGCTCGGCGGCACAGGCGACGTGCTCAATGCGCCCTGGCCCAGTGTCGACGAAGACGCACTCACCCGCGACAGCATTGAAATGGTGGTTCAGGTGAACGGCAAGGTCCGCGCCAAGATGAACATTGCCGCCAATGCCGACAAGGATGCTGCCGAAGCGGCGGCCCTGGCTCAGGACAATGTGCAGCGTTTCCTGGAAGGCGTGACCGTGCGCAAGGTGATTGTAGTACCGGGCAAATTGGTTAATATTGTTGCCAACTGATTAAGGCCGGAACCCATTATGCAGCGGCGCCTCGCCACCCTTGTTATCGCTCTTTGCGCCACAGCCATGGTATCCGGCTGTGGCTTCCACCTGCGCGGCAGCGGCGGCGCCAGTGTTCCAGAGGAATGGCGCTCGCTGTTTCTGGTCACCAGTAATCCCAACAGCGAATTCAGTCGCGAGGTGAAGCTGCGCTTCGCCAATGCCGGCATTGAATGGGCCGACGACCGCGCCGACGCCAACTATCTGCTGGTACTCGGACCGGAGCGTTTCAGCCAGCGAAACCTGTCACTGGATGCCGACACCCGAGCGGCGGAATTCGAACTGACCATGCGTTCGACATTCTCGATCAACAACGCCAGAGGCAAGGGCGTCATGCCCGACACCACCGGCACGGTGATCAAGCAGATGGAAAACGACCCCCAGAACGTCGTGGGCAAGGCCGAGGAGATCCGCATCCTCAAGGCGGAGATGCGCAGTGAACTGTCGCAGCAGATTCTGCGCCGCATCGCCTTCTTCGCCGCCAGCCAGACGCCCGAGGCCTGACACCTCGCGATGCGCCTGTACCCCGAGAAACTCGCCGGCCATCTCAAGCAGCAACTTCTCCCCGTTTACCTGATTAGTGGCGACGAGCCTCTGCTGGTACAGGAGTGCTGTGATTTGGTGCGCAAGGCCGCACGCGACGCCGGCTGCACCGACCGCGAAATTATCGATGTGGTGCCGCGCTTCAAGTGGGATGAAATTCTGCACAGTGCGTCCAGCATGTCACTGTTCGCCGAGCGCAAACTGGTGGAAATACGCATGCCCTCGGGCAAGCCCGGCGCCGATGGCAGCAAGGCCCTGTGCGAGTATCTCGATATGGCTGCCGGCAGCGACGACATCCTGCTGATTGTGTCCGGCAAGATCGATAAGCAGTCCACCAATAGCAAATGGTACAAGGCCCTGGACAAGGCCGCCGCCACGGTGCAGATCTGGCCCATTGAAGCCCGTGACCTGCCGCGCTGGTTGCAGCAACGCTGCAGCGCCGCCGGCCTCAGCATCGATAACGACGCTCTGCAGTTGCTGTGTGAGCAGGTGGAGGGCAATCTGCTGGCAGCGGTACAAGAAGTGGAGAAACTCAAGTTGCTGGCCAGCGATGGCCAGATCAACGCCGAGACCATTACCGCCTCGGTGTCCAATAACGCCCGCTACAACCTGTTTGATATGACCGACCATGCCCTCAAGGGCAATGCCGGCACCAGCCTGAAAATGCTCCACGGCCTGCGCGGCGAAGGCACCGAGCCGGCCGTAGCCCTGTGGGCTCTGCTCCGGGAAGTACGCACCCTGCACCAGGCCCGCCAGCAGGTCGATGCGGGGCAGTCACCCCAGCAGGTACTGGGCGGTTTGCGGGTGTGGAAAAACCGCATGCCCCTCATGCAGGGTGCACTGTCACGGCACAACAGCGTGACACTTACCGCATTGCTTGAACAGGCATCGGCCGTCGATGGCACCATCAAGGGCTTTGCCGCCGGCAAACCCTGGGACCAACTGGAAAACCTCGTTCTGCAGCTCGCCGCGAGCCGCTAACCCCCACCTGTCGCCTTTCAGGGCACGTCTCATTTTTGCCAACTAATACCCCTGCCCAGGGCCTTGCACTCTGCCTGCCACTCAACTACTGTTTATACATACAGTGTACAAACATACAGTAAACACAAAGCAGAACAACAAGAGAGGCCCGACATGAACCAGGCTCTGCAGCAAGTCATCAATCGCAACGACACCTGGCGCGGCAACTTCACCGCCCTGTCCGCCGATGGCGATCGCCACTGGCATGCCGGTAACAACCGGAACGACAACACCCTGGGCACCGGTTACAGCACCCTCGACAAAGAGTTGCGCGATGGCGGCTGGTCGCTGGGAAACACTGTGGAAGTGCTCAGTGATGGCTGTGGCATGGGCGCCATGGGCCTGTTTCTGCCTGCCATGGAAACCCTGAGCGCCGAGGGCCGCTGGCAGGTCTTCATCGCCCCACCTTTTACGCCCTACGCGCCGCTGCTCAAGGCCCGCGGTATTAACACCGAGCAAATCCTGCTGGTGCACCCGAAAAGCCGCGAAGATTTGCTGTGGGCCACCGAACAGGCCCTGCGCAGCAGCACCAGCAGCGCCGTGTTCAGCTGGTTGGGTGCCCACGAATACAGCTACGGTGAACTGCGTAAATTACAGCTGGCCGCCGCCGACAGCGACAGCCTGGCCGTGTTATTCCGCCCCCACAGTGCCGCCCGTAACCATGCGCCGGCAGGCCTGCGTCTGCAAATACGTGAATACCGTAAGGTACATATTCTCAAGCAGCGCGGCGGCAACCAGTATCTCGATGTAGCCCTGCCACCGGCCGAGGATATCCCGGAACAACCCCAGCTGTGGGAAGTACCCACCTGGCAGGACAGCCCCCAGCAGCAGCCGGCGTTCTCCTTCGCATAGTGCCACCTGCCGGCCTGGACAGACCCGGCCTGGCCAGGCCCGGCCGGGCGGGTAAGTTCACAATGGTTGCGTCATCACCATCAGCCGTGGCACCAAGAGTGCTACACTGCCTGCCGCCATACATAATAAGGAGCAGGCAGCATGCAAGATTTCCCCCACCACTATCACGTCAACGCCACCGCCCAGGTGACTGGTAATGTCGCTATCAATAGCGGCGCTATGCCACCGCTGGCCTCCGCACCACCGGCGGAATTCGGCGGCCCTGGCGACCAGTGGTCGCCAGAACATTTACTCATGGCCTCGGTGGCGGACTGCTTTGCACTCACCTTCCGAGCCATTGCCGCCGCCTCCAAGCTGGAATGGAGCGACCTGGCCGCCGACGCCGAGGGCGTGCTTGACCGGGTAGAGCGGGTCACCCAATTTACCGCAATTGCCGTCAAGGCCACGCTGACCGTGCCCGCCGGTGTCGACGAGGCCAAGGCCCAGCGCATACTGCACAAGGCCGAAGATGCCTGCCTGATCACCAACTCACTCAGTGCCGACACCCATCTGGAAACTGCTATAATCGCCGCCTCCTGAACAGGGCCGCACCGGCCCGGGAGTAGCATGTGGATGAGTGGCTGACAGAGTACGGCGTCACCATCGGGGTGTCCGCCCTTATTCTCTTTATGATGTTCATTGTGTGGGACCTGGCCAAGCGCAGTAACGCGGGCAGGTTCGGCACCATCATTCTGTATATTGGCCTGGCCATGGGTATGTTCGGCTTTGCCATCAAGTTTGTGATTTCCTACCTGCTGGAAAATGCCGGAGGCGTTGGGTGACTGTGCACCTGGCTTTGGGTGATATTACCCGGGCCGAAGTGGATGCTGTGGTGAATGCGGCCAATGAGGGCATGCTCGGTGGCGGGGGTGTCGACGGCGCCATCCACAGGGCCGCAGGCCCTGCCCTGCTCCAGGCCTGTCGCGATGTCCCCGCCACCAATGGCGTCCGCTGCCCCACCGGTGAAGCCCGCATTACCGATGCCGGGGCACTCACCGCACGCTATGTCATCCACACGGTGGGGCCGGTTTACGCCAGCGCCACCAACCCACCAGCCCTGCTGAGCGCAGCGTATCGCAACAGCTACCAGCTCGCCCTGCAACACGATTGCCACTCCCTGGCCGTACCGGCGATCTCCTGTGGGGTGTACGGCTACCCGCTGGAAGAAGCGGCAGCCATCGCCGTGGCGGTAAGCACCGATGCCGCCTTTGCTGACCTGGACATTCATTTCTACCTCTTCAGCCAGCCGGTATACGACGCCTGGCGCTCAGCCCTGGCCCACCATCAGGGCTAGCTGACCTGCCTGCCCGAGCGACAGGTCGCAGACCTGTCCGTGGACAACAATGCCCTCTTGATTAATACTGTATATATGTACAGTATTAATCAAATTAACATGGCCGAGCTATCCCCCATCGTTTGGCAACGCCAGTTATGAGCCTGTGGTTGTGCCTGCGCTTTCACCTGCTGCCCCTGAAATGCCTTGAGCGCACAGAGGAGCGCGCCGTGGTGGTACTGGAGAAACAACGCGTGCTCCGGGCCAATGATTGTGCCGCAGCCGCGGGGGTGCGCGAAGGCATGAAACCGGCCACCGTGCGAGCCCTGGTCGGTGATGACCCACTCCAGCTACTGGAGCGCGATACAGCCGCTGAGGCCCGCTGCCTGCAGCAACTGTGTTGCTGGGCCTATAGCATCACCCCCAGCCTGCACAGCTGGCACGGCGACTGCCTGCAACTTGAAATCGGCAGCTGCCTGGCGCTGTACCGCGGCCTGCCACCCCTGCTGGAAGAGGTGCGACGCGGTTTGGCCAGCCGGGGATTCAGCGCCTGCTTCGCTCTCGCACCCACTCCCAAGGCAGCCTGGTTGCTCTCCTTTGCCGATGAAGCCGACGCTCTGGCGGCAGAGACACCCCTGGAGCAACGCCTGGCCAGCCTGCCCCTGACCCTGTTGCAGGAGCACACCGGCCCGGTGGATTCCCTGCGACGGGCCGGCCTGCACACTCTGGGCGACATACTCGCCCTCCCTCAGGCAGCCCTCGGCAGACGCTGCGGTAAAGCCTTCATAACATTCCTGCAACAGGTACTGGGCAAACAGGAAGAACTGCACCCGGATTACCAGCCTCCCTCGCGCTTCGACGACGAGTACTGGTTTGGTTACGAGGTAAAAGCCAATGACGAACTGCAGCCGGCCATGCAGTTACTGCTGCAATCGCTGTGCAAGTTCCTGCGCAATACCCAGCTGCAAACCGCAGAAATCTGCTGGCAGCTGATCGGCATTGATCACTCCCTGCGCAAGCTTCAGGTGCGCAGCACCAGCAGTCACAGCGACTGGAAAAGCTGGTTCAGCCTGACCCTGATTCACTTGGACCGACTGGAACTGCAAACCGGCGTGGAGGGCATTGCCCTGGAGTGCAGCGAATTACGCACCGGCGACCTGGACAACCTCGATTTGTTTAACCCGCGCAAACAGAAAGAACCCCTGGCCAGCCTGCTTGACCGCTTGCGCAGCCGCCTCGGGCTACAGGCCGTGGAACAGGTCGGCTGCCGCGATGAACACCTGCCTGAACACGCCCTGCACACCTGCAGTGAACGCCCTGCTGGCGGCAACGCCGGTGCCACCAGCCTGCAGCGACCGTTCTGGCTAATGCCCCAGCCACAAGAGCTCGAGCGCCGCCAGAACGCCCTGCACTGGCAGGGCAGACTGGAACTGATTTACGGCCCGGAACGTATCGAGGATAACTGGTGGCAGCAGCCTGTAAGTCGCGACTACTACATTGCCCGCGGGCATCACGGCGAACACTACTGGGTGTTTCGCGATCGCCTGGCGCGGGCCTGGTTTATGCACGGTATCTTCGCCTGAACGTGTCCGGCCGCGGCAATTAGAGGGTGCCAATTCACGTCGATTGCGCCAAAATGGCGCCAACACCGTGCACAGAGGCAATTACACGATGGACTTAAACCGGTTTCTGGTCGTCTACGACCCCACCGGGGAAGAGCAACCCGCGCTGGAGCGTGCAGCGGCCATCGCCGCTGAAATCGACGCCAGCCTGCACCTGTTCGCCTGCATCCACGGCGACAAGGCAGGCATTGAGCGCGACACGGAGGAAGCACAGCAACAAATGGCTGCCCTGCAGGCCACGCTCGACACACACCTGGCTCCCATTGCCGCTGCCGGCACCGCCACCAGCAGCGAAGTGGAATGGGGCAAAGACTGGTACCACGCCGTGGTTAACGCAGCCGCACGCATCAATGCTGACATGGTGTTCAAATCATCCTTCAAGCACTCGACCAGCCACAGACTGCTGACATCAACCTCAGACTGGACGCTGATCCGGGAGTGCATGAGCCCGGTATTGCTGGTGAAGAAAGCCACGCCGCCACCGGTGCCCCGCATCCTCGCCGGTATCGATATCAATGTGCGCACCGAGAGCTACGAAAAACTGAATGAGCACATTCTCGACCTGAGCCTCCGTCTGGTCGCCAGCGACATGGCCGAAGTACACGTGGTAAATGCCTTTCCCGACTTTCGCCTGAAGCCGGATCGGAGGAAACTGATGGAAGTCGCCGGCGTCGACAGCGAGCACGTTCACATCAAGCTGGGTGAGCCGGACAAGGTCATTGTCGATGTAGCCAGAAGTATCGATGCGAGTATGGTCATCGTCGGCAACTCACACCGCTCGGGCATTGCTGCACTGATGAACGGCAATACCGCCGAGAAGATCCTCGACAAGCTCGACTGCAACGTGCTGGCGATGCCCTAGGCTTTTTTCACAAACTGCGACTTCAGCTTCATGGCGCCAATGCCGTCGATCTTGCAGTCGATATCATGATCGCCATCTACAAGCCGGATATTCTTTACCTTGGTGCCTACTTTGACCACCGAGGACGAGCCTTTCACTTTGAGATCCTTGATCACGGCAACCGTGTCGCCGTCAGTCAGGGGATTGCCGTTGGCGTCCTTGATGACCCTGGCGTCGTTCTCTTCGGCCGCTGCCACCTGCGGCCACTCGTGGGCACACTCTGGACACACGAACTGGTCGCGGTCTTCGTAGGTATAGGTAGAGCCGCACGCGGGGCAAGGGGGTAGTCCACTCATACTAGATCACTCTGCCGATTTGTCGGGAATCAGGCGTTTGCCGAGGCTGACCACCTCATCTTCGCCATAGCCCATGGCATGATAAAAGGCGAGCACCGCCTCGTTGGTGCGCCGCACCTGGAGGTTAAGTTTGGGGCAACCGCGCTCGAGTAGCAGTGCCTCTATCTGGCGCATTAACACCACACCGTAGCCCTTGCGCCGGTGCTCGTTGCTCACCGCAAGGTAATTCACCCAACCGCGATGACCTTCGTAGCCGCCCATAACTGAGGCGACAATCTGACCGTCAATCTCACCCACCAGAAACAGCTCACGACCAACCTGCAGCTTGCGGGCAATATCCCGCTGCGGATTGTTCTGCGGCGCCAGCAGGCCACAATCCCGCCACAGCTCAATCACCGCCGCTTCGTCAGCCTCTGCAAATTGTCGAATATCCATATCAGTAGTGTATCGCCAACCACACGGTGTCTTCATCCGGTATTGTCCAGTCCACACGATGGCGTTCGTGTGCAGTCAGCAGGAGATAATCCCCTGGCACCAAGGTGACGGAGGGCTTGTCAGGATAGGCAATCACGGCCTTACCCTTGAGCAGGGCGACCCACTCGTGGGTGTCCTGGTCGTACCATTCGTCCGCTGGGGAACAGTGGCCTCGACTGACAATGCGTTCGATCTTAAGGCCCTCCTGCTCAACCAGCACGCTGAACAGTTCCTCGGGGAGAGACGCGGGGATATCGCCGAACAGATTATTCAATGTCACTGCTCCATAGCCGAGCGCACCACCTGCTTGAGATCGTCCAGGGCAATATCGTCACGATCGCGAAAGTTGAGACGGCCCTTGCCACCTTTGACGCCTGGGTGCAGCTCGCGAAAGGCTGCAAGATGCTCTGCAGAACAGGCATACAGGGAAACATAGTGCTTCTGACTGCCCACTGAGACCCAACCATCGCCCTGACTGAACGCCGGCATCCGGTATTTCAAATCAAGCAACGCATCTGGATACAGGGCCGCAATCATATCGATCAGACCGGTGATGCGTGCTCGCCGGTTGTCGGGCAATGCCTGCAAATAAGCGTTCACTTCAGGTGTCACTGGCCGGGGCCTCCGCCTGACAGTTCCAACAAAATTCGAAGGCAGGGTCATTCTCTTCCCGACACTGAGGGCAGAGCCATGGGGTAGCATCGACGGGACTCAGGGCCTGCTCGACAATATACTGCGCGCGCTCAAAGTCGCGCTCTTCGACCCACAGCTCGGGCCAGGCATCAAACACCGGTACTTCGCCTGTCGCACTGGAGACATGCTCATTGCGCAAGTCGCTGGCAATACCCTGGGCTTCAAGGAGATTGCGGATATTCCCGACATAGAAGCGATTTTCACTGGTATAGACTTTTTTCATACCTGCGCACGACCTCCACAACTTCAACGGAGTAACTGCTGTACCAGCGTGCGGCACCCGCTGCCTGGGCACGCTGATGCATGGCGTCCTGCTTCCATGCCAGAATATCCGCTTCACTTTTCCAGTAAGAGATCGCCACCTCGCTATCACCTTCTGTCCAGGCCTTGAACTCGACGCAACCGAACTCACTCAGGGCGCGCTGGCGTAGCGTCTCAGCGGTATCGACATATTCCTGATCCAACGCCTTGATGGTCGCCCTGAAAATCACCGCGAACACATTCACGCTCCCTCATAATAGTCGACCTGGCTGTCCTCATGGGCAATAAAGGACTTCCAGGAACCATCCGGCTGCTGCGCGTAAGCCGCGTACTTGCCAGAGTCAGGGTAGTAACACATTGCCGGATCCGCATGCATACTCAGGGCGAGGTATCGCAGCGGCCCATCCGAGGTATTGATAATCTGGTGCGCTGTGCCATCACCCGGCGGAGTAAACAATACGTCCCCCGGCCCGATCGCATGCTCACCGTCGTCATAGCGCATGGTCCGACTGCCCTCGACAACGATGAACAACTCTTCCTCGCCATAATGCAGGTGAAACGGCCAGCCACGTTCGCCCGGCGCCAGTTCAACAATACCGCAGCCCATTCGCTGCATCCCCAGCAGTTCGCCCAAGCGCGCCGCTGACGCAGAAAAGCCCTCGCCATTGCCCACCTTCTTCAGGGCTATGGTATTGAAATTCGCCCGGGGTAAATCGCTCATCGATCCTCTCCTGTTAGCGGCAGCGCTTAGCCTGCATAACCGGCCATATCAGCCAACTTCATTTTACTGCGCACGAAAATGCCGTTACCGCGCCCGACTTCTCGTCCCTCTGAATCATAGACCACCGCCTCCGCGATAAACTGGCTGCGGTTGTAGTTCACCACCTTGCCAACCGCACGCATATTGCCGGGTGACATGGGTCTCGTCGTATAAGTGGTAAACGACGTTGTCAGGACAAACACCTCCGGCTCGAGAGAATTGGCGGCGAAGAAAGCGGCATCGTCGAGCATCTTGAAATACACGGAGCCGTGCACGCCACCCGCGGCGTGGCAGTGCTGTAGACCCGCTTCAATAATAATTTCCGCTTCGCCTTCGCTTACGGTCATCACCGGATGATAAAAGTCGTTAACCGGTGCTGTGGCGTAAAGGCTCTCCAGCGCGCGGTAATGGTCACTATTCGTCATCTACTATCTCTCTATTGACGGCCTCTGCAAGATCGGCCGTATGCATCAATAATTCCGGGCCGCCGACATCGCCGTGCCCCGGCACAACGAACTGCGCGTCCTCAAACCTGTCCAATACCCGCAGGGCAGAATCGCCCCACTCAGACATCACCGCATCGCGGGTATTGCCCATGCTCTGGGTCTGCATAGCACGCACCAGACAACCTCCCATCAAGACTTTCGCTTGGGGCAGCCACACCACAATATTGTCCGCCGTGTGACCACCACCGGGGTACCAGGCGTAGGCCTGCTCACTCCACAGCCACTGCCCCTCTCCAGAAAATGTGTGTTTGGCCAGCGCGTCGCCCTGCGAGGCCAACAACTCGTTAGTCTGCGCAGAGGCCCAGGTGTCTACACCCTGTGCGTTTAACCAGGCGATGCCCGAGGCGCGGTCATCGTGATAATGCGTGGAGATGCTGGCCTTCAACGTCCAGCCCTGATCCGCTATCCACTGCGCCAGCTTCCTGGTATCGGCCACCTGCCAAGGGGTATCGATAATATAAGCACTCGCATCATGAACCAGCACTAGGCCATTGGAGGGGTAATAACCGATGTTCGGCAGCCTGCCATAAGAGACGTGACGATATATTCCCGGGGCGATTGCGCTGACTTCCATAACGCCATCGTCGCGCCCAGCCTTAACTAACAGAGGCGACAAAAAAAGCAGTAGCGCCAATAGTATGCGTTTAGCGTTTGCCAATGCGATCGCCTATATGCACCCAGCCGGGCTGCACTACCTTTGCGTTAATGCCGCGCAGATTCAGCGCCTTACCCGCCTCAGAATTAACAAAGGCCACCGCATCGCGACCAAAACGCTGTTGGAACTTGGCGCAGCCCAGGTGGGGTTCTGCCGTCACTTCAATGACGGCTTCGCCAAGAGTGAGCTGGGTTCCCGAAGGCAGGTTTTCGTCACTCAGGTTGAAGTCCACATAAAACTGGTCACCGGCCAGCGGCCAGCGCGCCGGGTCCGGTTCGATGGCGGCCAGGGCACGCATATTCATAAGGTTCAATTGCATATCCGGATGGGCGGCCTTGTTGCGCTTGCCCCTCGCCTTCCAGTTGTCGCCCACCAGGCCCAACTCGAGGCTTAGCTCACCCGCATCCAGCTCGCGTCGCTCGCCCACCGCCGGACGGCAGACAATCAACTCAACACTTCCCTCATCACGCGGCGCCGCCGCAATATGTGCGAGTTGCTCATCTAGCTCTGCCAGTGCCCGGAACCGAATTTCACTCGTCATGATCACTCTCCTTGATCTTGTCCTGCATCAAGGATGCGCGCACCGCATAAAAGCGATAAATACCCATCACAAAAACACACACGCCGAAAATCAACAGCAACCAGGCCATCACCACATGGGTGTGCTGCTCCGGAAAGAACTGGAATAACACTGCAGCGCCGGCAATCAACGACAGTGCCGTACGCACATACGCCAAGAACGTCCGCTCATTGGCCAATCGCGTGCGCTCCAGCGCCAAAGAATCACGTATGGTTTCCATAGATTGCCTCCCTACAGCCGGGCTACCAACAACCGGTAACCCGCGTCGATATGCTCCCGTGACATCAGGGCTTTATTCTGCCGCGCCCATGCGCCCGAAGCCAGATCCGCACGCAACTTCTCCAGCCCCGAGGCGGTATCCGGGTAACGCGAGAACGAAGATATAGACTGCTGCACATCGGCATCCAGGTAGGCCTCGGGGCGACACCAATAGGCTGCCAGAAAACCATCCATACAATCAGCGGGAATCATTAAGGGCGCCACTTCAACCTCCTTAAAATGGGCACCGATCTGCGTCATAGAGGGGAACACGCCACAGTCCTGCTCATAGAATGCAGGGAAATAATCACGCGTAAGCCAGAAAGGCTGGGCCTCCGGATCCCAGGTGAGCACCACAAAAGCATCACGGGCCACACGGCAGATTTCCCGCAGCCCTGCATCCACATCCTGCCAGTGATGCATCGACAATACCGTCATTACGTGGCTGAAGCTGTTATCAGTAAATGGCAACCGCTCTGCCGCCCCCTGTACTACAGGCGCAGCGCCAGATGAGCGCTGCGAGATCATCTCGAAGGATGGCTCGAGCGCAACCAGCGGCAGGTGTCGAGGTTCATAGGAGCCTGTACCGGCGCCGATATTGAGCACACTGGTAGCGTCGCCCAGGCGTGCGACCAGCTGGGATTCAATGCGCGGATCTGGCACTCTGCGCCGGCTGTACCCTTTCCCTATCCGGTCGTAAATTGCCATCGCCCCGCCCCTCAGTGGGCGTGATAGAGCGTGTAAACACCAATGCCAATAAAGCCGATACCTGCGGCGTAGTGCAGGTACTTTTCATTGATGTATTCAGCGAGCAGCGCGCCTGCCAGCACGCCAAGCGCTGAGGCAACAATAAGTGCTGCAGAGGCTGCGAAAAACACCGTGTACTTGCTCACCTCTTTGTCGGTGGCAAATAACATCGTCGCCAGCTGCGTCTTATCACCCAGCTCTGCGATAAAAACCGCCGCGAAGACAGTTAGGAAAACTTTCCAGTCCATAGGCGCTCTTCCAATCCTCGGTGCTTAGCCTGCTACCGGTTAACGTCAGGCAGGCTGATGGAATTCGATGACGTTGTTATCCGGATCGCGGATGAAGAAAAAATATGCGCCTTCAAAACGCACTTCTTCAGTAATGGTAATACCCATATCACGCACCCTGGCCGCAACAGCCTGGCCATCAGTCACTTCCAATGCAATGTGGGTATAACCCGGATATTTCACCGGCTCCTCCATTAACACATTGCCCTGAGGAGCATCGGCGGCGGCATTGAGAATCAGGTTGAAGTTCACCCCACTGGGGTGCTCGATAATCGCTACCGGCTCAGGCCCCACCGGTCCGACAATAAACTCAAACCCCAGTTGTTCGTAGAATGTCCGTGACACCTGCATATCTCGCACCCGCAGGCCAACATGATTAATTCCGGTAATCTCTTTCATTGAGTCAGTCACCCCCCAGATTGGCGAATTTGATACTGCGCATACTCAGCCCTGCATCAGCCTGAGCGCGACATAGGGCACAAGATTAAGCATGATAAACGCCAGCTTGAAGTTGGCGAGAAACGTGAAGTACATCTCGTCAAGTTTTTCCGCAGGCACGCTGGCCATTCTCGAGTGCAACGTCTTTACCGGCTCTCCGCAGATCAGCAGCACAATAGCGCTGAACAGATACAGGCCGATACTGATCACGGTACACCAACCTACAAATGTCGTTAGTGTTGTCAGATCTTCCATCTCTTTCCTCTCAGGTTTTACGCATTGAGCTCACATGGAGGCCGATGCAATCGAGTTTTTGCCAAGCGCAGCCCTGGCAGACAGTGGTGGTGCCTATGGTTCCGGGTCATTGACGCTGCCGGCCTTCTCCTGGCCTTCGCGACGGGCGATTTTTTGCTGTAGTAGCGCCAACTGCCGTGCCTGGTGTTTACGCTCACCACGGCGAACGGCCCACCACAACGCCATAACACACGCGAGCCCGACTATGGCGCCCAGTATCATACGAAGCCCCGCTGCAACATTGATCTAGCGGGGCTCCCACAGTTCGATCGGGTTGCCCTCAGGGTCATACAGCCTGGCGAAACGCCCGTTCGGGTACTCCTCGGGATCCACTGTCACCTCAATGCCGGCCGAGCTGAGCTGAGCTGAGCAACCATTTTATAATGGTAGCCTGTATCAAAGCTTACCGAAGGGCGGGCCGTTTTAATTTCCCGATAAGATGAACCGGCGGCAATGCCGTATTCATCTATCGCTTTCCTTGTGTAGATCATGTCGAGAAGATCCCGCCTCTCGTCCTGCGCCTTGAACATCGCGATGAGATCGCCACCCTTCGACACCCTGTAACCACCGTGGTGGGCCCATCCTGCTGCCATGCGATTTCTTCCACCTGATATCCGGGAAATGCCGCGGTCAGGATATCAACACTGATCAACATATCCTGCTGCAGTGCCAGCTCACCCATGCGCCACTCACTCAATGCGATTCTGGAGTCGCCGTGCATACAGGCGCCCAGCAAAAGCGTGACCTGCAGTAAGACAACTTTCATCTGCTATAGCCTCATCACATGGGGTCGGACGAACAAGCCCACGATACGCCCAAACAAGTGCCGGTACATGGCCTCGATTTCCTCCTCACAAATAGCTCCGCCGCGAACCAGCATCTCCAGTTTCTCGGCCGGCTCCTTGACCAGGAAGCCAGAGGCGGCAAAGCCGTTCCTCGTATAGAACGCCTTCCGCCGCACTCGCTGACTATAGTTTTCCGTGCTCTCATCGAGCACTTCAATATTCAACGCAAGCCTCTTGCCCGGGTGTAATTCAGCCAGATGGCTCAGAACCTGGCCCCCGTATCCAGATGAACGACAGTGCTCAGCTATCGCCAGGAACTGGATAAACACAATATCTCGATAGTCATTGGCATACATCAGGCCAATCCACTGCGCATCGTCATAGATTGCGTAGAATCCTGGCTTACCATGCCGTAGTTTGAATTTTAGCAGCCAGGTGGGTATTCGCTCCGCGCCGGCAAAGGCTTGCTTTTACAGCGAAATAATGGACAGCTAATGGGGATCTTGCCTGGAAGCTGGCCGAAATTCGATACTCATCACAGATATCCCTGGGTAGTCTGGATACTGACACTACCACACTCTGTGAACATGCCATGGATATTGAACTCACCTGTTACCGGCGTGACAGCCGAAGCGTGGCGTTGACGCGGTATGCGAAACCAGCAGACACTAGACCAATCACTCTGCGCGGCACCCAACCATGACCACATTGATCAACGCCGATTTTGAACAACGCGTTGTTGTTCTCCCCGAAGATTATCGGTGGGTGGATTCACCCATGCCCGGCGTCGAGCGCATGATGCTCGACCGCGTTGGCGACGAAGTTGCCCGCGCGACATCGATTGTGCGTTACGCGCCCAACAGCAGTTTCTCCCCTCACACGCATGGTGGCGGTGAAGAGTTTATCGTTCTCGAAGGTGTTTTCTCCGACGAGCATCAGGATTACGCCCAAGGCAGTTATGTGCGCAATCCCATTGGCACATCACATACCCCCAGCATCGGCGATGAGGGGGCCACGATCTTCGTCAAGCTCCAACAGTTTGATGCCGGCGACACCGAGCAGAAGGCCATCGATACCCGCACCGAAGCCTGGCGGCCGGGGTTGGTAGAGGGTCTCTCGGTAATGCCCTTGCATGAGTACGAAGGCGAACATGTGGCGCTGGTGAAATGGGCGCCACACACCCAGTTCCAGCCCCATCAACACTGGGGCGGGGAAGAAATCCTGGTATTGGTGGGAACATTTCATGACGAGTACGGCAGCTATCCAAAAGGATCTTGGCTGCGCAGCCCACACCTGAGTAAACACACACCTTTTACGAAGGAAGATGGCGCGCTGATCTATGTAAAGGTAGGCCATTTAAGCTAATGGCGCACCACGCAGCCGGCTTAAAACCAGGTGCTGGCGCTAACTTCAAGAGCCAACAAGCAGTCTAATACAGCTCATTCTTGTAGTTCTTCTCAATCTCTTCTTCGAGAACCTTCTCCAACTGTGCATCGCCACCCATGGCAGCGCTGATCTGACGCACCATCAGCGATTCTCCCCGCTCGCCCCATTTCTCGGGTTTCCACAGGTTTGAACGAATCATCGCCTTGCCGCAGTGGAAGAAACACTCCTCCACCTCCACATAGGTGTACATCAGCGCCGGCTTGTTGTTTACCTGGAACTGCTCGAGCATGTCGGGGTCTTTACGCAACGTGGCAGTGCCTTTTACGCGCAAGGTCTCGCGCATACCGGGCACCACGAATATCAGACCGATACGATTGTCTCTGAGGATATTACGAAAGCCGAAGGTCAGTTTATTGCCGGGCCGCTCCGGAATAATCAGGTTGCCCTTGTCGTCAATCCAGGTAAAGCCTGCCGGGTCGCCCTTGGGTGAAATATCTGCCCTGCCCTGCGCATCGATAGTAGACACGAACGCCAGTGGCGAGGAGGCCACAAACTTCCGCATAGGATCATCAAGCGCCGAGACAACTTTGGCCTTCACAATATCTAGGGGCGCACCGATAAGTGCTTCCAGCTTGGCCTCGTAGTCGATGAGGTGCTCGTCGCTCATGATTCACCTTGTTTCTAAAACCCGTGGTGTTCAAGCCGCCTCTATATTGCCAACAACAGTAACACGCAGGCGCTAATGATCTCGCCTGGATGTGGGATCGACATAAGCAGGCGCGCCCAGCGGCACCTCCATGCGATTGCTCGCTTGTTTGGAGGGGGCACCGATCATTTCATCGTATGCGCTCTCCTGGCGTAGCACGACCTCGTTAATCCCAAGGTGCCCGAAACACTCGCGCAGACTGGTGAGATTACGGCTGCGCAGGCACTGCTTGTTGTCCTTCCAGACCACGTGCTCTTCATCATCGATAACCACAACAGCCTGGTAAAGCGCCTGCTCCAGAGAGCATATCACCAGTTTCTGGATGTCATGGTGCACTAGTTCGCTATGTAATATCTTCATACTTCCTACTCGATGAATCAGTGTGCTTGCGCAGTATTTCCGTCTCAAAGTGACGGTCAGACGTTATGATTTGCCGCAACTCAATATCGCCAGACTCACTCACAAAGGCTCTACTTCTTTCAAGGCTTCAAACAAGCGCTGCTTCTCTGCAGCGGTGACATATCTGACCGTGATTATCGCCTCAAACTCGGTGAAAGGAACCTGATCAAACGAACCATGCCGCGTCAGATAGTCAGAAATCCGCGACACAATCTCGTCACCAAGTCGGAGTAACTCCGGCCGAATTACGTCATTAAGGTCCACAGGCTCTTTAGGGACTGGCTCGGAGAGCAGGTCTGCGCGATATCTGAACTGAATCGCCTTGGCGATACCGATCTGCACCCGGAAGAAGCTCTCTATGGACTGTGGATTCAGTCCTCTCTCAAAAGCTGCACGTTTGGATTGCTCAATCACCACCTCTTCTCGCTGCACATTTTCAATAGGCAGATAATTCACCGCCTTGAACAAGGCGACGTCTTCCATATAGTGAAGACGCTCATTAATCGACTCGAACAGGTTACGCGGGAGCTCATCGGCACTTGCATGCAGTGGCAGCAACAGTGAAAAGACAATAATAGATAGGAGCTTCATATCAAATTACATACTCCACACAGCCAACAGGGGCGCCATCGACGGATGCGGCACTCGACACCAGTGCTACAGCGTGTCGCCATTGCTGGTCACCACTCGCTTTGTACCCGTGAATTCCTCATAGAGAGCCTTGTGAGCTGCAGCCGAAAAGGTATCTGTTCGATCCGAGTACTGGGAGATCCATTCGATGAGCATGTCGAGATTCTCGTCCTGCGCTTCTTTGGACGGATACTTGTGTGGCTCCCAGGGGCGGCTACGGGCATTCTCTACACAGTCATTCACCGGGAGGTTCATATAAATCATTTCACTGGCCTCCGGCACCGCCATCTCCAGCAAATCTGAATAACAGCCCTCAATCACCCACCCAGGGTTCGCACCGATAAAATCGACGATCTTGTCCTGCGACGCCGCCAGCGGCATTCGCTCTGGCGGCATTGTGGGCAGCCAAGCCAATGTATCCAGATCAAGGTGTGCAAGACCGTGGTCTTTACTGAGCCTGCTGGCCAGGGTTGATTTACCTGAGCCTGAATTTCCGAAAATAAGGATTCTTTGCACTAACCTCGCTCCTTTGTGTCGCCTCGCCTGAGGCATGACCAGCGATCGACGACAGCGTCGCGCTGATACTCACGCACCGGACAACTCCCCAAGTGCGGCCATCGCAGGGACGGCGTCTCCGGCCGGTATAAAGATATGGTCATGGTAGTACCCGGCAACCACATTGGCACTCAGACCGTGCTCGGCCAACTTGCTCGAAAATGCGGCGGTAAGACCTACTGCCTCAAGGCTGGAATGCACACGCAAACTGATATGGCGAAACACCGCGTCGTAATCAAGTTTGGCACGCTCTGCGCTGGCCCTGGGAACAACCAGGGTCAGTCCCTCTGACTCATGCATTGCCGCGATGGGCTGTAACGCTACATGATCACCGTAGTGAGCGTTCTCGAACGTGCAAAACACATACTCCTCGTCCGACAGTTCGGGGGACATTGCCGCAATCAGTTTTGCCAGATGGGTTTCGCCAGACATGTTTTTTCTCCTGCTCAATACCCTATTCCGAACTATCCGCATAGCCATCGCGGCGGATAAAACCGTCGGGGTCGACAGCTCGAAAATGAAAACACCGGCTCCAACCCTTGCCAATGCCTAACGATAAAACTCCACATAAAACTTCACCGGCCCCAGTGGTTTTATATGGTGCCGAATCATGGGCTCGACGGCATCACACTTAGAGACTATACAATGCGATCATCATTGTGCACCTTCAGGGTTCCACGACAGTGCGCCATGAATCCTTTGAATCGATGAACCGTCAAGATTGACGAACCCTCAATACTGTATAAATATACAGTATATGTCAATCTACGCTGAACTCCACTGCCTGTCCTGTTACAGCTTCCTGCGCGGCGCCTCGCACCCCCACGAGCTGGTGGCCCGGGCGGCGCAGTTGGGCTATGCGGCGATTGCTATTACCGATGAATGCTCGCTCGCGGGAATAGTGAAGGCTCACGTCGCCGCCAAGGAAGCGGGCATTCAACTGATTGTGGGCAGTGAATTCCGGCTTGAGGAGGGCTTCCGGGTTGTAGCACTGGCACCCAGCCGGGCGGCATATGCAGAGCTTTCCGGGCTCATCAGCACAGCCCGTCGGCGCAGTCCCAAGGGCGAATACCAGGCGTCGCTGCGGGATGTGATTTTTCACCTCAAGCGCTGCTTGTTGATCTGGCTACCAGAGGGTAACACCACCGAGAACCAGGCCTGGGGCAAGCAACTGGCCCGCTTGTGCCGGGATAGAGTGTGGCTGGGAGTCAGCCACCTGCTGGGTAATAACGAAGCAGTCAGGCAGCATGCCTTACTGGATTTGGCTCTGGCACTGAAGATACCACCGGTGGCCTGTGGCGATGTGCGCATGCACGAGGCGGCGCGCAAGCCACTGCACGATGTGTTCACCGCCCTGCACCACAATACCAGTATTGCCCAGTTGGGCATGCGCCGGTTGGGCAACAGCCAGCAGCACCTGCGCTCAGCGAATAAAATCGCCCCCTCTACCACCCCCAACTACTACTGGAAACACTGGAGATCGCCCGTCGCTGTCAGTTCAGCCTGGAAGAGCTGCGCTACGAGTATCCCGAAGAGGTGGTGCCGGAAGGTCACAGCGCCAACAGCTATCTGCGCGCGCTCGTGGCTGAGGGCAGCGAGCAGCGCTGGCCCGGCGGCGTACCCGCAGCCGTAGCCGAGCGCATCGACAAGGAACTGGCAATCATTGAAGAGCTGTCTTACGAGTATTACTTTCTCACCGTCTACGACATTGTTCGCTTTGCCCGCGACCGGGGCATTTTGTGCCAGGGCCGGGGCTCAGCCGCCAATTCGGTGGTGTGCTACTGCCTTGGCATTACCGAGATCTCGCCGGAGCAGATATCGCTGCTGTTTGAGCGTTTTATTTCCAAAGAGCGGGATGAGCCCCCGGATATCGATGTGGACTTCGAACACGAGCGCCGCGAGGAAGTCATTCAGTACATTTACAATAAGTACACTCGCAAGCGCGCCGCCCTGGCGGCCACCCTGATCACCTACCGGGCCCGCAGCGCCGTACGCGATGTAGGTAAGGCGCTGGGGCTGGACCCGGCTTTCGTCGATGACCTGGCGCGCTCTATGGCCTGGTGGGATCGCACCGGCGATCTCAAGCAGCGCTTTGAGGAGCAGGGCGTGGCGGAGCACAGCCGCCAGGCAGAGTTGTTTTACTCCCTGGTGCAGCAGATTCTCGGCTTCCCGCGCCACCTGTCCCAGCACGTGGGCGGCTTTGTAATTACCCGCAGCCCGATTTCCACACTGGTGCCGGTGGAGAATGCCAGCATGGTCGATCGCACCGTTATCCAATGGGACAAACAAGATATCGAAGCCCTGGGCCTGCTCAAGGTGGATGTGCTCGCCCTGGGTATGCTCTCTGCCATTCGCAAAAGCCTGCAAATGGTGCATCGCTACAACCCGGCCATTGGCCAGGTCAGCGATATTCCCAAGGAAGACAAGGCCACGTACCAGATGCTGCAGCAGGCCGACACTATCGGCGTTTTCCAGATCGAATCCCGCGCCCAGATGTCCATGTTACCGCGGCTCAAACCATCCTGTTTCTACGACCTGGTAATAGAAATTGCGATTGTGCGGCCGGGCCCGATCCAGGGTGACATGGTACATCCCTACCTGCGCCGCAAGCAGGGACTGGAACCGGTAACCTATCCCTCCGAGGCGATCAAGGAGGTACTGAAGAGCACCCTGGGCGTGCCGATTTTCCAGGAGCAGGTCATTAAGCTGGCCATGGTGGCGGCGGGCTTCTCCGGCGGCGAGGCAGACCAGCTGCGCCGGGCCATTGCCAACTGGGGGCGCGACAGCCGCCTGGGTGAATTCGAGCAAAAACTCACCCGGGGCATGATTGAGCGCGGCTACGATGCAGACTTCGCCCGCCGCCTGTTCAATCAGATCAAGGGTTTTGCCGGCTACGGCTTTCCCGAATCGCACTCGGCCAGCTTTGCGCTATTGGCCTATGTCTCGGCGTGGCTCAAGCGCCACCACCCGGCGGCATTTTTTGCCGGCCTGCTGAACAGCCAACCGATGGGATTTTACTCCCCCTCACAATTGGTGCAGGACGCCCGCCGTCACGGTGTACTCGTGCTGCCTATCGACGTGAACCAGAGCCTGTGGGACCACGAACTCCTCGACGAGCCCAGGCGCCCGGTGAGACTGGGTCTGCGGCTGGTGAAAGGCCTGAGCCGCGAGGGAGCCCAGCGTCTGGTCGAGGCCCGTCAGCAGGCGCCTTTCAGGCAGGTGAGCGATCTGCGCCGCCGGGCACAACTACATAAGCGCGACATGGAGGCACTGGCCGACGCCGACGCCCTGCAGTCATTGAGCGGCCACCGCCACCAGAGCCAGTGGCAGATTATGGCGCTGGAGGAATCGCGGCCGCTGCTGCACGACGAGGCGTTTCAGAGTGCCCGCTACTTCAACGACGATGTGCAGCTGTCGGCACCGGCGGTAGCCGAAGAAATGTTATCGGATTACCGGGCTACCGGGCTCACCCTGCGCGCCCACCCCATGAGCCTGCTGCGCGAACGGCCGCCCTTTAATCGCTGCAAGCGCCATGTCGATCTGGCCGCAGTGGGCAATAAACGGTTTGTGCGTATTGCCGGGCTCGTCACCTGTCGGCAACGACCGGGCAGCGCCTCGGGCGTGTTGTTTCTCACACTGGAAGATGAAACCGGCAACAGTAATATCGTGGTGTGGCAGCGGACTCAGGAGAACTTCCGCCAGGCGCTGATGTCAGGGCAGTTACTGTTAGTCACCGGCATTGTAGAAACCGTGGACAACGTCATCCACGTGATTGCCGGGAAGCTCGAGGATTACACGCACGCGCTGGACAAGCTACGGCTCAAATCCCGCAACTTCCACTAGGGCTGGATTAATCCCAGCCCTCTACGCAGGCCATGTCAGGCAATTGGTGAGCAATACCCTTGTGACAATCGATACAGGTTTTCTCGCCACTGGCCAGTACCGTGGAATGCTGCTGCGCAGCACGCTGGCTCTGCCAGGTGAAGTCCATGTACTCGAAATCGTGACAGTTACGGCACTCCAGCGAGTCATTCGCCTTGAGCCGTGCCCATTCGTGCTCAGCAAGTTCGCGACGCTTGGCCAGAAACTTCTCGCGGGTGTCGATGGTGCTGAAGATCTTGCCCCACACTTCCTTGGAGGCCTGCATCTTGCGAGCGATTTTGTACGTCCAATCGTGGGGTACGTGGCAGTCCGAGCACAGCGCCCGCACGCCAGAGCGATTGGTGAAGTGAATGGTGGACTGCAGCTCCTGGTAGACGTTGTCATTCATCTCATGGCAACCAGTACAAAACGCCTCGGAGTTGGTGAACTCCATAGCCACCGACGATGGCTATCGTCAGAGCAGGTGCGAGAAACACCACCAGCAGCAAAAACGAACGCCACTCGGTTCTTTTATCTACTTCAGACACTTAGCATCTTTATCTGGAGATTTTTTATTTTTAGATGTGTATAGAAGCGATTTCGGTACTGACCAGTGACGTGCCTCAACGTAAAGGCATCAACATCGCGGCATTTCGCGTCGAAGCAAGAATACCGTGCCTACCCCAAAATCTCGGTGGGTGGCCGGCACGAATGCCGGCCTTTAGGACGCTTGGGATAGAAGACCGGGCTAGTATTGGACCAGCTCTACTTCATTGCCGTCCGGGTCAAAGAAATACAGGCGCTGGCCTGGCTCATAGGGTTCGACTTCATTGGGTTCCACGCCCAGATCGCCCAGGCGAGCTCGAAACTCATCGAGGCTATCCACCTCAAAACCCAGGTGGTTAAAGCCCACCTCGCCATAGCCGGCCGGCGCTCGCCCGCTGGCATCCGCCTCAAACAGCGACAAATAGGTGTCATCCAGCCCCACATGTGCTGCCCGGTTGCCCGAGCTGTTAGTACCCTCCCAGCGGATCCTGGCGCCGAATAGCTTCTGATAAAAAGCGACACTGGCGTTCACGTTACTTACGGTGATATTGGCATGTTCAATTCGCATGATGCTTCCTCCTATTGTGCGTCAGCGACAGGTAAAGCCTAACCAATCTAGACATTATTTCGTCATTTAGGCTAATATATTGCCACAACGCCAATGGAGTCATCGATGAGCGAGCTGGAGAACGTCTCGGCCTATCTCGCCGACAATATTATTGCCTTGCGCAAGCGCAGCGAACTGAGTCAGGACAAGCTAGCAGCCAAAGCCGGCATACCGCGATCTACGCTGACGAACATGGAATCCGGTGGCGGCAACCCGTCGCTCACCAACCTCTGCAAACTCGCCGCTGCCCTCGGCGTGAGCATCGAGGAATTGTTATCCCGACCGCGCAATGAATGCAGCCTGCTCAAAGCTGACCAGGTCCCCATCAAAATGCGCAGCGGCGGCAAGGTGGCCGTACACAAACTTATGCCCGACAAGGTCAGGGGTATTGAGATCGACCGCATCCACCTCGCCCAGGGCAGTTCCATGGCTGGCAAGCCACACCTGCAGGGCACCAAGGAGTATCTCGTGACGTTAACGGGATGTGTGGGTGTGTCGGTCGGCGGCCAGAACTGGGAAGTGGACGCGGGTGATGTGCTGGCCTTCCCCGGCGACCAGAAACACGGCTACCGCAACCTGCACCGGGGCCCCAGCGAAGCCCTCAGCATTGTCCTCCCTCTCCCCTACCCCACACCGTGAAGCATTCAGACACCCCTGGGGTCAGGTCTTAAATTTCTCAGACATTTAAGCCCTGACCCCAGAGTTGTCTGAGAAATTAGAGACCTGACCCCAGGGTGTTGGAGAAAAAGTTCCAGATGAGTTCGGCGCCGTCGGCCTGGTGGCTGGTGGGCCCCAGGGCACGCATGCCGGTGAAAACGGGGTGGGGAAACTGGTGGCCGGCGCCCTGCATACCGATAAGTGCGACGGAAGGCCGGTTGCTGCTCTCCCAGGCCAGGCGTTCGAGGCGCGTCGCGTCGTCCTGCTGGGTGACGGGCAACGTCTCGCGCTCGCCCTCGGTGGTGTAACCGGCAAGGTCCGCCCAGTAACGGGCGCTCGCCTCGGCCGAAAGCACTTCGCCGCGACTGGTGTCGCCGAAAAGGTTAACTACACCGCCCTCATAGGGATTAATGCTGTCGGCCGTACCATTGACTATCAGCATGGGGACAGCGACATCCGCCATCTCACAGGCGTTATTACCGGGGGCGGGCATATTGGCCACCATGGGTGCCGCAGCCGCAATCAGGTCAGGGGCTTCCATCGCCAAGCGATAGGCCATCTGCCCACCATTAGAGAAACCTGCGACAAACACGCGGTTCCGATCAATGCCCAATCGTTCCGCCAGTTCACTTACGAGTGCGCGCACGAAGCCCACATCGTCGATATTGAGCTGGTTCGCCGCGTAGCTGGCGTTAGCCCGGCAATCGTTCCAGTGCTGGTCAATGCCATCAGGGTAGGCAACCACAAAGCCTTCCCGGGCCGCCACCACATCGAAGCTGTAGAAGGTGCTCGCACGGGCGACATTACCGTCAGACAAGGAACCGTGCAGTACGATCACCAGGGGTGCATTGGCACCGGCGGTCTCAGGCACAAAGGCCTGCCACTGGCGTTGTAAGCCGCTGTGATCGATAGCCCCGGCCACCACCTCGCCGGGCAACGGCGGCGGTTCAATCTCGTCCCAGCGCAGATACCAGGACGCGGTCAGGGCCAGGCCGGCGATTACCAGCACCAGCCCCAGGGCGAGCCATTTCAGGAACAGTTTCATGCCTTACAGCAGATCCCGGCCTTTGTTAGCGGCAATGCGCATCCGCAGCGCGTTGAGCTTGATAAAGCCCTCGGCGTCTTTCTGGTCATAGGCACCAGCGTCATCCTCGAAGGTGGCAATGCTCTCATCGAACAGGCTGTCTTCCGACTTGCGGCCAGCAACAATAACGTTGCCCTTATACAGCTTCAGCTTCACGGTGCCGTTGACCACCTCCTGGGACTCGTCGATCGCCGCCTGCAGCATCTTGCGCTCGGGGCTCCACCAGTAACCGTTGTAGACCAGCTTGGCGTAACGCGGCATCAGCTCGTCTTTCATATGCGTGACTTCGCGGTCCAGGGTAATGGACTCAATCGCGCGGTGCGCCTTGAGCAGAATGGTGCCCCCGGGCGTCTCGTAGCATCCGCGGGACTTCATGCCCACGTAGCGGTTCTCCACGATGTCATCGCGGCCAATACCGTTGGCGCCGCCCACCTTGTTCAGGTGTTCAAGTACCGTCGCCGGTGACATGGCTTCGCCGTCGATCGCCACAACATCACCTTTTTCAAAGGTCAACTCAATGTAGGTGGGCGCATCCGGGGCCGCCTCCGGGCTGACGCTCCAGCGCCACATATCTTCCTCAGGCTCGGCCCAAGGGTCTTCCAGCAGATCGCCCTCGTAGGAGATGTGCAGCAGGTTGGCGTCCATAGAGTACGGAGATTTTTTCTTGGAGTTGGCAAAATCCACGGGGATGTCGCGCTCGGCGCAGTAGTTCATAAGGGATTCACGGGAACCCAGCTCCCATTCGCGCCAGGGCGCAATCACCTGGATACCCGGTTTCAGCGCGTAAGCACCCAGCTCGAAGCGCACTTGGTCGTTGCCCTTACCGGTGGCGCCGTGAGAAATCGCATCGGCGCCGGTTTCGTTGGCAATTTCGATCAGGCGCTTGGCGATCAAGGGACGGGCAATAGAGGTGCCCAGCAGATACTCACCTTCGTAAACGGTGTTGGCACGGAACATGGGGAACACGAAGTCACGCACGAACTCTTCGCGCAGATCGTCAATGTAGATTTCCTTGACGCCCATGGCCTCCGCCTTGGCGCGGGCAGGTTCCACCTCTTCACCCTGGCCGATATCGGCGGTAAAGGTGACCACTTCGCAGCTGTAGGTATCCTGCAACCAGCGCACGATGACCGAGGTATCGAGGCCGCCGGAATAGGCCAGTACGACTTTTTTCACGTCTGACATGGTTCGCTCCGTTCAATATTACGCAAAAGGCCGCGTATTCTACGCGATGCAGGTACTAAATTCACCGGTTCTGGCAGCCACGGCCCGGCATAGTATGGCCCGCCATAAAGAATTCACCCCGTTTGTGGTAGCATGCCGACTTTCCCCAGACCCGGCAGAACTCCAGTGAACGAAATTACGATCACCCGCCCCGACGATTGGCATGTACATCTGCGCGACGGCGATGCACTGGCGCAAACCTGCGCCGATATGGCCCGTTATTTCGGCCGCGCTATCGTCATGCCCAACCTGACGCCACCGGTGACCACCGTGGCCCTGGCCGCGGCCTATCGAGAGCGTATTCTGGCGGCGATGAGCGCCCTGCCGCGCCAGTTCGAACCCCTGCTGACGCTGTACCTCACCGACCAGACCGACGCGGCCGAGATTCAGCTGGCAGCAGCATCTGACTATGTCCACGCCGTGAAGCTCTACCCCGCCGGCGCCACCACCAATTCCGAGGCTGGCGTGGCCCAACTCGATGGGCTGTATCCGGTGCTCGCGGCAATGGAGGAGTCCGACCTGCCGCTGCTTATTCACGGCGAAGTCACGGACCACGATATCGACATCTTCGATCGCGAGAAGACCTTCATTGATCGCCACCTCATTCCTATTGCCGAACGCTTCCCGGGCCTGCGCATTGTGTTTGAACACATCACCACCCGCGACGCGGTCGAGTTTGTACGCGATGCCGGCAGCAATGTGGCCGCCACCATCACCGCCCACCACCTGATGTTTAACCGCAACGACATGCTGGTCGGCGGTATTCGCCCCCACTATTACTGCCTGCCCATTCTCAAGCGCAGCACACACCAGCACGCGCTGATTGAAGCGGCCACGTCGGGCAACTCGAAGTTTTTTCTGGGCACAGACTCCGCCCCCCATGCGCGTCACGCCAAAGAGAGCAGCTGCGGCTGCGCCGGTGTTTACACAGCGCATGCGGCAATCGAGTTCTACGCCTCGGTGTTCGAAGAGTGCAATGCTCTGGACAAGTTGGAGGGCTTTGCCAGCCACTTCGGGCCAGACTTTTATCGCCTGCCGCGCAACACCGATACCATTACCCTGCGCAAGCAGGCCTGGGACGTGCCTGCCGAGATTCCACTGGGCAATGACCATCTCAAGCCCCTGTCGGCGGGCGAATCCATGCACTGGCTGGTTGCCTGAGCGCCGTGGAAGATTTCCAACATCGCATTGCCGATCGCTTCCGCGGTTTCCTCCCCGTGGTTATCGACGTAGAGACAGGCGGCTTTAACGCCGGCACCGACGCCATTCTGGAGATTGCAGCGACCCTGGTTCGCATGGACCACAGCGGCATGATGGACGTACATCGCACCCTCGAATTTCATGTCAAACCGTTCGAGGGGGCCAATATTGAACAGGCCGCGCTGGATTTCACCGGCATCGACCCCTACCACCCGTTCCGGGAGGCGGTCGACGAGGCCGAGGCACTGGGTGACATCTTCCGCGCGGTGCGCAAGGAAATTCGCGAACAGGGCTGTAACCGGGCCATTCTGGTAGGCCATAACGCCCATTTTGACGCCGGTTTTATTAACGCGGCCGTGGAGCGCTGCGATCTCAAGCGCAACCCTTTTCACCCGTTCTCGTTTTTTGACACCGCCACACTGTCGGGGCTGGCCTACGGCCAAACGGTGCTCGCCAAGGCCTGCGCCGAGGCCGGCATTGCCTTTGACAACAGCGCAGCTCACTCAGCGGCCTATGACGCTGAGAGAACTGCAGAGCTGTTTTGTGATGTGGTTAACCGCTGGAAGGAGTCCGGCGGCTGGCTACCTGATTTCGGTCAGGAATGATTCGCCGGCTGCGCTTTACTGCAGCCGGAAATTCACGGGAATCATCAGCACGTAGTTCTCACCATCGTCTGACAGGAATTCTTCCTGAGCCACCGCACTCAGGGGCGGGAAGGGTGCTCCTTCCTCTACGGCGGCAATCGCAGCGCGGTCGAGCAGTCCGTGACCAGAAGTCTCCAGCACCTCAACCCCCAGCAGCTTACCCTCGAGACTGATCTCGGCGAGCATTTCAACTTTGCCTTCCAGTTCGCGGTTGACCGCGCGACGAGGATAGCGAACCTCACGGAACACCATACCCAGCACCTGTGCCAGGTACTCATTCAGCTGACGCTGGTACTCGCGGTCGTCCATTTCAGCCAGTGCGGAGGCGCGATCGTCCGTGGCCGGCGCAGCGGGCTCGAGCTCAGGCTCGAGCTCAGGCTCTGGTTCCAACTGCGCCACCACAGGCTCAGAAGACGGCGGCAATTCGGGTAGCGGCTCGGGCTGAGGCTCAGGTTCGGGTGCTGAAGCCACCTGCACGGGCTCTGGCGTCGCAGCAGCGGCCGTAGCGGCGGCGGCAGCGGCTGCCGCAGCAGCGGCCCCGGCATCTACTTCAGGCTCGGGCTCGGGTTCAGGCGCGGCGGCAACCTCAGGTTCCGGCTCGGACTCTGGTGTAGGGGCCGGTTCGGGCGCAGCTGCCACCTGTTGAGGCTCTTCAGCCGCGTCGTTGCCCCAGGCGGCCACAGTATCAACCCGCTCATTAAGAGGGATCAGGCTCTCAAACCGGGTCATGATGCCATCGTCGAGGCTACGCGAGCTCAGCGGCTCACGCAGCAGTGCAGAGGCGGATGAACCCAGCCAACCCTGGATCAGGAACGCAAAGGTTTCAGCGCCATCGACATCGAACAGGCGCGTGCCGTCGAGGTTGAATACAGTATTACCCCGCTCCGTCAGGCCAATTTCAAACTGATCGCCCATCAGCAGCGATCCTTTCATGGTGCGCTTGAGTTCACCCAGTGCATCTACCACGGCATCCGGGGCTCGCTCGCCGGACCCCAGCTCCGCCTGCAACAGCAGGGTGCCGGAAAATCCTCGGGCACTGATCCGGCGCGTGGTAATCCGGTACTCCATGATTATCGGGCCCTGCAGGGCACTCAAATCGGGAACCGGCTGACCGTCAGCCGTGCGCAAACCCGCGACATATATATCTCGGGCAGTGTCGGTGTATACCGCCAGTCCAGCCAGATCGAGGCGTCCCTGCGCCTGCGGCTGGGCCACGACGGACACCAGAATAGTGAAAACGGCCAGGTTGCGGAAACCTGCCCACATGGAATTAAGCATTATTATGCCCCTGCGTCCTGAATAGTTCTTTTATAGGCTCATAACAAAGGTGCTATACCCCGCCCTCAGTCTCAAGCGAAATACTGCAGAAATGTTAATCAATTCGCGTTTTTCCAGGCCACTGCAAGTTAATTGCAGACTACTGCAGCTTACTTGCAAAACGCGGAACTCGATCACAAAAACAACACTTTTTAGTTTGCACTGCCTCAATGGCCCCCAATACTCGAAAGTGTTCGAACACAGAAACGTCCCGGCGGCCGACAGGCCCCACCGGATTGACAGGAGAAATAACAACCATGTCTCAGGAACAGAATAGCCAGAAGCGACGGGTACTTCTTGTCGACGATGACAAGATCATCAGGCTCAAGGCAACCAAGATGCTGGAACAGTGTGGCTGCGAAGTATCCACGGCGGAGAACGGCTGGGATGCCGTCACCCAACTGGATGACTGTAAGCCAGACCTGATCCTGCTCGATATCACCATGGAGCCGCTGGACGGCTTCAAGACCCTGACCCTTATCCGGGCCAGTAAGGGCGACTTCAAAGATACGCCCGTGGTCATGTTGAGCTCCCACGACGACGTTTTCACCATGGGCAAATCCAAGGACCGCGGTTGCTCCGCCTATCTTGAGAAGCCCCTGGATATGGAAGCGCTGAAAGCCGTCCTCAAGGAGTTCCTCTCCATCCAGGTGGCCGTATAATGAGCACGGACGCCTTCCAGACCCTGCGCGTACTATCGCAGCAAGTCATCGACTTTGCCGAGCCAGTGCCCGCCACGCAGGAACTCATCCAGAACTGGCACGGGGCGGCCTTTGACGTGCTCGGCACCCGCTGTGTAATCAGCGCCGACGAGACCCGCATGATCGTGGATCTGGGTGACACTATTCCCCTGCCCGGCGTCAAACACTGGGTGCGTGGCCTGGCCAACGTCGGAGGTCGTGTTGTGGCCATCTCCGATCTGACTTCATTCCTCTCCGGCGGCGCCAAGACCTCCGGGGGCAAGCAGGCTCTTATCGTCAACGGTCGCGGTATCCACACCGGCCTGATGATTGAGCAAAGTTATGGCGGCGTAAGGCTCTCCACCGAGCAGTTACGCACAGATATCCAGGTAGCAGATGAGCTACAGCCTTATATCAGCGGTGTTTTCAGCACCAACGACGGGGATTACGCCCTGTTCGATACCTCAAAATTACTAATAGACGCCAACTTCACTGAAGCCAGCGTCATAACATCTAGCTAGGGCAGGAGAACAACCATGAGTTCTATAATTCTAAAACAAAAGGGAGCCACTGACTCAGTGCTGTTGCTCGCCGGTGCGGCATTGGTAGCCACCGTCGCCGGCCTGGGTATCAACATGTACCAGATGTCAGCCGGCGCCGAACAGGACGACCAATACCGCAGCATTGCCTCTGACCTGCGCGTACTGACTCAGGACATTAACGTGGAATCCCGTGAGGCCTTTAGTGGCCTGACTCCCGCGTTTGACGAACTGGCATTCTCCCGCAGCCAGTTCCCGGGCCAGCTGGACGCACTCCAGAATGGCACCGAGGAACTCGAGGCACCGGGTGAATCCATGGCGCCTTACACCAATCGCATTGCCGAGCAGTGGGCGACCGTAGGCGCAGATGTAGACGCGATCCTGGACGCCAAGGACCGGATTCTATTTGTTCGTGAGATCTCCACCAACCTGAACGCCAACATCAAGACGATTCAGGCCCAGTATAAGGATCTGGTGGACATTCTCGGTGACAGCAACGTGTCCAACGAGACCCTGCTGGCCGCCCAGGAGCAGCTGTTCCTGATTGAACGTATCGGCCGAAACATTGACCGGATCCTTGCCGGCGGCGACGACGCTGCCAGTGCTGCTGAGGAATTCAAGCAGGATGCGTTGTCATTCCAGCGCACCATGGAAGGCCTGCGTGACGGCGACCGCGCCCGCGGTATCGACCGCCTGAGTGGCGCCGACGCCCTGGACGTGCTGAATGAAGCAGAAACGCTGTACGCTCAGGTCTCTGGCTCAGTAAACGACATTTATGACTCGCACCAGGAGCTGATCCGCGCGGCCCAGGCAGCAGCATCTATTACTGCCACCACGCCTGAACTGAGCGTATCGGTGGGTAACGCCATGGTTCACGTTGACCAGCTGGCGGAGAACCGCACCTGGTCCGGCACCACGGCAATCTTCCTGGTACTGGTAGGCATTGGTCTACTGGCGGCCATCGGCATTCGTTTCAACGGCTCACGCGCCCAAGAGCGTCAGCAGCAGGAGCAGGCCCATGCCATGGAAGCCGAGGTACAGCAGAAGGTACGTGAGATTGAGCCGCTGGCCGAGGGCAACCTCAGCCGTGACCTCACCGTAACCAAGGGTATTACCCAGCCGATTGCGGTGGCTGTAAACCAGCTGCTCGACTGGATGCGCTCGGTGGTAACTTCGGTGAACAACTCTTCTGAGCAGGTACGTGAGGCGGTAGAAGAATCCTCCCAGGCATCCGGCGACGTAAAAGTGTCCCTGGGTGAAGTGGGTAGCATCGTGGCAGACACGGCCTCCACCTCGGTGGAACTGCGTGAAATCTCCAGCCACATGTCCGAGCTGGCGGAAACTACCTCGAAAGCATCTGAAGAGGCGGTAACCGCGGCACGTGAGGGTGACGTTGGTATTGAAACCCTGATGGTGTCGGTAGAAGACATTCGCGAATCGCAGCAGACCGTTGCTAAAACCTCCAAGCGTCTGGGTGACGACATCGAGATCGTAGCCGACCTGCTGTTCCGTATTCGTGAGGTTGCGAACGCGATTTCTACTCTGGCGATGAACACTCGTATTGAGGCTGCGTCGCAGTCCGGTGAGGGTGGTCAGCGATTCGCGGGTATTGCCGACGAAACCGGTAAGCTGGCTAACCAGACCAACGAAATTGTACAGGAAGCTGACCGCGCGATTCGCTCGGTATCTAACCGTATGGCGGAATCTAACCGCAACATGGAAGGTGCCACGCAGTCGCTGGTGAAACTGACTGGTATTGCCGGTGACGTACGTAACCGTTTCGGTCACATTCTGTCCATGTCCGAGAACGCCCGGAACTACATGGTAGAGATGAGCGGCCAGATCGTTCAGTCCGGTGAGTCCTCAAGCCGAGTGACTGAATCAGTATCTGACATTCTGGAAAAAACCCTGCAAACACAGCGTGCTGCGGACCGAATGGACTCCGCTACCAATGAGTTGCGTGAACTGTTCGACCGCCTGGCGGAAGACACCGCGCGATTCAAGCTCGCTGAAGAGGCTGCCGCCAAGGGCCCTCGCGCTGACGTGGTAACCAACGTCGCCGATGCCACTGGCAAGAAAACAGTCGAAATGGGCGACCTGGCCAAGAAAGCAAGCTAGGCAACGCCCGAACAGAATCAGGGATTTAAGCTGGACAATAAGGTAAACGGACAACAGCTATGACTCAATTTGTAGACTTTGTCGCACTGGGGTGGGTTGAGAAAAACCTGCGGGACGAAATGGAAGCGGCGCGTACCTGCCTGCATCGCTTCCAACGCGAGCCCGACACCACAGAGCACCTGCTGGAAGCAGAGCGCAACATCCACATGGCCGCGGGCGCACTGCGCCTGTGCGCTCTGGAACCCGCCGCCCTCCTCGCGGAGGAAATTGAACGGGTTCTCGGTGAACTGCGTGAAGGCAACATCGCAGGTGACAAGCGCAAGCTGGCCATGACCGAGCTGGTCGCTGCCATCGAGGCACTGCCCGCTTATCTGGCGAGTGTTCGCGCCAAGCGCGAGGTGACTCCGGGCAGTATCGCCTCGGTAGTGAATGACCTGCGCGCTCTGGATCACCGTCCCAGCCTCCCTGAATCGCTGTTCTTCAATCCTCCGCTGCCGGACAGCGCGGGTATTAACCGCGATGTACCGGTAGCCCTCGAAGAAGAAATCAAAGCCATGGCCAAGCAGGCCATGAAATCCATGCACCAACACACCGAAGCGGCAACCAAGAGCAGCAAGGAAGCGCTGGCGCAGTTGCGCACTACCGGCGGACTGGCCTGTCATGCACTGGCCGGCACAGCCCTGGAACCCTACTTCCGCTGCTTCACCGCCTATGTTGAAGCCCTGGGTAAGGGAACAGCACAAACAGACGAAGTTACCGCACAGCTCTTCCAGCACTGTTTCGACACTCTGCGCCTGCTGGAAGAAAAGGGCTATGAAGCCCTCGATCGCGCCGGCGCTGCCGCCAACATCAAGAAGATGTTGTATTACATCGGCAAGCAAAAGCGCCCTGCGAAAGAGCACAAGGCCCTGTTAAAAACCTTCAGAATTGAAGACGTGGATCGCTACACCGCGGCCACCGAAGATCACATGATCCAGGAAGACGACCTCCTGGACGCGCTGCAACAGACCCAGCAGCAGCTGGTGGAAGTCATGGGCTTCCTCGCCGGCGAGAACAAGAACATCTGCAACGCCAACACCACGCTGACGGCAAAAACACTGCCCAGCCTGCAGCAGGTGGGCCTGCAGTTGCACGTGGTCGGTCTGCCCGAGCAGGCCTCCATTATCAATGAACAGTTTAAAGTCCTGCGCAGCTACGCCGAACAGGACCAGCCCGCCGATCCCGCCAACCTGATTGATTTCGGTGGCGCCCTGAGCAATGTTCGCGACATTATCGAATACAAGCTCAAGCACGGCCTGTCAGCAGAGGGCGACGCCGCCACGCTGGACCTGGAAGCAGCCATTACCGAACAGGTCACACGCTGCTTGCGCGGCATGAAAGACAAGATCAACCGCGAGTTCGCCCGCCGCGACCTCATCGTGCTGACCAATACCGCGCCGGAAGATCTCGATATCTCCATCGGCGGCCTGCGTCCGCTGTTCCGGGCTGCTCGCCAGCTCGGCGAAACCGATTTGCTCGACGCTGTAGAGCTCTGGGAACAAAACGGCTTCCCGACAGGCGTCACCCTGCTCACCATTGGCACAAAACTGCTCGATCAGTTTGGCAGCGACGACTTTGTCGCCAGCGCCCGCTCCGAGCTCGACCAAGTATTGTCGGTACTTGGCATGCTCGAAGCCAAGGAACAGGAAAACGAGGTACTGGCACGCTGTGCGGCCTACCTGGAGCGCGCGGTTGAGATGGGCGGCCTGATCAATGACGATTCCATGCAGTGCTTTGCCTCCAGCATTGCCGCGCTGGAACAGTACATGGAATCTCGCCTGGTTGACCCCAAAGGCAACCCCGCCGAACATCTGCGTCGCGCTGAATCACTGTCGAAAGAGCTCGAATCCTATACCTCGCTTCGCGAGAACATGCAGAACCCCGAAGGCAATGTGCTCGAATTCACCAGCAAGCCTGCGGTTGAATCCGAGATGCTCGACGGCATTGACGATGCCAGCATCGTCGACCTGATCGGCGGTGAAGTGGAAAGCGAAGATCCGGATGCCCTGGCAGAAGAGTTGCTGTCCATGGAACTGGAAGAGACCGAGGCGCCTGCTGCTGCAGTCAGCGCCGGTGGTGCAGCCTCCTGGCGCGATGGCATGGCCTACTGGGCCGAAGCTGCTATCAGCCGCGATCCGGAGCCCCTCAAAGACGGTCCCGAGGGTGAGATCGACCAGGAACTGCGCGAATGCTTCGTTGAGGAATGTGGCGAGTATGTGAACCGCCTCGACGCTGCGATACCCAATTTCACGGCTGACCCCACCGACAAGGGCGCCATTGGCGACCTGCGCGTGGTGTTCCACACCATGAAAGGCAGCGCCAAAACCATCGAACTGCACGCCTACGGCGAATTCATGCACGACATGGAGATTATCTTTAACTCCCTGCGCGATGGTTATATCCAAGGCACCGCCGAGATCGCTGAATTTGTCAGCGTCGTCGCCGCCAAGCTCAACACCTACTCTGAGCTGATTGCACAACGCATTCCGCTGCAGGAAGAAGACTTTGCGATTCCGCATGCGATTGCCGCGGCTATCTCCGACAAGTCATTTACCGACGAGTTCACGGTTGAACTGCCCGCCACAGGCACAGCAGTTGCCGAGGAACAACCCGCCGAGGCGGCCGCAATCGAGCAACCCGCCGAAGAGGTTGTCGTGGAAGAAGTGGCCCTGCCCTACGCCCCCGAGCAGTGGGCAAGCGCGCCGGCTCCGCAACTGCTGGCGGCCATTGGCACGCTGCTGGAAGTGGCCGAGGCGAACGAGAATCGTGCGGTTATCGAGCAGTCGCAACAGCTGGCAGAAGCTGCAGTGCCCGCGCTGATCGAACTGCGCGACGCGGCCGACCTAACCCTGAGCACCGACAACGTGGCCTACCTGTTTGGCCTGCCCCGCCTCGAGCACATCGCCAGTGGCGCCGTGTACGGGCTGGTAGAGTCTGCCGACGGTCAGAGCCGCATCGAGTTGTCAGCGGCAGCCAGCGACAGCCTGTACGGCTACCTCGACCAGATCAACGACACTGAAGCGCTGATCCCCGTCCACAATGCGGCGCTTGCCCTGCTCTGCAAGCTGCTGGAGCTGGTGGCACCCGAAGAAGAGGATGTGGCGCCCGCAGCGCCCGTCCAGCAAGCGCCCGATAATGTGGTGGTGCTGCGCAAGCAGGCCATCGAACAATCCGTGGAAGAGGAAGAGATCGACACCGAACTGCTCGACCTCTTTATCGAAACCCTGGACGAGTACACCGAGTCCATCGATTCAGCCCTGACGGCCCTGGCCGCCGGTGAACCCGACGCCCTGCGTGACCTCAAGAACACCCTGCACACCGTGAAGGGCGCGGCCAACTCCATTGGCCTGACCACCATGGGCAGCATGGTCCACGATTTTGAGACCCAACTCGGCGATCTGGAGTTCAAAGGCGATATCAACTCCAAGGAATCCCGCGCCACTATTGAGAACCTGGCCAGCGAATTCCACGATGCGACGCGCTTTGTTCGCGTCAACAAGACCGATTGGAATCCCAGTCTGGCCAGCGGCGATGCCAGCGAAGAAGAGCTGGAGCAAGCGGCTATCGAACAGGCCGCGGATCGCGGCGACAGCGAGGAGCGCCGTGCCGACACACTACGCGTCGATACCCCGCGCATCGACAAGCTGCTGGATATGGGTCTGGAGATCAGCATGAGCAACGTGCGGACCCGCCAGGCGCTGGACGCCGCGGGTGCCGACCGCAGCGAAGTGCAGAATCTGTCACGCCGCGTACTGGCACTGGTAGACCAGCTGTCGCTGCAGCTGGACACCGAGATCCAGGCGAAAACCGAGCTCACAGAAAGCGAACAGTTCGACCCGCTGGAGATGGACCGCCTTACAGAAAAGCAGGGACTCGCCGCTATTCTGCGCGAGGCAGCCTACGACCTGCAGGAAGAATCCCGCGAACTGGGCATGCACCTGGACGATGCTCTGCGTGAAGCCCAGAGCTCTGGCCGCCTGCTGCAGACTAATCAGTCCGAGCTGCGCCAGCTGCGTCTGGTTGAATTCTCCCGCCTCGGCCCCGGCCTGCGCCGCCTGGTACACCAGGTCAGCCGCCAGCTGGGCAAGCAGATCGACTTTGTATTCGACTGCGGCAAGGGCGGCCTCGATATCCGCGTCTTCGAACAGATCCGCGTGGCCCTGGAACACATGCTGCGCAACGCTATTGACCACGGTATCGGCACTCCTGACGAGCGCCAGGGCCAGGGCAAGGTGGAGCACGGCAACGTCAAGCTGAGCATTTCCCGCTCCGGCTCTGAGTTCCTTATCCGCCTGGTAGACGACGGCAACGGTATCGACCCGGATGCGCTGATCAAGAAAGCTGTCGGCCTGGGCCTGATTAACAAGAACGACAAGATTTCCGATGCAGAGGCACTGCGCCTGATCTTCCGCTCAGGTTTCACCACCGCCAAGCAGGTCACCGATGTGTCTGGTCGCGGTGTGGGCATGGACGCGGTTTACCAGTCCATCAGCCAGGCTGGCGGCACCATCGACATTCAATCCAAGCCCGGCTTCTACACCCAGTTCGACGTGCGCATTCCCGCCAGCATCATGGTGAACGAAGCGCTGCTGGCAACGGTCGGCGAAGAAGAAATTGCGATCCCGCTGACGTCACTGAAAGGCTCCGAATTCCACCGCCGCGAAGATGTACACAAGGTGGCCAGCGAGACCGACGGTCGTATTTCCTTCCGTGGCGAGCAGTACGAGGTACGCTACCTGGGCGCGGTGCGTGGCACCCTGCCTACACCCACGCTGGAGAACATGCCCGACTTCGTGCCGGTGCTCTACGCACAGCACAATCGCCGTCGCGTGGCGTTCTTCGCCGACGGTCTGAGCACTGCGGAGGACATGGTGATTCGGACGCTCGGTGTGCAGTACACTGGCGTACCTGGCATCGCGGGCGGTGCGGTGAAGTCCGATGGTCAGCCGGTACTTGCTCTGGACCTGAACGAATTCATCCTCCAGGTTGAACACGCCGATGCCATGGCGGATTCCACTGCCACCGAACAGGAAACCAGCACCCTGGTGCTGTGTGTGGACGACTCGGTCATGATGCGCCGCACTTACGAGAAGCGTCTTGCCAGCCTGGGTTACACCGTCGTTACGGCGGTAGACGGTGCCGACGCGCTCGACTACCTGTCGCAGGCCACCCAGATCCCGGACTTTATCTTCACCGACCTGGAAATGCCGAACATGAATGGCTTCGACTTCATCGCCAACCTGCGTCGCGCCCCCGACCTGGCCCACATCCCGTGTGTGATGGTGTCGTCGCGAGACGCTGACAAGCACCGCGCTGAAGCGGAACGCGTAGGCGCCAACGGCTTCCTGGCCAAGGGTGCCAACACCGCCGAAGGTATGCAGGCGGTGATTAACCGCCACCTGCAACAAGACGCCGCAATGGTCAGCTGAGGAATTAGAGAATGTCTGAATACGTAAACGAAACTCTGGATCTGGCCGCCCTGCCCCTGGCAGACGGCCGTCAGGTCCTGCTGCCTCTGCTGACACTTGCGGAAGTACAGCAGGTCAAATTCGAAGCGGGTGATGCTGCAGATCTGGGTACGTTGAAGTGGCGTGGCCACGATATTGAGGTCGTGTCTTTGGAAGCTTTTTGCGGTCTTGATGCTGCCCCTCGCGAACAACACACCACGGTGGGTATCTTCCGCGCCAACAAAGATTCGAAGCAGCCGTTCCAGGCCCTGGCGTTCTGCGGGCTGGCTGCGCATATGAATGTCAGCGCTGAACAGGTAGAGACCGAGGCGTTACCCGAAGGAGGCAACTTTGCCTCGGCGGCGACAATTAATGGTGAAACTTACCTGATTCCCAGCCTGGAAGCGCTGGGCTACAAAGAAGGAACCGTACACTAACCGGCGGCGCTGAATCCCGGTCCGTCGGTGGGTTGCCAGAGATGTTGCTCATCAGCAGCGCCGGTTTTCTCACCGAGCTCCTGGATGTAGGCAAAACGATTGGGATACAGTTTGCGCATCATTTCGACAACCTTGGGCAAATCCAGTACCCCGGTTTCGATGACGAAATAACGCTTGGCATTGCGGTCGTGGTTGAACACCACACCGTCCTGATCACGCAGGCGATTTTTAACATAGTGCAGGGTGCGTTCGCTGCAGTCAGCAGCTTCGCACAGTAAATCCGGGTCATCCGAGTGCACCATGTGCAGCGCCACGAGCACCAGGTATTTACGGTGCGGGCTCTTGGCAGGCACCGGCTCAAGGCTGGGTGCGTGCAACTCATGGTATGTGACCGGATTGTCAGATGATGTTTTTTTGTTCTGTCTGGTCATAGCTGTCAGCGGGTCTGTTTTGTCAGATTCTCCCTACCCTTTTCATACGTCAAACGGTTCCACGGGTCTACTAACATATATTTGCGCACAAAATGTGCAAGCCTTGGAATCAAAATTTCTGCACTTTTCTGGATTATTTGCCCTAAAGTGCTCAAAACTCAGCCTTCTCCGCTGATCTCATTGAGAGTTCGGTCGAGTTCGCTCATCAGCAGCTCCACCTGATCGTAACCCAACATCTGGTATTTCAAATGCTCTTCCAGGGGCAGAAGTTGTGCCAAGGTCCAACCCACCGACCATGCGTCGCAAAAATCCGGCGACAGGGCCAGTTTCTGCACATGCGGGTGGGCCTCCAGGCTCTGCAAGACATCCACCATGGATTGCCACTGGGCATCCATCGGCGCCGGACCCGGGTCTGGCCGCAACGTGACTTCGCCGACAACCAAGTCGTTTTCCCGCACCTGGGTCGCATGTAGATCAAAGCGCTCCTCGCCCTCGATCGTAATGCCGAGCAGGCCATTGGGCAGTTGATCCCAATCGACGATGCGCGCACTGCAGCCCCAGTCACCCAGCGCCGTCGAGGCCTGCCCTCGTTGCGCGACCTCTGAGCCCTGCCGTATCCAGACAAGGCCAAAGGGCTCACCGGACTTCATGCTGTCTCGCACCAGGTCCAGATAACGCTGCTCGAAGATTTGCAGCTGCATGCGGCCGCCGGGAAACAGCACGGCAGAAAGGGGAAACAAGGGCATGCTGACAGCGACACTCATTGTTGCGCTCCTTCGGGCCCCAGCGGCTTAAAGAGAATAATCAGCTGCGGTAGCAGTAACAGCGCACCCAGCACTGCCGCCACCATGGCCAGCACCGTAAGCACGCCGAAGTAAATACTCGGCGTGAAGTTCGACAGCGTTAACGTACTGAAGCCGATCACGATCGTCAGCGTGGTGTAGTACAGGGCCCGCCCAATACTGCTATGGCAGCGGTGCATAGTGGCCCGGTAATTGCGATCGAGCGGGAATTCCCGGGTGTAGCGATGCACATAGTGAATGCAGTTATCCACGCCAATCCCCACCACAATCGCCGCAATCGTAATGGTCATAATATCCAGGGGAATACCCGCTAGTCCCATCACCCCCAGCACCAGTCCGGCGGCCAGGATATTGGGGGCCAATGCCAGCAACGCAAGCGACAGAGAGCGGAACAACACCAGGAACATCACCAGAATGGCGAGGAAAACAGCGCCCAGTGTCAGAATCTGCGAGCGGAACAGGCTTTGCAGCACGTTGTTATAGAGCACCAGCATACCGGTGAACTCCAACTGCTCCTCGGCAAATCCCATCTCGTTGGTGAGGTGATACTGGACATCGTTGAGGAACTGGTCGCGTCGCAGCGACGGGCTGGTCTCCATGACACGTACAGTCAAGCGAGCCTGGTCGTGTTCGGTGGAGAAGTAGGGATCAACCATCATCCCCTTGATGTCATCCGGCAGGCTCTTCTGAACGAGCGCGAGCTCAACGCTGCCAATGTCATCACCCAGCAGATTCTTGACCACGGCAAACACAGTGGATAGCGACAACACCTTGCCGGTTTCGGGCAGCGAATCTACGTAGGCGTGCACTGCATCGAGCTCGCGCATGCCCTGCAGGCTAAACCAGTAACTGGGCTGGAAGTCGCTGTCGCCCGCGGGGCTGGCAAAGTCGTCAAAGCCGCCGTCAAACTCATCGCCCCATTCATCGCCCCACTCATCGTCAAGGCCGTCTTCGGCCAACTCAGGCGCTGCAAAGGATTCCTCTTCCTCGAGGAACGGGTCGTCTTCGGCCACCGGGACCGGGTCGGCAACGGCAACAGGTTCCAGGCCGGGCAGCGCGCCGAGATCAGGCGCACTGATCAGAATATCCAGCGGAATGGTGCCGCCAAGCTTCGAATCGAGCAGCTCCATCCCCTGATAAATCTCAGTGGACTCGTGGAAGTAATCGATAAAGCGGTTCTCGACCTCCAGCCTGCGAATACCGACCACAACTGCCACCACAACGACCAGCGTGACCGCGATAATCGTGGCGCCGTGGCGATCCGTCAGCTTGGCAAAAAAGGCTGTCAGCGTCGGGTCATTGCCGTGATGACTGTGCGACTTACCCCGGGGCCACACCAGCATCAGGCAAGGCACCAGAATAAATGCCAGCAACAGCGCGACACCAATACCCACGGTCATCATCCAGCCGAAATCAATCACCGGCTGAATCCCGGACACCACCAGCGATACAAACGCCACCACCGTGGTCAGACCGGTATAAAAGCAAGGGACGGCCATCAGCCGCACCGTATTGGCCACCCGCTCATACAAATCCCCTTCGGGGTCGAGTGCGTGAAGCTCGCGGTAGCGGACAATCAGGTGGATACAAATCGCCAGGGTAATTGTCAGCAGCACCGCGACAAAATTGGATGAAATCACCGTCATGCGCCAATCGAGGGCACCCAGCAGGCCGAGCATAACCACCACCGTGGAAGAGCAGGTGACCAGTGGAATCACCACCCAGCGCGGGCTGCGGAAAATCACCGCCAGCACCACCAGCATAATGCCGAGAATGGCTCCGCCAAACGTGACCAGGTCGCTGCGCACAAAACTCACCATGTCCGAGGCGATCATCGGCACGCCGCCCACAAACAGCGTCGCGTACTGCTCGTAGTCAGCTGCAATACCGCGCACCGACTGCACCAGTGCGCCGCTGGCCTCCAGGCCCTTGGCGGTATGTGCCTTAAACGCCCGCTCCACGGTGGCAAGCTCAGCTTGCTCTGCACTGCCAAGGCCTTCTTTGGCCTCCTTGAAACGCAGTGCGTCACGCTGCGCCAGCAATTCGAAATAGGTATCGTCGCGGCGCAGATTGATCTGCACCGCCGTCAGCGTACCGTCGCGGCTGGCCAGCAGGTCCGCGTAAATAGGACTGGTCGTCAGCTCCCGCAACACCAGGTCGATATCAATGTCAGGATCCGTCAGGCTGGGCAAAGGGTCCGGCGAAGTAATATCGGACAACGCCACCGGCGGGCTTTCCAGCAGGGGGACATCCCATACCGTGACCACCGAAGACACTCCCGGCAACTGCCGTAGCTCGTCGGCCATGGCGCGCAATGGCTCCAACGATGCCGGCGCCAGCAGCGGTCCATCCGGCTGCCAGGTAATGAGCAAAAAATCCTCGGATGCATAGCGTGCTCCCGTTTCACGGAACAATTCCAACGACGGGTCACCCTGCAACATGAGCGAATCGGCAGAGGCATCGAGCTTGATTTTGGGTATCTGGCTCGCGGCGCTCGCCACCAGCACAGCCACCAGCATCAGCCACAGCCAGGGCCGCCCCAATACAACCCGGTTATAGGTTTGCGCGAGACTCATGCCTTTGCCTCCAGTGCCGCCAGCAGTTTGCCGTGAATACCGCCAAACCCGCCGTTGCTCATCACCACCACGCTGTCACCCGGCTCGCTCTGTGCTGTTACCTGTTGTACCAATTCGTCGATATCCCTGCTCAGACTGGCGTGGCCACAAGCGTCGACCACGTCCTGCATGTCCCAATTTACGTTCGCGCCCTGATACCAGTAGACCCGGTCGGCATCAGCCGTGCTCGGCGCCAGCCGTTCCCGGTGCTCACCCATACGCATGGTATTGGAGCGCGGCTCGATCAACGCCAACAACCGGCCGCCATTATGACGCGCCCGCATGCCTGCCAGCGTCGTCGCAATCGCCGTGGGGTGATGTGCGAAATCGTCATACACCGCAACACCGGCGGCCGTACCCAGATGCTCGAGCCTACGCTTAATGCCGCGAAACTCACCCAATGCCTGGGCGGCGACGGGCGGCACCACGCCAACATGTTCAGCTGCGGCCATGGCAGCCAGTGCATTTTCTACGTTGTGGTTGCCACAGTGAGACCACCGCACCTCCACATCCTCGGCGCGGGGGCTACTCACCCGGAAAGCAGAACCGTCGGCGGCCAGCAGCTGCGCAGACCAGTCGCCGTCATCACCCGCGGCAAAGCTCACCCGCGGCGTCCAGCACCCCATATCCAGTGTTGTGGCCACCGCGCCACTGTGCGCCGGATGCACAATCCGCCCCAGGGCGGGGACGCAGCGCACCACATGGTGAAACTGGCGCTGAATCGCCGCCAGATTGGGGAAGATATCGGCGTGATCAAACTCAAGATTATTGATAATCAGGGTGCGCGGCCGGTAGTGAACAAACTTGGAGCGCTTGTCGAAAAAGGCGGTGTCGTACTCATCGGCTTCCACGACAAAAAAATCGGTGTCACCGAGACGTGCCGAGAGCCCGAAATCCGCAGGGACACCGCCAATCAGAAAGCCCGGGGCCATGCCCGCATATTCCAGAATCCACGCCAGCATGCTGCTGGTACTGGTTTTTCCGTGCGTACCCGACGCCGCCAGCACCCATCGGCCCTGCAACAAGTTCTCCGCCAGCCACTGCGGCCCCGAAGTATAGGCCAGTCCCTGATCGAGCATGTACTCTACTGCGGGATTACCCCGGGTCATGGCATTGCCCACGACGACGCAATCGGGCGCAGGCTGCAGATGCTCTGGGTGATAACCCTCCATCAGGGTAATACCCGCTGCTTCCAGCTGCGTGCTCATTGGTGGATAGACGTTGGCATCCGAGCCAGTGACCTCGAAGCCCAGCTCCCGGGCCAGCAGTGCGATACCACCCATAAAAGTACCGCAGATTCCCAGGATATGAATGTGGCCTTTCAAAAAAGCTTCTCCTTGATTAAGGGCGTCATGGTATCACGCCGCATACCTGGCGTTGATCCAATTCCCTGGCGGACGTGTCAGAACGCCACTATTTGCCGTATCATTAGCGCACCGACAAAACCCGCTGGCGCTGGCTGCGCCACCAAAAGGGACACCGCACATGCCAAAGAAAAACGCCTTCTACGCCCAGTCGGGCGGGGTGACTGCTGTCATCAATGCCTCCGCCTGTGGCGTCATTGAAACAGCCCGCAAACACAAATCCGATATCGGCAAAGTCTACGCCGGCCGCAACGGCATTATCGGCGCCCTACGTGAAGAACTGATCGACACGAGCAAGGAAAGTTCCGCAGCCATCCGCGGCCTGCTCACCACACCCTCGGGCGCGTTCGGCTCCTGCCGCCACAAAATGAAGAGCATTGAAGAGAATCGCGCCGAGTACGAGCGCCTGATCGAGGTCTTCAAAGCGCACAACATCGGCTACTTTTTCTACAACGGCGGCGGCGACTCCGCTGACACCTGCCTGAAGGTGTCGCAGCTGAGTGAATCCATGGGCTATCCCATACAGGCGATTCACGTACCGAAAACTATCGACAACGACCTGCCGCTTACGGACAACTGCCCAGGCTTTGGCTCTGTTGCCAAGTACATTGCCATCTCCACCCGCGAAGCTGCCCTGGATGTCGCCTCTATGTGCGAGACATCCACCAAGGTCTTTATTCTGGAAGTCATGGGCCGCCACGCGGGCTGGATTGCCGCCGCCGGTGGCCTGGCCGCCGAACAGGAGGGCGATGCACCTCATATCATTCTGTTCCCGGAAGTGGCCTTTAACCGTGAGAAATTCCTGGCCAAGGTCAAACGCACGGTGAAGAAGCACGGCTTCTGCGTGATCGTGGCCTCCGAGGGTGCCCAATACAAAGACGGCACCTTCCTCGCCGAATCGGGCCTCAAGGACGCCTTCGGCCACAGCCAGCTGGGTGGCCTGGCCCCCAACCTCGCGCAAATGATCAAGGACGAGCTGGGCTACAAGTATCACTGGGCGGTCGCCGACTACCTGCAGCGCGCCGCACGTCACATCGCCTCCCAGACTGACGTCGACCAGGCCTACGCGGTGGGTGAAGCCGCCGTTGAGATGGCCTTGGCGGGCAAGAACGCGGTCATGCCTGCGATCGTCCGCGGCAAGGGCAAGCGCTATCGCTGGTCCATCGTCGAGGCACCGTTGGCAGACGTGGCCAATGTCGAGAAAATGATGCCGCGCAACTACATCACCCGCGATGGCTTCAACATCACGGACGAGGCCCGGGCCTATCTTGAGCCGCTGATTCAGGGTGAGGCTTATCCTGACTACAAGCGCGGCATGCCGAAGTATGTTCGCTTGAAGAATGTGATGGTGCCCAAGAAGTTGCGGAAGTCGTTTAAGGTTTAGCTGGGTTCTCTGCCCGGCGGCCCGGGAACAGGTAAGGCATCCCCGGGACCGCCTAAAGCGCCATCCATGGCAGGCTTGCGGCTCCGCCATCCATGGCTCCGCACATCCCGGGAACACCTTACCTGCCCCCGGACCTCTGCACTTGCTCACGCAACAACTCGAACCATAGGCGTCAGCGCATGTTTCCTGGCAGCCTTATGCACGACATCAAACTGATGTCGCGAGCAATAAGAGGTACAGAGCTTCCGCACAGCCTTACGAAACCGTCGGGAGCCATGGATGGCGGACGCCGGAGCGCGCCATGGATGGCCTTGCAGCGATTTCGTAAGGCCGTGCGGAAGTTCTGTGCCGGATAGCCTTCATCAAATCCAAATCGCCCCCCAAACCCAAAAATTCAACCCAAGTAGAGCGGATTTTGCTGATCAATCCCTGTACAATGCGCGCCGTCCTAGTGAAGCAACCCATTTGAAGGAAACGATTATGTACAGCAATCGCGATTTTAACCGCTGGCGCCGCCACCCCTGGCACGGCCTGCACATCAAGGCTGATGAAGCCCCTGAAGATATCTTCCAGGTGTACATCGAAATGACCGCTGACGACGTGGTCAAGTATGAACTGGACAAGGCATCCGGCTTCCTGATGGTTGACCGCCCCCAGCGCACCACTTCCAGCCCCCCCGCGCTGTACGGTTTCCTGCCCCGCACTCACTGTGCCGAGGAAGTAGCAGCTCTGTGCCCCGATGCCGACGAAGCTGACGGCGATCCGCTGGACGTTTGCGTATTCTCCGAGCGCCACATCACCCGTGCCGACATCATCCTGAACGCCCGTGTTATCGGCGGCATCCAGATGATCGACGGTGGCGAAGCCGACGATAAGATTATCGCGGTACTGGAAGGCGACAACATCTGGGGCGACGTTCACGATATCGCTGACCTGCCCAAGATCAAGGTAGAGCGTCTGCAGCACTATTTCTCCACCTACAAGCTGGTGCCCGGGAAGGATGTGAACATCAAGGTGGACCACGTCTACGGTCGCGACGAAGCCCTCAAGGTGATCGCTGCTGCTGAGAAAGACTACTGGAACCACTATGGCCACCTGCACGAAGCGGCCAAGGAAAAAGAGAACGGCTAAGTTCTCAGCGCCCGGCGCCTTGCGCGCCGGGCATTCTCCCCCCTCGCTCGCTTTACGCGGGACACCACCCTTCAGGCACCTGCACGTAGCGGTTAAAAATCTGCTCCAGATCTGCTTCGATTTCGGCGCGCAAGCCCAGCTCAATACCTTCCCAGCTCTGGTGCAACAACTGCGGCGTCAATGCCCCTTCACAGCCCGTGGCCAGCGGTGCGTAGCTAAGATGCCAGCGCTCGGGCGCAACACCTCCACGATCTTCACCGTAGGGCCGGTAGAAGCCATGCGATTGCCTCTGGGCCATACGCTCATCCAGCCAGCAGTGGAGCGGATCGAACATGCCACCCGGGGCAACCTCCTCTGGACTTAACTGCAGGCGATAACCCTCGGGCAGTGCGGCTGCGTCAAACACATCCAGATCAGTGCCCCAGTGATGGCGTGACGCACCCGGTAGCGCTGAAAAGCGCAGAATGGCGTGGAGCCGCTCGACAGGGGTCATGGCATCGGCATCAAGGAGGTTGCCCGCATCATCGTGCAGGCTTCGCTCACCCGCCGCCTTGCCATTGAAGATAGCTAATTGACGCACAAAGGAGCGGAAGCAACTGGCGGGGGCGAGGTCGAAGCCGGCCTCCCTGGCATCCGCCTGCAACCGGGCAAACGCGGCTGCCGCGGCAGGACTCAGCCGCGCCGGGGTGTCCGCCGCTACCAGATGGGATTCTTCGCGGCCCGTGAGCTGAGACAGCAAGAGCGTCATTGGGGATCCACGCTAAACGTGAGCGACCTGCTAAGGGCCATTTGTTGCGGCGAGACGGAAGCGCCCCAGGCCATGACCTCCACACCGGCATCGATAACCTCAGCCAGCGTGTCCCGGTAGCGCGGGTCGATCTCACCGGCGGCACTCACATGGTCGATGCCCTCGTGCAGGGCACAGAAAAACATCACCGCGCGGGTGCCCGGGCCCAGCACGTCGCGCAGTTCCTGCAGGTGCTTGCGGCCGCGGTCGCTGACCGCGTCCGGGAACAAACCCTGGCCACGCGCCGAGCACAATGTCACGGACTTTACCTCCACATAGACCTTGCCAGTGTCACCCTCAAGCAAGAGGTCAGCGCGACTGCCGTTGCCGTATTTCACCTCAGTGCGAATTTCCGGGTAGTCTGTAAAACCCGGGATAAGACCGCTGGTAAAGGCCTCCTTTACCAGGGCATTGGCGCGCACCGAGTGGATACAGGCCATACCGGCGCCCGTTTCCACCAGTTCCCAGGTGTGCGGATATTTGCGGGTTTTCGAATCCGACCGGCTCAGCCACACCCGCCAGCCCGGCTCGGCGCAACCGGTCATGGCACCGGTATTGGGGCAATGGACGGTAATCACTTTACCGCTGTCGAGCTCCACATCGGCCAGGAAGCGCTTGTACCGCTTGATCAAGGTGCCTTCGATCAGGTCACTCACCGCAACACCCCAGCGAGGCGCTCCACCGCCAGCTCCAGCCGGTCCATTGACGCGGTATAGCAGAAGCGCAGGTGTTCTGCGGCGCGATGGTGGCCGAAGTCCAGACCTGGGGTCAGCGCCACACCGTGCTCTTCCAGCATTTGCAGGCAAAACGCCTGGCTGTTATCGGTAAACCTGGAGGCATCGGCATAAATGTAGAATGCACCTTCAGGCTTGCAGGGCACGTCAAAGCCGAGCGTCTGTACTGCGGGATAGAGAAAGTCACGTCGCTGCCGGAAAATATCCCGGCGCTCGTCCAGCAGTTCACGCGTTGCCGGCTCAAAACCGGCCAGTGCCGCATACTGAGCCATGGTCGACATGGAGATAAACAGGTTTTGGGCCAGCTTCTCCATCTCCTCTACCGCCGCCTCCGGCGCCACTAGCCAGCCGAGGCGCCAGCCCGTCATACCGAAATACTTGGAGAAACTGTTGATGACGAATGCGTCATCATCGACCTCGAGCACGCTCGGCGTGGCCGCGTCATAGCCCAGGCCGTGATAAATCTCGTCGACCACCAGGTAGCCTTTGCGCTGCCGCACTGCGGCGGCGACAGCCGCCAGCTCCTCGCGCGACAGCGCAGTGCCGGTGGGGTTGGCCGGTGAGGCCAGCATGGCGCCAATGGTATTAGCTTGCCAGTGATCGCCCATCAGTTCAGGTGTCATCTGATAGCGGGTGCTGGCGTCAACAGGCACCAACTGCCCCTGCCCCTCGACCAGGCGCAAGAAGTGACGATTGCAGGGATAACCCGGGTCAGCCATGAGCATGCCGTCACCGGGATTCATCAGCAGCGAGGCAATCAGCAGCAAGGCACCGGAGGCTCCCGGGGTGATCATGATTCGGCGGGGCGAAATATCCAGGCCATATTCTGTCTGATAAAACGTCGACAGCGCCTCGCGCAACGCCGGCAGCCCGGCTGCTTCGGAGTAATAGGTGGCGCCGTCGGCAAGCGCCTTGCGCCCCGCCTCAACAATCGGCGCCACGGTGGCGAAATCCGGTTCGCCGGCGGCAAGGTGCACAATATCGCGCCCCTGGGCTTCCAGCTCCCGGGCCCGCGTCAGCACTTCCACCACCCTGAATGGCTCTATTTCCTGCAGGCGCCGGGCGAAGCCACCGGGCCTTGATTTATTCTGCATACATCCCCCGCTTATCAAGGAGCCATTCTAGCAACAGACTAAAAAGCTGGCACGCAGTCAATGAATCTGGTAGTTTCTCCGCCCTTGGCCTGATCGGGATTTCCCAATCGGCCATTCTGTGAGTATTGTGTCGTCAATGTTTTTAGTTATGGAAGACAACCATGCCTAGAGCAGCAGCTAAAAAGCCCGCCAAAAAAGCAGCCTCCGTCGAGTTCAAGAACTTCGTGCCTTATAAGCCCAAGCGCGGCGAAGAGTACATGAACGAGAAGCAGTGCGAGCATTTCAAAGCCATCCTCTTGAACTGGAAAGCCGAGTTGATGGAAGAAGTGGATCGTACCGTGACTCACATGAAAGATGAGGCCGCCAACTTCCCCGATCCGGCAGATCGCGCTACCCAGGAAGAAGAGTTCAGCCTGGAGCTGCGCACTCGCGACCGCGAGCGCAAGCTGATCAAAAAGATCGATTCCACCATCGAGCGTATCGAGCAGGAAGACTACGGTTTCTGTGATACCTGCGGTATTGAGATCGGCATCAAGCGGCTTGAAGCCCGCCCTACTGCCAACCTCTGCATTGACTGCAAAACACTCGATGAAATCAAGGAGAAGCAGGAGCTGGGCTAAGGCCTTGCCCCACTCTCCCACTGCGTATCGGGGGCGCTTCGCCCCCTCACCGACCGGCCCGCTTCATCTGGGCTCTCTGATTGCCGCTCTTGCAAGTTATCTGGATGCCCGCGCCAGCGATGGTACCTGGCTGGTGCGCATGGAAGATCTCGACCCTCCCCGGGAGCAACCGGGCGCAGCGGACAGTATCTTGCGCAGCCTTGAAGCCCACGGCCTGACCTGGGACGAAAGCGTGCTCTGGCAAAGCCAGCGCCACGAAGCCTATACCGCGGCGCTGGCAGAACTAGAGCGTAAACAACTGCTGTTCAGCTGCGACTGCACGCGAGCAACGCTCGGCCCTGGCGGCGCCTGCCGTGGACGCTGCCTGCCCCGCCAGGAACAACTCAAACCGACCTGCGCACGGCGTGTTCGCGTGCCGGAGAGCACCGTCATCCAGTTTCAAGATGCCTATCAGGGCCCTCAACAGGACGCCCTGGGCAGCGCGCTGCCCGATTTCACCCTGCAGCGCAAAGATTCGCTCTACGCCTACCAATTAGCCGTGGTTGTCGACGATGGTTTCCAGGCTATTAGCCATATTGTTCGGGGCTCAGATCTGCTCGACTCAACTCCACGGCAATACTATTTGCAGCGCTGCCTGGACCTGCCCCAACCGGCGTATGGCCACCTGCCCGTGATTACCAACGAACTGGGGCAGAAATACAGCAAACAGAATCACGCGCCTGCCCTTGATGGCGACCGGGCCGCACACAACCTGCGCCAGGCACTGGCATTTCTGCACCAGAGTGCACCGCCGGCAGACGCAGGCTCGCCACGAGAGATTCTCGACTACGCCTGTCAGCACTGGCAGCCGGGCGCGATTCCCGGGGTAATGGACCTACCCGCCGCACAACTGCCGACGGCCTGAGCTTTACCGACCTGCCCCGCCCGCGTAGTATCGCCCGGGTAACCCCCCAGGCTCTCAACCACAGGGACACCGCCGCACCATGTACATCCAACGCACTCTGCTGCTGGCTATTGCTGTCCTGTTGGTGTGCTTCCCTTTTATTACCGACTGGCTAACCAGCGATTTCAGCGCATGGCTGCGCCCGTACCTGGTGTGGAGTGCCATCGTGTTGGTCGCCTGGCTGGCCCAGCGACCGAGGCAGGGTGATGACCTTTAGCCTCACTGAAATACTGGTTCTGGTAGCGTGCTACCTGTCGCTGCTATTTGCCATTGCGCACCTGGCAGAGCGGCAGATTATTCCCCGCGCCGTCACTCATCATCCGCTCACCTACGTGCTATCACTCGGTGTGTTTGCCGGCGTCATGAGCAGCAACGTGGTGATCGAAGTGGCCTATCGTTACGGCTACAACTTCCTGCTGTATTACTGCGGCGCGGGCCTGGTCTTTCTGCTGGGCACCCTGATACTCGTACCTATTCTGCGCCTGTCGCGGGTTTATCAACTCGCGTCTCTGGCCGACATGCTGGTTTTCCGCTTCCGCAGCTCGCGGGTGGGCGCCGCGATTACCATCACGATGAGCCTGGCCATGCTGCCGCTGTTGGCCCTGCAAATTCAGGTGGTCAGCGACAGTGTGCACTATTTATCAGGCTTCGGTGCTGGCGAAGCTCATTCCGGTTTTCCGCAGATCTCGGTGGCGCTCATGGTGTGCATTGTGATTACCCTGTTTGCGATCCTGTTCGGCACCGGGCACGCCTCATCCCGGCGCCGCAATACCGGCCTGGTAACCGCGATGGCGTTCGAGTCACTGGTCAAGTTACTGGCCCTGCTGGGCGTTATGTTCGCGGTGATTTATCAGCTGTTCAGCGGTCCTGACGATCTCGCCCAATGGCTGCGGGAATACCCGCCTGTTCGCCAGCAACTCACGACCCAGCTGAGCTTTGAAAACGCCCACACCCTGCTCTTGGTATTTTTTGCCGGCGCAGTGTGCATGCCCCACATATTCCACATGATGTTTGCCGAGAACACCGAGAGCAAGCACCTGTACACGGCCTCCTGGGGTGTCCCGCTGTACCTGATGTGCCTGAGCCTGCCGGTTTTACCGCTGGCCTGGGGTGGCATGATGCTGGAACACCCCATACCCATGGCCTACTCCGGGATTGCCATCGGCCAGTATCTAAACCTGCCCAATGTATCGATCATGGCCTTTATCGCTACCTTGTCGGCGGCCACCGCGACGATTGTGGTGACCACCCTGGCGCTGGCCAATATGTGCCTCAACCACCTGATCCTGCCCTATGGCCTGCTCAAGTTAGCTGAAGAAGCCGATATCTATCGGCCGCTGCGACATATCCGCAGAGTATTCATCGTCGTGCTTATCCTGGCGGGTTACGGGTTTTACCTGGGGCTCGACGACAGCCAGAACCTGACCGCCCTGGCACTGGTGGCCTTTTCCGGTACGCTGCAATTTTTGCCTGGCATCATTGCCACACCGCACTGGCCAAGGGCTAATCGCCGCGGCCTGCTGGCCGGGCTCGCCGGCGGCCTGGGCGTGTGGCTGGCACTGATTATGATGCCCGCCATTCTTGGCGACCCCCAAATCCTCGACGCCCTGTTTCCCTCCATGGCCGCAGACAGAGTCAGCATGTGGGCCATGGTCACCATCCTGTCACTGGGCTTTAACGTGGCATTGTTTGCAGCGGTATCACTGCTTACCGAACCGACCGCTGATGAGCGTATTGCGGCGGAAATCTGCGCGATGGATGAGCTGGCCCGCCCCACTCGACAGATCCTGCCACTGGCGTCTGCCGCCGGATTCAGTGAGCAACTGGCGCCGGTGCTGGGCGAAAAGGCGGCAGCCGACGAGGTGCAACGCGCCCTGGCAGAACTCCATTTTGAGGAGGACGAGAACCGTCCCTACGCCTTGCGTCGGCTGCGCCGGCGTATTGAAGCAAACCTCTCCGGGTTGCTGGGCCCCTCCGTGGCCCACACTATTATCGAGCAGGCCATCCCATTCGTGGACAGCGGCACCGAAGATATCAACCTGATCGAACGCAACCTGGATTCAGGTCAGGTCCAGTTCACCGGCCTCGCCGCCGATCTGGATAAACTGCGACGGCGCTACCGGGAGACACTGGACAAGCTGCCCATCGGGGTGTGCTCTATCGGCACTGACGGTGAAATGCTGATGTGGAACGCGGCCATGGAAGACCTGACAGAGGTCACTGCCGACGATGTACAGGGCTCGCTACTGACAACCCTGCCCGATCCCTGGCAGGCGCTGCTGGCCGACTTCCAACGCAGCGAGGACGATACTGTGCTCAGTGCCGAAATCACCACCGACCCCACCGACCCGCGCTGGGTTAGCCTGCACAAAACCAGCGCCGCCGGTGGCGACACCGTTATTCTGGTGGAGGACATTACCGCCTACGAACGCCTCGAGGCAGAACTGTTACACAACGAGCGGCTGGCGTCGATCGGTCGCCTGGCCGCCGGGGTCGCCCACGAGATCGGCAATCCGGTCACAGGTATCGCATGCCTGGCCCAGAATCTGGAATATGCGGACGATCCCGAAGAGATAGCCCTCACCGCCCAGGATATTCTCAAGCAGACCGACCGGGTCACTAAAATCGTGGAGTCGCTGGTCAACTTTTCCCACGCAGGCTCGAGCAACGAATCCATTGAGCTGGGTCCCTGCAATCTCGCCGACTGTATCGATGAGGCCATCCACCTGCTGTCGCTGGACCGGGATGCCCGCCAGGTGCGCTACACCAACCACTGCGACCGGGAGCTGGTGGTGCTGGGCGACAGCCAGCGCCTGCTGCAGGTGTTCGTCAATCTGATTGGCAATGCGCGGGATGCCTGTGACGATGAGGGGCACATTCAGGTACAGGCCTATACCCGCGGCGAACACATCCTCGTGGATGTCGACGACAACGGCAGCGGGATCCCAGCAGAGCTGCAAAACCAGGTGTTCGACCCCTTCTTCACCACCAAGGATCCCGGCGCCGGCACCGGCCTGGGACTTGCCCTCGTATACAGCATCATGGACGACCTGGGCGGCTCTGTGCAGCTCACCAGCCCCCTCCAGGAGGGCCCTCATCCCGGCACTCGCTTTACGCTCAAGCTTGCTACCAGCAGTTACGGTAGCCAGTTCGATATGTAACTCTCGCCCACACTTTAACCCCCCACAAGCTGGCAACTTGGCCGCGCTAGGAGTATGTTGTGTCAGTTGTACACAACAGGTAACAACCCATGCAGCAAATTCTCGTTGTTGAAGACGAAAGTGTTATTCGTACTGCCTTGCGCCGCTTGCTCGAACGGAGCAACTACGAGGTCAGTGAGGCCGGCTCGGTCCAACAGGCCGAGGCAGAGTTCAACTTTGAGGATTTTGACCTAATTATCAGCGACTTACGCCTGCCCGGCGCACCCGGCACCGACCTTATCAAGAAGGCCGGCGATGTGCCCGTGCTGATTATGACCAGCTATGCCAGCCTGCGCTCCGCAGTGGACTCCATGCGTATGGGCGCAGTCGACTATATCGCCAAGCCCTTTGATCACGCCGATATGATCAGCGCCGTGGAGCGAATTATTGCCGATCATCCCACCGCACGCGCTGAGCGGGAGAAAGAGAGCCAGCGCCGGGCGAGCAACGCCGCTGGCATCACTGGCATTATTGGCAACTGCCCCGCTATGCTCACCCTGTTCGAGCATATCGAGCGTTTCGCACCCACTGAATCGACCGTGCTGGTACTGGGCGAGACCGGCACAGGCAAGGAACTGGTGGCTCGCAGCGTCCATCAGCGCAGCAGCCGAGCCGAGAAAACGCTGATCTCGGTGAACTGTGCCGCCATCCCCGACACGCTGATCGAATCCGAGCTGTTTGGCTACGAGAAGGGTGCGTTTACCGGGGCGAACACCAGTCGCATGGGTCTCATCGAAGCCGCTGATGGCGGCACCCTGTTCCTCGATGAAATTGGCGAACTGCCCATGGAGGCACAGGCCCGCTTGCTGCGCTTTATTCAGGAAGGCGAGATCCGCCGAATCGGCTCTGTGCACTCACGCAAAGTCAACGTGCGCCTGATTTGCGCCACCCACCGCAACCTGCAGCAGCTTTCCGCCGAGGGCCAATTCCGCCAGGACCTTTACTACCGAATTAATGTCCTGCGCCTGTCACTGCCCCCACTGCGCGAGCGCGGCAAGGATATTCTCCATCTGGCCGAGAGTATGGTGCAGTCGCAGGTACAAAAGCTGGGCCGACCGGCCATGCAGCTCGCTCCCAAGGCCATTCAGGCTATAACCACCTACCAGTGGCCAGGCAACGTCCGCGAGCTTGAGCATGCCATCGAGCGCGCTGTCGTCCTCAGTAGTGGCACCGAAATCGACAACGAAAGCCTGGGTATCGATCTGGAGCTGGTGAACATCAATCGCATTCGCGGCCAGGAGGGCATTGCTGCCACCCCTGCTCCCCGCACCAGATCAGCCAGCGAACCCCAGGAAGACCTCTCCCTGGAAGACTACTTCCAGCGCTTCGTCCTGGAGCACCAGGACTCGATGAGCGAGACCGAGCTGGCACAGAAGCTCGGGGTCAGTCGAAAGTGTCTCTGGGAGCGTCGCCAGCGCTTTGGCATCCCCAGAAGCAAGGCGGGTAACACCCCTCGACGCAGAAAAACCGCCGCTCAGTCCTGAAACGTAACGTTACCCTACCCCTATGTGGTTACGAATGCCGGGGTATTAAGGTAACAAACACGGATGAAAGGGGTATCATAGCCTTCACTAAAAAAAACTAAGTCATTGTTTTTAAACATTATTTCAAAAGCTGGCACAGCAACTGCAGTTTAAGGCGCGCATCACCAATAAAAATAACAGATGCGTTAATAACAATAATACTTATCACTATGGACCTGGATGGGGAAGAACTTCTTCCCCTTCAATTTCATAACAATAAAATCCCACAGGTAGGGTTTGGCTAGCGATATTGTCGGCCTTTGCCTTGGTTGTAACTTTTTACAGTTATGAGCGATTGGGCATTTAACAAAACCATGTTTTGATAAGTGTCTATAAAAATAACAGCACCTTAGAAATAATAATAACTCTCGATGTGAGACCTGGATGGGGAAAACTCTGTTTTCCCCATTATTCATTTCCCCTTTTGAAAACCGACCAACAGCAACCTTGTGATAGACTGCGCGCCAGTTACCACCCCCTGATACAGGCAGAATTGGCTTGAACGTAATCCCCAGGGATCAACACTGTATTTCCCGCAAGCACATCAGCGACAGCGCACTGAAGGTCATGTCGCGCCTGCGCGGCCAGGGCCACCAGGCCTATCTGGTCGGCGGCGCCGTGCGCGATCTGCTACTTGGCGGCCACCCCAAAGACTTCGACATTGCCACCGACGCCACCCCAGAGGAAGTGCACCAGTTGTTTCGCAACTCGCGCATCATCGGCCGTCGCTTCCGTATCGTCCACGTGCGCTTCGGACGCGAGATCATCGAGGTCACCACGTTCCGCGGCCACCACGACAACGGCGAAGCAGACGCCCGAGCCAACAGCGGCAACCACTCGCGACAGTCCGCCAGCGGCATGCTGCTGCGAGACAACGTCTACGGCACCCTGGAAGAAGATGCAGTGCGTCGCGACCTCACGGTCAACGCGCTTTACTATGATGCCGGTACGTTCGAGGTTTACGATCACGTACACGGCTTGGAAGACCTGGAAAAGCGCCATATCTGCATTATTGGCGATCCGCAGGTGCGCTTTCGGGAAGACCCGGTACGCATGCTGAGGGCTGTTCGCTTCGCCGCCAAACTCGACTTTGGTATCGACAGCGACACCGCAGCCGCCATCCCCGAATGCGCCCACCTGCTGCGAGACATTCCCGCCGCCCGCCTGTTTGATGAGTTTCTCAAATTGTTCCTGTCCGGCTACGCGGCGGCCACCCTGGAACAACTGCTACGCCACGACCTGCTCCAGTTCCTGTTTCCGGAAACGAGCGAGCTTTTGCTGGAGGATGAGCACTACCTCGCCCTCGTACGAGCCGCCATGGCCAATACTGACGAGCGCATCGCCCAGGACAAACCGGTTACCCCCGCCTTCCTGCTCGCCGCGCTGCTGTGGCCCGTGGCCAGTCGCCTGGCCAGCCAACTTGAGGCCCGGGGCGAGCCGCCCATGCCTGCCATGCACAGCGCAGCCCAGCAAACCATTGCCGAAGCGGTTCAATTCGTATCGATTCCGCGCCGCTTCAGCCAGCCCATGCGCGAGATCTGGGAATTTCAGCTGCGTCTCAAAAAGCGCCAGGGGAAAAAGGCGGCGGAGCTGGTGGAGCATCGCCGATTCCGGGCCGCCTACGATTTCCTGCTGCTGCGCGAACAGGCCGGGGAGGAAACCGATGGCCTCGGTGAGTTCTGGACCCAGTACCAACACCTGGCACCGCAAGACCGGCACCGACAGCCAGAACGCGACGGGCCGCGTCGCCGCCGACGCCCGCGCCGTCGGCGCAGCAACAAGAGCGAATGATTCGCACCTATATCGCCCTGGGCAGTAATCTGGCCCAGCCCCTGACCCAATTGCGCCAGGCCGTCATGGCTCTGGCCAAACTTCCTGACAGTCAGTTGATCGCCAGTTCGCTCGCCTACCGCAGCAAAGCCGTGGGCCCCGGCGAGCAACCGGACTATCTGAATGCCGTCGTCCGTATCGATACAACCCTCACCCCCATCGCACTTCTGGACGCGCTACAGGCCATTGAAAACCAGCAGGGGCGCCTGCGTACCGAGCGCTGGGGGGCGCGGACCCTCGATCTAGATATGCTGCTCTATGGCGAGCAAACGATCGACGAACAGCGTCTGCAGGTCCCTCACCCGCGCATGACAGAGCGCGACTTCGTGCTGCAACCACTGGCCGACATCGCGCCACCAAAAATGATGCTGCCGGACGGCCGCGAACTTGATACATTACTAGGCCGATGTCCCAGGGGTGAACTGGTTCGCACAGAACTGACTATCGCCCCGGACAATGCAGGCCCAGATTCGGAGACCCGGCCATCAAGATCGACCTGAAGGGGCGCAACCCGCCCGCCTACATCGCCGTCGAGGGCCCTATTGGGGTCGGCAAGACCACGCTAACCAAACGCCTGGCAGCCACGTTCAACTACCAGACCTTGCTCGAGGAGGCGGAGCAGAACCCGTTTCTTGAGAAGTTTTATCGCAATCGCCAGCAGGCCGCCCTCGCCACCCAACTATTCTTTCTGTTCCAGCGGGCACAAAAACTCCAGGACCTGCGCCAGGCTGACATCTTCGAGCCCGTTCGAGTGGCGGACTTCCTGATCGAGAAAGACCCACTGTTTGCACGTATCAATCTGGACAGAGAAGAGTTCCAGCTCTATGAAAAGGTGTATCAGCAACTGACCATCGATGCCCCTAAACCCGATCTGGTCATTTATCTGCAGGCGTCCACTGACGTGCTGCAATCGCGAATTGATCAGCGTGGAATCCCCGCCGAACAGGCCATCGATAGGGATTATCTGGAGCGTCTGAACGAAGTGTACAGTGAGTTCTTTCTATATTACGATGGCGCCCCCCTGCTAATCGTGAATGCCAGTGAGATCGACCTGGCCAACGGCGAGCGGGACTATGGACACCTGGTGGACTACATGCTGGATATCCGCAGTGGCCGCCATTATTTCAACCCAACATTTTTTGGATAGTCTGCGCCATGGCCAAGGTAACCACCAGCACCCTGGACAAGATGAAAGCCGCCGGCGAGAAGTTCGTCTGCATCACCGCCTACGACGCCACCTTTGCGCGACTTGTTAGCGAGGCCGGCGCTGAAACTATTCTCGTGGGTGATTCCCTCGGCATGGTCCTGCAAGGACACGACAGCACCATCCCGGTCACTGTCGATGACATGGCCTATCACACCGAGTGCGTGTGCCGCGCCCAGCCAGATTCACTGGTAATCGCCGACATGCCTTTCATGAGCTACACCACCCCCGAGCAGACGATGGCCAACGCCACAGCCCTCATGCAGGCGGGCGCGCAAATGGTCAAAATGGAGGGCGGCACTTGGCTGTCGGACAGTATCAGTATGCTGGTGGAGCGCGGTATTCCAGTCTGTGCCCACCTCGGCCTCACCCCCCAGTCTGTCAACCAGTTTGGCGGTTTCAAGGTTCAGGGCCGCACCCCCAAGGAAGCCAAGTCGATTCTTGCTGACGCGGTAGAGATTCAGGACGCCGGCGCCAGCCTGCTGGTGCTGGAGTGTATTCCCTCCCACCTGGCGACAGACATCAGCGAAAAGCTCGATATTCCAGTCATTGGCATTGGCGCTGGCGCTGGCACTGACGCCCAGGTATTGGTGATGCACGACCTGCTTGGCCTGTCCGAACACACGGCGCGCTTCGTGGAAAACTTCATGGACGGACAAACCACCATCCAGGGCGCCCTGCAAGCCTTTGTGCAGGCGGTAAAAGCCGGCCAATACCCTCGCGAAGAGCACAGCTACAGCTGATTTACTGCACCGTTTTGGTGCACAAAAACCCACCTCGCTTTCGATTTTTTGTGATCCATATACCCATTTGTTACAAAAGAACGCTTCCTAAAGTAACAAACGGCGTGAATTTTTCATAAATCCCCATTGCCCACACTTGGGGCATGGGGCATACTTGCCTGCCCTCAAAAGCTGCACAAGCTTTAGGGGAATTCAGTGAGTGTTATTTGCTGGTTTAGCATCACCACCCACCGCGTGGTAGAGGGTTAGATATGCGAACTTACAACAATGCCGCCCAACTGCAGGCTGCGCTCGGGAAACTGCGCCGCGAAGGCCAGACCATTGCCTTTGTGCCCACCATGGGCAATCTGCATGAGGGTCACCTCGATCTGGTCCGCAAAGCGCGGACGCTCTGCGACATTGTCGTCGTCAGCATTTTCGTCAATCCTCTCCAATTTGGCGCCAACGAAGATCTGGATGCCTACCCCCGCACCATGGCCGCCGACAAAGAAAAGCTGTTCAGCGAAGGCGCCCAGGTTTTGTACGCCCCGGCGTGGAAGACATTTACCCCGAGGGCATGGCCGCCCAGACCGTCGTCCAGGTGCCCGATCTCGGTGACACACTCTGCGGAAGCAGTCGCCCGGGCCACTTCGACGGCGTAACCACGGTGGTCAACAAGCTGTTCAACATCGTCCAGCCGGACGTGGCGGCTTTTGGCGAGAAAGATTTCCAGCAGCTGTCGATTGTTCGCAAGATGGTTCGCGACCTGTGTATGCCGGTGAAGGTTGTCGGCGTTCCGACGCGCCGCGACGAGGATGGCCTTGCCATGAGCTCGCGCAATGGTTACCTGACCGGCGTCGAGCGCGAGATCGCACCGCTACTGCACGAGACTCTGAACAATTGCCGCGAAGCCATTGCCTGCGGTTTCGATAATTTCCTGCAACTGGAATCCCACGCCCGTATGAAGCTGCTGCAGGCCGGGTTTGAGCCGGATTATTTTGCCATTCGCGATGCCCGCACCCTGCGCGCAGTCACTGAATACAGTGAAGAGATAGCCATTCTGGCCGCGGCCCGACTGGGCAGCACTCGCCTGATCGACAACGTGCGTCTGTCACTCAACCCCGCCGAAGACTGGGGCATGCTGGCGGACGGCTAAGTCGTCTCACCGATTCAGTTAATCACCAGATTATCCCGGTGCACGAGCTCCTCGCCACCGGTGTAGCCCAGAATTCCCTCGATCTCGCTGGACGCAGAACCCATGATCTGGCGGGTTTCAACAGCACTGTAATTCACCAGCCCACGGGCAATTTCCCGGTTTTCACTGTCGCGACAGGACACCATGTCGCCGCGCTGGAAATCACCCTGCACGCCGCGCACGCCCACAGGCAAAAGGCTGCGGCCTGACTCGCGCAGTACCCGCACAGCGCCATCATCCAGCGCCAGACTGCCGCGCACCTGAACCATTGAGGCCAGCCATTGTTTGCGCGCATTCTGCGGCTGCTTCCCGGTCCGCAACCAGGTTCCGATATTATCGCCAGCAGTCACCCGCGCAATCACATCCTCAACGCGGCCGCCGGCAATCACGGTTTCCGTACCGGACCGCGCAGCGACGCGCGCGGCCCGCAGCTTGGTCACCATACCGCCACGGCCCAGTGCACCGCCTTCCCCGGCCATGGCATCCAGCTCCGGCGCATTGACGTCGCTGCTCTGTACCAACTCCGCTGCGGGGTTCTGCCGAGGGTCTTCGCGGTACAAGCCCTGCTGATCAGTCAGCAACAACAGCGCATCGGCGTCGATCAGGTTGGCCACCAGTGCACCCAGCGTATCGTTGTCGCCAAAGCGAATTTCGTCAGTCACCACGGTGTCGTTCTCATTCACCACGGGCACTACGCCAAGGCCAAGCAGGGTTTTAAGCGTGCCACGAGCATTCAGGTAGCGATCGCGCGCAATGATATCGTCGTGCCCCAGCAACACCTGGGCGGAGATAATGTCATGTTCAGCGAAGGCGTTCTCATAGGCCTGTACCAGTACCGATTGCCCGGCAGCGGCGGCGGCCTGCAACTCGTGCAGCAGCTGTGGGCGGGCACTCATTCCCAGGCGCACAATGCCGGCAGCCACGGCGCCGCTGGACACCAGCACCACTTCGCAGCCGCTGGCCCGCAACTGTGCCAGCTGCGCCACAAGCGTGCGGATCATGTTCTCGTCGAGGCCGCGGCCGTCGTCCGTCAGCAGCGCACTGCCGACCTTGACGACCCAGCGACGGCTGGCGCTTATCTCGGCTCTATTCGTCATTCAGGGTACGTACTCAACATCCACGTCATAGTCATCTTCGTCCCAATCGTCGCCATCCTCGGCATTGGCATCGGCATCGGCATCAGGTCCGCGGCGGCGCTGACTGCGCAGCTCTTCAATGCGCTGGCGCGCCTCGTCCTGCATGCGGTGCTGCAACTCCACATCCGCCAGCGCCAGCTCGGGGTCAGCCGCCTCGCGCTCACGCAGCTCTTCCAGGTAGGCCATGAGGTCGCCACACAGGCGGTCGGTACCCTCGCTCTTGATCGCTGAGATCTCGTAAACAGGGCCCTGCCAGTCCAGTGCCTCAAGCACTTTGGCTTTGCGTTCGGCGAACGTCTCGGCATCTACCAGGTCGGTCTTGTTGAGCACCAACCACCGCTCGCGCTCGGCCAGTGTCGGACTGAAGCGTCCGAGCTCACCGGCAATCGCCAGTGCAGCATCTGCCGGTTCCACGCCGTCATAGGGCGCCATATCTACGATGTGCAGCAGAATTCGGTTGCGGGTCAGGTGCTTAAGGAAGCGGATACCAAGCCCGGCACCTTCCGAGGCACCCTCAATCAGACCGGGGATATCGGCCACCACAAAACTGCGATGAGCCTCGACTTTAACGACGCCGAGGTTGGGCACCAGAGTGGTGAAGGGGTAATCAGCCACTTTGGGCTTGGCGGAGGACACCGCGCGAATAAAGGTGGACTTGCCGGCATTAGGGAGGCCGAGCAGGCCCACATCCGCCAACACTTTCAGCTCGAGTTTCAGCGAGCGGATCTCACCGTCGCTGCCGGGCGTCGTCTGCCGCGGTGCGCGGTTGGTACTGGATTTGAAACGGGTATTTCCCAGGCCGTGGTAACCACCCTGGGCCACCTTCAGCTGCTGACCATCCGCCTGGATGTCACCGAGAATCTCACCGGTATCTTCGTCCAGCACCGTCGTGCCCACGGGCACTTTGAGCACGAGGTCATCGCCGCTCTTGCCGGTGCAGTTACGGCCCTGGCCGGCCTGGCCGGGCTCTGCCTTGTAAGTGCGAACAAAACGGTAGTCGACCATGGTGTTGAGGTTGTTATCCCCCTCCAGGATCACGCTCCCGCCGTCCCCGCCATCGCCCCCATCGGGGCCGCCTTTGGCGATGTACTTCTCACGGCGAAAACTCAGGGCACCATTGCCGCCCTTGCCTGCATGTACTGTGATGTTCGCTTCGTCTACAAACTTCATCTTGGTTGCTCCGGTGCGCTAGTTCCGTGCGCCCCGGCAAAGATTGGTTTACCGCTGGACCCGCCGTGAACCCGTCCATGGAGGCTTATAATCGGCATCCCTGCTTCATACAGTCCATCGGTAAACCAGTCTCTGCCGCGTCGCTCGAGTGCGGCAAAAGCAGCAGGATAGCGTAGTTTCTTGCTGCTCACCGCACAGTCACTGAAGGTGCGCTCATTACTTCTTTGAAAGATAAAAAAAAGCCCCGTCATTTGACGAGGCTTTTTGGTGCATATCGCGTCAGTGCGATCAGGCGCTCACCACCTGAACGAACTTGCGGTTCTTTGGACCGCGGGTAACAAACTCTACTTTGCCGTTTTGCAGGGCAAACAGAGTGTGATCCTTGCCCATGCCTACGTTTTCACCGGCGTGGAACTTGGTGCCACGTTGACGCACGAGAATGTTGCCTGCCAGGACTTCCTGACCGCCGTAGCGCTTGACGCCAAGGCGTTTACTCTCGGAATCGCGTCCGTTACGGGTACTACCACCAGCTTTTTTATGAGCCATTCTTCAAACCCTCCTGTTTACGCCGAAATACCAGTGATTTTCACTTCGGTGAACCACTGGCGGTGGCCAGTTTCTTTCCGATGGTGCTTACGACGGTTGAACTTAACAATTTTCACTTTCTTATGGCGACCGTGGGCAACCACTTCAGCGGTGACCTTGGCGCCGTCTACGACGGGGGTGCCAATTTTGACGTCTTCGCCTGCGCCGGCCAGCAGAACCTTGTCGAACTCGACAGTTTCGCCAGTGGCGGCTTCAATTTTTTCCAGCTTGAGGGTTTCGCCCTCAACTACGCGGTGCTGCTTACCACCGGCTTCGATTACTGCGTACATATTGCACTCCGTTTAATTAGCCTGCTCGCATTTGGAAAAAACCCTTATAAATCAAGGGGGCAGAGCCAGGCACAAACAGTTGGTTAAAGCATCTGCGGCAACCCATAGGGTGCAGCAGGAGTCAGAGGGCGGCGATTTTACTGAAAACCACCCACCCTCGCAAGGGTTAATTATTGGCTAAAAACAATAGCTTGCGCTGGCCGGGACCTCTGCCGCCGTGCGCTTGACAGGGGTGGGGCTGGCCCTAGCATGCCCGGGCCATTTCTTGTTGCTTCATCTATATGCAAAACATACGCGCCGCCGTGGCCTCTGAGTTCGAGCAGGTCAACCAACTGATTGTTGAACAGCTCCACTCGGACGTGGGCATGGTCGAGAATATCGGCCACTACATTGTCGACGCCGGCGGCAAGCGCCTGCGCCCACTGCTGGTGCTGTTGAGTGCAGCGGCCTTGGGTCCTTGCCAGCAGGACCACATTAAATTTGCCGCGGTGATCGAATTCATTCACACCGCCACCCTGCTCCACGACGATGTGGTCGATATCTCCAGCCTGCGCCGCGGCCGGCCCACCGCCAACGCGGAGTTTGGTAACGCACCATCTGTTCTGGTAGGCGACTTCCTCTATACCCGGGCGTTCCAGCTCATGGTAGAGCTGGCGGACATGGACATTCTGCGGCAGATGGCTGATACCACCAACACTATCGCTGAGGGCGAAGTACTGCAACTGGTCAGGGCCGGCGATGCAAATACGACCGAAGCCCAGTATCTGGAGGTCATCACTCGTAAAACCGCCATCCTGTTTGCTGCAGGCTGTTACGGTGCGGCAGTACTTAGCGGCTGTGACGACGACCGGCGGCAGGCCATGCACGATTTCGGTCTGAACCTCGGCATTGCCTTCCAGATGATCGACGACGTGCTCGACTACGAAGGGGACCCGGCCACCATGGGTAAAAATGTCGGCGACGATCTCACTGAAGGTAAACCGACGCTGCCCCTCATCTACACCCTGGAGCACGGGACCGCAGAAGAGCAGACCCTGGTGCGCAAGGCGATTTCCGAAAAGACGGCCGAGGATATCGACCAGGTGCTGGCTGCCGTACAGCGCTGCGGCGCGCTTGACTACACCCGCTCGGAAGCCAAGCGCTATCACGACATGGCATTGGCTAACCTCGAAGAGCTGCAAGACAATGCGGCGCGCACTGCGCTGGCAGCGGTAACGGCGCTCTCAATCGACCGGGATCACTGATTTAGATTGCGTCCGCGGGCGCCTGTTTTTATACTCAAGGCCCCATCGCAGCATTCCTACAACCACAAAGCTGCCTACAACCACTCGCCGCACTAACAACAAGGACGACGGCAATGGCTGCTACCCTTCTTTCGCAACTTCCCAGCTTTGGGAAGCTCTCTGATATGGCGCTGGCGATGAGCGACAGCTCAGTCAACGACTTATTCACAACCGACCCTGAGCGCGCCTCGCGATACATCCTGGATGCTGCGGGCATCACGCTCGACTACAGCAAGCACCTGCTCGATGACACCGCCCTCGCGGCGCTCTACACCCTGGCTCGCGAGGCGGATCTGGAGCACGCAGCCACGGCCCTGCTCGATGGCACTGAGGTCAACAACACCGAGGCGCGACCGGCACTGCACAGCCTGCTGCGCGCGACCAGCGCACCCGGCCTGGAAGACAAACTGGCACAAGTACAACGCAGCCGAGCCACCATGCGCGACTGGGCCGAGCGCCTCAACAACAGCCAGCACCTGGGCTTCAGTGGCGCCGTCATTACCGACGTGGTCAACATTGGCATCGGAGGCTCTGATCTCGGGCCGCGCCTCGTCACCGAAGCACTGCGCCCCTTCCAGGGCGACGTGGCCTGCCACTACGTGGCCAACGTGGACCCGGCCGATTTACAAAACACCCTGCGGGACCTGAACCCGGACACCACCCTGTTTATTGTCTGCTCCAAGTCCTTCCGCACCGAGGAAACTCTGACCAACAGCCTGGTGGCCCGCGAGTGGATGCTCAACGCCGGCGCCAGCGAGGCCGACCTGGCCATGCATTTCCTGGCCATTACCACCAACCTCGAGGCCGCAACCGAGTTCGGCATTGACGCCGACAATTGCCTGCCCATGTGGGACTGGGTCGGTGGCCGCTACTCGGTGTGGTCAGCCGTCGGCCTGTCCTGCGCCATCGCCGTGGGTTGGGACAACTTTGAACAGTTCCTGGCAGGCGCTGCCGCCATGGACCAGCACTTCGCCGAGGCACCGCTGGAGCAGAATCTACCCGTACTGCTCAGCCTGCTGGAGGTGTGGTACTGCAATTTCTTTGGCGCCGGCAATCACGTCGTCCTGCCCTACGACAACGCGCTACAGCGCTTCCCGGACTTTCTCCAGCAACTCACCATGGAGAGTAACGGCAAAGGCGTGAGCAAATCTGGCCAGCCTGTGGACCACGCCACGGGGCCGGTGCTGTGGGGCTCAGCGGGCACCATGGGCCAGCACTCTTTCCACCAGCTACTCCACCAGGGCACCGAACTGTGCCCGACCGATTTCATCCTGCCGCTGACCACCCACACGGGCATGACCGAGCAACACCGCCGCCTGGTCGCCAATTGCCTGGCCCAGAGCCGCACCATGATGGTGGGCCGCTCGCTGCAGGAGGCGCACGCGTCACTGGTCGAGCGTGGTGTCGACCCAGCGCGAGCGGAGGAACTGGCACCTCACCTGGCTATGCAGGGCAACCGACCGAACTCCGTAATCACAATGGAAGCCCTCACACCAACGACCCTGGGCGCCCTTATTGCCCTGTACGAGCACCGCACGTATTGCAGCGGCGTCATGTGGGGCATCAACTCCTTTGACCAATGGGGTGTCGAGCTGGGCAAGGAAATCGGTGTCCAGATTCTCCGCATCATGGCGGGCGAGAGCACCAACGCTGCGATGGATCCTGCCACCGACCGCTTGATTGCTGCCTGGCAGAAAGCGCAGGACTAGGCCATTTCCGGCTATCCGCCCTGCCGACGGGCGATAGCGTTTCCTCGCGGCCGTATGTTTGCACCAGCAGCTACGGCCGCAGGGCAACTCGGCGTGGGATTGCTTTGCAATCCTCAGGCACGCCTCAAACACTCCCTGCGGAAAGCCCTTCGCTGCTTCTGCAAAACATAAGCACGGCCTGATGGCTCGAAAACCCTATCGCCCGCCGGCATGGCTCCGATCAAGCTAAACGCCAAGCAGGCTTGCGTGTAAAAGACGGCGCGTTATTTGCTCAGAGAACAGACCAGAGCAACGTCACTGGGTAGAGGTGGACGGAACCATCAGGCCACGCTTTTTGCGCAGCGGGAGGCAGCGCAGGGCTTTTCGTGGTGGGTGTTTGAGGAGTGTTTTGGAATTGCGCTGCAATTCCTACTCCGAGTTACGCCGCGACCGGAGCTGCCGGAACTGCCGGAGCGGAGCTTTGTGGCCGTTCCGCCCGCCTCTATCCAGTGACGTTACGACTAGCGTGCAAGCATCCCAAACCCGGCAGCGGTGCTCTGTTCCGGCTGCTGAATAGACTCAGGTCATACCTACTACCAAATATGGGGCGGAAAACGGTAATGAGCACTGCGGCTAGCCTTAACCCCTAGCCCTCGATCAAAGCAAGCAGCTCAGCAGTCTTGGACTCCATCAGTGCAACATCGCCCCGCGACTCAACGTTGAGCCGCACGACAGGCTCAGTGTTGGACATCCGCAGATTAAAGCGCCAGCTGCCGCAATCGACGCTCACGCCATCGGTGTGATCAACCTCACCCTGATCGCCATAGGTGGCTTCCGCTGTGGCCAGCACCGCCTTGGCATCGTCGACTGATCGGTTGATCTCGCCGGAACAGGGGTAGGCCGCCATGCGCTCCGACACCATGGTGCTCAGGGGCTTACCCGTGGTGCTGATCAGGTCGGTGACCAGCAGCCAGGGAATCATGCCACTGTCGCAGTAGGCGAAGTCACGGAAGTAGTGGTGGGCACTCATCTCGCCGCCGTAGGCCGCGTTCTCGGAGCGCATTCGCTCCTTGATGAAGGCGTGGCCGCACTTGGTCAGCACCGGCTGGCCGCCAGACGCCAACACCTGATCTACCGTGTTCCAGGTCAGGCGTGGGTCGTGAACGATCTTGGCGCCGGGCTCAAGCTTCAGGAAGGCCTCGGCGAGCAGGCCGACCACGTAGTAGCCCTCGATAAATTCGCTGTTTTCATCGTAAAAAAAGCAGCGATCAAAATCGCCGTCCCAGCCAATACCCAGGTCGGCGCCGTGCTCCTTGACCGCGGCGATTGTGGCGGCGCGGTTTTCGGGCAACAACGGGTTGGGAATGCCATTAGGGAAATTGCCATCGGGCTCATGATGCAGCTTGATGAACTCAAACGGTAAATGCGGCTCGAGCAGGTCGACAACCCGGCCTGCGCCGCCATTGCCTGCATCCACCACAATTTTCAGGGGCTTGAGCTTGCTCACATCAACATATGACAGCAGGTGCTCGACATAAGCGCCGGCCGTGTCCAGCGGCTGCAGCTGACCGCGCTCCGCCGCCGCTGTGAAATCATTCTGCTCCGCCAACGCCTTGATCTCTCCCAGGCCGCTGTCTGCAGAGATCGGCTTGGACTCCTCGCGCACAAACTTGATGCCGTTGTAGTCCTTGGGATTGTGGCTGGCGGTCACCACGATGCCCCGTCCATATTGGCATGGGAGGTAGCGAAGTAGATTTCCTCGGTGCCGCACATGCCGATGTCGTAAACATCGACACCCTGTTCCATGAGCCCCTCGCTGAGCGCCGCCTTAATAGCTTCGCTGGACAGGCGGATATCGTGACCGACCACAACGCGCTTGGGCTTGATGACCTCTGCGTAGGCCCGACCAATGCGGCGAGCGATATCTTCGTTGAGTTGATCGGGCACCCGACCACGAACATCGTAGGCCTTGAAACAGGTAATTTCGCTCACAACGCTGGCCTCAGTCCTTGCCGTAGTAGTTTTCGTAAACGTGATTGGTCGCTTCGACAAACCCGGGCACGGAGCCGCAGTCAAAGCGCTGGCCTTTGAACTTGTAGGCCATGACCAGGCCACGCTTGGCCTGGGTCTGCAAGGCATCGGTCAGCTGAATCTCACCGTTGGCTCCGGGGGCGTTTCCTCGAGAATCTCAAAGATATCCGGAGTGAGGATATAGCGACCGATAATCGCCAGATTGGAAGGAGCGTCTTCCTGGGCCGGCTTTTCCACCATGTCGTCGACCCGGTAAATGCTGTCGCGCAGATTTTCACCCTTGATCACGCCATACTTATGCACCTCGTCCATGGGCACTTCCTGGATGGCGACGATGGAACAGCGGAACTGGTGGTAGAGCTCGGCCATTTGCGAAAGTACGCCCATGCCCTCGGCATTGAGGCACAAATCGTCTGACAACAGGACGCCGAAAGGCTCATTTCCCACCAGCGAGCGGCCGGTAAGAATCGCGTGTCCCAGGCCCTTCATCTCGCGCTGGCGGACCATGGTAAACACGCCCTTATCGAGCACCGAGCGAATACTCCCCAGATAGGCCTCTTTACCGGTGCCGGATATCTGGTGTTCGAGCTCATAGCTGATATCGAAATGGTCGGTAATGGCGCGCTTGCCGCGACCGGTGACGAACGCACAGGTCGTCATGTTGGCCTCTATGGCTTCCTCAACCCCATACTGCACCAACGGCTTGTTCACGATGGGCAGCATTTCCTTGGGCATGCTCTTTGTCGCGGGCAAAAACCGGGTGCCGTACCCTGCCACGGGAAAGAGACACTTCTTGATCATCCTGATTCTCCTTGAAAAGACCTAATCACTGCGGCCGTATTGATCGTCAAATCTTACAATATCATCCTCACCCAGATAGGTGCCGGTCTGCACTTCAATCAGTTCGAGCGGAATGCGCCCGGGGTTGGCGAGGCGATGCTTGTGGCCGAGCGGGATGTAAGTCGACTCATCCTCGCCCAGCATGAAAACTTTATCTTCGCAGGTGACTTCCGCCGTGCCACTGACCACTATCCAGTGCTCGGCACGGTGGTGGTGCAATTGCAGTGACAGACGCTCACCGGGGTTCACCGTAATGCGCTTCACCTGAAAACGATCCGAGACGATCAGGCTTTCATAGCAACCCCAGGGGCGGTATACGCACTGGTGCAGGCTGTGCTCGGGGCGCCCTTCTGTCTTGAGTCGAGCGACAATGTTCTTAACATCCTGGACCTTGTCGCGCTCAGCCACCAGCACGGCATCGGCGGTCTCCACCACAACCAGGTTTTCTACGCCGGTGGCTGCCACCAGACGCGATTCACTGCGGAAGTAGCTGTTATCGCAGTTATCGATCATCACATCGCCCTGCACCACATTGCCACGCTCGTCGCCGGGGTGGACGTCCCACAGTGCCGACCAGGCGCCGACATCGCTCCAACCACAGTCCAGCGACACCACGCCACCCAGGCGGGTATTTTCCATCACCGCGTAATCAATGCTGTCGCTTGGGCAGGCCGCGAAAGCTTCCGCATCTGGCCGCACAAAATCCATGTCTGTCGCCGCGCTGGCCATGGCCTGCTCACAGGCGGTGCGCATGGCGGGATTGTGCTCACCCAGTTCAGCGAGATAAGCATCGGCGCGGAGCAGGAACATACCGCTGTTCCACAGGTAGCTGCCACTCTCGACGTAGGTTTTCGCGGTATCCAGGTCAGGCTTTTCGACAAAACGCTCGAGGTCGTATAGCTCATCACCCAGGGCGTCGCCACACTTGATATAACCGTAGCCGGTCTCGGGGCTGGCGGGTACCACACCAAAGGTCATCAGCCGCCCTTGCTGGGCCAGAGGAATAGCATGCGACACTGCCGCAGAGAAGGCAGCCACGTCCTGTATCACGTGGTCAGCAGGCAAGACCAGCAACAGCGCCTCAGGGTCATCCTGCACCGCACGCAGGGCAGCCAGGGCCACCGCCGGTGCCGTATTGCGGCCCGCGGGCTCGAGAATCAGCGCGCTAGCCCGCAAATCCACCTGGCGCAACTGCTCGGCCACCATGAAGCGGTGATCTTCATTACACACCACCAGGGGGGCGGTCGCCTCCAGGCCTGAGGTGCGCCGCAGAGTCTCCTGCAGCATGGACAGTTCACCAGCCAGGGGCTGGAACTGCTTGGGATGGGCCTCGCGCGACACGGGCCACAACCGGCTGCCCACGCCGCCGGACAGAAGAACGGGAGTCAACATGTTCAATCCTTGAAGTGAAACTTGGAAATCGACCTGCCTGCAGAAATAATGAAACCTCTGCGAGAGCACCACTATTCAAACATAGTAACCAAAGCAGTCCCTGCAAGCCACTCCCGACAGTCGCCTAGGCTGGACTTGTGGCCCGCAACTATTAGAATGGGCACGCTTCCCAGCCCGCAACGGGCGACGGACCTAATTAGCCTGGAAACAACATGACTGGAAAAAGCGCGTACGCCAAGGACGAATTGGTAGCCTGCGGCCACGGAGAGCTCTTTGGCGAAGGCAATGCCCGGTTGCCGGTGGACAATATGCTGATGCTTGACCGCATCACCCATATCAGCTCCGAGGGCGGCGAGTTCGACAAGGGCGAGATTGTCGCCGAGCTCGACATCAATCCGAACCTGTGGTTTTTCGACTGCCACTTCCCGTCCGACCCGGTAATGCCGGGCTGCCTGGGCCTTGATGCCATGTGGCAGCTGGTCGGCTTTTTCCTGGGCTGGCGCGGCAATCCGGGCCGCGGCCGCGCTCTGGGCTGTGGCGAAGTGAAGTTTACCGGCCAAATTCTCCCGACCGCCAGCAAAGTGGTCTATAACATCAACATGAAGCGCGTCATCGAACGCAAACTGGTGATGGGTATCGCCGACGGCAGTGTTTCCGTAGACGGCCGTGAAATTTATACAGCAAGCGACCTGCGGGTCGGCCTTTTCCAATCCACGGAGTCTTTCTAAAGCAATGACTAGACGCGTTGTAGTTACCGGCCTGGGCATTGTGTCTTGCCTGGGCAATGATGCCGAGACAGTTGCGCAGGCACTGTACGAGGGCAAATCGGGCATTAGCACTCGCCAGGAACATATCGACATGGGCATGCGCTCCCATGTCGCCGGCTCCCCGGACATCGACATCAAATCCCTGATCGACCGCAAGCAGCTGCGGTTTATGGGCGATGCCGCCTCATATGCCTACATCTCCATGCAGCAGGCCATTGAAGACGCTGGCTTAACTGAAGAGCAGGTATCCAACGTGCGCACCGGCATTATCGCCGGCTCCGGCGGCGCCTCCTCTGCCAGCCAGACTGAAGCTGCGGATATTTTGCGTGAGCGCGGCTTGCGCCGGGTGGGCCCATACCGGGTCACCCAGACCATGGGCAGCACCGTGTCAGCCTGTCTGGCCACCCCCTTTAAGATCAAGGGCGTGAACTACTCCATTTCCTCGGCCTGCTCCACGAGTGCGCACTGCATCGGCAACGCCATGGAGCAAATCCAGCTCAACAAGCAGGACATCGTATTTGCCGGCGGCGGTGAGGAACTGCACTGGACCCTGAGCAGCCTGTTTGATGCCATGGGCGCGCTCTCCACCAAATACAACGAAACCCCCGAGCGCGCCTCGCGCGCCTACGATGCGGACCGCGACGGCTTTGTAATTGCCGGCGGTGGCGGCATGCTGGTTCTGGAAGAGCTGGATCACGCCCTGGCGCGGGGTGCAAAAATTTACGCAGAAGTAGTCGGCTATGGCGCCACCTCGGATGGCTACGACATGGTCGCCCCCTCTGGCGAGGGCGCTGTACGCTGCATGCAACAGGCGCTGTCCACTGTCGAGGGCAACGTGGATTACATCAACGCCCATGGCACGTCTACGCCAGCGGGCGACATCCAGGAACTCAAAGCCGTCAAAGAGGCCTACGCCGACATGGACAGCATCCCGGTGGTCGGCTCTACGAAGTCGCTGTCAGGGCACTCCCTCGGCGCCGCCGGCGTGCAGGAGGCAATTTATACCCTGCTCATGCAACAGCGTGGATTTATCGCCGCTTCGGCCAACATCGAAAACCTGGATCCGGAAGCGGAAGGTCTGCCCATTGCCACCGAACGCCACGACAACGTGGACCTGGTGCGCGTGATGTCGAACAGCTTCGGCTTTGGTGGCACCAACGCCTCACTGGTCTTCCAGAAATACCCGCTCTAATCAGGCCTGACGCCGTGCCGGAGGCTGAGTTGCCTCTGGCATGGGCAACTCCGGTAGGGTCCCGCCCTGACTGATTTGCAAACCTTCGCGATGATAGGCAGCAGCCACTTTTGGCTCGCCGAGTGCGAGCAATAACCTCCCCAATTCCGCACAGACTTCCGCTGAGCGCTCCAGGCGATAACTGCTTTCCAAGTAATCGCGCGCCTTGCCCCAGAGCTTTTCCCTGGCACTGAGACGACCCAGGCACAGCAGCAGCTGCGCATCCTGCGGGTGACTGGCCAACCAGCTCTCGGCCTGGGCCAGTTGACGGGCGGGCTGCTCCAGGCCCAGATAGCCATAGTGGCGGACCAGGCTGGGCTGCCAGTTTTGCTTCAGTGCGCGCACAATCACCTTGTCCGCAGCGGCCTCGTGACCACCGGCGACCAACATTGCCACGTAGCGGTTGAGAATTTCCGGATCCTGTTTAAGTGCAGAAGGGACCTTCTGCCACACCCGGCGCAATTGATCGCCGCTGTCTTCGCCGGCCGCCTGTGCGGCCAACAGCGCGATATACACTTCGCGCTCGAGTGTATTCAGCGCTGCCTCATCCAGCACCTTGTACTTGCGCAACTCCGGCAGCAATTCCAACAATTGCCCCCAGTCCTTGAGGCCGTAATAGGCGCGGTGCAACAAGTCCAGCACGTAGGGATGGCGGCTCGCGTTGCGGCGGGCGCGCACCAGGGTAGCCAGGGCCTGCTCATACTGCCCAGCATGCAGCTTCATCTCGGCCTGGGTCAGCTCGACCGCTATGCCCGCTTCGGCCTCGGCCTCTTCTGCGGCGCCGAGATACTCACGCATCTGGTCGGGCTCGTTTAGTCGGTAGCTGGCGCGGGCAGCCATCAGGTAATTGATCAGCGGGGCTTCGCTATTTTTGGCGCCACGCAGCAACTGCCTGCGGGCACGCTGCCAGTTGCCCTCGATGAAACTGATCATGCCGCGGGTGGTCAAGCGAGAAGAGGCGCGCGAACGGCGGCCTCCCAACCAGCTGGCGAGGGAGTTCTGTCCGCCCACCACCCGGCGGAGCAAGCGCAACAACAAATAAATGGCCAGGGTGAAAAAGGCGAGAATCACCAGGCCTACCCACAGGCTGGTTTCTACTGTGTAGTTGCCGTAGGCCACCAACACATAACCGGGATCAGTCTCGATAACGGCGACAATACCGACACCGAGCAGTAGGGCGATCAGGGCGAGCAGAAAGAGTTTGCGCATGACTTAGCCCGCCTCTCCCTGCCCGATAGCTTCCTTCATGGCCTTATCCAGTGCTTTCAGGGAGCGGGTCAGATCGGGCATGGTCACCTGTACCGTGCGCTGCTCGAGCTGGCGAATCTCTCGCGCCATCGCCTTCGCGGCCGCCTCATCAGAATCGTAGAACTGCTCTACCCAGTGCAGCGAACGCTGCAGGCTCTCGGTGTACAGCGTCTGGTTACCTGACAAAAGGGCCACCTGGGCCTGCTCCAGCAACATTCTCAGGTTCTGGCGTACCAGCCCTTCCCACTGCGGATCCATCAATGCCCGCATGGGTACGTCCCGACGTCGGATCACGACATAGTCCGACAGTTTCTGTGCCGCTTCCTCATAGCCGCGGGCCAGGCGGCTCTGCCAGCCCTCAGTGGGCTCGGCCTCGGGCTGCGCCTCGGTTTCCTGCATCTGGAAGATCACCAGCGAATCAGCCTGTTCTATCAGGGCCGACAGGCTCAGGTAGATTCCCTCCACATCCACCTTGGGCACGGCCCGCAGTGCTGCCTGTTCCGAGGCAACGGCGGCCCGCACATCGTAGAGCGTGGGATCGTTCAATTCATCCAGAATGCTATCGGCACTGCCCAGCAAGGCCTGGGCAGACACGACATCACGGGCCATGATGAGCCGCTGGCTGGCCAGCCGCAACAGGTACTGGGCCTCCGCTCTCAGCCAGGCGTCATGATCGTTGGCGCTAAAGGATGCCAGGCGCTCCTGCTGGTCGCGGATCTGGGCACGAAGCTGGTCCAGCTGGGCATTTTGCTGGCTGATAGCATCGCTGGATTGCTTGGATTTGCGATCTATTTGCTGGCGCAGCTTGCGTTCGAGACCATCCAGGTCGACCTCCGGAGGAGCCAGCTCAGTGCCGAGTGATTCAATGCGCTGCACCAGCGCGGCCTCACGCTGCATGCCCTGCTGCACGGTCCAGCCTGCTGCTGCAGCCAGCACCAACACCAGTACCAGCGCCAACCAGGCGACGAGCGAAGAGCCTTTCTTCACCACCGGCGCAGGGGCGTTGCAGAAGCCGCGCTCTTCTCTACCAGCGGACTGCCCTGTTTCCCGGGCGTATCACCCTGCTCGGAAGCGGCAGCTTCATCCTTGCCGGTATCAGCCGGGGCGACTTCATCTGCCTTGTTCCCGGTCGTGCTGTTGTTCTCGTCACTCACTCAATGATCTCCGGATTACCGCCCTTGCAGGGCTGCCATCATGGCCTCATCTGAGGCATTGGCCGCCGTATCAATTTGCGTAAAACCCGCCTCGCGCGCCAGCTTCTCCACTCGCAGAGAAGGCACCACAAGGCGTACATCCCTAAACTTAGTGGTTTCTTCCCCGCTAAGCAATGTCAGCATATTCTGCAGACCTTCGCCGCTGGAAATCAGCACGGTCTCTATCCCGCCCTCGCTGATTGTCCGTGCCAGAGCACCCTGCTCCAGTGGCGGACATGCGCGCGAGTAGCAGGCCAGCTCGTCGACCCGCGCGCCGCGCGCCGTCAGTTCACTCTGCAGGAGTTCGCGACCGCCCTGCCCTTTCACAATCAACACCCGCTGGTCGACGACCTGCTGCAACGCTGGCACCGCCAGCAGACCTTCGCTGTTCATTTGCGCACCTGGCTCTGTGGCGACGAGGCCGCGCTCGGCCAACAGCCGAGCCGTGGTTCCCCCGATGGCATACCAGTTAATCCCAGTGGGCAACTGGGGCCAGTAGTCATCGATAATAGAGAGTCCGTAGCGCACGGCGTTGCCACTGATAAAAATCACATGGGCGTAGAGGTCGAGGTCCAGTACCCGCTGCCGCAGCGATGGTGCGAGCTCAGCCAGCGGCGCCAATGCCAGCAGCGGCTGATGGCTGGCACTATAGCCCGCCTGTTCAAGTCGCGCGAGTAGGCTGTCCGCCTGGCCAGCAGGACGTGTGACAAGAACGCGCCCGCATTCAGTCACCATAGACCTCGGCGAGAATCTGGCCCGCACCCTGGGCCAATAAATCCCGGGCAACCGTCTGTCCCAGTGCTTCAGCCTGGTCAGCAGGCGCCTGTGCCTCTGCACGGAGAATCTCGCTACCGTCGGGCTTGCCCACGAGACCGCGCAACCAGAGCTGGTCATCCCGATAAACGCTGTAACAGGCTATGGGCACCTGGCAGCCGCCCTGCAGCGCCAGGTTCATGGCCCGCTCGGCGGTGACTCGATGCGCCGTTGGCGCATGGTGTAACGGCTGCAATAGCGCCAGCGTATCGCTGTCGTCAGTGCGCAATTCAATGCCTACGGCTCCCTGCCCACCGGCGGGAAGTGAATCTTCGACACTGATGGTGGCGGCAATACGATCCTGAAAGCCCAGGCGAATCAAGCCGGCACTGGCGAGAATAATCGCATCGTATTCTCCGTCATCAAGTTTGCGCAGCCGGGTATTGACGTTACCTCGCAGAAACTTCACCTCCAGATCGGGACGCCGGGCACGCAGCTGACACTCGCGTCGTAAACTGGAGGTACCCACGACACTGCCGGCAGGAAGATCCTCCAGACGATGGTAGGTATTGCTCACGAATGCGTCAGTGGGGTCTTCCCGCTCACAAATGACACCCAGCCCAAGCCCTGGGGGAAACTCCATGGGAACGTCCTTCATGGAGTGCACAGCAATGTCGGCACTGCCGTCGAGTAACGCCGTTTCCAGCTCTTTCACAAACAGTCCTTTACCGCCGACTTTAGCCAGAGGCACATCGAGCAGCTGGTCGCCGCGTGAGGTCATCCCCAGCAGTTCCACATCAAGCCCTGAATGCGCGGCCTGCAGGGCACTGCGAACATATTCGGCCTGCCACAGGGCGAGAGGGCTCTCACGGGTGGCTATGGTCAATTTGCGGGACATGGGTATTCCTTGGTGCTGGAAGCGGGCGTTAAATTGTGCCGCGCATGATAACACTGTCGCGGCTGCGAAGCTGGTATACTTCGCGGCCCTTACCACTGGCAGCGGCAACAGGACAGGACAGGCCATGAGCAACGACAAGGACACCAGCAAACTCTGGGGTGGACGTTTCAGCGAACCTACCGACAGCTTCGTACAACGCTATACGGCCTCGGTCACGTTCGATCAACGTATGGCTGCCGAAGACATCGCGGGATCGCGTGCCCACGCCAGCATGCTCGCCAGCGTTGGCGTTCTGAGTGCAGAAGAACTCCAGCAGATCCAGGACGGCCTGGATCAGGTAGCTGCAGAAATCGAAGCGGGCGAATTCCAGTGGTCGATTGAACTGGAAGACGTGCACATGAACATTGAGGCACGCCTGACAGAGCTGATTGGCATTACCGGCAAAAAACTGCACACGGGCCGCTCGCGCAATGACCAGGTCGCAACCGATATCCGCCTGTACCTGCGCGGCGCCATTGACCGCATTGCCGAGGAGCTGACCCGCGTGCAGCGCGGCACGATTGGCCTGGCCGCGGATAACACTGCGACCATCATGCCAGGGTTCACCCACCTGCAAACGGCCCAACCGGTGTCCTTCGGCCACCACCTGCTGGCCTGGAACGAGATGTTGGAACGCGACTACGGCCGCCTTATGGACTGCCGGGCACGCATGAACCAGTCACCGCTGGGAGCCGCCGCACTCGCGGGCACGACCTACCCGATCGACCGCGCCCAGACGGCGGCCAGCCTGGGCTTTGACAAACCCACAGAAAACTCGCTGGACTCGGTCTCGGATCGCGATTTCGCCATCGAGTTCTGCTCATTCGCCTCACTGCTGATGACGCATTTGTCGCGCATGTCTGAGGAACTGGTCATCTGGACCTCAGCGCAATTCAATTTTATCGAGCTGCCGGATCGCTTCTGCACGGGCTCATCGATCATGCCCCAGAAGAAAAACCCGGACGTACCGGAACTGGTGCGCGGCAAAGTGGGCCGAGTTAATGGCCACCTGATTTCCCTGCTCACGCTGATGAAGAGCCAGCCGCTGGCCTACAACAAGGACAACCAGGAAGACAAGGAACCGCTGTTCGACACTATCGACACGGTACTGGATTCCCTGCGCGCTTTTGCCGACATGGTGCCTGCGATCAAGCCGCGTGAAGTGAATATGCGCGAAGCAGCCCGCTCGGGCTTCTCAACTGCCACTGATCTGGCGGACTACCTGGTAGGCCTGGGACTGCCCTTCCGCGACGCTCACGAGGTGGTGGGCAAGGCGGTGGCCCACGGCGTTGAGTCGGGGCTGGATCTGGCGGAGATGGACCTGGCGACACTGCAGGGCTTCTGTGCAGACATCGGCGAGGATGTGTTCGATGTGCTGACGCTGGAAGGCTCAATTGGGGCGCGGGATCACCTCGGTGGCACGGCGCCAGCGCAGGTAGCTGCGGCTGCGGTGCGCGCAAACGCATTGCTGGATCAGCGATAACGGCTTCACCCGCTGCCCCTTCGCGGCGGTTTCAGCTCTGCCTCACTGCCGCATGGCTTGCTCCCGCGGCTGCGGCCGCGGAGCTCCACGTAAACAAAGAAACGCTAGTTAACCCGGTACCGCAGGCTGGCCTGGAAAGTAACATCGGGGGCGGTTTCCACCTGCACGTCTTCCACGACGGAAAAATCGACGGCCCAAGCCGGCGCGAAGCGCCAGCGGACGCCGGCGGTGAGCATAATGGCCTCGTCGCCTAGCGAGGTGATCTCGCTGTTCATGGGCGCGGCGTGGGCGTCGAGCTGACCGATGAGTGACCAGCGCGGATTAAGCACCCAGTCCATGGTGAGGCCAACAAACCATAAATCCTGCTCCTGGGCCTTGCCCAAGAGATCAGATTCGCCGGCGTACAGGTAACCTGCCTGGCCATGCCAGCGCAGCGGGACGTCATTGTTGCGATGATCGCCTGAGAAGCGCACTACCAGATAGCCATCGTCTTCGCCGCTGCCGAGGAAATCGTCCTCGTCACCGGTGGCGAACTTGTAGCCGGCGGCCACACTGGCGGCAAAAATATCGTCGCGGGCAAACTGCCAGCTCAGGGTCAGCGTGCTGTCGCCGACGCCGGAGGCATCGTCGAGCAACACAAACCGGGCATCGGGGCCGGCATAGCTGAAATCCAGTAAATCGCGTTCAACCCGGGAACGACCTCCGTCGGACATGCCCCAGAAGTCGTGCCAGCCGTCGATAGTGGCATCGAGAAAGCCGCCGGAGTGGTCCAGCCAGGGTACTTCCAGTTGTAGATCCCAGTTGTCGGCCAGGGCGTAGCGGAACTCCAGCGCCATGCGCAGGGTTTCGCCATCGAGGTTGACCTGCTCGTCACCGCGAAACTCGGCCACGTAATTGTTGGCGATACTGGTGTGCAGGTTGATATCGAGCGCACCGGCGGGGCCAGTACCGGCAAAACGCTGACTGGGTAGGCCGAACAGGCCACTGACCGGGCTCAGGTTTTTGGCGTACAGCGGCTCGTTGCCCTGCCCTGCCGCAGGCAGGCTGGCGAGTAGGAGGCAGGTACCGGCAAACCGTTTTACTGCCACTGGAACTCCAGGCCGGCCTGTTCGCGCATTTGTTCAATCACGAACGGGCGGAACAGCTGGCCGTCGCGGGTGTTGCGCCAATCACCGGCTTCGGCGTCGTATTCAAAGTGAAAACCGCCAGAGCGGGCCGCCAGCCATAGCTGCCGTACGGGTGGCTGCCGGCTGAAGACCATGGTGGTGCCATTTTCGAAATCCACAGTGAGAACGCCGCCACCGGTCTCGTAGTCCAGATCGCTATCGATCTCGTCGAGGGCCAACTCTACTGCTTCAAAGGTGGCGTCAACGCGCTCACCAAACTCGCTCTCTGATATCACGATCAATCCAATGCGATGAGTGTGGACGCCCATAATAAGCGCTGCTCGCACCGCTTACTACCGGCAGGTATAATCGCCGCTTTTGCATTTTGGGGAAGCACCATGCGATTGTTAGCTGCACTGGGCCTGATAGCCGCGCTCGCGGGCTGTGGCCAGACAGGGCCACTGTACCTGCCGGGCGAAGCACCTCCCCGGGCTTCACAGCCCGCGCCTGAAGCGCCGCCTGCAGAACCTGCCGACGCCACTCCCACCGAACCGACGGAATAAACCATGGATCAATTCACCTATCGCGATGATCAACTCTACGCTGAGGACATGCAGGTTGCCGCCATCGCGGAGCGATTTGGCACCCCCTGCTACATATACTCCCGCGCTGCCCTGGAGGCGCGCTTCAAGGAATACCAGGATGCCCTGGCAGGTGCCGATCACCTCATTTGTTACGCGGTAAAAGCAAATTCCAACCTGGCAGTACTGGATGTGCTGGGGCGCATGGGCGCGGGATTCGACATTGTTTCCGGCGGAGAGATGGAGCGTGTGATTGCGGCCGGTGGCGATCCGGCGAAGATTGTTTTTTCCGGGGTGGGTAAAACCCCCGCAGAGATGGCGCGCGCCCTCGATCTGGACATCGCGTGTTTCAACCTCGAATCCGCCCAGGAGCTGGAAGTTCTGGCAGAGGTTGCGGCGGACAAAAACACGGTCGCCCGCGTATCCGTGCGGGTTAACCCCGATGTCGATGCCCAGACGCACCCCTATATTTCGACGGGCCTGCGCGAAAACAAGTTTGGCGTGAATACTGACGAGGCCATGGCGGTTTACCGTCGCGCCGCTGAACTGCCCGCCATCGAGGTTGTGGGTATCGACTGCCATATTGGCTCGCAGCTCACCCAGATCAGCCCGTTCATCGACGCCCTCAAGCGCCTGCTGGCGCTGGTCGATCAACTGGCAGCCGAAGGTATTACCCTACATCACCTGGACCTGGGTGGCGGCCTCGGCGTCTGCTACAAGGATGAACAACCGCCCTCGGTGGCCGAGTACATTGGCGCCGTGCGCGCTGAACTGGGCGACCGGCCACTGCAGCTGGTCTTCGAACCGGGCCGCTCCATTGCCGCCAATGCGGGCCTGCTGGTGACCCGGGTGAACTACCTGAAAACCACCGAGGCCCACCACTTTGCCCTGGTGGACGCCGCCATGAACGACATGATCCGGCCGGCGCTCTACCAGGCCTGGCTGGATATTCGCCAGGTGGACCGCGGCGCACAGGGCCAGACAGCCCAGTGGGATGTGGTCGGGCCCGTGTGCGAAACCGGAGATTTTCTCGGCAAAGAGCGGGAATTGACCCTGGCCCCAGGGGATCTGCTGGCCCTGTCGGGCGCAGGTGCCTACGGGTTTACCATGAGCTCCAACTACAACACGCGCCCGCGGGCGGCCGAGATCATGATCGATGGCGACCAGGCACACGTCGTGCGCGCCCGCGAGGTGTTCGAGGACATGGTGCGCGGCGAGTGTCGCCTGCCGGAGTAAACGCTACACTAGCCCTATGATTTTGAAGTTCACCAAAATGCACGGCGCGGGCAATGACTTTGTCGTCATCGACCTGATCAGCCAGCGTTGCAAACTCCGGTCCCGGGACTTTCGCAAGATCGCCGACCGGCGCTTTGGCGTGGGCTGCGACCAGATTCTGCTGGTGGAGCCTCCCGGCAGCCCCAATGTGGATTTTCGCTACCGCATTTTCAACGCCGATGGCGGCGAGGTAGAGCAATGTGGCAACGGCGCCCGCTGCTTTGCCCGCTTTGTACGCGACAAAAAGCTGACCGCCAAGAAGGTGATTAGCGTGGAAACCGCCAGCGGCGTCATTACCCTGCGCGTCCGCGATCAGCATCAGGTTGAGGTGGACATGGGCGCGCCCGAGTGGATACCCGCGCGCATTCCCTTCAATGCCCCAGCGGAGCAGGACAGCTACCAGATCGAGGCCGCTGGCCAATCGCTGGAAATCGGCGCGGTCTCCATGGGCAACCCCCACGCGGTGACCCGGGTCGACGACGTCGACGCCCTGGACCTGGACAGTCTGGGTCCACAGGTCGAAAACCACGGCGATTTTCCTGAGCGCGTGAACGCCGGCTTTATGCAGGTCATCAGCGAGCGTGAAATTCGTCTGCGCGTGTTTGAACGCGGTGTAGGCGAAACCCTGGCCTGCGGCACCGGCGCCTGCGCCGCCGTGGTATACGGCCTCAAGCGCGGCTGGCTGCGGGATTCCGTGACAGTTCAGCTGCCCGGGGGTAAGCTGTCCATATCCTGGCCCGGGGACGGCCACGGAGTGATTATGACCGGACCCACCGCGGTGGTGTTCGAGGGAACAATAAAAGTCTGAGGGGCATACGCCCCCAGCAGCAGGGGAGCGACACTATGTCAGCAGGAAACGAGCCAGCCCAGGCGGCCACAGCCGAGTTGGACCTGAGCGACGAGCAGGTCAGGGAGTACCTCAAGGAAAACGGCGATTTCCTCCAGCGCAACCCGGATATGCTCGATCATCTGCATATTTCCCACGCGTCCGGCTCAGCGGTATCGCTGGTCGAAAAACAGGTAAGCGTACTGCGCGAGCGCAACATGGAAATGCGCCACCGCCTCAACACCCTCACCGCCAATGCGCGCGACAACGACAAGCTTTACGACCAGACCCGTGCGCTGGTGCTGTCACTGCTCGACGCCAGAAACCGGGAGCAGCTTTATCAGCATTTCATGCAATCTATGGCGGAACACTTCAAAGTCGAACACGCCAGCATGATTCTCTTTGGCGAGCCGGGCAGCGCCGGCGAATGCCGTATCGAGAGCCTGGAGTCAGCCAAAATCGAAATCGGCAGCCTGTTGCGCGGCAACAAGCCCGTTTGCGGTGTCTTGCGCAAGGAAGAACTCAACTACCTGTTCCCGAATGCCGGCGAAGTGGGCTCGGCGGCCCTCATGCCACTGGTCAAGAACGGTGAAATCGGCCTGCTGGCGGTGGGCAGCTCCGATGCCGGCAAATACAGCAGCAGCATGGGCACCCTGTTCCTGTCGCATATTGCCGAAGTCATTGTGCGCCTGCTGCCCAAGTTAGACACGGCGGATTGATGTGAACGAGGCCCTGGCCCGATCCTGCGAGCGGTTTATCGACTACCTGCGGGACGTACGCCAGCTCTCAACTCACACCCTCACCAACTACCAACGCGACCTGCAATCGCTGCAGGCCTGGGCCAGCAATAATCAACGCGCCAGCGCAGCCGAGCTGAACGAGGCGGATATCCGCGCCTGGATCAGCCTGCTGCATCGCCGCGGCCTGGCCGGCAGTAGTATCCAGCGCAGCCTGTCGGCAGCCCGTTCTTTTTTCAACTTTCTCGGCAGAGAGAACGGCCACCCCCGCAACCCGGCGGCCAGCGTGCAGGCACCGCGCAAGCCGCGCAAACTGCCCAAGACACTCGACGCCGACCAGGTCGGGCGCTACCTGGAATTCGACGACAACAACCCCACCAGCGTGCGCGATCGCGCAATGGCTGAGCTGTTCTACTCCTCGGGTCTGCGCCTGGCGGAGCTGGCAGCCATTGATGTAGACGACTTTGACCGCGACTCACGCCTGCTCACCGTGACCGGCAAGGGCAGCAAAACCCGCACGGTGCCGGTAGGCTCTACTGCACTCGAGGCGATTGACGCCTGGCTGGCAGCGCGACCACCGGCCATGGCCGGTGACGATGATGGCGCGCTCTTTACCAGCAACCGCGGCAAACGCATCAGCGAACGCAATATTCAGGCGCGTCTAAAACTGCAGGGCCGCAAGGCCGGCATGCATCAGGACGTGCACCCGCATATGCTGCGCCACTCGTTCGCCAGCCACATGCTGGAATCCTCCGGCGACCTGCGCGCCGTCCAGGAGCTGCTCGGGCACGCCAATATCTCCACCACCCAGATTTACACACACCTGGATTTCCAGCATCTGTCCAAGGTGTACGATGCCGCCCACCCCCGAGCCAAGCGGCGCAAACAGGACAAAACATGAGTATCAAGGTCATTACCTTCGATCTGGACAATACCCTCTGGGACGTCGAGCCTGCCCTGATTCGGGCCGAGCAGGCCCAGCGCGCCTGGCTGCTGGAACACCGCCCCGGCACCATCGAGCGCTATGATCACGAGGCTTTATGGGCGTTTAAAAAAGATCTCTGGAAGCGCCACCCCGAACTGATTCACAACGTGACTGCCATGCGCATGCAGATGCTGCGGGAGCTACAGCAGGCAGCTGGGTACGACGAGCGGCAGGCGGAGGCGGGCGCCGAGGCGGGCTTCGCGGCATTCCTGAATGAGCGACACCGAGTCGAACTGTATGAACAGGCCCTCGATGTTCTGCAGGCACTGGCGCGGGATTATCGTATTGGCGCATTGACCAATGGCAACGCCGACATCTACAAAACCGACGCCGGGGAATACTTTGATTTTGCTTTTCTGGCGGAGGAATTTGGCTCAGCCAAACCCGCGCCGGATATGTTTCAGGCCGCGATGGCGCGCTCAGGTGCCCGCGCCGATGAAATTGTCCATGTGGGGGACAACCCCGATCACGATGTGCGCGGAGCTTTGGAGGTGGGGATGTATACCGTGTGGATGAACCTCCGCGACACGCCCTGGCCCGACGGGCCAAGAGCACACGAAGAAGTTACTTCACTGGGAGAACTACCCGCAGCGATTGCGCGGATAGCGGCCGCTAATTCCAGCTAATCCGGGCTAGATAGCGTCTTCGCCGGTCTCGCCGGTACGAATCCGAATCACCTGCTCGAGAGGCGAAACAAAGATCTTGCCGTCGCCGATTTTGCCGCTGTTGGCGGCCGAAATAATCGCCTCGATGGCCTTTTCAACATCGCTGTCGGCCACCGCAATCTCAAGCTTCACCTTGGGCAGGAAATCCACCACGTACTCGGCTCCGCGATACAGCTCGGTGTGCCCCTTCTGCCGGCCAAAGCCCTTCACCTCGGTCACTGTGACACCCTGGACACCGATCTGTGACAACGCCATACGCACGTCATCCAGTTTGAAAGGCTTGATAATGGCTGAGACCAGTTTCATGCAGCGACTCCTTGGTTGCGAGCGGATAACTATAGGAGCTATTGGCGGGCATGTAAATTGAGAGGGGGATGGTTAGGGATGCGCCTTCCTGGCTGCTGCGGAGCTGGGACGAGTTGGGCTTTCATTCCCAGCCACGTCCGATCACCATCCATGGCTCCCATGAGCTATGAAGGGTTAGGTGTTTATTCCCAACCACGTCCGCCCGCCATCCATGGCTCCTGCGGACGTACATTACATCCTTGTAAATAAAAAAAGGGGGCCAAAAGGCCCCCCAAGTACACGCATTATACAATGCGCCCGCAAGATGGTTATGACTTGGTAAATTCCGGGTAGGCTTCCACACCACATTCGTGGATGTCGACACCGTCGTACTCTTCTTCTTCAGTGACACGGATGCCCATGATCATTTTCAGTACGAACCAGGTGATGAAGCTTGCTGCGAATACCCAGATAAAGATGACCAGGGTACCTACCAGCTGACCCATGAAGGTCGCGTCGGAATCGGACAGCAGTACCGCGAAGATGCCCCAGATACCCACAACACCGTGTACGGAGATGGCACCAACAGGATCGTCGAGCTTCAGCTTGTCCAGAGTCACGATGGAGAACACTACAATGATGCCGCCAATCGCGCCGATAATGGTCGCCAGCAGGGGCGAGGGATCAGCAGGTTCAGCAGTAATCGCCACCAGACCAGCCAGCGCACCGTTAAGAGCCATGGTCAGGTCAGCCTTGCCGAACATGATTCGCGCAACAATCAGGGCGGCGATCAGGCCACCGGCAGCGGCGGCGTTAGTGTTCAGGAAAACGTTAGCAACTTCGTTGGCAACACCGATGCCACCCAGTTTCAGGGTAGAGCCACCGTTGAAGCCGAACCAGCCCATCCACAGGATGAAGGTACCGAGGGTCGCCAGCGGCAGGTTGGCACCGGGAATGGCGTTAACCTGGCCTTCGGGGCCGTACTTGCCTTTACGTGCGCCCAGCAGGAGTACACCAGCCAGGGCTGCAGCAGCACCTGCCATGTGAACAATACCGGAGCCCGCGTAGTCGGAGTAGCTCAGTTCGCCGATGAAGGGAACAGCCTTGCCACCCCAGGTCCAGCCGCCTTCGATCGGGTAGATGAAGCCAGTCATGACAACCGCAAAAGCCAGGAAGGCCCACAGCTTCATACGCTCGGCCACAGCACCGGACACGATAGACATACAGGTTGCAACAAATACCACCTGGAAGAAGAAGTCAGAAGCACCGGCATATTCACCCATATCGGCGAAGCCAGCTTCCTTCGAGGCCTCCAGTACAGCAGCGACAGCCGCGTCATCCATACCAGCAACAGTAGTTACTTCCGACAGGAAGATGCCACCGTCGTACATGAAGTGGTACCCGCAAACCAGGTACATGGTGGATGCCACTGCGAACAGGGCAACGTTTTTGAGAAGAATCTCAGTTGTGTTCTTGGAACGGACCAGACCAGCTTCGAGCATTGCGAAGCCTGCTGCCATCCACATAACCAGTGCGCCACAGACAAGGAAGTAGAACGTGTCCATTGCGTACTGTAGTTCGAAAATATTGTTTTCCATGGGAATACTCTCTACGGACAGTAAAAGGGTTAGATGGCTTCTTCGCCGGTTTCGCCCGTACGAATACGGATAACCTGCTCAAGCGGTGATACAAAGACTTTACCGTCGCCAATCTTGCCGGTATTGGCTGCCTTGGTAATGGCTTCAATGGTCTGGTCGACTACGCTGTCGGCAACGGCCACTTCGATCTTCACCTTCGGCAGAAAGTCGACAACGTACTCCGCGCCACGGTACAACTCAGTGTGCCCCTTCTGGCGGCCAAAACCTTTTACTTCAGTCACGGTGATGCCCTGCACGCCGATTTCTGACAATGCTTCGCGCACGTCGTCCAGCTTAAAGGGCTTCACAATAGCCGTGATTAGTTTCATGTTTCTCTCCTGGAGTTCTTAAATGGCGCCCACTGGGGGCGCCATGGGATAAGCCTTCAAACGTGCTTACATGCTCTTGGAAACGGTGAATACAACAGTGTCTTCGCCCCAATCGGTGTCGAACACGTCTTCTTCATCCAGAGTGGTGCCCACGTAGGCGATGGACCAGTCAACGGCCAGCCAGGAAGTGCTCAGGGCAACAGAGTAATCGGTGTAGGAATCTTCGCTGGTTGCCAGGAAGCCACCATCTTCTTCAAGATCGTTGAAGCCAACGTGGAAGTCCAGGGAGAAGTTCTCACCCAGGCCCAGGCTGTAGTCAGCGTAGTAGTAGAAGAAAGTATCGGTCTCGCCGTAGTAGTCGTCAGAGTACGCCATGCCCACGGTGAAATCGTAGAATGAGAAGGAACCGTAGAGCTCCTGGTAGTCGCCCTCGGCGCCATCATCTCCGGGGTAATCGTAGTACAGGTAGCCAACGTCAATGGCGGAGTTCTCGCCAATGTCCATGCCCCAGCCCACGTAGTAGTCCAGTTCCAGAGAGCCGTCGAAGCCGTCATTGGAATCGAAGTCTACGGACGAACCCCAGGTACCAACGTAGATGCCGTTATCGAACGCCAGGTCGAAACCACCCTGCAGGGCGATGCTTTCGTCGGACTGGGAAATACCGCGGAAGCGGTAGTCGCTGGTCAGGGCTACATTGGCGCTGATTTCAGCCGCTTGTACTGTAGTTGCAGTCGCGCCAGCCAGCAGCGAGGCGGCAACGGCAGCGGGAAGTACTTTTTTCAACATGTTCCAAATCTCCAAAAATCGTTTTGAGTGTCAGATTGGTATTGCTTCGTCTAATTTCGGGCACGTTGTGCGCGCTATACAAATCCACCCGAGTAATTGCAGATGGTGTGCCAAAGTCTTTATTAGTTATTAATATCAATTACTTAACACTAAAACGACGCTCCTGCAGCAGTATTCCTGCGCAAAGAAGGCACCGCGCGTGCACCAATGTTGTCACTCGCACCATCTTGGTGCACCAAAATGACGCACACTGGAAAGCGCATCAGAATTCGCCACCCGTGGACGCTTCTGATCTGGGTATACCCCGGGAAATCCTCTAGAATCTGCAGCCAAGGCACAGCGAAAAGGCAGGCACATGGCGATCAAACCCCCTCCTCCCCCCTGGGACGTCCTCCAACAGGTCGGCGACATGGTGGGCCAGTCCGGCCTGCGCGATGAGGTCGACAAAGGCGTCAAGACGCTGGCACAGGGAGCGTTGAATAGACTGGATGTCGTGAGCCGGGAAGAGTTTGATGTGCAGGCGGAGATTCTCAGACGCACTCGCGAAAGGGTAGCGGAACTCGAATCCGAACTCGCCCAACTGACCACCGAACTGGAAGCCCTGTCCGAGGGCCCCTGAGGCCTTTTCACCTATCTGAATAGCCCCGCGCTCAAGGATGAGCCATGGAACTATCAATTGTTCACAGCCGCGCCCTGGTGGGGCTCTCGGCGCCACCTGTTCGGGTTGAAACTCATCTCTCCAACGGGCTGCCTGCGTTTCACATCGTCGGCATGCCCGAGACCGCTGTCCGTGAGAGCAAAGACCGGGTTCGCTCGGCTATTCTCAACTCCCACTTCGAATTCCCTGATCGCCGCATTACCGTCAATCTCGCCCCGGCCGACCTGCCCAAGGAAGGCGGGCGCTTCGATCTGCCTATTGCACTGGGTATTCTGGTGGCCTCCGGGCAGCTGCCGGGGGACAAGCTGGATCACTGCGAATGTCTTGGAGAACTGGCACTGGACGGCGGCTTACAACCGGTCACGGGCATTGTTTGCGCCGCGCTTGCCGCGAGCGCATGCAACCGGCCCCTGATAGTACCGCTGAGCTGCGCAGCCACTGCCAGCGTCGTCGATGACATCGCCCTCCTCGGTGCACCTGACCTGCTCACGCTATGCGCACACCTCAATGACAGTGAACCACTGCCCACCTTTGCTACAAGCCCCGCCCAGCCCACGGCCAACAACACGCCCGACCTTGCCGAAGTAACGGGTCAGGAAGGCGCCCGACGTGCCCTGGAAATCGCCGCCAGTGGCGGTCACAACCTGCTGTTAACAGGGCCACCCGGCACCGGCAAGACCCTGCTCGCCAGTCGTATGCCGGGGATTCTGCCACCACCGGATCCACAGGAAGCGCTGGTCATTCTGGCGCTGCGCGACTTCTGTGGCTTAGCAAAGCCCGGTGAATCTGCACAGCGACCCTTCCGATCACCACACCACAGTGCCAGCGCTGCAGCGCTTATTGGTGGCGGCGGCAATCCACAGCCCGGTGAGGTGTCGCTCGCACACGGCGGTGTGCTGTTTCTCGACGAGCTGCCGGAGTTCTCCCGCCACAGCCTGGATATGCTGCGCGAGCCGATGGAGTCCGGGCAGGTGACTCTCGCCCGGGCCAGACACCGGGTCAGCTATCCCTCCAGCTTTCAATTGGTGGCGGCCATGAATCCCTGCCCCTGTGGCTACCTCGGCGACCCGGAGCACCCCTGCTGCTGCTCGCCAGAGCAGATTCAGCGCTATGCGGGGCGTATTTCCGGCCCGCTGCTGGACCGCATCGACTTACATGTCCCGGTCACACGCCTCCCACCCGCGCAATTATTGCGCCGCGGCGGCCGCGGTGAATCGTCAGCGACCATCCGCCAACGGGTGAGCGCATGCAGAGCTCGGCAACTGCACCGTCAGCACTGCGTCAATGCCCGCCTCAGTAATGACCAGTTACTTGAAATCAGCCAGCTACATGAGGGCCCACGCGCGCTACTGGAAGCGGCAGCGGGCCAGCTCAAGCTGTCCGGGCGCGGGCTGCATCGTACATTGCGTGTGGCGCTGACCCTTGCGGACATGGAAGGCTCCTCGCATATTCAGGAGGCCCATATAGCAGAAGCGCTGGCCTATCGGGCCGCCTGACCGCCCCTCCCAGTCCAATAGATAAGACCAACCCCGCTTTACCTGTCAGGGTCGCTATGCCACAATTTCCTACAAACTAATAGTCATTAGTTTGGCTACTCTTTTTACAACTGCCCTGCGGGAGACATCGCCATGAGCCAGTGCCCCTTTTCCAATCTGCTCGACCCCGACACCTATAAAGATGGTATGCCATACCAGATGCTGAGCGACATCCGCAAGGCAGGCCCAGTGGTAAAAATGGAAGACCCGCTGACGGGCATTCCCTACTGGGTTGTCACCCGTATCAAGGACCTCGACGAGGTGTCCAAGCAACCGGCGCTGTTCTCCTCCGAAAAACGCGGCGCCTTTCCCATGGAGATGGAAGAGGCTTCACTGGAAATGCAGAAGAACACCATCATTAACATGGACCCGCCCCGGCACCAGAAGGTGCGCCGGATCGTGCGCAATGCATTTACCCCAAAGCGAGTAGATTCTTACGAACCCATGTTTCGCCAGCATGCCAAGAGCATTGTCGACGCAGTCGCCAGTCGCGGCGAATGCGAGTTTGTCGAGGAGGTCGCTGCAGAACTGCCGCTGATCGCTATTCTGGATTTGCTGGGTGTGCCCAAGGAAGACCGCAAACAGTTCTTCGACTGGACCAACACCATGATTTTCGCGGATGACCCGGATATGGCCACCTCGGAAGAGGATGCCCAGATCGCCGCCATGGAGGCCATTGGCTATGCCATGCAACTGGTGGAGAAACACCGCCAGGAGCCGATGGACAACATCACCGGCGCGCTGCTGGACGCTGAACTCCAAGGCGAGCCGGTCAGCGAGGAGATGTTCGCCTGGATGTTTATCCTGATTCTGGTGGGCGGCAACGAGTCAACACGCACCGTGATTGCCCAGGGTATGCGCCTGCTAATGGAAAACCCCAATCAGCTGCAATACCTGGTGGATAACCCCGACAAGATTAGCAACGCCGTCGAGGAAATTCTGCGCTACAACACGGCCTTTATCTCCATGCGCCGCACCGCGACCGAAGACTGCGAACTCGCCGGCCAGCAGATCAAGGCCGGCGACAAGATTATTCTCCATTACCATGCTGCCAACCACGACGAAGATGTGTTTGGGGACAATGCCACAGAATTCGACATTACTCGCGCCGAGCGCATGCCTGACCTGTACAACCAGCTGCGCTCCTTTGGCATTGGCCAGCACTTTTGCATTGGCACCCACCTGGCACGCCTGGAACTGAACGTTATGTTCGAGGAAATTATCCCGCGCCTGCGCAACCCGAAGTTTGCCGAAGAACCCCAGTTTGTGCGCTCATTCTTCGTCAACGCCATGAAGGAAATGCGCATCAGCTTCGACGCAGAAGCCGGCGCCGACGCAGCCTGAACACTGTGCCTGTGCTATTCTCCCCGGCTAATTCCGGGGAACAGCACCATGAACGCCTACCAGAAACTCGAAGCCACCCACAAGCGCCTGTCGGCCCTGCGCAATGCCGAGGGCATTCTGTTCTGGGATCACGAGACAATGATGCCATCGGGCGCAGCCGAGGCCCGCGCCGAGGTCGAAGCCGAACTCAGTGTCATGCAGCACGAGATCCAGACTGACCCTGCCACGGCCGATGCCATCGCCGAAGCCGAACAGCAACGCGAGCAACTGGACCCGTGGCAGCAAGCCAATCTGCGCGAAATCAAACGCCTCTACCGCCACGCCAATGCAGTACCGGCAGATCTGGTGGAAAAAATGGTCCACGCCCGTCACGAGGCCACCATGGTATGGCGTGAGGCACGCCCGGCGAATGACTTCAAACGCCTCGCCCCCAAACTGAAAGCCCTGTTCGATCTCAAACGCGAAGAGGCAGGGATTAAGGCAGAGCTGTTCGGCATTACCCCCTACGAAGCGCTGCTCGATCAGTACGACCCTGGCCGTCGCGAAGTGCAGATCGATGCCATCTTCGATGATCTGGCAGGGTTCTTACCCAACTTCCTGCAGCAGGTGCTGGAGAAACAGGCTCAGGGACCAGCCATCCTGCAGCCGCAGGGGCCTTTCGCCCTGGACAAGCAGGAGGCACTGAGCCGGGCCGTCATGGAAGTTCTGGATTTCCCCTTCGATCGCGGCCGGCTGGATGTGGCAGCGCATCCCTTCTCTGGCGGCGCCGACGGCGACAATCGAATCACCACTCGCTACGAGGAGTCCGACTTTACCGCCAGTCTCATGGCCGTAGTGCACGAGGTGGGCCACGCCCTGTACGAAGATGGCCGGCCCAAAGACTGGCTCAGCCAGCCAGTAGGAAACAGCCGGGACATGACCCTGCACGAGAGCCAGTCACTGTTACTGGAGATGCAGGCGGGGCGTTCAGAGGCGTTTATTCGCCACCTGGCGCCGATTATCCGCGACACCCTCGGTGGCAGCGGCCCGGCCTGGGAGGCCGACAACCTGGTACGCCTACAGCACAAGGTTGCGCCCGGGTTGATCCGGGTCTATGCCGACGAGGTGACCTATCCGCTGCATGTGATACTGCGCTACAAGCTGGAGAAGGCTATTGTCGCGGACGACATCACCATCGACGACCTGCCCGGCGCGTGGAACGAGATGATGCAGCGCTATCTGGGTATTACCCCACCCAGCGATACGGATGGCGTCATGCAGGATGTGCACTGGCCCGAAGGCCTGTTCGGCTACTTCCCCACTTATTCACTGGGAGCAATGGCCGCTGCACAGATATTTGCCGCTGCCAATCGCGCTGTACCGGAAATCATGCCGGGGCTGGCTGAAGGTAACCTCAAGCCGCTATACGGCTGGCTGGACACCCATATTCGCTCTCAGGGCTGCCTGTACCTGCCCGACGAACTGATCGAACGGGCCACGGGTGAGCCGCTGGGTACGGCGGCCTACAAGGCCGCCGTCACGGCAAGATATCTCAACAATTGAGGGATCGCCAGCGCCCGCCAATACGGGCGCCGGGTCAGGACATCAGCCAAACGTTCTGCCGTCAGCTGCCATATCCAGCAGCAACTGTGGCGGCTCGAAGGCCTCACCGTAGGCTGCCGCCAACTCCTTTGCCCGATCGGCAAACGCCTGCACGCCGTAGGCGTTCACACATTGGTACACACCGCCGGTGTGCGGCGGAAAACCAATGCCCATAATGGAGCCGATATTGCCGTCACCGACACTGGTGAGCACACCCTCTTCCATAATGCGGATGGCCTCCAGCACTTGGGAGAACAGCAGGCGGTCTTTCACGTCCTGATAGGGCACGTCCTTATAGCCATCTTTGGCGAACAATGCCTTCAGGCCCGCCCAGGTAGCCACCTTCTTGCCGTTATCGTCGTAGTCGTAGAAACCGGCGCCCTTGGCCTGGCCGACACGCTCAGCCTCTTCCACCATGATCCGAATCACTTCAGATTCGGCCGAGGGCTCCACCTGTTCACCGCGGGCTTCGGCATCGACGCGCTGCTGATTGGCCGCGTGATAAGCGGTCTCCAGTGAGATCGTGTCGAGGGTCTCCAGCGGCCCCATGGGTGAGCCATTGAAGGCTGCGCCATTTTCGATCAGCGCCGGGTTCACCCCTTCAGCCAACATGCGCTGGCCCTGGGTAATGGTCTGGCCGATGACCCGGGTGGTAAAGAAGCCGGGAGCGTCCTTGACCACAATCGGCTTCTTGCCCATTTTTTGCGCCAGATCAAAGGCCCAGGCCAGGCATTCATCTGAGGTTTGCTCGCCGGTAATGATTTCCACCAGGGGCATGCGCTCCGCCGGGGAGAAGAAGTGCATGCCGATGAAGTTCTGCGGGCGCACTGAAGCTTGCGCCAGTTCAGTAATGGGCAGCGCCGAGGTATTGGAAGCAAACACTGCCTGCTCACCCAGTACCGCCTCGGTCTCGCGGGTAACCGCAGCCTTCACATCGCGATTCTCAAACACCGCTTCAATGACCAGGTCACAATCTGCCAGGTCAGCAACATCCGCCGTCGGCTGAATGCGCCCCAGAATCTCTTCTGCCTGCTGCTCGTCGATTCGCCGACTTTTCTCGCAGGCACTGGCAGCGTAGGCCTTACCCTTGTCCGCGTTTTCCTGAGTCAGGTCCTTGAGGACCACATTCATCCCTACCTTGGCCGCATTGAACGCAATACCTGCGCCCATCACACCCGCCCCGAGAATGCCGAGTTTTTTCACCTCGGTCTTGGCAATACCCTCGGGCCGTGACGCGCCGGCATCCAGCGCGTTCATCTGTATAAAGAATGTAGTCATCATGTTGCGCGATACCTGATCGAGCAGCAGGCGCTGGAAATAGCGCGCCTCAATCTTGTGCGCGGTGGCATAGTCCACCCGGGCGGTATCAATCACCGCGGCAATAATCACCTGCGGTGCTGTCATATTGCCCTTGGTCTGGTTCATGACATTCACCGGGCCGAAGTACGTCAGACCCTGGGTGGCCTCATCCTGCGGGCCTCCGCCCGGAATACTGTAGCCGGGCTGCTCCCAGGGCTGCCTAGCGTCCGGGTTGGCCTTAATCCAGGCTTTGGCCTGCGCGGCCATGGCCTCTTCATCGGCCGCCAACTCGTGAATCAGGCCTTTTTCAAGTGCCTTCGCTGCCACCAGCTGCTTGCCCTGCGAAATCAGGCCCAGCGCTTCCTGCATACCAAGCATGCGCGTCATACGGACAATGCCGCCGGCACCGGGCAACAGGCCCAGCATGGCCTCGGGCAGGCCGACTTTCACTTTCGGGGAATCCATTGCAATGCGGTAATGGCAAGCCAGCGCAATCTCATAACCACCACCCAGTGCCGGGCCATTAATACCCACGGCTACCGGTACGCCCAGGCGCTCAATACGGGCCAGTGGCTCCTTGGCATCGAGCAGTCCCCGGTGCATTTCTTCCCGCTCTTCCTGAGACGGATTGAGGTCCATCTCCAGCATCATGGTAATGTCGCCGCCAGCAAAGAACTGACCGGGCTTACCGGAGCGAATATACAGGCCCTTAAGCTCATCACCCATGGCTTCCAGTTCGTCCAGTGCTTTGGGCATGGCCTCTGCGTATTCTTCACCCATAACATTCACCGACTTGCCCTCCTGATCAAAAATCAGGTCAACAATGCCATCGGCGTCTTTTTCCAGTCGGATATAACTCATCTCTACAACTCCTTAAACACGCTCGATGATAGTGGCAATGCCGATACCGCCACCGGCACACAGGGTGACCAGGCCGGTGTTCAAATCGCGACGCTCCAGCTCATCCAGCAGCGTTCCCAGCACAATGGCACCGGTGGCGCCAATGGGATGCCCCATGGCAATCGCGCCGCCGTTCACGTTGATCTTGTCATCGGCTACGCCCATGAGTCGCTGATAGCGCAACACCACCGAAGCAAACGCCTCATTGAGCTCGAACAGGTCGATATCGTCGACGGTCATTCCCGCCATCTTCAACGCTTTCTCTGAGGCAGGTGCCGGACCGGCCAGCATAATGGTGGGTTCACTGCCGGTAACGGCCATCGCCTTGATGCGCGCCCGCGGCTTCAGGCCCTGGTCGTCCCCTGCCTGCTTGTTGCCGAGCAGCACCAGCGAGGCGCCATCGACGACACCGGAGGAGTTGCCCGGGGTATGTACGCAGTTAATTTTCTCTACCTGCGGATACTTAAACTTGAGGAAATCGCCATGGCCGAAATCGTTAAACATGGCAAAAGACGGATTGAGACGGGCCAGGCTGTCCATGTCCGTGGGACGGATGAGTTCATCGCGATCGAGCACAGTGACGCCATTGAGGTCCTTGACCGGCACAATTGATTTGTCGAAATAGCCATTGTCACGGGCATGGCCAGCGCGGCGCTGTGACTCACAGGCATAGCGGTCGACGTCCTCACGGCTGAAGCCGTCCAGGTGCGCCATCAGGTCAGCGCCGAGGCCCTGGGATATGCCATAGCTCTGCATGGCCACCCAGGCATCGCCTGCGGCCGCACCGGATGCACCGATGCCAAGGCGGGACATACTCTCAACACCGCCGGCAACGCCCATAGACTCCATGCCGGACATGATTTTCATGGCGATGTTGTTCACTGCATCGAGGCCACCGGCACAGTAGCGGTGCAGTTGGGCACCGACGGTAATATCATTCCAGCTGGAATACACCAATGCAGTTTTGGCAATATTCTGCCCTTGCTCGTTGACCGGTTCACCGGTGGCACAGATGAAATCCTCCACCTGGGTGGTATCCAGGTTGTGGCGGGATTTCATCTCCTCCAGCAGGTTGGTCACCAGGTCAATGGGCTTGACCTCGTAGAGGCCGCCACCTGGCTTGCCCTTGCCACGGGGCGTGCGAATAGCGTCGTAAATAAAAGCGTCTTGGGTCATGTGTGGGTCCGTTGCGACATCAAACTGAGGCGCTCAACATACCCCAAGACAGAGACGCCACAAGCGCTCCAGAGGAATTAGGAAGCGGCGTTTATCCATTTAAACTACCGGCCGCCGGCGACTGTACCATTCGGCCAGAAGCGTATGACATTTTCTGCCACGGCAACGATCTGGCGCGAGCTCCGTCTCGCCACCTGGACTATAAGTCGCCGGTAATTTCGCCACAATCTGGTAGACTCTGCGGCTTGTTCGATTTTCAGTTATAAGATTCAGTGACCCAGTTAAATCCCCGTCAGCGCGAGGCTGTCCGCTACATCGACGGCCCGCTGTTGGTGCTCGCCGGTGCCGGCTCCGGCAAAACCAGCGTAATCACCCAGAAAATTGCCTATCTCGTGCAGACCTGTGGCTATCGCGCCAACCGGATTGCCGCCGTGACATTTACCAATAAGGCGGCCCGGGAAATGAAGGAGCGGGTTGGCAAACTGCTGGGCAATAATGGCGAGGGGCTTACCGTGAGCACCTTTCATCAGTTGGGCCTGAAGATCATTCGTCACGAGCGCAAATACCTGAGCCTCAAAACCGGCTTTTCAATCTTCGACGGCCAGGACACCCAGGCCCTGATCAAGGACCTGCTGATTCAGGAGCACGGTTCAGACGGCGACCAGGCCCAGACGATTGCCAACCAGATATCCAACTGGAAAAACGACCGCCTGCTGCCAGAACAGGCAGTGGCCAAAGCCAAGTCGCCGGCGGAGATTTTGTGCGCCCAGGCTTATCTGCGCTACCAGCGCGCGCTTAAGGCCTACAATGCCCTGGACTTTGATGATCTTATCCTGCTGCCCACGGTACTGTTCGAGGAGCACCCCGCGGTGCTGGAGAAATGGCAGAACCAGATTCACTACCTGCTGGTGGACGAATACCAGGACACCAACTCCAGCCAGTACCTGCTGGTAAAACAACTGGTAGGGCTGCGCGGAGGACTCACCGTGGTAGGCGACGACGACCAGTCCATCTACGCCTGGCGCGGCGCCAAACCGGAAAACCTGGCCATGCTTCAGGAGGATTTCCCCGCCCTGAAGCTGGTGAAACTGGAACAAAACTACCGTTCCACCTCCCGTATTCTCAAAGCCGCCAATACGCTTATCGCCAACAACCCGCACGTCTTCGACAAGGCACTGTGGAGTGAGCTGGGCTACGGCGACCCACTGCGCGTTATCCGCTGCAGCGATGAAAACCACGAGGCCGAGCAGGTGGTGGCCGAGATAATCGACCACAAGCTGCGCAAGAAAACCCGCTTTGGTGATTACGCCATTCTCTACCGCGGCAATCATCAGGCCCGCCTGATGGAAATTGCCCTGCAGCAACAGCAAGTGCCCTATCACATGTCCGGCGGCACCAGCTTCTTCAGTCGCAACGAGGTCAAGGACATCATGGCCTACCTGCGCCTGCTGGTGAACGAGGATGACGACAATGCCTTTCTGCGTATTGCCAACGTGCCGCGCCGCAAGCTCGGCGCCTCCACTCTGGAAGCATTAGGCAATGTCGCCAATGCGCGCCAGTGCAGTTTAAGCCAGGCCTGCGGCCGGGCCGATAGCGGCGATATACCCGAGGCCGGCCTGAATCGGTTGCGGGAATTCCGTACCTGGGTAGACAGCTTCCGCCGCCGCGTAGAGACCGGTGACGGCATTGCCGCCGTGCGCGAAATGATTCGCGACATGCGCTACGAGGACCACCTCGTGCAACTAAGCTCCAGCGAGGATGTGGCGCAGCGGCGCATGAGCAACGTACACTTCCTGGTGGACTCACTGCACAAGGTGATGAGCGACGAAGAGGTGGGCCTGAACGAGGCGATCTCACGGTTGATTCTGCGCGACCTCATGGAACAACAGGAAGAGGAAGACGCGAGCCCGGACAACGTGCAGATGATGACCATGCACGCATCCAAGGGTCTGGAATTCCCCCACGTTTTTATCATCGGCATGGAAGAAAACCTGCTGCCACACCGCTCCAGCGTCGAAGACGGCAATGTCGAGGAAGAGCGCCGGCTCGCCTATGTGGGTATTACCCGGGCGCGAGAGACGCTGGCCATGACCATGGCCCGCACCCGTCGCCAGTTTGGCGAAACTATTAACTGTGAACCCAGCCGCTTCCTGGATGAACTACCGGCGGGCGATCTGACCTGGCAGGGCGGTGAGGATGAAGAGGAAGGGGCGAATGAGCAGCGCGGCCAGGAAACCCTGGCCGGGCTGATGAGCATGTTTACTCAATAACGCGGAAGTAGGGATCCAGCGGCGGGCAGGCCTCGCTGTCGACGGCGATAGTGAACTTATAAAGGGCACCATTTTCCAACCTTGGCGCGTCGGTCAAAATCGGTACGTCCGTGCGCATTGCACCCGCAATATCCTCCGCAGGTACAAGTGACACTGGGCCCTGAAATGGGTCAAACCACACCGAGTATTCGACGTCCGCAGGGGCCCATTTGCCGTTGGCATTTTTTGCATAGGCCTGCCAGGCACCATACTGGTTGGGCAGCTTGGTATCGAGTTCGGTCACCAGATCTTTAATTCTGAACGGGCAATACACTGTTTTACCCGTATCATCCTTGCGCTCACGAAAAGCTACAATGTTGTAAGACACATTGTTGATTTCCACCGTACGCATTGTATCGAAAACCTCCTGACTCACACCCGCTTCGGCGCCCTCCTTGGATACACCCATTGCTGAGCAAGATACGAGCAGCGCAGCAGCCGACAGCATCCCTGACAATTGTATAGGTCCAACTCTTTTCATATTTATCTCCATTTGGATTTAGCGCGTCATTCCCCCTGCGCCATTAACGCCCCAAAACGAGGCAGTTCTTTAAGCCCTGTCAAATTCGCATCTGCCAGCGCCAGATTCATTGGATAACGGTCATCCAGCGCAGACGCCAGTGACTGCATGACAATATCGAACTCACCCAGCGACGACAATGCCGTCGCCGTGGAGTACTTAACATAGACGTCATTGGGCGCAATTGCCTGCGCCCGCTCAATGAAAGTGTGAGCCAACGGTGCATTGCCCAGGGCTGCATGGTAGTGAGCCATTAAGGCCAGCGTCTGGGCATTGTTCTCGTTGATCGCCAGATGCCTTTCCGCCAGCTTGAGTGCATTTTCATACATGGGTCCGGCCATATCATTACTCGGAAGCGTAGCGATAGGCATCAACGAGGTTGCCCCAGTTCCTCATCTTCGCTGAGATTGACGAAGGGCATAACCGCGATCGAGGCATCGGCGATGGTGGGATCGATAGACGAGGTGTCCGGCGGATTGGCGAGGCGGCCCACATAGAGATAGCCCACCAGGCCACAGAGAATCAGGACTACCGTCAGCTCGATAATTCGGGCCGACGAGAAAGGCATTTCAGCGCTCGCTTCGCCCTCCGCCATATGGGCACCCTGGCCTTCAGGCGTCAATTCGAACAACCACGACAGAATAAGGGCAAGCGGGAAACCGAGGGCGGCGATAACCAGAACCGCGGTGACGGTCCAATCCGGCAGGCCCACCACGGGGAAAATAATGTCCGACACCAGCAAGAAAGCCCATGCGCCGGCACAATAGACCGCCGCAGTACGGTAAACCTTTCTGCTTTTCAGCTCACTGACAAACTGCCGTAACTCCATGTCGACGCACAGCCAGGGGGGAACAATCCCTAAGTGTGTGACATTTTACGGATCTGGCAATCACTGGCGGCCAATGGTCTTGAGCCGCTCGCGAGTGCCCTGCACCATGGCATAGAACGCCGGCACGAAGTAAACACCCAGCACCATGGTAGCCAGCATGCCGCCGAACACGGTCATACCCAGGGCGCGCTGCCCTGCGGCACCCGCCCCGGAGGCCAGCACCAGTGGCAGAATGCCCAGTACAAATGAGATACCCGTCATGCAGACGGCACGAAAGCGCAGTTTGGCCGCATCCCTGGCCGCCACCAGAATTTCCTCACCATCCTGCTCGCGCTTCTGGCGCGCAAACTCCACCATCAGAATGGCGGTTTTGGCGCACATACCAATCAACAACACGATCCCGATCTGGGCATACATATTGAGAGCGATGCCACTGAGTATAAGCGAGGTAATGGCGCCGCCAATAGCGATGGGCACCACCAGCAGAATCGCCGCCGGTATTGACCAGCTCTCATACTGGGCCACCAGGAACAGGTACACGAAGATCAGCGCCAGCAAGTAGGCGTATATCGCCGCACTTCCCGCTTTACGCTCCTGATAAGACATACCGGTCCAATCGATATTGTAACCGGCTGGCAGAGTTTCCCGCGCGAGCTTCTCCATAGCCGCCATTGCCTGACCGGTGCTGTAACCGGGTGCGGCACTGGCTTGTACAGTGGCGGAACGGAACAGGTTGTAGCGGCTGGAGATATCCGGCCCGAGAATGGGTCGGGTGGTAACCAGTGTGCTCAGAGGGACCATTTCGCCAGCGCCGGATTTCACATAGAAACGATCGAGGTCAGACAGATCCGAGCGGTAGGTGGATTCGGCCTGCATAATCACCCGGTAGGTCTGGCCGAACTTGTTGAAATCATTGATATACAGGGACCCCATCTGCGCCTGCAGCGTCGCAAAGATCTCATCCAGGCTTACACCGAGATTCTTCGCCTTGACCCGGTCCACATCAACAAAATACTGGGGCACATTGGCGCGATACGTACTGAAGACACTTTGCAGCGCCGGTGTATGGTTGGCCTCAACGATCAGGTGGTTGAGCGCTGACGCCAGTTCCTGGGAACTGCGCGACAGTGTGTCCTGCAACACCACCTCCAGGCCGCCAGAGGCACCCATGCCGGGCACGGATGGCGGTGTGAGCGCAAACACCTGTGCCTCAGGCACCATCTGGAAGCCCTGCGCGTTAATGGTCTGTGCCACACCAAAAGAGCTGGACGTAAAGTCTTCGCGCTCCTCCCAGGGCTTGAGGCCAACGAACAGGGTTCCGCCATTACTGCTCATGGCACCGGACAGGAGACTGAAACCGGAAACCGCCGTCACCGTCTCGACTGCGGGGTTTTTGGAAATCAGACCACTGAGCTTATCCATCACCTCTTTGGTTCTGAGCAGTGACGAACCGTCGGGCAGTTGCACACTGACCATCATGGAGCCCTTGTCCTCATCGGGCACAAAGCCGGTGGGGGTTGTCATGAATCCGAACACTACCGCCGCGGTTAGCCCCATGAACACCATGGCCGTCATGCGCAGACGCCCCAGCAACCAACCCACGCCCCTGTCGTAGCTGTTGGTGAGGCGGCCAAAACCGCCCAGGAAACGCTGGTACCACGCCGCCTGGGCCCGTTCGCCGGACTTTAGCAAAAGACTGCACAACGCAGGGCTCAGGGTGAGCGCGTTCACAGAAGAGAACAGCACGGCCACACAAATGGTCACCGCAAACTGCTGGTACATCACGCCGGTAATACCGGGCAACATGGCTACTGGCACAAACACCGCGAGCAGTACCAATGTCGTAGCCACAATAGCGCTGCCCACCTCGTGCATGGTGATTTTGGCGGCGTCAGTCGGTGACATCGTCGGGTCTTCCCGCAGGTGGCGGTCGCAGTTCTCGATCACCAGAATCGCGTCGTCCACCACAATACCAATCGCCAGAATCAGGCCGAACAGTGTCACCGTGTTAATGGTCATCCCGGTGGCCAGCAGAATGGCAAAGGTCGCGACCAGCGATACGGGTATCGCCACTGCCGGTACCAGGGTGGCCCGGAACGATCCAAGGAAAATAAATGTTACCAGGATGACCAGGCCCACGGCTTCAAACAGCGAGCTCACCACCTGGCTTACCGCGGTGCTGACGTAGCGCGTGGTGTCATAGGGCATCAGGTAATCCATGCCCTCAGGAAAGTCTTTCGACATCTGCTCCAGCAGCGCATCCACCTCAGCGCCCACCTCCAGCGCATTGGCGTCGGCCAACTGGTATATGGCCAGGTTCACCGCCGGCACACCGTTGGTCTCGCCGTAAAAGTTGTAGGCGGACTGCCCGAGCTCAACCCGGGCGATGTCCTTGAGGAAAATCGCAGAGCCATCAGCTGTGGCTCGCAGCACAATATTTTCAAACTCTTCGACTTCCTGCAGGCGCCCCTTGGTCTGCAGGGTAAACTCTGACTGCAGCGGCCCTTCAAAAGGCGGAGCGCCGATCTTACCGGCGGCCACCTGTACATTCTGTTCGTGCAGTGCCGCGTATACCTCATTCACCGACAGCTCATAAATCGCCATCTTGTCCGGGTTCAGCCACAGGCGCATGGCGTAGTCGGCCTCGCCAAGAATCGTTGCTTCGGATACACCGGGAAGACGTGCCAGGGCACTTTGCAAATTGATCTTCACGTAGTTGGACACAAACTTGTAATCCAACTTGCCACCGGGCGCGGTAAAGCTGACCAGCTTGAGCATGTCCGGCGAACGCTCGGAAATATTCAGCCCCATGGCGGTCACTTCCGCCGGCAGTGAAGGCTCTGCCAACTTCACCCGGTTCTGCACGCGCACCAGCGCCATATCCGGATCTGAGCCTACCTCAAAGGTGACCGTCAACGCATAGCTACCATCGTTGGCGCTCTTGGAAGACATGTAAATCATGTCCTCAACGCCATTCACGGCATCTTCGATGGGAGTACCCACGGTTGTTTCGACAATTTCAGCTGAGGCACCGGGATACACGCCACTGACCATGATGCTGGGCGGGGAAATCGCCGGGTACTCGTTCACAGGCAAGGCATAAATAGATAAGCCACCCGCCAGGGTGAGCACAATAGCGATGACGATTGCGAACTTGGGCCGATCAATAAAGAAGGCGCTAAACATAAAAGGCCCTCGCTTACGCTGCTGCCGGTGCTGTTGTCGGCGCATCGGCGGCCAGCGGCATCGGTGTCGCCTTCACCGTCATCCCCGGGCGCACCAACTGCAGACCGCGCACAATGATCACATCGCCCTCAACCAGCCCTTCCAACACGAGCACGTTGGTATCCAGGCGGAAGCCGAGCTCGACATTGCGGCGCACGACCTCGCTTTCAGCGTTGACCATCATCACAAAGGCGCCCTGTTGATCCGCCTGCACCGCCGCCTGGGGGATGAACAGCCCCTCCAGAAGTTCGGTTTCATGGAGGATGACCCGCACGTACTGACCGGGCACTAGCAGCGAGCCAGGATTGGGAATCAGAGCCCGCGCTTCCAGTGTGCCGGTGGTCTGATCCACCCGGTTGGCGAAGTAGTCAATACGTCCCACTTCCGGATAGACCAGGCCGTTGGTCAGCTCCAGGGTTACTTCCACAGACCGGAGCTTCTCGACATCCAGCTCTTCGGCAAAGCGCTGCTTCATGGCCGCCACGTAAGTCGACTCACTCACCCGGAACAAGGCCTCGATCGGGTCGATGCTGACCAATGTGGTCAAGTTGCCGGTGCTGGGCCCGACCAGATCACCCACGCTGACAATACTGCGACCGATGCGGCCCGAGATCGGTGCGCGAATCGTGGTGTACCCGAGATTGACTTCGGCGCTGGTCACCTCGGCCTGGGCGGATTCGAACTGGGCGTCAGCATCGAGTTTTTTTGCGGTCAGATCATCCATCTCGGACTGGGAAATCGAACCCGAAGGAATGAGGCCCATGCCGCGCTTATAGTTGCGCTCGGCATTGGCCTGATTGGCCACGGCGGCCGCCAGGCCGGCCTGTGCACGGGCCAGGGCAGCGTCGTACTCGGAGGCGTCCAGGGTATAGAGAATGGCCCCCGCCTCCACAATTTCACCCTCGCGGAAGTCCCGACTATGCACATAGCCGCCCACCTTGGCCTGTATCGCCACATCATCAATGGCCTGCAAGCGGCCGACGAACTCCTGTTCGGGCTGATAGGGTTCCAGAACTACCTTGTCGGTAATCACCTCTATCATGGGCGGCGGCGGAGCCTCTTCGGAACAGCCGACAGCCAGGGATAATGTGAGCACAGCAAACAGGGGGCGCAGCATAGACTTAACTCCGGAGAACAGACCTACAAATGTAGCAAAAAAAAAGGCCGCGGTGCTGATGCACCGCGGCCTTTCGAGATTCGATAAATTACTGGCTGCCGGCGACCATGTAGTCAACCGCAGCATTGATCTCCTCGTCAGAGCAGTTCATGCAACCACCCTTGGCAATCATGCCAGTGCCTGGAACACCGTTAATGCCGCTGGCGTACAGCGCATCATTACCCTTGGCAATACGATCCGCCCAGGCTGCAACATCGCCCAGTACCGGCGCGCCACCGGCGCCAGTGCCGTGACAGGCCATACAGGCAGAGTTGTATACATCTTCACCAGAGCGAGGGCCACTGGATGCAGCCACAGCCGCGCCACCGCATTCGCTGTCGCCCTGCAGGCAGACTTCACCAATCGGCTTGATGCGATCTTCAATCGCAGTGCGCTGCTCCGCGGTGGGTTCAGCGGTGGCACCCAGTGCCAGAATCATGGCCGCCAGGCCAAGGGCGTAACGAATAATCACAATAGGGTCCTCTGTCAGTCCGGCGCGCATTATAGCCACTATTGGGGTGTGGGGAAAACTCACCTCAAGGGGAATATTGGCAGAAGGCCCGATTGCCCCTACCATGACCCACCCCTGTCCAGAACAATACTGCTAAGGATTCGACCCAATGAAACTCTATACCTACGACCCGGCCCCAACCCCCAGCGCCTGGCCTTGTTCCTGAAGTACAAGGGCGTTGAGATCGAAACCCAGCAGATTGACCTGATGACCCAGGAGCAGCTGGGCGAAGCCTATACCTCCATTGTCCCGGAGCGCACCGTTCCCGCCCTGGTGCTGGACGACGGCACCCTGCTCACCGAGGTGATTGGCCAGTGCATTTACCTGGAGTCTCTGTATCCGGAGAAACCCTTGCTGGGCACCAATGCGCAGGAGCGCGCCCAGGTCATCAGCTGGGATCACAAGCTGTTTATGAGCATGTTTCTGGGGGTTGCCGAGGTACTGCGCAACACCAGCAAAGGCTTTGTCGACCGCGCCATACCCGGCCCACTGAACCTGCCCCAGATTCCCGAACTGGAGGCGCGTGGCCGAAGCCGTCTGGAATTCGGCTGGCAGGACATGAACCGGCAGCTGGAAGGCAAAACCTGGCTGGCCGGCGACAGCTTCTCCCTGGCGGACATCGACATGGCCGTCATTCACGGCTTCTCAGGGTGGGTTAAAGCCCAACCGGGTGAAGAACTTGAGACAGTGCATGCCTACCTGGCGCGGGTAAACGCCGAATTGGGGCTGTAACCGCCCCTACCTGCTCAGAAATAACGCGCCACCTGCACGAATACCGTCGGGCCGGTGGCCAGCGTCATGCCCTCGGGGCTGCCTTCGATTCCCCCAAACTCGGTACCTGTCGGCCCCAGGGACACATTCAACGCACTGAGCACCTGCCAATCCTGGGCAAAGTTCCACTGGACACTCACCTGCGCTAGGGCCGACTGATCTCCCAGGTTAAAAAACAATACCGGCGTCACGTTCAGTAGCGGCGTAACCTCCATCATCAGCGAACTCGCCAGGTAATGGCGGCCCAAGGTATATAGCTCGCCGCGCGCCAGACGAGCCACGAGATCCTCTGCTGCAGCGATTTTCTCCGCCGAATAGTCCTGCTCCCGCAGGCCAAAGCCGTTGAAGAAGTACTCCGCAACCCCGCTGACATTGGTGTCGCCCCAGACCCAGGAGTAAGACCAGTTCACGACCAGGCTAGTTACCCACTCCGGATCCGTTTCGCTGACCATCACATCGCCGCGTACCACTGAGTCGCCAACATTGATCACCCCACCGACCCCGACAATCGCTTCATCGTAGTGCTGGGCGAGCAGCAGGTCGTACTCCCGATCCAGTCCAAATCCGTGGTATTTGACGGCAGTAGAGCTCACCTCGGCGCTCACATCGCCCGCTGCATCCCGGCGCTGTACGTTAACCGCCTGCCAGTCATTCCCCGAATCCTGCAGGTACTGGCCGTAAATCATGTCGTCACCCACTTTATATTCAGTGTCCACGGCGGCGGGATCAAAGGGGTTGAAGAAGTCCATGGGGTTATAAATCACGCCGTTTCCCCAGCTCACCGCCTGTCGCCCAAAACGCACCACGGTTTTATCGCCACGATAGGCCACATTCAGCCGATCCAGACGATGCAGCAATACGTGCTCGTCACCACTATTGATTTCCGAGGTGAGATCCCACCAGCGACGATCGTCATCGACCACAATTCGCTGCGGGACAAACTGGTTATCCAGCGCGCCACCGCCGCCAATGCTCTCGCCGTGGCGGCCCAGGAGCTGATAGTCCGCCTGTGCCTGCCAGGCGCCGGCATCGACACTGAACTTGAAGCGCACATCCATGGCCTGGTCCTGCGTTACGGCGCCAAGCTCCTCGCGGAAAACACTGTCATCAGGATAACTGGAGGTCAGCCAGACGCCTTTGACATGACCGCCGTCAAATAGTGGTAACTCTGCGATGGCGGTACCACTGAGTGCGAATAGCGCTAACCCTACGGCACGGCGCATCAATCAACCTGCGGCTCGTCGCTGACCACCTGACCATCGCGCAGCTTCACCAGCCGCCGCGCGTAGGCCATTACCCGGGTGTCGTGGGTAGACACCACAAAGGTAATATCCTGGTCCCGATTGAGCGCAACGAACAGCTCCATTAGCTGGGACGCACTGTGGCTGTCCAGATTTGCAGTGGGTTCATCGGCGAGCACCAATTCAGGCTCACTGGCGATGGCGCGAGCCACCGCCACACGCTGCTGCTGACCGCCAGACAGCTCGGCAGGCAGACGCTCCTCCATACCTGCCAGCCCCACCTCAGCCAGCACCGCATCCACCCGCGTGCGCCGCTCCTGGGCGGGAACGCCCTGCACCTCCATCACAAATTCGACATTTTCCCGGGCCGAAAGCACGGGCACCAGGTTATAGGCCTGAAAGACAAAGCCGATGCTGTTGAGACGCATATCTGCCAGCTCGCCCTTGGACATGGCATCCAGACGCCGACCGCCCACAGAGACCTCGCCGCTGTCCGGGGTATCCAGCCCTCCGATCGCATTGAGCAGCGTGGTTTTCCCTGAACCCGAGGGGCCGGACAGACACACGAATTCACCGGCATCAATATTCAGGCTCACCTGGTCCAGGCCGGTAATCTCCTGATCACCCTGGCGAAAGATCCGGCACAAATCCCGGCATACAACGGTGCTCATAACTGCTTTCCCTCAGGTTTTGTTCAGCGCCCGCACGGGGTCGAGTCGCGACGCCCGCCACGCCGGTAACAGGCTGGCCACAAGGCCGAGAATGACCACGATGGCCGTCGACATCCACATATCCGAGGTCTGCAGTGCGGGATACAACGTCGTGCCCATGCCCATCATTTCCATGCCCTCGGCGACCATCGAAATATCGATACCGCTCTCCAGCGGCTTGATTGTCAGCCACGCCAGTAAATTTCCCGCCCCCAGACCCAGCACCAGCAGAAACAGGCTCTCCAGCAAGAACTGCAACATGATGAGCGTCGGCCGCACACCCAGCGCCTGCTGCAGACCGATTTCGCGGGTGCGCTCAAACACCGCCATCACCAGGGTATTTACCAGGCCAAAGGACAGCGCGACAAAAATCACCACCATGAAGATCAGGGTAAATCCGTCCTGCACACCGAGCATGCTGTCCAGAAAGGGCTGGAGTTGCATCCATGACAACACCTCCAGGTCATCGCCCGCTGCCTGCTGCAACGCCGGCAGCCAGGCGGACACGCGCCGGTAGTCGCCGGCCGTTACCGCCACTTCCGAGACCTGATCCCCCACGGCAAGCATTTCCTGCAACACGTTGCGCCCGGCATACACCAGTTGATCCTCGGTGCCCTCCAGGCGCGCCCGATAAATACCGACAATCCGCGTACCTCGATCGGCGACATTGTTCTCAGGGTCTTGGGACATGATGACCACACGCTTGCCCAGGTCCGTATCCAGGCGCCTGGCCAGGGAGGCACCGATCACCAGGCCGCGATCTTCAGGGCCATTCAGGAAGCGGCCCTCAACAATCTCATCTGGCAGCGCGCCGACGCCCGCCTCGGTTACGGGGTCTACCCCCAGCAGCGTAACGCCGCGACTCTCGCGTTCACTGGCAATCACCGCCGGTACCCGCACGCGTGCAGACCAGGCGGAGATCGGTGCCTCGCCAAGGGCCTCATACAAAGTGCCGGCGGGCATTGGCATGGAGTTCACCACACTGGGATCGGCGCGGTATTGGGGATGGTGTATTTGCGCCTCACCCGGCAGGTTGTGCAATCCGTTAAGCAATACCTGATCTGTCATCCCGCGCATCAGCGCCGACATAAACACCATCGCCCAGACACCGGTGCCAATCGCGAGCAACATGATCAGCGTGCGCCGATGGTTGCGCCACAAATTGCGCCAGGCCAGACGTGCAGTCACATTCAGCGAGCCCGCCACTACACCGCTCTCATCGCCTGCACAGGCTCAAGCTTATACAGTCGCAACGACGGGTAAATTGCGGCCAGCATGGTAAACAGGAACACGGTGGAAGGCCCCCACATCAGAGCCACAAAACTGACCTCGGGGTAAAAGCGGCTGTCCATATTGAACTCCGCGGCCATCTCTTCCATGCCGGGATAACTGAACCCCGCATGCGATAACCACAGCACCACCAAGCCACCGAACAGCAGCCCCAATAACAAGCCCAGCAATGACAGGAGAAACGTCTCGATCGTCACCAGCTTTGCCAACCGACCGGGCCCCATCCCCAGCGCGAGCATGACTCCAAATTCACGGGTGCGTTCCAGCACCGACATCAACTGCGTGTTCAGCACGCTGAATGCCACCAGCACGATGAACACCGCATACATCACCCAGCCACTGGCCAGGTCGGAACGAATGGCCTGCCGCAAGCCGGGCTGCAGTGCATCCCAATCCAGTGCCACCAGATTTTGTCCCTCGGGCAGCAGGGCCGCGACACGTTGCATCGCCCCCTCTACCAGTGCCAGGTCCGGCATCCGCACAACCACCGTGTGGCCGTGGTCACCCATGCTGAAAGTCTCCTGAAACCAGGCCAGCGGCACATGGGCTATGCCGCGATCGATTTCATCCATGCCGGTATGCACAATGCCGACCACCGTAGCCAGGCCGGCGGCGAAGGAACCGTCCCTGCCACTCCCCAGGAATGTGAGCTCATCGCCTAGGCCAACTTTAAGGTTCTTGGCGAGCACGGCGCCAATCACAATGGCATCGCGATCGTCAGCTGCGAGATAGCGTCCCTCGGACACCAGCCCCGGCAGGCTAGAAACACCGGGCTCCCTGTCGGGTTGCACCCCCGCCAGCAATACCCCGAAAGAACGATCTTCACTGGAGGCCAGGGCGAATGCCTGACCACGGGCCGCCACTGTATCTAAACCGAGCTCACTCGCCACGCTGGCAGCCAGCGCCTCCACGGCGGGCACCGAGTCGCGCATTCGCTGATTCTCAAGGTAATCTTTCTGCTGCACCTGCACGTGCCCTGTGACCATCGCCAGGCTGTTGTTAATCATCATGTCGTAGGTGCCCAGCTGCAGCGAGATCATGAATATCAATAAGGTATTGCAAAACACCATGGCGGCGACCGTCAGCCAGGTGCGGCGACGATGCCGCCACAGGTTTCGCCAGGCCAGGCGCCAGTTAACGTTCACTGCCGGGGATTTCTCAAATTGGAGAGGGTAAACAAGTTACCGGGAAGTTCGATGTCGAAATCCACCGCGTCGGTACGGACCTCTGTCCATTCCTCCGGCGCATCCTCGCGCGACATTCGCAGACGCGTCGCCGTCGTGCGCCCGCCCAGCTCGCGTATCTCGTGGGCCTTCAGGGTTTTTACCAGCACGCCGTCCTGGTCCCAGAACTGCTGCTCGATAAGCACCCAATCCTCGCGCACACTTAGCACTTCCTTGCCCCACACTACGGCTGCCTCTTCGTGGGGAGTGGATTCGATCACCCAGAGTGTCTGGCCGTCATGCTCACCGGTTTCGACCAGGGTGTGGTCGTACTCATCAATAATGGCCGTATCCTTGCTGATATCCTTGTTGGAGAAATCAGAGCCCATCCAGTTCTGGCTCATCATCGACGAGGGCACCTTAATGACGCGATTAATCCGCGGAGTATAGGTCCACATGTTGCCATCCACAGACAAGGTGCCATTGCCGGCATCTTTCTTGGGGTCGGTTACCCGCACCAGAGTTTTCTTGTCACCCTCACTCCAGCCGCGCATGGTCATACTGCGTTCCCAGTCAGGGCGATGAATCACCATGGTCATTTCCGAGTAAGACGTCTGGCCGCGATAATGGTCCATGGCCTTGCGAATAATATCCCGGGCCGCCAAATCATCGCTGGCAACCGCCTGGCCGCCAACGAGCAGCACCAGCAGTGCAAACCATTTCATGCGCAATACTCTTCCAGATAGCATTGGCACAGTATAGACAAGGGCCGGAATCGCTGACCACAATTGCCCTGGAATGCGTTATAAAAGCGCCATGCGTTTCTGGTTCTTCATACTGCTGCTCCCACTGGTCACTGCCTGCGACAGGCCTGACCAGCACACCGCCTACGCCCAATACCTGGCGCGCCTGCAGAATACACTCGACCAGCGGATCGACCCGCCAACACCGACCACCGGTGTGCCGCGCCGTCCGCGGCCCGGGCAATTGCGCCTGGCAGTGCCGGCTGATGACCTGGATGTTCTGGACTTTATGGAATTGCGTGGCTGTGCGCTGCAAGAAACGATTGGCAAGCGCAACAGTATTCTGGGGCGCCACGCGCGAGACTCACAGCGCCTGCTCCTGGAGCTGGAATTTTTGCGGCTCGCCCCACCCTGCATGGACAAGCTGATGAGTGATGGACAGCAGACGCTGGCGGCGCAGTTGCAGCGCAACGTGACGACTAAGCGGGAGCAATTGCCCGCCCGAATTTTCAATGCCACATTGGCCAATGACGAGTTCGGTTCATTCTGGCGCGTGAGTGAAGTCAATCCGAGCTACCCGGAGAATACATCGTCGGTGCCGGTTACCGCCCTGGCGAGCATCAACGCCCTGGCTCGGCAGTGGCTGGCTGGCGACTACCGGGTCGACAACCGCGAATTTGAATTATTGCTGTATGACGTATCCACCGGCGACGGCGCCTCGCTGTGGCTGGCGCTGGACCAGCAGGCAGGCTGGCTGGAGGGTGCAGACCAGGTGCTGCGACAACGGGCAGCCAACGGTCCGCTGTGCCAGGGCAGAATCAGGCCAGCGGCTGCGGATGTGCTGCCAACCGTGGTCAGAAAGTTTTTTATCCAGGGAATCCAGCCCCGCGCAGCCATGCTGGGCAGGCGTTATCACGACCTCATGCCCCCGCTGCAAGCACTGGAGGCGCAACTGCAAGCGGTGCTGCCGACAGACTATCGACACTGGCAGCAGGCTCGGGATCGCGATCTGCTAGCCTATAGTGAGGCGCCAGCACGCCACGTTCAGAATCTGCAAAACCTGCTCAAACCCTGCGGCGGCATTAACGGGAACTGACAGCGGTGTCGCCGGTCAAAGTTTCCGTTACACTAGATGGCAATCACCATATCCGCTGGAGAACACCATGACTCGCTGGAAGCGCATTTCCGCCACCTTCATCACCCTGAGTATCGCCTTGTTACTCGGCGCCTGTACCACAGCGCCCGAGCCGGTGTTCGACTTCAAGCATGACTACGATTTCAGCGGTGTGCGCAATATCGCTTTCTATAAGGGCTCCGGTGAAGTCAGTGGCGACAACCCGCTGCAACTGAGCGACTTCCAGAAGGAGCGTATTGACGATGCCCTGGCCCGCGCACTGCAGACAAAGGGCTTCAATGTAGTAGACGACGCAAACCAGGCCGACATGCTGATGAGTTGGCACCTCGGCACCCATGAAAAAACCGACGTGCGCACCTACGAAACGCCTGCCACCATGAGCATGGGCTATGGGTACTACGGCGGTTATAACCGCTACAGCATGTACAACTGCTGGAACTGCACTAACACCGAAGTACGCGTCAGCAACTATACCGAGGGTACGTTTATCATCGATATGATCGACCCTAACCTGCAAAAGAGTGTATGGCGCTCGGTAACTCAGTCCAAGCTCAAGGGCAAGAAACACGAGGATGAACCAGGCGAGATTGATGAGGCAGCCCAGCGCGTCCTCGCCCAGTTCCCACCGCTGTAAACCGCTGACTCATCCAGGCGCCGCGACCGCGGCGCCCGCATCTACCTACAGCGTCACGGGCAATGTACCCGGCGCTACAGCTTCACCCGCCAACACCTTTGCCAGCGCCACATAAGCAGGCCCCGGCGCACCCCCAAATCCCTCTGCCGCACCTCCATAGGTAGCCAGTATGCTGTCGGCACAACCGAAAAACTCGGCGGCCCTGTAGGGCGAGTACAGCATGGCGACAATACGCTGCTTGTCCTGTGCCCCGGCCAGCAAGGCTTTAACAACGGTGGCCGACTGCAGGTCTGGTAGGTTTGGCAAATCTTCAGCACCGCCGGCGACGACCGCGCTGATGGCAGGTTCGCTCACACCCACCACATAGGCATCGCAGGCGGCTAGTTGGCGGCGCTCGGCATCGAGGTCGAAGTTCTCAAGCGACTGCCAGCTGATCGCCAGATCGGGATTCGCCGCCTGTAGCGCTGCCGCCAGGGCGCGGGCCGTTGAATCACCCGGCAGCAGCAGATGAACGGCGCCTACCTCAGGCCCTAGCACGCCATCACCCTGCAATAGGGTGATACTGCTCGCCGCAATGCGCTGTTCGAGTTTGCGGTGTGAGGCACTGCCGATTACGGCCGGCTCCGCGCTGTGTGGAGCAATCGGATAGGCATGGCGCAGGGCCAGTACACGCTCAGCGGACTCGCGCAGCTCGCGCTCGTCCAACTCACCGCTACGGACTGCGGCTGCGATGTCATCCACGAGGGTGAACATGGCCGCAAGGCTTTGCGCATCGCGCAACAACATTGGCATCAGCGCAATATCAACCCCTGCCCGGAAAGCTTCCAGCACCGCCGCCTGTGGCGTCAGTATGGCGCTGATAGCGCGCATATCCATCGCATCGGTAATCACCACCCCGGCAAAACCCAGCTTATACCGCAACACATCGGTGAGAATGGTCCGGGACAGGGTGGCTGGGCGCACAATATCGGTGCCGAGCAACACGCTGTTGTCCAGCGCCGGATACTGAATGTGCGCTGTCATCACCATGGCAGGGGTAGTGGTGTCGATGACGCTGGCAAAGGGCGCTAGATCCATAGCCTGTGCCTGTGCGCACGTTCGGTCGACCCGCGGCAGGCCGGTGTGACTGTCCTGACTGGTATCGCCGTGCCCGGGAAAGTGCTTGAGCGATGCGGCAACCCCAACCGACTGAATGCCCGCAGTCACCGCGGCTCCCAGTTCCGCTACCAGTGCCGGATCATCACTAAACGCCCGCACGTGAATCACGGGATTGGCAGGGTTGCTGTTCACGTCCAGGCTCGGGACAAAATTACAGTTAATACCCAGCGCCCGAAGCTCTTCGCCCTGGGCGACGGCCATGTCTCTAGCAAGGGAGATACGGTCGCCCTCGGGACAGGCGGCAAGCGCCATATTGCCGCTAAAACTGGTGCACTGCCCCCGGGGCAGACGCGTCACTCGACCGCCCTCCTGATCGATGCCAATCAGGAGCTCGGGCGAGATACAGGCTCGCAACTCATCGGTAAGCTCGCGCACCTGGGATGTGGATGCGAGGTTCTCGCGGAACACAATCACCCCGCCAGGCTGCAAACGAGCAAGGCCGTCGGCCAGCGCCGCCGGCAGGTTGAGCACTGGCTGCGCGCCGTCGCCACTGTCATACAGGCGGATATCCACCATCAACTTGAGTGCGACACACTGCTCAATGGAGATATTGGCGGTTGCGGTCATAGGCTGGGGCTATCCGAGGGGGAAAATGGGGCCACCATAACCCCTCAACCGGAGGGGGTAAACCCGCGCCGCCAAGGTTCACTCTTTCCCGCCATATTGGTACCCTAGCCGCCTCTGCAGGAGCACAGCCTCGCAGCCAGTTTCATGACCCTTCCCCACGGAGCACTCATTTGGATTCAATTATTGTCAAAGGCGGTCGCCGCCTTGAAGGCACAGTCTCAACCAGCGGCTCAAAGAATGCGGCCCTGCCGATTCTGTTTGCATCGCTGCTGGCCGACGGTCGCCACGAATTCGACAACGTGCCCTACCTCAAGGATATTGAATCCACCGAGCAGCTGCTGAACTCCCTGGGCGCCAACTGCCACCGCGAGGGCGACAAGTTTATTGTGGAGGTTCGCTCCGACGGCGATCACGTCGCCGATTACGATATGGTGCGCAAGATGCGAGCGGGCATTTTGTGCCTGGGCCCCCTGCTGGCCCGCTACGGTGAGGCCAGGGTGAGCCTGCCCGGGGGCTGCGCTATTGGCTCGCGCCCGATTGACCTGCACATTGAAACCATGCGCCGCCTGGGGGCGGACATCACCAGCGACGGCGGCTACGTTATCGCCCGGGCCCAGCGCCTGGAGGGCGGCCGCATTCTGTTTGAGAAGGTCACCGTCGGCGGTACTGAGAATGCGTTGATGGCCGCCAGCCTGGCGAGCGGCACCACCGTCATCGAAAATGCTGCCAAGGAGCCTGAAGTGGTGGATCTGGCCAACTGCCTGATCGGCATGGGCGCAAAGATCACTGGCGTCGGTACCAGTGTCATCACGGTTGAAGGCGTGGAAACGCTAAAGCCCGCCAGACATCGGATTATTCCCGACCGAATTGAAGCGGGCACGCTGCTGCTGGCCGGCGCCATTACCGGTGGCACGGTCACCGTCAACCAGTGCGTACCCGAGCACCTGCAATCACTGATCGACAAATTGCGCGACGCCGACTTCCGTATCGACGTGGAAGGCGATGCCATCACCGTGAAAGCCGCCGAGAACTGTCGCGCCGTCGACATTTCGACAGCGCCCTATCCCGGCTTCCCCACCGATTTGCAGGCCCAGCTGATGGCGCTGATGACCCAGGCCAAGGGCACATCGGTGGTCACCGAGGGCATTTTTGAGAATCGCTTTATGCACGTTCAGGAGCTGGTGCGCCTGGGTGCAGACATTACCCCCATGACCCAGGTGGCCGTGGTGCGCGGCGAGCGCGGCGGCCTCAGCGGCGCCCAGGTGATGGCCACCGATCTGCGGGCCAGTGCCTGCCTGGTGCTGGCGGGCCTGGTCGCCGAAGGCGAAACCGAGGTCAGCCGTATCTATCACCTCGATCGCGGCTATGAACACCTCGAAAATAAGCTGGCCAGCCTCGGGGCCGATATCCGCCGCGTTACCAAGGAACCCCAGTAAGCAATTGATATTTAAAAGCTTTAGCTGAAATCAGGTTTTAATCTGGGCGATTATCCGCCGCACCATCTAGTCTCCATGGCGACACAGGTTCATCGGGGCACCCCGCCCGGCCACGAGGAGGCTGGCTGATGATGAGAAGGATTTGCCTGCTGTTGTTCGTCTGCGCGTTGAGCGCTTGCAAAGTGGTTGTCGTGGCGCTCGATCACGGCGCGGTTGCCTCCGGCGACCTGACATTTTTCTGCCTGCCCGGAGAACGTTGCGAAATCGACTTCCCAGACTTCACGACGGACATGCGCCTACAGGTGATCGCTGAGCCAGGCTATATGTTCGAGCGCTGGAGCGACGCTCACAGTCATTTATGCTCAGGTTTCACCGACCCCGTCTGTCGCCTGAACACCAACAACCTCGATCCGCAAAACCCCGACCACGTCGCCATGCTCGACAGCGAGCACGTGTTCTATGTGGGCGCGGTGATGGAGGTAGACCCCGATGGCCCTGACCCATCCATCATTCTGTTCGACGGCCAGGTATTCGACTGATAACACCTAGCCGTGGATGTCCAGCTTGCGTTTGGGGTGCATGCCTTCAACCATGCCCATAAACGGTGGATGAATCGAGTACCCCAGCATGCTGCGAAGGGTTTCAGACACATTCGCCGCCGTTTCGCGAGACACCGACAAGAAGTAGTTCTCCTGAGTGCGCACCCAGGGCTCACAATACTGGGCGGTGATTGCGAGGCGGCTCTGAGCCGAATAGTTTGCGCCGCCCCCGTGCCAGAGATTGCCCAGAAACAGAATGGCGGAGCCGGCGGGCATAATTGCCTTGACGCAAATGTCGTCGTCTCCGGGAAGCCGCTCTTCTCCCCAGGCATGACTGCCTGGAATCGCGACTGTAGCGCCATTGTTGTCAGTAAAGTCATCTAGCGCAAACACCGTGGCCGCAGACAAGGCCGGGCGCGGCCGAGGCCAGGGGTAAAAGCCGTCATCGATGTGCAGCGGCTGTGCCGGGGAGCCATCGAGGATATTAACCACCTGCGCCTGGGACAGCAGATAGTTGGGCATTAGCAATCGATCGAGATGCGCGAGAATATGCGGGTGTTCAATAAACCGATCCGCGGCACGCAGTTTCTCGGGCACACCATAAATGCGCTGGGTACGCTCGCCCTCGAAAGAATTACGGCCCATCTTGTCAAGGTAAGGGGCAGAAGTATCGCGCAGTAACTGCAGCTCATCGGCACTGACCAGGCCGTGCAGGATAATGTAGCCGTCGTGCATTAACTGGTCGTGTTCACGTTGAATCTGGTCCGGGTCAAGACCTGCAGCTTGCTCGCGCTTAGTGATACCGTGGGTGCGCGCAAGATCTGAACCCAGGTACTCACCGATGGACTCAATTTGCCTGAAACGCGGATCGTCGCGCCCACTATCTTGTGTACTCATACACCTAACTCACTCGTTGCCAACTGACCAGGGCCACTAATCTACCACTACCGCTGGTGCGTACACACTGATGAATATAAGCACAGAGGTGACACGTGGATGATGTTGCGAGCGCTCTTATTGTGCGTGGCCATATTACTCATACCCAATATGGCTAAAGCACTGGAAGAACCCCACTGGGATTTGCTGGACACGCTCGGTGACGTCGAGCTGCGGCGCTATGCCCCCAGCATCGAGGCGCGCACGCCACTACGCAGCGGTCGTGAGAGCAGCGGCGGCTTTCAGCGACTGGCGGGCTACATTTTTGGTGGTAACGACGAGGGAGCGAAGATTGCCATGACCGCCCCGGTTGGCGAGACCCTGTCGGGCGACAATCCGGTCATGAGTTTCACCATGCCCGGAGCCTATAGCATGGACGATCTTCCGACCCCAGAGAACGGCAGTGTGACTTTGCACGAGACCCCGGAACGACTGGTGGCAGCAGTGACCTTCTCCGGGTGGGCCACCAGCAGCAAAATTAACCGCTATCGTCGCACCCTGCTGACCACACTGAGCGAGAACGGCATCAGCCTGCGGGGCGAGCCCACCCTGAATCAGTACAACCCACCCTGGACCCCACCGTTCTTGCGGCGCAATGAGATCGTCGTCGAAATCGAGGCGGCCACCTCTACGGACTGAACCGGACAGGCCTGCGCCTGTCCGCTAGCCCCCCATACTTGCAACCTCACAGGCACCAATGTTTTTATGGCCAGCAGTAGCTGCCATGTACACCATTGCTGAATGAGAACGCACCATGTACGAACCCGGATGGACATCACTCCTTCCTCCCCTGCTGGCCATTGGCCTGGCCCTCTGGTCGCGCCAGGTCTATCTGGCCCTGGCAGGTGGCATATGGCTGGGAGCCACGCTGCTGGCGGGCGGCAACCCGCTCTCCGGGCTGGCGGATGCTATCGAGAGTATTATCGCGGTGCTTGGCAATGCCGGGGACGCCAGAGTCATTGCCTTTACGCTGCTCATAGGCGCCCTCATTGCCACCATTGAGGCCAGCGGTGGCGTGCGTGGTTTTATTGGCTGGCTGGAATCCAGACGCTGGGGTAACAGCGGCAAGCGAGCCCAGTGGCTGGCGTTTTTCAGCGGCATTGTCATCTTCATCGAATCCAATATCACCGTACTGGTGGCAGGCACCGTGGCCCGGCCGCTGATTGATCGCTACCGTGTCGCCCGGGAAAAACTCGCCTACATCATCGATTCAACCTCAGCGCCCATTTGTATTCTGATTCCGCTCAATGCCTGGGGCGCTTTCAATCTCAGCCTGCTGGGCAACCTGGATGTAGACAATCCACTGGGCGTATTCGCCGAGTCCATCAGCATGAATTTCTATGCCTGGTTTGCCGTGGGACTCACCGCACTGGTCATCGCCTTTAACTGGAATATTGGCCCCATGCGTGAAGCGGAGGCACGGGCTGCCTCCCAGGATCCAGTGTCAGAGAGCGACAAAGAAACCGAGGGCGGCAAGGCCATCAATATGGTACTGCCGCTGATCGTGCTGATTACCACCATGCCGCTCGGACTTTGGATTACCGGTGAGGGCAACCTCGCCCAGGGTTCCGGCTCCACCTCAGTGCTGTGGGCGGTACTGGCAGCGCTAGCCTGCACCTGGCTGCTGGTGCTGGGCCAACGGCAGATGAACGTTTCTCAGCTCATGGATATTTTCCTGGAGGGTGCGGGTAGGTTGTTGCCGATGGCCATCATTCTGTTGCTGGCCCTGGCGCTGGGCGACACCGCCAAGGCACTCGGCACCGGCCCCTGGGTCGCCTCGCAAATTCCACAGGATCTGGCCGCCAGCCTGTTGCTACCTGCGGTATTCCTGAGCTCGGCATTTATCGCCTTCTCCGTGGGATCCAGCTGGGGTACGTTTGCCATCATGATTCCCATTGCCATTCCGGCCGGCATGGCCCTGGGGCTGCCACCGGCACCGTTTCTTGCGGCGGTGCTGTCCGGGGGCATTTTTGGTGATCACTCCTCACCCATCAGCGATACCACCGTGATCTCCTCGCTGGCCTCAGGATCTGACCACATCGCCCACGTGCGCACCCAATTACCCTATGCCCTGCTCGCCGGCGGCTGTGCCACCGCCGCCTTTGCAATGCTGGGCATGTCGATCTAGCGATTTCGCACTGAATACAGCCACAGTACAGGAGCACCCAACATGCCCATGCGTTTCCTGATGACTCTGCTGCTGCTCGGCGCCAGCGTTAAAACTATCGCTGATGAGGTGCTGGTCAATCTCATTGATTACGCACCGGATATCAAAACTGAGATTCGCTACCATGGCTCTGACAATTTCGTCGGCCGGCGTGTCGATGGCTATGAAGCTCCCCAATGCCTGCTCACCCTGCCCAGCGCTCAGGCGTTAGCGGCAGCGCAGCAGGAATTGTTGAGTTTTGGTCTGTCATTGCGCGTGTACGACTGTTACAGGCCACAACGGGCCGTCGACCACTTTATGCGCTGGACTCGCGACACCAGCGACACCCTGCAGAAGGCGCGTTACTATCCGACCCTCGCGAAGTCAGAGCTTGTGCCAAAAGGCTATATAGCAGAACAATCTGGTCACTCGCGCGGCAGCACCGTCGATCTCACGCTCGTAGAAACGGCCAGCGGGCAGGCACTGGATATGGGCACCGAATGGGACTACTTCGGCCCCCTTTCAAACACCCAGAACGACACCATCAGACCTAAGGCGCGAGCGAATCGCCTGTTGCTACGCAGCGTTATGGAACGCCATGGCTTCAGCAACTATCCCGCCGAATGGTGGCACTTCACGCTGAAAAACGAGCCCTACCCCGAGACCTACTTTGACGAGCCCGTCCGCTAAACAACACAACTGACGAGAGCGCGCGGCTACCGCCAGATGCTCTCGATCTCTTCCAGCGACTTGCCCTTGGTTTCCGGTAAATACCGGAAACTGAAAATCGCGATCACGGCGATAAACGCCATAAAAATAAAGTACGGCAGACTGCCATGCCAGGATGCGCCGGCATTGACCTCACTGTCGACGACAAAGAGAAAAGCCTGTGCGTCGACGACGCCAAGCACCTCCTCAGGGACAGCGACTGGCAGGATCGCACTTTCACCGACTTGATGACCGTCGCCGGCTTTAACAGCAAGGCCTCCTTTACTACCTTATTTAAAAATTGCGTAGTAATGACGCCAAGCCAGTATCGGCACACTCAGGGCTGATCTGAGGCCCTCGAGCCGCCCGACCTGGCAGGCAATAGAGAAACGCTACCGCTAGCCATGCATTTTGCTGTTGGCAGTGATGCTAATACTGACCACCGTGATCTTTGTTATCGACCCCGATGCGTTGAGGGTTTAGACCCCACGCCATGCCGCTCAACAGCTCAACGCCTCAGACAGCGCTGCCATCGGCCGCAAACACATCGGGCAAATGCCTCCAGGCAGGTGGTAGATGCGTATGCCAATCCGGCTTGGCGGGCGGCATGTTGAACTCAGCCGGCGGCCGCCAGGCCATCGCCTTGAGCGTCTCACCGATATACGTCATGTTAAGATAGTCGTGGCTGTAGCAGAACAGACCGTCCCCAGCGTAGTAGAGTATGGACAGCCCGGGCACGATCCACTGACTGCCGTCGGGCTTCTCCCCGAGCACCTGGTCCCAGTGACTGACGAGACGGTGGCCCTCGGTCATGGTCCATCGCTCAGGCGTCGACCAGCCATAACCGGTCAGACCGGCCATCGAGGCGACAAAAAAATTGCGGATTGTTTCGCGCCCTTCCTGCCTGCCCCAGGCCGGGTCCAGATAGACCGCGTCCTCGGTAAAAAAGTCAGCCAGCGTCTCCCAACCGGCTTCGCCCTCGTCGATGCGATCACGCTGGGCCACGAAACGGTGATATGTTTCGAGCGCTTCTCGCTCAACCTGTTGTTTTTCTGTCATCTCGATCTCCTTTATTATTATGACCCATTAATGCTAGTGCACTGCTGGCGCTACGCCATACCTATCGAGATGTGGCACACCATTGGTTTATCCGGTAATACCAGCATGGCGTTGAGCAATGCACTCCACCGAGGGAAATTACTCGCCGGCGCCAATTGCGTCGATCAAAGCGTCCGCCACCGGTGCCGATGACGCGGGGTTCTGCCCAGTTATCAGCAAACCATCAACCACTACGTGAGGCTCCCAGTCGGCCGCTGCACTGAAATTTCCTCCCAACTCATGCAGCCGGTCTTCCAGCAAGAACGGCACCACATCGGTCAAGCCAACAGCCGCTTCCTCACTGTTGGTAAAGCCAGTTACACGACGTCCCTTGACCATAGGCTCACCTTCCACGGTCGCCCTGATAAGCACCGCGGGCGCATGACACACCGCGGCAACGGGCTTGCCCTGCGCCAGGGCATTCTCGATCAGTGCAATGGAGTCGACATCTTCCGTGAGGTCCCAGAGTGGCCCGTGCCCGCCGGGATAGAAAAAGGCATCGAAGTCGGCGACGTCAAGCTCTGCAAGCACACGCGAGCCAGCAAGCACCGCTTGCGCCGCCGTATCTGCAGTGAATCGTTGTGCCGCGTCGGTCTGGGCGTCGGGGGCGTCGCTCTTGGGGGCCAGCGGCGGCTGACCGCCGGCGGGTGAGGCGATAGTCAATTCGACACCGGCGTCGAGCATCCGGTAATAAGGGGCCGCAAACTCCTCCAGCCAAAATCCAGTTTTCTCACCTGTATCACCCAGTTTATCGTGTGAAGTCAGTACCATGAGGACATTAATAAGTTTTCGCCCGTCGCAGAATTTAAATTTGATACAAGCAATTGAGGCGCTGGACAGATTCTTCCGCTCACTGTAGAGCTGAAAACATGCCCGCTTTACATATTTGTATATTCACGCTGCGCCAATATCACCTACCATAGGAGTGACATGACTAGGAGACATTGTGAATATCCTGCTGATTGAGGACGACCTGGACACTGCTGAATTCGTCACTCGCGGTCTGCGCGAGCAGGGCTACGCAGTTCAACACGAGAGCGACAGCCCTTCGGGCGTGTTGGCCTCAGCATCTGGCGACTTTGATGTCATCGTGTTCGATCGGCTACTTCCAGGCATGGATGGCATTGACGCTGTACGCATTTTGCGGGGTAGCAAGCTGGATACGCCCATACTCATGTTGACCGCTCTATCGGGTATCGATGACCGTGTGGCAGGACTAGAAGCTGGCGCTGACGACTATATGGTCAAACCCTTCGCCTTTTCGGAATTACTCGCCCGGGTCAGGGCTCTGGCCCGGCGCAAGCCCCTGCTCAAAGATGAGATTGAGCTCCAAGCGGGAGACCTGGCCTTGAATCGGGCATCGCGCACTGTCCAACGCGCAGGCCAAACTATTGAGCTTCTGCCGCGTGAATTTCAAATCTTGGAGCTTTTTCTCATGCACCCGGGCCAAGTTATCACCCGCACTATGCTACTGGATCGCGTTTGGGGTTATACCTTTGACCCAAAGACTTCGCTCGTGCAAACCCACGTCAGTCGCCTGCGTACAAAAATCGACAAACCGTTCACCACCGAGCTGATTAAAACCGTGCGTGGCTCTGGATACATGCTGAAGGCGGATTGAGCCAGTGTTCAGATCTTCGGTCTTTCGCCTGACACTATTAGCATCACTTGGCTTTTTCCTGGTGGTGATACTGCTGGGTGGTTTTCTGGGTGCCCTTAACCTGAAGGACATAGAGGCCCGCGAGCAGGAAGAACTGCTCGACCACCACGAGTGGCTTACCGAGTTGCTCGCGGAAGACGGCCTCGATGCCCTGGCGAATGAACTAGGCGAAGAAAACGAGCCCTGGCTTCAACCCGATGAGGAGGCTTTCTGGATCTTAGAAGACGGAGACTTCGCCGCCCTGATTAGTGGCATCGATGGAACGCCGCTGCTGGGCCTACCATTTCTGAAAGATGCACCCACAGGCCTGTCCGAGCGACTTTTTTACTTTGAGGATTTGGATGAGGCACTGGAGACGCGGGTCTATCGCGGGGACGCGGTCCGTGATCACGTGATCACCGTGGCCCGCAATCGAAGCTGGGATTATTTCGTCCTCAAGGATACGCTGAACGCAGGTCTATTCTTCCTCATCATTATCAGCATTCCACTATCACTGGTGATAGGCTATGCGTTGAGCAAGCGGGTTCACAGGCGCTTGGATGACCTCGCCATCGCAGTGGAGCAGATAGGCATGGGTAACTCTGATCAACGCGCATCTGTGAGCAAACACAATGACGAATTTGACACGCTTGCGACTCAGGTCAACTCCATGCTGGATCGGCTCGAGGCGATGCATCGCAATATCGAATCCGTCTCGATAGGCGTAGCCCATGACATTAAGACACCTCTGTCGCGCATTTCCAACCGTCTGCAGCTTATGCACCAAGATTTGGCAGACCCGGTGGCACTGGAGGCGCACCTGACCAGTGCCGAGCAGCAAGTACAGACTGTATTGCAGGTATTCAGTAACTTACTCCGGCTGAGTGAAATCGAGTCAGCTGACCGTGGCAAACGCTTCAGCGAGGTTGAGCTTTCCACTCTGGTCGAAGATGTCGTTGAAAGTTACCAACCAGTGTTCGTCGACGCCGGCCGCAGGCTCGAGCCGGCGATCCTGCCCGATCTAAGGATTGAAGGTGACACCAACATGCTGACACAAATGCTCACCAACCTTCTGGAGAACAGCATTGAACATGGGAATCCCGGAGGAAAAACCTGGGTTCGTCTTCAGAGTTCTAAAAGCGGCGTTCTACTCCAGGTGGGCGACGACGGCCCCGGCATTCCCCCGGAGCATCACTCACAGATTTTCGAACGATTCTATCGCGCAGACGCGAGCCGCTCGGAACCGGGGAACGGCTTGGGCCTTGCCATCGTTCGCTCTGTCTCTCAGCTGCACGGTGCCGACATCACACTACTACAAGGCCAGAAAGGCACGGTGTTTGACTGTATCTTTCCCACCAATCCATAGGGCGCCGGACTGCAAGGCGCGATCGGCATAAACTTATACAGATATGTATAAATTCACGCTCCTCTTTGTAATCCCACAGGGACCGAGGACGGCATAAACTAGGGCCAGCCCAACATCGATTGCCTATGCAGGAGATTCAGGATGCCCGGTTGGAAAACGCTAATTATTCTCTGCGGAACCACTGCTCTCGCGTCTTTACCGCCCGTACAGGCCGCGGACGACGCTTTCGTAACACCGAAAACGACCGCTCGATTTTTAGCGCAGGCCACTTTTGGTCCCAGACCAGACGAGATCAGCCGCCTGGCCCAGACCAGTGCCTCAGCTTGGTTCCTCGACCAACTGCAAGAGCCGCCCAACTATCTTATGCCGTTTCTACTCGAGTATCGTCAGAACACTCCTGAAGCCGAGGAGGAAGTTGTTCTGCTGGAGAACGAGGCCGCCACGTTCGGTTTCTGGCGCAACGCCATTGTCGGTCGGGACCAATTGCGACAACGCATGGCATTTGCCCTGTCTGAGCTACTTGTGGTTTCCAACAGCGGTGGCGGACTCCTCACGGACATTCCCGATGCCGTCGTTTACTACCAGGACCTGCTGATTGAGCACGCTTTCGGCAATTACCGTGATCTGCTGGAGGCAGTGACTTATGCACCCGCGATGGGACACTACCTGACCTACATGGGCAATGAGAAGGGGGACCTGGAAACCGGTCGCGTCCCCGACGAGAACTACGCCCGCGAAATCATGCAGCTCTTCACAATTGGACTGCTCGAGCTGAATGCGGATGGCACGCCGCGCACGGATACTGAAGGCCAGCCTCTCGAAACCTACAACAACGAGGATGTCACCGGGCTCGCGCGCGTATTCACCGGGCTTAATATCGATAAACGTTACTTTGACGGCGATGACGTTGAAGACGCTGATGGCATCGCATTCGCCGTACCGATGGTGATCTACCCAGACAGTCACTCAGATCGTCCGAAGCAGTTTCTGGGCACCCGCATCGCAGCTAATACGCCGGGCAAGCAGAGCATCGATGCTGCATTAGACCACCTTTTCGCCCATCCTAACGTAGCACCTTTCGTCGGTCGCCAGTTAATACAGCGGTTTGTGACCAGTCATCCTACTAGGGGCTATACAAAACGCGTGGCCAGTACTTTCGAGCGCGGCCGGTACACATTACCTGACGGCACACGGGTGGGTACTGGTCGGCGAGGCGACCTGACAGCAACTCTGGCAGCTATACTGTTTGATCACCAGGCGCGCAATCCCAACGGCCGAGTCACGGGGAAGGTACGCGAACCGATTCTGCGTATGACCCATTGGGCCAGAGCCTTTAGGGCCAAACAGGTAACGCCCGAATACTCCTGGGCCCTGTGGGACACCAGCGAGGCTACCGCGCTCGGTCAGCACCCCTACAGGGCACCCTCGGTATTCAACTTTTTTCGCCCCGGATACGTGGCACCGGGCACACTGACGGGCAGCCGCAACCTGACGGCGCCTGAGCTACAAATTGTGAACGCCAGTTCAGTACCCGGCTATGCCAACTTCATGACGCCCTTCATCTTTAACGAGGCCCGCGAGACGGATGTAGAAGAGTTGCAAGAAGAGTATGACGAAGAAGGGCTGCCGCTCAATGCAGAACTCGCCCTCACCAGTTTCGAACCAAACTACAGCAGAGAAATCCAGCTGGCGAACAACAGCAACGCTCTCCTCAATCGCCTTGACATCATTCTCACCCACGGCCAGCTGTCGGGAGTTACTCGAGCGCAGATAAAACGCGTCCTTGCAGAGATTCCTCCAGAGGATAATGAACTGCGCGAACTGCGCGTGATGTTCGCGGTAATGATGATTATGACCTCCCCCGACTACCTTGTAATTCGCTAGGAGAACGCCATGCCAGTTTCTCGAAGAAAATTCCTGAACCTCAGCGCTGGCTCGATCGCTGGCGCGTCCTTAGGCGGTATATCGACTGCACTATCTGGAATCCAGGCCCAGGCAGGGAATACCAGTGGCTACAAAGCGATGGTCTGTGTATTCCTGTTTGGCGGTATGGACAATCACGACACCATCATCCCCTACGACCAGGGCAGCTACCAGCGCTGGGCGAACATTCGCTCCTCACTCATCAGAGCACAGGGCGCCAGCCGCGCACGCGACAACCTGCTTCAGCTTTCAAATGAAAAAAAACTCGGCTTCGGCAGCCGGAAATTCGCATTGCCTCCGGAACTGGCAGGGCTGCATCGGCTCTATGAAACTGGCAATGCCGCTATTATCGGCAACGTCGGCCCACTGTTGACGCGCACTGATCGCAGCAGTTTCACCAACGAACTTGTCCCACTTCCTTCACGCCTCTTCTCCCATAACGATCAGCAGGCAACCTGGATGGCGGGCGCACCAGAGGGTGCCCAATTTGGCTGGGGTGGCCTATTCGCAGATGCAATGCAACAGTCGGGTGCCAACCTTGGCGCGGCCTTCAGCACCGTGACCACCGGCGGTAGTGCGCTTTTCATCACCGGCCGTGAGACGGCTCCCTACCAAGTAGGCGAAGAAGGTGCCTCCCAGCCGTGGGTTCTAGAGTACACCGAAGAAAAGCTTCGAGACGAACTACGCAGACACTTTCGCGCAGAACGCTATAACCGCGGCAATTTCCTGCGCAGCGACATGGCCAGTAAAGTTCACGCCTCGTTCGATGCCAATGAGCTTTACAACATCGCCACTCAGAAAATCGACGCATCGACTGAAACGCCTTTCCCGTCCACACCGCTTGGTCAGCAGCTGCGATCGGTGGCTAGAACCATCGCCGCCAGAGCACATTTGGGCGTGCACAGACAGATTTTCACGGTCGCCATGGGCGGCTTTGACACACATTCTGGCCAGGCTCAGGATCTGCCTGCGCTACAGACAGCTCTAGGTGACGCGATCGAGGCATTTTATGGGGCCATCGATGGTATGGGACTGGCCAACGACGTGACCCTTTTCACCGCATCCGACTTTGGCCGCACACTAGCGATCAACGGTGATGGCACCGACCACGGCTGGGGTGCGCATCACTTCGTTGTCGGCGGCGCAGTCAAAGGGAAGCAGATTTTTGGGGACATTCCTGAAGCGGAATTTGATCACGATCAGGACGCCGGCGGTGGCCGCCTGATTCCCACTCAGTCCGTAGAGCAGTTTGCAGCTCCTCTGGGACGCTGGTTCGGACTGGGCGAGAACGACCTCGCCAACGCGTTGCCCAGGCTTAGCAATTTTGGAGAAGGAGTGCAGTTTTTGAGTTGATTCGGGGCACTATAGCTCGGCTCAGAACAAGCTGCTCTGTTGTGGCATTGGCCAGGCAGGAAGACCGGGAAGATCAGCTACTTTCCCTCGTAAAGCGTCGTGGAAGGTCGCTGCGAATTCAGGGCAGTGCTGGTTATTGGGACAGTGCATCATGAAGTACACCGTGAACCCTGCGGAAAGGTAATCCGAGCAACGCTGCAACCACTCATCGACATATGGGGTGTTCAGATTCTGATCAGGATGCAGGACCACCCTCGCGTAAACTAGGCCGTTGTAAACTGTGTCTAATAGCGGCACGTCTGGCTTTTTATGGCGCGCGGCTAAGACCTCGGGGTGCCGTATGTCTTCATTATAGATTGGCCTACTGTCGAACATCACTCGACCAGCGCCGGTTCGCTCTAACAGAGGCTCCAGCAGCTGTGGACAATAGAAGAATTCCGGGTGGCGCACCTCCAGCACATACCGAAAGTCGGCCGGCAAGGCCACGAACAATCTTTCGAGCACGGCCAGCTCCATCGGGCCCAGCGTGGCAGGACATTGCACTAGGAAAGGTCCGAGATGATCACCTAAAGGCTCCAGCACACGAAGAAATGTGCTCAGTGCAATCCAGTCTGGCCTGCGCTCATGGGTGACGGAGCGCGGCAGCTTGAAGCTGAAGCGAAAGTCCGACCCCGCAACTGCCTGCTGCCAACGGGCAACGCTGGCCTCATCCGGCACCCGGTAAAAGGTGGTATTCCCCTCAACAGTATTGAAGACACTGGCATAGTGCGCCAGGGAACTTCCTCCCTCAGGAAAGTAGCTGCCAGACCAACCGGGAAACGCCCAAGCCGGCAAGCCAAGAAAATAGCCCAGCTTTGCCTTCAATGGCTACCCGCGATCGCGTAACGTTGGAGGACCTCGATTGACACAACCTGCAGGGCGCTGGCATCGCAGGCCTCCAGAATCACTTTTGGGGCCGTGCCCGCCTCGTGCGCCTCACGCCAGCGCAGGGCACATAGGCACCAGCGATCACCCGGCTGCAGGCCAGGGAAGTCGAACTCAGGCCGCGGAGTGGACAAGTCGTTGCCACGCTGCCTGGTAAATGCCAGGAACGCCGCTGTCATCTCAGCACAAATAACGTGCCGCCCCCTGTCATGCTTGTCCGTGCGGCAAAAACCATCGCGATAGAAACCTGTTCTGGGTGCGTGACAGCACGCGACTAGTGGCTTACCCAGCACGTTCTTACGCGTACCAGGCTCGGGCTGGCTATCTGTCATGGGTTGTCGTCCGGCAGACTAAATGTACTTAATATACGCTAGCCTCAGGATCACAGATGAACGTATTTAAGCCGCGCCACCGGGAAAATATCCGTGATATAGCGAATTTGTGGCCTCATAGACAGACCTCCAGCGAAAAATTCGGCAGCGAGCACACTCCGGCGACGTGACGCTGTTTATCCTGGCGAGAGAATGTGTAAGCGTTGCTCTGCCAGCCTTAGCTTGTTTCGCAGTCATTCAGGCGAAACGCTGCAAAGCGCCTGCGCATGGCACAAGTAGTCCATGGCCAGTTACTACTGTTTCGGCCATTGCTATCCATAAAGTAACTGGAACAGCCGCCGCTATTCCATACTGTGCCTTGAAGCGCCTGTTGTAACTCTACGTTGTAGTCCCTGTTTTTCTCGGCACAAACTTGCAGCTTCACCACCTGCCGGCGCCTTGCCTGCGTCAACGTGCGAATGATCAGTTTAAGCTGCGCCTCAATAATCACGAACGCCGAGGAGAACGTATAGAGATTCGGACCAAAGGTAAGAAAAAGGTTTGGACAATCCTCGGCGAGGGTGCCGAGATAAACATTAGGACTTCCAGCCCACTGCTGCGCCAGCGTCTCACCGCCAGCACATACAATTAGCTCTGCGATCGGCGGGTTGGCCACCTCGAATCCAGTCGCGAATATGATGACATCGACCTCATGGGTCGAGCCGTCCGCGGCGACCAGTTGACCATCTTCGATATGGCTGACGCCGTCGGTTACCGTGACATTGTCGGAAGCCAGTGCCGGATACCAGGTGTTGGACTGCAAGATGCGCTTGCAACCTATCGTATAGTCGGGCGTCAGCTTTGCGAGCAGTGAGCTATCGTTGATTGCTCTTTCCATGTTGCGGATACCCGCCGACTGCAATCGTCGGGTAAAAGTCGACCATTTCAGGCCGCTGTTAAGCAGCTCAAACTGGAGATAGAGCGCCTTTCTTAGCAATCGCTGCAAAAAGGGGAAGCGCTCAAATCGGCGTTGCCACGCGGGCGATATACGCACATCCAGCTTGGGCAGCACCCACGGCGGAGTTCGCTGAAATAGCGTCACGTGCTGCGCCTGTTTGCGAACTACCGGAAGGAACTGTATAGCTGATGCTCCGCTGCCAATAACCGCAACACGCTTGTTGGAAAAATCGTAACTTTTAGGCCATTGCGCAGAATGGAAACGATCACCGCTGAATGTCTCCATTCCCGTGATTGTGGGCGTTACGGGCACGTGCATCGGGCCGGTGGCGGCAATGAAGTAACGGCAGCGGTACCTGCCCGTGGCGGTGTCGAGGAGCCACTCATTTCTGGCGGAATCCCAGCGCGCCTCATACAACTCGCTGTGAAAGCGTATAGAGTTATGCAGACCGTATCGGCCTACCATATCTTTCGCGTATTGTTGAATTTCTACCTGGCGCGCATAAAAATGCGACCAGTTAGCCTTAGGCGCAAAGGAGAAAGAGTATAGGCTCGAAGGTATATCACAGGCGCAATCCGGGTAAGTATTTTCGCGCCACACGCCGCCTATGTCTGCTGTCTTCTCGAGAATAACGAAGTCAAAGTTGGCTTCCTTCAGCTTGATTGCGGCACCAATACCTGCAAAGCCTGCGCCAACGACGATCACCTCCACAAAACTTGCCTCGTCGCTATCGCAAGCATTTGCTTGGGACTCTACATCACTCACGGCTTGAAGAACCCCAACTTCCATTTATCCATAAAGGGCCTGTGAAAAAATCGATAGAGAACGCTAGTTTCTTCGGCCTCGCTTTTGCGCCAGCCGTAAACCGCGGGCCGCTCTGTCGATATCACCAGCTTCTTCCACAGCAACCAATCATAAAGCGCGATAAAATTCTGAAAGTTTTTCCCCGAGTTGCTGCTGCGACTATGATGATGGTGGTGCTGATTCGGAAATACAAACACATGGCAAAGGGCATACATGGTTTTCGAAATCAGCGGACTTCTGTGCTTCAGTAAGGTCATGTCATAGGTCAGGTTGGCATGATTATGAATGCCCCACAGACTCTTCATCGAGGTGCCCCAAATCCAGACCTCCCACAGCCCGAGGTATAGGCAGAACGTACCGAACCAGTAGTTGGGTAACGAGAACGGCCACCCCCAGCTTACAACAATGGTCTGAGAAGCCCCGATCTGCCCTTTACCATCGGGGCCGCCGTTAGTGTGATGCAGCCGGTGAGCCCCTTGTACCAGCGCTGTATCACTGCAAGCCACTTGTTTTTCGCGCGTTTCGCGTGGGCAAAGTAGTGTACAGAGCCGTGCAGCAGCTCATCGATAAGAATAAAGGCAACAATCAAAGGCACCAAATAAGCGTCCTGCCAGTGCCCGTAATTACCCTCCAGACCTGGCATCAATGTACGGTATGTGAAGTATGAGCACACAATCAGCATTGGCCGCTCAACGAACTGCAGCCAGGCAAACGAGATACCGAAGATTTGCCAGTCCTTGAGGGTTTTGCGGCCATCGCGGTAGCGGCCGCGCAGCCCCTCATAGATGATATAAAACCCGAACAACCCCAGTGTTATGTAGGTGAACTGGTCGTTAACGCTGCCTGACTCCATCACAACCTTTACCTCGCCGTTTCGACCTTGGCAGTCTAGGGTACGCTCATATATATTAATAATTAATATTTGTTATTAACTGGTATAAACATGCGTAATATCAGAACGTTCGACCTTAACCTGCTCAAAGTATTCCTCGCGGTATACGAGACGGGTAGCATATCCCGGGCTGCCGAATCGCTGCATATGACGCAGCCTGCCGTGAGCCTTGCGCTTAAGCGACTGCAACAGTCCATCAACAAAACCTTGTTCGTGCGTGCGCCCAGGGGGATGACGCCAACACACTGCGCAGAAGAGCTTTTTGAGCCCTTGCAACACGCGCTAGACATCGTCGAATCGGCGCTGGAAAATTCACAAGCATTCGATGCAGCCGCTTCAAACCGCATCTTCAAATTGGCCTTCGGGCGCTATGGTGAGCTAGACCTGCTGCCCAGAATCCTCAGCCTGCTCAGCAGTGCCGGTAGTAGTATCGGGATTCAATCGGTGCTTGACCAGAGCCAGACCGGCCTTGAGCTTGTAGCCTCTGGCGCCATTGATGGGTGTTTTGACTTTGTTAAGCCAGAATTGCCGCAGGTGGAGTACGCCATTTTTGGACAGGAAGCCTTGGCAGTGATCGCCCGTAAGGGCCATCCGCGAATCCGGGGCTCGATCACTAAAAAAGCGTACTTTGCTGAACGTCACGTTGTAATGACATTCGGCGAGGAGCGGAGAGCCATCCTGGAAGACTTCATGTCCACGCGCGGCGGCACCCGGAACATAATGACGGCAGTGCATCAGTACCTTGCCGTGCCTCCCGTCGTGATGAAGTCAGATGCCATTGCCATCGTGCCTCAACGCATGGCCCAGTTCGAAGGCTTCGCGCCCAGCCTCCAAATACTGCCGGTGCCGTTTCATATACGGCCCTTAACGATCTACCTGATGTGGCACAGCTCTCGCAGTAATGATTTGGGGTGGCAGTGGTTGCGTGGCCGTATACTCGATCTGGATTGATTGCGGAAGAGTTTATGGGTCGATGCCTGCGATAACCTGCGCCACGTGTTTGTGCTATGGCCGCCTGCCAACGCCCGATATCACTCAGAGGACACTGACCTCTCGGCTACGCGGTCGCGTTCCATGACCACCACCCAGCTGTAGATCTGCATCCCCACATCGGACAAGTATCGATCCATCAGGCAGGCGTATCTGGAATCGTACCCTGCGCCGGGCGTGTGATAGATTTTCAACTCGCAAAGAAGCTCCGCATGATCTGTCAGCACGGTAACGTCTAGGAGACTGTCGATCTGTATTTTCCGTGTACCAAAACGGTCTTTGCCGACGCACTGGATATACAGTACACCGCCCTGAGCGAAGCGATAGGCCTAGTCTGGCGTCGCCTCGAGTGCCCTGGCTCTGGCATCGGTGCGCACAGGAGCCGCCTCAGAACTTTCTGCCCCCCGCCAATAGCACTCAGTCAAACCAGTAGTTGAATTGTAGCGCCACGGTCTGCGGACGTTCGTAAAAGCCGGCGTATGAAGGTGCATAAAACGGGTTACCGCCGGACAGGGTGACCTCTGAAATATAGCTTGTGATATCTTCATCCGTCAGGTTGCGGCCGATCAGCAAGATCGACCAGCGATCCGACTCGAGACCCAGCTGCGCGTTAACCCGAGTATAGGCATCCTGCTGCAATGGTTCATAAAGGGTCACCTCGACAAACTGCTCGTCGACGTAGCTCACGTCTAAGCCGGCGTACAAAGAGTATCCAGATGCAATCATTCTGGTATAGGCCAGACCCAGGCTACCCGACCACTCGGGCGTAAATATATTGCGCCTGCCCTGGTAGTCACACTGCCTGACGCCCGTCTCAATAAACTCGGGCCTGGAGCAGGAACCCTCATACTCCTTAAATTCGAAGTCAAGATAGGCCATCGAGAGGGTGGCCGACAGTCCTTCGGATAGCTGGACCCGGCCATCCAGTTCAACGCCCTGCGTCACGGCCTTGGGCGCATTGCCAACAAAAAAGCCGGCTTCACCATCAAACTGACTGACCTGTAGATCACGATAATCGGTGTAGAAGGCTGCAGCGTTAAGCTCTGCACGGTTGTCAAAAAGCCTGGTTTTCGCACCCAGCTCGTAAGTCACCACGGTTTCATTGTCGTAGAAGAAATCACCCTCGCGATTGCCACGGGCATCAAAACCGCCAGATTTGTAGCCGCTGGCGACAGAGCCGTAGACCATAGCGCTGTCACTGGCGTCCCATTCGAGAACCAAGCTGGGCGTGAACGCGTCTTCACTGTTCGTCTGATCCAGGTTGTGAGTGGAAAAGAAGCCCTTGGGGTACTCCGGACCCAGCGCCTGGGTGGCACTGAGCTCACCGAGCGTTTGCAGGTCGATCCCCAGCAGCTGATTGACAACAATCGACTGTTCGATATCAAAGTCGTCTGTCGCCGTATTCCGGCTATCGATAACACGCGATGCCGTCTTCTCCTCGTAGGTATAACGGGCGCCAATTGTCATACGCACGTGGGCCGACAGGTGCCAAGTGGCCTGTGCGAATACGGCGAAAATCTCACTCTCTGAGTCGTATGCACGCCCAGTCTGTGAATTAGCACCCAAACCAATCGCTGTGAGCTCTGCACCAGCCGGGCCAAGGCTGTTACCCAGCACGCCCAGAGCGGTCAACACATTGTTATCGTCAACCAGACTAAAACTGTCAAAAGCAAGGTCCGAATATTGATAGAACGCACCACCTATCCAGTCGAAAGCACCACCGACGGGCGAGGTAAAGCGCAGTTCCTGACTGAACTGCTGGTAGTCTTCACTCTGTGTGATCGACAGGACATCAAGCCCCAACTGATCGCAATCACACAGCTCGTCGGTGTCGTATTCGAGCCACGCCGTTACGCCGGTCACATCGATAGCGCCGAGTTTACCCTCCAGCCGCAGCGTGATATTGGTCGCAGCGATTTCCGATGACTCCTCGACGTTCGTGGACCGCCTGAAGTTGAATACGCCGTCCTCGGAACCGACGTCCTCGCCCGTCAGTTCTCCTAGCAGCTCGCCGATTTCGGGATAAGTCAAACCGGAAAACAGAAAGGATAAAGGCCCTGTGCCAGACGGCATGTTCAGAAATACCTCACTGGGGGTGCCATTGGCCTCAATCGCAGCGTGCTCAGCTTTCAACGTGGAGGTGATAGCGTCGTTGAAATCCCAGCGCAGTTTTCCACGAATGGAGAACTCGTCCCGTCCCGGCTCTTGATTGCCTGAGGTCAAGTTATCGTAGTAACCGGCGTCCGAATACGATCGGACCGCGAGGCGTCCAGCCAATGCGCCGGTGAGTGGTCCCGATAGGACTCCAGTATAGAGCTGCTGATTGTAATCATGCTCGTACTCGGCAGAGACACGGCCTTCAAAGGCTTCTGTGGGCTCCGCGGTAGTAATTGATAGTGCTCCGCCGATGCTGTTTTTTCCAAACAGCACATTCTGCGGGCCGCGCAAGACCTCTACACGCTCAAAATCCATGAACGGCATGCGGGCCAGAGGCGCCCTCCCAAGCGCAACATCGTCGGCGTACTGGACTACCGATTGTTCAAAACTTTGATTGACGCCGGAGCCGATACCCCGGATCAACAGCACCGGCCCCAGCGCGGTATCCGCCTTTTGAAAATTCGGCACATAGGCAGATAGGTCAGCAAAGTCTAGAATGCCGGCACGCTCTAGTTTTTCACCGCTGACCGCCGAGACGGAAATAGGCACATCCTGCAGAGATTGCGCACGTTTTTGAGCCGTGACCAGCACTTCCTCCAGCATCTGTGCCTGCCCGGTAAGCGGCAGCAAAGCCCACACCGCGATCGTCGCAGCTCGCATCAGAACCGAACCTCGTGGAGAGCCCATTGCTGCATCGAGCCAATTGATGCTGTACCTCATACCGCCCTCTATTCTGTTATTTGCAGTACCTCCGCAGCCGGGCTTGACTGTTGCACGGCGGCTTGCGGAAGGTTGTATGCGGCGCGCGAGTGTAAAAAGGTTGACTTAAGATAACAAGGAAAATATTATGTTTTTCATATTTTCCACAAGTAACACCGACACAACAGCAACCATGGCAACAGACACCGCGATCACTGCCCGGGACGACGCCCTACGCGCACGTGTTCTGTCGGTATTTGAGCAACACGCCCGGACGGTCGGGCCACGCAATGTCGTTATTAGCGAGTTGGTCAGGGAAGTGGGCATTAGCAGCAGGACGCTATATCGATTGTTCGACAGCAAAGCGCATATCGTCACCGCACTCATCGACTCCTGGGCCGACATATGGTTCTCCAGACGTGAGCGGGGATTGAAAGAGGGCTTGCAGCCTAAACAGAGGATCGAGCTTCTCATCACCCAGTGGATGGATCATATCGGCCGTTTCTCCGCTGAGTTCTGGCTGCAGTTGGAGCGCGATTTCCCCGAGGCCCATGCCGTCTATGTAGAGCACTACCAGCTTTTCATGGCACATTCACGCCGCAGTCTGCTCGATACCATCAGGCAGGACCTCAACGCTGACCTTGCCCTGTCGACTTTGATGGTAATGATGAGACACGCTAGCGAGCAAAACGTCTTTGAGCGCTGTGACATGACCCGCCGCAGCGCTCTGCACACGGTCATTGACCTGTGGGCTACCGGGGCACTGAAAAAGGAATACCTGTCATGACCAGCGCAGACGTCTACGCCATAGGCGCGCCCATTGTGGTGCTGATGATCGCTGCAGAGGTCGCTTTCACCTCCGCGCGCGGCTTGGCCCACTACGACCGGAGCGACGTACTCGGCACGCTCGGTCTGCTAGGGGGCAACATACTCATCAACGGCATCACACAGAGCACTATCATCGGTCTGTATTTTTACCTCTATCAGTTCCGCCTGTTCGATATTGCCCTTGAGGTGCCGCTGTGGATGCAGTGGATCGTCATATTCTTCGCCATCGATCTCACGTTCTACTGGTATCACAGAGCATCCCACCGGGTGCGGTTTCTGTGGGCCGTGCATATGAATCACCACTGCAGCCAGCACATGAACTTCAGTGTCGCTTTCCGTCAGGCTTGGTTCGGTCCGCTCAGCAAGGTACCCTTCTTCATAGCACTGCCGCTGCTGGGCTTCGACCCAAGTATCACAGCCGTCGCCGGTGTTATCGCAACGCTCTGGGGCGTAGTGGGACACACACAGGTCATCGGCCGCCTGCCAAGACCGTTTGAGTTTCTGTTCAATACGCCGTCCGCGCACAGAGTGCACCACGGTAGTAACCCCGAGTATATCGACAAGAACTACGGCAACATTTTCATGCTCTGGGACCATCTATTCGGCACTTATGCCAAGGAAGAATCACCGGTGCGCTACGGCCTGATCAAGAACATTGACAGCAACAATCCGATAAAGCTCACATTTTATGTGTGGCAGCAAATAGCGCGTGATCTGCTGCAGTCCCGTTCAGGTCACGAGCGCTGGATGAGCGTGTTCGGCCCTCCTGAATGGCAGCGAAGCGATGACGCTGGACACACTGTCGCACAGCATCACTGACGCATCCCAACGCCCCGCAATACAGAGTGATCTGCTCCATGACGACTTCACTGCATCACCTGTCCGCCAACTCGCCACTGCAAGACATTCTGCAGGTATTACAGGATGACGGCGCGTTGAAGAGGCCAAGCGCCTCCTCAGGGACAGCGACTGGCGGGATCGCACGGTTACCGACGAGATAACTGCCGCGGGCTTTAATAGCAAGGCCACCTTTAATAGCTTTTTCAAGAAATGCGTGGGGATGACACCCAGCCAGTATCGGCACGGCCACAGTAATCTTTTTGGGAAAACGTCCCATTTCCATAGACGCATAAGGCCAATACCTATATATTTTGCGCGACGTTTTTACAATCTGAATGAAGATCGCCATGGATGACAATAAGAAGAAGGGCCAAAAGGCGCACTCTGACGACAAGCCGTCCGCAGGACAGGACAGCCGCCGCGACTTTGTTCGCAAAGCACTGACCGCCAGCGGCTTCATCGTTGCAGCCGGCGCTATTAATAGCGGACTGGTACCCAAGGCTTACGCCCAGGTCACCACAACGACGACAACGACCACAACCACCGTACAACCGACCACAACGGGGAGCCCAACCACAACCGGTGGCCCAACGACTACAGCGCCCCCCCCACAACCACCGCTGCGCCCCTTCCTGTCCCGGCCATTGGTGCTGTGGGTATCACCGGATTGGCAACAGGTCTCGCCCTGGCAGCAGCTATCGCCGACAAGAAGCGCAACGACAAGGACGAAGCGTAATCCAAGTAACGCCTGTGCTGAACACCCGCACCGCTGCCCAGAACTTTGATTATTAACCACGAACACCGGTTTGTTTATCTCGCGGTACCTCGAACCGCATCCACCGCGATCTCACACTCTCTCCAGAGAGCGTTTCCAGGTTCTGTGAATATGGGACAACATCGTATGAATATCCCCGTCGAATGCACTAAAGGGGATTACACGATCATCGCGGGCGTGCGCAACCCTTATCAACGCATGGCAAGCCACTACTTGCACCGCCGTGACAGCCACCCACGCTCCGTATGGCACTGGACCTTCCATGAATATATTGCGCAGCTGGAGAAGCATTGCCTGCACTGGTGGGGCCTCGCAGACGATCCTCCGGCCTGCTCCTGGCTAAGAGACATAGAAGTCAGCCACTTGCTGCGCTACGAGTCACTTGAGCAACAATGGAATGAGCTGAGCCTGTGGCAACGCGTGGGCTTTATACCGCGATTGCTTCACCGTAACGCCAACTCGGCCAATCGGAACAGCTGGCACGCTTTGTATACGAGGGAACTGGCAGACAGGGTTTTCCATTTGCAACGAGAAGACTTCGAACAACATGGCTATCATCAGGACTCCTGGCGGCGCAATTATGCTGTAGATTGAGCTTCAAGCGCTCATAGAACCAGGCATATCCGTCAATTGACGGGTAGCAACTGCAACCTCAGCGAGCGCAGCAGCCAAATCGCTCAATCCTGCACTGCCTACGACCATATTTTCCAATCCCTCTGTGGATCCAGCCAGCACAACCTGAGGCATGCCGTCAGCCACCTGGCAAAGTGCATCCTGGGCGTCTGCTAACTGCACTTCAGCCAGCTGTTTTACATCCTGTATTACCAAACAGTGACGGCAGGGGCTATTCGCCAATTGCAGAAGATAACTCGACAGCCACTGCAAGCGCCCTGCAGCGTCCAATTCATTGCCTGCAAACGGCCGCACTACCACCTTGTCTATCCCCAGACTCGCCAATAGTGCCGGTACGTCTTGCCCCTCTCCAGGCAAATAGACGATGGCATCGAAATCAAATAGAGGCCCTTCCATCTCTTCTTGCAACGCGGCAAACAGAGCATCGACATGGGCACTCCCCAGCAGCTCACTGAAATGTGCGTGACCTGACGACACATCCAGCCCCAACTCAGTCCAGCCAATCACATAGTTCCGGATCCGATCGTGCCAATCGTTCACGTAGGGCACCCCTAGCGGACGATTGAAACGGTGCAACCAACGAAGAAAAGGCACGCAGAGCGAACGCCCTCCTGCCTGACGAAACTTTTCCTGAATATAACCCTCTTCCGCACCAAACCCTCGGAATCTGGGATTAAAGCCCCGCCAGGCATCCCGACGGAACGCGAGCAAGCCGCACCCCTGCATCTCTATATCAAATGGCTCGGCGTCAATGCTCTCGCCGCGCGGGTCGGTATCCCAGGTACCGTACATGCCGCCACTCCACCCTGGCTTAAAGTGCGTGGAAAGACTCTTGAGATCGTCATACACCAACGGACCCTGCAGCAAATCATTACAGTCAGGGCGCGAATCCAGATAATCAATTAAACGCCGAATCGCACCGGGGGCAAGGAATACATGACAATCCATTATCATCACATACTCTGCGTTCGCCTCGCGAACGATATAGTCCTTGCATACCGTTCCAACTGCCTCCGGCTGCGGTATGTATCGATAATGCGGGACATCCTCCTCCATTGATTTCAGCGCCGCGGCGCAAGGGCTGGTGGGATTGTTATCCAGCACGACGAACTGGACTTCATCAAGCACCTCCGGGTGAAACATGCGCACTGCCTGAATCGAGAAGTACACGCCGTCATAATCGTCAAAGGTCGCCATGCCTATACACAGTTTGCGCCGCTCTCCAATGGGAGTAGCCGCTGGTATCTCCGCAGGCTCATAGTGGAGACTGACACCAGCTGCACTGGAAGTATCACCGGGAAGAGCTTCCGGATGGGCTGCCTGTTGATCCAGAACATCCTCTCTCAGCTGCGACAACTCATCGAGAAACGCACAGCGTTGACCGTACTTATGTAATTGCGCTTCGACCGTTTCGATCGCCAGCGAGTGATAGTTGAGCGCTGACGCTATCCTGATAAATTCCACATACCGACCTTCTGACCACAAGCTCGGCTCGAAGTAATAGCATGGCTCAGTCTCTGGCAAATCAATCGCCGCGACGGCCAGATCAAAAGCAGCCTGCAACTGGCCTTCCTGACGCAATCGTCGCGCCATCCAAACCAGTGGCTCCACCCTCCCTGAGTCTTGTTCATAGGCTGTGTGGTATGCACCAATCACTCGGGTCAAATGGTGATCAGCTCGATCAGCCGCTCGAGCGAGCTGATATTTCGCATACCACTGATGTGCCGACTCAATGGCATAGTCTCCGGCGCGACGATACTGTTCCATGGCCTGAACCCAACTCCCTCTGGAATATAAAGTATCGGCCAGCGGGAACAACAGACCAATATCCGTGGGAGCCTCTAGCAGCGCCTGCTCAAAATAGAGACCATCTCGCTCAAGCCGCAACGCATCGCGCCAGCGCACACCATCACAGTGATGACAAATTCGCAACGAGTCGAGCCAAACAGCCTCCTCCAGACCAACAGCAGTCTCAGCCAATGCGCCACGGAAGACGTAGTGCGCATCGTTTCGTACCAACCGCGGCTGCAGATAACTAGCGCCAACGGCTTCAACGGCCAGCTGAAACGCCGGCGCTACTCGCAGTTGGTCAATGGTAGAGGACACCTTGAGCGTCTCGTCTGCGTCCAGCCAGAGCACGAAATCAGCCAAGCCCTTACTGGCATCCACCAACTGATTGCGAACATGCGCAAAGTCAGTGAATGGCAAATGGAGCAGCTCACCTTTAATGCCTTCGAGTGCCCGCTCAACACGCTCGCAGGTATCATCATCACTACCGGTGTCAGCGATCAACCAGCGATCGATATAAGGTTTTACGGAATCCAAGCAGCGCTCAATAACAGCGCTCTCATTCCTGACCATCATGACCAGGCAGAGAGAATGTCCAGCAATCACAATCGTTATTCCAGTCTTGTAGCGTGAAGGCAAAAGAGGAAGTATAGGGAGATTGATCACGAATACCAATCGCCCCCGAATTGGAGCCGCTGCATGCTTTGCCATAAACACAATTGTGTCTTCGTACACATACCCAAGACAGCAGGTATGAGTGTTGAACAGTGGTTTCTGGATAGACTGGGCCTGCAAGAGGAAGACCGCCCAAAGCTGCTGCTCTACCCCAATGACGACCCCGAGAAGGGCCCGCCCAGAATGGCGCACTTGCTGGCACACCAATACGTAGACTGCGGCCACATAAGTGCTGATTTGTTCGAGAACTACTTCCGTTTCAGTATTGTGCGCAACCCCTATAAGAGACTGATATCGATGTACCACTACTTACCTCAGTCTCGGGCAACCAGTTTCGATGACTTTGTATTTAACCGCTTCTTCCGACATCTGTGGCGCAACATGTACTGGTTTGTACGGCCCCAAGTAGAGTATCTACATGACAAAAATGGCAATATGCTGGTCAATCGGGTAATTCGCTTCGAGCAGCTAAACGAAGATTTCTCTGCCGTTGCCAAACAACTGCAGCTGCCGGACACACCGCTTCCTAAAGTAAACGTGTCCAGAGATCACCGACCCAAAGAGTACCGCAGCCTGGCCGATTACTACCGCAGAGATGAAACAAGGCGCTGGGTGGAACATCTCTACGCCGACGACCTCGCGTATTTCAAATACGATTTTCCGGCAGAACTAGAGGGGAAATGAATAACCCAGCAACCGAATCTCGCGCTCACAGAGTTTCTGAATCATGAGCTTCTCGCTAAGCGACAAATCATCCACACGGCTGCTTTTGGGGCGATGACTGCCCTTCGCCAGCGGTAGCTGAAGCGGCCCGGGAAGCCCAAGACGAGGGGCAAGCTGCGTTATTTCAGCACCGAGGTTCTCGTAGCGCAGCAGTTGGTCCACGAGGACCTCTCCATCCTGGGTATAGAGCTCGTAACCTAGTTTGATTAGCTTATTAGCCTCCGTTGAAACCAATACGTCTGTGGCACTAGGGCGATGCTCCGACGGGTAACGCCAATGATAAAAAGAGAGAAATCGATCCCAGGGGTTTCGTACGACGCAAAATTTGAAATACTCACACCACACTTTCTCCCCGAGAAATTTACGCGCATGTTTAGCACCGCTGTGATTTGCAAGCGGCGCTACCGCACCCAGTGCTAATTCTCCCAGCGGTTCACGATAATGCCGCGGCCCCTGATAACCCAGGGCTTGCCGCGTGGCCTCGTCTTTCTTGCTGAGAGGCGTGACAATGTCGCCGTCATCGCAGTATTGAGACAGTGCAATTTCCAGACTGGTCCCGGCCGCCTTGGACGTCTTAATAAAAATAAACTTATACCGATGCGAAACGATCATATTGCCTGTGTGCTGTCAATTCTGTGGCGACAAATTCATCATATGCTATAGATTTCAGTCTGTCTCAACAGCACAGCAGAATACACTGCAATTGGGTCAAATTCGGGTTTACCCCAAGACTGAGCAAATGACTTGTACTGCAAGCAGAGGCCAGCGCGAGAATAATTAGCCAGCCTGCAGCGCCGCGAGCAATGCATCAGCCACCGGCTCCGACGACGCCGGGTTCTGGCCGGTGATAAGCAGGCCGTCCGTCACCGCATAGGGATGCCAATCGGCCACAGCACTGAACTCGCCGCCGAGCGCCTGTAATCGGTCCTCCAGCAGGAACGGCACCACCTCGGTGAGACCTACCGCGGCCTCCTCGCTGTTGGTGAAGCCCGTGACTTTGCGGCCTTTGACCAGTGGCCCCCGTTAATGTGAGTATTCACCAACACCGCGGGAGCATGGCAGACAGCGGCTACGGGTTTCTGCTGCCCCATGAAGCTTTCAATCAGGGCAATGGAATCAGCACTCTCGGCCAGGTCCCAGAGCGGGCCGTGGCCGCCGGGGTAGAACACCCCGTCAAAATTTGAAGCGTCCATCTCTGCGAGCAAGTGAGTGCTTGCCAGCACAGCCTGTGCCGCCGGATCGGTATTAAACCGCTCGGTGGCCTCGGTCTGGGCCTCAGGTGCGCTACTCTTGGGGTCCAGCGGCGGCTGCCCTCCCGCTGGCGAGGCCAGGGTGAGCTCCATCCCCGCATCCAGCAGCCGGTAGTAAGGCGCGGCGAATTCCTCCAGCCAGAAGCCGGTTTTCTCGCCGGTATCACCGAGTTGATCATGTGAGGTCAGGACCATAAGTACGCGCATTGGGAAGCTCTCCAGAATAATCAGTGCACAATATACGTCTATATGACGCGGGGCAGATTCACCCCCAGCGTAGACCACTACACGGCCTGATCACCCACGAATAGGCGCTGGACTCGCCACCGCGCTAAAGGTACCATTCGCCTCCGTTCCGCCCGTAGCTCAGCTGGATAGAGCGCTGCCCTCCGGAGGCAGAGGTCAGAGGTTCGAATCCTCTCGGGCGGGCCAATCTACAAAGCTTTATCTGATAATCACGCACTATCGGGTCACCCAGCCTCACTTCGAATGGAGCCAGTATGCAAAGAAAATGGATGTCATTACTTTCGCTGACTGTGTCTTTCAACGTCATGGCGGATTTTGACGAGTATGAAGATCGCGCAGCTTTTCTGGCGGCCGCAGGTCATACAATTCAGGAGGACTTCAATTCGGTAGTGACTAATACGGATTTCTTCCCGGATCCGGTCAGGCTGCCTAGTGGGCTGACGCTGGTTGCCGACGGGGAAAATAATTTCATCGATGCCTCCATCAAAGATGATGAGACAGACGTCAATGGGACCACCAGCGTCGCTTTTTTTACCGGCCAGTTAAATATGGACACAAATGCCCGCATTCTGCTGCCAGAACCGATCACTGCTTTCGGTGCGCAATTCGCAGCTTTGCAAGATAGCGGGGAACGAACCCGTTTTCAGTTGCGCTTGGGAGATGTTGTGGTAGCAACCCTAACGCCACCCACAGGCGGAAGCGACGGTTTTTCGAATAGGTTTTATGGTTTTGTGGCTGACGCAGGAGAGACCTTTGACTCGATCTGGTTAGTGCGCCTGGAGAACGATGCCTTCGCAATGGATGACGTAGCATTTTCCGGTAAGCCTGCTCCCGTCCCAGTTTTATCGGCACCGTTTGCCTTGCTACTGGTAGGCATACTGGCTGCGGTCGGTCAGCGTCGGATCGGTCAATTAGAAAAATTGGACGAGGGGTGTCTTGACTAAAGTAGGCGAAGCTATCCCATCGCATATCGTGAACTGATACTAAATTCGATCCGTCTCACGGATTGATGTACAGATAGTCGTACAGGGCCACCGCACAAAACGAAAAGCGCTTCGAGGGCAGAGGTCAGAGCTCTGAACCCTATCAGGCGGGCCGTTTTAGAAAGCTTTCCCCAGTATGTTCCCACCAACCTAAATACCAATGGATACTGGCGCTAGCGATTGTCCGCTATTGGCCCCTAAGCGGACATTCTGGTGCCAGTGAGCGGCACCAAGCAGGAATACTGCCCTTTCGAATGAATTCGCTCAACGTGGCTTTCAAGCCATTGAATCATCCCTCTATCATGATCTAGATTTCGCCTTTTCCTTTGAATCAAAATGTGAATCGGCCTCGGGGTCGGCCAATAATCAAGCACTGGCTTAAATACCAGTCGGACCAGATTCAGACCAAACCTAGAACACGCATGCCTCCATAGAGCCCAATGAAAACCGCTCCTCTAGCTACACTTGGTACGTGGCCAAAAGCCTCTCCCTGGCAAGTAAGCTACGGCCCTTGCAGTAGGATCTGATTCTCTTGGTGCTAGAGTTTTCTGGAGTGCGTTTGGTTTGCCATTACAGTGCACAGGATGTTCAAGAGGCTGAAAGAATACGTCGACTGTCCCGAGGGTCCAGTCGACACAATCACCTAAGGTAAATACCCCGAACAGTTCGTGAATACTTCCCGCGCATTAAAACTAATGCAAGATAGGTGTCCTTGTTCTCCCTAACAATCAACTCCCTAGCGATACCGCAACGCCTTTATAAGACATAGATCAATCTCGTCTGTCCTCAACACGCTCGGTTGTACGTGCCTCGGTACGAGCTTCCACTCGTGTATCTGAGCGATTTGTCGAGCAAGCGGTAAGAAACGTGGAGCTAAGAATAGCGACAGAGGCTAACAGGCATATGGTTTTCATAGTTCTTCATCCTTTCAAGGTTTTGCTGCGTTTTAGTGGAGCGGACCAAATGCCGCACCTTAAATTCGACCAAAATACAGTAGTGACTTTCATGGAGAGCCTGGCGATACTCGAATCTGCCCTACACAGCTCTCGTGCTCTGCAAAGTACGAACGACAACCAGTTTAAGTTCCATCGGTTGTTAATGCCCTTTGGACATCCTACACTTTCCCAACTTCTCGCGGTGGTTGTGCATCCTTCCGACAGATTCGACGCCCTGCATTCAGCAAATGAAGTGAATCTCCGCAAATAATTTAGCGGCGACATCTGCAGTCATGAGTATCGATGGCGATCGCTTTTCCAAGCCCAACTGAAGCGACCCATTGGCCGATGTGAACGAGGCCACTCGCTTTGATCAAACCGAGTACAATGCCCATCATCTCAGCTCGGTTCGGCAGTGCATAGTACTGCTGCCTCTGCAACTTCACCTTGCTATCAGTGTGATGCGTCACTGCATCACCAAGGGCAACATCGTGATCAACCTCCGCCCCCAACGACTGGTTGCCAATGCCAAAGGCATCAATGGACCAATTCGAGTGACCGTGTGTCGTACCAAACAGCAACTGATCCTGATCAGGTGTTGCCGCATCAAGCGATGCAGAAGCGGCACACAGCATACAAAGTACAACCTTCAATCGATTCATCTTGATGCTCCAGTAGTTGTGACCGCTTCACGGGGTTCTAGTGATCATGCGAATCGCCGAATCCATCTCCGATGAGTTCGAAGTCGCCGGGGCGCCATTCCCTGTCAAACCAGGCATCTAGCGGTCCATACAACCTAAAGATGGCCCACCATCCCTTGCCGGGCACCGTCTGTATCCAATTGGCGGCTTTTCCGTCCGGTGCCGTTGGGCCAAAGTAAAGTTCGATTGACCCATCTTTATCGACAATCAAACTATCGCGTTTGTTGTTTTTACTTGGGAAGGGCTGGCCTGTCTGAAGTTCGCTTCTCGTCTGAGGGTCATACACCACCATTGACCAGAAATCCTTTGCTGGAACATTCGGCGGGATGCGGATACGGTAGAATTTACTGCCGTCTAGATAATTACCCGACTGATCAGAAGCGGCGACCGCGTACTGCGATCCGGCACCGACCATCTTCATCACCATAGCGGGTGTGTTCAACGTGTATCCGTAGAAAAACGCTGTGCGTGCATCGAGATTGCGCCCACCATCACCGCCTGCAATCAGCCATTGATAATCGCCCCCAATAAAAGCGGAGTACCACCGACGATCGTCATACAAATATGCCGTTTTATCTCGTGGCTGCAGTAGCAACGCACGAGCAGTCGCATTGCCAATGGCAATACCGTCGCGCAACAACCGCTGCATGCGCGCGTCTGGCTCAAACGGTTTACCTTTTTGTATACCTATGCTCGCCAGTTGACCACGTAGTTCAGGGTCCAGGAATCCGACTGGTTCTCTTTGAATAACATCATTAATTTCGTCAAAAAAACTCGAGTCGTTGGCGTGCACCGTATTGAATGGAATTTTCGACCCACTGATAAATTTCATCTCAGGCGGATTATCTTTTTTATTCAAGGGATATATTTTCAAAGCTTCCTTGACGGACCGTACCGCTGCGTCTGTTTTTCCATCAACAAGAAAGCCTCGCAGAACCATCAGATTTATTGCGGAGGGCGAAGTTGCTGTGAAGTAGCCTTTCGGAATATCCCCTTCATAGTCGTGAGGCAAAATTAGGTATTTACCCCCCTTTCCACGATCAGGTCCGGGTGCGCCCATATCCGTCACGAAACGAAAATACGCGTCATTGACGGTACTAGGACCGCTACCCGGAGGGATTTCGACGACAACAGGGCCATCGCGACTCAGATCAAAAATTACGACGGAATACACCGTATCTGTATTCCCCGTCAAAAATAGTGGGTTGGAGTCGAGTAGCTGATCGAACATCATCACTTGGTTTGGTTTCGTCACACCAAGACCTTCGAGACCGCGACGTATACCTTCAAGTGAGGCTGCAGGGACCATATTCAGAAAAACATCGGTGGCTCTAATCGTATCGAGGTTGTCATAGAGTTTCCGGACAGTTTCATCATCCGGCATACCATCAAAGAAACGGAGCTCTCCAATCGAAGTGTCAACAGCATCCTCTGTAAGAATCGATTTAGGAATGGTTTGATTAAATCCTGGCGTTGGTTCAGCTGCCGTCCCGAGCATCGCTACTAATAGACATAGCGCCAGTACCGCTACCTGTTTTGTTTCTAATATTTTCAGCATTTTCATCGAAGTGTCGTCCTGTCAGTGTCAGCCCTTTGGTATAACGACTTGCAGCTGGAAACGGAGTCGCCATCCCTCGGGTCCATTATCAGGCGACGTTGCCCAATAACCAGCGCCCGCCACCCAGTTAATGGGGACACCACCAACGGGCAGAATCTTAGCCACACTCAAGTTAATCGGGATCGTCCACTCTGTAGCTTTCCAATCGTAGGTGCTCTCAGATGTCAAAGTGTATGTAAACGCACTGCTCGTCGTGTAAGAAACGAACGGCTGAACAAAACTTGCGCTAGTAGGAACCTTCGGGTTGCTCTCAAGATCCCAGATGTGGTTACCCAGTGCGCCCATCGTCCAAGGGCCTGCCACCTTCAGTACAATCCCGGTTGCACCACCGGCCCAGGTATCTGTCGAAACGTCTGACCAAGTTGGTATACGCAGTATCGGACCAACACCCCAAGTCACTTTGTCAGGCGTAGTCTTTGAATACCAAGCATTGAACAGAATATCGCCAAAACCGGATTGAGATGTACCAGGGATCACGTCTTTCTGATCGATATATGGAACGATGGTGCGTGTAACCAAGCTGGCTTCGTCGCCCAGAGAAAATGGAATTACTGGCTGAAAATTAATGGTCTTCCTGGTGCCTTTGTCATTAGGCCCTAGATTGTCGTCAAGATTTATTTGCAAAGGCAATGACGTGATTGCTGCAATCGGATTCGCGAGTTTTTGAGCCAAGTCTTCATCAGCTAAAGCAGTTTGCCCAGTCGCAGTCAGGCAGCACATACAAAAAGTGCTGAAAGAAAATGACGCGATAGGGTGGTGCGTATGTAAATTGTGCGGGAAGAATTTTCGCATTTTGCGTTCCTCGCTTGTGTCGTTCTACTCTCGAGCCGTTCTGCATGAACTATGCCAAGTGTAGACTGTATTTCTGAAAGGCGCGCTCAATAGGTTTATTTTTCCTGTATTCTAGCCATGCAGCCTGGTAGAAAGCCCATCTTACATAGACTGAGACAAGATCTACCCGGCGCGTCCGTCGCAGTCCTTCGATCTGCGAAAATAATCTACCCCTGATGCGACTAGACAATCGACACATGCATTGGGAACACGCCAATGCTTGCTGGCTCAAAGGATTATGATTAATTGACTTTGCTTGGTAGAAATATGCTCATACGCCGTAAGCGGCTTGTGAAACTTTTAATATCTTCTGAGCAGGCTTAAATGGCTAAACTTTGATTACTCCTGCAAATCCCTGGAAATCAATGTTGAGCAACAGAGACGAGGTACCTCTGCCACGCCCGGCAAGTGCGCTCTGTACCGCCAAGCCAGTTATTCCTACAGCGCGAATCTTTCACGGTCCATGGAACCCCTGACGGCTGAGCTACTTGCTATAACTGATTTGAGTCGCAACGAACAATGCAAATTGCGAAAAGCCTGAGTGAGGCTGAAGAAATTTTCCCACACTGTAAGTTGTCAGGGGATGCCAGATATAATCAGCACTAAATTTCAGACAACTTTAGGCTGTTCCGGGTGTCACCCTAAAAGGCATCCAATGCCTGTAGCTAAACCGTCGGCAAGCCTCACTCCTGCACCGGCCAATGCCCCGAGGATTGTTTCATCAGCAGCTCAAAAAACTCATCTACAAACGTTTCAAAAAGCAATTCGCCTATTATATGAGTGCAGAAAGAAATCTCGCTCTTATTGCCTAGAAAAGTAGCCATTGCGGAAGTGTGAGCATGAACTGCGATTCCCAGATTTACTTGATGTGCACGTCTTTGGGCAGACAGTGATGGCTTCGAATTCCCTCGGTAAGACCGCCTTAGTAGACAGTTTTAGTTTAAGAAAAATCCATGATACTTCGCGAAGCCACCCACAACGACTTACCTTTACTACGCAGATTCGAGCAGGGCGTTGTCGAAGCTGAGCGACCCTTCAAAAGCAGGATTAGAGCCGAGGGTGCTCACTACTACGATCTCGAGGGTCTCATGGCCAGCGAGGATACTTACCTGCTAGTGGCCGAACTGGACGATGATATCGTGGCTAGCGGCTATGCCCGAATTGATGCACCCAAACCGGCTTTCGTTCACACCGAGCATTTCTACCTGGGGTTCATGTACGTGTCGTCAGAGCAACGCGGTAAGGTTTGAATGGCGCCATCATGGAGCGATTGATGGGGTGGAGTACCGAGCGCGGCATTAATGATTCTTACCTGGAGGTATACTCAGAAAACTCAGCAGCGATTCGCGCCCATGAAAACTGGGCTTTGTCACCCACAAGGTAGAGATGAAGCTGCATACGCCTTGAGCGCTTGGAGGAAGCCCGCACGCACAAGGCGCGATGCACCTCAGCCGCCTCTATCAATGGCCCGAATTCTGACAAGCTCATAGCTCTGAAAGTGTCGGCGCCGTATTTCTTCAACAAGATGCGCCCTCTCTTCCTCTGGGTAGCCTTCTACCGCAGACAATTCCTGCCTGTATTCATCGACACGCCGCTGCCAATCCAGGCGCTCAGCGTCGAGTGCAGCCATACGACTGGCAGCGTCGACTCCTACAACTTGCCGACGGGCCTCGAAAATAGCTTCTGGGGATTGACCCGAATCGCTCAGGTTTGCGGATATTTCACGTATTTCAATAAGAGCTGACGACATTCGGCTTCCAATGGTACCGGCATGTAGCGCTTGTTCGTTCAAATACGCAAGCGCTTCCGAGCGCTGCTGCGGTGTCAAAGTTGCATCGGTGTTAATTCGCCACTTTTCGAGCATAAGGTCATCGTAGGCGTCCTCCCTGATAAACATCGCCTCTGCTACGCCAGCGGGCAGAAAGTCTAATCTGGACTCACGAATTTCTCTTTTCAGTGCTGCGATGCTCTCCCTGTCGCCGGACATGCCACCTTTAATGTTTGCGTCATTAATAATAGCGCCGATGTTATTGCGATACTTTATGTATCCTTCGAGAATATCTATCGCAAGTGTGTAGTTATCCACACTCAACTCACCGCGAAGGTAATGCTGAATACGCGCAATGATGATCTCAAGGGGCTCCTCGCCAATTGCGACAAGGTAGTGTTCGAAGAGGTCCCTTAAACGCCAATCGACTATCAAAGACCCGCTATCATCGGTCTGTAAAAGCACGGGCGCACCGATACCTGAGAGTGATGCTGGTACCTGATCGAAATACTCTTCAGGCAGGAGCCTGTCGGGCTGACCTGAACTTTGAACAATATTCTCTATGGCCTCGATCGGAAGTACCGCTTCGGGTAGATCCCGATCGTTCAACGCTGTGCCGCCACTTACAGTTACTGCATCAAATTTGCCGAAATATAAATAGCCTACGCAGCCTGCCATCACTATTAATGCAGGGACAATTAGGGGCAGCTTCATATCGGACACTCTCAATTGACCGCTTGGCTCACAGGGCACCTCAAGGGTGCCCCGAAGCTTTGCCGTTTGACATTCAGAGTCCGGCAGCCTTGAGACGTGCTGCATGGGCTTTGTAAAGTGGGAGCGGCGATGTAGTGAACAGCCCCCTCAACCCGAACAGGCCATTCGTCTGGTCGAGGTGGTTCATCGTGTAATCATCGCGAATATTATCACCGAGATGCATTGAGCAGCGCTCCACCAAGCCGTCATTTTCTGCGCCGTGTACGATGCTTGTTATTGCAAGCACCGCATCTATGGGATCCAGAGCATTGGAGTTAGTAATTGCATTGTATGTGCCGCCCCACGAATAGTAGCGAACACCATTTACCTCGTGCGCGCCATCGTTAACAGAGTAATCCTTCACCCACTGAGGCCACCACCATCGACCCACATTCACCCAGGGTGTCTCTTCACACGCACCAAAACGCAATCCCTGAGGATAGGTGACGTTGAAGGCTGCCGCCCCCGCCGAATCTAGCGAGGCGAGAGCCGCCATCGCGTTTTGCTTCTGCTGTGGGTCTCCAGATAATGCGCCAATCAGGCCACCCAGCGCATTCGCAATGCCGCTGACCGCGGGGCTTAGGGGAGAGCCATTAATCAGATCCGCCACATCGCTTCCATAATGAGGACTGCCGATAGAGGTGACAGATGCCACAAGGTCAGGGCGCACTGCCGCCACATAACGTGAAGTTGGCCCCCCTTGGGAATGCCCTATCAAGTTAACTTTTCGAGCTCCGGTCAGTGCCAGTACATCCTGTACATAGCTCAACAGTTGCTCACCGCGAACTTCGTTGCTCTCGAAAGCGGTGACCTGCGCCGTGAATACCTGGTTTGCCCCGACACTAGAGAGCGCATTCTCGACACCAAAAAAGTAGTCCACGAACAGCAACGTATCGAAACCTGATAAGCCATGCACCAGAACAATGGGATACTGGACAGCACCCGAGTTATCGCTCCTGGCAACCGTGGCACCTGACATCATCACCACAGCCAGCAGCGTAACTAAAACCACTTTTAGACCTGCTAGACCACTCTTGATTTTTTTCATTATGAAACCCCGTCTTGTTAATTTATTGTTGACAGTGTTAACACTATGGAAAGTAGACCATAAACTGAGGCTGTGCAAGCGACGGCCAGGCAAACACGAAAGAAACCAGAGTCCCCCATGAGCCGATCACAGCCACAGTGCAGGGATCATGATCGCTATTCGTTATTTACTAATCGTCATGGCCTCGCCGATTCTTGCGGCTCAACCGCATACTTACAGAACGGCATACGCACCCATCCCTAGCGTGAATACAGCCCACGCTGGTACGCATAGTGCGGCGAGGAGGGGCCGAGCAACTGGGAGGGTGCTCAGGGGGAACCAGGGGTCAAAGTCCTCCCACCAGAAATCCTGGTCGGCGAACGCATTCTCAAAGGGGCTGCCACCGGATGTCAGGGCTTCCCAGGACTCGTTGGAAACCTGATTGCCGCGACTGCCGAGTTCGGCGAGCAAATCCCAGTCTGCCAGCAGGACACAGAGGCAGTTCGCTGGCCCAGCCATCACCTCACATACCCCTGAAAAGCATGGCACGCCAAGCATTCAGGGGCTCAAATGCGCGCTGCCTTTAACTTTGAGCGCGTGTCGGATATAAAGATGGTTGAACATCAAGCACTCAGAGGTTAATCCTTGCCTTACCCGGTAATTCGCACCTACAGAACAGGCTTGTATATCGCCCTTGTGGCGACCGCCGCTGCCATCGCCCAGGCTCAAACGCCGCAGATCACCGTCACCGGTCTGCCCGCTGAACCGCTGATCGGTGAGACCTTCTGCAGCACCGTCAGTTTTACCAACGGCGCAGCCATCACCGGTTACGGCCCATACCTGATCAGCACAGTCGACGCCGGGGTCTCCCGTATCTCGATCGACTTCGTCGACATCGAGCCTGTCCTTGAGTCCATCGGTACTTTCGACTCCAGTGGCGCCCTGATCGATCCCATTTCAGGAACTACGATTAACGGCAATGAGGGTGGCACTGCACTCGATGCCCTCTACCCCATCGGCGCAGTGGAGCAGGGAACTCCTCCACTCGACATTGAATTCTGCGGCGTTGTCGACGTGGGCACCGAACCCAACGTGCCGCTGGACGTGGCATTCATTCCTGGTTTCGAATTCGGCGATACCGCCACGGGCGATAATGGCGCGATTCTCGGGTCGTCATTTACATCTACGGTCACGCCCCGACTCGCACGAGTTACCAAAACCAACAGCGCTCCCGAAAATGAGCGTCCCCCGGGACCCAGCCATGAGTTCACCTACCGCTACGTGTTTAACATCTCCGATGGCGTCACCCTGGACGACGTGGTGCTCGAAGACATGCTGCCGCCGGAAGTTCAGTGGACGGGCGCACCGATTACGGTCAACGCACCCCTCGGCGCGGGCTGCAACACTGCCAGCCTGCCCACATTCCCCCGACACCGGGTGGCACGCTAATCGTTGAATGTGATGCGGTAACGGGCAGCACGTCGACAGACGATCTCACCGTGGTGGTGCCGGTTTATATCACCGACATCCTCGACGAATCCTTTGACGACAGCCAGCTTCTGACCAACACCGTCACGGCGGATTACAGCTACGAGAGCGATACGTTTGACGACACCGATGAGTCCAACGTGCTGGCCTTGCATGCGGCGGTCCAGAAAAACGTCAGGGGCGGGGACACACCCGGCGATACGCTCACTTACACCATTAACTTCCAGCTGACCGACTATCCGGACGATGCTCCCAATGCCGGTGCCAACAGCTTTATCATCACCGACGTGATGCCCGACGGGCTAGAGTATGTCGACACTCTGGACCTGGTGATTAACGGCACGTCCTATCCTATAACCGCGGATGTGATCTACGACCCTGCGACAGGCATCACCCTGCTGAGCTGGGACATTGCCGCAGCAGTGAACAACGTCGATACACTGCTACCGAATGCCGCTGAAGGCAGCCTGACCTACGAGGCGGAGATCCTCACCGAGTACGTCGACCCACCCGGCCCCGTGCAGGCAGGCGACAGATTTACCAACAGCATCACCCTTGGCTACAGCCTGACCGAGGGCGGCAGCGGTGGAGATGACTCAGACAGTAGTAACGAGATTATTCTCAACGACACCAACAAGGAACTCACAGACCCGCCTCCCGGCTCCTTTGATACCGTCATGCCCGGCACCCCTGTGACCTTTACCCTGACCAACGTCATCCCTGCAGGCTCGAGTTCGAATGTCACTATCAAGGACTTCCTGCCCGCCCCTGTATTCGATGTCACCCAAGCACCGCAACCTGTAATCAACGTCATCCAGGGTCCCGCGGTCAGCCCGGTCATCAGCGGCGCGGATAACTCCATAACGCTCAACTACGGCGACATCGTCTCTGACACTCCCACGACGATTGAAGTGGATCTGATTGCCACCGTGACAACCGATCCGTTTGCCGACGAGCTGTTTCTCACTAACCTGATGCAAACCGGCTATGAAACCACCGATGGTCGCGTGATCACTGAACAGAACGTAGCTGGCATCACGGTGGGCGCACCCGAGCTCACGCTGACCAAGGGCGTAGCATCCATCGACAACCCCAATGCCACCATCGACCCGGATCCGGCTGATTCACCGGCAGACTCTAATGGTGCCAACGCCGATGCCGGCGACACGGTCAACTTCGAAATCACCGTAGAAAACCTCGGTACCCAGTCCGCATTCAACGTCACAGTGCTAGATCCGGATGTGGCTGGCCTACAATGCCAGCAAGGTTCCATTGCGGTCGTCGACGGCAACGGCGACACGCTGGGCTTCAGCGGCGATCTAGAGAGCGGCCTCCAACTCGACGACCCGCTGGCCCCGAACGATGGCAACCCCTCCGAGGGCGGCCCACCCTACGCCACCGATACAGCCATAATCAACGTCGACTGCGTGCTGACCGACGATGTCTACCCGCGCCAGGTGATCACCAATACCGCGTCGGTGACCTGGACCTCCACGGCCGACCCGGCCGACAACCCGTTCACACCTATTGAGGATGATGCCCGAGTGACGATAGCGGAACCGCTGATCACCAAGACCGTGATCGCATCAGAGCCCGGCTACTCAGGCGACATCTTCAAACTCCACATCGGCGAGATCGCCACCTATCGCGTTGAAATCACCGTGCCCGAGGGTGTCTCGCCCAACGTCCGGTTCGAGGATGTGCTCGACGCCGGCATGGTACATCTTGAAACCACCAGCATTGTATTCCCTCCCGGCGTCACCAGCAGCCTGGGTAACGCGGTTGTTATCCAAGCTAACGAAGGCATCATCCCGGCGAACAACGACACCTCCCTCGAGGGTGTTGATCGCTGGAAAATCTTCGGCCCGGGCCGAGGTGACGACGGCTTCGGCGATATTACCAACGCCAATGACGACAACGATGTGGCCGAAGTTATCGTCATCGAATATCGCGCTCGTGCAACTAACACGGTCTTGAACGTCAATAGCACCGCACTGCGCAACCGCGCGCGCTGGTACTGGAATCCGAGCGATATTGATCGTCAGAACGTACAGGCCAAGGCTGACCGAATTGTAATAGTCGAGCCAGCCTTTCGCATAACCAAGACTTTCACCCCAGAGCTTGGGGACAATACAACCCCGCCGATGGTGACGATTGAATTCGAACACGCCGGCGCATCGACTGCCGATGCCTTCGACCTGACGCTTATCGACCTTCTTCCCATAGACATGGCCATCCTTAACAATGAGGCCGGTGTTTCTGTCGTCGGCACCTGCAACCCACCCGAAAGTATTGTTGTGCTGAATGGCTTCTCAGATGAACTGATCATGGAGTGGGATCAGTTCGAAATCGGCGATGGCAAGTGTACTATCACCTTCCAAACCGAATTCCTGATTCCACAGGTACCGGCGGGGGTGCAGTTCCAGAACTGTGCAGTACTCTTCTGGGAGAGCCTCTCTGACTTTAACCAGCCTCTGCAAAATGCGCCAAACTCCACCATCGCAGTTGAGCGCACCGGCGATACTGATGATCCTGGCGGCGATGCCAACACCTACAATATTGAGGCCTGCGATATATTCCAGATCTTTGACGTGGGAATCGTCAAGACCGTGGAGAGTTCCACCCAAAGCCATACTGACAACAATCTCGGTACACCTGCCGGCACCGAAGCGCTGGCGATCGGTGAAATCGTGGTGTTTAACCTGGTCACTACCCTGCCGCTGGCACCGACTCTGGATCTTAAGGTCCGGGACCTGCTTCCGCGCACCGAGATGGTGCTCGAATTAATCGACATTGAGCACATTGCCCTGGGCGCAGATTTGAGCCCCACGATCTTCCCGCCCACCAAGACCATCACCGATTCCAACGGCGATGGCATTAATGATCGGGGCGAGTTGGACTATGGTTCAGTGGGCCACATCATCAACCCGCCAGATATTGATGATGACGATCGTATCCTGGTGCAAGTGACCGCCAAGGTCCTGGACCGTCCGGCCAACGCGAACGAGAGAACTGACATCAATTCTGCCATCGTCGAATTCCTCCCCGACACGGTCGCGACGGACGACTATCCATTGGAACTCGTAGAGGCGACCCTGGAACTCGACAAGTTTGGAAGCACATCATCAGTCGAAGCAGGCGACCCTGTGGACTTCCGCCTCGTAGTCAGACACGCCAGCGGCTCGCGGACTGATGCCCAGAATGTCGTCCTGGAAGATATCATCCCGGCTGAGTTTGACCTGGTGGGCGGCTCGGTAGAACTAGGTGATGTCTGCTCTGTACAACCCGACGCCCCCCCTGCAGTAATCGGCGCCACAATCAGCGTCGAATGGACTGACTTCCCCCTCGGTGCAACCTGCGAGATCGATTTTTCCGTCACCGTTAGCTTGGCGGCGGTTTCTGGCCAACAGATTGTTAATGAGAGTGAAGTTTCCTGGACCAGCCTGAACCGGAGTGAACAGACCGACCTCGATGATGAACGCAGCTATACATTGAAGGACACATGGACTGTCGTTGTCAGCGTGCCAGGTCTCGAAAAATCAATGATCAGCACCAGTGTCCTCGATACGCCTTTCAAGCTTGAAGTGCCTGTGCACAAGCTGACCATCGGTGAAGAAGCAACGTTTACCCTCACAACCTCCTTCCCGGATGGGACTACGCTGCAAGCCCGTATTGAAGATGTGCTGCCCACCAACGATGTGGCTCTGGAGTTTGTCAGTTCTGAGGTCGTCTCCATTGGCGCAGACCTGACCATCCTTGGAGGGCCCTCTGTGGGCGATCCGGCCGCGGCCTGTACTCCGCCAGCAGACGAGTGCCTTAACTGGATTCTCGGCACTGTGGTTAACGCACCGGACCTGCGCGATGAACCCGACGAGGCCGACCAGGTTGTAGTCGAGCTGGTGGCCATCGTGCTAGACGATCCGCTGAACTCCGGTGCACCCGGACAGGACAAGAACCTGATCAACACTGGAAACACCTACACCTCGGAAACCATACTCACATCAACCGTGCAGTTTGACCTCGTGGAGCCTCAGCTTCGCATACAAAAACTTACATCCAATGGCGGCATCGAGAAAACCACTGTGGCCGGCATGGAAGAAGAGTTCACCCTGATCATCCAGCACCGCGCCGAGTCAACCGCAAACGCACGCAGTATCCAAGTGCTAGATACACTGAATCCGAACATGGAGTGGATAGACGACTCAACGGTGGAGACCACCTGCCTGGGCCTGAGTATCGATGCTTCACCGACACCGGGCACCTCGGGAGACGTGGCGTTTTCTTTCCAAAGACTAACGCTGGTACAGGACCAGTGCGAAATCAAATTTACCGTCAAGATGGCCGACGACCTTCCCATTCAGGGCATTTTCAGAAACGAGGCTGTTCTGAACTGGGAGTCTGCACCTGGATCACCCGAGTCGCGCCAATACGACGACACTGCCTTCGCCATTCTGATTTCCCTCGAGGAAGCAGAGATCAGCAAGCGGGTCTTTGCCACTTCGGTGTCGGATAGCGAATCCGATGCCGGGGACCCGAAAATTGTCGATGTACTGATCGGCGAACAGATCGAGTACACCCTGAACCTGCGCTTCCCAGAAGGTACCACCAGAGATGTGGTGCTGACAGATACCTTCCAAATGGATGGCGCTGGCGAACTTGAGTTACTCGGCGGTGAACTGTTCTTTATCGGCGATAGTATTACGGCGACGCCGCAGGACCCGGTAATCATCGGCAACACCATCTCGGTGGATATCGGTGACGTGGAGAACTCTGCGGATATGATGACGGGGCTCGACGACACCGTCATCATTCGGCTGCAGATGCGTGCCACCGACGTCGGGGTCAACGTCGCGGGCGATACCCTGCTAAACGAGACCGAACTGAGATACACCGGACTCGCTGGCATCACCCTAACGGAGAGCTCCGAGGCCGAGATCGAGATTATTGAGCCCGAGCTCACCCACGTCAAAACCTTCACGGCTCTGAACGAAGCCGTAGCCACAATACAGTTGGATATCAGCAATTCTGGCAATGGCCCAGCCTACGACCTGAGCATCACCGATGAGTTCGACGAGGCCATCTGGTTGCCCGGCAGTCTGCAGGAAGTGACCATACCCGATGGCTTCACGATAACAGAGTCCTCCAGTGGCGGCATCACCACGGTGACTATTGCGGCAGAGGTCCTAAGCACCGCACCCCCGCCCAACCAGGTACTGTCTCCCGGGGAATCGGCGACGATTGTCTTCAGCATGACTCTGCAGAACAATGGCAACCCCGGACCAACACGCATACCCAATACCGCCACACTCAAAGGCAGCTCACTGCCTGGCGATGACGACGCAGAACGGATCTACACCGAAGACGCATCCGACGAGTTGCTGTTACCCGCGCTGGATCTGCTTAAAATATGGGCGGGCCGTTCAATCCCGCAGTGCCCGGCGATACGCTCACCTACACGCTAACGCTGCAAAACACCGGGGACGCACCCGCAACCAACATTGTCATTACCGACAAGCCTGATACCAAAGGCATCTTCCAGGTGGGGAGCGTAGTGGCACCAGGCGGCACCATTGTCCGCGGCAACACCGCGGGCGACACTGACGTCGAAGTGGCCTTCTCCAGCGTGGGCGCCGGCGCAGAGGTGACGGTGATCTACACCATACAGGTGCCACTGCCCTACCCTGCGGGAACGGCACCCGGTGACGTGGGCGAGGAACAACTGGTGAATCAAGCCCTGGTCACCTCTGAGGAGCTGCCTGACATTCTTTCGGATGACCCGGCAACACCCGACGAAGACGACCAGACCGTCGCACCTATAGTAGCCGACCCAATCATGAGTGTCAGCAAAACAGACGGCGTCGATCGCGCCAATCCGGGTGACACACTGACCTATACCATTACTTATGGCAACGTTGGTGACCAGGACGCAACCGGCGTACGCCTTACTGAGGTGGTGCCACTGTTCACGACCTTCGAAGCGGCGCTGTCGGACCCGGGCTGGGCCTGCAACGACGTTATCGGCGGCAGCACCTGTATCTTCGATATCGACACTCTTGCAGGTGGCGCTTCCGGCACAGCCCTGTTTGTGGTCACCATCAACAATACGGTGCCCCCCACCGTGTTCGAGATCGTCAACGATGTCATGGTGGAAGAAGACGGGCTGGAGTTTGGGCCCGTGCCCTCTGACCCGTCAACGGATACCGACAGGGACATTGACTACCTTAGTGCGCAGCCCAATATCGTAGTCGCCAAGAATGACGGCGGCATCTCGGTCATCCCGGGCCAGGGTTACCGCTACGGTATTGTCTACGGCAACGTGGGCGACCAAGACGCCAGCGGTGTAGTGCTGTCGGAAGTCGTACCCGATTACACGGTGTTCAGCAGCAGCCTGAGCACACCGGGCTGGGTATGCGCGGCCAACACGCCCGGATCCGCCTGTACTCTGGATATCGGCATCCTGAACGCCCGCTCCGGCTCTCGGGCCGACTTTGGCCTGATCACAGACTTTCCTGCCGCGGCCGGCGTCAACCTCATCACCAACACCGCTGTGCTGACTGACGACGGCTCCAGCCAGGTGGGCCCACTGGAAGTGGAGTCCAGTGATATCACCCCGGTAATCGCCAACCCGGATATGGAAGTCACCAAGACATCGGATTCGCCTCTCCCGAGAGAGGGCGACGTCATTGTCTACGACATCAATTACCGCCAGGTAGGTAACCAGGACGCCACCGGCGTGGTAGTTCGCGAAGTAGTTCCCCCAGGCACAACTTACCTGGCTGCTGAAAGCGACGCCTGGAGCTGTGCCGATGGCGATCCGGGCGGCACCCTTTGCGTACTGCCCATCGGTGATTTCGGTGCGGGTGCCAGTGGCACTGCGAAGTTCGCCGTTACCCGAGTCACGGACGAAGTCGACGGCCAGATCGTAAATATCGTCGAGACCAACGACGACGGCAGCAACGGTGTCGACCCGACGCCGTCCAACAACATCGATATCTTGATCATCGAGTTCTTCGACGGGCGCGGCATCCCGGTCATGCCAAAGCTGCTCCTGGCCTCCATGTTGCTCGGCCTGCTGGCTATCGCCGCCAGGTATTCCAGAAGACGCCGGATATGATCCATCTCGCATAAGAAAGGCCACCTGTCGGCTGGCCTTTTTTGAGTCGGGGCGCTTCATCGGACCCACAGACTTGGAGCAAGCGAGCAGCATCAGCTCGGGTAGCTCGATGTACTCATGGACCGCACCCACGAGCGGGTACGCCAGGCCGCAAAATAACCTCCGCTGCGATTGCCCGGTGCTCGACTACACTGTGGGAAAGCAATAATCAGGGGAACAGGCTTTATGCGCCCAGCCATACTGCTGTCTCATCTGCGTGCCTGTTGGCAGCCATTACTCATCACCCACCTGCTGTACACACTGCTGGCCATAGCAGTACTTGCGCCGCTGTTCGGTCTGATGCTGAAACTGGCGCTAATGGCAGCAGGTACCACGGCAGCAGTGGATCAGGACATTGCGCGCCTGTTGCTCTCCCCGACGGGGTTTATCGGCGCCGTTTTCCTCGTCTCCGTGGCCCTGGTTTTCGTTGGGTTGGAGTTGGGCGCGCTGCTACTCATCGCACGCTCCAGCCGCTCCGGTGACGTCATTGCCCCTACCGAGGCGATTCGGTTCAGCTTGTCCCGAGCCAGCCAACTGCTGGGGCTGACCATCCGGCTGACGTTAAGGGTGCTGCTCATCCTGTTGCCCTACCTGGTGGTGGTTGCAGGACTCGTATTCGCATTGCTCACTGATCACGACATCAACTACTACCTGGCAAAGCGACCGCCCGTCTTTACAGGGACCGTGGCCGCGGCACTGGTACTCGCTGTGCCACTGCTCTGGGTGCTGTGTCTGCGCCTCTGGCACTGGAGCCTGGTGTTGCCCATTGTGCTGCTGGATGGTGTCGAACCCGCGGCAGCATTCGAACTCAGCAAGCAGCGGGTGATGGCTTATCCGGCACAGGTGCGCAGCGCATTGCTCCACTGGCTGCTGGTAGTGATCGGGCTCTCTGCCCTGCCGCTACTGGTACTCACTCTGGGCATGGAAATCATTTTAGGTACCGGGCTGACCTCACTGGCCACACTCGCCCTGGCTCTGGGTCTGCTGGGCGCTCTATGGTCCGCACTTAATGTCCTGATCACTGCGCTGAATTTTGGCGGCTTCGCCGCGGTCATCAATGACCTGCACGACATCACTGGCGGCAACGCAGCCGACGTGCCTTCGCCATCGACTGGGGACACCCGACGCTCTTCACTGGGGGCGCTGGGTATTACCACGGTTATCTGTGTATTAGCGGTAGGCGCACTGGCGCTAATGCTGCACCAGGTCGATTTCAGGGACGACGTGGCCATTATCGCTCACCGCGGCGCGGCCGGTTCTGCGCCAGAAAACACACTGGCCTCTATTCAGCAGGCGATTGCAGATGGCACCGACTGGGTGGAAATCGACGTACAGGAAAGTCGTGACGGACAGGTCGTGGTGGTTCACGATTCCGACTTTATGAAACTAGCCGGCGACCCGATTAAAGTCTGGGAGGGCGACCTGGCGAGGCTCCGCAACATCGACGTGGGCAGTTGGTACGATCCCGCCTTTGCCAGCGAGCGCATCCCTACGCTCGCCCAAGTCCTGACGGTTATCGCCGCCTCTTCCGCGAACCTGGTGATTGAGCTGAAGTATTACGGGCACGATCAACAGCTGGAACAACGCGTGGTCGACCTCGTGGAAGCTGCCGACATGGCTGAGCGTGTGGCCATCATGTCACTCAAGCTCGACGGCGTGCATAAGCTTAAAGCACTGCGTCCGGACTGGACGGGCGGCCTGCTGGCAGCCACAGCCATTGGCGACATTACCCGTCTGAGCGCCGACTTCCTGGCGATTAACCAGGGACTGGTGAGCCCGGCCTTTATTCGTCGGGCCCACAAGGCGGGCAAGCAGGTATTCGTGTGGACAGTGAACGACCCGATTTCGTTGAGCCACTGGATGTCCATGGGTGTCGATGGAGTGATTACTGACGAGCCAGCGCTGGCCCGCCAGGTATTAAACGAAAGAGCCGAGCTGAGCCCCGCCGGCCGCCTGGTGATCAGTGCGGCCCTGTTCTTCGGAAAGCCCGAGACGCTTAAGCGCTACCGGGACAATTCGCCCTGAGCTACTCGCTGATCGTTTGCGGCTCACCCAGGCTCGCAGCAGCAACATCGTCCTCGCAAAAAGGCATGCGTACCCATTCCTTGCGGGAGTAGAGTTCACTCTGGTCAGCGTAATGCGGTGACGCAGGGTTGATTGACTGCGATGTCGTGATAATGGCATCCGCCACCGGGCAATCACTCTCGTCGAAGGTCACGGTCTGCACGTAGGAATTGCCCGACCGGATGTTGCGGTACCCGCCCTCGTCCAATCCTGCGCTGATTGCGCCAAATACACCGGCGCTGCCGCTACCGCCGTGAATGCCGATGTCCACACCGTTTTTCGGCAACACCTGAACCTCACCCCAGGGCGCATCCAGTGCCACCCCGGCGCCCTGCAACGCTTCCACCGCACTGATCAGCGCGGCGATAACACGCTCGCCATTGGCGGGAACGGAGAGATCGATGTCCGTGGGCGTAGTCAGCGGGCTTGCAGGATCAAAGTCCACCAACCAGAACGTCTCGTCGCTGAAGGCGTTGCCAAAAGCGCTGCCACCTGCCGTCAACGCTTTCCAGAACTCTGTGAAAACCTGCATACCGCGGCTATCGAGGTTGGCCCGCCGATCCCAATCAGCCAATACGCCACAGGCAGACGCAGCGAGATCGTTATCCGCAGACAGTGTTTCACACACACTCAGCACATCGTCCAACACCAGCTCCGCACCCCACACGCGATTGTCGTACATGAGTTGCTGGAGACTAGTCAGGGTAAAACCAGGGCTGGCATCGAAGCCGTCCGTGCCGGCCAGACGCTCAGCCACCATGGCGTGATTGATCTGGGTGCGAAGGTTTTGCTGTTGGCCCTCATGCCCCACAAAACCCATGGTGGTGGGAAAGCCTTCCAGCGGCATCATGGGGTTGCTCAGCCAATAACTGTCGTTGCTGTTGGCCGCGTAATCTGCGGTAAAGAAGCTGGGCAGACTGCTCGCGCCAAAGACACCGGAGCCCTCCGGCGCATCGGCGTCCTCACCCCACTGGCATTCACTGCGATTGCCATCGAGCGCGACAATCGCGTTATTGGTCAGCGCCCGCACCACGGTATTCACCCCTGTGACACAGTCCTGCATTTTGGCCTCGGTCACGTTGGGAATCGAGGATACCTCGCCATAAAACGCGTCTCCGTTACGGTCCGCCGCCAGGGTGTGGAACAGTGGGTTACCGATAACCCCAAGGGCGTCATACAGCTCGGCCACAGTCGTTGACTGACCAATATCCACCCACATTTCAATGCCGCGCAGATTGTCGAGATTGGCATCGCGCACCGCGTACACCGTGCCACGCGCTGTGGGCCAACCGTCAAACAGGGCTGCAAACGCCGGGTCAATCGCAGCGGCAGTGGAGGCCAAGTTAACAATAAGCCCGTACTCCCAGTGGTAAAAGGTGTGCTCGCGCTCACTCATGCTGCCGTCGGCTTCGCGCACCGCAATGGTAACCGTCTCGGGCACGATGTCCTTGAACTCGCCATCCACTTCATACTGCAGCGGGTTGTCGGGATTGAGCGTTAATTCGAACAGGGTAAAACGGTTCGCGACGCTCACTGTATGCGTCCAGGCGACATCCTTGTTGAAGCCAATCGCAATCTTGGGGAAGCCCTTAAGTGCCGCCCCCATAGCGTCGTACTCACCGGGAATGGTCAGGTGCACCTGGTACCAGGAGCCCACGCCGTACCAGGGCTGGTGCGGATTACCCAGCAGCATGCCCGCTCCGGTCTGGGTGGCGTCACGACCCAGGGCAATTGCATTACTACCGACATCCTCACTGGCAAATGCTGCGCGCAGCTCGTCGAGACTGACAGGTTCGGCAGGTGCCGCTGCGGGCGCGGTGTCGGATGGACCCGTGGCAGCGAGAATCGCATCCCGCACAATGCCCTGGTCGGTACTGCCCTGCAGCTGAATACGGCGGAAGTACTTCCATAAATCGATGGCGGTAATTTCACGCACCCAATCCTGGCTACGACAATTCGGATCCGTTTCCGGCAGATTGTCGACACCGGTCTCGCGCAGATAACGGTTGTAACCCGCAGCGTAGCCCTCAACCAACTCGAGAATGTGCTCGGGCTGCTGGGAGAGATAGCGCTCTTCGAGCTGGCCGTCAGCGTTGTTATTTACCAGCGAAAAGATGAAGTCGGTGCCTTCACTGCCGCCCGCTTCACCGAAAAATTCCAGGGACTGACCGCTGGCGCGGATAATCTCGGTAATCAGCATGCAGTAGTTATCTTCGGCAAAGGCGTAACCATGCCCGTAGCCCAGCCCACCCCAGGTCTCGGCCACGATATGCGGCACGCCGTATTCGGTGCGGGTGATACTCGCCTCGAAGGTGGGCGCCTCAACAGGCGGCTCTGGTGGCGGTGCAGGGGGGGTACTGCTGCGATCACTGCTACTACAAGCCGCAAGGGCGACGGTAACCACGAAGGCCGTGGCCAGCTTTGGGAATGACATATGACGTGTTCCGTTAGTTGTTATCCTTGTTAATACGGACCTTAATACAGCACCAGTTCACCGGTCCAGCGCCAGGCCTAGGCGCGCATCAAATATCTCGCCATAGCGTGCCGCAATGGGTTGGGCAGAAGTTTGTCGAGCCAGTAGTACACAGACATTGCCATGCCCATGGGGAAGGATGTGCCGCGACCTTCTGCGGCCTTCTGGATCCAGCGAGCCACATCTTCCGGGCCATAGTTAACTGGCGCACGCTGGGGAATGGTGCTGTCTACTGCGCGCCCCATGGCCGTGTTGATGACCGGCGGTTTTACGCAGGTCACGTGAATATCATGCGCACGCCATTCCAGGTCCAGTGCTTCAGTCAAACCGTCGACGTAGAACTTGCTGGCACTGTATACCGCCAGCGAAGGCATACCATGGATACTGGAGGCGGAGCACAGGTTTACCACAGTGGCGTCAGCAGTTTTCGCCAACAGTGGAAACGCACATTGAAGCACGTGGGTTGCCCCGCGCACGTTAACGTCCACTATCAGGTCATGGGCTGTTGCCGCGATGTCGGTGAACGCCCCTGCGGACAGCACTCCAGCATTGTTGACCAGTAGATCGAGCTGCCCACCGCTGTAGCTGGAAAAGTCCGCCACCATGGCCTCGATCGAAGCCAGATCGGTAACATCGCAGTGCCCACCACAGGCCTGGGGAAATTCATCGCTTGAGAGTAACTCCTCGATCGCCGCAGTGTTCAGGTCGTAAAGACCGACCATCCACCCCTGCGCCGCATAGCGCCTTGCCGTGGCAAGACCAATGCCCTGGGCAGCGCCGGTCACCAGTACCGTTTTCATGGCCCACTCCTCTGGGTTGCTATGGACGCTACCCTAGTCGGTCTGCGACAGCAGGCCAATATGGCTAGCGGTCAGAAACTTATGCGGAGAGGACATCTGCCGTATGGACTCACTCCGGCCCTGCGAAGACTTCCCGCCAGTCAGACTTCATATCGACAATGACCCACCCACGATCCGGCCCTCGTCCAGGGCGCGGTCGAGCTTGCCGATATGGGAATCGCGGTCATAGGCCCACGCGCGCTCGGCGTCAGTATGATGCACGATCACACCGAGACTTGGCCCGGGCCGTGCGGTAACCCACTCCAGCATCTGGAAGTCGCCATCGGAATTACCCACAGCCATAATGGGCCGGCGACCGATATGGGTATGAATGCCGACGGGCTTGCCTTCCTTGTCGTCGATGAAGTTCATCTCCGGTGCCCGTACCAATGTGGGCACTCCATCAAGCACTTCGTAACGGGTTTTCACACTGGAGCCGACGACCTGCTCCGGGGGAATGCCGTAAACTGCTTCCGTCCAGGGTCGCATGAAATCGATTCCGCCGCCGGACACGATGTAGGTGGTAAAACCGTTGGCGCGCAGATAATCGAGCAACTCAAGCATCGGCTGATACACCATTTCCGTGTACTTGTAGCCTGTCTTCGGATGCCGCGCCGTGGCCAGCCAGTCATTCACGGCGGCTGCAAATTCATCGGTGCTGACATTGGCATGCGTCTCCATCACCAACTCAACAATGGCAGGCATACCTCCGGCCAGGGCTGCGGCGACGTCGCCCTTGAGTAGCGAGGCAAACGGCTCCCGGGTTTTCCACTCGGGATGATCGGCCGCCATGGCCTCCACGCGATGAATCGCAAACATGAGCTGGAAGTACATGGGCTGCTCCGCCCACAGCGTTCCATCGTTATCGAATACCGCAATGCGCTCCGATGGTGACACATAGGCAGACGAACTTGTGTCACTGACCTCGGTCACAAAGCGCACGATGGCGTCGCGAGTGGCGCCATCGCGCCAGGAAGACAGTGGCTCTGCCGCATTGCTCGCGACAGAGAATACCATACCCACCACTACGAGGCCGACACTGAGCAGGCGGACCACCTGCTTGTGTAGCCCACCGGTTTTACATCTAGTCATCGCAGCTAAACATCCTCTGTGAGTCACCCGCTGTTAGCATTCAGCATAGTAGAACTCCCAGAGCCGTCAAAACTCGCCATATCCTACATATGCAATACCACAGAGACGCGCCATGCTCTCCTGCCAGGTCCCAAGATCGTCTCTGGAGAAGTCCGCTAGATTGTCATGACCACAGGCGCGCGCCATGACCTGCATCAACTCCACGCTGGCCTGCATGTATTTCGCAAGACGCTGGGCCCTTCAGCGACATCCAGACGGGCGCGCAGCTCGGGTTTCTGCGTGGCTATGCCGGCCGGGCAATTGTTGCTGTTACACATGCGCGCACCAACACATCCAATCGCCTGCATGGCGCTATTGGCCAGGGCCACCCCATCCGCGCCCAGAGCCATGGCCTTGACGAAATCCATATGGGTGCGCAATCCGCCGGTGACAATCAGGGTACCCCTCCGGATGCGCCCTGGGCATCCAGATAACGCCGCGCCCTGGCCAGGGCAGGAATCGCAGGCACACTGATATGGTCGAGGAACAACAGCGGCGCAGCGCCGGTGCCGCCGCCACGACCATCGAGAATGATGTAGTCGGCGTCCGCATTTAGCGCGAACTGAACATCGCTCAATGTGATTAGCACTCAGCTTGAAGCCCACCGGGATGCCGCCACTGATCTCGCGCACGCGATCGGCAAACCGGCCGAAGTCTGCCGGTGTCTGCAGGTCGGAGAAGGTCAGCGGGGAAATGGCAGGCTGGCCCGCCTCGATACCGCGCACCTGGGCGATCTTGCCAATATTCTTGGCGCCCGGAAGATGCCCGTCGGTCCCGGTCTTGGCCCCTTGCCCACCCTTGAATCAGGGGAACTGGCCAGACTGGTAATCGCGCAGGGTCTGCTCGATTTCGTCGGGTGTATTCATTACAAATGGGCCATAGTTTGCGACCGGCTCACCAAGCGGGGCTCCTCGCAGCAGCAGTACCTGAGTACCCTCGACGCCAGCGTGCAAAGTCATGACACGACCGGCACTGGTGACGGCCATTTGCTGGGCATGCACCTCGCGCGCATTCACAATCATGCTTCCAGCATAAACATAGGCCAACAAGTTCTCCTCATCAGGCACCTGCAGCGTCAGTTCAACCTCTGGGTCAAGGCTCATATCCAATACACCAGCGTGACCGGCCAACTCTGCCAGCGGCCCGGTCACATCGGCGTCAGCCAGATGCCACTGGCCGGCAATGGCGGTGGCACTGGTGCCCTCGCCGCGCCATTCAACCAGTTCATTTGCAGGCACATCGCGATAGTTGGGCGCCGACATCTTTTGCGCAGCGGGCAAATTCACCCAGAGTTGAAAGCCATGCAGACCGTTGGTATCCACAGTCGGCATTTCCGAGTGAATAACGCCACGGCCGGCGGACATCCACTGGGCGCCACCGCCGCGAATCTCGCCGCGATTGCCCAGGCTGTCCTCATGAGAGATGCCTCCCCGCTTCAGGTAGGTGAGCGTTTGCATACCCCGGTGCGGGTGCGGTGGGAAACCTCCGGCAAAATCCTCACGTTGCTCTGAGCGCAATTCATCAATCATGAGAATGGGGTCCATGCCAGCATGGCGCATGCCAGAGATGCGTTGGATGGCGACCCCATCGCCATCCCGGCTGGGGTGTGCGGTGCGTACTTCGGTAATCTGTCGTTGTGTCATATCGACCTCCTCAATCTCTTGAACAGGATCTTATGGTCGTATTTGACGAAATGAAAACGCATAATAACGACATTAATATTCTATAAATACGAATATGAGCAAAACGACTCTCGAACAATGGCGCATGCTGAAAGCGGTCGTCGAACACGGTGGCTTCGCTCATGCGGCAGAGGCTGTGCATAAGAGCCAGTCCAGCATTAATCACGCCGTGCATAAGCTGCAGGACCAACTCGGCATAGCACTGCTGGAAGTAACAGGCCGCAAGGCCCATCTCACCGAAGCCGGGGCACTCTTGTTGCGCCGGGCTGAGCGGCTGCTGGAACAATCCGAGCAATTGGAAGACATTGCCACTGGCCTCGCCGCGGGCACCGAAGCAGAGCTTCGCCTGGCTATCGACGAAGTGTTCCCGCAGTGTTTTCTGGCTGACGCACTGCAGGCGTTTTCCAATCAATTCCCGAACACCCGCATTCAATTGTTCGAAACGGTGCTCTCTGGCGGGGCTGAGAAGCTAGTGGCGGGCGAAGTCGATATTCTCATCGCCGGATCAGCACCGCAGGGATTCATGGGTAACCCCCTCCTCCGCGCGGAATTCATCGCGGTGGCCAGCGCCGAGCACCCCCTCCACCGTTTACAACGTGAACTCTCCCTGGACGACTTGCGCCAGCACCGCCAGATCGTCATTCGCGACTCAGCCCTGCACGACAGTAGAGACTCTGGATGGCTCGGTGCAGAGCAACGCTGGACGGTTTCCCATGTCGCCACCTCCGCGGACATGGTCAGCCGCGGCATGGGCTACGCCTGGCTGCCCAGCACACGCGTTGCCGAGGGGCTGGAGTCAGGAATACTGAGAGAATTGCCGTTGGGCAAAGCCAGTCGACGCTATGCAGAGTTGAATCTGATTCACGCTGATCAGGAAACAGCTGGGCCCGCTGCGCGGGCCCTGGAAAAACTGCTGGCACAGACTTGTGCCGGAATGCGTTAGGGCCAGGAACCTACCTGACCCAACTCGAGATTACTCGCCGGTATTCGGGCCATACAGCCCAACACCCAGTTCGCCGGCAATGTGATTGATGGCCTTCAAGCCTCTCACACTATTACCTGCCTCATTCAAAGGCGGTGAGAACGTGGCAATGGCAAACTTGCCTGGCACCACAGCAACAATACCGCCGCCCACACCGGTCTTGGCCGGCAGACCGGAGCGATACATCCACTCACCAGACTCGTCATAGAACCCGGCGGTTGCCATGATAGCCAGCAACTCGGGAACATCTTCCTTGTCCAGAAGCTTCTTGTTGGTGATGGGGTTAACGCCTTCATTGGCCAGCGTTGCACCCATGATGCCTAGATCACGCGTGTTAATACCGATGGAGCACTGGCGCGTGTAAACACGCAGTGACTCTTCAGGATCAGCGTACAGGCGACCGTAGTTATAGAGCAGGTTGGCAATGGCGCGGTTACCCCACACCTCACTCATTTCCGACTCGTACACTTCCTCCAGCACCTGCAGGTCGCGGGCGGCGAATGCCTGAATATTGTTGTAGACCTTGTTCCAGCGATCTTCTTCGGAATCGGCCTCCACCATACTCACTGCGGCGATGGCACCGGCGTTAACCAGTGGGTTAACCGAGCGAGCGGGGTACAGCTCCAGAGCCATTTTCGAGTTAAACGGCAGACCTGTTGGCTCTACACCGATTTTTTTACGGATCGCCGCTGGCCCCTGTTCGGCCATGATCAGCGACGCTGTAAACGGCTTGGATACAGACTGAATGGAAAACTCGTATTGTTGCTCACCCGCGGCGTATACCTTGCCATCGCGGGTGACCAGGGCTATGCCGAACATGTCGCTGGGCACTTTGGCCAGAATGGGAATGTAATCCGCATTCGCGCCATCCTTGACGCCTTTGAACTTTGCGTAGGCCTCGTCGACGACCTTTTGATACTGCTCGGGCGTAATTGCCCCTGCCAGTGCCTGGCCTGCAAATAATAACCCGGCGGTAACTATCGCTAGGCTCTTCAGTGTGTTCTTCAACAACATATCTCTTATCTCTCAAATAGAATTAGCGGGGAAAGTTAACTTTCAGTGACATTTGTACACGCAGGTCATCGACGCTGACACCATCGACCTCTTCGCGCTCACCCCAGATCAGCTCACCGCCCACCAGTACACCATCGGTAGGATAGTGCAGCAGGTTGATCTGGGCTATCTGGCCGGTCTCGAATTCATCGAATGCCTGGCCGTCAGTGGTGTCAAGGCGCGTCGTGCTCCAACCCACCGAGGTGGACCAACGCTCGTTCCAGTAATGATCGTAGTAGGCAACGATACCCAGCAGCGGCACTACTTCAGCGCGATTGTCAGCGAGCTCTGCGTTCTTGGGCGCAATATCGATACCACCGTCGTTCATGTAGTTACCAATACCCTCGCCGTACACAACCTGTAACTTCAGGCGATCGAGGTCATTGATCTTGACCACAGAGCTGGCGTTAAGACCCCAGCCAAACTCACTGTCGGTATCGCCAGTGTCTGTGCGTTCAAAGCCCAGCTTGCGGGCGATACCCGCCAGTTGCCAGTGGCCCCAGTCATTGTTGCTGCGATAACGTGCAACGAGGTCAGGTACATCATTCTTGGCCTGAAAAACATCGCCAATTAACGAGTCACAATTAGGGTCACTGGTGCAATCATCGCGGAATTTGCCCACGGTGAGAGCCGTACTGGGGTCTTCCAGTGAAACCGCAAATTCATTGTCACCCATCGGGAAGGTGTAACGCGCCTGCTTGTTGCGGTAGAACACCATGCCGGTTGGGCCCCAGTAATCGATGGTATTCGGGAAAACATCCGCGTCCATGAAGTTAGACCAGTACTGGCCCATGCCGAAGTTTTTCCAGGTGCCCCAGGCGTGACGCAGTCGCGGTGTTGTCTGTCCGGCGTCGCCGCCGGTACCAAACAGCTCCCATTCGAACAGCGCGGTGACTTTACCGGCATCGGTATCCCAATCGCCTTTAAAGCCTAGGCGGCTTTGGCGCACTGAAAATATAAATTCGCCGTCTTCACCGTACAAGCCTTCGGTTGTGGGGATGGTGCTCACTCGCAAGGTGTCATTCCAATCCGGATCTACCCGATTGAAGTCATAAATCGCGTCCGCCATCACAAAGCCGTAGATATCAAAGCCAAGGACGGTTTCTGCGTCCAGTTCTTTGGGCGCCGACGCCACAGCCACAGGCTCGTGCAAATCTTCCACTGGCACCGTCACCGCATCGGCCGATACACCCGCTGCTTTGAGGCGCTGCAGTTCAGCCTGCATTTGCTGCAACATCTGTTGCTGCTGCTGCAACTGCTCCTCGAGTATTCTGATGCGCTCAGCGTCTGACTGCGCCATCGCGGTAGGCGCTGCTGCAAGTGCTGTGACAGCCGCCGCCAGAATCCAATCCCGGTTTAATTCCATACTATGTCAGTCCCACTCCTAGGTGATCATCAAAATAAAAGTAGCAGGTATTCGCCAATTTCCAAGTGAGCAACTGGGCAAACAGCAGGTACATATACTAATGTTGGAGCAACCTGAAATGACGGAGACCAATTACATGAAACACTCTCGCCTGCTCGTACTGGCCCTACTGGCCCTAGTGGCCGCGGTATCTAGCTCGCTGCCAGCCTACGCCGCCCCGGACATCACCATACTCGCCACGGGCGGTACTATCGCCGGGTCTGCGGAAACCCAGACTCAGGCTGGCTATACATCCGGACAAGTCGGTGTGGAGACATTGCTCGCAGCAGTGCCACAGCTAAAGGAGCTGGCCGATGTCAGCGGTGAGCAGGTGGTCAATGTCGGCAGCCAGGATATGAGCGATGCCATCTGGCTCGATCTGGCATCGCGCATCAATACACTCCTGGCGACCAAGAAAACCGAGGGCATTGTCATCACGCACGGCACCGATACTATCGAGGAGACTGCCTATTTTCTCAACCTGGTGGTCGACAGTGACAAGCCCGTGGTCATGACCGCCGCCATGCGCCCCTCTACGGCACTGTCTGCTGATGGGCCGCTGAACATTTACAACGCCGTTGCAGTAGCAGCGGATATCCGAGCCAGCGGCCGCGGCGTACTCGTGGTGGCCAACGACGATATTCACAGCGCCCGGGCGGTCACCAAAACCAATACCACGGACGTACAGACCTTTGTGTCCCCAGAGCGCGGACTTATCGGCACCACCCTGTACGGCAAGAACACCTTCTTCCGCACCCCTTACCGCGCCCACACCAGCGGCAGCGACTTCTCCCTGAAAGGGGTGAAGGCCCTGCCTCGGGTCGACATTATTTATATGCACGCCAACTTTTCCGCTGACATCATCGACGCAGCGGTCGCCAATGGTGCCAAGGGCCTGGTGATCGCCGGTGTAGGCAATGGCAATATGACTACCGAGGCCCAGGCCGCCGTGGCCCGCGCCACGGGCGCCGGTGTGGCAGTAGTGCGCTCCTCGCGCGTGGTCAGTGGTGCCACCGGGCGCAATGTCGAGACCGACGACGATAAGCTGGGCACAGTTGCCTCCGGCGAGCTGAATCCGGCCAAGGCGCGCGTGCTGCTCAAGCTGGCCCTGCTGACCACCAAAGACGCCAGCGATATTCAGGCGATGTTCGACAAATACTAAGCCACGCCCCCGTGCCCGGCTGCCGAGCACTGTGAGCGGCGCATTCCGTTTGTGTTTTCGCCGCTCCCTACCTACAATCGTTTCTTCAAGTTTTGCGTCTTGTCGGGGTGCCGTCTTCGGATGGCTGAGATGGAAGCTCCAAACCCGCTGCACCTGAACAGGTTAAAACCTGCGTAGGGAACAAGAAGTATCCAACCTCGCACCGCGACGGGCCGCATGTCATTCAACTCCACCGGAGCGACTGCACATGCCCAAATCCAGCCAATACGCCCAGAAACTCGCTGAATCCGCCAGCGTTGACGAGCTTTCGACCCAACCCCTGCCCAACTCCACCAAGATTTATATCGAGGGCAGCCGCCCGGGTGTGAAGGTGGCCATGCGAGAGGTCAGCCTGTCACCTACTCACCTGCAGGATGGCTCTCTGGAAGAGAACCAGCCGGTGCGCATTTACGACACCTCAGGGCCCTATACTGATCCCGCCATCGACATCGACGTGCGCCAGGGCCTGGCCCCCATGCGCGGCACCTGGATCGAAGAGCGCGCTGACTCTGTGGAGCTGGACCGGTTCACCTCCGACTACACCCGTCTGCGCGACGCCAACATCACCCTGGAAAACCTGCGCTTCGAACATGTGCGCAAGCCCCGCCGCGCACTGCCGGGTAACAATGTCACCCAGTTGCACTACGCCCGGCAGGGCATCATCACGCCGGAGATGGAATACATCGCCATCCGCGAAAACCTGGCGCTGTCGGAAGCGGCTATGGAAGAAGCCAGCCGCGATCAGCACCCCGGCCAGAACTTTGGTGCCAACACCCCCAAATTCATCACACCTGAATTTGTCCGCTCGGAAGTCGCTGCGGGCCGCGCCGTGATCCCCGCCAATATCAATCACCCGGAATCCGAACCGATGATTATCGGCCGCAACTTCCTGGTGAAGATTAACGCTAATATCGGCAACAGCGCGGTGACCTCGTCGATCGAGGAAGAAGTTGAAAAAATGGTGTGGTCAACCCGCTGGGGCGGTGACACTGTGATGGACTTGTCCACCGGCGACAACATCCACGAAACCCGCGAGTGGATTGTGCGTAACTCGCCGGTGCCTATTGGTACTGTGCCGATTTACCAGGCCCTGGAAAAAGTGAACGGTGTTGCCGAGGATCTCACCTGGGAAATTTTCCGCGACACCCTGATTGAGCAGGCCGAACAGGGCGTGGACTACTTCACCATTCATGCCGGCGTACTGCTGCGCTATGTCCCCATGACCGCCAAGCGCGTTACCGGCATTGTGTCCCGTGGTGGTTCCATTATGGCCAAGTGGTGCCTGGCCCATCATGAGGAGAACTTCCTATACACCCACTTCGAAGATATCTGCGAGATCATGAAGGCCTACGACGTGACCTTCTCCCTGGGCGATGGCTTGCGCCCCGGTTGTGTGGCCGACGCCAACGACGAGGCCCAGTTCTCTGAGCTACGCACCCTGGGCGAGCTCACCAAGATTGCCTGGGAACACGACGTACAGGTATTCATCGAAGGCCCCGGCCATGTGCCCATGCACATGGTGAAAGAGAACATGGATGAGCAGCTCAAGCACTGTCACGAGGCGCCCTTCTATACCCTCGGCCCGCTGGTGACAGATATCTCGCCGGGCTACGACCACTTTGCATCGGGCATTGGCGCCGCGATGATTGGCTGGTATGGCTGTGCCATGCTCTGCTACGTAACACCCAAAGAGCACCTGGGCCTGCCCAACCGGGACGATGTAAAGGAAGGCATCATCACCTACAAGATTGCCGCCCACGCAGCCGACCTGGCCAAGGGCCACCCAGCCAGCCAGATTCGCGACAACGCCCTGTCGAAAGCGCGTTTCGAGTTCCGCTGGGAAGACCAGTTCAACCTGAGCCTGGATCCAGACCGTGCCCGGGAATTCCACGACGAAACCCTGCCCAAGGAATCAGCCAAGGTCGCCCACTTCTGTTCCATGTGCGGACCAAAATTCTGCTCCATGAAAATCACCCAGGAAGTGCGTGACTATGCGGCCAAACAGGAGGCGGAAAAGGGCATGGAAGAAATGTCCGAAAAGTTCCGCTCCGAAGGCAGCGAGATCTACCACGAGGTCTGAACCAGGCTCATGACCCAAGCACGCACCACAGTGGGCATAGCCGGCGCCGGCATTATGGGCCGGCTGCTGGCATTGCGACTGCAACATGCCGGATATCAGGTCACGCTGTTCGATCGCGACCCGATAGAGTGCGGGTCGGCGGCGGCCTACACCGCCGCCGGCATGCTCGCGCCATACACGGAACTGGAGTCCGCCGAAAGTCTGATCTACGAACTGGGCCAGCGCAGTCTGAGCCTCTGGCCCGACATCGTGGCTCAGCTGGATGCCCCAGAGGTTTTTCATAGCGGTGGATCACTGGCGGTCGCCCATGGGCAAGATGCAGCAGACCTGGAACACTTCAATCAGTTACTGGCACGCAAGCTCCCCGGCGAGCCTGGCATTGCGTTTCTGGACCGGCAAGGTCTGGCCGAACTGGAACCGGAACTGGCGCCACAGTTTGGCAACGCCACATTCCTGGCAGCCGAGAGCTGGGTGTATACAGACACACTCATGGCAGCCCTCGCCGACACCCTGCAAGCCAACGGCGCCCTGTGGCATAGCCAATGCGAGGTCAGTGAACTCCAAGCCAAACTTATCGTCAGCGCCAATGGCCGGCACCACTTTGACTGGGTGGCGGACTGCCGCGGCCTGGGCGCCGCTGAGGATTTGCCCGGGCTGCGCGGTGTGCGCGGCGAAGTCATAGAGGTCTATGCCCCCGAGGTGAGCATCTCGCGCATGGTTAGGCTGATGCACCCGCGCTATCGCCTGTACCTGGTACCACGCGCGAATCATCACTACCTGCTCGGCGCCACCCAGATCGAAAGCGACGACACCAGTGAGATCAGTGTGCGCTCGGCGCTGGAACTTTTGTCGGCGCTGTATGCCATTCATCCGGCCTTTGCCGAGGCGAGAATTGTCGCGACCCGCACCAACTGCCGCCCCGCGCTGCTGGACAACCAGCCCCTCGTTCGGCTGGAAGAAGGTGTTCTGCAAGTCAACGGCCTGTACCGCCATGGGTACTTGCTGGCACCAGCTATGGCCGAACGCGCCCAACAGCTGCTGGACGCCACCCAATCATCGGTAAAACAAGCAATATGAGTACGATTCAGATACAGATTAATGGCGAAGCACGCCAGGTCAGCGGCCCGCAGCCCCTCAGCGAGCTCCTGGCGCAGCTGCCCGACCTGCCCGCCAACTTTGCCGTAGCAGTCAACGAGAACTTTGTACCTCGCCCCGCCTATCCCGACACCACCATCGAAGCCGGAGACCAGCTCGAGTTGCTGGTTCCCATGCAAGGGGGCTGAACCGTATGTGGAATCTCGCTGACCAACAGATCGAGAGCCGCCTGTTCATCGGCTCTGCCATGTATCCCTCGCCAAAGATTATGGCCGACGCCATTCGCGCTTCACGCGCAGATGTTGTCACCGTCTCCCTGCGGCGTCAGGCCCAGCAGGCCAGTGCCCAGAACATTTTCTGGGAAACCATTAAAGAAACCGGCCTGCACGTGCTGCCCAACACCGCCGGCTGCCACTCAGTCAAGGAAGCGGTGACCACCTCGCAAATGGCGCGTGAGCTGTTTGACACCAACTGGATAAAGCTGGAAGTCATCGGTGATGAATACAGCCTGCAGCCGGACCCTTTCGCACTGCTGGAAGCCACCCGCGAGTTGATTGCCCAGGGCTTTGAGGTGTTCCCGTACTGCACCGATGACCTGGTGCTGTGCGAAAAGCTCGTAGACGCAGGTTGCCGCATACTGATGCCCTGGGGCGCTCCGATTGGCACCGGCAAGGGGCTCATCAACCCCTACGCGCTTAAGCAGCTGCGCCAGCGTATGCCCGATATCACGCTGGTGGTTGACGCGGGAATTGGTGCCCCCTCCCACGCGGCCCAGGCCATGGAGCTGGGCTATGACGCGGTACTGCTCAATACGGCGATTGCACGCTCACCCGACCCGGTGACCATGGCGCGAGGCTTTGGGGCCGCCGTCGAAGCCGGTCGCTGTGCCTATGAAGCGGGCATCATGCCGGAGAAAGACCTGGCCCAGCCCAGTACCCCCACGCTGGGCACGCCCTTCTGGCAGCAAAATGGCTGAGCTGTACCAGGTTACCACCCACGCCTACCACCCCGTCACTGATCGTCCCACGGTGCTGTGCATTGGCGGCGTGGACTCGGCTGGCCTGGCGGGGCTGCACATGGACGCACGCAGTTGCGAGGCACTGGACATTCATGCCGCCGCGGCGGTCACCGCCACCACAGCGCAGAATAACGACGGGCTGTTCGCCGTGAATCCGGTAAATGCCGACGTACTCGAATCGCAGATCGATGCGGCGATGGCCCTGTCGCCCCGCGTAATTAAAATCGGCATGCTCGCCAGTGCTGAGCAGATCGAGATGCTCGGGCACAAGCTGCCGCAGCTGGGGCTGCCGGTCGTACTGGACACCGTTCTTGCGACATCCAGTGAGGGCGCCGAGGCAGACCTTACGGGCCGAGCCAAGACGCTGGCGAAACTACTTCCACTGGCCACAGTTGTAACACCAAATCTGCCTGAAGCTGGCGCTCTCACCGCCGCGGGCAACAACCCCGATCAGGCCGCAGCGGCGCTGCGTGAGGCTGGCGCGACATGGGTTGTGGTCAAAGGCGGGCACAGCGATGCCGACCCGATTGTCGATACCTGTGTCGGGCCGGATCATCATTTCCAGCTCGCCCAGCCCCGGCTGGACACGCCCCATCTGCGAGGAACCGGCTGCGCCCTTGCGAGCTTGATCGCGGCGGCGATGGCCCGCGGCTACGAGGTCCGCGATGCGCTGGTGATCGCCCGCATGGCGCTGCATCAGGCCATCGAACGCGCAGGTCCCGTCAATGGTCAACGAGGCTGCCCAAGGCCAATGGGATTCCCCAACGGAAACTGGCCGGGCTATCGGGACGATAAGCTTCCCTCAGCCCTGAACTTCCCTTCCTGTGTCAGCGAAGAGCAGCCCCAGCTTGGTCTGTATCCCATTGTCGATCGCGCCGTCTGGCTACAGCAACTTTTGCCCCTGGGCGTGACCACCATTCAACTGCGCATCAAAGACCTGCACGGCGATGCCTTGTCGGATGAAATTGCCGAAGCCGTGCGCATCGCCCGCGACCATCACTGTCGCCTGTTTATCAACGATTACTGGCAGCTAGCCGTTGAACACCAGGCCTACGGCGTTCACCTGGGCCAGGAGGACCTGGAAAGCGCCGACCTGAAGGCTATTGCTGCGGCCGGCCTGCGCCTGGGTGTGAGCAATCACTGCCACTACGAACTCGCCCGGGGATTGGCGCTGCGCCCCTCCTATATCGCCGTGGGCCCCACCTATGCCACCCAGACCAAGGACATGCCCTGGGTACCCCACGGGCTGGACGGACTGCAATACTGGACCGAGGCCCTGGCGGACTTTCCACTGGTCGCCATCGCCGGCATCAAGGATCACAACATTGGCCAGGTGTCCGCCACCGGTGTTTCGGGCGTTGCCATGATTACCGCAATCACCGATGCAGACGACCCGGAATCCGTCACCCGCGACCTGATGGCGCGGATGGCCAATGGTGTACATGCCAGCCATGGATGAACGCCAGCGCTACCAGCGCCACCTGCAATTGCAGGGCTTCGGCGAAGCCGGACAGCAGGCACTGGGGGCGAGCCATATCTGTATTGTTGGGCTTGGCGGACTCGGCTGCCCGGCGAGTCTGTACCTGGCGGCCGCCGGCGTAGGCAGACTGACCCTCGTCGACGGCGACACCGTCAGCCTCTCCAACCTGCAGCGTCAGGTGCTGTTTCGCGAAGCGGATATCGACCGCAACAAGGCCGCTGCCGCTGCGGAGCAGTTGGCACAGCGCAACAGCGGCATCGCAATCCATGCCGTGGATTCCTTTCTCGACATTGCGCTGGCGGAACAGTTATTCAGCGATGTCGACCTGGTGCTGGACTGTACGGACAACTTCCACACCCGCTACCTGATTAACGATATCTGCCACGCGCTGGCCAAACCCTGGGTATATGCCAGTGTCCTCGGCTTCTCCGGGCAGCTGGCCCTGTTCACCCCAGGGGAGGCCTGCTTCCGCTGCCTGTTCCCAGAGCTCAGTGAGGCCCCCGACTGCAACCAGGCAGGTGTAATCGGGGCGGTCCCCGGTGTCATGGGCACCCTGCAGGCGCTGGAAGCTATCAAATTCCTAGGCCCTGAAAACACACCCACCGATAACAGCCTGGTGAGCGTCGACGGCGCCGGACTCAAGTTGCGCCAGTTCAAGCTTAGCCCTGACCCCGGTTGCGTACTCTGCAGCGGCCGCCAGACCTATCGCGACAGAACCGCTGACTACCAGCCCCGGGAATTGATACGAGCATTGAGGAAGTCGCTGCCGCGGCTTTCAGGCAATTCCTTGAAGAGCATCACCCGCTGCTTATTGACGTCCGCTCTTATGAGGAACACATTGCGGGCAATCTGGGTGGAGACCACATACCGCTGGCAGAACTCGCTGAGGCAGCAGATGATTTGCTGGAGAGCGGCAAACCGGTATTGGTGTATTGCCAATCTGGCATTCGCAGCCGCTCTGCGGTGGCGATGCTGCGCCAACATGGACTGACCAAGGCCATGTCGTTGGCGGGCGGCTATACCGGCCAGTCAACCGCTGATTGACCGTACCTCAGAGCTGATCTTCGATCGGCAGCAAACCGTAGAATCCGGCTTGAAATCGCCGCCACCAGCCGGCCTGGGGTTCCTTGTAAACCACCTCTTGAACCCCCTCGTGATCGTAGGTCCAGCGCAGCTTGTCGTCATCATCGAGCTCGACCCGCCAACTGATGCGGCTGAGTTCATCCTCGAGCTGCAGGGTGAATCCACTCCCGGCTTCGCTGGACTCAATGAAAATCCCCATCTCGGTATTGATCAGGATAGATCGCGGATCAAAGTTCAATGAGCCAATGAAAATACTGTCTCGATCAATGGCCGTCGCCTTGGAATGCAGGGTCAGCTTGCCGGGCTGATACCCCCATTCATTAGGGCCATCGACGGCATCGACCTTAATTTCGTAGATCTCCACTCCCATTTCCAACAACTTGCGCCGGTAGTACTTGTAAGCACCATGAACAGGCACATGGTTCGTGGAGGCGAGCGAGTTGGTGACCAACTTGACCGTGACTCCCCGCGCCAACAGATCCTCTACGAGTTTCATGCCGTAGTCCTGGGGGATGTAATACGGCGTGACGATGAATAGCTCATCAGAGGCCTCGCGGAAGCGGCGCCCCAGCTCGAGGGCCAACACCGCCTGGTCGCGATCCCCCACCTTGGTTAACAGCTTGTCAGGGGTGTCCGTATAAAGGGCGGCTTCAGCAACCACCGGGTTTAGTTCGCCACTGTTCAGACGCTGCAACAGCCGACTGTCCAGGGCGCCCTCGTAGAGCGCTTTCGCCTCCTCATGCACTTCTCGCAAGGCACCCGAGCGCCATTCGTCCAGCTCGTTCTGAGATACATCAATCCCAAACGCCTCGATGGGTACCGCCAGCTCACTGTTCCAGAACACGTCGAATCCCTGCTGCACCTGCTCAACGATGTCACCAATCATCAGCACTTCGTAGTCATCAAAACGTGTGTCCTGATCGATCTCGAAGTATTCCTCGCCGATATTGCGCCCGCCGACAATACTGAAGGCACCATCCACCGTGAACGACTTGTTATGCATACGCCGGTTCGCGCGCTCAAACTGCGTGAGGTAGCCGAGATACTTGAAGGTCTGGCGGGGCAGCGGGTTGAATAGGCGCACCTCGACGTTGGGATGGGCAGCGATCACTGAAAAGGCGTGGTCCACACCCGGCGAGAAGATGTCGTCCACCAGCAACCGCACCCGAACACCCCGGTCAGCGGCCAGCAGCAGTTCATTGACGAACAGGACGCCCGCCCGGTCCTTTTTGAGAATGAAATACTGCGCATCGACCGTTTCTTCGGCCAGCTCGAACAGGCGCAGGCGGGCGCCGAGGGCATCCACGCCCGATGCCATACCGACAAAACCACCCTTGTCGCCGTGGGTTGCCTTCCAGCGCTCCCCGGCCGTGCCCAGTACCGTGGCGTCCGAACCCGGCACATAGGTCGTGGTTGAGCGGGGGTAGTCATAGGGCACCGACGCACACGCTGTTAGCAATATCGCGACAACCGCCAGTAAGATAGTGTGGGTCACCAACGCCAGGCGCATATTCTTCACAGCCAACTCCTGCTTTTGTTATGTGCCTAGCCTAACAGCACTGTCTTACCCTAAGCGAGACCTAGCGCCGTTCAGCGGCCTCCAGAGCCTCGGCCAGCCCGGGCACTCCCTCGACACCTTCGAGTACCTGCAGGCTGGATCCCTGGAGATCATCGCCAATCGGTTGGTGTCGCCCCCCCAGGCACTGACTCAGAAAACCATCGGCCAGTGCGTAAAAGGAGATGGTATTTTCTGGCTTCTGGAAGCCATGCCCCTCATCGGGATACAAGGCATAGGTCACCGGAATGTTGCTCGCCTGCATGGCCTCGACGATCTGATCTGACTCAGCCTGCTTGACCCTGGGATCATTGGCGCCCTGCCCGATCAGCAGAGGGCGACGGATCTGATCCACCCGGTTCACCGGGGAGCGATCCTTGAGCAAAGCCAGGCCTTCCTCGGTATCCGGATCACCGAGCGCGTTAATCAGGGACCGGACGAAGGAAGTCCAGTACGGCGGGATTGAAGCAATCAGCGTTTCAAGATTGGAGGGACCGACCACATCGACACCACAAGCGAACAGCTCCGGGGTGAAGGTCAGTCCTACCAGCGTGGCATAACCACCATAGCTGGTGCCCATGATGGCAACACTGTCGGGGTCGGCGACGCCAGCATCTACAGCCCAGGCTACCGCATCTACCAGGTCATTGTGCATGTTGGCCGCCCACTGCTTGTCGCCAGCATTGATGAACGCTTTGCCAAACCCAGAAGACCCCCGGTAATTCACTTGCAATACGGCATAGCCGCGATTGGCGAGGAATTGCACCTCACCGGAGTAACCGGCCATATCCCGGGCCCAGGGGCCGCCATGAACCAACAACACCATCGGGCCCGGCTGACTAGGCATCCCCTCTGCATCCACCTGAACTCCGCGTGGTACGGTCAGGTACGACACCAGGTCGAGGCCGTCGCGGGAGGGAATGGTCACATTGTGCGCAGGAGACAGCGGCAACCCCTCTAGATCCGGGTTGGTCACAAACATGGTATCCAGGGCTCGGGTAGACCGGTCATATACCGCATATACCGGCGAACCATCGGCCCGGGACTGATAGATGATCCAGCGACTGGCATCGAGCGTCGTCGCCAGTATTTCCGCATCGCCTATGGCCTGTTCTGCCAGCGCAGCGAAATCCGCTTCGAAGGCAGGATCAAGCGCTGTCCACTTGAGCTCATGCACACGCACACCGACTGCCACGGGTTTGTGGGTCCGCGGATCCATCAGCACGGAGCCGATATCAGCCTGGTCGGAGTGTGCGATCGGGCGAGTCTTACCCGTGGCAAAATCAACACGGACCAGCGCCGCCTTGTCCCGATTGCGGCTGTCCAGCATGTAGATGTGCTTGTTGTCGGCATCAAAACCCAGCACCGAGCTGGTGCGGTAATCTTCCACCGGTATATCGAGTACCGGCAACCATTCATCGCCCGAACGCCTCAGTACGGTCGCGCCACCCTCGTCAGTGGGCGCCAGAGCGCCGCGCACTTCAAGATTATTGTCAACCAACAGGCTGATAAAGCCCTCGTTCTCTGCCAGCAACGTGCGCTCGGCGGACGCCAGGTCAACAAGGTAGGCATCGTGCCAGCGGGGGTCGCGGTCGTTCATGCCGATGACGATTTTGCCTGGATGACGCTCGCTCTGGCCAAGGTTAACCGCTCGCACACCGTCATAGGGGGTCAGGTCGGCCATTTCACCAGTTCCCACGTTCACCCGGTACATATGCCAGTTTTCGTCGCCGTCGCGATCCTGTATATACAGCAGATGCACACTGTCCAGGGCCCAGAAATGACTGGGCACCCCTCGTCCAGTATCGCGCGTGACAGGTTTGGCGGCCTCGAAATCCCCCACGGGGGCCACCCAGATATTCATGACACCGTCCAGCGGTGCGCGGAAGCTCATCAGCGTCCCGTCTGGGCTGAGGCGGCCCTGAAACCGACTGGGATTACCGAACAGTTGAGAGCGCTCGATCAGCGCCACTTGCTCCTCTGCGGGAGGGGTCGCACAGCCGCCCACTACCAGAGGTAATAAACACACAATGCCCAGGATTCTCATTCTGATACTCATTGATTCAATTCCCTTGGTTTTCGTTATTCGTATTTCATTATTGGACCAGCATAGTACAACCTGCTGACGACATTCAGCCCATCAAGGTGCGCGCAGCAGTTTGCAACTGCAGGCTTCCCGGCTCATACAACAAATGTAGCGCTGTGCGATACTCGGTGCGCGATCGTGCAATTTTCCAGAGGCCATCTACACGTCGGTACTCATCGTGATACAACGCGGAAATCATGGTCACTGTCTGGTCGTTGGTATTGATATTACGGTAGTTCAATGACCACACGCCGGTGGCACGCTCGGCATCGACAATAGCGATCTCCGGGTTGGCGCAGTGATGCATATCCAGCACATAATCATGGCAGCCCCGAGGGATGAAAATGCCATCGACAAACTCATCCCGGTTCGCACAATGACCAAAATAAGACATATCAATAATGACTTCGCCCTCGGCAAAGCAGTCACGGACCGCCCCCGGGTCCTGACGATCACAGGCATTCAGGTAACGAGCCTTCAACTGGCGAATCTCTTCCATGGCCGACAATCGCCCAAGTTCAGTTTCCAGCGCCTGTAATCGCTGCTCAACATCCATATGAATGTCCTTCTTCGTGTTATTCACAGCTATACTTTCATAAAACTCCGGTCGCAGGAATGATCCACGAATGAAAGCCACAGAAAGCGCACCCTCCCATAACCCCACGCGCCTTATCACTGCCTGTCTGGTCCTGTTCCTCAGCGCCTGCGCCAGCCTGCCCGACGACGTTCAGCGCACGGCCAGTTACGCCATTGCCGATATCGACGGCACTCGGCTGCACAGCGACCTACAGGACGTCATCGATGCCAACCCGGATAAATCAGGCTTCTATACCTTAATGGCCGGCGAGGACGCCTTCATCACCCGCTGGGCGCTGATCCAACAGGCAGACCGCACTCTCGATATGCAGTACTACATCTGGCATCAGGACCTCACAGGAAGCCTGATGATGCACCAGCTGGCAGAAGCCGCTCGCCGTGGCGTGCGCGTGAGGCTGCTGCTGGACGATCTGGATACAGCGGGCAAAGACCCAACATTGCGGGTTCTGGACGCCATGGATAACCTCGAAATACGCGTGTTCAACCCATTCGCCAACCGGGACAACCGGCTCGATGACATGCTCACCGACACCGCGCGTATCAACCACCGGATGCACAACAAAACCCTCACCGCCGATGGGATTGCGACCATTTTTGGCGGGCGCAATATCGGCGACGAATATTTCGCAGCAGACAGCGAATTGTTTTTCAGCGACATGGACGCCCTGGCTGTGGGCCCTATTGCCGCAGAGGTAGGCAGCCAGTTTGACCTGTACTGGAACAGCGGCCACGCCTACCCCATCGGCGAATTTTACGACGACCTGCCCACCGAACAGGACATCGAGTACTACCACATCCGCGCAGACGCCCAACTGGAGCTGGCCAGACGCACACCGTATGCAGCGGCGGTAAAACAGATGAAGCTTGCCCAGACGCGCCACTTCGCCGAACTCAATTACAACTGGTCGGATTGGGTGCTCGCTTACGACCTGCCGGAGAAAGCCGATGGTGGTAAGCCCGACCGCGACGTGCTGCTGGCACCCAAGCTCAAGGAGGGACTGGACGCAGCCGAGGAAGATCTGCTGATCATCTCACCCTACTTTATTCCCGGCGAGGAATTCACCGACTATCTCATACAGCGCGTGGCCGACGGAGTCAGGGTTCGTATTCTCACCAATTCCCTGTTGTCCAACGACGTCCCGGCTGTGCATGCTGGTTACATCCGCTACAGGCAGGACCTGGTTGAAGGTGGGGTCGAACTCTACGAACTGCGGGCCGATCTCGGCGCACGGGAGGATGCGGGCAGCGACGCCGTTGAATCAGAGAAAAGCAGCCTGCACGCCAAGTTCATGGTGTTCGATGAGAGGTGGCTGTGGGTGGGTTCGTATAACATCGATGGCCGCTCAACCATTTATAATACCGAGTTGGGGGCCTACTTCGTCAGCGCCGAGGTTGCGGCCGGCCAATCGAAGAACTTTGATGAGCAAATCATCAAGTACGCCTTCAGGGTTGAACTCGATGACGACGGCAACCTGCAATGGGTGACTCGCCGTGATGGCGTCGAAGAAGTACTAGATGAAGAACCGGATACGACCTGGCTACAGCGGGTCACCACGGGCACCCTCAAACTGATCGTGCCTGAAAAACTGTTTTGAGCAGGTGCCAGGCTGCCTACAGCCTGGCCTTGGGACCACCTACCTTTGACATCATCCGGATAAGCCGGCTGCGACTCAGCAATCGGGGCAGCTGTGCCATCATGCGATTGGTGCGGCCGGTAATCACGATGGCGCCGCGAGCGCTTGCAGCGCTTCATCCACCACCTCATGCGGTGACTGCACCATCGCATCGGGCATCGAGGAGAAATCAGATTCGCCCTCGGTTGCCGCGGCAATGAACTCCGTCTCTGTCATACATGGGCACAGCGCCATGACGTACACACCTCGTGCACGCTGCTGATCCCAGCTCCGCGCCAACCGCGGCCAGATGGGCCGCGTCAGCCAGGTCAGCTGCCATGTAAGTATGGCCCTCACCCGCCAGACTGGCGACCAGCTACTTGAGCCGGTCTTCACGCCGGGCCACGACACACACCGCATATCCCGCATCAGCCAGGCGCGACGCAAAGGTCCAGCCGACGCCAGAGCTTGCACCCGTTACCATGGCTTGTTGTGTGTGAGTCATGACCGCCGCCCTGTGCCTTAGTAGTCGTAGGTATTGAGGTAGTTTTTCAATCCCTGGGCGCCACCGTCATAGCTGCCGCGAATCGGCACCACAGTGATATAACCCTGGGAGAAGTAAACAGAATCCGCCTCATCAATGTCTTCAAAGTCACTGAAATCAATGGTACCGAGAATACCGCCCTCGGCAGTTTCACCTACTTCCAGTTCAGCACAGCTGGTGCTGCAGCCCCACTCAAGCCCGATCGCACGACCGCCCAGCAAGGGCTGCAGGCCCTGGCGCGCAGTCATCACCCCCATGGGCGTACCGGCAGGATAGTTAATGTTCAATGCACGCAGATTCGGAATCAAGGCGTCGTCACCGTTGACATAGGCGGGCCGCTCCAGCAGGTGATTCAGGTAGCTCAGAGTGAATTCAGCCACCTCAATGCAGGTCGACTCCTCCAGTGGCAGCTCCTCGTCGCAGTGCTCATCGGCACTGATAGCAATCGCCGGCACACTCTGCCCATTAAGATAGGAGATCGAGGCAATCGCCGCACCAACGGTACCGGAGAAAGTCGTTGCGCCGGCGACATTGGCGCCGTCGTTAATCCCGGAGATAAGCAGGTCAGGCGCCTGGCCACCGGTCATCTCGGTGAGAATCTGCATACCGACAATGCCAGAGGTGGCAGGTTCAGCTCCAGTCTCACCACCCGCAACGGCCACGGAATACTGGTTTTCAGCCTCCTTGGTGATTTCCAGACCACCAATATTAAAGCCTGCGGCGCTGCCGCTTTGGCCATCGAGGGGGCCGGACAATACCACCGTGTGGCCGGCTTCAGTCAGCACCTGATACATGGCCTGGATACCCGGTGTAGACCAGCCATCGTCATTGGTGAGCACAATGTTCAGTGCGGATGCATTGAGGGAGCCCAGCGCCAAACCAGCGCCGAGAAGAAGTGATTTAAGTTTCATGCTATGTCTCCTGCTGTTCGAATTTTTATCTCAGCGGGTCGACAGTAGCACAAAGAAATTGACCCCTGTGCGCTTGAGCAGACAAGGGGCAAAGAGGGTTTGCAATGATATACCCCGACTGGACGGGGCGTGGCAGACAGCGAGGCTCAGGTGCGGCTTAACCGCACTTGGAATCGCCACAGTTGAGGCAGGTCATGCAGCCATCCATCAGGATGACAGCCTTCACACTGCACTTTTTGCACAGCTCAGCACTGGCGGGAAACTCGGTGTTGGCACCGTCGTCGCCGGTCTTGGCTTCGTATTCAGCTTTCTTCTCATCAAGAATTTTTTTCTGGTGATCGCTGAGACCGGGTGCTTCCAGCAGGCCGATATTCTGCAGGTGGTCTTCAATCGCCCAGCCGATTTCAGCGACCAGCGACGGCATAAAACGTCCGCCCGATTTGAAGTATCCGCCCTGCGGATCGAACACCGCCTTCAGCTCTTCTACCAGGAAGGTGCAGTCGCCGCCCTTGCGGAAAACTGCCGAGAGGACCCGGGTCAGGGCCACAATCCACTGGAAGTGATCCATGTTCTTGGAATTAATGAACACCTCGAAGGGGCGACGCAATTCGTGGTCTGTCCCCGGATTGAGGATGATGTCATTAATGGTCAGGTACAGGGCGTGATCAGACAGCGGGGTCTTGATCTTGTAAGTCGCGCCTTCGAGCTGTTCGGGGCGCGACACTTTTTCGTGCATCTGCACGATATTGCTTTCGACTTCCTGTTGCTTGTCTTCTTCGGACTTCACCTGGAAGCCGACGATTTTTTTGTCTATTTTCTTGCTCATGGTCTATTTACCTTCAAACGGCGCGCTTAGAACTTGCCGTAGTATCCTTCCTTCAGTGCATCGAACAGGTTGGCAGCAGTGTGCGTTTCGCCGTCGTATTCGATTTCCTCATTACCCTTGAACTCCACGATCGAGCCGTCTTCCAGCGTAAACTGGTAGTTGGTGTTCTCCAGATCTTCCTCTTTTACTAGTACGCCCTGGAAGGCCTCCGGGTTGAAGCGGAAGGTCGTGCACCCTTTCAGGCCCTGCTCTGCCGCGTACAGATAGGTGTCCTTGAACTGCCCGTAGGCAAAATCCGTGGGCACGTTAATCGTCTTGGAAATAGAGGAATCCACCCACTTCTGAGCCGCGGCCTGCACGTCTACGTGCTGGGTGGGCGTAATGTCGTCTGCCGCAATAAAGTACTCCGGCAGTTTTTTGGTCTCGTCGTCGGTAAATGGCATGGCGTCGCCATTGACCAACTCGCGGTAGGCCAGCAGCTCGTAGGAGAAGACGTCGACCTTTTCCTTGGACTTCTTGCCCTCACGAATCACATTACGGCTGTAGTGGTGGGCAAAGCTGGGCTCGATACCGTTGCTGGCGTTATTGGCCAGCGACAGTGAGATTGTGCCGGTGGGCGCAATGGAACTGTGGTGAGTGAAGCGCGCACCCTCAGCAATAATGGAATCCACCAATTCCGGTTCTTCCAGTGCCAGGGCCTGCATGTAGCGGCTGTACTTGGCGTGCAATACCTTGCCCGCAACCTTGTCGCCTACCTTAATGCCGTCGGCAGCCATTTCCGGACGCCGGCGCAGCATATCGCCAGTGACTTCAAACTCCTGCTCCATGATGGGCGCAGCGCCTTTCTCACGTGCCAGGTCCAGCGCGACCTTCCAGCCAGAGACTGCCATTTCCTTGCTCACCTGCTCGGTAAACTCCAGGGAATCGGCTTCACCGTACTTCATGCGCAGCATGGCCATGGTGGAACCAAGACCCAGGAAGCCCATGCCGTGACGGCGCTTGCTGGTAATCTCACGGCGCTGCTCTTCCAGTGGCAGGCCGTTGATTTCCACGACGTTGTCGAGCATCCGGGTGAACACGGCGACTACTTCGCGGTATTCCTCCCAGTCGAACCAGGCGCTTTCTGTAAACGGCTCGCGTACAAAGCGCGTCAGGTTAACCGAGCCCAGCAAACAGCTGCCGTAGGGCGGCAGAGGCTGTTCACCACAGGGGTTGGTAGCGCGCACGTTCTCGCAGAACCAGTTGTTGTTCTTCTCATTCACTTCATCGATGAGAATAAAGCCCGGCTCGGCGTAGTCGTAAGTGGACGACATAATGGCGTTCCACAGCTTCAGCGCCCGGATGCGCTGGTACACGCGGCAGGCCACCTGGCCGGTGTCGTCAGTGACATAGCCCTCGGTGACCGGGAAAGAACGCCAGACAATCTCCGCGTCTTCCTGGCTTTGCAGGCTGTCGTACTCGGCCTGGGTAACGGGGAAGGACAGGGCCCACTCGCTATCATCACGCACGGCTTGAACAAAGTCTTCGGTAATCAACAAAGAGAGGTTGAACTGGCGCAGGCGACCGTCCTCACGCTTGGCCTTCACGAAATCGAATACATCGGGGTGATGTACGTCAAAGGTCGCCATCTGCGCACCGCGACGACCGCCAGCGGAGGACACGGTGAAGCACATCTTGTCAAAGATATCCATAAAGGACATGGGGCCGGAAGTATACGCTCCAGCACCCGACACGAATGCGCCCTTGGGGCGCAGAGTGGAAAATTCATAGCCAATGCCACAACCCGCTTTCAGGGTGAGGCCGGCTTCCATGTTTTTCTGCAGAATGCCTTCCATGGAATCGGGTACCGTTCCAGAGACCGTGCAGTTAATAGTGGAAGTGGCAGGCTTGTGTTCCTGGGCACCCGCATTGGACACAATGCGCCCCGCCGGGATCGCGCCGCGCTGCAGTGCCCAGACGAAACGCTGCTCCCACTCCTGGCGTCCGGCCTCGTCCTCAACGTCTGCCAGCGCCCGGGCAACCCGGGTATAGGTCGCGTCGATATCACTGTCAACGGTGTTACCCTGTGCGTCTTTGAGTCGGTATTTTTTGTCCCAGATATCCAGAGATGCGCCCTGGAGCTCGATGTTGCTGGTGGTGCTGCGGATGTTTTTGCCTTGCTTGGCTACTGATTCCATGATGCCCCTTGTACGTCAGAAAATTGCAATCGAATTGCGATTGCGAAGCTTGTAGTTAGAAGTTGCAACGATACCCACATATCGGTGCACTCACAATAGTCCCCACAACATATTGTGAAAAAACCCCTTGGCGATCAATGATTAACCAGTGCAATTTCTGCACAGGACCGCAATTTAAGTGCCCGCCGCAAGCCCCCAACGATCGCTGAAGGCATAGTGCAGGCGCCAGTGCAAATAAGTAAAAGAGCCGCTCCACTCGCCGACGTTGGCACTCATCCAACCCAGAGTTGCAAATGTTGAGAGCTTGTCACTAAAGGCATAGAACGCGGAACCCCGGATATTGGGCAGTGGGGCCAATAACTCACCACTGGAGCTGCTACCACGCATCTCGTTGTCTCCCACAAAAACACGCCCATCGACACTGACATCCGTGTCAAAGGCATGCACACCAAATCCCAGCGAGAGCTCGGCCTGGTCGGTGGTGGAGAAGTTGTACGATAAAGTAGATACCCACCCCGAGCTAGGAGTCCACATCTATACCCGCGGGAAACTCGACGCCGCCGAAGTTGATATCGTGGGCCAGTCTTAAATCGCCCTCACTCTGAAAGGTCTGGGTGGCAGCTATCAGGCGCCACTTGTGATTCAGCCGATGGCGCCACTCGGCATAGTACGAGGTATATTCTGTATCAAGCCCCAGCTGGCCGAGCTCGATTCCTGCTCTGGCAGCGGGTCGACCGTCGCGCGAATCGTGGCGTCGGCCTCCTGCCAGACCGTCCCCAACACCAGGACATTTTTCTGTTCGAGGTAGGGGTGTTTAGCGGTGGTTTCGCTGTCGGCAACAACCGATGGGGCAACGAGGGCCAGCCCCAGTAGCACGGTGGACGCGAGGCGGAGCATTGGATTTCCTTGGGATAATGAGATGGCTGAGTATTAAGACAAGCACCCTGATTGTCGCCCGAACTACAACATGGCGAGGGCAATAAGTGCCACTCCGGCGAATGCCTGAACCAGCAGCACCAGATAGGCGCTGTAAATAAAGAGGCTCTTGGCTATTGCTCCCTTCACGCTGGAGTCATAACAGGTGCGCAAGGCCAGAGGGAGGTAGGCCACCAACCAGAGCGCCAGCCAGCCGCCGATTTCAATACCACCATAACCGATTAGCTGATCAACCAAATAGAGCAGATAGACAAAGCTGTGGTAGTGGAGGGCAAACACCAGGTGCTGCAAGTAGTGAAACGGCGAGAACAGATAGGCCAGCAGCATCAGGAAGGCAAACAAAGGCAACAGAATGAACATCATCTGCGGCAGGAAGCTCACCATATCTTCAATGAATTCGCTGGGATCGTCGTTCAGTTGCCGGGCATTGCCTTCCAGCCTCGCCTGCAGGTCTTGCATCCACTGCGGGCTCTGTTCATCGGCAATGCCGATGCTCACCTCCGGTTCGGCGCCGTCCTCGCCAACAAACGCATCGGCCACATCATTGGGGTCAAAGGCGACTACTTCGCCGCTTTCGTCCACCACCTCCACGCCATTCCCTGACTCCAGAGCATTGGAGGCATCGATAGCCATAACCAGGAACACAATGAAGCTGAACACAAGATACAGCCGCAGCGGTGGCAAATAGCGCGCTCGCCTGCCGGCGATAAACTCAGCGGTCAGGTACCCCGGTCGGAACAACAAAGACACCAGAGTGCGCCAGAAGCGGGAGTCCACGTCGGACACATCGCCGACAATTTCACCCGCCAGATCCATAAAGCGGCGATCTGCCCGGCCTTCGCGCTGGCCGCAATTGCTGCAGTACTCCCCGTCTACCTGATGGCCACAGTTGCGACAGCGCTGCTGCTCCAAGGTATTGGTCCTTATCCCTGTAAAAGAGTGAGCATATACAGCTATGGGGACTGGGGCTACTATGACTCTCAGTTACCAGCGGTTAACGAATGTGAAACTGTCAGCCTTTGGAAAAAAATTTGCCGGTGAGTCCGGCATCGTCGAGCTCATGGATGACCTCGGGTCAGCCCTGAACGAAAACCCCGACATGATTTTCATGGGCGGCGGCAATCCCGGACGCCTGTTGCAGGTAGAGGCCGTATTCCAGCAACGCCTGGAAGACATCATGTCGGACCCGGCCCAACGTCACAGCCTGTTCGGCATTTACCAGTCACCCCAGGGCGATCGCGAGTTCCGCCAGCAGATGGCTGCCTATCTCAACAAGCAGTTCGGCTGGGCACTGGGGGAACAGAACATCGCCGTCAGCAACGGCAGCCAGGCGGCCTTTTTTGTGCTGTTCAACATGCTGGCCGGCAGTATGCCCGACGGCAACCAGCGCACCATCCACCTGCCCCTGGCTCCGGAATACATCGGCTATGCTGATGCAGGCCTCAGCCAGAACTTCTTTTCCGCCACTCGCCCCAGCATCGATCTACTCGAAGATAATCTGTTCAAGTATCGTGTTGATTTCTCGAGCCTTAGCCCTGGCCCAGAGGCAGGCGCTCTGTGCGTGTCGCGGCCAACCAACCCCACCGGCAATGTATTGACCGACGAGGAAATCGCCCACCTGGACGAGATCGCCGCGGGTTGTAATATTCCACTGATTATCGACGGCGCTTACGGCCTGCCCTTCCCCAACATTCTGTTCGCCGACGCCCGGCCCCACTGGAACGACAATACGATTCTGGCCTTGAGCTTGTCCAAACTTGGCCTGCCCGGAGTGCGAACTGGCATTGTCGTCGCCCGCGAGGATATTGTGCAGGCGTTCACCAACGCCAACACCATAGTCAGCCTGGCCTGCGGCACCCTCGGGCCGGCCCTGGCGAAACAACTCTTTGCCAGCGGGGAAATCGATTCCATCTCCAATCAGCTGATACGCCCGTTCTACAAGGAGCGCGCATCAGCAACCGTAGCCTGGTTCCGCCAGGCACTCGGTGACCTGCCCTTCCATATACACAAACCCGAGGGCGCTATTTTTCTGTGGCTCTGGTTTGAAGATCTGCCTGTGACCAGCCAGGTGCTCTACGAACGGCTTAAGCAACGCGGGGTGCTTATCGTCCCTGGACAAAACTTCTTCGTCGGCATCGACGACGAATGGCCACACCAGAACGAATGTATCCGCGTGTCTTATGCGCAGGATGCCGACGTGGTGCGCCGGGGCATCCACATCATCGCCGAGGAAGTCAGACAGGCTTATTCGGAAGCTTAATACGCAGCGCCGCCGAACCTGTTCTATTATTCTGGGTCCAAGCTGTAACAACCTTTCCTGAGGCTCCTCAATGTCACGTGTACTGTTATTCCTGATCGCTATTCCTCTCATACTGATATTGGCCGCGGCCATTCTGATCCCGATCATTCTCGACAAGGACCAGGTGCTCAGCATTGCCTCACAGAAGATCGAGGAACAAACCGGCGCCAGGCTCAGCGTGGGCGGCGAGGTGGATCTCAGCATCTTTCCCACCCTCGGCGTGAAGTTGGGACAAGTCGCCCTCGACATGCCCGGCGAAGAGGAGACCAGCCTGGCGGCGCGAGAACTGGAAATCGGTGTGCAGTTCGTGCCACTGCTGGCCAATGAGGTGGTCGTAGATACGGTGTATCTGGATGGTGTGGTCGTCAAGACAGTGAGCGCCCCGGCTCCGGCACCCGTCGACACCAGCAAGTACAGCCGCGAGGAGCTGGAAGAGTATTATGCCAAGCGCACGCGCGCCAAAGAAGAAGCCGGTCAGGTAGCCAGCACCCAGTCAACTATTGCCGTGCCCCTGGCACTCAATGTTGCCAGTCTGGTGGTGACGGACTCCCGCTTGGAAACAACAGAGGCTGGCGGTGAAACCAGCGTGCTGGAAATCGTCGAACTGCGCGCCACCGACCTGAACCTCGACAACCGCCCCATCCCGCTATCGGCCACACTGCGCATGCCGGGCGACACCCCCATGACCGTCACCGCGAAAGGCGATATCGCCGTCGACCAGACCACCCAGATCGCCACCCTGACAGATATGGCCATTTCCGTGGAAGGCGCGCTGGCGGAGACCGTCGAACTGACTACATCGGGCAGCGTTGAGATCAACAACGAGATCGCCGACCTCACGCTCGATATGAGCATTGCTGACACCCGTGCCAACGGCAAGGTGCGCTACGCAAGCTTTGAAAGCCCGCAGATTGACGCCAAACTGAGTTTGAATGAATTCACCCCGGCGTTGCTGGCGCTAGCCGGCACCGATGCCGCTGCGGCAGAACAGACCAGCACCGACGAGCCCGGCGATACGGCGATACCGGTTGAAGCCATTCGCGCCATGGATACCCGAGCCGCCCTCACCATCGACCGGGTGGAGTGGGACCCTCACGTGGTGACCAATCTCAAAGCCAAGTTGCGTGTCATGAAAGGCATGGCCTACCTGTCCTCCGTTACCGGTGAGGTTCACGGTGGCAAACTGGACATGAAAGCCAGCCTCAATGCCAAGAACCCGGTGGCCCGAGTGAACACCGAAGGCAAGCTCACCCAAATCGATATTGCCCAGGTGCTTGAATCGGTGGAATCCCAACCGATTGCCACCGGCAAGGTCGACCTGAACTGGAAGCTTAACGGTCAGGGCAATGTCAGCTCTGCCGTTACCAACACCCTCAAGGGCCCCATTAACCTCACCGCGTCGGACACAGTACTCAAGGATATGAGCGTGGAACAAATGATGTGCGACGCCATTGCCCTGGTGAATCAGGAGAGCCTCACCGCCACCTTCCCGACAGACACCCCGGTCGATACATTGTCGATCAAGATTCAAATGGCCAAGGGCCAGGCCAATCTTAAACCACTCAAGGCCGAGCTCAGTGAAATTTCCCTGAACGGCACCGGCTACTTCGCCCTGGAAACCATGAGTTTCGACGCAACCTTCAAGGCGCGGGTCAAACCGGGCCTGGAGAAAATCGACCCGGCCTGTCGGGTGAATGAACGAATTACCTCTGTGAAATGGCCGGTCAACTGCGCCGGTGATATCACCGGTGAGCCCGGCAACTGGTGTTCCGTAGACACCGGCGAAATCATCGCAGACCTCGCCGAGAACGAACTCAAACGCAAAGCCGCCAAAGAGGTGGAAGACCGCTTTGGCGAGGACGCCGGCAAACTATTGAAAGGGCTATTGGGTAACTAGGCCTAGTTGAGGACTTTATAACCCCGGCCCCGCAGGCATTGCTTAACCACCTGCACTTCCTCGCGGGAGCCCTCGCTGGCACCGCGAGCCGCGCCACTGACGGCGCCTGCACCGGCGCCGCGCTGGGCATCGCGACTGTTTCCCACAGCAGCACCGATCAGGCCACCCACGACCGCACCCGAGGCGGCGCCGCGGGCCGTCTTCTCGCCCGTTTTCACTTCGGATGAATAGCCCTGGCACTCGGCCAGATCCTGCTGGTACTTTGCCGGGTCCACACCCTTGCGGTCGACAATAATATCATCGGTCGTGGTACAGGCCGTCAGTCCTGCCACAACCATCAACGCCAGGCACTTGTTCATCTCATCGCTCCGACTCATGTATTCAGTCAGCGTAACATCTGCCGGCCGCCAGTCTGTAAAAACTTGTAAAGTACGCTCGAAGCTCAGCTGAGTCAGTTGTGACTGCGCTGCAACTTCTGGCGAATATGTTCGCCCGCCGTAATGGGCGGATAGGTAACGCCTTCCGACTCATCAACACACTGGGGCAGCACTTCAATCAACGTCTGGGAATCAGGATCGACAAAGAACGCCACCGAATAGCGGTCCTGGGTGCTGGTCATGGGCTTTACGCGGTGCTCGGTAGAACGAAAATGGCCATTGGTCCAACGATGCATCAAGTCACCGGTATTGATCACCACCGACCCGGGAATGCTTGGCACCGGAATCCACTGCCCATTCCCGTCTCGCACTTCCAGCCCACCGACACCGCTTTGGAATAATAGAGTGAGAATGCCGTAGTCCGTGTGAGCCCCGGCACCGAGTTGCTCACCCCCATCGGCCACCTGCTGTTCCCTGGGATAGAACAGCAGTCGCAATGCGACGTTCTCCCCTCCCACCGTGGCACTGAAAAAGTCTTCAGGCAGTTCAAAGACCCGGGCCATGAGCCGCATAATCCGAGTGGCGGCGCCCAGGCACTCATTATAGAAGTTCTGCGCTGTGCTACGGAACGCTTCAGAGGGCCAACGATCTTCCCCCAGGTCACTGCCAGGCGCGAGACGCAGAGTAAAGGTTTCCTTCAGGTCCCCTGGCTTACCTGGCTCCAGGCTCTCCATGCCCACGCCCTGATAGCCAAAATTTTCGCTGACATTGCGATATAGATATTGATGTTTGTAATCTGTATCGCGCTCAAAGAACTGGCTGCTGACCCGAAAGATCGCATCAATGATTTCAGTGGGTATGCCAATGTTAGTGACCGTCATGAACCCCACTTCCCCCATGGCATACGCCAACTGTGCGGCTAGTTCCTCGTCGCTCCCAGATGAAAAATCGATGAGCGGAATTTCCACTATTAATACCCCGGGTTTTTTCCCAGAAACGCTGACTAAAATGAAATCACAGGCGACATCGGCAGGGACGGCCTGAACAAGGCGTTGAAGCTGCCAACCGAGTTAGTCAGTCGGATGAATACCTACCCCTTTGAGGATGACACTGACAAGAGTCTGCGCCGCGGCATCAAACTCCCAGTCACCCAACGATTTAACTCCCAGCGCGGCGCCAATCTGTGCCTCGAAATCAGCGTAATGCTGGGTTGAGCTCCAGATCAGAAACATCAGGTGAGCGGGGTCTATGGAGTCCATCTTGCCCTGCTCGGCCCACTCCTGGAACACCTTCACCTTGCGCTCAAACCAGGGCCTGTAGCCGCGCTCAAAGTAAGTCTCCAGACGAGGCGCACCGGACAGTATCTCCTTGGCAAAAATGCGTGAGTCCAAGGGATAGCGTCGTGAAAACATCAATTTGCGTTGTATATACTCTGTCAGCGCCGCGGCCGGCTCATCGGTTGGTTCAAGATCGTTCAGTGCATCGTCCCATAAATCCACAATGCCACTGAGTATGTCACCGTATAGCGCCAGCTTGCTGTCAAAGTAATAGTGAATATTCGGGCGCGGCAGGCCTGCGCGCTTTGCGATGGAATCAATTGTCGCGCCATCATATCCTTTAAGCGCGAACTCCTCCTTGGCGGCATTGACAATCAACTCTTCATTCTTACGTCTGATTCGGCCGGTGGATTTCCGCCCTTCGTGAGACGGCAGCTCCAACACCATCTCCGCCGGAGACTTTTTCATACTTCTACCTCAATAACTGCGCCGACATTTTCTGGAATGATCAAGCTAAGTGTAATTGCTGTCAGGCCCGCAGTGGCCGCCGCGGAACTGAAAATATTCTGAAACAGGAGTGGTGTCTGGGCAAATACCTCAGGCACCAGCGCAAGACCCAGCCCCAGGCCAAACGACACCGCAATAATAATCACCTTGCGCCTATCCAGCTCTTCGGTGGCCAAGATTTTAATACCGGCAACAGCCACGGTACCGAACATCACCAGCGTTGCTCCACCGAGCACCGGTTTGGGAATACTTAACAGGAAATCGCCTACTCCTTGAAACAAGCCCAATACCACCAGAATCCCCGCGACATACATGCCCACATAACGGCTGGCGATGCCGGTGAGCTGGATGACACCGGTATTCTGACTGAACGTGGTATTGGGAAAGCTATTCAGCACCGCAGCAATCATCGAGTTCACACCATCGCCCAGAACCCCGTTGCGAATTCTGCGGATATACCCTTCACCCTCAATAGGCTGGTTCGAGATAACGCAGTTGGCCGTCAGGTCGCCGGTGGTCTCCACTGAGCTAATAATGTAAATCACCGCCAGCGGAATAAATGCTGCCAGCTCAAAACTGAAGCCATATTTGAACGGCTGTGGCACGGCGATTTCGGCTGACATGCCCAGATCTTGCAGGGCCAGTTCACCCAGTACCAGCGCTGCGACCAGGCCGGCCAGTAACCCCAGAATAACCGACGATAATCGCACCCAGTTATTACTGGAGGCGTTGAGTGCAACAATAACGATAATCACGAAGAAGCCCAGGCCAAGGTTGATCGGTGCGCCAAAGTCCTCAGCATTGGCGCCACCGGCAAGATCGGTCATTCCCACCTTGATAAGGCTGATACCAATACTCGTAATAACAATACCGGTCACCAGTGGCGTTACTATACGCCTCAGGTAGGGGATGATCTGGCTCAGGCCAATCTGGATAAATGCGCCCACAAAACACATGCCGGTAATCAGCGCCAGAATATCAGCGCTACTACCACCCCGGTCCTTCACCATGAAGCCCGCACTCAGAATCGCCCCTAGAAAAGCGAAACTGGTGCCTTGAATACACAACATACCTGCGCCGATTCCCAGCGGTCGATAGGCCTGAATAAACGTGCCGATGCCCGAGGCCAGCAACGCCATGCTGATAAGGTAAGGCACTTCCTCCTGCAGCCCGAGAATATTGCCGATAATCAGGGTGGGAGTCACAACGCCCACGAACGAGGCCAATAAATGCTGCAACGCGGCAAAGCTCGCCTCCGGCACCGGCGGTTTGTCGTCCAGGCGATAAATGAGTTCCGAGGAGAGTGGAGCTGTCATGGGTAGCGCATTCCTGATTATTCTGAGTGTATCGGGGTTCATTGCCCGGTGTTAGCCTGAACACAACGCAGGATATATGCCAGAACCGCGTATGCCGCTCCACGCCTGACGTCCCGCGATCATAGGCACACCAAACCTGACTATATCGTCAAGAAATGCACTATTAAAGTGCGTGAGCGCACCAAAATCAATCACACCTCCGGATCACGATCCCGCTAGCATCGCCCTAGATCCATGCCACGCATGGCCGAACGATGCATAATTACAGTAGTTACTCTCGAGATTTAAGCGGCAAATTATTTTCCTGACAGCTTCGTCAAAAAAGTGGCACGGACATTGCTTTACTCCCCAGCGATAGATCAGCACCGATTTAACACACTGCTCATTTAAGCGTTAAACATTGCAAGGGGACCCCTATGTCAACAGAGAAAAAAGTACTCATGAAGCCGCTCGCTTCAGCTGTCATGCTGGCGCTGGGAGGACTGACACTCTCGGGAGGCGCAATAGCCCAGGAAGAGACACAACTCGAAGAAGTGGTCGTCACCGCCAAAGGCGACTACTTCAGCATTCTTCCCGACCAGCCTACTGACAGTGCCTTCGGCCTGAATATGTCGCTAGTGGATACACCGCGTTCCGTTTCGGAGGTACGTGAAGACCTGATTTCCAAATTTGCACTGCGCAGCGTAGATGACCTGGTGCGCCTCACCCCGGGAGCATTCACGAGCTCCTTCTTCGGGATTAAGGGTGCTATGGATATCCGCGGTGAACCGGCAGACAACTACTTTCGTGGCTTTCGTCGGGTAGCGAATCCCGGGGCGTTCAATACTATTGTGCGGGGCGCTGAAAGACTGGAAATCCTCCGCGGTCCGGTATCCCCCCTTTACGGGACGGGCAGTGTGGGCGGCCAGCTGAACTATATTCCCAAGTCGGCTAAGGTAGAGGGTAACAAGTACATCAGTGGCCCCGGCGGTTCGATCGGCGTCACGCTTGGGTCTTACGACCAGCAAATCATTACCGGCGAGTTCGCTATGCCCTTCACCCTGGGTGACAGCGAAGGTGGCTTCCAGCTGTTTGTGGAGGTAGAAGACTCCGAATCCTACTTTGAGCTGTACGAACCCAGCAGCGAATTGGTACAGGCCGCTTTCGACATCGACATTTCCGACGCTACCAAGTTGGAATTCGGTGTTCAGTACCAAGAAACAGATAGCATCCAGGTGCCGGGCTGGACACGCGTGACACAGGAACTGATCGACGACGGCACTTACATCACGGGCGCCGCGCCGTTCCGCAACGTCAATGGCGGCATTGATCTGCGCCCCAATGAATCCGGATTTATCTCCAGCGCTGCCGGCATCGGTATTAACGATTCGTTTTCCGGTGTCGGCACGTTCTGTGTGCCCGACCTGGGATTCAATCAAGCGACCTACAACGGCGTCGCACTCACTTGCTTTGGCGGCAATGACACGCCCTGGGTATCACCACTGACCAATCCCGGTGTGGGATCCATTGACCACGACGACACCTTTATTGATCCAGAAGACTATGCCGACACCACTGCCATCACCGCGTACTTCGATGTAACCCACGAATTCGACAACGAGATGGTATGGAAGAACCAGTTCTTCTACGACTATCTGGATCATACCAAGTACCAGAGTTGGGGCTTTACCGCACTTTATCCGGACGCAAAAATCTACGAATTCCGCTCCAGCCTGAACTTCACGTGGGAGACCGGCAACCTGACGTTCGATAATGTCGTTGGCGCCAACTTCCGCCGCGAAGACCTGGAAAAGAATCATGCGTTCTTCGACGAAACATTCGACTTCCGTGACATGACGGTAGGTGCCACCCCCGATGACCGTATTGCACCAGCAGTGGAAGATCCGTTTGTCGGCGTCACGTTTGAAACCGACGAGAACGGCAACAATACGGGCATCGCATCCGGCGACCCCGGCCGTAACTACAACGAGAGTCAGATCTCGGTGGTGGACAATCTCGGCTTCTTCTTCCTGTCAAATATCAGCTATGGCAACCTGAACCTCCTGCTCGGTGCTCGCTACGACGAGTTCGACATCGAGTCGGAGGAAGTGGCAGTCACGCTGCTCCAAAACCCCTTCTCCGACCTAGGCAAAGTGACTGACAGCGACGATTCCACCAGCTTCAACGCCAGTCTGTCGTACAACTTCGAATCTGGCTTTGTACCATATATCACCTACGCCGAAGCCGCCTCGCTGAGCGCCAACCAACTAGGCGGCATTATCCCGTCATCGGTAGATGCCGGCTTGTGGCTGCAGGACTCAGAGCTTACCGAGATCGGGGTGAAGTTCTCTGGCCTGGATGATCGGGTTTACGCGGCTCTAACCTATTATGATCAGGAGAAAGTCGAGCGGGCAGGCCAGACCAATGCCATCGTCAGCGTGTTCTCAGAAGGTTATGAATTGGAGGTACGTGGCGTCGTCACAGACAACCTGTCATTAATCGCCACAGCAACCCACACCGACACCACTGAAATCGGCAACACCTTTGTTGTCATCAACGGCGCGGAGTTCGCTGCTCAGAATGGGCTGGAAGCCTGGGAGGTATACGGTGGCCGTATTTCCGGTGACCGGGATACCTTCACCGGCGCAGGCACCGAACTTGATCGCGGCGGACTGCCAGACAACATCGTCAGCGTCGCAGCCTCTTGGAACCAGGAACTGTTCTCTGGCGACCTCACGGCGTCATTGGGTTTCACCTGGGTAGACGACACCTACACCGACGCGCTGCAGGCCATTAAGCTCCCCGACTACACCGTCTGGACGGGCTCCGTGGGTTACGTATACGACCGCTTCAGCGCATTGCTGCAGGTCAATAACCTGACCGACGAAGAATACTATACTTCGGCCGACCTGTTTGACTCTGTGGTAGTTAAACCGTCGGAGGGCCGCACCGTTTCAGTCACTCTCAGCTATGCGTTGGGTGACTTCTGACGCCGACAAGTTCCAAATCTTTGGGCGCCGAATGGCGCCCTTTTTTCACCGGTAAGTCAATGACCATCACTTTGCCAACCGCAATTCATGTGCGACTATGACGATTTTTCAGGATCAAGTATGCTCGGCGCAAACAGCATCTGGATAAAACAACCCCTGGCTTGTTTCACAGCAGGCACGGACAATGCCGACGGCGGCGTGGTTATCCGCGACGGACGTATCGTCGAGCTACTTTCAGTCAATGAACAGCCAAGCGAACCGGTCGATGAGGTCTTTGACGCTCGCGAACACGTCCTCCTGCCCGGCCTAATCAACACCCATCATCACTTCTACCAGACACTGACCAGAGCGCTGCCCTGCGCATTGGATAAAGAGCTGTTTGACTGGCTGAAGAGTCTGTACCCAGTATGGGCTGGCCTGACCCCGGATATGCTTTATAGCGGCACCCAGATTGCACTGGCTGAGCTATTGCTGTCAGGCTGCACCACTGCTGCAGACCACCACTATCTATTCCCGACCGGCATGGAAGAGGCCATCGACATCCAGGTGGAAGCGCGAGAAAAAATCGGTTCGCGAGTCACGCTAACCCGCGGATCAATGTCGCTAGGTGAAGACGATGGCGGCCTTCCACCGCAAACGACTGTTCAGGACGAGCAGGTCATTCTGCGCGACTCGGAAAGGCTGGTTAACCGCTATCACGAGCGTGGCGACGGAGCGTTTGTACAGATCGCGCTCGCGCCCTGTTCGCCGTTCTCTGTCAGCGAAGAACTGATGCGAGACTCCGCAGCATTGGCCAACGAACTCGACATTCAATTGCACACACATCTGGCGGAGACTCTCGACGAGGAGGCTTTCTGTATGGAGCGTTTCGGTTGTCGCACCGTCGACTACCTGGAACGTGTTGGCTGGCTACAACCGCGCACCTGGCTGGCCCATGGCATCCATTTCAACGACGCTGAAATTCAGCGTCTGGGTGCTGCAGGTGTCGGGGTTGCCCACTGCCCAGGCTCTAACATGATGCTCGCCTCGGGAATATGTCGCAATCTGGAACTCGAGGCGGCAGGCGTCAACATTGGCCTGGCGGTCGACGGTTCAGCCTCCAACGACAGCAGCAATATGATCGTAGAGGCGCGTATGGCCATGTATATTCAGCGCTTGCGCTACGGCTCTGCAGCGGTCAGTCACCGCGATGCATTACGCTGGGCCACCAGTGGCTCTGCAGCTGTCCTGGGACGTGAGGATATTGGGCAGATTGCCGTGGGCAAGCAGGCCGACCTCGCGTTATTCCGACGCGACGACATCTCATTTGCAGGCAGTCATGACCCCCTCGCCGCGCTGCTGTTGTGTAACGCTCAGCGAGCTGACCGAGTCATGATCGGCGGCCACTGGCGCGTGATCGACGGTGCCATTCCCGGCCTGGATCTGCCTCGACTCATTGCCAGACAACACGAACAAGCTGCCGCGCTCGTCGCGCGACTGCACTGAATACAAGAAACGCGGACCCCTTCATGAATGCACTCCTTGAACGACTGTTCAGGCTTGGTGAACACAACACGCGAGTAACAACCGAGATCACCGCCGGCCTCACTACCTTTATCACCATGGCCTATATCATTTTCGTCAATCCACAGATGATGGCTTCAGCCGGCATGGACCAGGGGGCTAGTTTTGCTGCGACCTGTCTGGCAGCCGCTATCGCCTGTATCGTCATGGGCCTTTACGCCAACTGGCCCGTCGGGCTGGCCCCCGGGATGGGACTTAACGCCTTCTTCACCTACACAATTGTCGGTGAGATGGGCTATAGCTGGCAGGTAGCCCTCGGCGCAGTATTCATTGCCGGCATCCTGTTTTTCATCATGAGTGTTACCCGCCTGCGGGCCTGGATACTGGAGAGCATTCCCATGGATCTGCGCATTGCCATGGGCGCAGGTGTTGGCCTGTTCATTGGTTTCATCGGCCTGCGCAGCGGCGGTCTCGTGGTGGACAATCCCGCCACGCTGCTCTCGCTGGGTGACTTCACTCAGCCGGAGACCCTGCTGGCCGGCATCGGTTTTATACTGATAGCCGCTCTCTCAGTTCGCCAGGTGCCTGGCGCGATTATGATCGGCATATTAACGGTGACGCTGCTGGGACTGGCCACTGGATTGGTGACCTACAGCGGATTCATCGCCCCCCCACCGGATATGAGCCCCTTACTGTTCGAGCTGGATATCCTCGGCGCACTCGATATAGCCATGGTCAGCGTGATTATCGCCATCCTGTTCGTCAATCTGTTCGATACATCGGGAACACTGATGGGCGTCGCAACCCGCGCCGGTCTCGTCAATGACCAGGGCGAAATCAAGAACATTGACCGCGCACTCAAGGCCGACAGCGGCGCCAGCGTGGCAGGCGCCTTTCTTGGCTGTGCGCCGGTGACCAGCTACGTCGAGAGCGCAGCAGGCGTGGCCGCGGGCGGTCGCACTGGCCTCACGGCGATCACGGTAGGCGCGCTATTCCTGCTGGCAATGTTCTTCGCACCCCTGGCAGGTATGGTCCCAGCCTTTGCCACCGCCGGCGCGCTCGTGTATGTAGCGCTACTAATGCTTTCGGGCCTCAAGGGCCTGAACTGGGACGACGCCACCGAGCTTTTACCTGCACTACTCACCACAATCATGATTCCGCTGTCATTCTCAATTGCCAATGGCATTGCCGTAGGCTTTATTACTTATGTGGCAGTAAAGGTCATTGTTGGCAGAACCGACGAGGTCAGCTTCGGCGCCTGGTTCCTGGCAGCTATATTTCTGGCCAAATTCGCCTTCGTCTAGGGGCTACGCGCCTTGCTCAGGCGCTAAAAGAGCGCAGCGTCGCACCGGATTGGGGCACACTGTCGGTATCAAAGCTGACACTTATGTCAGAAAAATGTGGCCTGCGGTTAAATTGTGCCCTGAACCGAGCCAATCTTTACGCATATGGCCCATAGTGGCTGACAACTGTCAGGCGGGCACGAAATTTGCTACTATTCCTGACACTTGTGTTAACTTTTTACAGAGCCTCTCGTGATTACATTTTTACTCAATTCGATCGAGCATCGAATTGACGACATAGACCCCAACACCACCGTGCTGGACTACCTGCGTGACCACCTGGGTCGCACCGGCACCAAGGAGGGCTGCGCCTCTGGCGATTGCGGTGCATGCACCGTTGTGGTCGCGCGAGTATCGGCGGATAATCAACTGCAGTACCGCAGCATCAACGCCTGCATTACGCCGATTGGCAGCCTCCACGGCCAGCAGCTGCTCACTGTCGAGGACCTGGCAGCAGATGGCGATCTTCACCCTGCGCAAGAGGCCATGGTGGAGTGCCATGGATCACAGTGCGGCTTCTGTACGCCTGGCTTCGTCATGTCGCTATACGCCCATTATCAGAACCACGCGCAACCGGATCGGCAGGAAATTCTCGAATCCCTTGGCGGCAACCTGTGCCGCTGCACCGGCTACCGCCCCATCTTGGATGCTGCTGTGGCTATGTACGATCCGGCTCTCGAGGCAACGCCTGACCAGCCCCCCACAATGTCAGAGGGACACTCGCGGCAATGGCGCAAGTCCCTGCGGACCTAAAGGGAGACAATCATCGCTATTTCGCCCCACAATCGTCGGCTGAACTGGCAGCGCTCTACCTACAGCACCCCGATGCCCGACTGGTGGCAGGTGCCACGGACCTCAGCCTGGAGTTGACCCAATCACTGGCAACGATCACCACGCTCATTCATACCGGGCGCGCCACGGACCTGACCGACATACAAGAGACTTCGAACCACCTCGACATTGGCGCAGCGGTCACTTACAGCGACAGTGCACCCCTGTTGCTGCATCAGTGGCCAGAGTTGCACGAATTACTGGAGCGACTTGGCTCCAAACAGATTCGCAATCAGGGCACCATTGGCGGCAACATCGGCAACGCCTCGCCGATTGGCGACATGCCGCCTGTGCTGCTGGCGCTGAATGCCAGCGTAATCCTGCGCTGTGGGAAGCAACGCAGGTCAGTGCCGCTCGATACCTTTTTTGTCGGCTATCGACGGACTGTGCTAGGCAAAGGCGAATTCATTGAGCGCATTCATGTGCCGCGGCGACACGCAAGCACTCTGTTTCGCGCCTACAAGATCAGTAAGCGTATCGACGACGATATTTCTACGGTGTGTGGAGCATTTGCCCTGGACATGGACGGCGACCGCGTGACCAGCGCGCGTATTGCCTACGGCGGCATGGCAGAGATACCCCGGCGTGCGCACTACTGCGAAGACGCGCTGCGTGACAAGCCATTAACGGAAGCGACCATAAATGCTGCTGTGGCAGCGCTGGCGGAAGATTTCTGCCCAATCTCCGATTTTCGCGCCAGCGCAGACTACCGTATGCAGGTTGCTGGCAACCTGCTGCGACGGCTGCAACTTTCGCACAACCTGCCGGCCCAGCAACTACAGGTAACCCACTATGCGTAGGCTGCCACAGGCCCGCAACTCCCGCGCTGCCGCCGGGCTCGCGGGCCATCCGCTGCGCCACGAAAGCGCCGTAGGTCACGTAACCGGTCAGGCCAGCTATGTGGACGATCGCCGTGGCCCCGCAGACACACTCTATGCCTATCCAGGTCTGTCGAGCATTGCCCGCGGCAACATCAGCAGCATGGACCTGAGCGCCGTGCAATGCGCTCCGGGCGTAGTCGATGTCATCACCTCAAATGATATTCCCGGCCACCGTGATATCGGTGCGGTATTCCCCGGCGATCCATTATTGGCCGATGGTGAAGTCCTGTTCTATGGCCAGGTACTATTCGTCGTGGTCGCTAACAGTCAGCTTGCAGCACGCCGGGCAGCGCGACTGGCACAAGTGGAATACGCCCCCATCGACAGCCACCTCGATGTCGAGGAGGCTCTGGCGGAGGCATATTTCGTTCGCCCCACCCACCGCCAGAGCAGAGGCGACCTTGACCGTGCCCAAGCTGCTGCCGACAAACAACTGACTGGCGAGTTTCATAGTGGCGGCCAGGAACAAATGTACCTCGAGGGCCAGGCAGCCATGGCGGTGCCCCAGGATGATGGCGGCATGCTGGTATACGCCTCCACCCAACACCCCTCCGAAGGACAGAAGCTGGTTGCCGAAGTACTGAATCTGCCAATGAGCAAAGTCACGGTAGACGTGCGCCGCATGGGAGGAGCGTTTGGTGGCAAGGAGACCAATGCCAACCAGTGGTCGTGCATCGCCGCACTAGCGGCACACCGTAGCGGGCGCTCCGTGAAACTTCGACTTGCCCGGGCTGACGACTTCGCCGCCACCGGCAAACGTCATCCGTTCTTCAGCCGCTATCAGGTAGCGTTCGACAATGACGGCACGATCAAAGGCCTGGATCTGGAACTGGCAGGCAACTGCGGCATGTCGCCCGACCTTTCTGACGCCATTGTCGACCGGGCAATGTTTCACGCGGACAACTGCTATTTCCTGCCAGCAGCCGATATCCGCGGCCACCGGGTGCGCACCGATACCGTATCGCACACCGCGTTTCGTGGCTTTGGCGGCCCCCAGGGCATGCTCGCCATGGAAAACATCATTGAGCAAGTGGCCACGGCCACCGGCCTGGACCCGTTGGATGTTCGCAAGCGCAATTTTTATAGCGCCGAAGACGGCCGTGACACCACGCACTACGGGCAAAAAATTGAACAGCACATCATAGGACCACTGGTCGAGCGACTTGAAAACACCGCCAATTATCGGGCGCGCCGCCAGGAAATCAGCGCGTTTAATGCGCAAAGCCCAGTACTCAAGCGAGGTCTGGCACTCACTCCTGTCAAATTCGGGATCTCGTTTACCGTCCAGCATCTCAACCAGGCGGGTGCGCTACTCCATGTATACACCGATGGCAGCATCCAGCTGAATCATGGCGGCACAGAAATGGGACAGGGCCTGTACACCAAGGTCGCGCAAATTGTCGCCAGCGAACTGCAGGTGGATATGTCGCGGATCACCTGCACCTCGACCCGTACCGACAAAGTACCCAACACGTCGCCCACGGCCGCCTCTTCGGGCAGCGACCTCAATGGCATGGCGGCGCGTGACGCTGCCCGCAAAATCAAGTCGCGCCTGACGACATTCGCTGCCGGACATTTCGGTGTCAGCGAAAGTGAAGTCGTATTCGAACAGGGCGAGGTCAAAGCAGGTCAGGAGTCGATAAGTTTCGCCGACCTGGCGCAACTGGCTTACCTGCAGCGCATATCGCTATCTGCAACCGGTTTTTACAAGACTCCCAAGATTCACTACAACCGTGACATGGCTAACGGCCGTCCGTTTTTTTACTATGCGTATGGCGCAGCCGTGTCCGAGGTCGTCGTGGACACATTAACCGGCGAGTACCGTTTACTGCAGGCCGATATCTGCCAGGACGTTGGGCAGTCACTTAACCCCGCTCTGGACATCGGCCAGATTGAAGGTGGCTTCATCCAGGGTATGGGCTGGCTGACGTCAGAGGAACTGATCTGGGGCGAAGACGGACGGTTACAAACGGCAGGCCCGGCCAGCTACAAAATTCCTGCGATAAGCGACACGCCCGCGACCCTCAATGTAGAGCTGCTACCTGACAGCCCAAATACTGAAGCCACCATTTTTCACTCCAAGGCCGTAGGCGAGCCACCGCTGATGCTCGGCATTTCCGTCTGGGCAGCGATTAGGGACGCGATTGGCAGTCTCGCAGATCACCGGGCGTCGCCTGCGCTCAACGCGCCTGCCACACCAGAACGCGTGCTGCTGGCCTGTGCAGACATGCAGAAATTCATGGAGCGTCAGACATGACCCGACTTAATACCCACACCCATTGGGCGGATGCAGCGCAGGCACTGCAAGCGCGCGGAGATGCCTATGTCATTGTGACCGTACTTGGCACCAAAGGGTCTACACCGCGCGCAACGACCACCAAAATGGTGATCAGCAAGGACGATCGGTTCGGCACTATCGGTGGCGGCCACCTGGAACATCGCGCCAGCCACATCGCAGCTGAAATGATTGGCAGCGACGATCAGCGCATCGAATATTTTCCCCTGGGCCCATCGCTAGGTCAGTGCTGCGGTGGCAGTGCCAGCCTGCTGTTTGAAAGCTTTGCCGGAGCCAAACTGAATATTGCTCTGTTTGGCGCAGGGCACGTAGGCCGCACCCTCGCCCCCCTGCTGAAACAAATGCCCTGTCGTCTGCACTGGTTTGACAGTCGTGAAGACTTCGAAGACGCCCACGACGAGTACACGCCTATTCACTGCAGCGAAGACCCCACAGACGCTGTCAAGGCGCTGCCAGCTGGTACCTGGTTTATCATCATGACCCACAACCACCAGCAGGATTACGCCATTCTGCGGGCCGCTCTACAACGCGGAGACGCCGGCTATATCGGGATGATCGGCTCGACTACAAAATGGCGCCGTTTTTGTATGCGCCTGGAGCACGAGGATATAACAGCCGACGCCTATGCAGGTGTGCACTGTCCAATAGGCCTGCAACAGGTACCAGGTAAGGAACCAGTGGAAGTTGCCGTTTCAGTAGCGGCACAGATTATTCAGCGATACCACCAGCACAACCTGCACTCGCAGGTGAAAGGCGTGGATAGACGCAGCCTGAAAGCGCTGGGAGTAACACTCCAGCACAACGTACTGGCGCAGGACGACTAACGCGTTCGCTCTGCTCAGAGAAAACCGCAATTGGCGCGAGCACTACCTGAACCTTCACACAGGTGGGCTCCAGCCACGAGAGTAATGGAAACAACATGAGACCTGAGGACTTTCAAAGAGACTTCACCGACCTGGTAAGCGAGCGCGTGGGCGGCAAAGCCCTTGCATGCTCCGACCAATGGTTCGCCGAGTGCACAAACCTGGTCAAGCACGAGGAACCTATTTTCAAAAAGGGGCACTTTATCGCTACCGGTCAATGGATGGACGGCTGGGAATCCCGCCGCTCCTTTGGCCGGCGCGCGCGAGCGAAATCGGATCTTGATCACGATTGGTGTGTGCTGCGACTGGGTATCGCAGGCGAACTGCATGGCATTGATATCGAAACCACCCACTTCACAGGTAATGCCCCGCTGTTCGCAGCGGTCGAGGGTGCCTGGGCGATCGGTGCCCTCGATGAAGACGCCGAGTGGTTCGAACTACTGCCCAAGTCGCCCACAGAGGCTGACAGCCACAATGTATTTGCAATCCACGAGCAGCGCCCCTGCACTCACATACGCCTGAAAATTTATCCCGACGGAGGCGTAGCACGCCTGCGCACCTGGGGCAGACCACTGCCTCGCCGGGAACACTATGTGCCGGGTGAAATACTGGATCTAGCCAGCGTGGTCCTCGGCGGTCATGTACAGCAGTGCAGCGACATGTTCTACAGCTCGCCAAACAATTTACTCATGCCTTACGTCGGCACAAACATGGGCGACGGGTGGGAGACCAAACGACGCCGGGATGAAGACAACGACTGGTGCATTGTGCAACTGGGCCTCAAGGGCACCATCCGCAAGGTACTGATTGACACCGCCCATTACCTCGGTAATTACCCCGACCACTTCAGCCTTGAAGCCGCCTCGATCAACGAGCACTACACCGACAGCAACACAGAGTGGGTAAAAGTAATCGATAAAACGCCGCTCCAGGCGGACCTCATCCACCTGTTCATCGACGAAATTCTGGTACGACCGCAGCAACAGTTCACCCACGTGCGGCTCAATATCTTCCCCGATGGCGGCATAAGCCGACTGCGCATTATCGGCGAACCTGACTGGACAGATGCATCATGAGCCTACACGCCTTGAACAACGCCTCCAGGGAAGATGCAGAGCATCTACTGAGACAATGCTGTACCAGCGAAGCCTGGATTGCTGGCGTGCTTGCCGCGCGTCCATTCGCAAGCCCGGCAGAATTGATTGCAACGGTCGACAGGGTCTGGGGACAGCTGGCGGAAGAGGACTATCTACAGGCGTTTGACGGCCATCCCAAGATCGGCGACGTAAATTCACTCAAGGCCAAATACGCCAACACTAAAGCGCTTGCCGCAGGTGAGCAGGCATCCGTGGCGCAAGCTAATGATGATGTAATCGCTGCGCTCGCCGAGGGCAATCGCGACTACGAGCATAAGTTCGGATTTATTTTCATCGTTTGTGCCACCGGCAAAAGCGCCAGCGAAATGCTCAACCTGTTGCAGGCCCGCTTGCCCAACCCCCGCGAACAGGAGCTGGCGAATGCCGCCGAAGAACAGCGCAAGATCTTCCATCTGCGCCTGGAGAAACTGCTATGAGCCAGATCACCACCCATATTCTCGACACCGCCAGGGGCTGCCCGGCTGCCGAAGTGGCCATTACGCTGTGCCGCCAGGAACAAAACACCTGGGTAATCATGGGCGAAGGAATCACCAACGAGGACGGCCGCGTTGCCGACCTCTGTCCACAGGACCTTGTTTTACCTGCAGGCACCTACCGGATGCACTTCGCAACAGCCGCTTATTTCCAACGCCATGGACAAACCGTGTTTTACCCCTGGGCAGAGGTGGTCTTTAACATCGAGGAAGATGGCGCTCACTACCACATACCGCTGCTGCTATCAGGCTTTGGTTACTCCACCTATAGAGGCAGCTAATGCAAACATTAAGCCTAACTGCGAAGACCCTGACACGCGATGCATTTTCGCCCTACGGTGACGTCATCGAAATCAGCGAGGACAACGAGCAGTTCCCAATCAACTACGGCCGTACCCAGCGCCATCACGCGCTGGCGACGGTGCAACTGCAAGAAGCCAACGATAGTGCCATCATCAGCGTGTTCTGCAGCCGGCCAATAGTCCTGCCATTTCGCGCCGAAGTCATGGAGCGCCACCCGAAAGGCAGCCAGGCATTCATGCCACTCGGATCAAGCCCCTACCTGGTTGCTGTGGCGCCAGCGGGAGAATTCAATCCCGAATCCGTGGAACTGTTCCTGGCTCGCCCCGATCAGGGAGTGAATTATCACCAGGGAACCTGGCATCACTACAGCCTCGCGCTGGATACACCAAGTAACTTTCTCGTCATCGATAGACAGGGATCGGGGGAGAACTGCGATGAAGTCGAGTTGTCGCCGCCGCTCGAGTTCCGTCTGGAGGCGCCCGCATGACCAGCCACGCCTACCGTGCCCGAGTATTGCACTTTCTCCACGATCCCGACCTGGTACCCATCGAAGATAGCTACGAATATATTGAAGATGGCCTGCTAGTCATCGAAGATGGCAGAGTCGCGGCACTCGGTAGTGCTCAGCAGCTCCTACCCGAACTAGGCAGCGAGGCCACAATTACCGACTACCGCGACAAGCTGATCTGTCCGGGTTTTATCGACACCCACATCCACTACCCCCAGAAGGAAATGATTGCTTCCTACGGCGAACAATTGCTTCAGTGGCTGGAAACATACACGTTCCCCACAGAAACCCAGTTTGCCGACGAGGACTACGCCGCAGCCGTCGCGGAGCGATTTCTCGATGAATTACTGCGCCACGGGACCACAACGGCTCAAGTATTCGGCACTGTCCACGCACAGTCAGTAGATGCGTTCTTTGCCGCGGCTGAGCAACGCGACCTGCGCATGATCTGCGGCAAAGTACTCATGGACCGCAATGCTCCCGAGGAACTGCGCGACACACCGGAAGAGGGATACGCCGACAGCAAGCGCCTGATAGAGACCTGGCACGGACGCGGCCGGCTTCGCTATGCCGTGACGCCGCGCTTTGCACCCACTTCCTCGCCAGAGCAACTGGCCCTGGCTGGCAAACTCTTAACGGAACATCCGGGCGTGCATATGCACACGCATCTTTCGGAAAATCTCGCCGAAGTTGCCTGGGTCAAGGAGCTGTTCCCTGAAGCGAAGCACTACCTCGACAGCTACGACCGCGCCGGACTGCTTGGAGAGCGCAGTACCTTCGCACACTGCATCCACCTGGAAAACGATGAGTGGCAGCGCCTGGCTGATACAAACTCAGCGATTGCTTTTTGCCCTGCCTCAAATCTCTTTCTTGGCAGTGGCTTGTTCAAGCTGCAACGAGCGGTACACGAAGGCGTCAAAGTGGGACTGGGAACAGACGTGGGCGCAGGAAATACATTCTCGATCCTGGAGACAATGGCCGACGCGTACAAAACCCAGCAGCTGGATGGCAACCGCATGACGCCCTTCAAGGCCTTTTATCTGGCCACGCTGGGAGGCGCCCACAGCATCGATTGTCACCAACACATTGGCAACTTCGCTGTGGGCAAAGAGGCCGACTTCGTGGTGCTGGATCCCGCTGCAACACCACTGATGGAGTATCGCAGCGAGCGCTGCGACTCTCTCCTGGAACTGCTTTTCGTACTTGCCATGCTCGGCGATGATCGCAGTATTCTGGCAACTTACGCCGCTGGCGCTTGTGTGCACCAGCGGGACAACTCGGAAACTACTTGATATGGAAGCCTATGTCCTCGACTGGTTGCAGCTGATTTTCCGTTGGCTGCACGTGATTACCGGTGTAGCCTGGATCGGAGCCTCGTTCTACTTTGTCTGGCTGGACAATCACCTGCAAGACCCGCCGCGCTGGAAAAGCGACAAAGGCATCAAAGGTGACTTGTGGGCCATTCACGGCGGCGGAATTTACGAGGTCGCCAAATACGAGCTCGCACCCGAGAAAATGCCCGAAACCCTGCACTGGTTTAAGTGGGAGGCCTACAGCACCTGGCTGACTGGCATGGTGTTGATGATCCTGGTGTTCTATGTGGGCGCGGATGCGTACCTCATTGATCGCAGGGTGGCAGAACTCAGCCAGTTTCAGGCCATAGCCACCGGCCTGGGATTTATTGTGGGCGGCTGGGTACTTTACGAAACGCTGTGTGCGACACCACTGGCCCGCAATGGCTACCTGCTGGGTCTGGTCCTTATCGGACTCGCTGTAGTCAGTGCCTACGCGCTGACTCATTTGTTCAGCGGCCGGGGAGCCTATATTCATATGGGAGCAATGATTGGCACGATTATGGCCGGCAACGTATTCAGGGTCATCATGCCTTCGCAGCGCGCGCTCGTGGCAGCCATTGAGGCTGGCGATGCACCGGATCCAAGCTGGGGACAGAAAGCCAAGTTAAGATCGACGCACAACAACTATCTCACGCTACCGTTGTTGTTCATCATGATCAGCAACCACTACCCAATGACCTATGCCCATGAGCACAACTGGCTCATATTGCTGGCGATTATCGCAATCACCGCCTTCGCGCGGCACTACTTTAACCTCCGCCACAAAGGGATTAACAAACCCATTATTCTGGTTATCTCACTGCTCGCCACCGCCACACTGGCCTGGGCAGTCATGCCCAAGCCAGCGCCGGTCAGCGATTCGGCTGACACGGTCTCTCAGGTAAACGCTCCGACTGCGCAGAAGATCCTGACTAAACACTGTGTGAGCTGCCACTCTGCGCAACCTACCGACGAGACATTTACCACCGCACCCATGGGTGTCATGCTGGACACCGTTGACCAGATGCAGCAATGGGCACCCCGGATCAAGGCGCGTACTGTGGACTCCATGGACATGCCTTTCTTGAACAAGACCGGCATGACGCCGGCAGAACGAGCAACTCTGGGTGCGTGGATTGATGCCGGCGCGCCGGCTAACTGAAGATGCCCGCCTCAGTCGTCGCGAATATGTTGGCCCAGAATGTCGTAAAGGACAGGTCGGTGTTCACGGATTTCCTCTCGGGTAAGGCCCTCGAGGGAATGAGGGTACTTGAGCCAGGCTTCAGTCTCGTGCAGGTAGTAATCCGGCACGCGCTCAACTTCGCTACGGGTGGGTTTGTAGTAAGGCACAGCCACGCGAATTTCCCTCGGCGTATTAAGCCGGGCCTTTTCCTGCAGATGGCGAATCACGGCATCGATCGTATGCCCGGTGTCGAACACATCATCGACAATCAACAAACGATCATCGTGGGTAATGTACTTGATCAGGTAGTTCATACCGTGAATGCGGATGCTTGCGGAACGTCCGTCGATCTCTGCCGCGTAAGACGATGTGCGAATAGCGATGTGATCGGTCTCAATGCCGGAATAGGCCAGCATTTCCTGCACGGCTATGCCGACCGGCGTCCCGCCCCGCCAGATGGCGATAATAAACGAAGGGCGAAATCCATCGGCGACAATATCTGCGCCAAGGCGGAAAGAGTCTTCCAGCAATTGCTGGGCAGAGAGATAGGTTTTCTCGATCATGACCTGTCGACTGGGTCTACACTATGACGAGTATAGAGCGCACACGTACGAATGTCTGGAGATATTGTGTCCCTGCAGTCTGAGAAACGATTTATCGAAGAGGAAGAACTGCTCAACGACGCCTTCCGTCTGGCAGTGAACATCTACGAAAGCGGCTTTCGGCCCAATTTCATTGTCGGTATCTGGCGAGGCGGGTCGACGGTTGGCATCTACGTCCAAGAGTGCCTTCAATACCTGGGCGTCATGACCGACCACATCGCCATCCGCACCTCTTATCGCGGTATGGACAGCTATCTGGAAAAAGTGCAGTCGCCGGAAACAATTCGTGTGCATGGCCTCCAGTATCTCTACGAGCAGCTCAACCGGGATGACCGCCTGCTACTCGTCGATGACGTCTTCAGCAGCGGCCACAACATTGAGGCGGTATTGCAACGCCTGCAAGCCAAGTGCAAGCGCAACTATCCCGAGGACGTGCGGATTGCTGTGCCTTTTTACCGCCCAGACAAAAACCGAACAGGACGTATCCCCGATTACTTTCTGCATGAAACATCAGACTGGCTGGTACTGCCCTACGAGCTGCAGGGCCTGACCGATGACGAGATCACTCACCATAAACCCTGGGTAAAGCCCATTTTGGAGAACCTATGAATAAGTCCCTTTCTCTCGCGATCGCCACCACCTTTGCCAGCGGCAGCGTATTCGCCCACAACGGCACCCACCCGGATGGCATACTGACTAATCTCGCCCACTTATGGACCCACCTCGACCACTGGGGTCCCGCAATGGCGGTACTGGCCGGGCTGGCGATACTGGCACCGGCTGCAGGCCGGGCCGTATCTACCCGCCTCACCGCTAAGGACAAGCAGTCGCGTTGAACACGATCGTCGCACCGGACCTGGTGGATGAATCTGCCTGGCACGCCTCCCTAGAACTCAGCCTCGCACAGCGCGAAGCACAGACGCGCCTGTATCGCTGCAGGCACAAAGGGCCACTGTATGTACAAAAGGCCTTTTACCCCGAGGGTGATTCGCTGGCGCACCTGTATCTGCTACACCCCCCGGGGGCGTTGTTTCAGGCGACCATCTCACCATTAATGTCGACATGGAGAACGCCGCCAGGGCGCTGATTACCACGCCCGGAGCTGCACGCATTTACCGGGCGCGAGATTTCAACCCAGTGCAAAAGCAGGACGTCCGACTCAAGCTCGCCCCTGGCTGCAGCCTAGAATGGTTTCCGCTTGAGACCATTATTTATAACGGCGCCTGTGTGCAACTGGACACCCAGATAGAGCTCGAGGGAGACAGCCATTTTGTGGGCTGGGAAATCAGTTGTTTTGGTCTCCCTGCTTCGAATCAGCCGTTTTCCCAGGGCAGTTTCCTGCAGCGCTATCGCGTCTTTCACGATGGCGTTCCGGTGTTTGTCGAAGGGCTGCACATTACTGAAGAGAACCTGACAAACCAACTCCAGGGCAGCGCGACGCTGCGTGGTAAGACCAGCTGCGGCCTGTTTCTTGCAGGCCCTTTGAGCGAACCACTGACAGAAGAAGAGATGGATCAATTACGCAACGCTACTCACACACCTCAGGCCGACCTGTCTCAGGTGGGTAGCTTTGTCGTTGGCCGCTACCTGGGCGACAGCGCCGAGCAGGCACGCAAGGCATTCACAGGCTGGTGGCATGCACTACGCCCTCGGCTACTGGGCAGGCCCTCTTGCCAACCACGTATCTGGTTAACCTGAACAACTGACGGAAGACGACATGGAATTGCTCCCCAGAGAGAAAGATAAGTTACTGGTATTCACTGCGGCACTACTGGCAGAAAGACGATTGGCGCGTGGACTGAAGCTGAATTACCCGGAGGCAGTCGCACTGCTAACCCTGGAGATTATGGAAGGGGCACGCGACGGCAAAACGGTGGCAGAACTCATGAGTTACGGCAGGGAAATTCTCACCGCCGACCAGGTAATGCCCGGCGTGGCTGACCTGATTCACGAAGTACAAGTAGAGGCGACCTTTCCCGACGGCACCAAGCTGGTCACTGTTCACAACCCCATAAACTGAGGATATGGCCATGAAGCCAGGAGAAATACTCGCCGCAGAAGGCGATCTGCAACTCAACGTGGGGCGCACCACCGTCACCCTCTTTGTCAAAAATAGCGGCGACCGCCCGATACAAGTGGGCTCCCACTACCACTTCTATGAAGTCAATCCGTCACTGGAATTCGACCGGGAAGCCGCCCGTGGTTTCCGCCTGAATATCGTATCCGGCACCGCGGTTCGTTTTGAGCCAGGCCAGGACCGCGAGGTGGAACTGGTCGCCTATGCGGGGAAACGCGAGGTCTATGGTTTCCGCGGTGAGGTGATGGGACCACTGGACAGCGAGGAGGCGGACGCATGACTACCATCGACAGAAAATCCTATGCCGCCATGTTCGGCCCCACGACCGGAGACCGTATCAGGCTCGGCGATACTGCGCTGCTGATCGAAGTGGAGAAGGACTACACAGTTTACGGCGACGAAGTAAAGTTTGGCGGAGGCAAGGTCATTCGTGACGGCATGGGCCAGGGCCAACTAACCAGCTCAGAAGTGGCAGATACCGTCATTACCAACGCCCTGATACTCGATCACTGGGGAATCGTCAAAGCGGATGTCGGCATTAAAACAGGACGCATATGCGGCATTGGCAAAGCGGGCAACCCGGATATTCAGGACAACGTCACGATCGTTATCGGCCCCGGCACCGAAGTCATCGCCGGCGAAGGACAGATTCTTACTGCGGGAGGGGTCGATGCGCATATTCACTTTATCTGCCCACAGCAGATCGAAGAGGCGCTGATGTCGGGTGTGACTACCATGATTGGCGGAGGCACTGGACCTGCAACCGGCACCAATGCTACAACCTGCACACCCGGGCCATGGAACATTGGCAAGATGCTTCAGGCCACCGATGATCTGCCCATGAACTTCGGATTCCTGGGCAAGGGCAATGCCAGCCAGGCACTGCCGCTGGAAGAACAACTCGCTGCGGGTGCCTGCGGTTTAAAACTCCACGAGGACTGGGGCACCACGCCTGCTACCATCGACACCTGCCTTGGCGTGGCAGAGCGGTTCGACGTACAGGTGGCCATTCATACCGACACCTTGAATGAGTCCGGTTTTGTCGGCGATACTCTGGCTGCGTTCAAGGGTCGCGCGATTCACACCTACCATACTGAAGGTGCCGGAGGCGGACACGCGCCTGATATCATTCGCGCCTGCGCCGAATCCAACGTACTGCCGTCGTCGACCAACCCGACCCGGCCCTATACACGCAATACCGTAGATGAGCATCTCGATATGCTCATGGTATGCCATCATCTGGACACCTCTATTCCGGAAGATGTTGCTTTCGCTGACTCGCGAATTCGCAAAGAGACGATTGCCGCCGAGGACATATTTCATGACCTGGGCGCATTCAGCATGATTGCGTCGGACTCCCAGGCGATGGGCCGGGTCGGCGAGGTGGTGACACGCACCTGGCAAACCGCCCACAAAATGAAAGTACAGCGCGGCGCTCTGGCCGAGGACAACGAGCGTCACGACAACTTCCGCGCACGACGCTATGTCGCCAAGTACACGATTAACCCCGCGATTACGCACGGCATAGATCACGAAGTCGGCTCAATTGAGGAGGGCAAGCTGGCCGATCTGGTACTGTGGAAACCGGCGTTTTTCGGCGTCAAACCTTCGATGATTATAAAGGGCGGCTTTATTGCTGCGGCTCCCATGGGAGACCCCAATGCATCGATTCCCACACCGCAGCCAGTCCACTATCGACCCATGTTTGGTGCCCACGCCGGCGCGGCGCGGCATACCTCGGTCACTTTCTGCTCGCGAGCAGCCGTCGAAGCAGCCATTGCTGAGACCCTCGGCGTGCGCCGTAAAATGGTGGCCTGCCGCAATACCCGATCCATTAGCAAAGCCAATATGCTGCTCAACACATGGCAGCCCACGGTGACCGTCGACCCACAAACCTATGAGGTGAGGGCCGATGGCGAACTACTTACCTGCGAGCCAGCGGATGTACTGCCGCTCGCCCAGTTGTACAACCTGTTCTGAGGTAGGAATGCTCGAAGTTTACGAACGCCAGACCGCGGCTGCGGCTGACAACATCCACGCCCAGGTGGTACTCGATCACCTGCAGCGCGAACGAGGACGCTTCAAGGCTGAGTCCAGCAACGGCGAAGAGGTCCGTATTTTCCTGGAGCGCGGCCAAACCCTGCAGGTTGGAGAGATCCTGAAAACCCGATGTGGCAAATTCTTACAGGTGGACGGCGCCAGGGAAGCGGTGCTGGAAGCCAGTACCGACGACGCGTTGCTGTTCAGCCGCGCCTGCTATCACCTGGGCAATCGTCATACCAAGGTACAGATCGGCGCCGGCTGGCTGCGTATTTCCCCGGACCATGTGCTGGAAGAAATGCTCAGCGAACTGGGCCTGGCAACGGTTAGCACCCAGGCGGTATTCGTTCCCGAATCCGGTGCCTACGCTCGGGGGGGACATGGCCATCACCACTGACAGCGCGCTGTTGCGACTGCTGCAGCTCTCCAGCCCAGCCCTGCCGGTAGGGGGCTATGCGTTCTCGCAGGGTATGGAGTATGCCGTCGATGCCGGCTGGCTTACTGACCGCGACAGCACCGCTGACTGGTTGCGCCAACAACTGGCATTCTCGCTGGGGCGGGTTGATCTGCCACTACTGCTGCGACAGCACCGGGCCAGCCTGTCCGGCGACATCCATACTCTAAACTACAACAATGCGCTGGCGCTGGCCTGCCGCGAAACTGCAGAATTACGCCTCACTGACACAGCAATGGGGCAGGCACTGGCGCGCCTGCTGGGCGACCTTGATATGCCACTGCCCGCGATCGACGGCGAGCAAAGTTTTGTAACTATTTTCGCCTGCGCCGCTGCGCACTGGGGTATCGACGAAGACAGTACATGTCGAGGTTACCTGTGGTCCTGGCTGGAAAACCAAGCCGCGGCCGCGACCAAACTGGTGCCACTTGGACAAACGGCCGCCCAGCAATTGATCAGCCTGCTGCAGGCCGATCTGGAAGCCTGCCTGAGCGCAGCCAAACAACTTGAAGATATAGATATTGGCGGGTCACTGCCGGCACTGGCATTGGCCAGCTGCCGTCACGAGTCTCAGTACTCCCGCCTGTTCCGTTCCTGAAGGAGAGATACATGACTGTAAAACAAACTTTGCGAGTTGGTGTCGGCGGCCCTGTAGGCTCCGGTAAGACAGCCCTGCTGCGCGCGCTCTGCAGCCACCTGCGCGACGTCTATGACATCGCAGTAGTCACCAACGACATTTATACCAAGGAAGATGCCAAGTTCCTCACAGAGCACGAGGCATTGGAAGCGGATCGAATCATCGGCGTAGAGACCGGGGGCTGCCCGCACACTGCCATTCGTGAAGATGCCTCCATGAACCTCGCTGCGATCGACGAACTTCAAAAGCGCCACGGCGAATTGGACATAGTGTTTGTAGAGAGTGGCGGCGACAACCTGAGTGCAACGTTCAGCCCGGAATTGTCTGATCTCACACTGTACGTGATTGACGTATCTGCGGGCGACAAAATACCCCGCAAGGGAGGCCCAGGTATTACCCGCTCCGACCTGCTCATTATCAATAAGACCGACCTCGCTCCTATCGTCGGTGCCTCACTGCAAGTCATGGATCGCGACGCCACTAAAATGCGCGGCGATCGCCCCTTCGTCTTTTCCAATCTGAAGCAAGAGGAAGGTTTAAAGGACATCATTGATTTTATTGTCGATGCAGGCATGTTGCCGCCACTGGAAAGCCGGCCCGACGCGACTGTCGGCCAATAATGCCAACCTGACTCATGCCAGCCAGACGCTGGCATGAGTTGACCGGAAAGAACGACCATGTCGAACCAGCACTACCCAAGAAACCTGATTGGCTACGGCGAAACCACGCCGCAAGCCAACTGGCCAAATCAGTCCCGTATCGCCATACAGTTTGTCATCAATTACGAAGAGGGCGGCGAAAACTGCATTCTTCACGGCGACCCGACCTCCGAGAAGTTCCTATCGGAAATCATCGGAGCCGATGCCCGCCAGGGCACCCGCCATATGAGTATGGAGTCGATCTACGAATACGGGTCACGCGTCGGTGTGTGGCGGCTGCTGCGGCTGTTCAGAGAGCGCGAGGTACCGGTCACCGTATTCGGTGTCGCCTCTGCCATGCAGCGTCACCCCGAGGTTGTCGAGGCCATGCTGCGCGATGGTCATGAGATCTGCTCTCACGGCCTGCGCTGGATCGATTACCAGTACGTGGAGGAGGACGTCGAGCGACAGCACATGCAACAGGCCATCGAAATTCACAAAAGACTCACAGGCAAGCGACCGCTGGGCTGGTATACCGGCCGCACCAGCCCGCAGACGCGCAAATTGGTCATGGAAGATGGCGGGTTTGTCTATGACGCCGATGACTACAGTGACGATCTGCCTTTCTGGTATACCGATGCGGACAAGCACCAATTAATCGTGCCCTATACCCTGGATGCCAACGATATGCGCTTTGCCACACCACAGGGTTTTAATAGCGGTGACCAGTTCTTCAGCTACCTCAAGGACAGTTTCGACACCCTCTATGCCGAAGGCGTCGACGCGCCCAAAATGATGTCTATCGGCCTGCATTGTCGCCTGGTCGGGCGCCCAGGGCGCTTCGCGGCTCTCAAGCGTTTTGTCGAATACGCTCAGTCTCACAGCCAGGTCTGGTTTGCCCGCCGTATTGAGATTGCACGTCACTGGCAGACAGAGCACCCATTCCCGGACTGATACCCCGCACCGACTGACGCGCGGCCGGGTGTTAGGCCGCGCGCAGTGCCCGGCCCAGCGGCTTACTGCCCAGGGCCTCGGTCACCGCACCGTCGCACCAGACCTGTTCACCATTAATGAACGTGTGGGTGACCACCCCATCGGAGCGACTCAGCATCTGGTTGTGCTCGAACAGCTCCCGATAGGCGAGAATCCGGTTTTCGTTGTCATCCCAGTTAGCCAAGGCTTCCGGGTCGATTATCACCAGGTCGGCCTGGGCACCCAGTTCCAGCTTGCCCACATCCTCCAGGCCGAAGAACGCCGCCGGCTCACTGGTGAGACGCTTGACCATGGTGGCCACGGTTTCCATCGACTGGTTGTAGGCCAGCTTCAACGAACTCAGATTGGAATCGAAGAAGGCCATGTTGGTGATATGCGCGCCGGAATCGTTGAAACCGGGCATGGCATTTTTGTGCAACAGGAAATCCAGCGTGGCGCGTTTGCCCTGATTGCCAATGTCCACCCAGAAACGGAAGCCCTTGTCATACTCACGCAGCAAGGCAAGCATGAAATCGGCGTCATCGGCCATCGTGCGCGGGAACCTGTCAAAGGCCTCGCGTTCTGCATCCGATCGAGCCTGGTCCGACTGGCCGCGCTGGTAGCGCTGCACACGATTATAGACATCCTGCAGGCTCTCGCCTTCCCACTCGGACACCGGCGCCCCGTCAAAGATCATCATCCGCAACTCACGGGGCACCAGGTTGTCAGGCATACCCAGCTTGGTCTTCAGCCCGGCCAGGCCCTTGCCAACGCGGCCGTGCAACCAGTCGCTGCGGAACCGCTCCACCCAGGCGGGGTCGTTGAGCAGCGCCATGCGCCCTTCAACATCATCGTATTCTTTGGCGATGAGTTCGGCAGTTGAATCCAGTTCTTCAAACAGTGGGCTGACAATACCGTCGGACCAGACCCGGAAGTTGGTTCCCAATGCCTGAAAATGCATATTGCCCTTGAACAACTTGCTGTTCATCAGTGCGGCAAAACCCAGAAAACCCCGGTGTACCTTGGGCGCGAGCACAAACTCCATCACCGACAGTGCCGACGTCTTCAACGTTTTGCCGAACAGGCGGCCGCTGGTGAGTGCGAAATACAGGAATGCCTTGGCGCGGTTTTCAATAATGGGCGTGGTCTGCCAGACACGATTGCGGTTACGCACCACCCGCAGCAGACGCTTCAGCTCACCGAAACTGGCAAACTGGGTTGGAATGCGTTTGTCCGTGTGCGGTGAGTTCGCCAGATAATGGAAGGGCAGGCCATCGGTGGACATGCCCAGGTAGCCCTGGTCCATCGCCGTGTCCAGCAGGCTCTCCATCCGCACCAGTTCGGCCTCGGTAGGTTCACGGCTAATGCTGGCTTCCAGACCCATGACCTCAATGCGCAGCATGGAGTGCGGAATGAAAATGCCGATGTTAGGCCCCAGGGGCATATCATCGAAATGATCCATGTATTCGCCGGTGGAATCCCAGGTGACCGCCTCGGCAGCCTTGCGCAACACTGACTTGGGGATGTTCTCCACACGAGTGAAACAATCCACGATCGGATCCTGGTCACCCACCCGCTGACTCCCGAATGCCGTACCCAGGCTACAGTTCCCCACCAGCACGGTGGTCGTTCCGTGGCGCACGACTTCAGGCAGCCCGGGTTCGAGGTCGACCTCGAGGTCCAGGTGAGTATGAATATCCAGCAGCCCCGGTGTCACCCACTTACCAGTGGCGTCAATAACCTCGTCGGCCATGGACCGCGGCAAGAACATACCCATGGCGGCAATCTTGCCGCGCTTGATGGCAATGTCCATCTCTCTTGGCTTATCGCCGCTGCCATCGAAAACAGTGGCATTCTGGATAAGGGTGTCCCAGGTCTTTCTGGACATAAACTAACTCCGGCTCCCATGAGCGCTTTAGGCTATCATTCCGAACCTGACGTATATAGCAGATAGCACTACCACAGGACAATTCCTATCATGGGTTCGATCCCGTTTGACAACAGCTACGCCCGCCTGCCCGACCTCTTTTATACGCGCCAGGCGCCCACACCAGTTCGCGTACCTGGGCCGATTGCCGTAAACAGGCCACTCGCAGAATACCTGGGTATCGACCCTGACTGGCTCGCATCCCCCGAGGGAACTGACGTTATCGCGGGTAATACGGTACCTGAGCTCGCCGAGCCGTTGGCAGCGGTCTACGCGGGACACCAGTTCGGGAGTTACAACCCGCAGCTCGGCGACGGTCGCGCCGTGCTGCTGGGCGAGGTTGTCACTGTAGATGGACAACGTTTCGACATCCAGCTGAAAGGCTCGGGCCCCACGCCCTATTCCCGCGGCGGCGATGGGCGCTCACCTATGGGGCCGGTGATTCGCGAGTATCTGCTGAGCGAAGCATTCCATGCCCTGGGCATACCCTCCACCCGCGCCCTGGCGGCCGTCAGCACCGGCGAGGACGTGTCCAGAGAATACCCTCTGCCGGGGGCTGTCATGGCCCGGGTCGCTTCCAGCCATATCCGTATTGGCACCTTCCAGTTCTTCGCGGCACGCGGCGAACAGGAAGCCCTGCAGACTCTCAGCGAGTACGCGCTGCAGCGCCATTATCCCGACCAGGCAGATGCGCCCAACCAGCCACTGGCGCTACTCAACAGCGTCATCTCGGCACAGGCCGAATTGGTAGCCCAGTGGATGTGCCTGGGCTTTATTCACGGCGTCATGAACACCGACAATATGCTGATTGGCGGCGAAACCGTGGACTTCGGGCCCTGCGCATTCATGGATGAATTCAGCGCTGGCAAGGTGTTCTCTTCCATTGACCAGCACGGCCGCTACGCCTACGCCAATCAGCCGGCCATCGCACACTGGAATCTGGCGACCCTGGCCCAGGCACTATTGCCGCTACTCCACGAATCACAGGAAGAGGCCGTCCCCCTGGCACAGGCAGCGGTAGACAGCTTTCCGGGGCAGTATCAGCTGGCCCATCATCAAGGCATGGCCAATAAGTTCGGCCTGGCCGAGATTACCGAGCCAGACAACAAGCTCATCGAAGACTTTTTCGCGTTGCTCGAAGCTGAGAAGTGCGACTTCACCCTGGCCTTCAGGCGCCTCTATGAACTGGCGCGCGATGAGGGAAGCGACATTGACCCATGGTTTGAGTTCACACCGGCCTTCGAGCTCTGGCTGGCCCAGTGGCGCAGACGGCTCACCAACGACCCACTCACCCCAGAGACCCGGGCGGAGCGAATGCGACTGGCCAATCCCGTATTTATTCCCCGCAATCACCGGGTGGAAGAAGCCATTCGTGCCGCCGAGGATGAGCAGGACTTCCGCGCGTTTCACGCCCTGGGGGCGTGTCTGGAAGATCCTTACACATGGCGGGAAGACTGCGCGCACTATGCGGTGCCACCCATGCCCCAGGAAATCGTACAGCGGACATTCTGCGGCACCTGACTGGCGAAACTCCGGCCACAGACTAAGCTGAAACAGCCGGGCAGCCACCGGGGCCGCCCACCATTCCGAGGAGTTTTATGATGGCCGGATACTATGAACTTAAACTCGCCAAAAACGGCGAATTCTTCTTTAACCTTGTGGCCGGGAATGGCCAGAACATCCTCAAGAGTGAGATGTACAGCAGCAGGGGCGCTGCCGAGAACGGTATTGCCTCAGTACAGAAAAATTGCAGCGACGCCGATCGCTATGAATGCAAGGCATCAGGGGACGACAAGCATTACTTTGTCCTGAAAGCCGCCAATCACCAGGTGATCGGCCAGAGCCAGATGTACACGTCGGAATCCGGCTGCGACAACGGCGTTGAGTCGGTCAAAACCAACGGCACCTCAACAGATATTCGCGACCTGACGAAAGGCTGAGCACTAGGCCCGCCAGACGCGCTTATCCATAGTACCGAACATCTTGGACAACTCCACCCGCTCCGGGTCGACCCGAATCACGCAGTAGTTCGGGTCACTCGGACCCTCGGGCCAGAATTGGTACAAATCGTAATCCATCACGCCCGACACCCGCGCCAGCACGAGGCAGCTTTCGGCCACGCGTATGACGTTGCGACGCTTTAGTTCTTCAAGCAGTGATGCCACTCCGTAGCCACCTCATCTGGTTGCGATCAGGGTTTTCCGTACCACTTTTTACCGCTCGAACGAGCTCATATTAAAGTGGGCTGTAAGCCAGTGAGACGTACAGCGGCGAAATATCTGCGCGAGGCCTTGAATCCCTCTATAATTCGACCCATCTAGCGACCCACACCACACGATTGAGAACAGCCCGTGAGCATTGAATTCTTCGGCAAAACCTTGTCAGGCCCATTTACCGTGCCCTCCGGTATCGTTACCACTGCTGCGCCAATCATGCAGTATTTCTTCGACAACATCCCCGAAGTGGGCGTGATCACCACCAAAAGTATTGGACCCGAGCCGAGATTGGGCTACCGCGAGCCGGTGCTGAGCCAATATGCGCCGGGCTGCTTCGTGAACGCCGTGGGCCTCACCAATGCCGGGCCGGCCGCCTCGGCCGAATCATTGGCGAAGCTGAATGTGCCGGAAGACCGCTTCCTGCTGACCTCGATCTTCGGCGGCAGCGTCGAGGAATTTGTCGAGGTGGCGAAGATCCTGGCACCGGTCTCCGACGGCCTGGAACTGAACCTCTCCTGCCCCCACGCCAAGGGTTACGGCATGGCCATGGGCCAGGACCCAGAGATGGTGAAGGCGATTGTCAGCGCGGTGAAGGCTGCAGTGGATATTCCGGTGGTCGCCAAACTGACCCCCAACACCCCCGATATCGGCGCCATAGCCAAGGCAGCCGAGGCCGGCGGCGCCGACGGCCTGTGTGCCATTAACACGGTAGGGCCCGGCTATACCTCGGCCCACGGCCACCCGGTGCTATCCAATGGTGCCGGCGGCATGTCCGGTAAGGGCGCACTGCCCATTGCCCTGAAATGCGTGCGCGAGATCCGCGCCGTCACCGACCTGCCCATTATTGGCTGCGGCGGTATCTCCAGTGCAGACGATGTCCGCGCATTCCAACAGGCAGGGGCAGACGTTATCGGCGTGGGCTCAGCCCTGGTCGGACTGACTACTCAAGAGATCGACGACTACTTCAAGGCGGTCACTGCGGACCTGGAAAGCGGCAACAACCGCGCCGAGACTCATATTCGCTACGACGTGGACATGAACTTCAAGCCCGTCACCCTGATGAAGAATGAGAAGGTCTGTGACGACATCACCATCATGACCTTCGATCGCAAAATCAACGTTCAGGCCGGTGAGTTCGTATTCCTGTGGGTACCGGGCATCGGCGAAAAGCCCTTCTCGGCGCTCACTGACGACCCGTTCTCGCTGGTCATCATCGATGTGGGCGAATTCACCCACGCCATGCTCGACCTCGACATTGGCACCGAATGCTATGTGCGCGGCCCCCACGGCATTCCCGTGGATCCCGCGGAAGACCAGAAAATCATGGCTGTTGCCGGCGGTACTGGCCTTGCCGCCGTGTACCAGATCGCCCGGGATTTCGGCAACGCCGAGGTATTTGCCGGGGCGCGCACCGCCGAGCGCCTGTACTTCCTCGAGGAGTGCAAGCAGATTGCCGATGTGCATGTCGCTACCGATGACGGTAGCGCCGGCTTCCAGGGCGTGGTCACCGAGTTGCTGCGCGAGCGCCTGCAGGAAATGTCCGCCGAAGAACGCGACAAACTGGTGTTTTACAACTGCGGCCCCGAGCCCATGGTATTGGCGGCCATCGCGGTGCAGAAGGAATTCTGTCGAGACGACCAGATATTCAGCGCCATCGATTACCTGACCAAATGCGGCGTGGGTATTTGCGGTGCCTGCGCAGCGCCAGACGGCCGCCGCCTGTGCGTCGATGGCCCGTTCCTGGTCGAGGGTGCGCCCGCGCTGGCCAGCTAGTCTGCCATGGCGGCGCACACCGCATCGATCGGGCAGGTAATCACCGTCGCATTGCGGTAGCCCATGGTTTCCAACTGCCGGGCCGCCAAAGTGGCGCGGCCACCGGTCGCACAGTGCAGATACAGCGGGTGCTGTGCGTCGGGCGCGATATCGGTGATTTTCATCTCCAGTACACCCCTGGGGATATTAACGGAGCCAGCGACAGCCTGGGCGCTCACCTCGCCGGGTTCACGCACATCCACCACCGTGCCATGCTTCGCTGCGCACTCCACCCTGGCGGCGGCCGCGTCCAGGCAACGCAGCCCCGCACGGGCTTCCTGGACGAGTTCAAGTACCGTTTTCAACATCGGCTAACTCCTTTATCTCCATCTGACACTGCACCATTGTAGGCCCCGCGGCACCTCGGTGGTTTGTCGAAGATCAAGGAAAGTGCGCCCTGCGGCGGCCTGAGTCAAGCTATACCCGGGAAGGCTTCGGCGCTAAGATACACCGCCGTACCTGCAGTACCCAAAGATCTCGGAGCACCGCTATGGCCAAAGGCGTCTATCACGCCCCCTGGGAAAAATCTTTCGACAGCATCCTCACGCCGCTGGAAGAGTTTATCCATCGCCAGACCACCTCGGGCATTCTGCTGATGATTTGCGCCGTTGTTGCGCTGTTCATTGCCAACAGTCCCCTCCACTACAGCTATGAACACTTCCTGCACAAGGAACTGGCCATCAGTCTGGGGGAAAAGTCCTTCTCGTTGTCCATTCACCACTGGATTAACGAAGCGCTAATGGCGATGTTCTTCTTCATCATGGGCCTGGAACTCAAGCGGGAATTGCTGGTGGGTGAACTGTCGTCCCCCAGCCAGGCGATGCTGCCCATCAGTGCCGCGATTGGCGGCATGCTCATCCCCGCCCTGGGCTATTTTGTATTCAACACGTCCGGGCCCGATGCCAAGGGCTGGGGTATTCCCATGGCCACCGACATCGCCTTCGCCATCGGTGCCCTGAGCCTGTTGGGGCCGCGTATACCCAAGACCCTGATCACCTTTTTGATCGCCCTGGCCATTGTCGATGACCTGGGCGCGGTCGCAGTGATTGCACTGTTCTATACCGATAGCCTGGATACCATGGCCCTGTTTTATGCGGGCATGTTTACCTTCGTGCTGCTATCGTTCAACCTGGGTGGTGTCCGTCGCCCGCTGCCCTATGCCGCCGTGGGCATTCTGCTGTGGACAGCCATGCTCGCCAGCGGTATTCACGCCACGATTGCAGGCATTGTCGTGGCCTTCGTGATCCCGATACGCCCCAAATTCGAAGCCGAGACCTTTATCGACCGAGTCAAGGACAGCACTGTTGCCATGCAGAAGTCTGTGGCAGAAAACCCCGACATTATTCACAACAACCGGTTCCGCTCGCTGGTAATCGCCATGGGCGACGGGGTCCAGCTGGTACAGGCACCGGCGCAGCGCCTCGAGCACTCCCTGCACTTGCCGGTTGCCTACCTGGTGATTCCGATCTTTGCGCTGGCCAATGCCGGCATTCCCATCGAGTTTGCCGAGTTTGGCAGCGCCGTCAGCAGCCCGATCACCCTCGGGGTGCTGTGCGGCTTGCTGCTCGGCAAGCCCCTGGGCATCGCCGGATTCACCTGGATTGCCATAAAACTTGGCTGGGCCAAGCTGCCCGACGAGCTCAATATGAAGCACATCACCGGCGTAGGCTTACTGGGCGGCATTGGCTTTACCATGTCGATTTTTATTGCAGACCTGGGTTTCGCCGGCAAGCCGGAAGAGTTGCTCGCCGCCAAGACCGGTATTCTGCTGGCCTCGGCGATTGCCGGTTTTGCCGGCTACTTCCTGTTGCGTGCCACCACCAAAAAGCCACAAAACTAACCAATTGTTAATCCCGGCTTAAGCAACAATCCGTAACATACCCGTAGCGATACAAACGGAGTTTCACTGTGGAGACACAAACCATTACCTTCGTCCTCAACGGCAGCGAAGTGCAGATCGACATTGAGCCAGATACCCCGCTGCTTTGGGTGCTGCGCGATGAGCTCAACTTTACCGGCACCAAGTTCGGTTGCGGCATGGGCCTGTGTGGCGCCTGCACCGTGCACCTGGAGGGAGCAGCCGTACGCAGCTGCTCCCTGCCCATCAGCCTGGCCGAAGGCAAGGCCATTACCACCATTGAAGGGCTGGCGACCAAGGGCGATCACCCCCTGCAGCAAGCCTGGGTAGCAGAGAATGTGCCGCAGTGCGGCTACTGCCAGTCCGGCCAGATCATGTCCGCGGCCTCACTGCTGGCCAGCAATCCCGACCCCAGTGACGCGGAAATCGACAGCGCCATGTCCGGCAATATCTGTCGCTGCGGCACCTATGGCCGCATCCGCAATGCTATTAAGCGCGCCGCATCCGCCGTCCAGAACTGGGAACCGGAGGTGAACGCATGAGCCTGAGCAGACGAGACTTTCTGCGCAACGTCTCCGTCATTGGCGGAGGGCTGACCCTCGGTTTTCACTTGCAGGGCTGCGCCAGCGCCCTGGGCGACGACACCGAACTTGCACCCGATGCCTTTCTGAAAATCACCCCCGGGGGCGACATCATCGTCCAGGTGCATAAGACAGAGATGGGCCAGGGCACCGTCACTGGCATGCTCAGTCTGATTGCTGAAGAGCTTGAGGTCGCTCCGGACCAGATCCGCTACGAAATGGCCCATGTGGACGACGCCTTCCGCGATCCTGAATACTATCTGCAAATTACCGGTGGCAGTAACGCCATCCGCGTTCTCTATGAACCCCTGCGCCAGACCGGCGCCACTGCCATGGCCATGCTGATGGCCGCAGCCGTGGATCGCAGTGGCCACCCCGAGCAGGAACTCCACGCTGGTGACGGCGTCATCGCTACCGCCGACGGCAGTATCAGTTACAGCTACGGTGAGCTGGCCAGTGCCGCAGCGGCATTACCCGTACCCCGCAAGGTCGCCCTCAAAAGCGCGTCCCGGTTCAACGTGATTGGCCAACAGAACCAGCGCCTGGACAACCAGCCAAAGGTGGAAGGCAGTGCCAACTTCGGTATCGACGCCGGCCCCGCCGATGCACTGGTTGCCGTGGTGGTCCGTCCCCCGATTGCTCACGGCCCCGTGACCAGCTTCGACGCTTCCGAGGCCCGCAAACTCAATGGGGTGAAGCACATTGTCCAGATCGACAGCGGTGTCGCTGTCGTCGCCACTAACTACTGGCGGGCGCGCAAGGCGGCAGAGAAAGTCACGATCCAGTGGCAGCAGAGCGAGTCACCGCTGGTCGACAGTGCATCCATTGAGCAGGTGCTATCCGAGGCTCTGGATGGCGACGACTTTGCCACTGTTCGCGATGATGGCAAGCCCCCGGCATCCGGGGCGGCAGACCAGATCGAGGTGGAATACTCGGCGCCGTTCCTGGCCCACGCCACCATGGAGCCAATGAATGCCACGGTGGCCATTAACGGCGACAGCGCTGATGTGTGGGTGGGCGTGCAGGCACCTGACCTCGCCCGCAGCTTTGCCAGCAAGGCGCTGGGCATCGACGACGACAAGATCACCGTACACAACCAATTCCTCGGCGGCGGCTTCGGCCGCCGGGCCATCCCGGACAATGTGTTTGAGGCCGCCCAGATTGCACGCGCAGTGGGTGAGCCCGTGCGTCTGGTGTGGAGCCGTGAGGACGACACTCGCCACGACTACTTCCGCCCGCCCATGAAAACCCGATTCCGGGCCCGCCTGGGCAGCAACGGCGAGGTCCTCAGCTGGGAAAACTGGCTGGCAGGCCCCAGCCTGATGCAGCACAATGTGCAGAATATGTCGGTGGGTATTCTGCCGAGCTGGATTCCCGATTTCCTGATCGACTTCGGGGCCGATATGGCCGCGAAGAAAGATGGTTCAGCCACTGAGGGCCTGAAGGACATCCCCTATGCCTTTGATCACATCTACATGGGCTATCGCAATGTCGAAACGCCGGTTCGGCTTGGCGCCTGGCGCTCCGTCGGCCACAGCCACAATGGTTTCTTTGCCGAGAGTTTTGTTGATGAGTTGGCAGTGGCCGTTGGCGAAGACCCGATTGCATTCCGCCGCAGACATCTGCCTGCGGACAGTCGCCATCGCCAGGCTCTGGACGCCGTCGAGAAGCTCAGTAACTGGGGCAATGCGCCGCTTGGGCATTATCAGGGCGTCGCCGTACACGAGTCGTTCCACTCTGTGGTAGCCGAGGTCGTTGAAATCTCTATTGCCAACGGCAAGCCCAGACTCGAGAAGGGTTACGTTGCGGTCCACTGTGGCCGGGCCGTCAACCCGGACATCGTTCGCCAGCAAATGGAGGGCGGCATGTTGTTTGGCCTGTCCGCGGCGCTCTATGGCGAGGTGACCTTCAAGGACGGTGCCGCGGTACAGGGTAATTTCCACGACTATCCGACGCTACGCATGAGCGAAGCGCCGGAAATTGCCGTCACAATTGTCGAATCCGACGCACCACCCACTGGTGTGGGCGAACCCGGCACACCGCCTGCACCGGCAGCATTGGGCAACGCGATTTACGCGGCCACAGGGCAGCGTCTGCGGGATCTGCCTTTCCGGCTCTAAGTTTCTGGCAGGGCCACCAGCAAATGCTGGCTTAGGTCGCCGGCGAGGCGCATCAACACCTGGCGGCGGGTGAAATACCAGCCGTCAGCATCGCAGGCAAAGGTATCGTGATAGCGGCCAGCGATAATCGGCTGCAGCGGCAGGTTATCGGTCGCCTGCAGCACCGTAAAGTAGGAACGCGCGCTCGCCGTCTGCCCTGACACTTCGATGATAACATTGGTGGTGACATGGTGTGATCGAGGTGTGCCTTCCGGGTAAAGCCGGGTGAAGCCACGATAGATTTCACCAATGGCCTCGGCACCTTCACCCAGCACATTGCCATCCTGGTCGACATATTGCGCCCGGGCAAACAACGCGGCCAGGGTATCGAATTGGCCTTCATCAATGAGCTCGGCATAGCGATACACCAAATTCTCAATCTCGCGTTCGGGGGCCATCGCGTGGTTCCTCAGTCTGTATTGCCCAGCGCGCCGTCGCGCCGGTAGTTACGGATTTCTCCGCTCCTCACCTTGGCCATGAATTCACTCACCTCCCGCTTCACCTCCGGGGCAAACAGGTACAGGCCGAGAATATTCGGCACGGAAATCAGGAATACCATGGCGTCGGCAAAGTCCAGCACCGCGCTCAACTGAATCATGCAGCCAATGGCAAGGAATGAGCAGAAGATCAGTTTGAAGATATTCTCACTGAGAGGGTGCTCGCCGAACAAATAAGTCCATGCCTTCAGGCCGTAGTACGACCAGGCCACTGCCGTAGAAAAGGCAAACAACAACGCCGCCACGGCCAGCGGATAAGGCGCCCAGTCGATATGGTGCTCAAACGCCGCCGAGGTCAGGGCAATACCTTCCAGCCCCTGGTCCATCAAGCCCGCCGGATAGGCCGTCACCACAATCACCAGAGAACTCAGCGTACAGATCACCACGGTATCGATGAAGGGCTCGAGCAACGAGACCAGCCCTTCTGAGGCCGGGTGATCAGTCTGCACCGCGGAGTGGGCGATGGAGGCGGACCCCAGCCCCGCTTCGTTCGAAAACAGCGCGCGCTGAAAACCGACAATCATGGCGCCAATCATGCCGCCAGTGGCGCTCTCCAGGGTGAACGCACTACTGACGATCAGGTTCACCGCCGCGGGCAAGTGCTCGATGCTCATCAGGATAATCGCCAGTGCAGAGCACATATAGAGCACAGCCATAAACGGGACAATCCTGCCCGCCACCGCGGCGATCGAGCGGATACCGCCGATAATGACGGCGCCCACCAACAGGGCAATCGCCAGCCCGAACAACCAGCCCTTGTCAGCAAAAAAGCTCGCTTCACCTCCGGTGATGCTTACAAACTGTACGTAAGCCTGGTTGGACTGGAACATATTGCCGATCCCCAGGCAGCCAATCACCAGTGACAGGGCATAGAATCTGCCCAGCCCCTTACCCATGCCCGGACGACCGCGGCTGCTCAGCCAGTGTTCCAGGTAATACATGGGGCCACCGGAGACCGACCCGTCCGGATTGTGCTTGCGGTATTTCACCCCGAGAGTGCACTCCACCAGTTTGGTCGACATGGACAGAAGGCCCGCCACAATCAACCAGAAGGCAGCGCCGGGGCCGCCGATAACAATGGCCACCGCGACACCGCCGATGTTGCCCACGCCGACGGTACCGGAGACCGCCGTGGCGACGGCCTGGAAGTGGGAAATTTCGCCGCGGGCTTTAGGGTCGTGGTAATCGCCTCTCACCAGGCGCAGCGCAAGCCCGAAACCGCGGACATTGATAAAGCCCATGTAGAGGGTGAAAAATGTCGCCGCCACCGCAAGCCACAACACAATCCAGGGAATTTCGACGCCAAACACATCGACTCTGGCAAACACAAAGGCTGACAACAGCGCTGCGGCTGGCGCCATGACGGATTCAACCGCAGTGTCGATACCCGCCATTGCCGAAGGGGACACAGCCCCCATGAAAGCCGCGACAACCGCGGCGGTACTACGCTGTTTGTCAGTCATCCAATTCACTGTTCTCTGGAAAATTTTTCGCCAAAAAAGTCACCCTCATGCCAGCGAGGTGGTTTCTTATCTTTGGCAATTTCGAGGCCAATACGCACGTTGGCGCGCGCAAAGCGCAGCGCGGACGGCCAGTCCACCGGGCGTGAGAGGTCGTCGCTGGGCCGGTGGTAGTGGGTTTTCAAATGCCCCTGAAACAAGGCGCCACCATTAATGTCTGGGTCGGTTGAGGTAAACCCCGGAACCAGGAATACCGCGGGCACGCCCTGGCGAACAAAGGAGTATTGATCGCTGCGGATAAAAAGCACTTCTTCGGGAATGGGGTCAGGGGTCAACGCAAACCCTTCGGCCTCAACCGCACGTGCAATAGGTACATCCAGAGTGGAGTGCTGGGCACCGAAGGCGATGATGTCGGCCAGTGGATAGAGCAGCAAAGGCATGTCCAGGTTGATATTGGCGATCATTCCCTCGGCGGGCACCGTTGGGTACTGGGCAAAATAATCCGACCCCAATAGCCCGCGCTCTTCACCTGTTACCGCGACCAGCAAAATGGATCGCGCCGGTGCCCGCGGCATCGCCTTGAACGCACGGGCCGCCTCAATCATCAGCGCGACACCCATGGCATTGTCGTAAAAGCCGTTATAGATAGCGTCACCATCGACAGGTGTGCCAACCCCAATATGATCGAGGTGCGCGGTATAGACGATATACTCGTCGGCCAACTCAGGATCAGAGCCGCGAATCACACCCACCACATTGGGGCTGGTTATATCAGTGTGCTCGCTCTTCTGGGTCAGCGTCATTTCCACACCCAGTGGCTGGGACGCCGGCCGGCCCGCTTCTGCGGCATCCAGTGCCTGTTCAAAGCTGATCGGCGACGGTGCAAAAATATCCGGGGCCACAGCCTCATTCACCAGGGCGCTACCTTCCAACTGATGATGGTGGTCGGCCACCTCGCCCTGCAAGTTCTTCCAGGACATGCCGGCGGTCACACCGGCATTGAGTGTCACCACGTCCCAACTCCGGCGCTGCTGATCACTACGTGAGCGCATGTAGATGTAGCCCACTGCGCCACGCTCTACCATGAGGTCGCGTTTGGTGCGCCCGGAGGAATAATAGGCCCGCTCATTGTGCGGAAAACTGGCGGGGGCACCGCCGAAAATAGCCACGATCTTGCCTTTAACATTCACTCCGTCGTAATCGGAATAACCCAGCTCAGGCGCGTGCACGCCGAAGCCTGCGTAGACCACTTCCGCACGCACGGTAGTTTCGTCGCGCACCTGATCACCGCCCATCGTAAAATCGTCTTTCCATCGCAGCCCGGCATCGCCACGATCGGTATGTACGGTGATAGCAGCGCCGTCGACATCAATTTGTCGGCGCAGTAGGGGCACATCCTGAAACCAGCCACCAAACAATCCGGCGGGTTCCACACCCACGGCAGCCAGTTGCTCGGCCACGTACTTGGCCGCGGCATCATAGCCGGGCTCACCACTCATACGCCCCTGGAGCTCGTCGCTTGCCAGGTAGTTCAGGTGCTTTTCGAGGTTGCCACGCTCAATCGAGTCCAAAGCCTTGGTAATGCTGGCTTCTTCCGCGGCAGCTTCGATAGGTTCAGCCCATTCAGCGGCGGCGACGGGTAGCGCCAACAGGCACAGCAGCGCCACTGAGTATCGAATGGTCATAGTGCTTCATCCTTGTCGAGTCTTATTATTCTCCGACGCTCCGCATCGGCCTCAAGCAGTCTAGCAAAGTCTGGCACTGGACAGGGCAGCCAGATGCAGGAATGTCGACTAGCGCTCAAACACGGTTAATCCGCCGACGACCGTACGCAACACCTGAATATCTGCAATCGCCGCGGGATCTGTCAGAGGATCGCCATCGAGGACGACCAGATCAGCGTATTTACCCGGCTCTATCGAACCCAGTTCATCATCACGGAATATCTGGTAGGCCGCGTTAATCGTGATAGCGCGCAATGCCTCCATCGCGGGAATACGCTGCCTTTCACCGATCACTTCGCCGCCGGTGGAAATACGATTCACCGTCGCCCAGAGCATCCGCATAGGCTCCATCGGCACCACCGGCGAATCCAGATGCGTGGAGAACATGAGGTCACGCTCCAGAGCTGACTGGCTTGGGCTCATGCGCCGGGCGCGCTCGGGCCCCATGAAAATATCACGGTGACGATCACCCCAGTAGTAGGTATGTGCAGAAAAAAAACTGGGCGTAATGCCCAGGCGTTTCATCTCATCCAACTGGTCATCCCGCGCCATTTGCGAGTGAATCAGAATAAGGCGCGGGTCAGCGACAGGATTGGCCTGCTGGGCCAGATCAAAGGCGTGGATGACGTCATCAATCGCCGCATCACCATTAGCGTGAATAGCCATCTGCATACCCGTGGCATGCACCCGGCCAACGATCTCTACCAGCTCCGCACGTGGAAAAATCGGATAGCCACGATAGTCTGCATCGCCACGGAAAGGCGTGTGGTAGGGGTCAGCGAGATAACCGGTAAAGCCCTGGATACTCCCGTCCGAAACGATCTTCATGGTCTGTCCGCGAAAGTACGGCGTTTCGTAGGGCGTTAAATCGAACTCACCCGTGAGCACGTCTTCGCCCAGGAGTTTCCAGAACGGCCACACTTCCAGTCGGAAGGGCACCAGCCCCAGCTTGCTCGCCCAGGCCAGGCCCTGATACATGGGCCCCATTGCACCGCCGCTCTGGCCCGTGGTCACGCCCTGACTCACATAGTCGTGCACCGCGGTATTAAACATGGCAATGAGATTGCCCGGAGTCATGGTGTCAGCGGCCGTGCCCACCTGGATTTCCTGGGCCACCGTCTCTTCCAGCAGACCTGTGGGCTCGCCACTGGCGGGGTCCTTCACAATTACCCCACCTTCGGGGTTCGGGGTACTGGCATCAATAGCCGACACTTCCAAAGCCAGGCTGTTGGCCACCCCCATATGACCCGACACATGCGTGATGAAGATGGGGTGCTCCGTCGACACCGCATCCAGTTCCTGCCTGGTGGGATGGCGCTTCTCAGCCAACAGGGTGTCGTCATAACCCATGGCCGACACCCACTTGCCCGGTGCTGTCTGATCAACAAAGGGCTGCAGCGCCGCCTGTATATCGGCGATCTCCTCTATCGAGCCAATCGGCGGACTGTTCAGATCCGCCATAATGGCGCGCGCCCCGGTGCCGGGAAAATGACCGTGAGCATCGATAATCCCCGGCATCATGACCTTGCCACCGAGATCAATCACCTGGGCGCCATCCCGATACGCTGCAATCGCGGCCTCGTCGCCCACCGCAACAATCCGGTCGCGCTCCACAGCAACCGCGCTGGCAATGCTGTTGCTAGCATCCATGGTCAGAATCTTGCCGTTGATAAACACCTGTCGCTCCGGCGGCGCGGCGCGGCCCAACATCAGGGCGGCAGTAACACCGAGGATGACCACCACGGCCAACAGCACCAGCAACAACTTCTTCAACAAAACATATTCTCCCGATTAACCACTAAACACCGGCCGCGAGGGCTCAGCCCATCGGATATTTGAGCTCCCGGCTCACGGCATTGATTGCGGCCATGGTTTCCGCGCTGAGCGTGACGTCAGCCGCCGCCAGAATGTCAGGCATCTGATCCATACTGGTCGCTCCTACGATCGTCGACGCGACAAAATCGTGCTGCTTGCTCCAGGCCACCGCCATGGTAACCGGTGACAGGCCTGCATCTGCGGCAATCGCAGTAAATCGCTTGGTAGAGGCTTCGGCGATCGGATTAATAAACCGGGCAGCCATTCTCTTTTGCCGCTCTCCGGCGGTGAGGTAGTTGGTGAAGCGTGCACCTGCCGGGGTCGCCCCGTCATTGTATTTGCCCGACAACACGCCGCCCGCCAAAGGTGAGTAAGGCAACAGGCTCACCTCTTCCTGCCGACACACCTGGGCCAACTCATCTTCAAAGCGCCGCTGGTTGAGGCTGAAATTGTTCTGGATCGTCTCATAGCGAGGCAGACCGTGCTTGTCCGCCGCCCACAGGCTCTTGGTCAGCCCCCAACTGGTTTCATTGGAGCAACCCAATACCCGCACCTTGCCCGAATCCACCAGCTCCTCGAGGGCTCGCAGGGTTTCTTCATAGTAATAATCATGATCGGGCCAGTGGGTCTGGTAGAGATCTACATAGTCGGTATCGAGACGCCGCAGGCTGCCCTCGATGGCGCGTACAATGTGGTGGCGATCGAGGCCGGTTTTCCCCGAGCGCACCGGCGGTGTAATCCAGCCGTGACCGGGACCCGCCACCTTGGTGGCGAGAATGATGGAATCGCGCGGCTTGGTTTTCAGCCAGCGGCCCACGATCTCCTCCGTCACGCCCATATAGCGTTCCTCAGGAGGGACCGGATACACCTCTGCCGTGTCGTAAAAATCGATGCCGATGTCGTACGCGGCATCCATAATGGCAAATGAGGTTTTCTCATCCGCCTGGTTACCAAAAGTCATGGTTCCCATGCAGATATCGGAGACGACAATGCCACTGCGGCCGAGGCGATTTCTTTCCATTTTTGTGATTCCGTCCAGATTTTCAGGCTGATTAAAATGTAAACAATGAGTACATTTTGCTACTGTCGCGATTCAAAATAACTTTTGGAAGTGACACATGCAATTGCTCCGTGTTCTAGCCCCGGTATTACTGGGTGCTACCCTCGTTGCCTGTAGCGACAGCTCTGATTCGAGCCGCCCCAGCAGCCCCGCTCAGGTGCCCCGGCCAACCCTGGACCTGACCTTCACAACGGCGCCAATCGACCTGCCGAACATCTCTGCCAAGTTTTCCGCCGACGTGCCCTACGGCGATGATGAGCGCAACCTTTTCGATATCTACCTGCCGGAATGCGATGACCCGACACCCTTGGTCATCTACATCCACGGCGGCGGCTTTACCGGCGGCGACAAATCCAGCGCCCATAACAACTTCGCCGATGACGTACGGGCCTTCCTGCAGGAGTGCGTGGCCTATGCCACCATCAACTACACCCTGCTCACGGTACCCGAAGAGGGCGGTGACATTGTCGCAGCCGCTGAGCAAGGCGGTGTACTCACCTCCCTGCAGGACACAGCCCAGGCGCTGCAATTTATGCGCTACTACTACGAGAGCCTGAACCTGGATGTTGACAATGTCGCACTGTACGGCGTATCCGCCGGTGCCGGCGCCAGCCTGTGGCTGGGCACCCGCGACGACCTTGCGGACCCGGATAACGCGGATGAAATCCTGCGTGAATCAACCCGTGTCAGCGCCGTCGGCGCCCTGGTCACTCAGTCCACCTATGACATTATCGATTGGGGAGATGTGCTCTTGCCGCTCACGGCACCCCTCGAGGACATCCTGGGCAGCACCGACATTCTGACCCTCGTCAACACGCTGGGCCAGACCAACTACCTGCTGACCTTCCTCGGTGTTCCCAGCGTCGAGGCGCTGGAAGACCAGGCCACCCTGGACTACCGCGCAGAAGTGGACATGCTGGAACTCATGGACGCTGGTGATGCGCCCATTTACGTGGAAAACTTCACGACCTCACTGGAAAACCCTGTGGACCTGTTCCTACATCACGCTTTGCATGGCATTGCGATCAAGGAGCGTGCTGACGAGGTGGGCCTGGAAAGCGTGGGCTATTCCCGCGACCCTGCCTGGCCACTGGAAGACCCATCCGGCGAAGAGCTGGTCCCCTTCCTGCTGCGTCACATTCGCTAAGCACCGCGCGGCGCAGCGCCCGCTGCGCCGCTAGCGCTGCCTGAAGGCCTGCATCTTCAGGCAGCAATCCAGATCCTTTTCCGGAAAATCCTCACGCTGCGGCAGATGTTCCACGTACTCACAGCTCTTCAGGTGTGCCTCGAATAGCTCGGGCAGAAAGGCCGCCCCCAGATAGGGCGCATTCAGGCACGCGAGTATTTCGGCCCCCGGAGCCAGCATCGGTGCCAGCTGCTGCAGCAGGCGCGCATAATCCTTGTCGGCCTCAAAGCTGCGCTTCTGGCGCGAGGGCGGGTCAGAGATCACCAGATCGTAAGGCCCCAGATCTTCCAGGTTGCGGGTAGAGCGAAAGACATCAGGCGGCAGCCCGTTGAGTGCATGATTGCGTTGCCCGGTAGCCAGCGCGGACTTGGCCATATCGATATTGATCACCTCTGCCGCCCCACCCTGCAGCGCTACCACCGAGAACGAGCAGGTATAAGAAAACAGGTTAAGCACGCGCTTTCCCTGGGCACGTTCACGCAGCCACTGCCGCCCGGGACGTACGTCGAGGAAGAATCCAACATTCTGGTTAGCCGAGAAATTCCGTTCGTAGCGCGCCCCAGCCTCACGGGCGAAACAGACTTCAGGCAGTGCACCATAGATCACCTCCTGGCTTGCTGTACCGCGCCCACGACGCTGCAGGGATACACATTGCACCCTGCTTTCATGTTCGCCGAAAGCGGCCAACGCCGCAGCAATTGAAGCCACCAGATCATCGTCGACATCACCGTAGACAACGGCCCACACCACCGGTTCGAACCAGTCCACATTGAGAAAAGACAAGCCCTCATAGCACAGGCCACGGCCGTGAAACAGGCGCGCGGCGTCCTCGGGCAAGGGCCGGTCAGCACATCCAGTAGCGGGCTTAACATAGGGTTTCTCGCACCATCAAAACGCGCAGCATACACCACACACTGACGCCTGGTGCGCCTCATTCGCCGCCGTCCCGAGCAGGGTTAGTACAAATTGCTGTATCCCTTCCGCCCCTTGCGGGGCGTACAATCAATGCCACTATTGAGGAGATCACAATGACCAACGAAGCGAACCCCTACGCAGAGGGACAAGCAGCGCAAGGCCGCTACGGTGAAAATGGCTATGAAGTAGTACTGATCGATGAGCCTTCGCCTGGCGTGAGGCGTATCGCCCTCAATCGGCCTGACAAGCGCAACGCGCTGAACCACCAGCTTCGCGGTGAGCTCCTGCATGCACTGGAGGCCGGCGATGCAGACCCGAAAGTGAAAGTGATGATTGTGCGCGGCTCCGGCAAATGTTTCTCAGCTGGCTATGACCTGGGCGGCGGCAACGTCGGCCAGGCCTACCCCTTCCACACCGCGGGCGGCGACAGCCAGTGGCCGCGCCACGTGGTAGAGAGCTGGATGCGCATCTGGGACTTGTCCAAGCCAGTCATTGCCGAGGTTCACGGCTACTGCCTGGCGGGTGGCAGCGAACTGGCCACCGGTTGCGACGTGGTCTATGCGGCCGACGACGCCCAGATTGGCTACCCCGCGGTGCGCTTCGGCGTGCCCGATATGCAGTTTCACCCGTGGCTACTGGGTATGCGCAAGGGCATGGAGATGCTGCTTACCGGCGACTCCGTCAGCGGCACCGAAGCCGTACAGTACGGCTGGGCCACGCGCAGTTTCCCGGCGGAGGAACTCGAGGCCGCCACGCTTGCCCAGGCGGAACGCATCGCCGCCATTCCGGCGGATATCCTCGCCCTCAACAAACGCGCCGTGCACCGCCAGATGGAAGCCATGGGCCTGCGTGCCGGCCTGCGCCAGGGCACCGAGATCTGTACGCTGGCAACCCACCAGCAGAGCTTCAAGGATTTCATAGCCGCCACCCAGGGCGGAGGCAAGCTCACCGAAGCGCTGTCACAGCGCGACGGTGAATTCGGGGATTATCGCGAGGATAGAGGGGACTAACCCTGCCCCGAAGGGCAGGGGTCTGGAAGAGGATTACTGCCCGGGGCGGGCACCTGCACCTTGCTGCTGCATGGCGCGCACGTGCATCATTTGCTGCATCTGATCAATCATCTTGTCGATGCTGAAGCTCGCCGTGGGCTGACGCGGCGGATATTCGCGGAAGGTCATCAGCCACTTGCCGACTTCCTGCTGCACCGGCACAAACAGCCACAGCTGATCACCGAAGAAGCGCGTATACAGGCCGGAGTCCAGCGAGGTTTCATAGGGGTCTGAACGCAGGTGAACCATCCGCGGGAAGTTCAGTGCCTCACGCTGACCCGCCCAGCCCTGCATGGACCAGCCGAAGTGAATCTTCCAGTCATTCCAGCGCATGGCATTAAAGTTGGCGTTGTCGTCAAAGTAGTACAGCGTGGTGCGCTTACCGGGGCCTTTGCCCGCCAGCAGTTCCGTCTGGTCGTAACCGTCCAGGTGCACGCGGTAGGTCATGTCACCCGCGCGGTGGCCCTTGAGCAGTTTCTCTTTCACACCGGGCTCACCCGCCGCACTCAAGAGTGTGGGCATCCAGTCCAGGTGCGAGAAGATGTCGTTGATCACCGTGCCTGGCTCTACCACCCCAGGCCAGCGAATCATGGCGGGAACGCGGAAGCCACCCTCCCAGGTCGAGCCTTTTTCACCACGAAACGGCTCGACGCCGGCATCCGGGTAGGTGCTGGTCTGCGAGCCATTGTCGGTGGAGTAAACCACAATCGTGTTGTCGGCGATGCCGAGCTCGTCGATTTTGTCCAGCAGCAGGCCCACGTGGTAATCGTGCTCCATCAAGCCATCGGCATACAAACCGTAACCAGATGCGCCATCCCACTTGGGCGCCAGGCGGGTCCACACGTGCATGCGGGTCGCGTTAAACCAAACAAAGAACGGCTTGTCGTCTTTGTGGGCCTTGTCGATAAACTTGAGCGCTGCGTCGGTAAATTCCTGATCCACCATTTCCATGCGCTTGCGGGTCAGCGGGCCAGTGTCTTCGATCTTGCCGTCCGCATAAGAGCGAATTACACCGCGAGGTGCGAAGCGCTTATGGAAGGCAGGATCTTTCGGGTAGAAATACGTTTCCGGCTCTTCCTCGGCATTGAGGTGGTAGAGGTTACCGAAGAACTCATCGAAGCCATGATTGGTCGGCAGGAACTCGTCCTTGTCGCCCAGATGATTCTTACCGAACTGGCCCGTCACATAACCGTGGGGCTTGAGCAGCTCGGCGATAGTGGGATCTTCCGCCTGCAGGCCGATATCAGCGCCAGGCATACCGACTTTCAGCAATCCAGTGCGCAGCGGGTGCTGGCCGGTGATGAAGGCAGAGCGGCCCGCGGTACAGCTTTGCTCGCCGTAATAGTCAGTGAACATCGCACCTTCGTTAGCAATTCGGTCGATGTTGGGCGTGCTGCCACCCAGCATGCCGCGGTGATAGGCACTGAGGTTGGACCAGCCAATATCGTCGCCCCAGATCACCAGGATGTTGGGCTTGTCTGCGGCCTGACTAACGGCAGCGCCAAAGGACACTGCCAGTGTTGCGGCCACCGCGCAGGCCCGGCGTAAGGTATGTAATAGGTTCTTCATTGTGATTACCTGTGATTGCGTGGCCCTCTCAGAGCGACCTGGCGATCAGCTCTTTCATAATTTCGTTGGTGCCGCCATAGATTTTCTGCACCCGACTGTCAGCGTACATTCGTGCGATGGGATATTCCCACATATAGCCGTAGCCTCCGTGTAATTGCAGGCACTCGTCTACAATGTCGCACTGCTTCTGGGTACACCACCACTTGGCCATCGACGCCTCTTCCGCGCTGAGCTCGCCATTAATGTGCTTGGCAATGCACTGATCGACGAAACTGCGGGCAATAGTGGCTTCGGTTTTGCACTCCGCCAACTTGAAGCGCGTGTTCTGGAAGTCGAACACACTTTTGCCAAACGCCGCTCGGTCACGGGTGTATTCCAAGGTGGTCTCAACGGCCATTTCGGCGATCGTCGCACCGGCACAGGCAATACCTAGTCGCTCCTGAGGCAGCTGCATCATTAACTGAATAAAGCCCTGGCCCTCAGGGTCGCCCAACAGATTGGCGGTGGGCACACGGACGTTATTGAAAAACAATTCAGATGTATCGGCATCTTTCAAACCCACTTTATCCAGGTTGCGGCCTCGCGCGAAGCCGTCGAGCCCCTCGGTCTCCACCACGATCAGCGACGTGCCCTTGGCGCCTGCGGCGGGGTCGGTTTTAGCCACAACAATAATAAGCTCGGCGTGCTGGCCGTTGCTGATAAAGGTCTTGGCGCCATTGATAATGTACTCGTCACCCTCGCGCACTGCTGTGGTTTTTACACCCTGCAAATCGGACCCTGCGCCCGGCTCCGTCATGGCAATGGCACCCACGAGCTCTCCGGCGGCCATAGCCGGCAGCCACTTATGCTTCTGGTCTTCGGTGCCGTAGTCGAGAATGTAGTGCGCCACAATCTGACTGTGGACCGTGTTGCCGCCACCCACGGACGCCGCCGCTCCACCGCGTATCATGGCGTCGTAAATAACGGCCTCGTGGGTGTAGTCACCGCCAGCACCACCGTATTCCACCGGAATACTGGCGCACAGCAGCCCGGCCGCGCCGGTGGTACGCCAGGCATCGCGATCGCACATACCCTGGGCTTCCCAGCGCTCGCGATTCGGCCCCAGCTCCTGCTCGGTAAATTTGAGCGCACTATCGTGCAGCATGCGCAGCTCTTCGTTCATCCAAATCGAGTTCAAGATCGTCATCAGTCCGTTCCTTAAACAGCTATCTTGTCCAATATAGTCTTCAGCTCCGCCCGGGATACCCAGTGTGGCACCGGGTACAGCCGGCACTCCGCCATGCTGTCATTAGCCACTGCGGGAATATCGGAGGTGGGAAAAGATTCCAGGCGGGTCGCAAGACCCAATTGCGCCAGCAGGTCGCGAGTCGCCTGTACGAAGGCGCTGGCGCGCTCATGATCAGTCTGACTGGACCTGCCCACACCGATGACGGCCGCAAGCTCCGCCAGCGCCTCGGGGCTGTGTTCAACATAGCAGTCGAGCACATGGGGCAGCACAATCGCGTTAGCCACACCGTGGGGTGTGCCATACAAGCCGCCTAACTGATGGGCAATCGCATGTACCATGCCCACACTGGCGTGATTAATCGCCTGGCCGGCATAGTAGGAGGCCAGCGATACCGCTTCGCGCGACTGCACATCCTGGCCGTTACGATAGACCCGGGGCAAATGGTCAAACAGCAGACGGGTCGCAGTGCCGGACAGGCGCCGAACTTCATCGTTCGACCAGCGGCCAATATAGGTTTCGATGGCGTGCGTCAGGGCGTCGGCGCCAGTGGCGGCCGTCACACCCTGCGGCATACCGGTGAGTAGCAGCGGGTCGAGCGCTACGCCCAGTGGGATTAATTTCATGTCCGCCAGAAAGCCCTTGCGATGGGTCTCTGCATCGGAGATGACTGCGGCAAAAGTGGCCTCGGAACCCGTGCCAGACGTTGTAGGAATGGCATACAACGGCGCCAGCGCCTGGCGGATCTTGAGAATACCCACCAGCGACTGCACCGGACCATTGGTCGCGCTGGCGGCAATACCCTTGGCAGCATCAATGGACGAGCCTCCACCTAAAGCCAGGATCGAGTCGCAGCGCTGAGTGCGATAGTAGGCAAGCCCCTCCTCGACGATCGCTGTGGTCGGGTCAGGCAGCACGCCGCAATAAACAAACAGCTCTCCGCCCGCCTCTTCAACCGACTTACGGATATTTTCTGCCATACCGAGGTCTACCAGAATCTGGTCGGTTACCAGCAGGATACGCTGGTGCCCCATGGCCACCATGTGACGCGCCAGCTGTCCTGAGCTGCCGGCGCCGGCAAACAACGTCTGGGTGGGAACACTGAGAAACTTTTGCACAACGCCAAGCAGGCCAACTATGCATTTGTGCAACAGCCAGTTGATGAATCGCATCCGTGGGGGTCTCCGATATTTCGCTGATCAGCGCGTATTCTCGGACAGCTGTCGACAGGTTTTAATGGCTTGAAACACGTACTTTTATAGCCCAAACTGTCAATCTCGCCGAAACGCGCTAAGCGTTTGTTTTATAAGGCTTTAACTGAATGGAAATATCGACAGTACCCGCTGTATTTGTCCGCGCACTGCTGCACGGCGCCACCTTGAAGGGCTGTGACATCGAGGCTGCGCTGGAGCAATTGGACATCTCAAGGGAGGTGGTTGACGGCGCACGGGCGCGCATTCCGGCCGCCCAGTATTCAGCCCTGGTCGATCTGATTTCCGCCGAGCTCAACGATGAATACTGTGGACTGGTGGAACAACCCTCCAGGCCGGGCACATTCGCACTGATTTGCTACGCCTGTATTCACGCGCCTACGCTGGGCGCCTTTATCGAGCGCGCCACGCCCTTCCATTCGGTCACTACGGATTGCAGTGTGACATCAGTAGAGGTCGTCGACGGCATTGCCCACTATGTGTTTGCCCCTCTGGGCGACGATTCCGAACCACAGCGGCTGCTGGTCCTGTCCTTCCTGGCGATTATCCATCGCCTGGCGAGCTGGCTGATCGGTCAGAATATTCCGCTTGAGAGTGCCAGTTTTGCACACCCGAGGCCGGAGCACGCTGCGGCATACAACCTGCTGTACCGTGCGCCGATTCATTTCAGCCGCAACCGCAATTGCATTAGTTTCAGTGCCAACTATCTCGATGCTCCCATCGTCCGCAGCGAGGCCGATCTTGAAGCGTTCCTGAAAATTCCCGGCGCTCAACTCATGGCGAGCCCGGATGAGCGCAACAGCCACGTGGCCAAGGTCACTCAACTGATCAAGCCCAGCGTCGCTGATGAATTTCCCGACTTCGAATGGGTGGCGTCCCAGCTACACTCCACCACCGGCACACTGCGCCGACGGCTGCGCGAGGAAGGCACCTCGTATCAACAGCTCAAGGACGACCTGCGCAGGGATACCGCGATTTACAACCTTAACCGAGGTGTCATGAGCATTGAGGAGGTGGCCGAGAGCATTGGTTTCTCTGAGCCGACCTCGTTCTTCCGCGCGTTCAAGCGCTGGACAGGCGTGACGCCGCGGGCGTATACGGCCCGCGAGAAAAAATCTTAGGACTTACTGGTGAATGCCGCCACCCTTGCCTGCATATCGCTACAGACGCCGGGGCTGTTGGTGTATTCGTAATCCAGACCTTCATGCAGGCGCAAGCCGTCAGTCGCTTCAATGATGCTCTTGCACACATGATGGCTATGGCGTGAATTCTTCGCCACAGCCAACGCATAGTCACGCGTTTGCGAGGCTAGTTCGCCGGCTGCAAACACCCGATCGACCAACCCGATCCGCAGCGCCTCCTCGGCGCCAACGCGTCGAGCACTGAACATCATGTCTTTGGCACGGGCGGCGCCAACACGGCGCGGCAGGCGCTGCGTCATTCCCCATACCGGGCTAAGCCCCCACTGACTGTGGGTATCTGCCAGCACTGTTGCCTCATCGACAAAGATCAGGTCGCAGGCCAGCGCAAGCTCGAGAGCGCCCGTGAAACAGTATTTATGCACCTGGGCAATGGTCGGCACTGACAAGCTGGCCAGCGCCTCCAGAACCGTTGCCTCGTATTGAGAGTGCTCCGTCTCTCCCCCCGCTTCGATATCGCGCAAATCGTGCCCGGAAGAAAAGGCCTTGCCTTCTCCACACAGAATGACACAGGCCACATCATCGCGCTTACCCAGATCGGCAATCGCGGTCTCCAGCTCCATGAACAACGCATGGTTCAGCGCATTCATGGACTCCGGACGATTGAGCGTCAATGTCGCGATGCAGCTCTCTATCCCTACCTTCAAATTTTCACTCACTATCTTTTACCGTTTTTTATAGTTGGTATTGGCGCGCGGCCAGATCGCGCATGATTTCTTCCGAGCCGCCACCGATGGCATTGACCCGCACTTCACGGTAAATACGCTCAACCCTGTTGCCGCGCATGTAACCAATGCCACCCAGAATCTGCATGGCCTCGCGGGCACAGAATTCCATGGTCTGGCTACACTGAACCTTGAGCAGGGCAATATCTCCAAACACCGCGCGGCCGGCGATAATCTCCCGGGTGCAGTGATTAATCATGGCCTGACAAGCGTTGATCTGCTGTTTCATCTCAGCGATTTTATGGCGAATGACCTGGTGATCGGCCAGACGCTTGCCGAAGGTTTTGCGTTCCTGCGCCCAGGCCACAGCCTCTTCCAGGCACACCCGCGCACTCGCCTCCATCATGACACACATACCCATGCGCTCACCGTTGAAGTTATTCGCGATTACGAGAAAGCCATGCCCTTCTTCTGCCAGCAGATTAACCGCGGGAACTTTGACATTGTCGAAGTAAATAGTGGCCGTGTCTGAACACCACCAGCCCTGCTTCTTATCCAGCGGCGTGCGGCTCACGCCCTCGGCATCGGCAGGGATGACAAGCACCGACACGCCACCCATACCGTCTCCACCGGTGCGAACCCCGGTTGTGAACCAGTTGGCGCCCATACCACCAGAGATAAAGGTCTTGCTGCCATTGACGATGTAGTAATCGCCTTCGCGACGCGCTGTGGTTTGCAGGTTCGCAACGTCCGAGCCTCCCGAGGGCTCAGTAATTGCCAGGGCAATGCGCTTCTCTCCGGCGAGAATCAGCGGAATGACTTCTGCCTTCAGCGCCTCACTGCCAAAGGCGACGACCGGCGGCAAGCCGATACCGTGGGACAACAATGTACTCGGCAGACCACCCAGACTGGTCCGCGACAACTCTTCACTCACGATATTGCGGTGCCAGAGATCGATGCCCTCTTCGGTGCCTCCGTATTCAGCCGGGTAACCGAGGCCCAACAGGCCAAACGCTGCCGCCTTGCCCCACAGCTCAGCTGGCAGGAAGCCCTGTTCGTCCCAGGTATCCACATTGGGCACAATCTCCTTATCAATAAAGCGGCGCAACTGCTCGCGCCATGCATCGTGCTCCTCATTCAGATCCGGGTTGTGCATGCGTGCGCTATCGAAATCCAGCGACATCTTGTTCTCCATGAAAGGCGGCGTGACCGCCGCAAGTTTTCTGACACTTTCATGGTCAACCCGCACCGGTCTATGAACAATATCCGCAGCAACCAAAAAGCCTGCCCGCGGCAATCAAAATGTCGCCGTGCGCCGCCGTTAGCTTGACAGTTTGCGTACACAAACGCAGATTCGTTGCCTGCCAATATTCGATGCGAGAACCAAGCTATGCCGTCAAATCCGAATGCACCCGTCATTGTTGCCTGCGCTCAGCACACGTGGCGCGAGCCAGATGCCGAGCGCACCCCCCTGAACGCCCTGGAATCGATTAGCCTGCAGGTACTGGCCAATGCCAACTGCGATGCTCTGGCGGACAGTGTGGATGCCATCGCCACGGTGCGTTTCATCATGGATACCGACCCCAACCTCGCGCCACTACTTCCCCGCAACCCGGGTCGGATCATCGCCGAACGCGTCGGCCTGGATAACCCCCAGTGTTTTCAAACCGGCATAGGTGGCAACACACCCCAGTTTCTCGTCAACCACTTTGCTAATCGCCTTGCGCAAGGCCAGTTCAAGGCAGTCCTGGTTAACGGTGCGGAATTTATTCACAATTTTTTCAGTGCCATGCGCAGCGGCGCAGACATTAGCAGCTGGATGGGTGAGCCCTGCGAGGCGCCGACGATGGTTGGCCCCGAAGACAAGGATGGACTGAACAGCATCGAGCAGGCTCACGGTCTGTACGAACCGATTAACACCTACCCGCTGTTTGAGTCCGCGCTGCGGCACAGCAACAACGGCCAGTCACTATCTGCCGAATTGTGCGCGAGCATGGCCGCTGTAGCGGCCGACAACCCGTACGCCTGGCGTCAGGAATGCCTCAGTGCCGACGCGATTGCCACGCCCGACAAGGGCAACCGCTATATAGGCTATCCCTATACCAAAGCTATGAATGCACTGCTGGCGGTAGACATGGCAGCCGCCATTATCATGACCACCGCAGGACACGCTACTGAACTGGGCATTCCCGAATCACAGTGCATCTACCTGTGCAGCGGCACAGATATCAACGAGGTATGGCATGTCAGTGAGCGACCGGACCTGAAACGCGCCCCGGCCATTGGCAAGGCGGTGAACGCCAGTCTCACCGCGGCAGACATGACGCTTGAAGACATCGACCACTTTGATCTCTACAGCTGTTTTCCCTGCGCCGTAGAGATCGCTTGCAACGAGATTGGCCTTGATCCTCTGGATAACCGCGGCGTTACCGTGACCGGCGGGCTACCTTTCTTCGGCGGACCGGGCAATAACTACTCTCTGCACGCCATTGCCCAGATGGCAGATCAATTGGGCAAGACTGGCGGCAACGGCCTGGTCACAGCCAATGGCCTGTACCTGACCAAACATTCAGTGGGCATCTATTCCAGCGAGCCACCCACCCAGCCCTGGCAACCTATTGATGCGGAAAGCCTGCAGGCTGAGGTAGACGAGAGCCCTCGCTGCTCGCTGGCGGCCAACCCCGAGGGGACCGCTACCGTAGAGGCCTATACCGTCGCTTACGACAAAACAGGCCCCCAACGCGGGTTCATCGTTGCTACCAACCCTAGCGGCGAAAGAATCCTGGCGAATGTCGAAGCGAATAGCAGCACCCTGGCCCGGATGCTGGAGGGTGACATTATCGGCAAAGCCGGACAAGTCACCGCGACGGAGGCCGGTAACGAGTTCGCGCTCTGAGGAGCCAGTTTATTTGATCGCCCGGGCCACTCCCCGCGCTGCAGGCCATGCCTAATATGAACACCCTAATCACAATCCGGGGAAGCTACAGCCATGACCAGCGTTTTGCCAGAGATCCAGCGGGGACCACTACAAGCCTTTTACGCTCGCGAGCGGGAGAACGCCGACGACATCGGCTTCGTGCAACCCGGCCCCGAGGATGAGGTCGAGTCGCTGACCTGGCGTGACGTGGGCCAGCAGGCCAGGCGGATTGCCAGCTACCTGCAGGCTCAAGAGCTTGCCCCGGGCAGCCGCGTGGCACTCATGTCCAGCAACTGCTGCCATTGGATTATTGCCGACCTGGCGATCTGGATGGCGGGCCACATCTCTGTACCGCTCTACCCGATTCTCGCCGCAGATACGGTTCGCAAGGTGCTTGAACACAGCGAAGCTGAGATCATGTTCGTGGGCAAACTGCAGGACTGGGAGACCATTCGCGCCGGCATCCCGGAACAGGTGTCTCTGATCAGCCTGCCACTGGCTTCGACTGAGATTGCAGAAGGGACGACTCGCTGGGGCGACATCCTGCGCGAACAGTTACCAATGCCCGGCGAACCGGCTCAACCACTGGAAGCACTCGCAACGATTATTTACACCTCCGGCACCACAGGCATGCCCAAAGGCGTGATGCACTCATTCGCAAACCTGGCGACAGTGGGCCAACTGACCGGAGATCTGTACGACACCCGCGAACAAGACCGCATGCTTTCCTATCTGCCCCTGGCCCACGTGGCCGAGCGCGCCGCAGTAGAAATCAATCAGTTATACAACGGTTTCCGGGTTTACTTCACCCATTCACTGGACACGTTTGCCGACGACCTGCGCCGGGCTCGACCCACCCTATTTTTCGCCGTACCGAGAATCTGGAGCAAGCTGCAGCAGCGGGTGCTGGAACAGGTCCCGGAGAAAAAACTTGAGCGGCTTCTGCGGTTACCGATTGTCGCCGGCATTGTTCGCCGCAAACTTACCGGTGCACTGGGCATGGACAAGCTACGCATCGCCATCAGCGGCGCTGCTCCTCTGTCGACATCGCTGATGCGCTGGTACAGCAATCTCGGCATCGACATTCTCGAGGGCTACGCGATGAGCGAGAACTTCGCTTACTCGCACTCCACCCAGTCGGGCCAGGCCCGTATCGGCTATGTGGGCAATGCCAACCCCCATGTGATTTGCAAACTCTCTGCCGAGGGCGAAATTCTGGTGAAGTCGCCGACCAATATGCTCGGCTATTACAAAGAACCCGAGCTCAGCGCTCAAACCATCGACAGCGAAGGCTACCTTCACACTGGCGACAAGGGCGAAATCAGTGCCGACGGACACCTGAAAATCACCGGTCGTATCAAGGATATTTTCAAAACCAGCAAGGGCAAGTACGTCGCCCCTGCGCCAATAGAAGACAAGTTGCAGCGGCACACCGCCCTGGAGCTTGTGTGTGTCACGGGCGCCAACCTGCCACAGCCCATTGCGCTGGTAACTTTGGCCGAGGATGCCAGCCATGATCATGCGACGCTGCAACGTGAGCTGGAATCGCTACTGGCAGAAACCAACGCCTCTTTGGACAAACACGAAAACCTGTCACAAATCATCGTGTTTCCAACGCCCTGGACGGTGGAGAGCAACATCGTGACACCGACCTTGAAGATCAAGCGCCCCGAGGTAGACAAGGCCTACATGCCCCGGGTGCCCTATTGGCAATCACAGCCACAACGCGTGATTTTCGCCGACCACTAAAACAGATTCGCAACGCAAGGAAATAACAATGAGCGTCATGCCCTGAACTATGTCACGAACGAGCCTCGCCTCTGCGCTCGCCGCCACCTTGGGTTTCGACTCTCTCTCTTAGGACACGCTGGTATCTGTCTAGCAACTCATGTTGGACGAAGTTATCGTCACCGCCCCACAATAGTTTGGGGACGCCGGCGCACTCAGCGTGGTCAGTCACGGCTAGGAAATCTAGCGGCGTCTCCAGCTTCACCTTGGCACGCGTATCGTCGGCGATCACCGCCATGCCCCCGGCAAAACGATAGGCAGTATCCGGCGTGAATGTGGTGTTCTTGTTCATATAGGCGCCGGGGGGAGAGATTGGTATGCAGGTGGGTGTCGCCCCACAGCAGGACTTTGTCGTCGGCCAGGGCAGAGGCGGCCACGGCGGTAGCCAGAATGCGCTTGCGAATGCTTTGGGTGCGCACAATCACTGCCTCTTGATTGAACCAGAGGACGGGTGGTACTCAAAAGATAGCTAAAGTTCATGAAATTGCGCGGATAAAGAGGCGGTTATAGATACGAGCCGATGCGCTGATGGCATGACATTCAAGGCAAAAAAAGCCCCGGCGAATGCCGGGGCTTTTGGTATTGGTAGGACTACCCAGATTCGAACTGGGGACCTCTACCATGTCAAGGTAGCGCTCTAACCAACTGAGCTATAGTCCTGAAGAGGGCGGGCATTATAAGCATCTCGCCCGCAGAGCTCAACACCCAATATCAGGCGGCAAAGCGGGGGAAAATTGCGCGACTGGGAAGGGATTTCGGCAGCGATTTCGGCGGCCACAGGGCCGCCATTTGTCACCAGACACAGCCGGGCTGTGGGGGGCGGCTGTATCAACGAGGCGGCGTGTCTTGAAGGTGACGGGGCCCGCTACTTTGTGAAGTTTAACCAGCGCGACAGGCTACCCATGTTTGAGGCTGAGGCAGCCGGGCTGGCAGCATTGTCGGATAGCGGCACCATCCGGGCACCCCGCCCTGTCGCCACCGGGGTCGACGGCAAACGCGCGTGGCTGGCCATGGAGTACATAGAACTCGGGCCAATCTCACCACAGTCCAGCGCTGCCTTGGGCCGGCAACTTGCGGCCATGCATCGCTGTTCTGCCACCTTCTTCGGCTGGAGCCGAGACAACACCATTGGAGCCACTCCACAACTGAATATGCAAACCGATAGCTGGATCGAGTTCTACCGCGAGCAGCGCCTCCACTACCAATTGCGGCTCGCCCAGGAAAACGGTGCCCCGGCTCGACTCTACGACAACGGCCAGCGCCTGATGGAGGTATTATCGGTCTTCTTCGGCAGCTATAACCCGGTGCCATCGCTACTGCACGGTGATCTCTGGGGAGGCAACGCCGCCGCCGATCAATCGGGACGACCCGTCCTATTTGACCCTGCTGTCTATTACGGTGACCGGGAAGCAGATCTCGCCATGACCGAGCTGTTTGGCGGCTTTGATGATCGCTTTTACCAGTCCTACCGCGATACCTGGGACATTGATCCGGGTTACAGCACGCGTAAAGTCTTATACAACCTTTACCACGTGCTCAATCACTACAACCTGTTTGGCGGCGCCTACGCCGGACAGGCCGAGGACATGGTAGCGAGACTACTGGCGCACATTTAAGGACAAGCTGTCGTGAAAGTGTCCGGCATGCTGGGATCTGACCTGGCCATGGCCCCTCTTGCCGCTGCGGAACTGGAAAACCGTGGTTACGACGCGCTGTTCACTGCCGAAATCAACAACGACCCATTCCTGCCATTACTGATGGCAGCTGAGCACAGCCAGGCCATCCGCCTGACGACCTCTATCGCAGTTGCCTTTGCCCGTAACCCCATGACCGTTGCGCAGCAGGTCTGGGACATTAACCAGTTTTCCGGTGGTCGCGTCAGTGTGGGACTCGGCTCGCAGATCAAGCCGCACATCACCCGCCGCTTCAGTATGCCGTGGTCGCGCCCGGCTGCGCGCATGGGTGAATTCGTGCGGGCTATGAAGGCCATCTGGCACAGCTGGCAGACCGGCGAGAAGCTCGCCTTCGAGGGCGAGTTCTACAACCACACCCTGATGACACCCATGTTCACGCCACCCAATAACGGCTGCGAGGCGCCGCGGGTCAATGTGGCTGCAGTGGGTCCGCTGATGACAGAGACTGCCGCGGGGGTAGCCGACGGCATGATCGCCCACGGCTTCACCACCCCAAAATACCTACGCGAGGTCACCCTGCCTGCCGTCGAGCGCGGCCTGGAAACGTCTGGCCGCGAGCGCAGCGACTTTGAGATCAACTGCCCGGCCATGGTGGTCTGCGGCACTGACGAGGCCTCGTTCAAACAGAATTTGCAGGCAGTGAAGGCCCAGCTCGGCTTCTATGCTTCAACACCCGCCTATCGTCCGGTGCTGGAACTGCACGGCTGGGGCGATCTCCAGACAGAGGCTAACGCCCTGACGCGCCAGGGCCGCTGGGACGAACTTGGCAACCTGATCGACGGCGACATTCTGGACAATTTTGCTCTGGTCTGTGAGGACCTGGCGCAAATGCCAACGGCATTCAAGAGCCGCTTCGGCACATTGATCGACAACTGGCAATGCACCTTCGAAAGTGGGGATGCTGAAACGCAGCGCCAGTTACTCACTGCCATACGCAACACGGAAAACTGAACCCAATGGTTGGGGAGAACCAATGAATATTGAACTCACCGCAGCGCAGAAGGCACTGCAAACGGAAGTTCGCGAGTACATGAAAACTGTCATGACGCCAGAGCTTCTCGAAGAAATGAAAGACGACGATCTCAAGGAAGGCGGCGGACCGGAATTTCGCAAACAATACGCGCGTATGGGGGCTGATGGCTGGATCGGACTGTCATGGCCCAAGGATCTGGGCGGCAAAGAGCTGTCTCACATCGAACAGTACATATTCACCGACGAAGTGATTCGCTCGGGTTTCGCCTACCCCTTTCTCACCACCGAGGCTGTCGCCCCAGTCCTTGCGAAGAACGCTAACGACGAGGTTCGGGAAGAAGTCGTTGGCGGTGTAAAGCGCGGCGAAGTGACTATTGCCATCGGCTACTCAGAGCCAAACGCCGGTACCGATCTCGCCAGCCTGCGCACCAAAGCGGAACGCGATGGCGATGACTGGGTAATCAACGGCCAGAAAATGTGGACCAGCCTGGCCAACTACGCGGACTACGTGTGGCTTGCAGCCCGCACCGACCCGGACCCGGACAAGAAGCACAAGGGCCTGACAATGTTCCTGGTGCCTACCGACACCCCCGGATACTCCTGCACCCCGGTTCGGACCCTCGGCGCGCGTACAAATGCCACTTACTACGAGGACGTGCGCATATCCGACAAATACCGCGTGGGAGAGATCAATGGCGGCTGGAAACTGATCACCAGCCAGCTCAACGTCGAGCGCCTGTCGTTGTTCACGCACGGTCAGGTTCACTCACTCTATGAGAGCGTTGCAGAATGGGCCGCAGAAACCAAGGCGCCCAGCGGCGGCAAGGTGATCGAACAGTCCTGGGTGCAGCATAATCTCGCCCGGGTGAAGGTCGGTCTGGAGGCACTAAAAATCATGTGCTGGAACCAAGCATGGATGATGGACCAGGGCCCGCTCGATATGGCCAAGGCGTCCACGGCCAAGGTCTATGGCAGTGAGTTCTTTGTGGAACTCTATCGCCTCCTGCTGGAGTGCATGGGTGGCGCAGGGAGCATTGCGGCACATTCACCAGGCGCCATTTTGCAAGGCAAACTCGAATTCCGTTGGCGGGTGGGCTCCATCCTCACCTTTGGCGGCGGCACCAATGAAGTACAGCGAGACATTATCGCCATGGCGGGGCTGTGGATGCCCCGCACGCGCTAGGAGAACACTATGGATTTCACCATTGCAGAAGAACTCGCCAGCGTCCAACAACTGGCACAACAGATTCTCAACGACTTCAGTGACGTAGAACAACTGAAGGCATTCGACGGCGAACATGTGCGGTTTGACAGCAAGCTCTGGGAAGCACTCGCCGAGGCGGGCTTGTTGGGGCTGGACATCCCCGAACCGCAAGGTGGTACTGACCTGGGTTTCTTTGCGCTTACCGCGCTGTGCGAAGAAGTCGGCAGAACAGCCGCACCGGCGCCTGTGGTGCCGGTTCTGGTCAGCGCCGCAGGTACACTCCGACGCTTTGGCAGCGATGCACTCAAGGAGCAGTGGCTGTCGGCGATTGCCGGAGGCAGTATCGTGACAGCGGCGCTGGAAGAATACGGCAACGAGGATCCCGCCACTCCCGCCACCAGTGCCAAGGCGACCGAGGGCGGCTATGCCGTCAGCGGCACCAAGATTTGTGTAAGCCTGGCCGATCAGGCCCAGCGCATCCTGCTGTCCGCCAACTGTGACGGACAACTCATCGTGGCCCTGATAGACCCCAAGGCCGCCGGAGTGACACTTTCACCACAGCTAGTGACAGCCAATGAATTACGGCACGAAATAGCATTGGACAACGTCCAGGTGCCCGCCGAAGACATCGTCGCCACGGGCGCTACAGCTGTCGACGCGATGAACTGGGCGACCCAGGCAACCCGCACTGCACTGTGTGCATCCATGCTTGGGTTGTGCGACAAGATGATGCGCATCACCGGTTCCTACACCAGCGAACGTGAGCAATTCGGTCGCGCCATTGCAACCTTCCAGTCGGTGAGCCATCGGGTCGCCGATTGCTACATCGACATCGAGTGCTTGCGCCTGGTCACCCAGCAGGCAGCATCGCTGATCGATCAGGGAAGGCCCGCAGAAGAAGCTGTGACCATCGCCAAGATCTGGTGCGGCGATGTCGCTCACCGGGTTAGCCAGGCTTCACAGCACTGCCATGGTGGCACGGGTGTCGACCGCGATTACCCGCTGTTCCGCTACTGCCTGCAGGCGCGCCAGATCGAGTTGAGCATGGGCAACAGCGCTCAGTTGACCGGCCAGTTGGGCGAAGAGATTGCCCGCGAGTTTCTGGCCGCAAGCTAGCGTAGGTAGCGCGTAGGGAAATAGCTCAGGCAATCCCAGTACACCGCCTGAGCCGCATCCAGACGGCCCTGTCGGCGCAGCATATCCAGCTGTAGCTGACAGGCGCCGCGCTGCCAGGGGAGTGTTTCCCGAACCTGGTTGGCCATCGCCAGCGCCTCGTCCGGGCGCCCCTCCCCTGCGGCGAGAACACCTTGCGTGAGCAAGTGCAGTGGCGACGCCGGCGGGGCGACAACTTCCACCGGTAAATCCACACCTTCACGCACCGCCAGCCAGGAAACCGAATCCTGGTAGATCGCGCGCCAGCGCCCGGTTGCCACGAGCTGGCGATACTTCTCGGCACCGCCGCTGCGGCCTATCGGCCACAGGAAATAATCCGCACCAGATTCCTCTACCAGCGTAATCCAGGCGGGCTCCGCGCGCTGCACGGCGAGATAGGCGTAGTAGTCACCGGCGGTGTACAGCGTATCCGCGCGACCGTCGATAAACACGCTCAACTGGCCATCACTGCGTAAATGCAGATAACCACCCCAGTTGTACAATGCAAATACGTTGCCGCTTAAATTATTGGCCAACATGAAGTCGACCGTATCTGTGGGGTAGGAGTATTCAGCCGTGAGGTAGTGGAAGTTAGGCGCCGCCTGCAAATTGAAGGGCAGCATTCGCATCAGCGCTATCAACAGAAATGCCGCCGCGAAGCCCACCTGCAGAACGCGATGACGAATCGACGACAATGCGAGCGCAAGCAGCGGAGTCAGTAACAAGGCTAGCGACATACCGAACAGGGGGATAAACCGACGGCTAGTCAACGCCATGGCAAGGCTCAATGCACACAGCGCCAGCGCTGCCCAGGGCACGCCGGTGCGCTCGCGTACGACAGGCACGGCATAGAAAACAGCAAAGGCCGGCAGCCACATGGCGTAGAAAAACAGCGGCGCCTGAATCCCACCTGGACGGAACGGGGAATGCCATTCGGCTAACTCTCGAAACGGTGAAGTCTGATCAAAGGCGTACACCAGCGGATACAGAAATGTCTTTATCCCTGAAGGATTCAGCGCCGCCGCGGCCACACACACCAAGCCCGTCACCACCGCCACTGCAAAGCGCTGCCAGCTGAAATCACGCCAGGGAAAGATGAGGATCGCCAGGGCCATCAGGCCGAAGAAGAAGCCGCCGTGCAGATTTACCCAGACCAGAAACAGCAGTGCCAGCCACAGGCGGGAGGGAGATCGCTCAAGGGCAAGCCACAGCAACACGGCAAAGCCGAGCAAGGTATATAGGTGCGGCCTTATATCCACGAAGGGCTCCGCTAATGCGGCCGCCATGGCCGCGCCCAGGAAGGCCGCCAGACCATTGCCGCCCTGACGCCATAACACCCGCTGCAGCATCAGGAAGGTGGCGATCACTACCAACCACTTCCAGAACACCAGCGACGGCAGACCGAACAGCTGCACCCAGCTATAGAACAGAATGTCAGCCAGCCACTCGTGGTTTAGCCAGTCATCGCCACGGGCGGTGAACGACCAGTCATCCACCATCCACAGGCTCCCTGTCTGGAGTAGCTCCCGGCCTGCGGCAATATGCCACCACAGGTCGGAGCCGGCCATCTCGGTATAGCCAAAGGATAGAAACAGCACTGCACCGGCGCAATACAGGAGAATGCGCGCTACTGCGAGTTCGGTTCGATCGCGCGGGTCAGTCACGAGGCGGGTGATACTCCCGGGTGAGATAAAGCACGCGCCCCTTGCTCTCGGTATAGGTGCGCGCCAGATATTCGCCGATCACCCCGAGGCACATAAGCTGCACCCCACCGAGAAACAACACAATCACGATGAGCGACGGGTAACCGGGCACCGGGTTTCCCCAGATCAGCGTCTTAACCAGCATATACAGGCCATACATAAACGACAGGCTGGAAACCAACATGCCCAGATAGGTGGCGACCTTGAGGGGTAATGTGGAGAAGGAGGTTATCCCCTCCATCGCGAAGTTCCACAGCCGCCAATAGCTCCACTTGCTGCTGCCAGAGGCGCGCGCCTCGCGCACATAGGGCACAGCCGCCTGGGAAAAGCCGATCCAGGCGTACAGCCCTTTCATGTAACGGTGTCTTTCGGGTAGTGCATTGAGGGCGTCCACGGCACGGCGGCTCAGCAACCGGAAATCACCGACGTCCTGCGGAATCTCAACCTCGCTCAGCGCATTGAGAACGCGATAGTAAACGGCAGCCGTGGCACGCTTGAGTCTGGAATCGCCACGCCGCTCGGTACGCTGCCCATACACCACGTCGTATCCGGCACGCCATTGCTCCACAAACGTGGCGATCAACTCGGGGGGATCCTGCAGGTCGGCATCAATCAGTATTACCGCGTCGCCTTCGGCGTGATCAAGCCCGGCGCTAATCGCCACTTCCTTGCCAAAATTGCGGCTCAACACCAGCAGCCCGACGTTGTCATGCTCGTGCGCCAGCTCACGCAGCCGAACCGCGCAGGGCTCGTCACTACCGTCGTCGACATAGAGCACCCGACAGTCCAGATCCAGTCCGGCTAACGCTGCCGTCAGACGTGCGTGGAAAGCGTCGAGAACTTCCGCCTCGTTATAGACCGGCACTACCGCCGTCAGGGTTTGCAAGACAATGCTCCGCTCTTTATATGGCGGTCACAGTAGCATGCTCACTTGCGAATTCGGAATACTTTAAGATCACCGACAAACAACTGCACATTGCCGTACAGGGCGCGATGGAAAAGCAATTCCGGCATAAAGTGTTGCAGGTCATAGGCAACGTCCGGCACCAGCAGCGGATGCTCACCAGCGAGGGCACTGCGATAAAACGCCGCATATTCAGGCGTAGTTTTCACCAGGCGCTCAGGCACATTTACCCGCGGGCCGTTTAACTCGTTGGCAAACGCGGTGTCATACCAGTTCTCGCTGAGAATTAAGTAGTCTGCCCGGCGCAGCACAGTGCCCTCACCCGCGGCGTATTCGGGGCGGAACAACGCATAGCGCCCAGGCGGCGGATTGACGTAATAGCTGCTGAACACCTGAGCGTCCTGATGCGCCGCATTCCAGGGACGCAAAGCCTTGCGCGGGTCATTGTGATAATCACTGACCATATCCCACGCCAGCGCGGCGGGCCAGGCGAAGAACAACATCAGAAACCAGCGCCGCTGCCCCCACGGCGTAGCGTGCAAACCCAGTGCCGCGAGCAGGGCCACAGCAGGCAGAAGAGGCAGGTAATGCCGGTAGTAAGTCACCGGGGCAAGGAACGCCATAAACAAGCCGAAGCCAAGCATTGGCAACGCGCACACCCACAGTCGGCGATCTTCAGCCAATCTGGAAAACTCGGCGATACCGCGAGGCACAAACACCAGCGCTGGCAAGCCAATCGCCACCAGCAACCACATGGGAATATTGAACAGATTGCGCAGCCACTTGTGCTCACCAATCGCGGCATAACCAGAGCCGAATTTGCCGGCGACGCCCCCTTGGGTATAGGTGGCCACAAGGTCTATCTGCAGCACCGCCCAACAAAGGAACGGCAACGCAAGCCAGCAAGCCGCCATGGGCAAAGGCACATTGCGCCAGGGCACTAGAGCGAGATAGATCACCAGCAACGGTAACAAGCCCCAGGCGGGCCAGGCAGGATTGGCCATCGCCGCAACCAGCACAGAAGCAGCCAGAACCACCAGAACAATACGTGCACCACTAAAACCAAGGCGTATATACCGCCATCCGTCGTAGGGGATCAGGGCCAGCCAGGCCAACAGGGCAAAGACCCAGTATTTAGCCCATACCGCAGCAACACAGGCCAGCACCGCCAGCCCGTAGGCAAGCGCCGAACGGCGCCGAAGCGCCCAGGCCAGAACGGCCAGAAAGCTATAAATAAAGAACGTGGACGCAGCATCTACCGTACCACTTTGAGCCTGACTGATATGAAAGCCAGAGAGGGCCAACAGGGCAGCGGCCGACAGGGCGACCGCTGGATTACCCGGCACCAATTGCATAGCCAGCAACGCCAGCACCACAACCGAGGCGGCGCCAAGCAACGCCGAGTAACTGCGCGCCACCAGAATGTGAAGGGGGGAGTGGCAATAGCGCTTTGCCACGGCGGCACTGTCCACGGCTCCGTCAGGCGGTACCGCACCGCTGGCGCTTGCCAGCGCAATCGTCTGGTAACCGATGAAAGGCGAGTAACTAAAGCCCTCCAGTGCCGCGCGGCAGGAGCCGCCTTCATCGAAGTTGATCAATGTAAAACTGCCCGAGCCGTCCCAATCCCAGCCCAGGGTTTGTGCGCTGTAGAGCCGAGGCAACAGTGCCACAATAAAAAGCAGTGCCAGAGGCACAAACAGACGCATGAATACGGCCCACCCGGGTGGTCAGTGATATACCGGCCAGTATCCGGTGGCAGGCCGCAGAAAGAAAGCGCTCAGCGCCTAAACATAGCCATTGGCGCGAAACCACTCGACGGAATCGCGCACCGCTGTTTCAATCGGAGTCTGCGGCAGGCCCAACTCCTCGATGGCTTTGGTGGGGTTCACATAACCGTGCTGCAGGACATAGCGGGTGTTTTTCACCGTGGTCATCGGGGCCTTACCCGTAATAGATGACCAGATCTCGGCCAGCCGGGCAACGCGCAGCATCACCTTGCCTGAGACTTCGGTGGTTGCCACATTGTCGACGCCTGCAATGCGCCCGATCAGTTGCAAAAAATCCTGGTTACACATATTCCCTTCACGGTTGGCGAGAATATACGACTCACCAATGCGCCCTTTCTCCATCGCCAGAACGTGACCCGCAGCCACATCACGCACATCGACCGGACACACACCGCCATCCCAGTAATTTTTCATCTTGCCCTGCAGGGTGCGGATAATCATGGTGCCGGTAGGCGTTGGCATGCGATCACCCGGACCAAATGGCAGGCCGGGCATCACCATGGTCACTGGCAGGCCTTCGCTGACCATACCCTTGACCAACTGGTGGCTCAGGTATTTTGACAGGATGTAGTCGCTGGCCCAGGGCCATGAATTGAAGGGCGTGTTCTCGTCGGCAATTGCCCCGTGTCCGGGAATACCGATGGCGGCAACGCTGCTGGTATACACCACCTTTTCGACGCCCGCGGCCAGTGCCGCGCGCATCAATGATTCGGTCCCGTTGACGTTGATCTTGTAATGGAGATCCGGATCTTTGGTCCAGATGGCGAACAACGCCGCCAGGTGGAAGACCTTTTCCACCCCCTGCACGGCACGCTGGAGGGAATCGGGATCAAGCAAGTTACCTTCGACAAACTCGACATCAAAGCCATTGAGGGGCGAGCGATCCTCGCCTGGCATAACCATGGCACGGACCTCGTGGCCACGCTCCAGACACAGCCGGGTCACGTGATTGCCAATAAACCCGGTCGCGCCGGTGATCAGAACTTTTGCCATCGTGAATATCTCTTATTAGGGCTTAAACAGACATCCACTATAGCCCTACCGACAACGCTAGAGCATGACCCCAGCGGCCAGCAAACCCTGCGTCTAGAGAACAGTATTCAACTGGGCCTCGCAGGCGGCCAGCACGTCTTCCACCGCAATCGTTGGTACCTGAATGCGATCGCTCGATCGGGAGGCGCCGCCAGCAGTGCGCCCATCGAATCCCAGACCAATTTCCAGGCGGTGGGATATCGCGCTCCAGCGCGGGTCATTAGTGCCAAACACCGTGACCTGCGGCGTCTCGAAAGCGGTGGCGTACTGGCGCAGATCGCCCTCGACACCCAGCAGGAGATCGGCGTCTGCCATCAGCGACTTCAGCTCACCAATACTGAGACAGGGGGCACTTAACAGGCAGGCAGGAGCGTTCATGGCATCAGCCATCGCTGAGGCGAGAGACTCATCACCCGCCTCAGGCGCGATCACGATTGCCACATCAAAGCGCGCCGCCAGTTGATCGGCCACCACCGCGAAGTACTCAGCCGACCCGTGCTCACCACCGGGCGACACGACCACCAGAGGCTGGTGAGGTTTGACACCGGCCTGGGCGAGCCGGGCATCGACTGCCGCATCGGCGTGGTCAACCAGAAACAGTTCTACGCGATCTCCCGGATGGGGCATACCAAGCGCCTCGGCCAGAACGCCGTAGTAGTCGCACAAAGGCATGGGCTGGAAACCGCCCCTGATACGATTCGGGGCAGCGATCTTGTCGGTGAGCAGCAAGCCGCGACCATCCCGGGCGAACCCGACCCGTCGGCGGGCACCGGCCTGGTAACAAAGCCAGGCGCTGCGAAAAGAGTTAGGGAGCGGAACCGCTAGATCAAAGTCACAGCCACGCAGGGTATGAATCAGCTCGCGCTGGGCCGCTCTTGCCTCGGCAGTTTTGGTTCGCGGTGCCCAGAAATGAACACGATTAATCCACGGGCTACCCTCTAGTACCGGCAGCAATCGCCGATGCATCAGCAGGTGAATCTCAGCCTGGGAGAAGTGGGCAAAGAGGCTGCGGATGAAAGGCGTTGCCATTACCACGTCGCTTGCCCAGGTCGGCAGCACCAGCAGAATTCGCCGGGGTTGAGAATCGAGCCGAGAAACTGACAAAGCGTTCAAGCGGGGTTTTCCTGTTGCAAGGCATGCGCCGAGAATGGATGCGCAGTATATATTCCGGCTGAAATCCCCGCTACACTGGCTCGATAAAGCGCTAACAATATATAGCCTTAGGGACTGAGCTACCGGCGCACACTGTCAGGAGAGACACCCGCCTACGCTCAGATTGCCTGCATTTGTCATCCATCGCCCAGCGCCCGGCTCCCTGCGAGCGGGCCCCTACTTAGAGGAACCCACATGCGTTTCGTAAAAACCTGCATCGCCGTTGCAGCCTTGTCGATTGCCGGCACCACGACCACCCTGGCCAGCGACATCGATCCTGCCCTGACTGCTGTTGTGGAAGCCCGCAGCGAAGCCGATCGCGCACGCGATGGTGCACGCCACCCTGCCGAGACGATCAGCTTTTTCCAGATTGCACCGGGCATGATCGTGGCCGAGGCGCTGCCTGGCAGCGGTTGGTATACCAAGATCCTGGCGGGGTATCTGGGTGCAGAAGGCACCATCTATGGTGTCGACTATGTCGCCCGTATGTGGCCCATGTTCAGCTTTGCGACTGAGGAATGGGTCAAAAAGCGCATCGCCGCCGTCAATGATTTTGACAACAAGGTTGCAGGGTTCACTGATAACGGCATCAACGCCAAGGGGATTACCTTCAACTCCCTGCCCGAGGATGCCATCGGCACGGTCGATCGATTCCTGTTCGTGCGCGCACTGCACAACCTCAACCGGTTTGAAGCCAAGGCGGGTACCCGCACCCAGGCCCTGGCGAGTGTTCGCGCCATGCTGGCCGATGACGGCATGGTGGGAGTAGTCCAGCACCGCCTGCCCGAGAGTGCCCCAGCTGAAGGCGCCGATGGCAGCCGCGGTTACCTAAAGCAGTCTGACGTGATCAGCATGTTCGAGGAAGCGGGCTTTGAACTGGTGGCCTCCAGCGAAATCAACGCCAATCCCAAGGACAAGCCAGGTGCCGAAGATGTGGTCTGGCGCCTACCCCCCAGCCTGCGTGGCAGCAAAGACAACCCCGAGCAGCGGGCGGCCATGGAAGCCATTGGTGAATCAGACCGCATGACCCTGCTGTTCAAGAAGAAATAACCAAAGGTTATAAACAGGAATAAAAAAATATCATGGCGTTATTTCTTGCCCTCTGATTTCAGGTTCTTATACTCACCCCGTAACTTGCTGAAACGTACTCACGCATGGGGTGAGTGCGCTTCGCGAAGGTAAGTTACCTTAGGGGGACGCTGATGGGCGTTTGTCAGAGACAACCATCAAGGCCAGAGGGACCTGATCCGGTAGCGGGCCGGAAAGACCTACAAAGGCAACAAGTTAAAGCATTGCCCCTCACACAAGCCCTGGCGCACGGACTGCGCCGGGGCTTTTTTTCGCCTCCTTATCCGGGCCTGAGTCACGCTTGCGATCACACGCCGATACATTGCGCATGTAATTACGCTATTCTTCACGCTTAACCATTGCAGAGTTGTTCCATGGCAAATATCGATCAACTTCTCGAGGACATCGAGAAGTCTCCCTCCGGCCCGCAAATTTTTGCTATTTTCGACTTCGACGGGACCATCATCTCCGGTTTCTCGGCCACTGTTTTTATCCGTGAGCAGGTCCGCAGGGGCGACCTGTCACCGCGCGAATTTGTCGAGCTGATGTCAGCCATGACCAGTTTCGGCATGGGCTCACTGGGCTTCTCCGGCATGATGGCCATCAACGCCCAGTTCATGCGCGGCATCGATGAAGACACCTATTACGAGGTCGGCGAGAAGCTGTACAACAAACAGATTGCCCGCAAAGTTTACCCGGAATCCCGCGCCCTCATTGATGCACATATCGCCAAGGGCCACACGGTATCGATTATTTCCTCGGCCACCCCGTACCAGGTGGAGCCCGCCGCCCGCGACCTCGATATCGAGCATGTGATGTGCACGCACTTGGAAGTGGCCAACGGTAAATTTACCGGTAGCGTGGTCAGCCCTACCTGCTTCGGTCAGGGCAAGGTCGATGCCGCCGAGGACCTCGCGGCAGAGGTCAATGGCGATCTCGATCAGAGCTTCTTTTACTCGGACAGCACCGACGACATTCTGTTGCTCGAGCGCGTGGGCCACCCACGCCCTCTCAACCCCAGCGACAAACTGGAGCGCATTGCCCAGAAGAAACATTGGCCCGTCGCCCACTTCGGCAGCCGTGGCCGCCCCAGCCTTACCCAGTTTGTGCGTTCGGTTGCCGCCACCAGCAGCCTGGTCACCAGTTTTGCTGCAGGGCTACCGATCTACGCCCTCACCGGCTCGCGGCGCGCCTCAAACAACTTCTCGTTTTCGCTGTTTGCCGACACAGCCTCAGCGCTGATCGGCCTGGACCTCAACGTCAAAGGCGAAGAACACCTGTGGTCACACCGGCCCGCGGTATTTGTGTTCAATCACCAGAGTAAAGCGGATGTCGTCATTTGCGCCCGCCTGCTGCGTCGGGATATTGCCGGGATCGGCAAAAAAGAGATCAAGTCTGAGCAGCCTATTATTGGCAAAGTGATGGAAATGGGCGGTGTGGTCTTCATCGACCGCAGCAATGCCAACAGTGCTATCGAGTCGATGGAACCTCTCGTCGAGGCCATGCAGGTGGAAGGAAAATCTGTGGTGCTGGCCCCAGAGGGCACCCGCACCGTGTCGCCTAAACTGGCCCCCTTCAAGAAAGGCGCCTTCCATATCGCCATGCAGGCCGGCGTGCCGATGATCCCGATTGTGATCCGCAACGCCGGTGACGTAGCACCCAAAGGCGATTTCGTGTTCCGCCCGGCCACCGTCGATGTCGAGGTATTGCCGCCGGTGGACACCAGCAAGTGGACACTCGACTCGATCGACGATCATGTCAGGGATGTGCGCAATATGTTTGCCCGGGCACTGGGTCAGGCCGAAGAGCCCGCCCCGAAGAAAACCGCCACCAAGAAGCGTAAAGTCCCCGCGAAGAAAAAGGCGGCCGCGAAAAAGCCCGCCGCTAAAAAGAAGGCGGCCCCAAAATCCAGGGCCAAGCCTAAATCGAAAGCCAAGCAGCAGGAGAAGTAAACCGCGTGACCCTGGAACAGTTCTACGACAATAAAAGTCCCTGGCCAGATCGCAACAACCAGAAAGTCCTGTTTATTCTCGATGCGCGCAATAGCCTCGACGAGGAGATACTGCGCAAGTGGATCGAGGTACACAGCGATGCGTCGGCCGCCTTCGATGCACCCCAGGTCGTGATCGATCTCAAGGACGAACGCACCGGCTTCGACAGCGGCCAGTTAGTCATGTCGCTGGCACTGCCGGCAGACACCATTATTGCCCCGCTGCGCGTCAACTGGTCATCTGACGACAACCGCGGCCGACTCCGCTATCTGGTTTTCGGCGACCCGCGCAAGCCGTCGCCACGCAAAGGCCGCAAAGTGCTCGAGGAGCACCCGGAGCGCGTCAATCTGCTCGCCGGCGCGCCAGACACCATGGCCAACCTGCAGGCACGCTTCCAGAATCAGCAGGGCACAGACCAGACAGTCTCCCAGGAAGAATTTGCCAACTTTGTAGCTCGCCAGGCGGCGGTGGTCCTCGACCTCGAGGAGCGCAAGCTGAAAGGTGGTCGCTACAAGATGCCCCGCCACGTGGCCGCGGCACTAATGGCGAGTGCCGAGTACAACGCAGAGCTCGATGCACTGGCCGAAGCCACGGGCAAGTCGAAAGACGCGCTCATGAAAGAAGCAGCCGGTTACATGGAGGAGATGGTGTCCACGCCCAGTTCCTTCTGGATCGACTTCTATGCCCGCTTTAACAACTTCTGCCTGGGTCTGGGCTACGAAGAAGACATTGTCTACGACCAGGCGGCGCTTGAGAAAACACGCACCGTCGTACGCAACCACCCCTCCATTTTGTTGTGGACGCACAAGACGTATCTCGACGGCATGGTCGTACCCAAGGTCATGTACGACAACGATTTCCCCATGCCGCATATGTTTGGCGGGGCGAATCTCAATTTCCCCATTCTCGGCCACCTGCTGCACCGCGCCGGCGCTATTTTCATCAAGCGCAGCTTTCAGGACAACGAGCTTTACAAAATCACTCTGCGCCACTACATCGGCTACCTGATGGAAAAGCGCTTCCCGATGAACTGGTCCTTCGAGGGTACCCGCTCACGCATGGGTAAACTCATGCCGCCGCGCTACGGCCTGCTGAAGTATGTGATGGAGGCCTGTTATTACACCGGGGCAGAAAACATCCATATCATCCCCGTCTCGATCAGCTACGACATTATTCGCGATGTCGAGGAATACGCCACAGAGCAGACCGGCCGCGGTAAGGGCGCTGAATCCCTGAAGTGGTTTGTCGGCTATGTACGCAGCCTCGCCCGCCCCATGGGCAAGGTTTACATGGATATCGGCGAACCGGTCGTACTCAACAAGGCGCCCAACCCCGATGACCGCCTGGCGTTATCCAAGATCGCCTTCGAGGTGGCGGTGGAAGCCAATCAGGTCACCCCGATTACCCTGCCCTCGCTGGTCACCATGAGCCTGCTGGGTGCCGCGCCCAAGGCGCTCACCGAGGCGGAACTGGTGGCGGACCTCGAAGCCCTGCTGGCCTGGGCAGAGAGCCGCCAGCTGCGCATCTCACCGGATTTCGACCGTGCATTCGGTGATCACCTTGAAGGCCCACTGGGCATTATGATCGACGAGAACATCGTCACCCGCTATGACGAAGGCCCGGAGGTCGTCTACGGCATTGGTCTGGAGCAGCATCCAGTCGCCAGCTACTACCGCAATACTGTCATTCATTTCTTCGTCAACAAGGCGATTATCGAACTGGCCCTGGTCAAAGCCACCGAAATGCCCGAGAGCTGGGCGCTGGAGGTGTTCTGGCGCGAGGTAGACCGGATGCGCGACCTGTTCAAGTTCGAGTTCTTCTACGCACCGACCGAAGAATTCCACCAGCAGATTCGCGACGAGATGTCGCTTTACAGCGAAGACTGGGAGACCCTCGTCGGCCAGGGTGCCGCCGGGTTTGGCGCGCTACTCCAGAACATGACGCCGCTGGTCGCCCACGTCACCCTGCTGACCTATACCGAAGCCTACTCAGTGGTCGCCGCCATGCTGGCGCGCAAGGAGGCGTATGATTCACTGGAAGAGGCAGAGTGTATTGCCGATGCACTTACGTATGGCCGCCAGGTGTATCTACAGCGGCGCATTTCCAGCGAATCGTCTATCGGCAAGCTGTTGTTCAAGAATGCCTATAAAATGCTGCAAAGCCGCCAGCTGACCGAGGGCGGCGCAGACGACCTCAAGGAAAAACGCCTGGAAGTCGCACGCGAGCTGCGCGAAATGATCAGGCGCATCGATGTCATCAGGGCGATTGGTGTCGCCAATAGCGGGTCTGTGTAAGGAGCACTGCATGAAACAATTGAAGGTCGCCGTTCTCGGCGGTGGTTCCTGGGGCACCACCGTGGCCTCGCTGGTAGCCCGCAACACCGACGTGACAATCTGGGCGCGCGACGAAGGCACTGTCACCGAGATCAACGAACAGCACAGGAATAGCAAATACCTGCCGGGCGCCAAACTTCATGACAACCTCAAAGCCACCGGTGATATTGGCGCGGCGGTCGCCGGTGCCGATGTGATTGTCATGGGCATACCCTCACAGAATTTCCGCACCGTGCTTCAGGAAGTAAGGACTCACATTCGTGCCTGGGTGCCTGTGATCAGCCTGACCAAGGGCCTCGAGCGCGGCACCCAGCTGCGCATGACGGAAATCATCCAACAGGAATTGCCGGGGCACCCGGTGGGCGTGCTGACCGGCCCCAACCTCGCCCGGGAGATTATGGCCGGGCAAGCAGCGGCCAGCGTCATTGCCATGGAAGATGAAATCATCGTCAAGGAACTTCAGGAAGTCTTCAAGAGCGGTCTGTTCCGGGTCTATACCAATACCGATGTGATCGGCTGCGAACTGGGTGGCGTCCTCAAGAACATTATTGCTATTGCCGTGGGCATGGGCGACGGCCAGGGCGCCGGCGATAACACCCGGGCAGCACTGATTACCCGCGGCCTGTCAGAAATCACCCGCCTGGGCACCGCCATGGGCGGCCGCGCAGAAACCTTTGCGGGCCTAGCGGGCATGGGCGACATGATTGCCACCTGCACCAGCGCCCAGAGCCGCAACCGCCACGTGGGCATTGAGCTGGGCAAGGGGCGCAGCATGGAAGAGATCATCGAGGAAATGACCATGGTGGCCGAAGGCGCGAAGAGTGCGCCGGCGGTCATGGCCCTAGCGGCCCAACATGGCGTGGAGATGCCTATTGCCCAGGATGTTTCGCGGGTGCTGGCCGGCGATGCCACCGCCAGCCGGGCCTTCCGGGGCCTGCTACGGGTGGAAGCAGGGGCCGAGTCAGAGCCCGGCTGATGCTGGTGATTTAGCCCTCGCTGGGGCAAAATGGTCGAAAACTATTATTAACCCCATGCGGGACGTGAAGACCATGCGAATTGCCAGAAACCTCTGCACGGGGCTGGCCATCTGGGCCTGTGCAACGACATCCGCACTAGCGGGCACCTCGAAATTTACCGACTTACCGGGCAACCCGGGGCTGAAATCCGCCTCGGCGATTGTGCTGGATGACAAGGGCAACCTGATCTACGGCAAGGACGTAGACACCGTTCGCCCCATTGCTTCCATCACCAAGATGATGACGGCCATTGTCATTCTCGACTCGGGCGTCTCCCTGGATAAAAAAATCACCATTACCAAGGACGATCGCGATCTGATCCGACTGACCGGCTCGCGCCTGGAATACGGCGCCAGCCTGACCCGCCGCGAAATGCTCCTGCTGGCACTGATGTCATCGGAGAACCGAGCTGCCACCGCACTGGGCAGAACCTACCCCGGTGGCATGGATAACTTCCTCGCCGACATGAATCGCAAAGCCCGCGAGTTAGGCATGCACAACAGCCACTTTGCAGACCCCGCCGGCCTCAGGTCAGAGAACGTATCCACCGCCAGCGACCTGGCCAAAATGATTGAAGCCGCCGAGGACTACCCGCTGATTACCGAGGCCAGTACCACAACCCGCAAAGATGTATACCCGTATCGCGGTCGCGGCCACCTCACCTATGGCAATACCAACCGCCTGCTGAAAAACGCCAGCTGGGATATCGAGCTGTCCAAAACCGGCTATATCAACGAAGCCGGGCGCTGCCTCGTCATGCAGGCCAATATCGAAGGCGAGGATGTCTCTATCGTGCTGCTCAACTCCTTCGGCAAACTCACCCCCTTTGGTGACTCCAACCGACTACGCAAATGGATGCTGGCGAACAGCTGATGAAATCTCTACTCCCCCTTACCCTGTGCTCGGCAATGCTCGGGCTGACGTCCCTGGCGACCCATGCCGATCAGGAAACTGAATACGCACCTCTCTACCAGGGCTTTATCGGTAACCTGCAACTGGATGACCAGAGCGCAAGCTGGGACAAGCTGGGCGGCGAGATCGCCGATGTGGAATTCCCCTCATCCATGCTCGGCGGCGGCCTCGAAGCCGAATACGCCTGGGGGGGCAGTGACACCTGGCGCTGGGGCATTAATCCGGGCGGCAGCATTTCCTGGAAAAGCAGCGACACCCGTGTCTCAGGCGTTATCGGCGGCGACAATGGCGCCGTCATTCGCTTTGATCTGGACAACGGTCTGTTCCTGGGTGAAATGCACCTGGGCGCCTATGTACGCGGCGGCCTGGCGCCCAAACTGGCAGCCTATGCCGGCGCCGGCCCCATGCTGATGTATGGCAAGCTGGAGTTGGAAGACGAGGAAGTGGCGGCGCCCAGCGGCACCATCGTGGTTAACGGCTCGGAAGCCTCCGACTGGGATGTGGGTTACTACGCGCGCGCCGGCCTCGACTATCGCTATGCCAAGGGCAAGCACCTAGGCTTTGGCGTGCGCTACATGTCAGCGGAACTGGACTTCTCCGACACCGTCGGGGCCATCGATATTGAAGGTCCGCAGTTTGTGCTGACCTTTACCACCAAGATGTAGCCGTCGAGCGCCTCTTCATGTGCAGCGTGACAGCCGCGCTGCTCCTACAGCGCCGCTACCAGTAATAACCCAACCGCAGGGCATAGGTTTCATCCATGCGTTCAACGCCCTCCACTGATCCTGAATCGTACTCCAGAAGAATCTCCGCGGCGGCCTCGAACCCCAGTAGCAATGGGAAAGAGAGGCCAAAAGACGTGTTGATGACCATGTCCGACGTTTCCGACAGATTCCACACTCCCAGCTGATCCATATACAGGCTGGAATCACCACCCAGAAAATCACTGCTGAGCTCCAGATTCCAGGTGGCACCGGGATACTCCTGAACACGGGCGTTGATAAAGTCTTCACTGACATAGGACAGGCCGCTTTCGGCAGACAGCTTAAACCTCGGCCGGATGAGAAAGTCGCGACCGATGTAGGGTCCGGTAAAATAACGCAAATTGAGGTCTGCAAACTGATCTTCCTCCGCGTACATGTGCCGGCCCCAGTAATTGCGGCTGCCAAATGCCTCCCCATCCGGCGGATCAAAATAGGAATCGTACTTGCCGATAATGTTCCAGTTGTCCGCATTCTTATTGTCGTTGGCTTCGTCAAGCTCACCCCTGAGCTTGAGGATGTAGCGATCATCCTGGCACTGCCACACAGTGTTCATCGCGTAATCCAATTCGTAAGAATGGCTATTACCCCGCTCAATCGAAAACGCAAAACTGATATCCACCGTCCACTTATAGCCCTCGCCCAACTCCCAGGGTTCAGGATTGACCACACGCAAGGTCTCTAGAGGGAGAGGCAGTTGCTCACCGGGCACTAGCAGCTCGTGCCCCTCGATGTGTAGCGGCAAATCTTCGATAACCGATGCATCAGCCATCTGCACAAAAACCGTACCGCCAGTAGTTATCGAGGCTATATGCTCAACGGCAATTTCCAGCGTGCCGGCAACTCCGTTGCAAACTGTACAGCTCCATCACGCATATCTGTGAGCTCACCAACGAAGCGCGAGCCATTATTCAAAACCACCTCATCGGTAGCAGGCGATACATCTGCACTCTCTGATGACATAGCCGAGTGCGACATGCACAGGCAGACTGGCAGCCAGGCCAGGCGCAAAAGACGCAGAAAAAACATGAGTAGCCTCCTTTGAGCTTCCCACTTTGCGCTCTATCAGCATAGAACACTGAGCTTGGCCATGGCGCCGACACTGCGTTTCGCTAAACAAGCCTTTGGCCTACACTTAGCGAATGACTTATCGCGCCCTCTTGCTGCTAGCCACGCTTTTGCTGATCAGCTGTGACACCACCGTGGGCTCTGCCCGCATACTCATCGCCGAATACCGTCAATTCGATTCAGACGCGGTCCACGCCATCTTCGAAGACCAATCAAAACTGACGCTTATTCCGGCGGAGGCGCCGCCGGGAACATCGTCGGTGGACGCGCTCACCTCTGACCTTGCCGATCTCGCACTCCTCGAAAACAGTACGCCCTTTGTTGAAGGCTTACGCACGGTGCTACCCGTATTCGAAAGTGTCCTGCATATACTCGCCCGGGATGACCTCGAGCCTGAAGACCTGGGCAACCCACTCAACGGGGCAGATTTCTATGTTGCCAATCGCTCCGCTGCCGGCATCCGCTTTATCGAACTGGTCACCCATCGCATGGGGCTGACACCAGACCAGTACACGATCAGCGAAGCCTTTGACCCCGGCACCACAGACATCATCGTGTACTTCGGCCCCATCGACCCCAGCAACACCCCCTGGGCCACACCCGGCTACTCACTGGTATCGCTGGATAATGAACTAAACCCGCAGGGCAAGTTCTACAAAGAAGGTATCGGCTACACTGCACCAAACATGAAGCCCAAAACCATACCGGCGCTAACCTATGATCTGCCAGGCAACGAAACCGACATTGCCACAGTCGCCGTCGACACCCTGCTCATCGCCCGCAAGGATGTCTCTGAGGCCAGCATCTACGAACTGACGCGCACGTTTCTGGAGCAGAAACCACGCTTCACCGCCATTGCACCTCACTTGTTTGCCGGCATCAACGAATCCTTCGACCCCCTGGACCTCAGTTTTCCGCTGCACCGCGGGGCTCGCGCCTACTTTGAGCGAGACAACCCTGGATTTATCGAAAGGTACGCCGAAACTATCAACATGCTGGTATATGTATCGTTCCTGCTGATCTCAGCATCTCTGGCGTTTGCACGTTGGCGCGAGCGAACGAAGAAAGATCGGATTGACGTATTCTATACTCGAATCATGGATATTCGGCAGGACGCCTCCAGATCGGTCACGGAACGCCTCGGCGAACTGGACACACTGGAACAGGAGGCGTTTGATTTACTGGTCAAGGAACGCCTGTCTGCCAATGAAAGCTTTCGTATTTTCACAGACCTGCTAGCCACAGCCAGGTCAGAACTCAACCGGGACTGACAGGTGGCCCGGACACAGGAGTAACGGGATGACACGCTTGCAATGGAGCTTTGCACACCTGGTATTTCTGTGCCTGTTGGCCATCAGTGTCAATGCGCAGCAAACCAGCGAGCCAGCGCCAATCACTCAGGACAAACTCACCGCGTTAATCGATCAGGTAAATCTGGACACTGCGCTGGGCGATGAGGCCAAAACCCAGTTCACCACCCAGCTAGAGGCCGCCCAGCAACAGCTCCGAGACGCACAGAGCAATACCGAGCAGGCCGAGCAACTCAATGCTTTGGCCAAGTCCGCCCCCGAAGAGGCCGAGCGCCTCAAGCGCGCCTTGGATGCGTTACGCAGTGAAGCAACTGACTCGGATAGCCTGGTGCCAGCTGATGCGACGCTCGAACAACTGGAAAGCGAAGTTACGCTGTTAGAGGCCAGCCGCAGCAGCCTCGCCCAGCGTCGCGACGAGTTGCGCACGGAACTGGACGAGTGGCCGCAGCAACGCGAGAACATTCAGAACCGCCTCACGGAACTCAAGGGCCTGCTGACCCAGAACGCCGCAGCACCCAACATGACCGGTGATACGCTGGAAGAGCGCGTAAAAAACGCGCTGCGTAGCGCTCGCGACCAGGCGTTGCATGCGGAACAACACAGGTTACAAGTTGACCTGCTGACGCGCCCGGCCCGCATGGAGATCGGGTCCGCGGAATCAGCGAAAGTGTCATACGACCTCGAAGTCGCAGACCAGGAACTGGCTGCCTTGCGCACTGCCGCAGAGAGTGCCCGCAGTAAAGCCGCTGAAGAAGAGGTGGTGACCACCACCGAGCTGGAAGAACAGATCAGCAGCCTGGCGCCGCAGCTGCGCGAATTTGCCGCACACAATCGCGTGCTCGCTGAGCGAGCTCGCGAGCACGCTCTCGATAACGATGAGGCGGTCTCCAAGGGGGACGCGATCAAGCGTCAGCTGGAGAGCATGGAATCAGATTACTCGCTCATGAAACGTCGGCTGGATGTGGCCGGGCGCAAGGAGATTCTCGGTCGGGTCATGATCCAGATGCTCGAGAGCCTACCCAACATAGACAGTATTCGACGTCAGGTGCGCAACAACAATGACCGGGTGGCTAATTTGTCACTCTACTACATCGACTATGACGAAGAGTTGCGCAAAATTATCGGCAGTCGCGACTACAACTCCGAGATTCTCGCGACACTATCGCCAGACGATACCGAGAGTCGCGAACTCGTCATTCAAATGATCGATCAGCGCCGTCAGTTGGTTGAGAGTAATCTCAACTCGCTGCGCGATCTCATCCAGAACCTGCTCAACAACAACGAGTCTGCCAGCAACCTCATTCTGGTCGCCAATGATTTTCAACGCTTTCTGGTTGGCAACCTGATGTGGGTGCGCAACTTTAATTTCATCGGTGCAGGCGCCCTGATCAACCAGATGGCTAGCGTTTCGTCAGTAGACGATTGGCTTAATCTCCCAGGCGTGCTTCTGCGCGGCTATCAGATTCACGACTGGGGGTCGGTATTACTCGCGCTACTGTTCGCCGTCATTGCCCTGCACAGGCCCCTTAAATCGATATACAACGGCCGTCTGGCTCAACCGGCGCTGCTCAACGCAGAAACCCTGAGCAACATTCTCCTTTGCCTTTGCCTCGTCGCTCTGCTGGTGCTGCCGATACCGCTCGCCGTCTACATCGCCAGCGCGTTCCTCTATCAGCTCCCACAAACCAGTTCATTGTATGAGGCGCTCGCGCCTGCCCTGCAGTTCGTGGCGGTCGGGCTGTATGCCCTGTTACTGGTGAAGGAACTGCTCAGCCCCATGGGCATTGGCCGGCGCTTCCTGAAATGGGACGCGCGTATGCTGGAAGTGTTACGCAAAGAACTGCGCTGGTCTGGCCCCCTGATTCTTATTGCCCTGCTGGTCGAAACCATTATGCTGAAACTGGATTCGGCATCCAGCGGCGGCCCACTGGGGGCCACCTCAACGGCGGCCGTAGCCACTACGATTATTACCATCAGTTTACGGCTGCTTCGCGACCCTCTTTTTCACGACAACCGCAACCTGCGCGTCTTCCTGCGCCTCATGATACTGCTGCCCGCCATCACCCTCGGCATGCTCACCCTGGGATTGTTGTTTGCCGCCAAGATCTACCTGGACGCCATCATCCTCAGCATCGTGCTGGTCTTCGCAGTCAAAATCTTCAACGATATTTTCGAGCGCGCACTGCTCATCCTCCGTGCGCGCCTGGAGCGCAAAGCCAAGGAAGAGCTGCGCGCCAGGGAAGAGGACGGTGATGAAACCGACCTGGAAATCGACGACCTGGTGGATGTGGAATCGCTGTCAGAAGCACACGACAAGCTGCTAATGCTGATCCGATTCGTCGCGCTGGGCACTGGCCTGTGGATTATCTGGTCTCCGAGTTTGCCGGGCTCCATCCTGCTCGACTCCGTGGGACTCTGGCAAGTGGATGATCCCGCTGATCCAACGGGCGCCCTGCGCACCGTCACTCTGATGGATCTCGTGGTAGGCATCTTCATTCTGGTGGTGACCGCACTGGTCGCCAAGCACCTTCCGTCGTTAGTCACCTTATTCCTGCTGGAGTGGGTCGACGTTAGCGCCAGCGCGCGTTACGCCAGCAGCATTATTATGCAATACACCGTTGTTGCCATCGGCGTCTCAATGTTCCTCGCGACGGTGGGCTGGGACTGGTCGCAATTGCAGTGGCTGGTGGCCGCCCTGGGTGTAGGTATTGGCTTTGGCCTGCAGGAAATTGTTGCCAACTTTATCAGCGGCCTGATTGTACTTTTCGAACGGCCCGTGAGGGTAGGCGACATTATCAGTGTTGGCGGCGCCGAAGGTACGGTGAAGAGCATTAACGCTCGAGCCACAGTTTTGCAGACCTTCGAAGGCAAGGAACATCTTATTCCCAACAAGGAACTGATCACCACGCCGGTAATTAACTGGTCGTTGTCGGAATCCAATGTAAGGGTGGTGATTCCCGTCGGTGTAGCCTATGGAACGGATGTTCGCAAAGCCATGGACTTGATGCTGGAAGCCGCTCGCGAGGTACCGCTGGTACAAACTGAGCCAGAGCCCACTGCCACCTTTGAGGACTTCGGCGACAATTCGCTGCTGCTCTGGTTGCGCTGCTACGTGCCGGAAGAACGTCCACGCGCCTGGACCGAGCTGCGCACTATCATTAATGACAAGTTCAACGCAGCGGGTATTGTCATTTCCTTCCCGCAGCGGGATGTTCATCTGGACACCTTGAAACCGCTCGAAATTCGCCTCGCCAAGGAAACCTCATAGATCAGCGGACCATAACTGCGCATACAGCGCCAGCAGTTCGCTGGCTTCGTCAGGACTTGGTAAATCTATGCGCCAATGGAGCAGCGCTTAAACCGTGCAGAATCACGCTGAGGAATATCGTGCAGGCGATGATCACTGCTATGTCATCGCCCTCTTTGACCTGCTCGTGAAGAATAATTATCGCGAAGACGATACTAGCCAGCCCACGGGGCCCAAACCAGGCCATGAATAAAGCGTGCTTCATACTCACGCCACTGCCGATGAGAGACACCAGCGCAGGCACCATACGTACAAAGGTCAGGCAGCAAAGTGCATAGGCCACCACGTCCCAACTGAGCCGCTGGGAGACGATAGGTACAACCGCAGCACCAAACAGGAACCAGGTGGTCAACCCCAGGACTTCGCCTATTCCCTCAGCATCCACCACCATGTGATGCACTCGCTGGCGTGCCAGATGCCCAAACAGCAATCCGCCAGAGAAAGCGGCGATGTAGCCACTACCGTGCAGCGACTGAGTCAGAGCGAAGCACAGTAACGCCAACATAACCGTGGGCACCCGCTTCCAGAGACTGTTGATGAACCCACGTGCTTTCGCAAGGGCAATCAACTGAAAACCCAGGCCTGCCACGGTCAGCCCTACCAGCAGGCCGATGCCAATTTCCTGGGCTGTTAGCGCAAGCGCTATCATGCCTGGCTCATCGCCATGATGTGATTGGCTGAGGGCAATGAACACCAGCAGGATGGGCACGCACAGCCCATCATTGAGACCGCTCTCGACATTCAGGGTGGAGCGGATATACGTGGGAACACGGGGATCAGAGACGACCGATTTGCCCAGGGCTGCATCCGTCGCGGCCAGCGCTGTCGCCATAATGGCCAGCTGCCAGAGATCAAATGCCGGCAGTAGCACAATACCCACGGCCACACCCAACAAGATGGAGCCGGGAATACCAATGGCCAACATACGCACAGGCAACTGGGCGTGATCGCGCAACGATGCCCGATCCGAGTGAGCACCATCGGCAAACAGCAACAGCGCCAGCGTAATGTCCGCCAGCACGCGCAGTACATCAGGGGTAATCTGCGGCGACACCCAACCTGCACCCGCCTCACCCAGCAACATTCCCGCAAGCAGAAACAGAATGGGACCGGTAAACATAGACCGTTCAGCCCGCTTCGCGACAAGGCTGAACAGAAAAACCAGGAGGCAAATGACGGCCAGAAGTGAGTACATTCTGAACCTATGACCTCAGGGAGAGGTCAGGTATCCCAGCCAGGCTTTCATCCGTACGGCCACTTTACTGACGACGTGGACCGGTTTACCCGCAGATGTATAGATAGCTACTGCACCACCGGCGCCCTGAGCTAATTGCTGCGCAAACTCTTTGTCATCCAAGTCCACCAGAACGGCCCAACGATCATTTGCCGGGGCCCCAGTCAACGTTGGCAGCTGACTTGACGCCGCGAACTGCGAACCGCTGCTGGCACCGACTATGCGCTCAACCGTACCCGAGAACGTGCGCCCGGGGACATTGGTAAATACCACGTCAGCAGCGTCACCCACCGCTATTCTGCGTACCGCACTCTGACTGAAACTGGCCAATACCATGCTCGATTCTGTCGACACATACGCCATCGGTGATGCCAGCGGTATGGTTGTCACCACCCCGCCAGGGCGCAACTGGAGATTCACAACGTAGCCATCATAGGGGGCCGTGACGGTCGTTTCACCCAACTGCCAGCGCGCATTATCCAATTGCGCCTCAGCGCTTTGAATGGCGGCATCGGCAATATCCCGGTTCGCCGTCCAGGTATCGACATCGATCTGGGCGGCGGACTGCACCTGCAGCAACTTCTCCGCACGCTCCACATTAACCTGAGCGAGGCGCCTCTCCGCCTGGTGACGGGCTACTTGCGCTTCCAATTGGCGAACATTGATCTCAAATGGCTCCGGATCGATCTGAAACAACACCTCTCCGCGCTTCAGCGGCGTATTGGGCTGGACCGGCACTTCAACGACCTCGCCGCGCACATTGGGCACGATCGGAATAATAAACCTGAACATACGCGCATCGGAGCTTATCGGCGCAAAGGTGTACCACATGAAGACAATACTGGCGATCAACACCACCCCCACACCGGCGAATGCTGCGATGTTGCCGATGGTTTTTTTGAGGATACCCAGCTTGTTAAATATCAGGATGTAGAGCAACGCATAGCAAATGGATATAAAAGCAATCATGCGGCCGGCTCCTTCTGCTCCATCTGACGCTCCAGTTCCGCCACGCGTTGTTCAAGCTCGGCCGTGGCAAATACCGGTTTGGTCTTTGCCCAGACCAACGCGATAAACCAGCCCAGTCCAAGCGTAAGCAAACCGATCCACGCCAATACCGAAATGGCGTCGGCCTGGGGATGATTGACCGCCCGCGCCATATTCCCCGGGATATTGCCAATGGTTACCACCAGCCATATAGCCGTGGCCACAAGCACACCCAGCACAATCAGTGCGAAAATTTCCAGCATGTATCACTCCAACAATAGGGGCTCCAAAGCCCCGCATAACAAACAATGATCAATCGCTTTTAAGCAGTATAGTAGTGGTGCCTTCCATTACACCTTTTTTACGTCGCCAGGATTCTGCGAGCAGGCAGTGAACTTTCTTTCGGTGCCGGTGGTCAGAGTCCAGGACATTTTCCCCGTCAACACAGACAACCACTACGGCCTGGCATAAAACCATGCCCTGGTGTGCCCAGGGCAGTCGCTTGACCGTCGCCTGGGGGGCTGGAACACTGTCTCTATATCCGCAAGGAACCCAACGCATGATCACTCGCAGAAACGCAGTCAAATTTGGAGCCTCACTGGCGGCCATGGCGGCGCTGCCTTTCCCGGTCTCCGGCGCGGCCCCGCCACTATTGTTCGCCCTATTCCCAGCACAGGAGAGACCATACCCGTCATCGGTATGGGCACCTCGCGCACTTTCGACGCAGGCGCAGATGAGGCCACCGTAGCTCGCCTCGCCAAAGTCATGGAAGCTTTCTTCGCCGGAGGCGGCACGGTCATCGATTCGTCGCCCATGTACGGCCAGGCCGAATCCCGGGTTGGCGACGTACTGCGAAGCATGAGCGCCTCGCCTTCGGTATTCGCCGCAACCAAGGTGTGGACCGAGGGCCGCGATGAAGGTATCGCTCAGATGGACTTGTCTGCAAAACGCATGGCGGTGGAGAATTTCGACCTGATCGCCGTCCACAACCTGGTCGATTGGCAGACCCAACTGGCCACGCTCAAACAGTGGAAGGATGAGGGCAAGGTTCGCTATATCGGCATTACCACCTCGCACGGCCGCGACCACGAACCTCTGCTGGAGATCATGCGCAAGGAACCGCTGGATTTTGTCCAGTTCACCTACAATATCGGCAACCGCACCGCTGAAGACGCTCTGCTGCCACTGGCCCAGGACCGCGGTATCGCCACCATGATTAATCGCCCCTATCAGCGCGGCTCGCTGTTCAAGCGATCCAGCAACCAGGCGCTGCCCGAGGTCGCCAAAGATCTCGACTGCACCAGCTGGGGCCAGTTCTACCTGAAGTTCATCATTGGCCATCCGGCGGTGACCAGCCTGATTCCAGCCACGTCCAAGGCACACCACATGGCGGACAATATGGGTGCCAATGTCGGCCCGGTGCCGGACGCCAAACAGCGTGAGGAAATGTTGCGCGTATTCCAGGCGCTATCCGCCTGATGGCCGCTAACGAGAGCGCGCTGCAGCGACTGCTGGCCCGCGCCTGCGACATCCGCCCCGAAGAGGTTCGCGCCACGCTGGCGTCATTCTCATTGGTACTGGTACTTATGGCGTCGTACTACGTGCTGCGCCCGGTTCGAGATGCCATGGCCAGCGACTGGACCGATGCCGAAGTGAGTTGGCTGTGGACGTTTACGTTCTTTTTCAGCGCCGCGGCAGTCTCACTCTACGGTGCTGCTGTAGCCCGTTTCTCGGTCAAAAAGCTGGTTCCCGGCGTGTATGCCTTCTTCGGCCTGACGTTTGCACTGTTCTATGTCGGCACCCAAATTGCCGAGGACCGCACCCTGGTCGATAAGAGTTTTTATGTCTGGGTCAGCCTGTTTGCGCTGTTCCACATCTCGGTGTTCTGGAGCTTTATGTCCGACACCTTCAGCCAGCCGCAGTCGAAACGGCTATTTGCCTTTATTGGTGCAGGCGCCAGCGTTGGCGCGATCGGCGGTCCTGCGTTTGCCTCGCTGCTGGCCGGCACCAGTAGCACGGACGCCATGCTGCTGATATCAACCGTGGTGATTCTCGCGGCACTGCCTCTGGTCATCTGGGTGCAACACCTGAAGTCGACCGAACTACACAATCAGACTGTGCACGCTAGTAGTACAGATTTCGAATACGTGGGCGGCAACCCCTTTGCGGGCTTCGCTGAGTTTGTGAAGAACCCCTATCTGCTCGGCATCGGGGTGTTCATTCTGCTGTATACATCGATCAGTTCCTTTGTCTATTTCGAGCTGAAGAACCTGATGGTGGACTACACCCGCGAGGAGCGCGCCCAGATCTGGGCTCAGGTGGATCTGCTGGTCAACGCCCTGACCCTGATCATCGGGATGTTTGTCACAGGGCGTATCGCTACCCGCATGGGGCTGCCGTTCACACTTGCCTCGGTCCCCATGCTGATCTGTGTCGGCATGCTGTTGCTTATGGCGGCTCCGTCGGTGGCAGCGGTGATTGCCATTCAGGTGGTCAGGCGTGTGGGTAATTACGCCGTCTCAAGGCCTGCCCGGGAGATGCTGTTTACCGCGGTGGATCGCGAGACCCGGTTCAAGGCCAAACCGGTCATCGATATAGTGGTGTACCGGGGTGGGGATATGCTTAACGCCTGGGCGTTCACGCTACTCACCCAGGGGCTGGGTCTCAGCCTGGGCGCAGCAGCCGGCGTTGGCGCTGGCATTGCCCTGCTGTGGGCGGGCACCGGCGTAGCGCTGGGGCGCAGTTTTGAGCGCCGCGAGGAGGCCGCCGGGCTTAGCGCGCCATCGTCCACTCAATCGCATTGAGTACCAGGTTGCGGGCATTATCATTCTGCCAGTTCTTGTGAAAGTGTCCGCCCATATAACCAAAGCCGCGGCCGCCGCCGGGCGCTCATAGCCCCAGGCCACCACCTGGGGCACACCGTCCGCAACCAGCTTGCGCACAGCATCGTTGCCGCTGCGGGGGCCATTGCGGCGCTTCATGGTTGATTCAGGTGCGATCGCACTGAGAATATCGACAACGGCTTCATCGCGAAAACGCATATTGAGGTACCATTCATCCAGCATCGAGAACCGCACGATACCGGCGGTCTCCGGAGGCCGCCGCCATGACCAATCTGATCGACCAGACCGTCAGCGCCGGCCTGCCCGCATTACTGGTGCACTGCGCCATGCACAGCTGGTGGGATACGTTTAAGAAGGGCAAGCCGATTCCCGGCAACACTCTGGGGAAAGCGAGGGCCAATAAACGCCTCCTCGAACAGTGGCAACAGGATCATCCTGACAGCAGCCTACCTGCATGGGGTGAATTCACCGGTATTGCCAGCACCAAGCACGGACCCAAGAAACCGATCACCCTCGTACCCGTCGCCGATGCGCCGCTACAACTGAACATCCCGGAGGGTTACACCACCGAGAAAACGGATTTATACAACAGTCACTACGTCACACCCGAAGTCACCCCGCTGTTGCGCGGACTGCAGCGCAAGGACGATGAGGTCGTCATGTGGGAAGCCCCTCAAGGCAAGGGGACGGTGATTGGTTTAACTTTGGGACACAATGACGATGAATGGGATGATCCGGTCTTTCGGGGACTGCTCAAATCGGCAATAGACTACCTGCTTGAACCGCAGTAAACAGTCGCCGCAGCTATAATTCAGCCTCAATAAGTCTACAAGGAGGTGCAGAATTATGGCAACTGCAGCTGAATACGGTCTCGGCCCCAACGAATTCCCCCGCGGGTGGTTTGTCGTCGCCGAAAGCTCCGAACTGGATAAGGGCCCCATGGCAGTGCGCTTCTGGGGTCGCGACCTGGCACTCTACCGCGGCGAAAGCGGCAAGCCGGTGATGCTCGACGCTTACTGCGCGCACATGGGCACCCACCTGACCGGCGCCACCAGCTCGATGATCGTCAAAAACGGAGAACAGATCGAGGGCGACTCGATCCGCTGCCCCTATCACGGCTGGCGTTATAACGATAAGGGCGATGTCGACGATATCCCCTATCACGACGGCCCGTGCCCCAAATCAGCCTCCATTCGCTCCTACCCAGTGGTCGACAGCCTGGGCGCCGTCATGGCCTGGTTTGATCCCGATGGCGGCGAGCCCGAGTACGATGCGCCGACACTGGCAGAAGTGGACGACCCGCAGTGGGTCATGGGCCCGCTGGACCACCTGGGTGAGTTGGATATCCATCCTCAGGAGGTTCTCGACAACATGGCCGATATGGCGCACCTGGGCCCTACCCACGGCGCACCCAGCCAGTACTTCGAGAACGAGTTCCGCGACCATATCTACATCCAGCGCCAGGGTGGCCCGATGCAGGCCTATGGTGGCGCGTTCCTGTTCACCACCACCTGGTATACCGGCCCCGGCATCCTGCGCTCCAAGCAGGTCTGGGACGATAGTGAAATCTACGAGCTGATCTTCAACACGCCGGTCGATGACGGCCGCATCAAGGCCTGGCACGGCGTTATCTACAAGAGCGCCCATGCCGAGGCCACCGCCGAGGATGTGGAAATCCAGAAGGGTTACCAGGCCGGTGCATTGGAGGCGTTTGCCGCAGACTTCAACGTATGGGCAACCAAACGTCCCGCGCTGAAAATCATGCAGCTGAAGACCGACGGACCCTTCAAGCATGGCCGCAAGTGGTATTCGCAGTTCTATGCCAAACAGGAATCCGTCGCAGCGATTCGCGAGGAGCTCAACGGCAAGGTGGGTACCCAGGGTATGCGCAGCGCCGAAGAAGCCGGTCACGCTATCGACGGCGGCCTGGCGATTTAAGCCGGCACTAAGCGAGTAAAAAAAGGGGAGCCATTGGCTCTCCTTTTATTGAGCAGGCTAATCACCAACCTCGTTCAGAAACGAACGGTGTCAGCACTCACGCTACCCGTGTGCTCGGCATTTTCTGACCCGAAAACCACATGTAGCGCTGTTCGCCCTTCACCCGGGCATCTAACAAGGTGTTATCCCATATACTGAAAAAGCGCTCGCTAATCCCTCACGGAAAAAGGCCAATCATCTTCTCTTAGCCAGACTGCGCTGGGACGAATACACCGCCGAGGGGGTCGATTCTGTCCCAGAAGGCAGTGATTGCGCGCTCAAGTAAATGCTGGGCCAGCAGGCCTACGAGCGTGCTCTGGAACGACTGCAGGCAGAATTAGACCGCTGACCTGAACCTCCCTCACGCGGAATATGTCATAGTATGTAGTGGCCGATGCGGCGGCGCTCAACGGCGTCCGTCGATAAGGGCTTGTTATTACTAACCGCTTGAGAATGTCATGAAGAAACTACTGCTCGCCACCCTGGCCCTGTCACTGCTCGCCGGCTGCGCCACCAGCCCCACAGGACGCTCTCAGCTGATGCTAATCTCACCCGAGTCAGCCATAGTCGAATCGAAGAAAGCCTACCTGACCACGGTTAACCAGCTCGATCAGCAGAACAAGCTCGTCGACGACCCGAAAGTGATGGATCGAGTGGCCACGATAACGGGCAGGCTGGTTTATGTGGCCAAGCAGCAATACCCGAATACCAGCAACTGGGAGTGGAGTGTTGCCATTATTGACGATCCCAAGACAGTGAACGCCTGGTGCATGGCAGGCGGGCGTATGGCGGTGTACACCGGCTTGCTGGATAAACTGAAGCTCACCGATGATGAATTCGCCCAGGTCATGGGCCACGAAATTTCCCACGCCCTGGCCAATCACACGGCCGAGCGCATGTCGCGTGCCATGGCTACCACCCTGGGTGTGGTTGCCGTCGGCGTTGCCTCCGACCATCACGGTGCAGCCATGCTGGGCGCCGCTGCAGCGGCCAAGGTTGCGCTCGAACTACCCAACTCACGCACCGCGGAATCCGAGGCGGATGCCATTGGTATGCGCCTGGCAACACAGGCGGGTTACGAGCCGGACGCGGCCGTTACACTGTGGCAAAAGATGGGCAAAGCCGGCGGTTCAGCACCGCCGGAATTTCTCAGCACTCACCCGGCGCCGGGCAATCGCCAGGCGGCCCTGCAGGCAATGATTCCGGAGATGCGTCAGTTGAATCCCAGCGGCACCATGGCGCCGGTAGCGCCGGTCCAAATCGTCCGCTAGGCCAGCCATACACTGAGTGTATCGCTGACCACACCAGGTCAGTTCTCGATGAACTTCTCGCGAACAGCCGCTTGCAACATCTCCGGTGGGAGCAGACCCTGGCGGAGAATGAAGTCGTGGAATTCACGCTGGTTAAAGGCATCGCCCTGCGCCAGCTCCACCTCGGTGCGCAGCGCGCTCAGACCCATATATCCCCAGTAGTAGGAGGTTGCCTGACCCGGCGCCCGGAACGAGTAGCGATCCGCTTCTGAGCTGGCCATGGCCTTGGACATCGCCAGTTGCTCGATCAGGAAATCGCGGGCGTCATCGCGGCTGATCTGGCCGGTGTTCACCATGGGGTCAAGGAACATCCGCGCGGCGCGCATGATACGGGTATAGAGGTTGAACAGCTGGCCTTCCAGCGGAAGGTACTCCTGCATAATCGACTCCGCATACAGCCCCCAGCCCTCAACATTGGCACTGTTAAAGGCGTAGCTGGCGCGAGCCAGGGAAGTGCCGTCCTCGACCAGGCGGGCGAACTGCAGCTCGTGGCCGGGGCGCGCTTCGTGTACCACCAGCGCCCAGGTCATGGCGTCGTGGCTGAAGTCATCCATACGCGCGTCTTCACCGAGCGCCGGATTGGAGGTAACCAGCACGAATTCGCCGTACTGTCCGGTGTTGTTCACCAGTTGCGGTGGGCTCATGTGCGACGCGGGGCTAGCCGCCGACTCCGCCGGGGTCGCTACCCGGATATTGGCGGGACGCTCGGGCAGCGTGACGATGTCCTCGCGACGGATAATGTCTTCCACAATCGCCAGGCGCTCCTGGTAACGAGGCAGCACCACGTCGTCGGCGAGCTGGTCCTGCTTCATGCGCTTCATTACGGCGACAAGATCTTTGTCCTTCCAGCCATTCTGTTCGGCAATCCGCCAGGCAATGGCCTTCATCTCACTGCGCAGCAACTGGTAGCTGTACTGGGCACGGGCAATCAGTTCTTCGGGCTCGGCATCGACACCGAAGTTACGCAGGCTGTCGGCATACAGGGCCGGCGGCAACAAGTTGCTGTCCCGCGCGTGCTTGCGCAGATCGGTGTCCACCCACTTCATGTACGCGTTGAGCTGTTCAGCGAGGATGTCGTAGTCCGCTTCCCATCCCTCGAGGCCAGATCCCTCAAACAGGCTGCGGATACCCGCAATGATGCCCTCGGCACTGCTCAGGTGGTTATCGATTTCGCCCACCCAGGGGCCAGCGACGCCGTCTACGCCAAAGCGTGCCTCAGCGCTGGCTATGGCCTGCTCGGTCGCAGGCGCAAAACCCGGGGCGGTACCGTTGTACTTTTTCAGGCGTACCAGTGCTGCAGGATATCGGTCCGGATCGACACGCTTGTCGAGTAGCGACCGGAATACCCCAAACAGGTCCGAAGGCAGATCCGCATAGGGCACCGCATACTGGTGACTCAACTCCGAAGTCGTGTTCTCACGCTCAAGTGCATCGATCAGGATCTGCAGATCCTGGCGCAGCTTGCGATGCTCTTCCTTTTCAAGGCGTGCCTGCAGTTCAGTGACAAACTCACGGTTGGTTGCCAGGCTAGCCTGACGAGCTGCCTCGCTATAGCTGCTCACCTGTGTGTCGAATTCGGCAATGCCGTAGAAGCTCATCAGCTCGGGCTGGTGCTGGCCCTGGGCCATCATGACCTCGGTGGTAATGGCATCGCTGCGCTCGATCCAGTCGGCCTTTACGCCGAGTGCGACCAGCGCCAGGGCGAAGCCAAGCACGTTCATCATTTTTTTCATTGGGAGATTCCTTCGGATAGAAAACGAGCGGATGCTATCAGTTTGGGGCCCGGATATCAGGCTCCGGCGGTGAAATGCCCGTCAGGTGCGACAAGCCGCTGCCAAAGACTTACATCCGCTTGCTTTGCACGATGCGGAAGCGACTCGCCACAAACGCCAGATCCGCCAGACAGGCATTGCCGGCAGGATTCAGTCCCGACACATGGTAGTCAGAATAGGCCGCCGCAAAGTTGATGGGCATGCCGATCAGATTACAGGCCACCGAGGCACCGGCGTTGTGATAGGCCATCTCGGCGCGATCCAGGAACGCCTCATCGAGTGAATACACATGCGAGGTTATCGCGCCGCGCTCACGGGCGTTAGTGGTGGCGTCACGCAGGCAGGCCTCGGCATCGGCACCTTTAATTACAAACGACACCGGACCAAAAATCTCATCCCGGTAAATATCGCGGGCCGCCTCAGTGACCTCCAGCATCAGCGGTGATGCCGTGCGCGCCCCCGGGAAGTCCGCATAGTCGAGCGGGCCGGAATCACGCAGCAGCTGACCGTGGTCAGCGGCAAGACCTCGATAGCGTTCAATCGTCGCGAGTATGGCCTCGTCCACCAGCGTGCCACACAACACCTGGGGGTTGTGCAAATGCTTGTCCACCGCCGCCACCAATGCGGCGGCAACCTCGTCAAAACTCGCGTGGCCATCGCCGACCCGGATACCACCCGCCGGCACGTGAATATTCTGTACGCTGGTGCACATCTGGGCGGAGGCCTGGCACAGGGAGTGCGCAATGGCGCCGGCCATGGCCTCCAGGTTCTCACAGGACTCGATCACCACTGAGTTACAGCCTGCGGTTTCGGTGTATACCAGCTTGTCACTGCAGTGCTGCTCAATCCATTCACCAAAGGCCGGGCTGCCGGTAAAATCGACAATGGCTGTCATCGGGTGTTCGAGCAATGCCATGGTCGCGGGCGCATCGCGGGTGTCCGCCACCATGCTGACGAGATTCGGGTCAAAACCCTCCTCTTCCAGCACCTGGCGTGCCACGGTGGTCAGCAGCGCCACGGGCAAAATGGCTGCCGGATGAGGCTTGAGCACCACTGGATTGCCAGTGGCCAGGCTCGCACACAGGGCGGGATAGCCATTCCAGAGCGGAAATGTCGCGCAACAGATAACGACGCCCACGCCGCGGGGCATCAGCCGATATTTTTTGTCCAGACGGGCGGCACCGCTTTTGCCAAACTGACGCTCCCATTGGGCCGTGGCAGGGACATCGGCCATGGCCTTGGCCGCATAGGCCAGCGCTTCCAGCCCCCGGTCCAGGGCATTGGCACCGGACCCGGCAAACGCCATGATGTAACTCTGACCCGAGGTGTGCATGGTTGCGTGGGCGTTTTCAAACAGTTGGCCCGCGCAGCGGTCGAGAATCTCCAGACAGATACCCAGGCGTGTCTCCGGGTTGGCGTCCCGCCAGGCAGGCATTGCGACAGCAATAGCCTCGTAGAGTGTGTCTATGTCAGTTTTCGGATAGGTAATGTCCAGAGGCTCTCCGGTGTAGGGAGACACTTCCGCCCCGGTGCGGCCTACTTCACCGGGCTGGTTCAGTGGGTAGTCACTCCCGAGCATGGCTTCAAAATTTTCCTTCCCCGCCACCGGCGGCTTGGCACCCCAGATTTTGCTGCTGGGACTCTCGGGATAGGCCGTCCAGGAGTAGCGTTTGTTACAGGCGTCGATCGCCTTATACAACGTAGGGCGGTGCCTGGCCATCAGTGCCGTCATCGAATCCCCTCCTACGCGGCCCAGCTCGCGACCTGGGAAGCCTTCATCCAGCAGGCGTGGAAGCCCGGCGGAATGCGCTGGGGCAACTTCACTCGGGCCACCGGTCCTTTGCTGATATCCAGGGCATCAAATACCTGCAGCTCCTGCACCTCAGTGCGCGCATTCCAGCAGAAGCTCACGACATAGCCGTGGTCTTCACTGCGAGGATTATCTGCCGGCGCAAACCAGGGCTCGCTGTACCAGCAGTCGGCGTGACCGTCAGTCCACTCACCGGCGCTCTCTCCTGTCACGGTGTTCATCTTGCGAATGCCAGTCCAGCGCAGCTGTTTGGGATCGTGATCTACCAGGTAGGCCCATTCGGTATAGCGCCCGGTTTCGGCACTGTTATACGAGGGGAATTCCACATTGTGGTCGGCATTCAGGCAGGTCTCACTTGTCTCGCCTGTTTTCACATTCATGCGGTAACACCACAGGCGCGCATCCATCTCCAGGCTGGCGATCATGCGCGCGGTGCGCTCTTCATCAATGCTGCCATCCTCTTTGCGGGCAGGCATGTAGCGACAGGCTACCATCACGACTTCATCACCCTCCTCCCAGCAATTGACCACGTGGTAGAGGAAGCAGGAGGAAAACTCGAACCACTGAATCGTGTCTGCGGCACCGAAACGCGGAATCACACCAAAGCGAATGGGCAGCGAGGAATCGAAGCGAATTTTGTGTCGACCCGCCTTCAGCGCTTCTTCATCGTGATAAACCGGTACGTCGTGCAGGATCGAATAGTTCTCACTCACACCCATGTCGTGCATCAGGCGATCACCGGGCAGTTCGACGGGCACATGATGCAACAGCTTGCCCTCGGCACTAACCACGCCGTAGCTCATGTGGGGTTTGCTGGTGAAGTAATCAAAGAACATCATGTCGCCAGTGTGTTCATCGACCTTGCAGTGCGCAGACATACCCATACCCGGGCCACTGACGTATTCCGGCGCAGCCCGCAGGGTTTCCAGGGTCAGTGGATCGACAACATGGGGAATACCGGCGAGATACCAACTCACTACTGCATTGCCGGCGTGACCAATCACATCCGTGTTGGCCGCATCGCTCATGGGCTTGTCTTCACTCGCCTTATGGGAGTTCATCACGCCCCAGAACAGCTCTTCGCCGGCGGCCTCATTCTGGTTCCAACCCTCGGTGCGAATCCACTTGTTGCGATAGCTGAATGTGCCGTTGCGAAACACGCCGGAGTGGATCATGCCCTGCCCATCAAAATAGTGGTGCACACCCTTGGGCTTGAATTGCTGGTTGGGGCCATTGCGCAGATACACCCCGTTGAGATCGCTGGGGATTTCGCCCTCGACCGGCAGATCAGTAAGCTCCAGCTCGTAGTCGATAGGGGCAAATGCGTCGGTTAAGTGCGGCCCGTGCTCGCGACCAAAAGGCGCCTGGGGGTCGGCAAACCGGCTGTCGTGTTGTGCTGAAGACATGCTCTTCTCTCCGACTTGCAATGCAAGTCTTTTTATACAATCTATGTTAATTATAGGGCACTGGTTCGCTTACGCAAGAGGCCTGGCATCCGCCTTAGCGCTCGATCAGCAGCGCACTACCGGAGCCGCCGGCACCACTGGCTGACACAATCCCGCGCTTGAGGTCACGCCGCTCCAACTCATCCAGCAGCACGCCGGCCATAATGGCGCCCGTGGCCCCCATCGGGTGCCCCAGGGCAATAACCCCGCCATTCACATTCAATTTATCGTCATCGATACCCAGGTCCTGGCGACACTTCACCACCGTGGCGGCAAAAGCTTCGTGAACTTCGAACAAATCCACATCATCAGCCGACAATCCCTGCTGTTGCATGAGCTTCTGCGCCGAGCTGACGCATCCCGACAACACTTGCAGTGGATCATCATCACAGCTCGCGCCAGCAACCAGTCGGGCGCGCGGCGCTATGCCGAGCTTTTCGCCCAGCGCTGCCGTACCGAGCACCACCACCGTGGCCGCATCAGCCATGGCCGGGGAATTACCAGCGGTATGGATGTGTTGAATCTCTGTCAGGTCCGGGTGGGCCGCAAGCTGATAGGCATCGACACCCTTGGCACCAATACCGGCAAAGGCTGCGGGCAGTTTTGCCAACCCCTCAGTGGTGGCACTGGCGCGGATACACTCATCCTCACTGACGGTCATGCCCTTGTCGGGATTCTCCACCGGAACAATGGATTTAAAATAGCCTTCGCGCTGTGCGTGCGCCGCTCGCTGCTGGCTTTGCACCGCGATGGCGTCCGCCTCTTCGCGGCTTACATCGTGCAATGTGGCAATCAGGTCGGCGCCGGAACCCATCATCAGCAACTGGCACTGGGCCGCAAAGGCAGGATCTTTAAAGGCCCGCGCTTCGTCGGACAACATCGGAATGCGTGACATCATCTCCACGCCACCGGCAACAATCACCTCTTCCTGGCCCGAGGCTACCTTGAGCATGCCGAGGTTCATCGCATCGATACTCGAGGAGCAGAACCGATTCACGGTCAGCCCGCCGACAGAACTCGGCCAACCAGCGTACAGCGCCGAGGTTTTGGCGATGTTGGCCGCCTGCTCACGGTGCTGGGTGACACAGCCGAGGATAATTTCCCCGACATCAGCCGGGTCCAGCCCGGTTCGCTCGGTCAGGCTGTTATAAAGGCTTGCCAGCAACGCCTGGGGCGTAAGGTCTGCCAGGCCACCGCTGTCCTTCGCCTTGGTGCGCGGCGAACGAATCGCCTCGTAGATAAATACGTCTCTCAAGATCCAACCCCTACAACAAAACTCGCGCAGGTGGTGGTACTGCCACCCACGTTAAATGTGATCATATTTTCGGCCCGCGGCATCTGATAGGGACCGGCCCTGCCGGTGACCTGCCGCGCGCAGTCGAGGACCATACGAATGCCCGTGGCGCCAACCGGGTGTCCCAGGCCGATCAACCCGCCGCTGGCATTGATCGGAAAGTCACCGTCCAGGGTAATGCGCCCCTCTTCGACCGCTTTCCAGCTTTCGCCCGGCGCCGTCAGGCCGGCGTGGTCGATAGCCATGTACTCGGTCATGCTGAAGCAGTCGTGAGTCTCCAGGCCATCGAGCTCTGCAACGGCCGCAAAACCGGCGCGCTGAGCTGCCTCAGCAAGACACTGTGCGGCATGCGGGAACACCAGCGGGGCATCGGCACTCAACTCGAGTTTGCGCGACAACAGAATCGGCGCAGAGCGGTGACCCCAGCCTTTGATTCGCGGAATATCCTGTAGCTGCAGGCCGAGCTTGTCGGCGTGCTGGCGAGCCGCGCGCTCGCTGGCCAGAATGACACAGGCAGCGCCATCAGTAATCTGGCCGCAATCCTGTTTACGCACCCGGCCTTCGATGACGGGATTGAGCGTATCGTCACAAGTGAATGCACCCTCGGGGAAATCCCATTCGCGGGTCTGGGCTCGAGGGTTGAGCCTGCCGTTGGCAAAGTTGATTTCGGCAATTCGATTCAGGTGATCGGCATTGATGCCATAGCGATGATCATATTCCTCGGTGAGCCGATCAAACATGTGCGGCCAGGGGAAGTCACATTCCTCCGGTGTCGCCTCATGCCCCTTCCATGCCGCGGCACCGAGGTATTCCGCACCGGTCTTGCCGTCGGTGTTGCGCATCAGTTCCAGGCCAAGGGCACAGGCCACATCATAGTGACCGGCCTCGATATCGCGCATGGCCGACATAATCGCAATCGAGCCCGATGCACAGGCTGCCTCATGCCGCGAGGTGGGCAGAGCGGCGAGCTCCGGATACACCTGTCCAAAAAAACCGCCAAGCAAACCCTGGCCTGTGAACAGCTCACCCACGAAGTTGCCCACGTGGCCCACTTCAATCTGGCCCGGCTCAATCGCGGCGTTGGCCACCGCTTCCTGCAGGCTCTCCGAGAACATATCGTAAATGTCTTTGCCTTCGCGCGCCCAGTTACGGGCGAAGTCGGTCTGGCTACCGCCGAGAATATAGATGTCTGTCATGAGATAGATTCCTGCAAACTGAAACGTTGTACCTTACCCAGCGGGTTGCGCGGCAATTGCTCGAGCATCTGCAACCGCTCAGGTAGTTTGAATTTGGCAAAACCCTGCTCCAGCAGGTACGCCTGCAGGGCTTCCAGAGTGGGGGCTTCGGCATCTGCCTGGAGCACTAGGCAGGCGCAGATTTTTTCGCCCAGGCGCTCATCCGGATAAGCGCACACGGCTGCCTCGGCCACCGCGGGGTGATGCTCCAAAGCCACATCGAGCTCCACTGGCGAAATCTTCATGCCACCGCGATTAATAATGTCCTTGCAGCGGCCGGCAATTCGATAGAACTGACCGTCGCCGCAAACTTCTACCAGGTCGCCAGTGCGGAAAAAGCCCTGATCGTCGAATACATCGGCATTGTCATGATGAAAATAGCCGTCAAAGACCGTGGCACCGCGGATCAGTAATTCACCTCGCTCACCCTGGGCAGTGATTTCCTCACCACTGCCCGGGTCTACCACCCGCGTTTCGATTAACGCGTCCGCACCCGGGCGTCGGAACATACTCGCGCGCACCTCCGGGTCCGCCGCGTCCTCGGGCGTTGAGAACAGGGAGATGCCCTCGTTGGAGCCATAGAAGTTAACAATCTGCTTGCCGTAGTCGCGCTCAAAGGTGGCGATCATGGAGGGTGCCAACGGCGCCGATCCCGAGCCAATGCGACGCAGTGCACTAAAATCAAACTGTTGCCACATGGCAGGTGCTTTTGCCAGCTGATTCAGCAGGGGGGCGGCGCGATAGTGAAGGTAATGCGCTCGTCCTGCATTTGCGCAAGGAACAGGCCGGGGTCCAGGGGATGGTGAAGCACCACTGCCGCCCCCAGAATCGCCGCTGGAAACAAAAACCCACCCAGGGCCGCCATATTTACCAGGGGAAACGGATTGAGCATGACATCGTCGGCCTGCATCGACCCCGCAGCGATACTGGTGCGACCGGTGGCAATCCACATATTGTGCGAACGGGGTACCCCTTTGGGCGTACCGGTTGTGCCTGACGTCCAGCAGATGCTCAGCGTGCGATTGGCATCCGGAGCCGGTCCAGCAAAAGCATCAACAGGCGTTGCATCAAGATGCAGGTCGCGGCCAAATTCCAGTACCGGCATCGCCGGCAGTGCGGACCGCGCCATGTCTGCCAGCGCAACATCCCGCACCCGCTCGATGCTGATGAATGCCCGTGCCTGCAAAGCGCCAGTCAGCATTTGCAGCTCATGGGCCGCATACTGCACAGGCACGGGGCTCACCACCGCGCCCATTTTGGCCACCGCGTAGTAAACCACCACCAGCTCAACAATATTGGGCAGCTGCACGACGACCGTATCGCCCTCGCCAATACCGGCGGCTGTGAGTTGATGGGCCAGGGCATCGCTAGCGGCGGCCAACTCTGACCAGGTCATCTGCACGGGCAGATGACCGGTGAGCGCCTCACGGTTGGGTTGATCCCTTACCGCCAGGCGGGTGCCGCGATCACTGGCGTGCTCAGCCAGCAGCCCCTGCAGGGTTTGCTCGCCCCACAAACCGGCGGCGGTCAGCGTATTGATGCGTTGTTCAGCGGTGGTATTCATGCAGTCGCAGCCGTGCAGCCAATTGCTTTTATAAAAGAACCAATCCTAAGCTATAATCGCCCTGCCATCCACTACGGACAGAGAACCATGCAAATCAGTGTAGTCACTCCCTACTGGCAGGACCGCGATCCGGCGGAGAATCTCGCCCTGGCACAGCTGACTGATCGCCTGGGTTACCCGGAGCTGTGGATGGGAGAGATGGCGACCTACGATGCCTTCGCCTTTGCCACAGCCGTCGGCCTGAACACCCAGCAGATCCAACTGGCGGTGGGTCCCCTGGCAGTATCGGTGCGCACCCCCATGACCATTGCCATGGGCGCAGCCTCGGTGGCGGACCTCACTGGTCGCGCCACGAGCATCGCCCTCGGCGCCTCCAGCGTGGTCGTTGTCGAAGAATGGCATGGCCGCGACCGGGAGCGCACTGCGACGCACATGGATGAAACTGCGCAAATCGTCCGCAGCCTGCTAGATGGCGAAAAGGCGCAGCTTGAAGGCGAACTGGCGCGCTGCCAGGGCTATCGCCTGCGCCTCAATGCCCCCGGCTCAGCGCTAACCATCGCCGCGTTCTCGCCCGCCGCGGTGCGCACCGCGGCCCGCCGGGCAGACCGCATGTTATTGAACATGGTCACCCCCGCCAGCCTCGCTGCATTGCGCGATCAACTGCAGGCTGCTGCCAATGCCGCAGGAAGAGAGACGCCGCGCGTGGCGGTGTGGCTGCCCACGGCGGTCGACCCCTCACGGGAGTCCATCGACCAGCTGAAACGCGGCATCGTCGGCTACCTGGCAGCGCCCGGTTATGGCGAGATGATGGCGGCGGCTGGCTTTGAGGAACTGGTCGCATTCGCCCGTACTCGCCCTCACCCACGGGAACTGTTGGCCGCAATGCCCGATGCGCTGATCGCTGCGGTCGGCCTGCTGGGGTCTGAGTCGGAGGTGGCCGCGCAACTGGAGGACTACAAGGCTGCGGGGGCAGACGAAGTCTGCATTGTTCCGGCGACCGCTGGCGACGACCTTGGAAAACGTACGCTGAGCGCCCTGAAATAGGCGGATTTCTACCCCTCTAGAGGTACTCGCACAGGGCATGACTTTGACTAAGATGGCGGCGTGAAAACCCCAAGCCGAGGATAAGCACAATGCTGGTAGGTGTACCCAAAGAAATCAAAACCCTGGAGTTCCGTGTAGGCCTGACAACAGGCTCTGTGGAAGAGCTTGTCCACCACGGTCACCAGGTCATTGTAGAAACTAACGCCGGTGTCGGCATCGGCCTCACCGATGACATGTACCGGGCCGCCGGTGCGGAAATTGTCGCCACCGCCGCCGAAATTTTCGAGCGCGCCGACATGGTGGTCAAGGTCAAGGAACCCCAGCCCGACGAGTGCCGCATGCTGCGCGAGGGACAGGTATTGTTTACCTATCTGCACCTGGCACCTGACCCGGAGCAAACGCGCCTGCTGAAGGAATCCGGCTGCATTGCCATCGCCTATGAAACCGTAACCGACGACGATGGCACGCTGCCGCTGCTGTCACCCATGAGCGAAGTCGCAGGCCGTATGTCGATTCAAGCCGGCGCTCACGCTCTGGAAAAGCACAAGGGTGGCTCCGGCATGCTGCTAGGCGGCGTACCCGGTGTAGAGGCTGCCAAGGTGGTGGTGATCGGCGGCGGCGTCGTAGGCACCAATGCCATCCGCATGGCGATGGGCATGGAAGCACACGTTACCGTCCTCGACCGCTCCCTGAAACGTCTAAAAGAGCTGGACTTCCAGTTCGGCACTATGCTCAACACCATTTATTCCACCCGTGAATCCCTGTGGAAGCACGTGACCAATGCCGACCTGGTGATCGGCGCCGTTCTGGTACCCGGCGCGGCAGCGCCCAAGCTGGTCACCCGCGAGATGCTCAAGGAAATGCGTGATGGCTCGGTGGTGGTCGACGTGGCCATTGACCAGGGCGGCTGCTTCGAAACCAGCCGGGCGACCACTCACGAGCATCCAACCTATGTCGAGGAAGGCGTGGTCCACTATTGCGTGGCCAACATGCCCGGCGGTGTCGCGCGCACCTCTACCTTTGCCCTCAACAACGCCACGCTGCCATTCACCCTGGCACTGGCGGACAAAGGCTACAAGCAGGCACTGCTCGACGATGAACACCTGCGCAACGGACTCAACGTGCATTGCGGCGATATCACCTATGCGGCCGTTGCTGAGGTCCTGGGTTACAACTGCGTGCCTGCCGAGCAGGTCTTGCAGTAAGCCTTACTCGATAGGAGCGACCGCCGGTCGCTCCTAAATCACCTCGTCGGTGTGCTCACCGAGCTGCGGTGGAGGTCGCCGATACTCCACCGGCGTACGTGACAGCTTGATGGGGTTCCCCGCCAGCTGCAGATCTGGATTGAGAGGGTGCGACAGATTCACCTGCATATCGCGCGCCTGGATCTGCGGCTCGGCAAACACCTCAGCCACCGTATTAATCGGACCGGCGGGCACCCCGCCTGCTCCAGCAGCGCAATCCACTCATCCTTGCCCCGCTCAAGCATACGCGCCTGCAACAACGGCACCAGCGCATCCCGATTCGCAACGCGCTGACTGTTGGTGCTGAATCGCGCGTCATCGGCCAGCTCGGGCACACCCAGCACCTCCACATAGCGCCGGAACTGACCGTCATTGCCCACGGCCACAATCAAATGGCCATCACTGGCAACAAAGCTCTGATAAGGGACGATGTTTGGATGAGCATTACCCAGGCGGGTGGGGTTCATGCCCCCGACAAGGTAGTTGGTCGCCTGGTTGGCGAGGGTGGCCGCCGTCACATCCAGCAGGGCCAGGTCTACATGCTGGCCCAAACCTGAATGCTCCCGCTCTGCCAGCGCTGCCTGGATGCCGATAACTGCATACAGGCCGGTCATGATATCAGTGAGTGCCACTCCCACTTTCTGCGGGCCGGCACCAGGCTTACCGTCGCGCTCACCGGTCACACTCATTAGCCCACCCATGGCCTGCACCAGGAAGTCGTACCCGGGCCGATTGGCAAGCGGGCCCGTCTGGCCGAAGCCGGTAATCGAGCAGTACACCAGGCGCGGATTGATCGCACTCAGTGAGGCGTAATCCAACCCGTACTTTGCGGCGCCGCCGACTTTAAAATTCTCGATAAGCACATCGCTCTGGGCAGCCAGCTCACGCAGCTGGGCCTGCCCTCAGGCGCTTTCATATCAATGCAGACCGAGCGCTTGTTGCGATTGGCACACAGGTAATAGGCCGCCTCGGCGGTGGCCTCACCGTGTTCGTCGGCCATATAAGGCGGCCCCCAGCGACGGGTGTCGTCACCTCCGGCGGGGTTCTCAACCTTGATCACATCGGCACCGAGGTCACCCAGCATCTGACTGGCCCAGGGGCCGGCCAGAATACGCGACAGGTCCAGCACCCGGATGTGGGACAGCGCGCCCATCAGAAGGCAGGAATATCGGTCTGGGTACGACCCAGGATCAGCGCGTGCACATCGTGGGTACCTTCGTAGGTATTGACCACTTCGAGGTTTACCATGTGCCGCATGATCGGGTACTCATCGGAGATCCCATTGCCACCGAGCATGTCGCGAGCCGTGCGTGCAATATCAAGCGCCTTGCCACAGGAGTTGCGCTTGATCAGCGAAATCAATTCCGGGGCGATCTCGCCCGCATCCATTAACTGGCCCGCCCGCAAGCACCCCTGCAGGGCGAGCGAAATTTCGGTCTGCATATCGGCCAGCTTAAGCTGTACCAACTGCTTTGACGCCAGGGGCACACCGAACTGCTTGCGATCCAGGGTGTACTCGCGCGCCGCATGCCAGCACGTCTCGGCGGCACCTATCGCACCCCAGGCAATACCGTAACGCGCGTTGTTCAGGCAGCCAAAGGGACCCTTCAAACCCTCAACGCCAGGCAGCAGGTTTTCCTCGGGCACAAACACCTCGTCCATGACGATCTCACCGGTCACGGAAGCGCGCAGGGCCAGTTTGCCCTCGATCTTGGGTGCCGACAGGCCTTCCATCCCTTTCTCAAGGACAAAGCCGCGAATTTTGCCGTCGTCCGTTTTCGCCCACACCACGAATACGTCCGCGAAGGGGCTGTTGGTAATCCACATTTTGGCGCCGCTTAGGGAGTAACCGCCCTCTACAGAGCGTGCGCGAGTCACCATGGAACCCGGGTCCGAACCGTGGTCCGGCTCGGTTAAACCAAAACAGCCCACCCATTCACCGGTCGCCAGCTTGGGCAGGTATTTCTCGCGCTGGGCTTCGTTGCCGTAGGCCCAGATGGGATACATCACCAGCGACGACTGGACACTCATCATGGAGCGGTAGCCGGAATCCACGCGCTCAACCTCGCGGGCCACCAGACCATAGGAGATGTAGTCGACACCGGGGCAGCCGTAGCCGTCAATCGTCGACCCGAGCAGACCCAACTCGCCCATCTCGTTAAAGATGGCCCGGTCTGTATGCTCCGCTCGAAACGCCTCGCGTACACGCGGGGCGAGCTTGTCCTGGGCGTACTGGCGCGCGCTCTGCTGCACCATACGCTGCTCGTCAGTGAGTTGATGTTCCAGCAGAAAGGGATCTTCCCAGTTCAGTTTTTGCCACTTTTTTCCCGCCATTATCCTGCTCCGCGATCGAGTGAAGGCGGGCAAAGTAGCAAAAGCCAAACTATTTATAAAATATATGTTTTATATCTTTTTAATATATGTAGTATATATTCCAGTAGCGACGAGCCGCGCCCTGATGTGACATGACCACACCAGGGCGCGGTTCGTCGTTGCAACCAACCACCTCCCGGAGGGTGAGCGCTTGGATTTACGCAAGCTGGAAATCTTTTCCTCGGTGGCCCGCAACCAGTCATTCAGCGCGGCGGCCGAAGCACTGCACATGGCCCAACCGGCGGTGAGCATTGCCGTGCGCAAGCTGGAAGAATCCCTAGACCTGACCCTTATCGATCGCAGTGGCCGGCGCATAGCGCTGACCGCCGAGGGCGCCAAGCTGCTGTCCCAGGCCGAAGCCGTGCTGGAACAGGTAGAGGCGATTGAACAGTCCGCTGGGGCCATGCGCGGCCTGCTGGAAGGCGAGCTAAGTATTGCCTGCCCCTCGATGCTGGCGACCTACTTCCTGCCCGAACTCCTTTCCGGCTTTCTGGGTGAACACCCGGGCCTCACCGCCTCAGTGACCCAGGCCGGCACTACCCAAATCGAATCCATGTTGCTGGAAGGACAGATTGAAATCGGCGTAACCTCCGCCGACACCGATGCCGACCTCGACCTGTTACCGCTGATTAACGAACAGATGGTGGTGTGCGTGGCCGACGACCATCACTGGGCCCGGCGTCGCTACATCAGTGTGGAAGAGTTACACCACACTCCGATGGTGGTTTACGAGAGCGGCTACTTCATTCGCCAGCAATTAGACCTGTTGTGCCAAGAGGCGAGTGTCACGCCCGATCTGCGCATGCAGAGCAATTTCCTGCCACTGCTGGTCAGCATGGTGAAACAGAATCTGGGCACCACCGTTGGGCTGCGTACCATGGCCGCCAAGGAGCCGGGGATAGTCGGCATTCCCCTGTCTCCCCGCGTCAAAGTCCCCATGGCCCTGGCAAGACGCCGTGGCCGACAGATCTCCCGTGCCAATCAAGCCTTTTTGGATTGGGCCGCAATCAAGTTATGATGGGGCGCTAGCAAAAACAGCGAGACCCCATGCCCGTACTCCCCACTTTCAGCCATCACGTCGCCGACCTGATTCGATGCGCCGGCAGCGCCGATTTTCCAGCCTCATTGATCGCCATGCTGCGCGATATGGTGCCGGTAGACGACGCCACCGTTATCGCCTATCCCGGCATGGATATGCCGGTTATCGAATATTTCGAGGAACCCAACCAGAGCGGCAGCTCCACCCTGGATCGGTTCGTAAAGGGCGCCTTCCTGCTGGATCCGTTTTATCTCACGGCGACTCGCGACAACCGTCATGGGGTGTTTCGCCTGCGCGATCTGTCTCCCACTGGGTTTCGCGACAGCGACTATTACAAGACCTGGTATCGCGACAGTAATTTCGTCGACGAGTGTGGCTTCATTGTGCCGGTCGGCGAGCGCGGCTTCGTCAACATCGCCCTGGGGAAAACCGCCAGCCGCGCCACGTTCACCAAGCGTGAGCTGAGCACGCTGGAGGCGATATATCCCTCAGTTGAGGCGCTCTGCCAGCAACACTGGACACTGACCAGCAGCGACAAGACCGGCGACAACCTGCGCGCCAAGCTGCACAGCGCGCTGGAGTCGTTCGGCTCAAGCCTGCTCACCGAGCGCGAGACCCAGGTAATTAATCTGGTCTTGCACGGCCACTCCACCAAGACCGTGGCCGACAAACTATCGATCTCCATGGAAACCGTGAAACTGCACCGCAAGCACGCCTACGCCAAGCTGGAGATCTCCTCCCAGGCGGAGCTGTTCTACCTGTTCCTGGACTCGCTGATGAGCGCCCAGGACTATGAAAGCGGCGACACTCTGGTGGCTTATATGGCCCCACCCCCCAAACGCGGAGATGCACGTTGAGCAAGCCCGACCCCGCCCAACTGGCACAACTGCAGGAATTACTGAAGACGGGATTCAAGGCACTCTCACTAGGCGACTTCAGCCGCGCGGGTGAGTGCTGCCAGCAGATATTTGCCATCAAGCCCGACCTGCCCCAGGGCCACTTCCTGGTCGGCCTGCTGGGGCTGGAGTCACGCGATCGCAAAACCGCATTCAACGCGTTTCAGTCCACGGTTAAGCTCGACCCTGATCACGCCGCGGCGTGGGCCCAGCTGGCCAAACTGTATATGACCGAAGGCCAGGTTAACCGCGCAGATGCTGCCTTGCGAGAGACACTGCGCATACGGCCTACAGACCCCATGGTACTCGACCTGGTCGGCACCACGTTGACCCAGATGGGCGAGCACGGCGCCGCCCAGGCGTTTTTCGCCCGGGCCAATCAGGCCCAGCCTAACTTCCCGCCATTTATGCAAAACCTCGCCAATAATCTGGTCTATCACGGCGACACCGACGACTCGGACCGCATCTTCGAGGACATCATCCGCCTGCAGCCCGACAGCCCGCAGGCGCACTGGGCCCTATCGAGTTCGCGCAAGGCAGATTCTGACAAGCATGTCGAGGACATGCGCCAGTGTATTGCCGGCCGCGGTAACGACCCACGAGCCAACGCATTCTATTACTACGCCATCGGCAAAGAACTGGAAGACCTGCAGCGCTGGCCAGAGGCCTTTGACGCCTTTGCCGCCGGCGCTGCCGCCCGCCGGGCGACCGTGGAGTTTGATGAGCAGGCCGAACAACAGATGTTCGACTGCCTGATGGCTACCTACACCCACGAGTGGCTAGCAGCAGGCCCCGCAGGCAACCCCGACGCTTCACCTATTTTCGTCCTGGGCCAACCGCGCACCGGCACAACGCTCATCGAACGAATCATCACCAGCCATTCGCAGGTACATTCGGCGGGCGAGCTACAACACTTCGGCCTGGCACTGCGCCGTCTGGCAGATTACCGCAACCCAAAGCGATTCACTGCAGAGCTGTTCGAGGCCGCGGCACAGCTGGAGCCGGCTGCGCTGGGCAAGCTCTATTTGCAGAGCTCGGCCAAGATGCGGGGCGACACCCCCGGTTTGTCGACAAGCTGCCGCAGAACTACCTGATGATTCCGCTCATTCTCAAGGCCCTGCCCAATGCCAGGATCGTCCATCTGGTGCGCGACCCCATGGACGCCTGCTTTGCCAGCTTCAAACAGCTGTTTGCCGATGCCTACCTGCACTCTTACGAACAGCGCGAGATGGCCCGTCATCACGCCCGCTACCGCAAGCTCATGGCCTGCTGGCGCGAACGCTTTCCCGGCCGCTTCCTGGATATCAGCTACGAAGACACGGCCCGCGATCTGGAGCCCAATGCCAGGGCGCTTATCGAATTTCTCGGCCTGCCCTGGGAGGACGCCTGCCTGCAGTTCCACGAGCAGACCGGTGCCGTCACCACCGCCAGCGCGGTGCAGGTTCGTGAGCCCGCTCACACCCGCTCCATCGGCCGCTGGCGACGCTACGAAGCGCAACTTGCCCCAATGCAGGATGAATTAGCCAGAGCGAATGTAAGCAGCATCAACTAACCTTTTTTCTACCCTATAGGGGTATATTATTGGCTGGGCACATTGGCTAGCTTACAACAACAAAAATAGACAGGTGGCTAACACCACTTGTCAATCTGTACATAGCCCGGAAGGACAACAATTCAACATCCACGCGTGGGGATATCATGACTCGCACAAAATCTCTCAAGGCAAGCAGCAACGCCGTACGCACCGGCAGGAATACTATGGCGAAAGCCGTATCCGCCGCCGTATTTGCTTCTGCCATCAGCACACCCGTCTTCTCCCAGACTCTGGAAGAAATCATCGTCACCGCCACCAAGCGCAGTGAGTCGGTTCAGGACGTACCCCTGGCCATCACAGCCCTGTCAGGCGAATTCATGGAAGACGTTAACCTGTCTGACGTAAAAGATCTGGTGACCTTTACGCCCGGCGTCACAGGTAACAGCCAGGACAGCTTCATTGACGCCATTTCCATTCGCGGTATCCGCACCCAGGACTTTGGTGTTGGTCTCGACCCCTCCTCAGCATTCTTCAAGAATGACCTGTATGAGGGGCGCAACGGCTCAGCCGTAACCAGCCTGTACGACCTGGACCGTGCCGAAGTGTTGCGCGGACCACAGGGCTTCCTGTTTGGCCGTAACTCTATCGGCGGCGCGTTCAGCGTACACACCCGCCGCGCCGAAATTGACAGCTCCGACGGCTTCGTCAACGTCGACCTGGGCGAGCGCGACCGTGCCGCGATTGACGCAGCAATTAACATTCCCGTCAGCGACAGCTTCGCCATGCGCTTTGCCGGCCTGTACACCCAGGAAGACGGCTTTGTTAAGAACTTCTTCCCCTCTGAAGACCTGATCGAGCACGAGAACAAAGCGCTGCGCTGGTCCACAACATTCGAACACGACCGCCTGGGCATCTACACCATGGTGGAGTATGAAGAGCGCGAGCAGTCCGGCTCCGTTTACCGCGCCGTTACCGAAGGTGAAGTCTGGGAAACCCTGGAAGCTGCACTCGGCCCCATTCCGGTACGTGGCTCTGACGAAGATGTGGATGTTGACCGCTCCGGCGGCGATAACGACGACGCCGACATCCTGACTCTGGGTGTGCGTATTGACTACGACTTTGACTTCGCGACCCTGACGTCCAACACCGGCTACAAGGATCACGACTACTTCTACAACGAAGACTACGACGGCACGCCGCTGAACATGGAGACCTACCGCCAGGACCAGGAAGGCGAGTACTTCCAGCAGGAACTGCGCCTGACCTCCAACAGCGAAGGCCCGCTGTCATGGTACGCCGGTGTCTCCTACTACAAGGAAGAGTTGGAAACCGACTACCGCTTTGCCGGTGAAGAGGACGTGTTCTGTCAGTACTACGGCTACTACTACAACTCCGGTATGACCTTCTCCGGCTGTGAGGACCTCTACGCCTACTACGGCAGCGAGTTCACCCCCTCTGCCAACGGACTGCTGGAAGAAACCGCCACCATCAAGGGCAAGTATGAAGGCTGGGGCGCCTACCTGAACCTCGCATACTTCATCACCGAAAATTTCCAGATCGAAGGTGGCCTGCGCTGGACCGACGACGAAAAAGAATTCACCACTTTTGTACCAACCCCTGTGAGTGAACTCGGCCCCTACTGGGCGTTCGGCTACTCCACTGCCGAATCCCTCACCGCCAAGGAATCCTGGGACGATGTAACACCACGAGTGATCGCCACGTGGACACCCACTGACACCGCGCTACTATTTGCCAGCTACACCGCCGGCTACAAGTCGGGCGGCTTCGGCACCTTCTCCCTGGCCAACAACCCCGATGGCGACATCGCCATTGGTAATGTTGACATTGTCCGCGCCGACGGCTTCCTGCCAGACCCGGTTGACCCCGAAGAAGTCCACTCCTACGAGATCGGCTACAAGGACAGCTTCTTTGACGACAACATGAACTTCGACATCGTCGCGTTCTACTACGAATACACTGATTTCCAGGTCACCGTGGGCACCGGTAGTGGCGCCACCCTGATCGAGAATGCCGGTGAAGTGGAATCCTACGGCGTGGAGAGCTCACTGACGGCCGGCATCGGCGACTACCTGACAGCCTACGCAACCATCGGCTACTTCGACTCCGAGGCTAACAAGCTGGAAGACGTATGCGGCCTGGAAGATCCGCTGGGCTGCGAAGGCACTCACCTGTTCTGGGCCCCCGAGTGGTCTGGCTCATTCGTGCTGCACGGCGCCTTCCCCATGAATTCCGGTGCCATCACCGGCGCGTTCGAATTCACATTCGAGTCTGAGCGCGGCGGCGGCTGGGAAGAGCTGGATGAAACCATGATCGACTCCTACGAAGAGATGTCGGTTCGCGTCGGCTGGGAATCCGACAACAACTGGTTCGTGGAAGCCTACGTGGAGAACATCACCGATGAGTTCACCTGGGATGGCATGAACAACCTCGGCGGCAAGGAACCGCATGCGTTCTTCGGCCCGCGTCGACCCCGCACCGCCGGTGTGCGTCTGGGCATGGCCTGGGACTAATCACCCACCGCGTGGGATAAGGCGCCTTCGGGCGCCTTTTTTGTTGGGTCTGCGGAAAAAACGCTCCAGAAAAACGGAAGGCCTGGCTGGCTAGTCGGCAATATGCTTGGAGAAGAATTCAAGCACGCACGAAGGAGGGGGTTCTGTGGCAGTGGAATCAAACACCGCCATAAAGCTGGCAAGCAACACCAAGAGGCAAAACAGCCCGTATTTCATACTCGTCCCTGAGTGGTCGTCAATGTTCGCGGCACAGTGTAGCAGCGGGCTACCCGTGCTCGACAGAGCTATTAGGTACTGCTTGTTAGTGTTAAGCCGTTTTTGCGAGCTGGTTCACACTAGAGATTGGCGTCGTACTCCAGCGGAGTGACATGCGAGTCGTACTCGTCCAGCTCCTGCTGCTTGAGAATGGTGTACACCTTGCGGAACTCAGCTCCCAGATACTCCTCGATATGCGCTGAGGTCTCGAAACGCGCGAGGGCGTCAGGCAGGTAGCGCGGCAGACTGGGGGGCAGTTGCTCGTACGCATTGCCTTCCAATGGTTCGGGCGGCGTGAGCTTGTGCTCGATACCGCGCAACATACCCGCGAGAATGGCTGCGAATACCAGATAGGGATTGGCATCGGCCCCGGACACCCGGTGTTCAATACGCGTTGCAGCAGGCGCGTCGGCGGGCACACGCACCGAGACGGTGCGATTCTCGTAACCCCAGCTCGGCGCCAGAGGCGCGTGGCTGCCACGGCGAAAGCGGCGATAGGAATTCAGGCTGGGCGCAAACATGAGCATGCTTTCCGCCATGGTGTCGAGGCAGCCGGCAATCGCCTGGCGCAGCATCTCGGTGCCCTGACCGGTGCCGTCATCAAACACATTATTGCCATCGGCATCGAGCAGTGAACAATGAACGTGCATGCCGTTGCCCGCCAGATTACCAAAGGGCTTGGCCATAAACGTCGCCACATAGCCGTGCTTGCGGGCCACACCGCGAATCACCCGCTGCAACATGGCGGCCTGATCTGCAGCCTCCAGCGCATCGGCCCGGTGGTAGAGATTGATTTCGTACTGGGAGGGTGCCGCTTCCTTGATCAGGGTATCGACTGGGAGGCCCTGGGCGGTACAGGCGTCACGCACTTCGTGCATCAGCACGGACATATCTTCCATGGTATCGATGCCATAAGTCTGGCCGGCGCCGAGTGCCCCGCCCACGCGATCCTGCTGGCTGTGCACCGGGCGGCCGATCTCGTCGCGCTCCGCCTTGAGCAAATGAAACTCCATCTCCGAGGCAAGCACTGGCGTCAGCCCCAATTTGCCAAAGCGCTCTTGCAAGCCCTCCAGCAGATAGCGAGGATCGTATCGGCATTTGCTGCCATCCACCTCACGCATCGACATCAATACCTGACCGGTGGGTCGTTCCAGCCAGGGGGCAGCGACCAGAGTGCGCAACTCGGGCGCACAGTAGCCGTCGCCATCGCCGGTATTGAACACCCACTCCTCGGCATCGCGACCCCAGACATCGAACGCCAAAGTGGACAGCGGAATCTTGAGCCCGCCAGCCATTACCTTGGGCAACTTGTCACGGGTGACCCACTTGCCCCGCAGACCACCACAGAGGTCCAGCAACATAACTTCGAAAACTTCGATGTCCGGGTGCTGTTCAAGAAAAGTCTGTACGGCGCTGTCGTTGTCTGTCATCTGTTATCTCTGTGGGCCAAGGCAAAACACCACCTTTGGGGTAAGGTCGGTGTCGGGTGCTTATGCCAGACTATTTAACAATGATGCGTAAAACCCCGCTATACCACTTCTGGGTAGAGCAAGCGCCCGCGTAATGCCCGGCGCACATTCAGGGAGAGATGAGCCATGAACATGCAAGCCAATACCGGTAACCTGAAGCAGTTGGACCAGTCCCACCACCTGCACCCCTTCACGGATTTCAAGGACTATGCCACTAACGGTGGTCGGGTAATGTCCCGCGCCGAGCACATTTACATTTATACAGCGGAAGGCCACAAGATGCTGGATGGCATGTCTGGCCTGTGGTGTTGCAACCTGGGCTACAGCCAGCGGTCCATCGTGGATGCAGTCACCGAGCAGCTGGGACAACTGCCCTACTACAACAACTTCTTCCAGTGCTCCAACCAGCCTGCCATCGAGCTGGCCAAGGCGCTGGTGGATATTACCCCCGAACGCTTCAATCATGTGTTCTTCACCAATTCGGGCTCTGAGGCCAACGACACTAATCTGCGCCTGGTAAGCCGCTACTACCAGTGCCAGGGTCGCCCCGAGAAAAAACTGATCATCAGCCGCAAGAACGCCTACCACGGTTCGACTATTGCCGCGGCCTGCCTGGGTGGCATGGGGCCGATGCACGAGCAGACCAATGGCATCGACTATGTACATCACATCGAGCAGCCGCACTGGTTCGAGGTGGGCCCGGATGAAGACCCCAACGAATTCGGTCTGCGAGTGGCTCGCCAATTGGAAGAAAAAATCGACGAGCTGGGTGAAGAAAACGTTGCCGCGTTTATCGCCGAGCCAGTACAGGGTGCAGGTGGTGTTATCATTCCCCCGATTCCTACTGGCCCGAAGTTCAGCGTATCTGCAACGAGCGCGACATTCTGCTCATTGCCGATGAGGTGATCTGTGGCTTTGGTCGTACCGGCCAGTGGTGGGGTTCCGAGACCTACGGCATCGAGCCAGACCTCATGACCTTTGCCAAAGCCGTGACCAATGGCTTTCAGCCTTTGGGCGGCGTCATGGTCGCTGACAAGGTTGCCGACGTACTGCTGGCCCACGAAGGCGAGTTTGCCCACGGCCTGACCTACTCCGGTCACCCCGCTGCCGCAGCCGCCGGCCTGGCAACGCTCAACATTCTTAAGGAAGGCAATGTAATTGCCGACGCCGCTGCCAATATTGCGCCGCACTTCCAGCGCCGCCTGCAGGAATTGGCCGATCACAAGATCGTGGGCCAGGTGCGTGGCCGCGGCATGTTTGCCGCTGTCGAACTGGTGAAAGACAAATCTTCCCGCGAGCCACTGGCGGCCGAATCTGCGGGCGCACTGTTCTGCCGCAATACGGCCAACGAACTCGGCCTGATGGTCCGCCAGACCGGCAATGCCATGATTATGGCGCCGCCGTTGATCTGCTCCACCAGTGAGATCGACTCACTGATCGACATGCTGGGCCAGGCCCTGGATGTCACCGCCAAACACTACGGCATTTAATCTACAGTCCATATGCCCGGCCTCATAAGCCGGGCTTTTTTTTGTGTAAAATTGAGAGTACCGCGACGCCTGCTCGCTTATCCGGGGAATAACAACAACCATGTCGGACACGGCCACCCATACCAAAACTCTAAAACTGCGCGATATGGTGCTGTTTACCGTGTCTGCGATTCTTCTCGCAGACACCCTGGCCGCGGCGGCATCGGTAGGCGCATCCAGTGTTTCCTGGTGGCTGATTCTCGGCGTGCTGTTTTTCGTGCCCTTTGCCATGATCTGCGCCGAGATGGGCTGCGCCTACCCTGAGCAGGGCGGTATTTACGCCTGGATTCGCGACGCCTTTGGCGGGCGCTGGGCCTCCCGGGCCACCTGGTGTTACTGGGTGAACACGGCGGTGTGGATTCCGGCGATCTACATCTTGTTCGCGGGCGTCTATGCCCAGATGTTTGCACCGGATCTGAGCATGGCCTGGCAGATTGGCATGGGCATTGTGCTCACCTGGATAGCCGTGGCCATGAATGTGGTCACCCTGGACCTGGGCAAGTGGGTGCCGAACATCGGCGCCATCATCAAGGTCGCTATATTCGTCGCCATTATCGTCGGTGCCGGCTTCCATATTCTCGACTCGGGCATGGCCAACCCACTGACCTTTGAAACCATGAAACCGGACTGGAGCAGCAGCGCCCAGTATATTCCCGCCATTATCTACGGCATGCTGGGCTTTGAATTGGTCAGTGCCGGCAGCGACGAAATGAAAGACCCGGCACGCGACGTTCCCCGCGCTATTTTCATTTCCGGCACCATCATTATCGCTCTGTACATTCTCGGCACCATCGCGGTGCTTGCAGCCATCCCGGCGGGTGAGATCAATCTCGTGGAAGGACTCATTGATACGCTCGACCTGTTCTTCGGCGGTAGCGCCCTCGGCAGCGCTCTGGTGCTGGGTTTGGGTATTGGTGCACTCTTCACCTTCTTCTCCAACGGAGTGACCTGGGCCATGGGCTGTAACCGCGCAGCAGCCGAGGCGGCCCAGGAAGGTGAGCTGCCCCGTGTACTCGGCATTGAAGATGCCAAACGCGGCACACCGATCGGCGCCGCTGTACTGATGGGCCTCGTAAGCACGCTGTGCCTAGTGCTGTATGGCTTCATGTCCGGCAGCAACGAGGATTTGTTCTGGTCACTGTTTGCCTTCTCTGCGGTGATTTTCCTGCTGCCTTACCAGGGCATGATGCTGGCGTTTTTGAAAATGCGCAGGGTCGATGCAGATCACCCCCGCCCTTATCGGGTACCCGGTGGCTCCGGCGCAGCTAGGCTCGCCGCCGGGCTGTGTATTGTGGTACTGGCCATCTCGATTTTCCTGTTCCTGTACACACCCGGTGCCGGTTTCGACTGGGCAGTGGTCGGCGGTGTTATTGTGACCTTGATCATCGGTGAAACTGTCATCCGGTTTGCAACCAAACATCGCGGGACTGCCTAGCACCTCCCCGCTGACGGGAAAGAGACCGCGTTCTGGGCGTTTGCAACCCGTTAACGCTCGGAGTCGCGCTTCCAGGGATCCTTTGCCGCATCTACGCTTTCGGAGGCGTCGGCGGCAATCCGCTCAAGCGTTTCAATCGCCTCGTCCATGGTGTGGTGACCCTGGTCCTTGTACTCGTCGAATAGATTGATGAAACGATCAGAGCGCCTGCCCACCAGCATGAGCTGCACGTACAGACTGTTCTCCAGACTCGGCTTGCGCACCGCGTCGATCAGAAATACCACGATACTGAGTGGGCTCATCAACAGATCGCGCAGCGCATCGGCGCCCAGCTTCAACTGGAACACCACCAGATGGCGTAGCGCTCGCGAAAACGTCACCTGCGTCGGGGCTTTCTTCGGTCCTTTAAAAAACACATTAACCTCGCATTAATCGCTGTATTGCTCACACAGGGCCAGCCATTGCTGTAGAGCGGCTCCGTGAAATTTGTCTCGGTGAATAATCAGATTGAGCTGACGGCGAAAATCGCGCTGTGGCACATGCACGGGCACCAGCGAACCTCGCTTGAACGCTTCCTGCAAACTAATCCGCGACAAGCATCCTAAACCCAGGCCCGCCTCAACTGCACGTTTTATGGCCTCAGTGTGCTGCAGCTCGATACTGATCTCCAGGTCAGGCAGTAAGCCGTGCATCGCTCGGTCAAATGTTTGCCGCGTACCCGAACCAGGTTCGCGCACAATCCACTTCTGCTCGCGCAATTGCGCATCACTGACTCTGCGCTTGCCGGCCAGTGGATGTCCCGGCGCAGCAAATACCTGCAGCTCATCTTCGCGCCAGTGCCGCGTCTGCAGGCGCGGATGATTCACCTCGCCTTCAATCATGCCGATATCCAGCTCGAAGTCAGCCACCATGGCCGCAATCTCGCTGGTGTTGGCGACATGCAGTGAAAGATCGGCGCCGGCGTGTCGCTCACGGAAATCAGCAATCATCGGAACGGTCAGGTAGTTTCCAACCGTCAGCGTTGCGCCGAGGCGCAAGCTTCCCGGTATCTCTGCGCCCGCCAGCGCCGCTTCCAATGACTGAGCCTGAGCGAGCAGCTTTTCTGCCTGTGGCCGAATTTCTCTGCCCAGTTCACTCAGCTGTAGCCGCTTGCCCACGCGGTCAAACAACTGCACATCGAACTGCTGCTCCAGCTCCTTAAGCGAACCACTGGCCGCTGACTGAGACATCGCCAGCGTATCCGCCGCGCGGCTGATATTTTCCAGGCGGGCCGTGGCGAGAAAGACCTGCAATTGGCGAAGGGTGTATTTCATATCTATAAAACCGATAACTTACATCGATTATATCTGTTTCACGAATATATTGTTAAGCCGTATCGTGATGCTCATTCAGACACAACGGGGCGGGCAAGTGCCGCTACCGCGACTATTCCAAGGAGACTAACAATGGCATCACTGCTGAGAGAACAGGTTACCGAAGTTCACCACTGGACCGATCGCCTGTTCAGCTTCAAGACAACCCGCGACCAGGGCTTTCGCTTCAAGAATGGCCACTTCACCATGATTGGCCTGGAGCACGAAGGTCGCCCCCTGCTGCGGGCCTACAGCTTGGCCAGTGCCAATTACGAGGACGAGCTGGAATTCTTCAGCATCAAGGTACCCGACGGCCCGCTGACCTCCAAACTGCAAAATATCCAGCCGGGCGACGAACTGCTGGTCAACAGCAAGGCCACCGGCACCCTGGAAACCGACAACCTGCTGCCGGGCAAAAACCTTTACCTGATTGCCACGGGCACCGGGCTAGCGCCCTTTCTGAGCATCATCCGAGACCCGGAAATCTACGAAGCCTATGACAAGGTGATTCTCACCCACGGCTGCCGGGAGGTGGAGGAACTAGCCTATCAGGAACTGATTACCCAGCACCTGCCGGAGCATGAGTACCTGGGCGAGGATGTACGCAGCAAGCTGATTTACTACCCCACAGTGACCCGAGAAAAATACGTCAACAACGGCCGCCTGACCGATTTGCTGAAAATCGGCAAGCTGGAGGGTGACATCGGCCTGCCGCGGGTGAACCCTGAGGACGATCGATTCATGATTTGCGGCAGCCCAAGCATGCTCAAGGAACTGTGTGCCTGGCTGGACGAGCGGGGCTTTCGTGAAACCCGCAATGGCGAGATCGGCGAGTACGTAATTGAGCGCGCGTTCGTCGAAAGCTGATCGGGAATCCGGGGCGGCGCTATCTGCGCCGCTTCAAGCTCTCCTTGATCGCAACACGCGTTGCCTCATCTGAAGCACGATTCAGGCAGCGAAAGTCGCTTGCCACTATCGCGCCCTCGCGCAAGAGGCGCGACAACAGCGTCGCGGACAGGGCCAGTTCGACATCGTCGTCCTTCATAGCACAGCACCTCCAAAATCTACTGCGCCGAGATCTCGGCTCAGTTCGCGGCACCTTCCGCTAAAACCGCCTGAATACCCAACCACAAAAAAGGCCGCCCTCGGGCGGCCCTTCTAAAGGCATTGCGCTACAGAGGACCTATTCCATCTGCGACTGCAGGTAATTCTGCAGCCCAACCTTTTCGATCAGGCCAAGTTGCTTCTCGAGCCACCAGGTGTGATCCACCTCGGTGTCTTCCAGCAGTTTCTCCAGAATTGTGCGGGTCTCGTAATCCTGCACTTCCTCACATAGCTTGATCGCGGTTTTCAGCGCAGCACCCACGCCGAACTCAACATCGAGATCGCTCTGCAACATGGCCGGCACGTCCTTACCGACATTGATCGGCTCGCGCGTCACCATGTCAGGCGTCCCTTCGAGGAACAGGATGCGCTCTATCAGGGCCTTGGCATGAGACTTCTCGTCGTCGAACTCATGCGAAATCCGCTCGTAGAGTTTGCTCAGACCCCAGTCGTCGTACATCTGCGAGTGAATGAAATACTGGTCCATGGCGGCCAGTTCGAACGAGAGCAGTTTGTTCAGCTCTACAATGACTTTATCGTTGCCTTGCATGATTCAATCTCCCTCAGTCGTCCGACATTTTTGCTTGCAGGTAATTCTGGATACCTGAGTTTTCAATCAGGTATTGCTGTGCTTCGATCCAGTCGACGTGCCCTTCCTCATAGCCGAGGATGTCTTCCAGCACGTCGCGGCTGACGTAGTCCTGGCTGTCTTCACAGAAAGCGATGGCTTCGCGCAGCAACGTGAGCTGCTCCATCTGGAAATCCATATCGCACTTGAGCATCTCCTCGGTGTGCTCGCCAATCCGAATCTTTTCCAGGTGCTGCAGGTTGGGCAGGCCCTCGAGAAACAGAATGCGCTCAATGAGATCATCCGCCTGCTTCATATCCTTGATGGATTTTTTGTAGGCCTTCTCATTCAGCTCCTCCAGGCCCCAGTTGCGAAACATGCGGGCGTGCAGGAAATACTGGTTGATGGACGTCAGCTCCAGGGTAAGCACCCTGTTGAGGTAAGCGATGACCTCGGCATTGCCTTTCATAGTGATCTCCAGATAACAAAATGCCGACTCAAGAGCCGGCGGTTACGTTTGATGGAGAAAGTGTAGACCCGAATGACGGATACGTCAATTTTTCCTTATAAATCAATCACTTGAGATTGACAATAAGAAAGATTCGCATTGCTTTTACGCTTTATGGCGTCGCTGCGTCCGACGACAGCGGAAAGTAATCGTAGCGCTGGGTGCCCACACTGGCCTCCAGTAACAAACCGCCCCTTACCTCGACAAACATAGCCACGTCCGGGTTGTATCCCGGTGTCACTGCCCTGCCCCAGGTGGCGGCAGCCGCATTGGCCTGGCCGGTAAACTCAAACCGGCCCCGTTTGAACTCATTCAACACGTCGGCGGTGCGAAAGAACAGAATCTTGCGATCAGACTGCACGCCAAGGTTTGGGCCAACAAAGGCCTCAACCATAAGCGCTCTCCCGGTCAACTCGCCGCCCTCGAACAACCAGCCATTGCCAAAGGCGCCGCCGAATCCGCTGCCGGCTCGCCAGTTGCCGGGAAACACAGCGTAGGCCACTGCCTCGTCAAAAAACCGCGTCAGCTCTTCACGGGATTGAAAGGCTGTAATCGCCGCCTCGGTAGCGGCGGCGCGCTCCTCGTCGTAGACCATCGGCTGCGTAACGCATCCAGACAGGGCCAGGGCCAGTAACCACATGCGCAAAATCAATGTCATCGCTTGCACTCCAGGTGGCCGGTAAGTACGTCCGATCCGCCATCAACATTGCCGAGGATATCCACCCTGGCGAAAATACCCGAGCGATGCACAATCGTGAGGCCGCTGTAACAGTCGCGCCACCAGCCGCGATCGCCAAACAAATTGCGCAACGGGAAATCCAGGGTCGCCTCGAGATAGTTCAGGAAATGGGAACTGTTCTTGCCGCGCTTTTCCTGCTTGCTCTGCTCCACCGCGGGAATCTTGTCCGCATAGGAAAATCCGTAGCCGAAGCCGTAGCGAAATAGCTCACGATTACTCCAGGGGGAATATCCGGTGCCCATGAGCATCAGATAGGGATTTATCTCCCAGAAGTCCTCTTGGTAATCCTTCTCGAGGCGCCGGTTCAGTGACACCCGCCCCCATACATCCAGGCGCTTGCCGTTCAGTGCCAGTTTGCTCAGCGTCAGCCCCGCTAGATAGGTCTCGACATTATCGTTCTGTTTGATCGCACCGCGGTGAACCGCATGGAAGGTATGCTCTGCGGTGTAACCGGCGTTTGCGCGCCAGCTCCACTCGCCGGCGCGCTCCGGGTCACGTCTGCCCGCCTGGTCATCCTCGATCAGGTTACCCCAGGCATAGGCCAGGCCAATCATCGCACTGGTGGTATAGTCATCGCCCACCAGTGGAGAGTCCTGCACCTCCTCATCCAGCGCATCGACAGCAACATTGGCAAACAGCCGCAGGCGTTTCGACCAGCGATAGGTGGTGTTAACGCCTGCGCGCCAGATTGTCGACGACCCCGGCTGGTAAACCGGCAGGTCTTCGCGGGCCTCGGCGGGTGTCACACCGTAATAGTATTCGGTCAGGCTGCGATCCCAGTGCACATAGCTGGCAAAGGGCGAAACCGTCCAGCGATCGCTGAACCAATTGTAACGATAAGTGAGATCGAACTCTTCACCATTGTGGTGATCGAGGGTGTCCTGCAACCAGGTAACGGTGACCTTACCCCAGTCACCGCGCACACTGGCGCGCAAGCCGCCATCCAGGCTTTGCTCACGCTCCTCCACGCCTTCATAGTAGTCATTGCGCTCGGGCTCCAGCCGGTCAAAGCGGTAGGCAATAAGCGCATCTGCACTGAATGTGCCATCGTCAAACAGGTGTACACCGGCCGTACTACCGTGCGCGAACAGGTATTTTCCCTCATAGTAATAAAACGGCAGGATGTCGGAATTTTCTTCCGTTTCCTTGGAGGAAATGTCGTCGATATATCGGTAAGGGCTATCGCCGAAGCGCCAGCCAAAACCCAGGCCCAGGGTACCCGCGGAAATATCGCCGGTGGCGATTTCGGTCACGGGATTAATTGCATGGACAGGCATACATGCAACCGCCATCAATAGCGACAGCCCGTATCGAAAAATGCCTGGCATGAATCTCCCCTGAAGCTCCGGGCGCCATGCTAACACTCCCAAACTCGGCGTTCCATCTGGTTGACTGTATCAAGGCTTTTGACCGCTAAAGACAACCAGCCAGCCCACAGGCGCCGCTATACTCAGGGGCAACAACGGAGGACCCGCCATGAGCGACGAAAGACAACTGCTGAACAAAGACACCATGGGTATTGCCGATGGCATCCCGCTGGAGGCCTCCACCGGTGGCGTGGAAGAGCTGCGCAAGGACATCCAGCGCCTCATGGATATGGAGGCAATTCGTCAGCTCAAGCACGCCTATTTCCGCTGCATTGATACCGCCAACCTGGCTGAGCTTGCGACCTTGCTGCACCGCGATCTTGTGGTGGACTTCAAGGGAGGCAATTATCACTGGCAGTTCGACAACAGGGATGCCTATATTGAGAGCATTGGCGGCGCATTCAGCAAGCAGGCCATTACCCAGCACCACGGCCACCATCCGGAAATCCAGATGCTGTCAGAGACCGAAGCCACCGGTATCTGGTACCTGGAAGACAAGTTCTGGGTAATGAACCTCGGCTTTTACACTACCGGCACGCTGCTCTACTGGGATCGCTATGTCAAAGAAGATGGGCGCTGGCAGATTCGCGAAACCCGGTACGAGCGACTCTATGAATTTGCAGAGCAGCTGGACGAACCGCCCGCTCCGTCTTCGCACTACCTCGGCACGCACGGCGGCGAGCCCCAATACTGAATTTGCCGCGTGACACATTGGCAACAATCTGGCTTATAATTTGATCAGATTTTCAGTTTCCCATCGATGATGTCATTTTTTTCACCGCGGGAGGGGCAGTCCCGCACCCTCACATTTGTGCTTCTGGTGCTACTTATGGTGGCACTCGGGCTTTTGGTCGCGGATCGATTAACCCCCGCAGGCACGCTGGCTTCGATCTCCGCAGGAACATCCAGTAACGAAAGCAACGCCACCGAAGAGTCTATTGCCGTATTGCCCTTTGCGGCCCTAAGCAATGCCGAGGCAGACGCCTACTTCGGCGAGGGCCTGGCGGAAGAGTTACTCAATTCGCTGGCAAAACTGCCACGCCTGCAGGTGGCCGCGCGCACGTCTGCCTTTGCCATCGCTGAGCAGGATCTGGATTTGCGGGAAATGGGTCGGCAGTTGGGGGTGAACCATGTACTGGAGGGGTCGCTGCGGCGCTCGGGAAATCGTCTGCGGGTGACCGCACAGTTGATTCGCGTCAGCGATGGCTTCCACCTGTGGTCGGAAACCTATGAAAACGAATCGGAAGATATTTTTCAGGTTCAGGATGAGATCGTCCGTCAAATTTCCCACGTATTACAGATTCGGCTCGGCGTTGGCGGGGGCGAGGGCCGTGCCGCAGCCAATGAGGTTCACCCCCAGGCCTATGAAGACTATTTGCGCGGCCTCGACTACTGGTGGACTCGCGATCAGGCCGGGCACCGGCAGGCAGCCATTGAGAAGTTCATGATGGTGACTGAGCAGGACCAGGACTTTGCCGATGGCTGGGCGGCCTACGCCATGGCCCTGGCCCTGAGCGGCAGAAGCTTTGCGCCTCACTTCCCCGCGGGCACCTACATCGACTCCGTGGAAGACGCCTTTAACCGGGCATTGGAACTCGACCCGCGCAGCCACCGCGCCCTGGCGGCACTGGTGTACTGGCACACCAACCGCGCCATCGACATGCCCCGGGCTTACGAATACCTCAAGCGGGCCGAAGCCGCAGAAGTGTCCAATGGCTTCACCTATTACACCGCCTCTCAGTACTACTTTGCGGTAGGCGATGAAGCCCTCACCATGCGCTCCATCCGCCAGGCCTCATTGGCCGACCCGTTGAACCACACCTACAGCCGCCACGAATTTCTGTATGCGGCCGCATTCGGCGACTACCGCTACAAGGATCTGCTCCTGACGGAAGTGGCTTCCTGTACCGCATCCGACTGTAGCCCCAACCAGTGGGTTATCGCCTATAGCGCTGCTCTGGCAGCTCTGCATGCCGCAGATGAACAGGAGATTCAGCGCGCCCGCGACACCCTCATCGAGGTCTACAGTGCCCTCGGCTCCGCAGGCTTCGCCACCGCCCACCAGGAATACCTGATCGCTTACATGGACCGGGTACTGGGGCAGGATTCAGGTCAGGCATTCTGGGAGAAAGCGGACTTCTCAGATCGCGAGGTGAGCACCCTGTTCACGCTGGATGCCGCCATCCTCGCCCGCGTCGGACGACTCGATGAAGCCCTTGACCTGCTGGAACGCATTGCCGAGGGCGAGCGCTTCTTTGCCAACCGCAGCCTACCCTACGTGCTGTCAGAGGGCGGCCTCGAAATGCCTGAGGATATTCGCCGCCATCCGCGCTATCACGCGATCTGGGCGCGGCCCGGCATGCCGGCCATCGAGTTGGCCCGGCGCTCCAACGGCACCACGGCGGGACTACCCCTGCCTATTCTCTAGACCGACTCAACGCCCCGCGGTTCGAAGGGCGTAAACTGGGTGCGCTCAAACGCCTGCGGGTCGCCATGGCCGACAAACACCGCATATACCAGCGCCTGGCGAACCCTGTTCAAACCCAGCAACTGCCGCGCAACACTGTCGGATACCGCCCCGGTGGGCGCGGCATCGAGCCCGAGTTCGGTGGCAGCCAGCAACATATTCTGGGCGATATGCCCGGCCTCCATCAGCACAACGCGATACGCATTGGGATGGGGGTACTTCCAACTGCTGCGCTCGAAATTTGCGACGAGTAAAATGGCGAACGCTGCGGTCTCCGTCCAATCCTGCTGGGCGAATAGCGCCGTGGTATCCACCGCCAGATGCGGCGCGACCAGCCCCAGCGAGTGATCAAGCGCACTGTAGTGGTAAATACCGGGCTGCAGCCCTTCGACATTGCGCACATACACGTAGGCCTCGTAGGGATTGCGAGCCCCACCCGAAGGCGTCATCGTCAGCGGTAGATGCGGATCTTCACCGGGAATCTGGGTATCCAGAAATCCCGTCACGCCCATGCCTGCATAGAGACAATCTCGCAGTGCATTGGCAGTGACCGGCTCTGGGAGGAAAGTGCGCACACTGCGCCGCGCCTTCATTGTCGCGAGCAGGCCGCCTTCGACTTCAGGCAGGGCCATCGGCGCAACATGCTCGAGGCCTTCATTACTGGTGAACTGGGGAATTGCTGGCTGGGTGGCGGCGATATGATGCATCCACTGGGCGGATTGATCCTGGTCGAGCCACGGTGGATCCTGAATACCGAAATGGTACAGACCCGCCGTCGTATCCCAGGCCCAGGCAGCCTCATATTCCATGTCCAGTTGCGCGGCCTCGGTGTGCTCCATTACCAGCAGGCCGTGCTCTGTCATACCATGTAGATAGGCATCAACGGTTGCCGGGGGCGTGGCCGGATATAGCGCATGCAGACCCTGCGGCAACTGCCAATCGTCGGTGCGAGACAGCAACTCCAGCGTGAAGCCGTCTACCGGCATGGGCTGCTGATACATAAAGTTGCGCACCACTGGGCTTGCCCGGCAAAAGTCACTACCAGGGATCTGGCCCTGCGAATACGTACCACCGATCAGGACTCCAGGGTCAGGGGCTGCCGTCAGCCGACGCCATAAACGGACTGGCCGGAGATGCCATGAACGGGCTCGCAGGCGATGCCATAAATGGACTAGCCGGAGACGCCATAAACGGACTCGCGGGCGACGCCATAAACGGACTTGCCGGAGACGCCATGAACGGACTCGCAGGCGATGCCATAAATGGACTAGCCGGAGACGCCATGAACGGGCTCGCAGGCGATGCCATAAATGGACTAGCCGGAGACGCCATAAACGGACTCGCGGGCGACGCCATAAACGGACTTGCCGGAGACGCCATGAACGGGCTCGCGGGCGACGCCATAAACGGGCTGGCCGGAGACGCCATGAACGGACTCGCGGGCGACGCCATAAACGGACTTGCCGGAGACGCCATGAATGGGCTCGCGGGCGACGCCATGAACGGACTTGCCGGAGACGCCATGAATGGGCTCGCGGGCGACGCCATGAACGGACTTGCCGGAGACGCCATAAATGGACTGGCAGGCGAGGCCATGAACGGACTTGCCGGAGACGCCATGAATGGACTGGCAGGCGAGGCCATGAACGGACTCGCGGGCGAGGCCATAAATGGGCTGGCGGGGACACCCGGGGCGCCCGGCTGCATGGCACCACCTGAAGCGACCAGCATCGATTGCTGGGCTATCACAGCCAGGTCAACGTCGGTCAATTCACTGGTATCGGTTTCTTTCCAGGCTTTCTGGGTGGCGTCCAGATACACCTTCAGTGATTTGCGGGCCTGCTCACGCACCGACTCCAGGTACGCGTCATAGGCCTCGCGGAACGGATCCATAGGGCTTGTATCTTCTTTCTTTGTTGATTTCTTCTGTGCCATTTTCAGAACCTCGAAGGGTTAACGATTAATTATCAGCTGCCACACCCGCCCGCCGGGCTACAGCTTCTCTTCAAAAAAGTCAGTGATGCGCGTCCACAGTCGGGCCGGGCTCTGGCCCATACCAAAGAACGACATATGCTCCTGCTTCGGATAAAGCATCATCTGGAAACGCTTGCCGTCCTGAATCAATTGATTAACCAGTTGTATTGAGTGCTGCAGATGCACATTCGGGTCGGCCGCACCATGCATTAGCAATAAATCGCCGTCCAACCGATCACCATACTGGGGAATCGCGGTTTCGGTGTAGCCCGACTCGTTGCAGGCAGGAAGGTTCATATAGCGTTCCGTGTACACACAATCGTATTCGCGCCAGTCTGTCACCGGGGCATAAACGGCACCCGTACTGTATGCACCTTCCGTGCGCAGCATCGCATTCAGCGTCATAAAGCCGCCGAAACTGCCACCGATAATGCCGATCCGATCGGGGTCTACCCAGGGCAGGCTTTTGAGGTAATCCACGCCTACCAGCTGGTCTTGCAGCTCCACATGACCCAACTGCTGATAAATCGGCGTTTCCCAGTCGTGCCCGCGGGGGCTGCGTTAGAGCCACGATTATCAAGTGAAAACACGCCATAGCCATTCTGCGCCATCATCTGCAGCCACAACTCGGGCACCGGGCGCCAATAGTTCATGACGTTGCGCGCCAGGCCAAAGCCACCGGGCAGCGGGCCACCGTAGATATACACAATGACAGGGTATTGCTTGCCCTTTTCAATGTTCGCCGGCTCCAGCAATTTCGCCTGCAGCGGCATATCGTCGGAGGGGATGCCCAATTGCGCGGCGGGCAGGCTGAAAAATTCGAACTCGCGCAAGCCATAGTCGGCCAGTGCCTCGCAGGCATTGGCTTCAACCACAGCCAGCGCCTTGCCCTCAATGTCACGCAAGTCGAGCCGGGGCGGGCGCACTGCGGTGGAATTGATATCGGCAAAGAAGCGAAAATCCGGCGAGATATGTCCGAAATGCGATTCCCCCGCGGCGGTAAGCTGTTCGGCACCCAGCACGCGGTAGCTGCCTTTTTTCTCGGCGAAACGCACCCGCTTCACCTGCGCTTCGGTGTAGGGGTCAGGCCACACCACGTAATAAACAGCGCTGCCGGCCTCATCCAGCTGATTGACAGCAACACTGGCCTCAGGCCCGTCGGTGAGCTGAAGTAGCTCATTGCCGTCAATATCGTACAGGTACAGATAGCGATAGCTGTCGCGCTCAGATGACCACAGGAAACGTCTGGAATCAGAGAAGAAGCGCAGGTCATCGGCTACATTCACCCAGTAGGGATCGGTCTCCGTGAGAATAGTCCAGGTCACCCCGGTCAGACTGTCGGCAATCACAAGGTCGAGGCGTTTGTGGTCCCGGCTTAACATCTGCAGGGCGAGATGGCGCGAGTCAGGCAGCCACATAACACGCGCCAGGTAGTCACCCGCCCAGGCCCGGGTGTTAATATAACGATACCCTTCAGGGCCCAGTACTTTCAGGGCCATCAGCGGAATATTGTCACCGGGCTGCGGGAAACGCTCCGGGCGATTCTGTCCATCAGAGGACATGAGGTCGGCATACCAGAACATTGGCACACCGCTTTCGTCGGTTTCCAGAATGGCAATCTGACTGGCATCCGGCGACCACCAGTGGCCCATGCCTGAAAGCACATCGCCCATGGTGTCTGGCGTCGCTGAACGATATCGCTCACTGCTGCCGGTGGTCAGCGGAATCTCCCAGCCAGTGGCCAGGTCCCTCATATACAGGTCCCAACCCAAGCAGTAACTGACGTAACGGCCATCCGGAGAGACGCAGGTGTCTCGAATACTGGCGCCGGCCCGGCTAACGGGCACGAGCAGATCAGACGCCAGGTGCAGAACACAAGGTGCTGCACCGGCTTCCACGACAAGAATTCGTTCACCGTCGGGGAACCAGGTATAGGATTGATAGCCCGCCGCCTGCACCCGGCGGTGCCAGCCCTCGCTGCGGGCATTATGGGCCGCGGCCTGGTCCGCGTGTATGCAGACACCCGGTGCTTCCAGCCGGCAGTAGTCGAAGAGCACCCGGTGCGTGTCAGCAGCCGGATCATAGCCTACCAGTTCGGTACCGCTATCAGCTTCACGGAGATAAGTGAGCAACGACCCGTCCGGGCTCCAGCTAATATCGTCGATGGCGTAGCCGCTGAGGTTGGGTTGGTCGTAGATACGATCAACGGTCAAGTGTTTGCTCATGCCGTTACCTGGGTCTGCATGCCCAGTTCCCATTGCACCTGCGTATCCGGCTGGGGTTTGGCCAGCGGGGGGATGTACATGGTGGCGTTGGGCGTGGGCGAACTATGGGGTAGCTGGCACAGGGGGCCTGTGCCGATGATAGGGTCCACGCCGGCAAACTGCGGCGCTTCATAGAGCGTCACCGGGTGATTGGGGCCGTAATAGGCCATCAGCTTCTGGGTCAGGCGCTCCAACCCGACCAGCGGATAATGGTGCGTCTCGTAGGTGAGCACACCCACGCCGCCGATCTGCCACAAAATCAGGTGACAGGCCGGATCAATGGCGCGCAGATTCAGCAGAAAGTCGGTGGCCTCGTAGGATATACAGCCCCCGAATTCATCCACACCCAGGTCGGCATACAGACAATCGGCTGCGGACACTGCCGGCAGCATTTTTGCACTGTAGCCTTCCGCCCGGGCCTTGCGCACGGCCTCATGCGTTGACATGGCCAAGACACCTGGATGGCCGTAGACTGCCATACAGACGCGCAGGCCCTGGCGCAGATAGTTCATAGTGCGCTCGACGATATCCGCGTAGGTATCCAGCCGCAGTTTGTCCGAGCCATAAAGATCCATCAACGACTCTGCGCCGTCCGGATTGAGGGAGCGAATCACTTCCTCCGCCACCGGGTCAGCGGTGATATACAGCACTTTATCTGCAGCTCGAATCCAGGCAATGGTCTCAATCGTGAGTTGGCCAGTCGCACGAATGCCCGTGCCGACCACAATGAGCTGTTCGTTATTAATGTCAGTCACGGGGTAGGTTCACCCCGCAGGCTGGTGTAAATCAGATTCTGGTCGCGGCTCAGTAGTATTGCCACGTCATCGGCGGACAGCCCGGCCCGCTCGGCGGCGCCGCGCGGGTCCAGGACAAATTCACTGTACAGGTCTGGCTGGGTGGCCACGGCCACCAGGTAGGACTTCAAATCGGTGCTCAAGCTGTCCCCTCACTCCCTATGCTTGTTCTTTTTTGTGGGCACTCGTAAAGAGCTACCCACAAGCTAGTGCAAGGGAGCGTGTGACGCAAGCTATCCGGCGGGTTCTGCGCCCATATTTACAGATTCAATTGAGGCAGTTTCGGTTTGTGTCGCTACTGTTCGCCACCAGGCGTGTCCGGGGGATGGCTCTAGCACCGACACAGGCGCACCAATCACCGGGGTCAGCACGTTCACATTGTGCTCCTCCCCCAACGCCGTCGCCCGTTCCATTGGTTCATACCAGGGATGAAACGCGAGGTCGAAAGTACTGTTGTGAATGGGCAACATAGCCTTGCCGCGCAGATCGAGGTGCGCCTGTAAGCCCTGCTCCGGCAGCATATGTACGCTGGCCCACAGTTTGTTATAGGCGCCGGTTTCGATCATCGTGATATCAAAGGGGCCGAGCCGCTCGCCGATTTCACGGAAGCCGTCGAAGTAGCCCGTGTCGCCACTGAAGAACAGCTTCGCGCTCGCACCTTCAATCACCCAACTCGCCCACAGCGTCTTGTTGCCATCGGTCAAGCCCCGACCCGAGAAATGCTGGGCAGGCGTTGCTGTCAGAGTCAGTCCTTCCAGCTCGAGGCTCTGCCACCAGTTCAGCTCGTGGATGCGCGTAGCGTCGATGCCCCAACGTCGCAGATGGGCGCCCACGCCCACCGGCACTACGAAATTTTCCACCTGAGCCGCAAGGCGCTTCACCGATCCCTTGTCGAGATGGTCGTAGTGGTCGTGACTGATGACCACGGCGTGAATGCGCGGCAGCTCTTGGAAGTCGATCGGCACTGGGTGGAACCGGCGCGGGCCAGCCCACTGCACCGGCGATGCACGCTTACTGAACACCGGGTCAGTGAGCACATACTGATCGCCGAGCTTAATCAGTACCGAAGAGTGGCCCAATCGATACAGCATCGGCCCGTACGCAGCCTCGAGGTCGGCGCGATGCAGTCGCTGCAGCGGTACCTCCGTCTTGGGCCGCTTATCAATTTGTTCTGTTGTAAACCGCGCTTTAATAATTTCCCACATTGCCATCTCTCTCGGACCAGCCTCGTTCTCAAATTTTCCATCCGCCCTGGGAGCGTTGCTTTCCAGCGTCGCCTGGGCAGCCATTGCAATCACAGCCACGACCAGCAGCATTAACCTGATGGCGCGCACTACAGCGTCCAACTCATGTCAGTCAGCGCTTCACTGCGCTGCCAGAGCTCAGCGGCAGACTGTTCATCACGACCGCGCCCTGCGATGCGCGCAGTGCCCACGGGCCCAATGGAGTCCATAAGCTTCACGGGGCCATAGTAACCGCCGTTCTCGGCCTCCTCGCCAGCCACCGCCAGCACAGTCGGAATGGCGCCTTTGTAGGCTGACTGGGCCCAGACTTTGTTTAGCACACCATAAAGCCCGACCAGAAAACCTTCCGGCCCGGTGCTCTGTAGGTTAGTTGCCGAATAACCGGGGTGACAGGCGTTGGCCATCACCGAGCTACCCGCGGCCGCAAGCTTGCGCGCCAATTCCTGGGCGAACAACATATTAGCCAGCTTACTCTGACCGTAGGCTTTGGTTGCGTCGTAGCGTTGCTCGAGCATCAGGTCATCGAAATGCATCTCACCAAATTTGTGCGCGATACTGCTGACCACGGTAATCCTGCCTGCGGCTTTCTCTACCAGATCAAACAGCAGGCCAGCCAAGAGGAAGTGACCCAGGTGGTTGGTACCCAGCTGCAATTCAAACCCATCCTCGGTCCGCGTGTCTGGGGTTTGCATAATCCCCGCATTATTGACCAGACCGTCCAGCGCATCCCAGCGCGAGCGTATTTCATCCGCCGCAGCGCGCACTGAAGCCTGCGATGACAGATCCAGTGCCACGGTGTCCACCGCGCCGGCGCCGGCAGCGGCGATTTCGCTCGCCGCCTCCTCCGCCTTGTCAGGATTGCGACAGGCGATCACGATATCGGCTCCGGCAGCTGCCATTATTTTGGCGGCCTCCAGGCCGATGCCGGAATTGCCGCCGGTGATGAGATAGCGCTTACCCGCCAGGGAAGGCAGCCGATCGGGGGTCCAGTTTCTAACCTTTGCCATGCCGTACTCCAATCAACATTTCATACAACAAGTAAACTACACGGTGTAGTTTAGTGTGGAATTTGAAAGTGTCCCTTTAGTGCAATTTTCGCAGCATGAACTCCGCGGAACCCAAGCTCACTCTTACCCAGCGCAAGCGCCTGGACATTCTGGCGGCCGCCCGCACTGAATTTCTGGAAACCGGTTTCCGCGACACCAGCATTGACCGGGCGGCAGAGCGGGCCCAGGTCAGTAAACGCAGCCTATACAACCACTTCGCCAGCAAAGAAGCGCTATTCGGCGCCATTGCCGAGCAGTTTGTCGCAGAACTGCAACAGGCTATTTATGTGGAGTACGATCCGGCACTACCGCTGGATGAACAACTGCGGGATATTGCCGAACGGGAAGTGGCCCACGTCACTGACGACGACTACGTGGCGGTCTTTCAGATGTTTTTCTCAGAGTCGGAAAGTTTGCGGGACATTATTGACGAGATGGCTGCCAGGGCCGGCGGCCATGACCCGATCGCCACCTGGATTAGCGCGGCGGCGGCGGATGGCAGGCTGGCGGTAGACGACCCCGCCTTTGCATCCGGGCAGTTTGTGGCACTGATCAAGGGGCCACTGTTCTGGCCACGGGTGGCAGGCTGCGGCCCTGCCCCCGGCCAGAAGGTAAAGGAAGCTGTGGTGAATGGCGCGGTAGAGATGTTCCTGGCGCGCTACGGCAAGCCAGCCTGAATCAGGCCAGCGCGTCCTCTGCAACAAAGTACTTGGGATCTTCAATCACGTTGACTTCAACCAGGGTGCCCGCCTTCTTGAGCAACTGCTTGCAGTCAGACGACAAGTGCACCAGGTGCAGCGTCTTACCGGCATTCAGATAGCGCTCAGCCAGCGTGTCGATGGCCTCCAGTCCGGAGTGATCACACACCCGCGACTCGGCAAAGTCGATGATGACGTCATCGTTGGCATCCGCGGGGTTGAACTGCTCCAGGAAAATCGTCACCGAACCAAAAAACAGCGGGCCACTGACGGCATAGACGGTTGAGCCCTTGTGGTCCTCGCGAGACTTCACCTGAATCTGCTTGGCGTGCTCCCAGGCAAATACCAGTGCCGATACGATCACACCGACGACGACTGCCACTGCCAGGTCAGTCACCACAGTCACACCGGACACCAGCACCAGCACCAGCGCGTCCGACTTGGGCACCTTGCGGATTACCCGGAAACTCGACCATTCAAAAGTGCCTATGACCACAATAAACATCACGCCAATCAGCGCAGCCAGCGGAATCTGTTCAATCAACGGCGACGCCACCAGAATAAAGGTGAGCAGGAACAGCGCAGCAGAAATACCGGACAGACGACCACGACCACCGGAGTTCACATTAATCATGCTCTGGCCGATCATGGCGCAGCCACCCATACCGCCGAAGAAGCCGGTGGCCACGTTGGCAACACCCTGGCCAACACACTCCTTATTGCCGCGACCGCGGGTCTCGGTAATCTCGTCCACCAGGCGCAGCGTCAGCAATGACTCGATCAGACCAATCGCCGCCAGAATGACCGAGTAAGGCAGAATAATCATGAAGGTTTCCCAGGTGAAGGGAACCGTCGGAATGTGGAAGGTTGGCAAGCCGCCCTTGATCGACGCCACATCACCCACCACCTTGGTGTCGAGGCTCAGGCCAATCACCAGCAGGCTCACGACAACAATCGCCGCCAGCGACGAAGGAATCGCCGTGGTCAGCTTGGGCAGGAAGTGAATGATTGCCATAGTGAGCGCCACCAGCCCACACAGCATGTACATCTGCTGACCTTCCAGCCAAGCTACATCGATAATCGTGCCTTCCATGAAGGTGCCGGTGAGCCAACCGGGCTCGCCTGGAGTGCCGAACTGGCCCAACTGCGCCAGGAAGATCACAATCGCCAGGCCATTCACAAAGCCCAGCATCACCGGGTGCGGCACCATACGGATAAACTTACCCAGGCGCAGGGCGCCAGCGGTAATCTGGATGATGCCCATGAGGACCACAGCGGCAAACAAATACTCAACGCCATGGTCGGCAACCAGTGCCACCATCACCACCGCCAGCGCACCGGTCGCGCCGGAGATCATGCCCGGACGGCCACCGATGCAGGCGGTGATAAGCCCCACCATAAAGGCCGCGTAGAGCCCGACCAGAGGCTCAACCCCTGCCACAAAGGCGAATGCCACGGCCTCCGGCACCAGGGCCAGGGCCACGGTCAGACCGGACAGCACGTCATTCTTGACGGTTGCTACTTTGCTGGGATGTAACTCAAACATCGCACTTCTCACCTGATTTTGGGGTTACGGTAACGGTCGGCGGAGTGGTTGTTATGCGCAGACAGAGAAAAGCGAGGCATTTTATGGAGATTGACCGACGTTAGCTACCACTATCAGTGGTGAAAAATCACACGCTCGGCACCCTCGTTAGGCCCACCCTAACCAGAGCCCCCATAGGCCCTGTCCTGGGTTACACTCTAGACCAATAATAAAAAAGGACGATTCGCTATGACACTGATACTCGTTGGTCTGCTGCTCTGGGCAGCGGTGCACTTCATTCCTTCCCTGGCCCCCGACCTGAAAACCAGCCTGAAAAACCGGCTCGGCGAGGGCGGTTATATGGGCCTGTTCAGCCTGGCGCTGGTGGCAGCACTGGTGCTTATGGTGTTCGGCTGGCGCTCGGTGGAGCAACCCACACACTACTACACGCTACCGCTCTGGACTCGCGATGCAGGGATGGGCCTGATACTCGTGGCGATGATCCTGTTCATGGCCTCCAAGCCACCCACCCGGATCCGCCGCATTATCCGCCACCCACAGCTGACCGGACTGATTGTCTGGGCCCTGGCACACCTGATGATGAATGGCGACAACCGCTCGGTGCTGCTGTTCAGCGGCCTGGCGGTGTGGGGCGCGCTGGAAATCCTGCTGATCAATCGCCGCGAGGGCGAGTGGGTTAAGCCGGAAGCGCCATCCTGGGGCAAGGAGATTGTGGTGGTGTTAATCGGCTGCGTTGCCTACGCCATCTTCGCATTTGCCCACCCGTGGCTGGCCGGCGTTGCCGTGTTCTGAGCGCCAGGCGGCTTAGAACTGCCCCAGGGCATGCCCCACCTGAATGAAGAAACCGCGGCGCTGGTTCAGCCGCTCTACTTCCACATCGTTGGGCGCCAGCTTTAACGCCAGGTCAATCTGTTCCAGCGCCGGTGGCATGGCGCCGTTGAGGAAGTAGTACTGGGCCCGTGACTGATGCACGCCGTAGACATTCCCCGCCAGGCCCTGCACTTCCGCCAGCCAATACCACAGGATCGCGTTTGTGGGCTTCACCTCGGCGTGTGCCGTCAGCAGCTCATCGGCTTCAGTGTAACGCCCCGCTTTGAAGTATGTTTTCGCCAGCTGGATGGTAATCGGATGATTCCCCGGCACCAATTCCAGCCCTCGCTGCAACGTGGCCACGGCATCTTCAAAACGCTCTTCTTGCAGAGCGATATCAGCGCCCGCCAGACCATAGGGAATGCTGCTGGGCTTGAATTCACGCATGGGCTTAAGGAGGGTCCGTGCTTCGGCTGTCTCACCATTGCGGGTCAGCGCCAACACCAACCCATACTGGGCCGCTACCGCTTCGGCACCGTGGCTCTCTTTGCGTTGCTTACGGAAGTGGGCCACCGCCTCGGCGGGGTCCTCAATCTGGGTCAGCGCCACTCGCGCCCGCATCAGGTGAAAGTCGGGGTTGTCCTGATACATGCGTCGCGGGTACTGGCCGGCGCGGTTGCGCGCATCGGCAATGCGCCGCTCGGTCAGCGGGTGAGTGAGCAGAAACTCTGGCGGGCGACTGCCGTATTTGCGCGACTCCGCCTGCATCACCTCGAACATTCCGGCCGTGGCGTTGGGATCGTAGCCCGCCGCCACCAGGTTTTGCATGCCGACCCGGTCCGCCTCCTGCTCGTGCTGGCGGCTGTAGCGCAATGACTCGCCCTGGGCTGCTGCCTGCGAGCCGGCCACCGCAGCAACGCCAACATCACTACCGCCCCTGCTGCGGCGGCCACCAGGCCTCCCAACATACCGAGCAGGGCTTTCTTTTGTGTCACCGCCGCATTCTCGCGGCTGCGCGAAAAGTGCCGCTGACTAAGGTGTGCCAATTCGTGCCCGAGCACGCTGGCTACCTGCGCCTCGTTCTCGGCCGCGAGCAACAAGCCGCCGTGTACGCCCACCACGCCTCCGGGCACAGCAAAGGCATTAATGGTGGCGTTGTCGACCATCACCACTTCCAGGCGGCGCTCACGCAACTGGCTGGTCTGGGCCAGGCGAAAAATCAGCTCTTCGATATAGTCCTGCAACAGCGGGTCTGCGAGCAACGGCGCCTGGCGCCGAAACTGCATCAGCCAGGCCCGGCCCAGCATATATTCCTGGTTGAGGGACACCGCGTTGCCCTCGCCGAAGTCGGGCAGGCCGTCCTGAGACTGTGCGGGGAGAGCAACCAACGCCGCAAACGCGGTGATAGAGAGCAGTAATTTTCGCATGGAGTTCCTTACGTTCAGGGGCGCCCGAATAGCTTGCGCAATTCTTCAGAGCCTTTGCTAGCCTGGCTGGACAATGCCTCACAGGGATTGGCAGCAGTGGCCACCCAGCGATCCCACATTCCCTCAGCCACGATCGACATGCCACCGGTCGCCATGGCCAGCCCACCGGAGATAACCACCCCCTTGGCGTTCACGCCTACCCGCGGGTGGGAGAAGTTGCCGCCCAGTTTCACATAGGGGGTGACGGCCTTGCTGGCGGAAATACCGACACCCTTACGGGCGCGGGTATTAAAGACCAGATTGAGCGCTTCAGTACCCAGATTAATCGTGCCACCGAGGCCGACATCCAGTTTGTGTGTTCGCAAGGCGATCCCGGGAGCAAGATTAATCACACCCTCTGCTATGGTCATGCTGCCCGCCTGGCACTCCACGTTGATGTAGGGCTCCTGGTGCGAGGTCGGATCGATGCGGCTGACAATTTCGCCAAACAAATCCCCCAGAATCAGATTCATGCCGGCATTGCTAAATCGCCCGCCAGTGCCCTTAAGCGCAAGCTGACCATCCAGCGCTGATGCCAGCTGCGCCAACGAGCCGCCTTCCGAGCTCAGCTGGGTGTGGTAGTGAATGCTGTTGTTGGGGCTGTCGTTACCGGTCAGCAACCACATCAGGGGCAGCCTGCGACTATCCAGGCTCAATTCAACGGCAGCGCCCTTTGCCGTCTCACGTAACGCTAACTGTGCCTTGCCCGCGGAAAATTCACCGCGCCATTCAAACTTCTCACTGGTGAGCGCTCCTTCCTTCATGACCAGCTTGAGCTCGCCGGAACTGCGAATGTTATCCGCGTAGCGTATCTCCTCAATGCGCAATTCCAGCTGACCTTCATAAGCGCTAAGCCAATTGAAATTCAACGGGGTATCGGGGATCATCCGGTCCGCCAGCTGTTTGTCGGTCAGGGCCTCAGAGTTACTGTAATTGTGCTCGGGAGCAGCGTCATTGTCTGCGATGGGCGCGGCCAGAAAGCGAAAATCAAGACGAGGCGCCACCAGCTTGGCCCTGATCTGGGCAGGCTGGCCCGGCGCATAAAACGCCTCACCGCGCAACTCACTGCTGCCCAGCTGAATGTCGAGGTCGCTCAGCTGCATCTCGCCCGAATCCGCCAGCGCCAGGCTCGCACTGAGCAGGTAGCTTTCGTCCGGGACCGGAGAATCCAAACCCAGCGACTCAAGCACGCGGTGGGCTCTTTTTCCCGTCGCTTTGACCTTTCCGGACAACGCCGGTTTTTCGCCGCTGAGATCGACATTGAAGTCTGCCCGCAATTGATTCTCACCGAACTCCATATCGACTTGATCCAGGGTGAGCACCGGCGCCTGCCACTCAGCTCTGGCGTCGATATCGTAGTGGGTATCTACCGGCACAGCTGGCAGCCAGGGCTGCAACAGCTGACCGAGGCGCTCACCACTGGCATTCAGCTGAGCCTGGGAGCCGGAAAAATCATCGGCCAGCACCCACTCCGCACTGCCACGTATTCGACCTTCACCGCTGTTGCCGGCGATATCCTGGAAGCGCAGGCGATCACCGCTTGAGGTCAGCCGCGTCTTCAGGGTCAAGGGTACTGGCGCGTCCAACTCGGGTGCCGGGGACAGTTCACGGAGATCGGGGCTGTTGGCTGATAGTGACAGCGCCATGCCCTGCAAGGTATTGAGATTACCGAGCGCACCCTCGGCCTCAATAACTGTCTGCCCTGCTTTGATGCTGCCCTGCCGCAGATGGAGGTTGTCGCCATTGCCGGTCAATTTCACCTGCAGGTGAACGGGCAGGCCAGCATCACTGTCGTCCGGCAGTGCCTGCCACTGACCACTGACATCGACACTCGCGTCCAGGCCGCTAAAGGCCAGCGGTTCGGCAAGCCGGGCCGTAGCATCCACCTGCCAGCCGGCGAGGTCACCACTTGCAGAGAGGATTGCCGCAGTGCCCTCTCGATCAAGATGACCGCTGAAATCGATCGACTGCCCCTGCGCAACACCGGAAAGGTGCACTCGAATACCGCCCTCGCCCTCCAACTGCCCTTCGAGCTTCGCTAGGACATCGCGCTCCGGGTCGCGGTAAATCACCTGACTATCGCGGATGTGCGCCTGGGCAAGATACACCGGCAACTGCACCGGCCCCTGCGCAGGCTCCGCCGGCTCATCAGACCCTAAATCCAACGCCCAGCTGGGCGACTCGCCTTCAGGCGCCAGCAAATTCGCCCGCAAACCGCTGACTTCAAGATCGCTGATCACAACGGGGCCATCAGACCACAGCGATGCCAGATCGAGATGGACACGCAGGCTATGTAATTGCAGCAGATACTGCTCCTCGGCCCAGGCGGGGTTGGCAATACTCAGGTCGCGCAACTCCACCCGGGTGTCGCGCCCGAGATGGAGGCCGGTGATTTCGCCGATACGTACCGCTCGCCCCAGTTGCTCGGCCACCAGCGCCTCCAATTTACGCGTGTCGTTCAGGTAGTGGTGAACCGCCCCTGCCAACAGGGCCAGTAACGCCAGCACCAGCAGTGCCAGCCCCGCCAGCCCCGCCAGCCACTTGCCCAGGGTACTACTCATTGGCCGGGCCCTTCGCGCAAGTACTCCTGCAAACGCTGTTCGGCCTGATCGCCGAACAGCAACTCACAGGCTTCACGCAGCCCCGGCGCTGATTCGATCTCATGCCAGCGCACCACCAGCTCAATCTTGGAGCGACGGCGCATGAAATCACTGAGCCGCGTAATCATCTCGCGCCGTGCGGCCAGTTCAATTTCGCAGCGGGTGTATTCTGCGTTTTCAATGAGCAACCGCGCGCAGGACTCGTCCTCGCGAATCCGTTCAAGCAGCCCAAAGGCCGCCGTACCGTAGCGACGCCAGAAGCGTTCTGACAGGGGCTCAGGTGAACTTGGATCGGTCAATGCATCCAGCTGCATCAGCCGGGCCTGCAACATGAATTCCGCTCGCTGACTGGCCGACGGTTCGCCGTACCAGCAATGCTCGGGATTGGGAATTCGCACTCCCAGCGCCTGAACCTGCTCGACGACTTCGTCACCCACATTGAGGCAGTCCGTGAGCTTGCCCCCAAAAATACTTAAGTGACGTGACTGGGTATTGGTTTCGATGACGTGTTTGCGCGACAGCTTCACCCAGTCTGCAACGCCGTCCTCGCCCTCAATCGCCAGGGGGCGCACACCGACGCGCTCGGCCACGACATCATCAAGCGACAGCTCCAGATCGAGCAGGGCATTCACATTGTCCAGCACGAACTGTCGATCCTCATCGGTAACCCCGACCTCAGGGTCGGCAACCTGTGTGTCGGTGGTACCAATGCAGGTTTTAGGGCCCATCGGAATGAGAAAGAAAAGGCGGCCATCACTGGCGAAAAACGTCAGCACGCGCTTGTTGTCGGTCACCCGGTCGACGATCAGGTGAATTCCCTTGGAGAACAAATGGTGATGGCGGGTCTGCTCGCCGGTCATCCGGTTGTGATCATCCACATAGGGACCACAGGCGTTAATCAGTACCCGGGAGCGGATCTGGAATTCCTTGCCGGTCATCGTATCCCGGGCGCTGGTAAACCACAGGTCTCCACCCTTGCGGTTGCCGAGGGACTCCACATAGTTCGCCGCAATACAGCCGTAGTTCAATGCTGTACGCACGAAGTTGAATACAAACCGGGCATCGTTGTCGTACAGGTAGCAATCGGAATACTCCAGCCCGCCAGCCGCGTTTTCTGTGTTAACCACAGGCTCTCGCGCCTCCAGTTGGCGCGCGGTGAAATAGCGCGGCGGCGCGGTCTTGCAACGCCCCATCAGCCAGTACAGCAAGGCGCCGAGATACACAAAGAACGACCAGAACCGGAAGCCCCGGGCGATGGTGGTAAAGAACCGGATTTCCTTGACCGTGGAAGGGTAGGCGCGCATCAACTCGTTGCGCGACTTGCACAGTTTGTTAACCAGCAGGTATTCGTGGCTCTCGAGGTATTTAATACCCCCCCAGGCGAGATTCGAAGAATTGGAGCTGACACCACTGGCAAAATCTTCGCGCTCAATCAGGGCGACTCTCACCCCGCGCCCTGCCAGGGCCGCCGCTGCCACCGCGCCGTTAATCCCACCGCCGATAATGAGCACGTCGTAGACCTGCTCAGTCAGTTTTTCCAGATTGGTATTGCGCAGCGTCGACGACATGGAATCACTCCGGATACAGAGCGAACACTCTACAAGCTCCAGCGGCGCTGGCAAAGCGCAATAAACTGTCGCGCAGCATCCGTTAGCTGTTTGCCCGTCCGGTAGTAAATACCTACCTGTTTATCGATGGTGCCGAAAGACACATCGTCGATGATATGGAAGTCGGCGCAATCCGGGTGCTCGGAGAGTAGCTGGCGGTCCACAAAGGCCACTCCCATACCCTGGCGCACCATATGCACCCGGAGCATCAGGCTGCTCACCTCCCACACGGTGCTGAACTGGTCGCGCAGGCGGGCAATAGATGGGCGCAGATCGGGACTGTCCAGTGCGGAGGTAATCAGGGGTGTCTGGCGAATGGCCTCGGCGTTGCCCTCCACCATGGCTTCGAAACGGGGATGACCAGGGCTGACGACCAGGTGCCGCGAGTCCGAGTACAAAGGCAGTGTTGCAAAAGCCTGCATATCTTTCTGAAAAGGGCCAAAGCCCAGTTCGACGTTACCCGCCAATACCGCGTAGATGATATTGCGCGCCGGCATCTCCGCCACCTGCAATCGGACCCGGGAGTTTTCGCGGTGAAAGCTGCTCATCAGCCCGGGGGCATGGAAGCGATTCACTGAGGCACTCAATGCCAGATTGAGGGTTTCAGCCTGGCCCGAGCGCAACTGGGCAATGTCCTCCAGGGTTTGCTGCTCACCGGTCAGCACCTCAAATGCATGGTCGAAAAGGCGCCGCCCGGCATCGGTGAGACGCAACTCTTTGCCGCGCTGGATTAGCGGCACACCCAACTTGCCCTCAAGTCCGGCCACCGCCTGGCTCACCGCCGACTGACTGATATGCAAAGCTTCGGCCGCCCGCCGAAAGCCGCCCTCTTCGATCACAGCACGAAACGCACGTAACTCACTGTTTTCCAAACGCATATAAGTTCACCTAATACTTCTATAAGTAAGATTAACCCACCTAATCAAAACCTGTGAGTATACTGCCAAAAAATACCAAAACCGGGAGCCGCACATGTCTAACACCGAATCTGTCTATTCCTCCGATCTCGCCGGGGTCGTGGTAGGTGAAACCGCCATTTCCGATGTTCAGGGCGAGGCGGGCGTGCTCAGCTACCGGGGTATCGATATCAATGACCTGGTCGACGCCTCTTTCCTGCACGTGGCCTGGCTGGTGGTCTTTGGTGAATGGCCGACCGGACGCGAGCAAAGTGCCATCAAGAGTTTCATGTGCCGCCACGCCACCCTGACCGACCGCGAGCAAGACCTGCTCAAGCAGGTTAATCGCGAACTCCACCCCATGCTGATGCTGCAGGGCATGGTGCCGCTGCTGGAACTGCCAACGGAAGCCACCCTGGGCCGCGGGCTCGACGCCGAGCAGGGCCTGTGTATTGCCGCCAAGATTTCCAGCCTGATTGCGGCTCACTATCGCCTGGGCCAGAACAAATCCATCCTGGAGCCCACCCCCGGCAAACTGCGTCACGAGAACTTCCTCACCATGTTCCACGGCCGGGCACCGAGCCGCGAGCAGGTGCGTATGCTGGACGCGGCGCAGATTCTGCAAATGGAGCACAGCTTCAATGCGGGCACGTTTGCCGGCCGGGTCTGTGCCAGCACCCTGGCACCGATTCAATCATCGATTTCCGCCTCCATCGGCACCCTGTTCGGCCAACTGCACGGTGGCGCCGACCAGGCGGCACTGGAAATGGCCATGGCCATTGGCAGCCCCGACAAGGCCGACGCCTACGTGAAGGACTGCCTGGCAAACAAGGTCAAGATCATGGGCATGGGGCATCGCGAGTACCGCACCGTCGACCCCCGCGCAAAAATTCTGAAACCCATGGCCGTAGAGCTGTGCCAGGACGAAGAGAGCAAAAACCTGCTGGCGACACTGGTCGCGGTCGAGGAAGCCTGTCAGCGAGAATTCGGTGCCAAGGGAAAGGAAATCTGGGCCAACGTCGAATTCTACAAAGGCGCGGTATTCCACAGCCTCGGCATTCCTACCCATTACTTCACTGCCATGTTCGCCCAGGCGCGTGTATACGGCTATATCGCGCACTTCCTGGAGTTCCGCCCGCAGAACAAGCTGATCCGGCCCAGGGCCCTCTACAACGGCACCCCACCCCAGAGCGACAAAAGCGCCGCCTGACGACCGCCGCGGGATGACCTACACTTTCCCCGAAGCCTGTCGGGGGAATCTCTTGCGCCAATTCATCTACGCTGCCTTTACCGTTCTGCTCCTGTCCGCCTGTGAGGGAGCAGATCGAAACGAAGCTCTGGGAACACTGGAGCGCGACCGTATCCTGCTCAAGGCCACGGACGACGAAATCATTACCGCCCAACCCGTCGCCGAGGGTTCTGCTGTCACCGCAGGCACACTGCTGGTGCAATTGGATGACCGCCGCCAGACAGCCAAGGTCGCCAGGGCCACCGCCGAGGTGGGGCGAGCAGCCGCGCAACTCGAGGAACTGCGCAACGGTGCCCGGGTTGAAGACATCGCAGCAGCCAGCGCACAGGTGGCCGCCGCCAAAGCCGCCCTCATAGAGGCCAGCGCCAACTACGAGCGCGCCGTATCACTGGTCGAGCAAAAGCTGGCCGCCCAGGCCCAACTCGATCGGGCCCTGGCTGGCCGCGATGAAGCCGAGGCCAATCTGGAAGCCGCCGAAGAGAACTTGCTGCGGCTGACCAACGGCACACGCCAGGAGCAATTGGACGCCGGTGCCGCGGCCCTGGCCGCCGCCCAAGCGCAACTGGCCCTGGAGCGACACCTGCTCGAGGAACTGAGCGTTCGGGCGACCCGCGACGCCTACCTGGACAGCCTGCCCTACAATGTGGGCGAACGTGTATCGCGCGGCGCCACCCTGGTGGCCATGCTGGCAGACAACACACCCTATGCCCGGGTGTACGTGCCCGAACCCTGGCGGGCACGGCTAAAAGTAGGCGACCGCCGTGCAATCCATATCGATGGCATAGACACCGCCTATACCGGCACGCTGCGGTGGATCGCCACCGATCCCGCGTTCACCCCCTACTACGCGCTCAACGCTAGCGACCGGGCGCGGCTGGTTTACATGGCCGAGTTCGATCTCGACGAGGGCAATGAACTGCCCATTGGCGTACCGGTACAGGTATTGCTCGAGAATGACTGACACCGCCATCCGCACTCGCGGCCTGACCCGTCATTTCGGCGAATTGGTGGCCGTGAACAATATCGACCTCAATGTGCCGCAAGGCGCCATTTATGGTTTTCTGGGGCCCAATGGCAGCGGCAAAACCACCGCCATACGCATGCTTTGCGGGCTGCTGACACCTACCAGCGGCGAAGTGGAGGTACTGGGAATGAAAGTCCCGGAACAATCTGACGCACTGCGCCAGCGGATTGGCTATATGACCCAGAATTTTTCTCTCTACGACGACCTGAGCGTGACGGAAAATATGGCCTTTATGGCGCGCATCTTCGGCATGTCGCGCAGCGATGGCAACGAGCGCATCAAGCAACTACTCGACCGCTACAACCTGAACTCCATGCGCGACCGTCGAGCCAGCGCCATGAGTGGCGGGCAGCGGCAGCGCCTGGCCCTGGCAGTGGCGACGCTGCACTCGCCCGACCTGCTATTCCTAGATGAACCGACGTCTGCGGTAGATCCGGAAAATCGGCGCGATTTCTGGGAAAAACTGTTTGACCTGGCAGACGAGGGAAAAACCGTGCTCGTCTCCACGCATTACATGGACGAAGCGGAGCGCTGTCACCAACTGGCGGTGCTGGAAACCGGGGAACTGCGCACCGCCGGCACGCCGAACGAACTGCTCGCTGCACTTGAGCAACGGGTTGTGGAGGTCTCCGGGCCAGGCCTGCGCCAGCTGAAAGACCAGCTATTGCAACTGCCCGAGGTCATCTCCGCAGCCCAACAAGGCATGCAACTCAGAGTGTTACTGCAACCCGACCTGACGGGATCACCCACCGAGCGGCTGGCATCAGCCATCGCTCGGGACGACATCAGCATCGCCGTCGCGCGGCCCAGTCTTGAGGATGTGTTTGTAGCGTCCACCACCCAACAGGAACAGGCCGCATGAGCTGGTCGCGACGCATCGGCGCCGTGGCGGGCAAGGAGTTTCGGCAACTGTCGCGGGACCGGATCACCTTCGGCATGGTGGTGATGATCCCCCTGATCCAGCTGCTGCTGTTCGGCTACGCCATCAACACAGTGGTGCGCGATATTCCCATTGCCGTCGTCGACCTCAGCCACTCCGCCGTCGCCCGCGCCATTGCTGAACAGGTGCGGGTCACCCAGGTGGTGGACGTGGTCACCAGTTACGATACGCCGGCAGAGGCCGAGGCCGCCATTGTCGCAGGCACCATTCGCGCTGCCCTGGTCTTGCCGGTTGATCTCACCCAGCGCCTGGCCGCCGGGCAGACCGCCGGGCAATGGATGGTTGACGGCTCTGACACCGTGGTGGGCTCGGCCATGCTGGCGCTGCGCAACATGCCTCTACAGCTCCAGGCGGGGACTCCCCCAGGTGCCTATACAGCTGGGAAACCGAGCTTTGAGGTTGCCTTGTTCTTTAACCCGGAAAGGCGCTCCGAAGTGAATGTTGTGCCCGGACTGACCGCCATCATCCTGACCATGACCATGATTCTGTTCACCTCCGCAGCCCTGGTACGGGAAACCGAGCGGGGGAATATGGAACTGCTGATTACCACACCGGTACGACCGCTGGAGCTCATGATTGGCAAACTGGTGCCCTATGTATTTGTCGGACTTATCCAGATCGCCATCATCCTCGGGCTGGGCCAGGTAGTTTTCAACGTGGTGTTCCAGGGCGAGTTGCTGGACCTGGCCATTATTACCGTGGCATTTATTGCCGCCTGCCTGACCCTGGGCCTATTGATTTCAACCATTGCCACCACCCAGATGCAGGCTATGCAGATGACGGTGTTCATTCTGCTCCCTTCCATTCTCCTGAGCGGCTTTATGTTTCCCTATGAAGCTATGCCCGAGGTGGCTCAATGGATTGCCGAAGTATTACCGGCAACCCACTTCATGCGTCTGATTCGCGGTGTATACCTGCGAGGCGCAGAGTTCCACCAACTGTTGCCGGACATACTATGGCTGTTAGGTTTCACCGTGGTTGTTCTGGCTATCGCCACCAAACGCTTTAACAAAACGCTGGACTGATTGATATTGCTGCATTACCGCCGTTGTTCAACGCGGACGCCCGGCGCGCCGGCCTCACTGCGGGCGCAGTTATCGCCGGAGAAACTCCTGCAGCGAACACCTGTCCCTAGCCAACAAGCGTTATCGCAATGGTGACTAGCCTACCTGGACGTGCTCGAAGTGCAGCGGCGCCTATTCGGCACACAGCTGGCGGTGAGCGGTGCCCGCGGGTCACAGCTGTTTGCGCTTGTTGATCTCTACAACGCACTCGGTGGCGGCTGGGACCCGACCACCGTGCCAGCCCCTGAAGAGTAAGCCGATACGTCGGTGAATCCAGCGGCCATCATGCGGCCACTGAATCGAAGGCGATATCCTGGGGAAGGACAAACCAGCGCAACCGCTCGGCGGCCTCGCTGAGCTCCAGTGCATAGCGTACGCCGCTGCGCTCCGCGCGCTGCAGCTCAGCCTCACCCAACGCCAGGCAGTCTGCCAGGGAGGGTGCATCCGCAGCACTGGAGCCGTCAGCCGCATTGATATCCGCGAAAGACCAGTCTTCAAGGCTCGCAGCCAATGACATTGGCATGCCCTGATAACGCCACACGCCGGCGGTGGCATCAAACTGATAGTACGGGAGCAGGCGCCAGCCGTGCTCTGCCACCAACTCGATGGCCCGCACCAGATATTCAAATTCTTCTTCGCCGATGAAGTAGTTGAAGTTCAGCCGCACCCAACCCGGGCGCAACACCATGGCACCGTTCTGAATTTCATGCTCGATGGCCCGGCTGTAATCCATATCCATGCCCAGCAGGCTATGTCCGTAGGGGCCTGCACAGGAGCAGCCGCCGCGGACCTGGATACCGAACAGGTCGTTCAACAACGAGACCACAAATCCGTAGTGCAGATCCTGCTCGCCATACTTGAAGCGCAGCGACATGATGGAGAGCCGGGGTGCAGACGGACTTCCCAACACTTCGATTTCCGGTCGGGCCGCGAAGCGCTCAAGCGCGCGCTGTACGAAATCGTGCTCGCGACGCTCGATCTCGTCCACCCCCACTTCCTGCTGCAACTTGAACACCAGGCCGGCGCGAATGGATTCGATGATGGCCGGGGTACCGCCTTCTTCACGACGCTCGTGATCCTCAATAAACAGATGGTCTTCCGGTGTCACATACATAACGGTGCCGCCACCAACGACGGCGGGCACAGAGTTTGTCAGCACAGACTTCTTGACCACCAAGACACCGGGGGTGCCAGGTCCACCCACAAACTTGTGAGGTGAAATAAACACGGCATCGATCGGGGTAGCGGCCTGCATATCAATGCCCACATAGGGCGCTGCGGCGGCATAGTCCCAGAATGACAGTGCATCGTGTTGCTTCAGCAGCGCGGTTACCGCCGCCACATCGCTCTTGATGCCGGTCACGTTCGAGCCTGCAGAGAAGCTGCCAATTTTCAGGGATCGGCTGGCATAGGCACACAGTTCCTCTTCCAGAACAGCCAGATTCAACTGACCGCACTCGGTGAGTGGAATGGAGACCACATCGGCAATCGACTCACGCCAGGGCAGTTCATTGGAGTGATGCTCATAGGGGCCAATAAATACCACCGGGCGATCCTCCGCCGGAATCTGCTGCTCCAGCGCATAGCGCTCATTAAGGTCAGCGGGCAGGCGCATATTGAGCATGTCGATGATCTTGTTGATGGCAGCCGTCGCCCCCGGGCCACAGAAAATGACCTGGTCTTCCTCACGTCCATTTACCGCACGGCGGATCTGCTGGCGGGCCTGCTCACGCAATGCAGTGGTCTGGGCACCGGTGAATGACGTTTCGGTGTGGGTATTGGCATACCAGGGCAGGGCCTGGTGGCGAATATAGTCCTCGACAAAGTCGAGGCCACGGCCGGACGCGGTGTAGTCCGCATATACCAGCGGCCGCACACCAAAGGGGGTCTCGACAGGTGCCCGGGCGCCGATGACGCCTGCGCGGATTTTCTGGATTAATGTCTTCATGCTACCTCCCCGAAATTCATGCCCTAAGCTTAGTCGAAGAAGGGGGAAACATTGTGCCTATTTGCAGCGCGATACAGCAACAACTAAGAACGTTTGTTTCTAAAATATCACTTCAATGATATATTTGTTTCACATTGATCAATTATTCAACACAAAAACTCCATGGACAGAACCGATCTGGGCATTCTCGCCGCCATGCAGGAAGACGCCACGCTGTCCGTTGGCGACCTGGCAGAGATTGTCAGCATCTCCAAGTCAGCCTGCTGGCGACGCATTCAGAAACTCGAAGAGCAGGGTGTCATCCGCGGTCGGGTGACCCTGCTCAATCCCGGGGCACTGGACTTGTCACTCACCGTTTTTATCGCGATCAAAACCAACCAGCACAACGAAAACTGGGCGCAGCAATTCAATGCCGTGACCGAGAGTATTCCGGGGGTGATGGAGGTCTATCGCATGGGCGGCGATGTGGATTATCTGGTCAAGGCGGTTGTCAAAGGCATGCCCGGCTACGATGCCCTGTACCAGGAACTGATCAAGGCCGACCTCTACGACGTCAGCGCCAGCTTCGTCATGGAGGAACTCAAGCAGACCACCGCCCTGCCGCTGCGCAGCTAACGCTTATTGCGCGAGCGTGTATTCGTCGAATCGCTCCCGCGCTTTGCGCAACTTCACCTTGGTTTCATCCCCAAGCATTTCCATGGTGGCCTGAAGCTTCTTGTAACGGGCATAGATCATGCCCTCACGGCCATCCGCTGAAAACATGGCCTTGGCTGCCACCTCCGCCTTGTCGCTGATGAGCACCGAATGAGGGATACGCAGGCGATTCTCCGCCAGTGCCAGTATTGCCTCGCCCTCGATGTCCTCCATCTCGAGCATATTTCCCACCCAGCGAGGCGCATCCAGGTGGTTGCTGAACATGGCGACCAGCGGCCGGGTATCGCTCACCGTCAAAATACTGTCAGCGTCAAACACCAGGGGGTTCTGGGCAACGACATTAGCCCGGGTCAGGCGGAACTTTGCCCACCAGTAATCCTCGTGAAAGGCTTCGCGCGCACCGGCGACACTGACATTTTCCAGAAGCACATCCGATGTGCTCAGATCAAACTGCATATTCGCGGGGTCGCCACCGGTGATGACCAGGTCAACACCGAGGTCACCGCGCAAGTCCTGCCCATCCAGGTCCATTGCCACGGCTTTGGAGCGCAACTCCAGACGCCCCTTAACCGTTTCCAGCTGTGATTCCACCGCGCCATTGAGGCTGGCCGTGCCACCGGTAAGCGTCAGCGGCAGATTGGGTGGCAGGTAGTCGTTAACAATGGCCATGTTCAACAAGGTCGCGTCGTCGATACTGAAACTCAGGTTACGGCGCTCGCCGCTATCACGGGCCTTCTCCTCCGCCACGATGGCCTCGAAGCTGAGCTCCCTGCCAGGAGCCACCAGGTTGGGATCGGAAAAGTCCAGTTGCAGGCTATCACCGGCGAGGAAGGGTTCGGTGTCGCCGTCGCGGGTGACCGTCAGGTCGCTGTAGTCGATTTCCAGACCCAGGGAGCGGCCCTGGTCGGCGGGCGTGTAAATGTGTACCTGCCCCTCCCCGACCACATTCATTTTCTGCACGTGGACACTCAACGTATTGGCGCTGGCCCACAGGTCAGTCCCATTGCGCATCAAGTTTTCAGCCAGATGCACCCGGCCCTTCACCTGCCCGGCGCCACCAATTTTCAGGTCCTGGAGGCCACCCGTGAACAGGTTGATGAAGGCCAGACTCTGCACGTCCAGGTCGAGGTCTGCATCGAGCCGCAAGAACGGCAACATCGCCAGGCCCTTGTTCTCACGGGGTACAAACGGGTCAAAGCCAAGTGTGCCGCGCACAGTGCCACCATGAAACACCTCGGCATCGCCATTGAGATAGCCTGGCGCCAGATCCAGGTCGAGATCATGCAACGCCAACTGCATGGGGCCGCCTGGGGATTCAATCTGGAAGTCGCCCGCAGCGCCGCCGCGACCACCGCCGGTCAGATTGAAAATCCAGAACGTGTGCTCACCCTCAAGGCGGGCATTGCTGACAAACACCTTCCATGGGCGCTTCTTTTTACGTGGCGCGGTCTCTACTCCCTGCACATCGCGGCCCTCGATCTCGGGGAAATAGGCGAGCCGTTCGCTGTAATCCTTATCCGGCTTCAGCCTCGGCCGCTGGCGATAGTCGACATCAAAGGCATCTACATTGCGCACATACACGCGTTTGGCGATCAACGGTAGTATCGACACACTGGCTGATCCGCCACCAATCTCCACCTGCCACTGCTGGCTGCGGCTCTGGCCATTGGCGGAAACGCCGCGCACATGGGCGCGAAAGGGGTAAAAGGTCCAGGCACGCTCCCAGCGAATATGGAATTTCTCTGGCCGGACCATATTGATCACATCCTGGGTCAGCGGCAGCCAGAGCAGGCTATTCACCACCAGCAGGTAGGCCAATTCCAGGCCCACCAGCCATTTTAAAACCCGAAACAATGGGTATTTTTGCCACCACAAATTCATTTTGGCGTCGTTTTTGTCCCGTACCATACCCAACAAACTAGCACACCACTGGTCCAGGGAGGACTCAACATGCGCAATTCATTCATCACCGCACTATTTCTGACTGTGCTGGGCAGTACGCTCAGCGCCAACCTCGCTCACGCTGATGGCACCGGCTTCTTTATCGCCGGTGGCGCCAACTGGGGCCAGTTGGATGCCGATATTGAGGACGTCATCGACTTTGACGGCCCCATTGAAGCCATCTTCGATGACAACGCAGTGGGCTATAACATCGGCGCGGGCTACCGCTTCAACAAGTGGCTGGCGGTCGACGCGGCCTATTGGGACTTGGGCGAATTCGATTCCGACCGCCTGGAAAACGGCCAGCGCATCGGCTTTGACAGCTCCATCTGGACCGTGGGTGGGATTGTCTCTGTACCGCTGTGGATTATCGACGTCTATGGCCGCGCCGGCGCCGCCATGTGGGATGTCGACTCTCGCTATATCGAAGAAGACGGTACCGACATGTACTACGGTGCCGGTGGTGCTATCAATATTCTCGGCAGCCTGGATGTGTACCTCGAGTACGTGCGTTTTGATGCCGACGAAGCGATCGACACGGCTAACCTGGGACTGCGCTGGACGTTCTAAGCCCTTCGGCGCGTCCCGGGGCGCGCCAGCTTCACCCCCTCCGAGCAGTGGCCAATCGCTGTGCTAGACTCGCGGCCTAGCCCAGCCTGGATAACCCCATGATTTTTCGTCAGCTGTTCGACGCCGCCTCCTCCACGTATACCTACCTGCTCGCCTGTGCTGATACACGCGAGGCCATGATCATCGACACCGTCTTCGAACAATACGACCGGGATGCTGCGCTGGTGCGCGAACTCGACCTGGAAGTGCGCTACGTGCTGGACACACATGTGCATGCCGACCATGTCACAGGCGCCTGGCTGTGGCGTGAACAAACCGGGGCCCAGTCTGGCATTGCCGATGCCGCCAATGTCGATGAGATCGATATTCGCATAGCCAACGGTGACGTGTTCGCTTTCGGCAATGAGTCCATTACGGCCCGGGCCACGCCCGGGCACACCAGTGGTTGCCTGACCTATGTAACGCGCGACCTCAGCATGGCATTCACCGGCGACACTTTATTGATTCGCGGCGCCGGTCGCACAGATTTCCAGGGCGGCAGCGCCCACCGTATGTGGCAGAGCATTCGCGAGCAGATTTTCACCCTGCCCGATCACTGCCTGCTCTACCCCGGTCACGACTACGATGGCCGCACCGTCTCTACGGTGGCAGAGGAAAAGGCCTACAATCCGCGCATAGGCGGCGAAGCGAAAGAAGAAGACTTCGTCGGCTATATGAACAACCTCGCGCTGCCCCATCCGCGGCTCATCGATATTGCCGTGCCCGCCAATCTCAAAGGTGGCAAACCGGACCAACCCCTGGTGAACGAAAGCTGGGGACCAATCATCCAGACCTTTGCCGGTGTCCCGGAAATTCGACCGGACTGGGTCGCCCGCCATCGCGACGAGCTACACCTGCTGGATGTGCGCAGCGAGGGCGAGTACAGCGGCGAGCTGGGCCACATTTGCGGCGCCCAGCTCATCCCCCTGGACGAGCTGCGCGACCGCCTGTCGGAGGTACCACAGGAGAAGCCGGTGATAGCGATTTGCCAGTCGGGCCGGCGCTCCGCCATGGCCACCCAGATCCTCCGCCAGGGAGGGATCGATCACTGCGCCAACCTGGCCGGCGGCATGATTCAGTGGCAGCGCCTTAGCCTGCCGAGAACGGCGCTAGACTAAACCCCTGATTGCCCCATAAAGTTACGTCTCCCGGTGAGGGATTGGACACCCCATTCGTCTCACCACAACGGCACAAAATGCCACTATAATACGCCCGTCAAAAACGGACCTGATCACAAAATGACCAATCTCATCCGCGGGCTGATAGCTACCCTGCTGTCGGCCACTCTGCTTACTGCCTGTACCGGCGGTGAATCCAATGTTTCGAAAGGTAATCGCGAGGGCATCCTCCACTACGGCAACGGCTCCGAACCCCAGGGTCTGGACCCACAGGTAGTGACCGGCGTCCCCGAGAACCATATTGTCAGCTCACTGTTCGAGGGGCTGACCACCAAGAACCCCTGGACCCTGGAACCTGAGCCCGGTGTGGCCATGTCCTGGGACATCTCGGAGGACGGCAAGGTCTATACCTTCCACCTCAACCCCGAGGCGAAGTGGTCCAACGGTGAGGTCATCACGGCCAGCGATTTTGTCTGGTCCTGGAACCGCGCCCTGCACCCGAAAATGGGTAACCAGTATTCCTACATGCTGTTCCCCGTGGAAGGCGCCGAGGCCTACGCCAAGCGCGAGACCGAGGACTTCAACGATGTGGGTGTAAAGGCCATCGACGACCACACCCTGGAAGTCACCCTCATCGCCTCCACGCCCTACTTCCTGCAGCTCCTCGACCACTACTCCACCTACCCCGTTCACCCCGAAACCATTCTCAAGCACGGCGAAATGTACGACCGCTACACCAAGTGGACCCGCCCCGAGAACATGGTGGGCAACGGCGCGTTTGTACTCGATGAGTGGCTGCTCAACCGCCGCGTCAGCGTGAAGAAGAGTGAGACCTACTGGGACCGCGATACGGTCAAATTGAACGGCGTCATCTTCTACCCCACGGAGAACATCGTCTCCGAGGAGCGCATGTTCCGCGTAGACCAGCTGCACTACACCCAGGAAGTGCCCTTGGACAAGTTGCCGGTATACAAAGCCAAGGAAAACTCGCCGCTGCGCCTGTCACCCTACCTGGGCAGCTACTTCTACCTGTTCAACACCGAACAGGCCCCGGTGGACGATGTGCGGGTACGCAAGGCCCTGGCCATGTCCATCGACCGCGACAAGCTGATCCGCACAGTGCTGCACGGTATTTATACGTCGTCCTACAGCATTACCCCTCCGGGCACTATGGGTTACAACCCACCCAAGCTGTTTGACTACGACCCGGAACAGGCCCGCCAGTTGCTGGCCGAAGCAGGCTATCCAAACGGTGAGGGCTGGCCGGGTGTGGAAGTGATTTACAACACCAGCGAAAACCACCGCAAGATTGCCGTGGCGCTGCAGCAGATGTGGAAAGACGAGCTCAATATCAACATCACCATCTCCAACCAGGAGTGGAAGGTGTACCTGGATTCCATCGACACCATGAACTACGCCATCGCCCGCCGCGGCTGGATTGGCGACTACGTCGATGCCAATAACTTCCTCGATATGTATCTTACCGGCGGCGGCAACAACAACACCGGCTTTGCCGAGCCGGCCTACGACGAAATGATCGCGCGCCTCGCACCCCGGGCCAAAACCCAGGAAGAGCGCTACAAGATTTTCTACGAGGCTGAAACCATGCTGATGGAGCAGATGCCGATCCTGCCCATCTACACCTACTCCAGCAAGCACCTGCTGCACCCCAGCGTCCGCGATATGCCTGCCAACCTGATGGATCACCTGAACCTCAAGTACGTGTGGCTGGATGAAAACTGGAACGCGGCAAACGAGGAGACCGAATAATATGTGGCGCTTTATTGGCATTCGCCTGCTTCAGGCAATTCCGGTGATCCTCGCTGTGATCACCGTGACCTTTTTCCTGGTGCGCGTGGCACCGGGTGGCCCCTTCTCTGCAGAGAAGGCCGTACTTCCCGAGGTAAAAGCGGCGCTGGAAGCCCAGTACCGCCTCGACCAACCCCTGTTCACTCAGTACACCGCTTATTTGGGTGACCTGGCCCAGGGCGAGTTTGGTCCCTCCTTCAAATACCCCGGCCGCAGCGTTAACGAGCTGATTGGTGCCGGCCTGCCGGTCACCGCAGAGCTCGGTCTCTACGCCCTGCTGGTGGCGGTATTAATCGGTGGCACCGCCGGCGTGATTGCGGCCCTGCGGCCCAATACGCCGCAGGACTACATACCCATGACCGCCGCCATGATTGGTATCTGCGTGCCCTCCTTCCTGATGGGGCCGCTACTGGTACTGGTGTTCGGCATCCATCTGGACTGGCTACCGGTATCGGGCTGGGGCGATATACCCGGCGATAAGATTCTCCCCGCTATTACCCTGGGCTCTGGTTACGCTGCCTACATTGCTCGCCTGTCGCGGGCGGGCATGCTCGAGGTGATGAGCCAGGATTACATCCGCACCGCCCGGGCCAAGGGCCTGCCGGAATGGCAGGTGGTGGTAAAACACGGCCTGCGGGGCGGCCTCATCCCCGTGGTCGCCTTCCTGGGGCCGGCTTTCGCCGGTCTGCTGGCGGGCTCCTTCGTGGTGGAAACCATCTTCCAGATCCCCGGCCTGGGCCGCTTCTACGTGCAGGCCGCGTTTAACCGCGACTACACCATGATCCTCGGCACCACTGTGTTCCTGTCCACCCTGATCGTGCTGTTCAACCTGCTGTCAGATGTGCTGGCCGCCTGGATGAACCCGCGTCTGCGCGCACAATTCGGGGAGAACTGATATGAGCACTGATATCATCAACGACATCACCGAAGCAGAGCAGGGTTCCAGCCTGTGGCACGACGCCTGGCTGCGCCTGCGCAAGAATCGACTCGCCGTCGCCGGCGGCGCCATTCTGCTGCTGTTCGTCATTATTGCGCTGCTCACGCCGTGGATAGCGCCCTACGCCTACGATGCCCAGAACCTGGACCTCGGCGCGAGCCCGCCCTCGGCCCAACACTGGCTGGGCACCGACATCTTCGGCCGCGACCTACTCACCCAAATTATGTACGGCGGCCGCATCTCCCTGGCGGTGGGCTTTGTCGCCACCTCCGTGGCGCTGCTGATCGGCGTCACCTGGGGAGCTATCGCCGGCTACGTGGGCGGCCGCACAGACGCCGTTATGATGCGCCTGGTAGACATCATGTACGCCCTGCCCTTCATGATCTTCATCGTTCTGCTTATGGTGGTCTTCGGCCGCAACATCCTGCTGCTGTTCCTCGCCATTGGCGCGGTGGAATGGCTGACCATGGCCCGGATCATGCGCGGTCAGGTGCAGCAGTTACGCCAACAGGAATTCGTGGAGGCGGCCATCTCCCTGGGGCTCAGCCCTGGTACGATTATCCGCCGCCACATGATTCCCAATGCCCTGGGCCCGATTATCGTGTACACCACGCTGACCATTCCCTCGGTCATGCTGCTGGAAGCCTTCCTGTCCTTCCTCGGCCTGGGTATCCAGCCGCCCCAGACCTCCTGGGGCCTGTTGATCTCCTACGGCGCCGAAACCATGGAAGAGTACCCCTGGCTGCTGATCTTCCCCGGCCTGGCCCTCACCATTACCCTGTTTTCACTCAATTTCCTCGGTGACGGCCTGCGGGACGCCCTGGACGTGCGGAGGAGCAAAGACTGATGAGCCTCTTAGAAGTTAAAAACCTGGGTGTCAGCTTTGTCACCCGCATGGGCACCAACAAGGCGGTGGATGGTATTTCCTTCAGCGTCGACACCGGCAAGATCACCGCCATCATCGGCGAGTCAGGGTCCGGTAAATCCGTGTCCTGCTACTCCATGCTGGGCCTGGTGCCTATGCCCCCCGGCCGTATCGACAGCGGTGAAGCCCTGTTCGAAGGCCAGGACCTGCTCAAAATGAGTGAGGCCGAGCTGCGCGAAATTCGCGGCCGCGACATCGCCATGATTTTCCAGGACCCCATGACCTGCCTGAACCCGTTCATGACCGTGGGCAAGCAGTTGATGGAGCCACTGCTGTACCACAAGGACGTCAGCAAGGAAGAGGCCCGCAAGCGCGCCCTGGAACTGCTGGAGGAAGTGGGCATCCGCGACCCGGAAACCACTTTCGACAACTTCCCGCACCAGTTCTCAGGCGGCATGCGTCAGCGAGTTATGATTGCCATGGCGCTGATCAATGAGCCCAAACTGCTGATCGCCGACGAACCGACCACCGCACTGGATGTCACCATCCAGGCGCAGATTCTGAAGTTGATTGCCGAGCTGCAGCAAAAGCGCGATATCGGCGTGATCTTCATCTCACACGACCTGGCGGTAGTCGCCGACATCGCCGACCAGATCGTGGTGATGCAGCAGGGCAAGATTGTGGAAGGTGGTGACTCCAACCACATCTTCAATAATGCCGAGCACCCGTATACCCGCAAGTTGCTGGAAGCGATTCCTCACGGCAGTAAGGCGCCCATGGAAGCGAAGCCGGAAACCCTGATCGAGGTAAAAAACCTGCGCACCTGGTTTGACCAGGGCAAGGACAAGGAGCCGGTCAAAGCCGTCAACGACGTTAGCTTCGATATCAAGCGCGGTGAAGTGCTGGGCCTGGTGGGCGAATCCGGTTCCGGCAAATCCACCATCGGCCGCTCCATCCTGCGCCTGGTGCCCGTCACTGGCGGCAGCGTGAACTTTGACGGCACCGAAGTGAGTGGCCTCGAGGGCAACGAGCTCAAGAACTTCCGTCGCCGCATGCAGATGATCTTTCAGGATCCGTTTGCCTCGCTGAACCCACGCATGACGGTGTTTGATACCCTGGCCGAGCCCCTGCTGCTGCATGGCATCGAGACCAAGAAATCAGTCACCAGCGGTGTACTGAAACTGATGGACGACGTGGGCCTGGCGCGCAACTTTATGCGCAAGTACCCTCACGAGTTCTCCGGCGGCCAGCGCCAGCGAATCGCCATCGGTCGCGCCCTGGCGACACGCCCGGAGTTTATCGTGGCAGACGAGCCGGTATCAGCCCTGGACGTGACCATTCAGGCGCAAATCCTCGACCTGATGCAGGACCTGGGCAAGGAGTACGGCCTGACCATGCTGTTTGTGTCGCACGACCTGGCGGTGGTACGCCACCTGGCGGACCGTATCCTGGTGCTGTACAAGGGTGAGCTGGTGGAACAAGGCACCGGCGACGACCTGTTCGAACGCCCCCAGCAGGACTACACCCGCCAGCTGCTCAGCTCCATTCCCGGCCGGTCACTACTGGACTGAGAACATGAGCAGTCTGGACGTACCCACAGAACTCCAGCGCGGGGCCGGGTCGGTCACAGCGATGACAACCTGGCTTCCAGCCTGTGGCTACTGGATCGTATTGCGCAGCTCTCCGGCCGGGAAAACCTGGCCGGTGCCGCCGTGCTGGACATGGGCTGTGGTAACAAGTTTACCCAGACCATTCTGCGCGAGAACATCGCTATCGGCAGCTACACTGGCATCGATGTCTACCGGGACTTGATCGAGTACTTGCAATCCTCGGTGGACGATCCGCGCCTTGAGTATCAGCACGTGGATATTCACAACGCCATGTACAACACCGAGGGCAAACCGCTGTCTGAGCTGACTGGCCTCAATGTGCCCGACGCTCACTTTGACATCGTCTGCCTGTTCTCGGTGTTCACCCACCTGGCGCCCCACGACTATCCGGCCATGCTGAAACTGCTGCGGCCCTACATCAAACCGATGGTGTACTGGTATTCAGCTTGTTCATCAATGAAGTGGCGGCCAATGGCCAGGGGTATATTGCGGGCGTTCACGATCAGTTGACCGCAGGCCTTACGGAAGAGCAGAAAGCGGCACCGATCCCGGCGTTTGTGGATATGGATCCGGCACAACCGCTCAAGTGGGCCGTATACTCCCGGGAATACGCCCACGAATTGTTGGAGGGCACGGGCTGGGAGATACGGAGCCTGGAACTACCGGTAGATCCTTACGTTCAGCACCACTTTGTGTGCAGCCCCGCCTAACCTTTCTTCTTGAACCAGCCCTTCACGTTGTCAACGCCGTCCTGCACGGCGTCGGCACCGGCCTCAATCGCATCACCGGCGGTATCGCGGGTGGTATCCATGGCGCGATCTACGGTTGAATCGTATTCGCTGTCCCACTGAATCAAAATACCGTCGACACCACCGTTCAGGGCCAGGCCGCGCATCTTGGTGTGCAATTCAATGACGACCCCATCAGGATTTCGCAACCACAGGCGGCCACCACCGGAGTCACCGCCCGTCATGCCGAGGCGCGCATTGCCGTAGGTCCCGGAAAACGCATCGATATGGGGAAGGTTGTACACCGTACCCTCAGCATCCACCGAGGAAGCGCCGTAACCGCCAATACCCAGCCCTGCGAGACGGAAGGGATAATCCTTGCCGTCAATGGTCAGGGTGCCGCCCCCCATGGTGCCACTGCCTACCCAGGCCACGGTGTACTGCTTGAGCTCAATGGTACCGGCAAGCTGCAGATCTTCAGCGTCAATTTCCTGCACCTCGGCGTCCGCCGGCGTCTCCGTACTGGCGGCAACGTCTTCAACAGCTTCGGCCGCCCTGACTTCCTCGCTGGCTTCTGCGACAGCCGTATTCCCGGCAGCAACATCTGTCTGGACGTCGGCGCTGGAAGTCGCCGTGTCAATCGCGGGCGCTGCTTGATCATCGCCACACGCTGATAACCCAGCTGCCACCAGTATGGAGAGTGGCACAACCATCATCTTGTTCATTGCTAACTCCTGATCAACCTGTCTGGGACCCTATTGGTTTCGTCGGCCCTGGCGGCAACAACTAAACGTTGCCATTGCGCGCATGCTCGAGCGGATCATCGTTCTTAACTACAGCGCAAAGCGCGCACGCAGACCCCAGATATGGGAGCTGTCTTCATCCGGATTCAGGGCAGGGTCCTGCAGATACTGATAATCTACCGTCAGCGCCAGCTGCTGCGAGAGCTGCCAGCGGTAGAACATTTCCAGCGTGTACTGGTCATCAAGGCCGGGGCCAAATGCATTTTCGTTGACCTCACCCCAATTTAAACCGACACCGATCAGATCACCGGGTGCGGCGGCAATGGCACCGGGCCGATAGCCCAGGCCAACACTGACCGTTTTCTCCAGCAGGGATCCACTGTCGTCGGTATAGCCGGCGCGGACAAAAGGCATGAGCCTGTCATTGTAATAGCGCGACCAGGACACATTGGCACCCCAGCCACCCGGCGCGCCGGCCTCCTCTCGGGCATCTACATGCCACAGAGTCAGGTGTAAGTTGTCCAGGGCTATGTTGGAGTGCGCCGAGGTGTGGCCTATTTCAATACTGCTGAAGTACTCGTTGTCGTCAAAGAAGGTATCGAAGCCATCGCCGATCTCGGTGGGATCGCCATTGCGATCCACCACGCTGCCAATGATGAACACGTTATTGTCAAACAGGTGCCCGGCGGCGACACCCAGGCTGGCGTCGTTCGGCAGATCAATGGCACCTGACCCAGTCGAGAAGGCCAGGTTCATGAAATGCAGCCAGGGGCTGGCCATCCCGTATACATCCACGAAGTCGGTCACATCCAGGAAGCCACCGACAACCGTGGTACGGCCATTATTCAGGCTCTGCCGCCAATAGAGGTTGGTCCAACGCGTACCCTGGTCGCTAAAGGGTGGCTCGGTGAGCCCGACATAACCGACATTCCCCAGCAAAAACCCACTGGGGGCATTGTCACCGTAGCTGTGCCGGTGCTCGAGCTTATACACCAGCCCGCCGGAGCTGGACTTGCCGTCGCCGGTCAAATTCCAGCGACCGTACAGCCTGACCATCCCACCGCTGGCGCTGTCATCAGCGCCATCGAGCACATCACTGGCGTGTACGGTGACGGCTGAATAATCGGCACCGAAACTGAAGCCGTAATCCGCTTCGACCCGGGCCTGCCAATCCTCGAAGGGGCCTAGTAATTGGGTATCAAAGAAACCACCACGGGGGGTGCGATCAGCTTCAATCACCTGCTCGACTGAATCCGGACCGCCGAATTGAAGCGGCGCTTCGTCCTGATCTTCCGCCTCCTCGGCACCGACAATAGGCGCCACCGTCATGCAAATGAGCAGGGCGCTGCCCCGAAGGACCCGCCGGATCGGATTATCGATAAATTCAAGATGATTCATAGGAAGCCTTACTGAAAAACACACTACTGAAAGTAATCGCTGTGACGGCAGCCATTCTCAACAACAGACCCTAATGCCAAACAAGCTCCCCGTCCAAGCGGGAAGCCAAGTCCAAAGGTCTATTTATTTAGAGCGTGTTCTTGTAGATCTTGCCATCTTTCATGATGACTCGGAGCGTCTGAGGGCTATCTGGTCGTAAATCTGCACCAAACCATTTTGTGCCTGTACCTACCACCGAGAAATCTTCCAGAGGGTTGCCATCAACAATCAGAATATCTGCGTAGGCACCTTCTTCGATCACGCCCAGCTTGCCTTCCGTGTAGGGGTTCATAAAGTCACCGGAGAGCGCGACCAGTTCGCCGCCCGTTGAGGTCATAGTGACCAGCGAGGTGTAGGGCCCGAAGAACTCGTTATTGAGGTGCTTTTCATAGGCAATCTGAATATTACAGGCGTCCACGGAACCTACGCAGTCGGTCTGGAATGCTCGCTTTACCGGACACTTCTTCATATTGTCGATATAACCAGCGAATGTCGCTGACGCCGACTTCGCTTTTGCCAAACTGGAAGGTACGTTGGCCACCGCCGGGATATCCAGCAAGCCGGGATCAAAGGCTGTCAAATTGGTCGTAATAAACGCGCCTTTTTTCTTCATCAGTTTCGCTATTTCACAGTCGAATGAGAAACCGTGTTCAATCGATTTTACGCCTGCATTGAGCGCATTCATCATGGCCTCCTTACGATAGGAGTGCGCCATTACGTAACTTCCGTATTCGTTGGCTACCGCCACCGCCGCCTCAATCTCTGCCGGTGATCCTGCGAGCAATTGCCAGGGGTCGAAAGCACTAACCACGCCGCCAGACTGCATATATTTGAGCTGAGTCGCCCCCATGCGAAAGTTATTGCGTCCGTACTTTTGTACGTCCGCCACGCTGTCGACTTCCTGCGCCATATTCAGGCGGCTGAAATTTGTCGAAGCCCCGGGGGGAGAGGAGAAGTTGGCAAAATCCGCATGGCCCCCGCGCGTGCCCAGGAATGCGGCGGAGGTATAGAAACGCGGCCCCACAATCGCGCCTGAATCGATTGCTCGGCGCAGGCCACCGTTGGCACCGCCGGCATCCCGCACAGTGGTGAAGCCCTGCATGAGGTACATCTCAGCCATTTGCGTGCCGTGAATACCAAAATCTTCCCAGGTGGTGGCCGCTTCCATTTGGGGCAGGCTCGGCCCCATGAGCATCAGGTGAGCATGCGCCTCGATGAAGCCTGGCAGCAGAGTTCGACCACCGCCATCGACCACCGTTGCTCCCGGAGCACTGATGTCACCTTTGGAAACGGTTTTGATGAGGTTGCCCTCTACCAGCACACTCGCATTCTCGATGCGCTTTTTATTCACACCGTCGAAAATATGGACATTGGTAAATAATGTTTGGGCTGGCGCTTCATCCTGGCCCCAGGCCGCATTGAATCCAAAGGCAATAGTGACTGCAATTAACCACTTTCCAAGCACTGCTCTCTCCCCACAGATAAGTATGATTTTGATAGACCTAAATTTAGCCACAGAGCGCCGACTTCTCTATTGGCAGTTCACGCCACACGAGCAACAAATTGGCACAGAATATCGATTGATACGCTAGACTCGAATCTAGTCATTCAACGGGGAACCCAACCCATGCCTACGACCACCTCCGAGAAGCTGCGCCTCCCTATGGTGAGGCTGAATCTTGCGAGACCTTTCCTCGAAGCTGCGCTCAACGCCGATGCTCACGTGGATAAAACGCTTGGCCAATACTGCCTGACCCTAAACTGCTTTGAAGACGACGACCACTTTGTCACAGCAGCGACCATGTACGATGTCGTTGAATCACTAGCCGAGCTAAGCCAGGATCCATTTTGCGGCGTGCACCTGGGCGAAGCGCTCGACCCTTTCAAATGGTCGCCGCTGGCGGAGGCTGCCTATAGTGCAGTCTCTGTGGGAGATCTGTTACTGCGCTTCTCCATCGACGCATACAAGGACGCCAATTCTGTCGAATTTAAACTGGAGACGAAGGGCACACGCAGCACGTTCACAGAAAATCGACTGACCGATAATGGACGCGTGCCGCGCCACAACGACGGCTTCGGCGCCGCTTATGTGCTATCCATCCTGCAGACTGCTCTTGGCGACAACTGGGAAGGCACTCAGGTCTTGGTTAAGGTTTGTGACCCCGAGGTTTTCCCGCCCAATTATGCCGATGTCAAAGTAGCCACTACTGACACCAATGGGTTCAGCGTGGCCTTTCCGAGCGCCTGGTTACTGCTCGAACCCCAATTGCACACCACCCAATGCTCAGCCAGACCTCAGATCACCCGCAACAGTGCGCCGGAGGAAACGCTACCCACCCTGCGCTACATTCTTGCCCAGCACATACATGAGCCAGGCCTGGATGCCGATCACGTGGCGCACTTGTGCGGTATCAGTAAACGCACGCTGGTTCGACGCCTGGCTGAACTGGGAACAACCCTCAAGCAGGAACTGGATCAATTGCGCCAGCAACAGGCTCAGGACATGTTGACGGTAGGGGCAACCGGTATCGCCCAGATTGGAGAAAAGCTGGGCTACCCTGACCCCACGGTGTTTACCCGCGCGTTCAAACGGTGGACAGGAACCACCCCGCGAGAATTTCGCGAGGCCATTCAACGGGACAGTACCCAGCGATAACCCCTGCCCCGCTCGGTGACGATACAGCCGAAATCCGCGTCGCAGCGGACAAAGGCCTTACGGATAGATTTCACGTGGGCGGCAATGGTGTTGGGCGCCACCACGATATTGGCAGCCTTCATCAGTTCGCGGTGGCTGCGCACCTCGCCGGGATGGCTGGACAGTTCACGCACCATCCAGAAGTGGGTTAGCGGCAGGTCAACCTGCATCCCATTCCAGAACACCGTGGCATACACCTCGTCGAGTTCCAGTCCGGCGCTCGGCTGTGCGTTGGATACAGGGCCGGCATTGCGCACTGCCTCCATGCGCCTGATCAGGGCCTCGATACGAACAACCAGATACTCGATCGAAGCATCCTTGCTAATGTAGTCATCAGCCCCCAGCCGCAGCCCCGAGATACGATCGATCTCGCCCGTGCGATGGGTGAGGAAAATGATGGGGACGTCGCTAGAAAGCCGCCGCAACTCGGCACAAACCTGATACCCAGCGTCGCGATCATCGGCATGGGCGACATCAAGCAGTGCCAGGTCGGGCAATTGCTGACGCAGCCCGGCAATCGCCGCATCCACGCTAGAATATGCAGCAACGACAAAACCTTCCTGGCGCAATGCGCTGACATAGCGATTACGCGTGACATCGTCATCTTCGACATAGGCAATCGTTCGCGCCATGCCTCCCCCGGTGCTAAACCCTGATATCCATCATGGTATACGACAAATCATAATTCTTCATAGTTCTCCACACACGCTCACAGCCACTGGCGTAGGCTTTACCTGCGGCCGCCACACGGCTACCTCTTAAGGGATAAATACAAAGGTCTACGGATGAGAAGCGAAAATATGGTTATTGAAACAGCACTGTGTGTGCTCTGCGCATGCCTGTTTGTAGCCGCTGCCAGCTCCGCGCACAGTGCCGAACGCGACAGTGTGTATCTGGAGACATGCCGAGCCGATGTGGAGAAACACTATAGCGAGCAGCGCGATCTGACCTTCGTAAATGAAGCGCAGCGCCATGGACGGCGCTCAGCTGACGCTATCTGCAAAGAAAGACAGCAACAACGCAGAATTCGTCAACTGGTGGGTGCCCCACGACCGCAGCCATACTGAATTCGCATCGAATAGTCAGCGAGTCGCCACCACCGTTTCCCCTGGGCCCATCGTCAAATAACCGTCTTTTAGTAGGAGTGGTTTTACCTCGCCAGCGACGGCCTCTTACCACTGTCGCCATTCACTGCTATGGTTTCGGAACACCCTGACACCGGATTCCGAGCCGCCATGAATATCGATCATTCCCGCATCAGCGACATCATCCGCCAGGCCGCCCACGAGCAAGTACTTCCCTTGTGGCAAAACCTGCAGCAGGACCAGATCGAAGAAAAGCAGCGCGGCGATTACGTCACCGTCGCGGACAAAGCCAGTGAAGCGTTCCTCACACCCGCATTGGAAACTGTGTTACCCGGCTCATTGGTCATCGGCGAAGAGGCCGCGCACGACGACCCGACACTGATGCAGCGACTGACATCTGAACAGCCGGTGTGGGTCATCGACCCGGTGGACGGTACGGCAAACTTTGCGGCAGGAGAAACACCGTTTGCGGTGATGGTGTGCATCGTCCAGCAAGGCCAGACGCTCGCCGGCTGGATTTACGACCCGGTTGAAGAGACCCTGCTGCAGGCTGAACGCGGTGCCGGCGCCTTTCTGGACGACGAGCGCCTGTCGTTCGCGGAACCGTCGGGCGTAGCCGGCGATATTCACGGCGCACTTTCCACGAAATACCTGCCCGAAGAAATGCGCCCCTATGCCATGCGCGGCGCAGGCCATCTCGGCAATACCCGTGCCAGTGGCTGCGCCGCCTACGACTACCGCGCCATGGCCCGCGGCGACTACAGTTTCAGCTTTTACTATCGCACCATGATCTGGGACCACGCGCCAGGAGCGCTGGTAGTAGAAGAAATGGGCGGCGTGGTGGCGCGGTACGACGAATCGCCATATCAGCCGGCATCCGATGCCACCGGCCTGATCTGTGCCAGCGATCCGGATACCTGGCAGACCGTGCGCCGGCTATTAGTCGAGCGCTAGTTCACTACCAGGCGGCTACCGTGCCGTCTTTACGCATCTCCGTGGCACCGGCGTAGCTGCCGTTTTCACGGTCCACGTAAATCGCCTGATAGCCGCCAAAGCGCACACCGCTACTGTCAACTTCCACCTTATGGCCCATGGCCTCCAGGCGCCCAATCGTCTCGACGGCGACACCGGGCTCTACATACAGCGTACCCAGTGGATCGCCATCGATACCGGTCGTCTCGCTACCGCCATCGTGCAGGAAGCGCGCAGCATCGCCGGCCTCCTGTACGTTCATGCCGAAGTCGAGCATGTTAACCAGTATCTGCACATGACCCTGGGGCTGCATGGAACCGCCCATCAAGCCGTAGCTCATTACTGGCTGTCCGTCTTTCATCAGCATGGCAGGAATAATGGTATGGAATGGGCGCTTACCCGGCGCATAGACATTGGGATGGCCGGGTTCCAGCGAAAACAGTTCGCCGCGATCCTGGAACATAAAGCCGAGCCCGTCCGGCACCATGCCCGACCCCATGCCCCGATAGTTGGACTGGATCAGGGACACCAGCATGCCGTTCTCATCGGCCACGGTCAGATACGTGGTATCGCCCTCGCCCTCGAGCTTTGGTTCACCCGGGCCAAACTCCGGTGACGCCTGTTCTGGGTCAATCAACGCAAAGCGCTCACGACCGTAGGCATCGGAGAGCAAGCCCTCCAGAGGAATGTCGGCGAAGGCCGGGTCAGCGTAATAGCGAGCGACATCCTCAAACGCCAGGCGCTTGGCCTCCACCATGTAGTGGAAAACCTCGGCGGAGCCGCGCTCCCACTGAGTGAGGTCCACATTCTTGAGAATGCTCAGCATCTGCAAGGCGGCGAAGCCCTGGCCATTGGGCGGCAGTTCATACAGTTCATAGCCCCGGTATTCGACGCTGCCCGGCTCAACCCACTCACCCTCGTGCTGAACAAAATCCTCGTAGGCAAGGCCACCCTCCATGGACTCGAAATAATCGGCCATTTCTCGCGCCAGGCGACCCTTATAGAATGCATCACGGCCATCCAGCGCAATCGCCTCGAGCGTGTCACCCAGGTCCTTGTTGGTCACCACGCTACCTGCGGCCGGCGCCTCGCCACCCTTGAACCAGGTATCGCGAATATTGGCGAGATGCGGGGTGCCCGCATATTTTTTCTCGAAGAAATTCCAGCTGCGGTCAAAGTAGTAGGCGATAACCGGGGTGACGGGAAAGCCCCCGCGCGCATAGTCGATCGTGGGTGCCAGTACCTGATTCATGGGCAGGCTGCCAAAGCGCGCATGAATTGCAAACCAACCGTCGACCGTGCCGGGCACTGACACCGGTAGCGGCCCGTGGGAGGGAATACCCTGATGATCTTCCGGCAGCTCGCCGCGGGCCTTCATGGCGGCAATGCGCTGCTTGAGTTGTTCGAGGCTCTGTCCCTGCGGGGAGCGGCCCGAGCCATTGTAACCATAGAGTTTTTGGGTATCGGGATCCCACAGCAGGACAAAAATATCACCGCCAATACCGTTGCCGGTGGGTTCCATCAGACCCAGTGCCGCGTTGGCCGCAATGGCCGCATCAACGGCATTGCCGCCCTGCTTGAGCACATCGAGCGCCACCTGGGATGCCAGCGGGTGGGCAGTGGCGGCCATTCCGCGGGTCCCGTACACGGGGCTGCGCGACCAGATTTCCCCGACCGGCCGGCCGCCGGCTCCGAGCTCAGTGCTCACAGCGCTGCTCTGGGGGGATGTTGTCTGCACGGCACAGGCAGACAACAGTATCGGTGTGACTAAAGACAGGGCCAATTTGCATAGTGTGTTCATCCGCTCTCGCCGCTTATATCGCAATGGAGAGCAGATCATAGCCCAGATCAGGGAATCACTGACAGACGGCGGCAATCTCCCCGCGCAATGCGGTCAGCAACTCGACATCTGGTTGGTACACCACCGGTGAAATACGCTCGACCTGACCACCGAAGCGGTCCTTGATCTTGGCGGCCACTTCGGCGGGGCCGCCCACCACCGCAAAGGTGTTGAGAATGTCGTCATCGATCAGGTCATTGAGCTCAGCCCACTTCCCTTCGCGCATCAGGGTGTTGGCGTCCTGCTGCAAGGACTCCCAACCGTGGCACTCCAGCACCGGCAGATAAGCAGGCGTAGAAGCATAGAAAGCGATCTGGTTGCGCGCTGACGCGACAGCGGCCTGCATACTCTCTTCATTCAGGCCCGTGGCGGTAATCACCTGGGCCGAGACCTGGTAGCCCTCGCGCGATTTGCCAGCCTTGTCCAGCCCGCGCTGAATGGCCGCTAGCGACAGGGATTGCATGGATTCAGCGGTATTAAAGGGGTGCAGGAAATAACCGTCACCTACCTCCGCCGCAACTTCAGTCATCACAGGCCCCACACCCGCGATAAAAATGGGCGGCGGTCCATACTCATTGGGTTGGGGGGCAAACACCGGTGACATCAACGTGTGCTGGTAAAACTCACCTTCAAAACGGAGCTTCTCGCCGGTTTGCCAGCAATCCCAGATCGTGCGAATAGCCTGCACCATCTCCCGCATGCGCGAGGCCGGCTTGCTCCAGGGCATAGAGAAGCGGCGCTCAATATGCGCCTTCACCTGGGCACCCAGGCCGAGGATAAATCGGCCCCGAGACAGGTTTTGCAGATCGTTACCCAGATAGGCCAGGTTCATGGGGTTACGCGAGAACGCCACGGCGATGGATGTCATTAATTCCATGCGCTGGCTGTTCATAGCGGCCGCCGCCACGGTGATAAACGGGTCCGACTGGCCTTCAAAGGTATAGGCACCGTCAAAGCCGGCATCGTCCAGCTGCTGGGCCATACCGGCGACACGGGCCGGATCGAACATGAGTGAACTGTCTATTTTCATGAGGGATCTCCTAGTGGGCTCCAGTATCCCTGTTCATGTCACCTGGGACAGCACCGCGAGGGGACAATTTTCGTTGGCATTAGCAGTCAGCCTGAGCGCAAAGGACAGGCCTGTTTGGGCCGCAGGGTCATTGTCGGCGGTTGACCGATTGTGGCATTTTCTATGCTTGACCGCCCTACCGGGTAATCGATGAATACAGGACCCCTGAGATGAATCCGAGCGAACTCTACCAACCCCCGCTGATGCCCCACTTGCTGGTGGAAGGCCTGAACCGTTACAACGACGAACCCTGTCTGTATCTGGGGGATACCGTAGCCTCCTATAAGGATGTGCGCGAAAGCACCAGCCAGATGGTTCAGGCGCTGCAATCCCAGGGCCTGGGCGTGGGCAGCCGTGTGGCTATCATCTCCGCGAATCGACCCGAGGTACTGTCCAACATTGCCGCGATGCAGCTTACGGGCTGTATTGGCACACCGCTCCACCCCCTTGGTGCTCTGGACGACCATATCTATATTCTCGAGGCCGCCGAAATTGAGGCGCTGGTCTTTGACCCCAGCGTGTTCTCCGAGATCGCCGGCGCCCTCAAAGCACGTTTCCCCGACCTGAAACTGCTGGGCTTTGGCCCCAACGAGGTGGGCGAGGACTACATGGCGCTGGCAGCGCAATTTGAGCCCAAGCCACTGGAAGTACCCGACATTGGCCCCGAGAGCCTGGCGTCGGTCAACTTCACCGGCGGCACCACCGGCAAACCCAAGGGCGTGATGAGCCCACATCGGGTCAGCGCCTATATGACCCAGGTTCAATTGGCCGAGTGGGAGTTTCCCGAAGAAGTGCGCATGCTGTTCGCCACACCCCTGTCACACGCAGCGGCTGCGTTCTTTGTGCCTATCCTGCAAAAGGGCGGTGCCTTCTACGTCATGCAGGGCTTCGATATCGACGAGTTCTACAACATGGTCAAGGAGCATCAGATCACCTGTACGTTCCTCGTCCCTGTCATGCTCTACTTCATCATGGACTCGCCGCGCGCTACCGACGGCTCCATGGACAGCATGGAGACCATCTTTTACGGCGCCTCGCCCATGAGCCCGGCGCGCCTGCAGGAAGGCCTGGAGAAATGGGGGCAGATCTTCTACCAGTGCTTTGGTCAATCCGAATGCCCTATGGTGATCTCCAACATGTCTCGCAAGGATCACGATCTGGCCAAGCCCGAGCGCCTGAGCTCCGCCGGCCGGCCCACACCCTGGGTGCAGTTGGCACTTCTCGATCAGGACGGTAATCGCGTGCCCGAGGGTGAACCCGGTGAAATCTGCGTGCGCGGACCTCTGGTCATGGCAGGCTATAAAGATATGCCGGAGCAGACCGCCGAAGCCTTCGAAGGTAACTGGCTGCATACCGGCGACGTCGGTAAGTTCGACGACGAGGGCTTCCTGTACATCGTCGACCGGACCAAGGATATGATCGTCACCGGCGGCTTCAATGTGTTCCCCCGCGAGGTCGAGGATGTGCTGGCCACCCACGATGCCGTGGGCCAGGTGGTCGTTGTCGGCGTACCGGATGAACAGTGGGGCGAAGCCGTGAAAGCCGTTATCGTCCTCAAGCCCGGGGCCGAGGCAGGTGACGCGCTCGAAAACCAGCTACAGGCACTGGTCAAAGAGAAGAAGGGCTCGGTGCAATCACCCAAGTCCATCGACTTCGTCGCTGGTATTCCCCTGACACCGGTAGGCAAACCTGATAAAAAGGCAGTTAAAGCACAATACTGGGAAGGCACCGACCGCAGCGTGGGATGATCGACACAGGCTCAGCAGAAAGTTATCGCGGCCTCCGCTACCCCTATGGCCGCAAGCCCGGGCTCACCCCAGGTGAGCCGGTTACTGTTGCACCCGGCGTCTACTGGGTGCGCTTCCCCATGCCAATGTCGCTGGATCACATCAACATCTGGCTGCTCGAAGATGGCGAAGGCTGGACGGTTGTAGACACCTGTCTGGATATCGGCACCTCGCGCGAAATCTGGGAAAACCTGTTCACCGACTTTCTTGCCAACAAGCCGATTACCCGCGTGATCTGTACCCATATGCACCCCGATCACGTGGGCCTGGCCGGCTGGCTGTGCGAACGTTTCGGCTGCGAGCTGTGGATGTCCCGGGAAGAGTTCCTGATGTGCCGGGCCATGGCTGCCGACACCGGCCGCCCCGCGCCCGATGTGGCGCTGCGCTTTTACCACGCTGCGGGCTGGGACGAAGAGGCACTGGAGCACTACAAGCAAAAGTTCGGCAACTTCGGCCGCGCCATCTACACCCTGCCGGACAGCTTTCACCGCCTGACCGATCGCGAGACCATTACCATTGGCGACCACTATTGGCAGGCGATTGTGGGCCGCGGGCATTCACCCGAGCACGTCGCGCTGTACTGCCCCGGACTCAAGCTGCTCATCTCGGGTGATCAGGTGTTGCCCCGCATTTCACCGAATGTCAGCGTGTACCCCACCGAACCCGCGGGCGATCCGCTCAAGGAATGGCTGCGGACCCAGGCAATTATTCGCGACATACTGCCCGACGACCTGCTGGTATTGCCAGCCCACGAGGCTCCCTTCCACGGCCTGTACGTGCGCCTGAGCCAGATTATCGAGGCCCACAAGCGCGACCTGGTGAAACTGTTTAATTTCCTCGACAAGCCCCTGCGCGCGGTGGATTGCTTCCCGGCGCTGTTTCGACGGGAGATCAACGCGGGCAATATTTCCCTCGCCACCGGCGAAACCATTGCCCACCTCAACTGCCTGCTGGGCCGCCATCGTATTACCCGCACTCGCGACGAACACGGGGTGGAATGGTACGAGCAAATCCTGGAAACCGCAGATTTCGAAGACGAGTAGCCGGGCCCCGGCTACCCGCCCTTGCAGCGCTGTCAGGCCGCCTTGCGGAAGTCGTCGAGGTCCGGTTCCTCCAACTCTTTGACCCACTGCTTCCAGCTGTAGGGCCACATCGCAGGATCACCGTCGGCATCCAGGTACCAGCTCTGGCAGCCACCCACCCAGACCGTATTCCCCATCCCCTCGCGCAGGTAATCGTTGAAGCGCTGCTTGGCTTCCTCAGTGGCCTCCACCTGATCCAGCTTGCCGGCGCGCCACTGGTCAATCAGCTTCAGCACGTAGTTGGTCTGCACCTCGCTCATGGCAATGACTGAGTAATTACCAATCGGCGTATTTGGCCCCAGCATCAGGAAAAAATTCGGGAAGCCTGGCAGACACACAGAGCGATACGCCTGCACCTTACGTTCCCAGACCTGGTCGATAGAGACGCCGTCGCGACCGCGCAAATCCATGGGCCGCATGAAATTGAACGGGCTGAAACCGGTGGCAAGAATGAGCACATCCACCTCGTGGAGCTGACCGTCGGCAGTGACAACACCGCCCTCTTCTATACGCTCGATGCCTGCCGTTTCCAGCAGCACATTGTCGCGCTGCACAGCCTCGTAGAAGGTGCTGTTAATAATGAGTCGTTTACAGCCCACCGGGTAATCGGGCGTGAGCTTGGCGCGCAGCTCGGGGTCACGGACACTCTTGCGCAAATTGCGCTTTGCCGCCCAGCTCATCAGGGCCAGGGGAATCTTTTTGCCGGTCACTGCCTTGCTAAAGGTATTGCGCAGGGCCATGGCGTAGCGGCGGCTGAGTGCGCTGAGCTTATCCTGGCGGCCGCGCAACCCGGCCTTGTCCTTCTCGGTATACTGCTGGTCGGGCACGTCCACAATCCACTGCGGAGTGCGTTGGAAAATGGTCAGCTGGCCACAGCGCTCAGCAATATTGCCAATTACCTGACAGGCAGTGGAGCCGGTACCGATGATTCCCACACGCTTGCCGGCCAAGTCGACATCGTGGTTCCAGCGTGCGGTATGCCACATCTCGCCCTGATAGCGGTCCAGTCCCTCGATATCGGGATAGGCCGGATGATGCAGAATACCGGTAGCGGCCACCACGAAGTCGACCGTCAGTTCGGCACCCTTGCTGGTGTGCAGCTGCCACTGACCGTCCACATGATGACAACGCTCCAGAGCTTCACCAAAGCGAATCTGTTGATCGACCCCATATTCCTGGGCCACCTGTTTGAAGTAGGTGTGGATCTCAGCCCCCGGGCAAAGCGATGGCTCCATTCAGGATTACCCCGGAAGCTGTAGGTATACATATGCGACGGAACGTCACAGGCCACCCCCGGATAGGTATTCTCGCGCCAGGTGCCCCCAGCTCGTCCGCCTTCTCGAGCACGACGATGTCGTCGATACCCGCCTCGCGCAGCTTGATCGCCGCAAGGATGCCGGTCATACCGGCGCCGATAATCGCCACGGATGGATTGCGTAAAGTATTGGCTGACATGGGTTGATCTCTCCTATTCGACCAGCACATGGTAGCGCCGGAACGGAAACAGCCCATCTGGATGCGGGACAAAAACTTATGAAATTCGGTCAATCGCCGTATGCCCGGCGCCTCTCTATCCGCAACAGATAGAGACAATATCTTTAAATTTCAATTAGTTACAATGACCTGGCACAGCGGGGCAGAGCAAGTCTACCAGGGAACCCAGCAGCGCATGCAATCGTCGCCCCGGGTGTCAGCAGTCACTAAGCGGAACTTCGCTGCGCCAGCGATCGCACCTGCTCGGCCACGGACTTGTTACTGCCCGCATCACCTCTCGGCAACGCGCTGTGCTCGGTACGCTCACGCAACCATTCCATTGCCGTGTCGGGAATAGCGAGAAGATCGCTTTCGTTGCGCACGGCGAAGGCATCGTGGGCCTCAATATCTTCACTGATAGAAAAGCCGACACGCTTTTCGAATCTCCGCACGCCCCACTTGGGTGTGCCGCATAGTTCGCTGTAGAGATCACTGTGAAAGCGCAGCGGCGGACCAGCAAGATGGGCAAGCTGCGCGACGATATCCTTATCCCCTGGCTGGGGCTTTGGATATTCTCTGCGATAAGCATAGAGCAGCTGTATGGCAGGTAGCGAGAGGCTGTTATTGTCTTGCACCGCCGCTTCCAGGGGCGGTTGTTCACCGACGGCCTGCATAAAGTGACGAACCACATCACCGCCGGGAAACTCATCACGGGCATATCGAAAGACCCGGATATTGTCCTGCCCAAAGGCATTGTCTAACATCTCAACGCGCCCGGCGTAGCCAAGTGAAAACCGGTCCTCCAGGCTTGACATGCGCCGCTTCAACCGCTCCTGGAAGGCACTTTCAATCCGCGACTTCAGGGGCCGAAAATAAATCAGCACCTCGATTTCGTCGAAGTGTTCTCGAAAGTAATCGTGCACATCCTGTAGCTCGGCCGCCATCAGCGTCGACAGTGATTCGGCCGACAGAATGGCATTGCCCCCATCGAGACTGGACAGGCGATCCGCCAGGCCAGCGCGCGCCTGACGCTTCAGCCGCTCTAGTTCTGCAGCGGCAAGATCCCGATGCCGATACACCGGGGAATTGCCCAGGTCATGCGCAAAGGCCTGCAACATCCACAGCGATGAATTGGGTCTATCACCCCGGAAAAGGTAGCGCGCAGCCAATTGCTCACGGTGCCGATACAAACAATTTTGAATGGCCGAAGTACCCGTCTTGTGGGTACCCAGATGAAGCGCTAGTCGAGTTCCAGCCAATGATTACATCCTTGTTCAGTCGATCTCTGGAGACGACTGCAGGTGAGTCATCGCGGCCTGAGTGGGCAGCTTACTGGAGAGCAACCCGGATGTCAGCGGTGGTAATACACTTCAGGACGATCACTGCCGCAGCCCGAAGCACGCGCTCCAGAACGCGCACCTGGCGATTAAAACTTATGAATAACGGCCAATTCATGGTATTTTGCGCCTCATAGCCCCAGAAGAGGCCGCCCGCATCACATCTATGTCGAACAAGAGCGATACCAGCCACCACATCAAGGCCCTGCCGATTGCGCTGCAGGCGATGGCCAATATGGGCTTTGCCGCGGAAGATTGCCTGGCCGGCACCGGTATCAGCCCCGCCAACCTGGTCCGGGACAGCGCCGACACGCCCTTCACGCTGGAACAGGAATTTCACTTTCACCGCAATCTGCTTAGCCTCACCGGCAACACGATGCTGGGGCTGTTGCTGGGCAAGGACTATCGAGTAGAGAGCTACGGCCTGCTAGGCTACGCCTTTCTCAGCTCGTCCACACTGCGCCACGCCCTGGCCGTCATCCAGAATTTCGGGCCGCTGGCCTTCAGCCCCTTCGACATTGCCTTTCGGGTCGAGGGCAATAAGGGCATTTTAAGCATGCGTCCAGGCCTGACACTGCCAGAAGACCTGTTCACCTTTTATGTCGACCGGGATATTACCGCCGCCATCTATGGTAGCCAGGGCTCGCTTCGCCGGCCGCTGGAACCCTTAGCGGTCAAGCTCATGCATACCGGCTCCGCGCAGCAACAGATTTACGAACGTCACTTCGGCTGCGAGGTATCGTTTGGTTGCCCAGTCTCTGAAGTGCACATGGACGCGGCCCTGCTCGACGAACCCATGCCACTGGGAGATGCAGAAGCCAGCTCCATGGTGCAGCAGCAGTGTCAGTTCTTGCTGTCGCGGGTGAGGGGCGGGGGCAGCCTCGGCGATAAGGTGCGCCAGATTATCGTCTCCCGGCCGGGCTACTTCCCGGACATTGATTTCGTCGCCGAGAAACTCAATACCACCAGTCGCACACTGCGGCGGCGCCTGGCCCGGGAGGACAGCAGCTACCAGGATATCCTGGCCGATGTGCGCTACGAGCTGGCCCGCGAGTACCTGGCCAACTCCACCCTGCCGCTGGATGAAGTTTCCGTGTTACTGGGGTATAGCGCACCGGGCAATTTCAGCAACGCCTTCAAACGCTGGCACGGCAGCTCGCCCCGCGCCTATCGCCAGGCGGCGAGCAGCTGAGGCGGGGGAAAAATTACCAGAGGCAGGCCAGGGCGATTCCTGTTATCATCTGCCACCTCTCCAGCAGCGCTCAGAAAGCTGCGGACTAAATCACCGCTATTTGGATTTCTGCGCCCGCAGAAATCAATGACACACAAACACTTTGCCACTCAGTTTTGAGGAACCACGTGTATGAGTCAGAAGGTCGATTTAGTGATATTTGGTGGCACGGGAGATTTATCTACCCGCAAGCTGCTGCCGGCCCTGTACCAACTTCAACGCCACAACCTGGCGGATCGCCTGGATCGGATCATTGCCACCGGTCGCGGAGAGATGGACTCTGCGAGTTTCATTGAGGAAGCGCGCAACAATCTGCAGACATTTCTACCTGACGGCACCTGGGACGACGCCCAGTGGAGCGCCTTCAGCGACCGCCTGGAATACGTCAAGGTAGATGCCGACAACGCCGGCGACTACACCCTGCTGGCCGAATTACTGGCCGCAGGTTCAGCACCCGGCGCGCTCTACTATCTCGCCACTCTGCCTTCCCTGTACGGCGAGATCTGCCGCCAGCTGGACGCCGCAGGTATCGTCGATGATGCCAGTCGCGTGGTACTGGAGAAGCCTCTCGGACACGATCTGGAGTCCTGTCAGGAAATCAATGAGCAGGTCGCCCAGGTCTTTGCCGAAGAGGCGACCTTCCGTATCGATCACTACCTCGGCAAGGAAACCGTGCAAAACCTGTTGGCGCTGCGCTTTGGCAACCAGTTGTTCCACCCCATGTGGAATAACACCTTTGTCAGCAGCGTCCAGATTACCGTCGCCGAGGAGATCGGTGTGGCGGGCCGCGGCAGCTACTACGCCGATACCGGCGCACTGCGCGACATGGTGCAGAACCACCTGTTGCAGGTCTTGTCGCTGGTCGCCATGGAACCGCCCGCGACCCTGAAAGCCACCGATATTCGCGACGAGAAGATGAAGGTGTTGCGCTCGCTGGAGCCGATTACCTCCGCCAACGTCAAGGCGCGCACTGTGCGTGGGCGCTACGCAGCCGGCGCAGTGGGCGGCAAAGCCGTAAAGGGTTTCCTGGAAGAAGATGCCTTTGCCGACGCGGATGACACCGAGACCTTTGTGGCCCTCAAGGCGAACATCAATAACTGGCGCTGGGCGGGTGTGCCGTTCTACCTGCGCACCGGCAAGCGGCTGAGTCGCCGCTATTCGGAGATCGTCATCGAATACCGCCGCCAGTCGTTCTCCCTGTTTGCCAATGATCCGCAGGAGCTGACCAACAAGCTGGTCATCCACCTCCAGCCCGAGGAAAGCATCAGCCTGCACACGGTAAACAAAAAGCCGGGGCTTACCAGCAAGTTGAAACTGCAGCCGGTAGAGTTGCACCTCACCGACGAGTCGCAAAACAAAGGCGACAGCTATGACGCCTATGAGCGCCTGCTGCTGGATGCCATTCACGGCGACCAGACCCTGTTCATGCGTCGCGACGAGGTAGAGACCGCCTGGCGCTGGATTGACTCCATTATCGAAGCCTGGGAAGAGAACAGCACGCCCATCAAGTCCTACAACGCCGGCACGATGGGCCCGACAGCCTCTACCGCATTAATGGCAGTAGACGGGGGCAGCTGGCATGAATAACCGGGAGCACTTCGGCGATCGGCCGGCGCTGGATAAGGCTCTGGCAGCGCACATCGCCGGCCTGCTTCAGGCAGACATTGACACACGCGGCCGCGCCGGCCTGGCGCTGTCCGGAGGGTCTACCCCCAAGGGTATGTTTGCCGCCCTGGCGCAGTGTGATATCGCCTGGCAGAACGTCTGTATCACGCTCGTCGACGAACGCTGGGTGGCACCTGACCACGAAGATTCCAACGAACGCCTCGTCCGCGAGCACCTGCTCACAGGGCACGCCGCCGCAGCCACCTTCGTGAGCCTGACTGGCGACGCCGCCAATGCGGCGGATGGCCTGGGCGAGGTCACCGCGCGTTTTAGTGATTTCCCCCTGCCCTTCACCTGTGTGGTTCTGGGTATGGGCGGTGATGGCCACACGGCCTCCTGGTTTCCGAAAGCGAGCAACCTCCAGGCACTGATTGACCCGGCCAACCCGGCGTTGCTGGGAACCTGTGACCCGGTCACCGCGCCCCATCAGCGCGTGACCTTCACACTGCCGGCGGTGCTGGCAGCGGGCAGCATCATCCTGCATATCACCGGCACCGAGAAACGCGACGTGCTGGATGCTGCTGCGGATCAGCACTACCCCATCGCCGCTGTCACCGAACAGCACGACAACCCCGTAACCACCTGGTGGGCCCCTGATGACAGATTCACGATTAAGCGCCATTACCCAACGCATTGAAGCGCGCAGCGCGGATTCGCGCGCCGCATACCTGGAGCGTATTGCCGGCATGGGCGAGCAGGGACCGCATCGCGGCCAACTTTCCTGCTCCAACCTCGCGCACGGTTTTGCGGCCTGTTCCGAACAGGACAAACAGGCGCTCACCCTGACCGAGTCAGCTAACGTCGGCATCGTCAACGCCTACAACGACATGCTGTCGGCTCACCAACCGCTGGGCGAATACCCGGAACTGGTGAAGCGCGCCGCGCACGGCGTGGGCTGCACTGCTCAGGTCGCGGGCGGTGTTCCCGCCATGTGCGACGGCGTGACCCAGGGCACACCTGGCATGGAACTGAGCCTGTTCAGCCGCGACATTATTGCCGGCAGCACTGCCATTGCCCTCTCCCACAACATGTTCGACGGCGCCCTGTGCCTGGGCGTGTGTGACAAGATTGTGCCTGGCCTGCTGATCGGTGCGCTGTCTTTTGGTCACCTGCCGATTATTTTTGCACCGGCAGGCCCCATGACCTCAGGGCTGTCCAACAAGGAAAAAGCCGCTGTGCGCCAACAGTATGCCGAAGGCAAGGTTGGCCGAGATGAGCTGCTCAAGGCGGAGTCCGCTGCCTATCACGGCGAAGGCACCTGCACCTTTTATGGCACGGCCAACAGCAACCAGATGCTGATGGAAGTCATGGGCGTACACATCCCCGGCGCCGCCTTCGAACCACCGGGTACCGAGATGCGCAACGCCTTGACCGTGGCCGCCACCGAGCGCCTGTGCAAGATCACCGCCCTGGGCAACGAGTACACGCCTTTCGGCCACGTGGTCGACGCAAAATGCATCGTCAACGCGATCGTCGCCCTGTTGGCCACCGGTGGCAGCACCAACCACAGCATTCATTGGATTGCGATCGCCCGTGCGGCGGGCATCCTGATCGACTGGCAGGACTTTAACGATCTCTCGGCCATTACCCCGCTGGTGGCCCGGGTCTACCCCAACGGCAGCGCCGACGTGAACCACTTCCATGCCGCCGGTGGCACGGGCTACGTGATCCGCACGCTGCTCGACAACGGCCTGCTCCACGAGGATGTAAAAACCAACTGGGGCGAGGGTCTGCGCCACTACACTCAGGAGCCGCAACTCGACAACGGGCGCCTGACCTATATCGACGGCGTCAGCAGCAGCGCCGATACAGACGTTTTGCGCCCGGCGGACGATGCGTTTTCTGCCGAAGGCGGCCTGCGCCTGATGGAGGGCAACCTCGGTCGCAGCGTGATCAAGATCTCCGCTGTCGCCCCTGAGCACCAGGTGGTTGAAGCACCGGCGGTCGTATTCGACGATCAGACCGAACTCGCCGCAGCCTTCGAGGCGGGCGAACTGGAAAAAGATTTCATCGCGGTCGTTCGCTTCCAGGGCCCGGCCGCCAATGGCATGCCCGAACTGCACAAGCTGACGCCTTTCCTGGGCATTCTGCAAGACCGGGGTTCAAGGTCGCACTGGTGACCGACGGGCGCATGTCAGGCGCATCCGGCAAAGTTCCAGCGGCAATTCACCTGACACCGGAAGCGTTGTCGGGCGGCCCCATCGCCAAAGTCAGAACGGACGACCTGCTACGCCTGGACGCCACCACTGGTGAGCTGCAATGCCTGGTTGATGCCGGGGAGTGGAACAGCCGCGAGGCGGCTGTGCGAACGGGTGATGGCAGTGAACAGGGTACCGGCCGTGAGTTATTTGCGCATATGCGCCGGGCCGTCAGCGAAGCAGAATCCGGCGCAACGGTATTCTAGGGGTCAGGTCAGGCGGGTTGCTCGCTGATCTTGTGCAGAATATCCAACGCCGCCTGCTTGTCGAGCAAGCGGGGTACGGGGTAGCCGAGACATTCATCGGCGGCCTGTTGCGCCAATTGATCAAAGTCCTCCTGACGCAGCAGTTCAGACTGGTCGGGAATACCTACCGTGGTACGCAGATCGCGCACCGCTGCAATAAACTTGTGTGACAGCTGAGAAGCAGGTTCGCCCTCTTCACCCACGCCAATCGCAATGGCCAGTTCAGCCAGACTTTGCTCAGCCTCCTCACGGCAGAACTCGAGCACGTGGGGCAGTATCAACGCATTCGCCAGACCATGAGGAATGCCGTACTTGCCGCCAATCTGGTGCGCCAGGGCGTGAACACTGCCTACGAACACCTGATTAATCGCCATTCCCCCATAGTAGGCGGCCATGGCCATGCTCTCCCGGGCCTTGAGATCTTCGCCGTGCACTACCGCGCTGGGCAGGTGCTCAAACACCAGCTTGACCGCGGCACGGGAGTCGGCGATCCGGTTACCCCGCTCCCAGACACCGATATAGGCCTCAATAGCGTGGGTGAGTGCATCCATGCCGGTGGCCGCAGTAATGTGGGGCGGCAGACCCTGCATTAGCGAAGCGTCCAGCGCGGTAGCCTTGGGCAGCATGGTGTCACCGGACATCACACTCTTGGTCAGAGTCGCACTGTCTTTGACAACTGCCCCGGCGGTACCCTCAGACCCGGTTCCGGCGGTCGTCGGGATAGCGTAAACAGGCAGGCCGTCGTGCTTCACCTTGCCCAGACCTTCCCAATTGTGGGGGTCTTCATCGGATGTCGCGCGCACCGCCATGACCTTGGCGCAATCCATGACTGAGCCGCCACCAATGGCCAGCAGCACGTCACAGTTGTCTTGCTTGAGAATCGCCAGACCCGCGTCGACCTGCTCATAGGTAGGGTCGGGCAGCACACCGTCAAACCAGCTTATGGCCACGCCCGCATTCACCAGGCCGGCGACGGCCTGCTCCGACACACCGAGCTCTCGCAGCGGTTTGTCGGTGACTACCAGCACCCGTCGCGGTCCCAGCGTGGCGATGTGGTTGCACAACTGGCGACTACTACCCGCACCGACAAAGGCCACATGGGTAGAGCCGGGCATGAACGGCGTGAGCATGCGCAGGAATAAAAGATTGAATTTGAAACGAAGTCGATCGAGCATGACGGCGATAAGTCCTGTTATGTTTTGGCACTGCCCTGCAGTCTAGCAGCAACTCAGGTTGGCGTTGAATGCCCTACTCGCGCTGCAATCGCAATGTCTGCTGCACCAGACCGATAGCATCGGCACACAACTGCTCGCGACTGTCGAAACGCTCGCGCCAGATATGCGCTGAATCCGCATCGCCGGAGGCGGCAACCCCCAGCGCCTGGACCACCAGCCAGCCGTAGTAGTCGAGGAAATCCAGAGTGGCAAACGTCTCGTGCCACTGCACCTGGCCGCGGCCCAACTCCCCGCGGTGGCTCTCGCTGAGATGCACCATCAGCAGTCGTTCACCCGCTGCAGGCAGCGCCCTGGCGGGGTTGAACTCTTCCAGATGGGCGTGGAATGTGTTGTACAGCACGCCGACATTATCGAGGTCGATTTCCCGGCACATCCGCGCCGCTTCCGCTGCAGTATTGACCAGATGGGCATCGAATCGGCTCTGGAATTCCAGCCCGAGTTTCACGCCATACCCGGCGGCGTGCTCACCCACCTCTCGCAGACAGCGGCGACTCCAGTCCCATTCCCGATCGGTGGGAGGCACGCCACTGAGCTGCCCCTGGGCCTGGAACAGGCCGCCACACAGGACCTCGCTGCCAAGCTCCACAGCTTCATCCACGCGCTGCTTCAGATAATCGACGGCGCGCTTGCGCACCCGCTCAGAAGCATCGATCGGATTGAATTCGGCAGGGATAATCGTCGTGGCCAGGGGAACCAGATCGAGGTCTGTCAGTGCCACGCGCAGCAACTTTAATTCTGACAGGCCCTGTCCCGCCAGCGGAACCGCGACGCCTTCATAGCCGAGGAATGCCAGCATTTCCAGTTGGGGCAAGTGCCCTACCCCGATGCTGTCTCCCCACAGACGCATGTCTACGCCAATCCGGACCTTCACGCGTGCTCCCCGCTAATAACGATGAGCAAAGAGTAGCGGAAGGCCACCCTGGAGGCGGCCAAAAATAGTGGAAATGTCGCGATTCTCAGAGCGCTGCACGGGGCTTGGGCAGAGACGCCAATACCAGGCCCGCCAGCACCAGCAGCACAAACATCGCTGCCAGAGCCAGGTCGTAGCTGCCGGTCCGATCAAATGCCAGGCCGGCAAGTGGCGGGCCCGCCAGTCCCAGCGGCAGCATCAGTGGCATCTGGGCGCCGTTCACCTGACCGATAATCGAGTTATCGAAGTAGCGACTGTTCAGCCAGGGGTGCACTGGCAGGAACGCGCCGACCCCAAAGCCGGAGCAAGCCAGACCCAGCCACAACATCCAGCCCGAATCAATCAACAGCAAGATCGCAATGCCCGAGGCCTGAACCAGCAGAATGCAAAGGGCCAGAATGCGCGGCCGATCATGCAGATAGTCAGCGCTGAAGGCCACAAAAAGCTTGCCGCACAATCCGGCAATAGCGCTGGTACCGACCATAAAGCCGACCTGCACCGGGTCCACACCACGACTGATAAACAGCGGCGGGTAGCAAATGGTCGCCAGCACCGAGACGTTAAAGACCAGCGCCACGGCAACACCGACCAGCCAGAATTCACGGCGCCGGTAGATGTCCTTTGGTTTGGAGGGGGTATCAGCAGCGGCAGCGCTGCCGCCGCCAGAAGCCGGGATGAACGCCAGCACCAGAACCCACAACACCACCGCCAGCGAAACGCCCAGTGCCGCCAGCGCGGAACGCCAACCCCATACCTCCAGTCCCGCGCCTACCAGCGGCGGCAATATCGCCGATGCAAGGCTGGTACCCGCAGCGACCAGTGCCAGGGCCTTGCCCTCGTTACCGGCATACAGTTTCACCATCAGGCTGTTGATAACCACCGGCCCATACAGGGTCATCCCAAGGGCAAACAGCACGAAGCTGAGTCCGGCGAGGATCAGGCTGGGCGCCATACTGGTCAGTACCAGGGCCAGGGCCGCCAGCGTGCACCCCGTGAGAATAATGCGCCGAATCGGCAGCCGGTCGGCAAACCGGCCCACAAACGGTGAGGCCAATCCGGGCACCAACATCAGGGCCACCGGGCCTATGTTGATTGTGGCCGCACCCACCCCGAACTCTTCCGACAGGGCTGGCACAAAAAAGCCGTAAACACTCATGAGGCCCGCCCCGAGGCCGAGGCAGGCCATCCCCGCCAGAGCGGGGAGCCAGTTGCGAATACTCACTGAGTCAGAAGCGGATCAGGAGCGTTTGGGGCCGCCGTTTTCACCCGGCCAGCGAGAACCGGAGATGGTATCGGCAAAGGGCAGGAACGCCTCGGCGTCGAGCTCACCGGCCAGTGTGATCTGGCGATCGAGGAAAATGGGCCACCACAGGTGGGCCGACAACTGCTCACGCATGGGCAGCAACGAGGCCAGGGGGTCCCAGGGACTGTCGCGCAGAATCAGTTCACCCTGCACTTCCTCTTTCCAGGCGGTGCCGTACTTGCTCATCACATGTACCACATGCGGTGGGAAGTCGAAGCCAGTGGCCGGACCACCAACGCTCACGGCGCGGGAGTACTTGGTCCACCATTCATTCTGAATCCACTCTGCCTCGCTCTCTACCGGGCCTGTAGACACCCCTTTGAACTCCACGAAGGTGTAGCCCTGGTGTGTGCAACGCGCGGTAACCTGGGGCCCGAGACGATAGTACTCGGTGGTACAGGGATACTTGGGCTGGCCGTTGGTTTCCTGGCTGACAAAAATCGCCGACTCCTGGTCGATACCATAGCCCAGCGTGTACTCACCCGGCGTACCGTTATAGTCCGCGTCCACAGTGGTCACGATGCCGTACTCGGGCTCATCGGGTACCGGGAAGTTGTAGATGGTGAGGTTCACATTCGGGTTGGCACCAGGATCAATACCGGGCGGCAGCAGCTTGGCGATAGCCTCCGGATCGGTCCGGTAGACAATTTTCAGCATGGGCCAATTGACGATATCGCCGGGGTTGCCCTGTGGGGCGCCTGTTTCGTTGCTCATTGTTATTACTCTCTCGGTTAGCCTAACGCCGCCGGTACCGGCGTCGTCCTGTTCAAAATCATCTCCGCGCGGTCGCGAATTTTCTGGTCGGTTTCCGGGGTGGTTGCCAGCAGCCAGAACGCGTCCTGTTCGAGACCCTGCAAAGCCATAGCAGCCACTTCATCGGGGTGGGTGGTCTGCATTTCGATACCAAATTCAGCGGCCATGCGCTTCATGTCATCCACGGAAGTAATGCCGGAATCCGGGGCTCCGCCATCCTTCTTGAGATCTTCAGGGCGCACGCGGTCTGAATTGAACAGGCCGGTGTCCACCACATGCGGACCGGGGAACAGCGCGCTGACTTTCACCGGCAGCTGACCCGCCTGACACTGATAGTGCAGGTTCTCGGTGATCGCATGCACAGCGGCTTTACTGGCTGTATAGATCGGGGCATCGGGCAGAACCATATAGGCGCCGTTGCCGGAGCCTGTCACCACAAAGTGCGCCTCCTGACCCGTGGCTACCAGCCGCGGCATGAATGCGCGAATCGAATTAATCACACCCCAGACATTCACGTTCAGGCACCATTCCCAGTCTTTCTCGGAGTAGTCCCACATCGCACCGCCCTCACCCGCGCCGATACCGGCGTTGGCAAATACCAGGTCTAGGCCACCGAGCTTCTCAGTGGCGGCATCGGCCAGGGCGTTCAGGCTATCCAGCGAGGTCACATCACAGCGCTCAACGATAGCTTCAATGTTCTCTGCGGCCAGATCGGCGGCCACCTGTTCCATGGCCTTGGCATCGACATCGCCCACGGCCACTTTGGCGCCGCGACGCCCTAGTGCAAATGCCAGTGAACGGCCTACGCCGCTTGCACCGCCAGTTACGACAGCGACTTTACCGCTAAAATCTTTCACCTCAGGCGATCTCCTTCTTGTCTTGTGAGGTCACGTAAAATTGCCGCACCCACTTGCGGAAGGTCACCAGGGGTTTGTCTTCACGGCAGAATACCGGGCGCCGCTTGTGGACCTTGTTGGCCCAGATCGGGTAGTCATCACTGAGCCCGTCGATAATGCCCTGCATGACGTCGTCGCCGGCCAGATCTTCGATCTCCTTGCGCACAATCAGCGTCCAGCGCATGTAGGTATTGTGCTTGTCGATGGGCTGAGGGCTGTTGTACATGATCATTTCAGCGCCGGGGCCGTAGGTATTACGCACCATCGCAAATCCCGGGCTGTAAGTGATCGCATGCAGCTGGCTCGGGAAATCGTTGGTTTCCATGTTGGAGTGCAGGTGCATGGTGCGGCCATCCGGATCGATGGTGACTTCGGATTCGGGAATCGTGCCCTGCTTGTGAACGAAGGCGAAGTGCACCGGGTCACAGGAATTCTCACAGATATCCTGCACGTGAGCCGGCACCAGGTGGTCGGTATAGCGCGGTGTGGTCCAGTTCGGGTCGCCCAGCTCAGGCAGGTCGGGCAATTCCCACTGGGGCGCAGTGTTCTCAGGGTGGAACCAGATATACACCTCGCCATTTTTTTCCTCGGTGTGCCAGGTGCGCAATCGGGCCCGATCGGGGATTTCCTCACAATAAGGAATATGCGAACACTTGCCGTCATCGGCATTGAACTGCCAGCCATGGAACGGGCAGCGAATGGTTTCGCCAATCACGCGCCCCTCATGCCCAAGGTGCGCCCCCAGGTGCGGGCAATACGCATCCTGAACGGCCGGCTTACCGGAACGGGTGCGGTAAAGCACCAGTTCGCGATCAAAGGCCTTTACAGCTTTGACTTCGCCAATGGCCAGCTCCTGGGAGCGGGACACGGAGAACCACCCCATGGGAAATTCAGGGGTGGTGTTGGTATGTGATTCACAGGCTTCTACGATGGTCATGATGCTCTCCCGTTGATAGCTCGGGTCAGTTAAAAATGGATGTGTCGGGGCCGATATCGTCGGCCACCTGTTGCAGGCGATCGCGGTCGAGGCCGTAGAAGGCCACGGCGTTTTCGCCAAGAATGTTACGCCCATCGACCTCGGGCAGACCGCTGAATGTTTCGCGGTAGTAGGCATGGGTGTTAGGCCAGGTGCCCTCGGGATGAGGGAAATCGCTGCCCCACATGATTTGTGAAGGGCCAATCGCAGCGCGCTCGTCGAGGTCGTCGCGGCGCACGCAAGACGCGCCAATCCCCACGTTGCGTCGATAGTATTCGCTGGGCGCCATGGACAGGTGACTCTTGAAATCACCCAGCTTGGCTGAGATCTCGCCCTCGTGGTACTGGAAGTCCATGAGCCGCAGCCAGGAAGGCAGCATAAACATAGTGCCTCCTTCTACAATCATCACTTTCAGCCGCGGGAAGCGCTCAAACACGCCCCCCCAGATCATGAACGTGAGCGGACGGTAAAGCCACCACATGACCTCTGACACATATACGCCCATGGCACCAGGGAGCTCACTGCGCTGGTCTTCAGCGGGGAAACCCTTGCCAAAGTACTCAGGATGCGGCGCCGGACCTGAGTGGAAATGTACAATCACGCCCAGGTCCTGGCAGACCTCCCAGAAAGGGTCGTATTTCACGTGATGATAGGCATCATGCTCACCCCACATGGTGGGGATCATGACTGCACGCAAGCCATTGTCTACACACCAGCGCACGGCTTCCACGGCCTGATCCACATCCCACAGTAGCGGAATCGAGGCCACGCCGATGTGCCGCGCAGGGTCGTTTGCGCACAGCTCCGCCAACCAGCGGTTGTGGGCCATGGCCCCCGCCCACTGCAGCTCCGGCACCATGTCCCGGGGAGACAACCCCAGACCGGCACCAAATGGCGGCGTATTTTTCTCGGTTATGCCATCCGGGAAAATGATCTCGGCGGCAATACCGTCACTGGCCAGCATGCGCGCCCTCTCGTCGTACTTCCAGGCGCCGGTGAGTTCCTGCTCGATCGGCTCCCGCCAGGCGTCATTAATCTCCTTGATAAGGAACATCGACTCGGATTTCTCGAGCATGTCGATGGTAATGGGCACCGCCATGTCGAGCATGTCGTGATACTTGCTCTCAACATAGGGTTTGTAATCGGCGATCGGGAGGCCGGCGTGGCAGTCCGTAGAGACCACCAATAACTTGTCGGACATGGTCGGTTTCACCTGAAGCTATCGTTGCTCTATATAAAATACATACAAACGCGCAAACTTGCACATTTGTATACAAATTAGTTTAATGCAGAGACCATTGCAACTGCATTACCATATTTTCATGGACACTATCGAAGCCCCGCTGGGGCGCAGGGAAAAACGCAAACAGGAAATTCGCGCCCGTATCGAAGAGGCGGCCTATCGCCTGTTCCAGCAATACGGCATCGAAGACACCAGCATCGAGCAGATCTGCCAGGAGGCAGATGTGGCCCGGCGCACCTTTTACGGTCACTTCACCAACAAGCACGCCCTGCTCGGGGCCCTGGGCATCTCACGCCTGTATGCGCGCGCTGAGCCGATGCTCGCGGAACTGATGGCCGCGCAGCCGACGACCCGGGGCCGCCTGCAGGCCATGATCGACTACATTGAATCCGCCTTTGCGGGCATGAACGACATCGACCGCCAACTGGTGCTGATCGGCCCCACCGCATTTGCCGAGGACCAGGAGACACAGCGAGAACTTGGGGCCTCGGCCATGACCAGCTTCAGCGCATTGATTCGTGCGGGCTACGAACTGGACGACGTGAAACGGGATTTCAGCCCAGAAATGCTCGCTACAACCGTGGTAGGCACACTCAACATGCTCACGATCAACTGGTGCCTGGACAGCCGCTACCCGGTGTTCGCCAAGCTCGAGGAAGCCCGCGGCATGTTCGAGCAGTTGATCTGTAAAGACATTCCCGGCGCCTGATCACGCCATTGTCCCCGGGCACGCCAAGGGCCAAGCTGGACGCTTCATCTAAAGGAGCCAGCTTCACCATGGGACCGCTTGCAGGAATCACTATTATCGAGATCGCCGGAATTGGACCTGCCCCCTTCGCCGCCATGTCGTTGGCCGACATGGGCGCGGAGGTTATTCGCGTTGAAAGACCCGGCGGCGGCCTGTTCTCCGACCAGCAGACCAACCCCAAGCTGGATGTGCTCAACCGCGGCAAGCGCTGTATTTGCGTCGATCTCAAGCAACCCGAGGGCGTGGCCACGGTGCTGCGCCTGATTGAACAGGCAGACGGATTATTGGAGGGCAACCGCCCGGCGTTATGGAACGCCTGGGCCTGGGACCGGACGTGTGCCTGCAGCGCAATCCGCGCCTGGTGTACGGCCGCATGACTGGCTGGGGCCAGGAGGGACCGATGGCCAAAGAGGTCGGCCATGACCTCAACTACGTGGCCCTGTCCGGTGCGCTCCACGGTATGGGACGGGCGGGCGAGAAGCCCGCCATCCCTCTCAACCTGGTGGGCGATTTCGGTGGTGGCGGCATCTTCCTCGCCTATGGCCTGGTCTGCGCACTGCTGGAAGCCAAAACCTCCGGCCAGGGCCAGGTCGTGGACGCGGCAATGATCGACGGCGTCGCCAACCTCATGAGCTCAAGCTTCGCCGCCAACCAGGTGGGCTTCTGGAGCGATGAGCGCGGTACCAATGTGCTCGATTCCGGCGCCCACTTCTACGAGGTTTACGAGACCGGCGACGGCAAATACATCACGATCGGCTCGATTGAACCGCAGTTCTATGCGGCCTTGCTCGAGCGTCTCGGTGATGAAGCTGCCGGCCTGGAGAACCAGTGGGACATGGCCGCCTGGCCCGCTCTGAAAGAGAAACTGAGCGACATCTTCAAGCGCAAGACCCGGGACGAGTGGGATGCCTTTTTCGACGGCGCCGACATCTGCTACGCACCGGTACTGTCGATGGCCGAAGTTCGCCACCACCCTCACCACCAGGAGCGGGGCACGTTCATCGACGATGGCGATGTCTGGCAGCCCACCCCGGCACCGCGCTTCAGCCGCACGCCGGGAGCCATCAGCCGCCCACCCGCGCGCAATGGCGAGCACAGCCGGGATATTCTGGCGCAATTCGGTTTTAGCGAAGACGATATAAACAACTCCCTGGCCAGCGGCGCTGTCGTCCAGGCTGAATAACAGGAGCTTTTCTATGGACATGACAGAAGCAGTACACATCGGGGCCGACGAACTGCCCTTTATCGACATCGGAGACGGCAGCCTGCTAAAGGTCCTGCAGGTGAAACGCGGCGAAGGCCTGTGGATCATCGAGAATATCTTCCAGGCAGGCTATGAAGTGGAGCAGCACAAGCACACAGGGCCGGTATGGGGCTATACCAGCTCAGGCGCCTGGAAGTACAAGGAATACGACTACGTTAATCGCGCAGGCTCGTTCCTGTACGAACCTGCAGGCTCCGTACACACCCTGCAATGCACCGAAGACAATACCCGCGTGTGGTTCCAGATGTACGGCAGTAACATCAATCTGGACGCAGACGGCAACATTACCTCGGTGGTCGACGGCGACATGACCCTGCAGTTCTACCTCGCCATGTGCGAGGAACAGGGCCTACCACGTCCGAATGTGCTCGTAGAATAGGCACCGAACGACCATGAACATCGATATTTACTCGCCGGACGCCTACACGACAGGCATTCCCCACGAGCAGTTCAAGTGGCTGCGCGACAATGACCCAATCCACTGGCACGCCCACCCGGAAGGTGGCGGCTACTGGGTCGTCAGCCGTCACGCCGACGTTATTACAGTGTCGCGCGACTTCAAAACGTTCTCAGCAGAGCAGGGCTTTGTACTTGTCGACGATTTACCCGGCGACATTCTCGATATGGCACGCAACCAACTGCTGGGCATGGACCCGCCCAAGCACAGCCCACTGCGCCGGGCGGTCATCACGCGTTTTACCTCGCGCCGCCTGGAACAGCTGGAACCGGCGATCCGCGAGATTGCCCGCGGCATGATGGAGACGGCCCGCAACATCGGTGAGGTGAATTTTGTCGAGAGCCTGGCCGGCGACCTGCCGACAGCCGTCATCGGCTCGCTGCTGGATATCCCCCGGGACATGTGGCCGCAGATGCGCCGCTGGTCAGACCTGCAGACCTCCGCCTCTGATCCTGATCTGGGCGGCACCCCCGAGGAAGTGAACAACGCCAGCATTGAAATGGGCACCTACGGCTTCCAGCTGGCCTGCGAACGCAAGGATTCCGGCGCCGACGACCTGATCTCCCTGCTGATCAACCAGGAAGTGGAGGGCGAGAGTGTCAGCGAGGCAGAGTTCGCCTCACTGTTTGTGCAGATTGCGGTGGCAGGCAATGAGACCACGCGGGGCCTGATCTCCAGCGGCATGTATGAGCTGATCCAGCGACCCGAGCTGTATCGGCAGCTGGAGCAGAACCCGGACCTCATCCCCGGGGCAGTGGAAGAAATGCTGCGCTGGACCTGCCCCCTGCACTACTTCCGCCGCACTGCCACCGCCGACGCCGAGATTGCCGGCCAGGCCATTGCCCAGGGCGACAAGGTGGTAATGCTGTACAGCGCCGCCAACTTCGACGAGCGGGTATTCGACAACCCCATGGAGTTCAATATTCACCGCGACTCGAATCCCCACCTGGCCTTTGGCCACGGTATTCACCTGTGTCTGGGGGCGAACCTGGCGCGACTGGAAGCGCGCATCTTCCTCGAGGAGTTCTTCCGCGAATTCGGCGGCATCGAGCTGACCGGTGAGCCGGCCTTCATCCGCTCCAATATGGTCCACGGGTTCAAACAGATGCCGGTGCGCTTGCTGCCGCGCTGACTACCAGCGCGCGCGGAAACCCCGGGTGTCTACATGCACAAAGCCGCCGTGGCGACTGGTTTTCCGGTAGCGGCCAATGCCGCCCACTAGGGTAAACGGCGCAAATACCAGGGGTAGCCCGCGATACGACAGCGTGGGCAGCTCCGCCCTCGCCAGCAGGGGCAGCAACAGCAAGATCAGTAGCAGGCAACGCACCTCGTTCACCCTGGGTGGCGCATCCAGCAGGGCCAGCTCGGCCGGATCCTTGCCATACACATCCGCGTGGAACTGCAGGCGACCGTCTCGTGCCGGGCTGTTAGTCCAGTACATCAGCAACACGTGTACGTCGCGCTCCATGGGCACCCGGACCTGGGGGTTGCGGCTGTCGACCACTGCCTGCACATACTCCAACGACCACTGCTGGGGGTCGTCGAGCAACAACTCGGCCAGGCACAGCGGTTCCTTCACCCGCTGGGCGTGCGTCATATTCAGAAAGCGGTAACTCTGGGCACCGACAATGCCGTCGACATCCAGGCCGTGGTCCGCCTGGAACACCTTGGCCGCATCCTTGATCGCACCGCCATACTGACGGCCATAGTCGCCCGCAGGCAGATACCCCAGCTCCACCAGACGCGCCGCGAGGTCGGGCACCACCGCATAGGCCTGGCCGGGCTTGAGCACTGTCTCGCCAGGCAGAGGGCGAAACTCACCTGTGGCGGCCAGGGCGCGGTAGTGCTTCAAAGCTGCCATCATCTGGTAGTAAAAGGCCATCTGGGGGCGCAGCCGCGCAACAATGTCTTCGATCGTATCCTCAGCAATCGCCTGCTGCAGCTCGCCGGCAATGGTGTGCATATCAAAATCGAGCTGGGCGTAGTTGAAGGTGAGTTCAAGCTGGCGTGGGTCAACCTTACCCCGAGCTACATGCTGTATGTAGAGCAGGACGCCATCCGTAAGCATGACATCGAAACGGGCCCGGGCCTGGTCGCGCCCAGGCCATTGCTGACCCCGCAGCGACCACAATGCCATTAGCTCGCCGTAGTGATAGTCATCGGGACTGAGGCCCTCGGCCTAACTGTCGCGCAACAAATCCAGCATGCGCTGAGCCTGATCACTATCGCGCCAGGCGGGCTGGTACTCCTGGCGGGCGTAAAAATCCTCGATTATGACCGGCAGGTATATCTGTCCGCCGCTCGGCAGCTGGCCACCGCCGTCGATGACCAGATGCTCGGTCAGGGACTGCAATTCCTGCCGAATATCCGCGCTTGCACCGGTGCAAACCATCAACAACGACAGCAGTAGCAGTACTCTCTTAGGCCGCGCTCGGCTCCGGGTTACCAAAGTAATAAACCACAGCCTAGCCGCTGCTCCCCCTGTGACAAATTTCCGGATTTTTCCTCGGGGGTTACCCCCAAACACTGGGTTCTCGGGGTATTATGGTGTGTTCACCCACCCGATATTTACCGGGCCCGAGCGGGGCCAGGAAACACATAGAGCAGTAGGACAATGGCGGCATTCGGCACAGAGTTTACGGACAAGATGGTCATCAACCACTATGCAGACGGACAGTGGTCCGGCCTGGCAGTGGTGCCCGTCGAGCCCTTTAACCTGCACCCGGCCACCCACGTACTGCACTATGCGAGCGAGTGCTTTGAAGGTTTGAAGGCCTACCGCACCGAGAGCGGCGACATTCACCTGTTCCGCCCGGATCGCCACGTGGCGCGCCTGCTGCGCAGCGCTGCCCAGTTGCTGCTGCCGGTGCCCGATGAAGCAACCCTGCTCGCCTCACTGCACAAAGCCGTTGCCGAGGTTAGCGACCAGATACCGGCCTACCCGGGCTCGCTGTATCTGCGCCCGACGCTGTTCGGCACCGAAGAGGATATCGGCGCCGCCGCACGCCCCACCCAGAAGGCGATCTACTACGTACTCACCTCACCGGTGGGTGACTACTTTGCCGGCGGGCTCAAGCCCTTGCGGGTCAAGGTCGACGATCAGGCCCAGCGCTCCACCCCGAATTTCGGCGAGGTAAAGACGGGCGGCAATTACGCGGCAGCCATGCGCCAGGTGGTGCGCGCCCGCGAAGAGATGGGCGCAGACCAGGTATTGTTCGCCCCGGGTGGTATTGTTCAGGAAACGGGCGCGGCCAACTTCGTTCTCATCGAAAACGGCGAGCTGCTTACCAAACCGCTGGACGGCTCTATCCTGCCCGGCGTCACCCGCGACAGTATTCTCACCCTGGCGGCTGCCGCAGGCCTCACTGTAATGGAACGCGACTTTGATGTGGCCGAACTGCTGGAGCGGGCACCGCGGGGCGAGGCAGCCTTGACAGGCACTGCAGCGGTACTCACCCCGGTTGGCGAGCTCGTGTACAACGGCGAGACCATTCAGGTCGGTGACGGCGACATGGGCCCGTGGTCGAGCAAGCTGCGGGAACAGCTGTGTGCGATTCAGAGTGGCACAGCTGAGGATCCGCATGGGTGGCGGGTCGCCTTAGCGAGTTAGTCTGCTGCACGTTTCGGGCCGGAAGGCTGTTAAAGCCTTCCGGCCCTCTGTTCGGCGCAACCATTTTGCTGAGGACACTTGAATGACCATCGAACGACACTACGTCGCAATAAATGAAGAAGACCGCAGTCTCAGCATAGCGACTGACGAGATCGGGGCACCCGGCGCGGGTGAAGTGCTGATTGACGTTGCGGCGGCAGGGCTCAATCGGGCCGATCTGCTGCAGCGCGCGGGACTGTATCCGCCGCCAGAAGACGCTTCGCCGATCATGGGCCTGGAAGTGGCGGGCACGGTCATCGGCGTCGGTGAAGGTGTGAGCGAGTGGCGCGAAGGCGACACCATCTGCGCACTTACTCACGGCGGCGGTTACGCCACCAAAGCTATTGCGCCTGTCGGCCAGTGCTTTCCAGTGCCAGAGGGGTTGAGCATGGCCGAAGCGGCGGCATTGCCCGAGGCCCTGCTCACGGTATGGCACAACATTTTCCAGCGCGGCGCTATGCAGGCGGGTGACAAGGTGCTCATTCACGGTGGCGCCAGCGGCATTGGCACCCTGGGCGTGCAGATGGTCAGTGCCATGGGCGGCGAGGTGTATACCACGGCGGGCACCCCGGAAAAGTGCGCAGCCTTGCGCGAACTCGGCGCCACCCTAGCCATTAATTACCGCGAGCAGGATTTCGAGCAGGCGCTGGCAGAGGCCGGGGTGAACAACCAGATGAATGTCATTCTGGACATGGTGGGCGGCGACTACATTCAGAAAAACATCAATGTCGCGGCGCCGGAAGGGCGTATTGTGAACATCGCATTCATGAACGGCTTCCAGGCTGAGGTTAATTTCGCCCTGCTGCTAATGAAGCGGATTTCGCTGACGGGCTCCACCCTGCGGGCCCAGAGCTTCGCCCAGAAAACCGTCATGACCGCGGAAATCATGCAGCATATTTATCCGCATCTGCGCAGCGGCGCCATCAAGCCGGTGGTCGACCGGGTATTTGAACTGGCGGATGTGGCCAGCGCTCACGATTACATGCAAAGTGGAGCCCACATGGGCAAGATCATTCTCTCTACCTGAGGAACCACAATGCAAAGATTCACTGGCAAGGTCGCGCTGATTACCGGCGCTGCGTCCGGCATTGGTCGCGCTACAGCGATTCGCCTGGCAAATGAAGACGCCGCTGTTTTCCTGACAGACATCAACAAAGACGGCCTGACTGAGACGGTCAAAGCCCTGCCAGAGGGCGCCGCTTCGGCGATCGCCGAAGTCGACGTCACCCAGCCTGCAGCCTGTAACGCGGCGGTGGAGGCCTGTATTGAGTGCTTCGACAAGCTGGATGTACTGTGCAACATCGCCGGTATTGCCTTCTCCGAGAACCTCACTGACATCAGCGATGCGCAGTGGGACCTGATGGTCGGCATTAATCTCAATGGTGTGTTCTTCATGAGTCGCGCCGCCATGCCCCACCTGCTCGCCAGCAAAGGCAATATCGTCAACATGTCTTCCAGTGCGGGCCGCGAAGGCCAGGCCTATAACTCGGCCTACTGCGCCACCAAAGCGGGCGTGCTGATGTTCTCAAAGGCCCTGGCCATGGAATTCGGCAAACAGGAAGTGCGCGTCAATGCCGTGTGCCCCGGCTTTGTCCAGACGCCTTTATCAGCGGGGTTTAAGATGCCCGAGGGCGCAGACATGGAGCTGTTCTCTCGCCTGCTTCCGCTGGTCGAAGCATCCACGCCGGAAGAAATTGCGGGTGCGGTTGCCTATCTGGCCTCGGACGAGGCGCGCTTCGTCAACGGTATCGAACTGCCAATCGATGGCGGTCAAACTGCGGGATAAGGAGTTGCCAATCTATCCCGCAAACGGGAAGATGTTGGCACAAACCCACTAAGCTTACTGTCAATGAAGTACCTCACTCGACTGCTGTACCTTACCTGCCTGATTAGCCTGGCCGCCTGCGGCGACAACGCTCCGGAGTCGGCCGAATCCCCACCGGAACAAGTGCAGACTGAGCCATCGCTGCCGGCGGAACCGGTCGAGACTGAAGAACAGCCTCTGCCCTTCGCGCCTTCCGCCGAAGAACAGGCACAGCATGCCCTCAACGGCCTCAGGGACCCCTGGACGGGTGATCTGGATACCATGGAGGAACATCGCACGGTCAGGGTACTGACCGTGTACAGCCCGGGGCGCTACTACCTGGAAGAAAACGGCCAGGAAAAAGGCCTGGTCAAAGAAATTTCCTCGATGTTTGAAACGTTTTTGAACAAACGTTTGCAGCGCAAGACGGTCAAGGTACATGTGGTGATCATTCCCATGGCGCGCAACCAGTTGGTACCTGCCCTCCTCGCGGGTCACGGCGATATCATCAATGCCAGCCTGTCGATTACCCCAGAGCGCCAGCAACAGTTTGATTTCTCCATTCCCGCCTCGCGCGACGTCTCTGAGATCTTGATTACCGGACCCACGGCGCCCGCACTCGCATCGATCGACGACCTCGCGGGACAAACCATGTACGTGCGCCAGTCGAGCAGCTACCGCGAGAGTATCGAAACGCTCAACGAACGCCTCCTGGCGGAGGGTAAGGCGCCGGTCAGAACCGAGCTCGTATCGGAATTCCTGGAAGACGACGACTTGATTGAAATGGTCGACAAGGGCCTGCTGCCCTGGGCCATTGTGGACTCGTACAAGCCCACATTATGGAAAGGCGTGTTTACCAATACAACTGTGCGCGACGATATCGTGTTCCGCGAAGGTGGCAAGATCGCCTGGGCATTCCGCAAGGACAGCCCGCAGCTAGCGGCGGTGGTCAATGATTTCCTGAAGAAGAACCGTGAGGGCACGCTCGTGGGCAACGTACTCAAGAATCGCTATATCCGTGACTTTGACTGGGCAGCAAATGCGCTCGATGATAGTGACTATCAGCGCTTCCTGGAGCTGCAGCATATTTTTCAGAAGTATGGCGAACAGTACGAGGTGGACTACCTGCTCGCGGCCGCACAGGGCTACCAGGAATCACGGCTGGACCAGAGTGCGCGCAGCCACGCTGGCGCAGTCGGCGTCATGCAGCTGCTGCCCACCACCGCCAGCGACAAAAATGTCGGCATTCACGACATCAGTACCGCCGACGCCAATATCCACGCCGGCATCAAGTACCTCGATTTTCTCCGCGATCGCTACTTCAACGATCCGGCCATCGACACTCGGAACAAATCACTGCTTGCACTGGCCGCCTACAATGCCGGCCCCTCACGCATGATCAACCTGCGCCGCAAGGCAGAGCAACTGGGCTACGATCCGAATGTGTGGTTTGACAATGTCGAGTTGGTTGCTGCGCGGGAGGTGGGGCGCGAACCAGTGCAGTATGTCGCCAATATCTACAAGTACTACGTCGCCTACCGCTTTTCTATCGATCAGCAGGCGGGGCACGCCAAGGCTCGTCAGCGCGCGGGCATGACCCCCTACCGCAGCAGCAACGATGGCTAGTTAGCCACCGGACTTTCCAGGCGCGCCGCGGTATCCGCCATACGCGCCTGTAACCAGTAAATCTCGTAGTCGTTATTCAGGCCGTGCTCGGCAGCATCCAGCAGCACACCCAGGGCCTGTTGGCGCTGGTTAAGTGCTTCAATATTGGCAGGCTCGGCAGCCAGCACCACCTCTACAATATGCAGGGTTTTGACTGGCTCGCCCTGGAGCAGGTAGTTCCGCCCCAGCGACAGCAGGCCTTCACTGCCGGCAGCCTCCGCCAGATCGGCATACACATCGCGCGCCGGAACAGGGTATAGCTCAGTGGTGCTCTCAAAGTGGAACCAGGTCATGTAGTAGTCCCAGATACTGCGCACGGCCCAATCCACTTTGCCGTGGTTTTGTACCAGGTCGAGTTCGGGGGAAGTTTGATTTCCCGCATCAGCTGGTAAACATCCTTGCCCGCATTCATGCCCGCCACGGTTTCGTCATGGACATATTGCACCGCATCGCGAATACGGGTCATATCAGCGCTGATCTGGGCAGCCCCCGTAGTGGGATCGAGATGGCTGGGTACCACGGTTTCAATCGGCAGCTGCAGGAGCACGTCTAGTGACTTCACGTATTCGATCGGCTTGCGAATTTTTTCACCGCGCATGGTGAACACGTTGGGAAACTGCGGAAATTGCGGGCCAAAGAAGTCACCGCTGAACAGGATTTTCTGTTCGGGCAGCCATAGCACCACGTTATCTGCGCCTTCCGCCCCCGGCGTGCCTATGACCTGAAATTCAATGCCGCCAAGCGTAAAGGAATGCACCTTGTAATCGTCGACGATCACATCGGGCATAATGCCGCCATAGCGCATCATGGCGATGTCCGGGCGATCCTCCCAGGCCGGCATCCACGGAAAGAGGGTGCTGTTGCGCTGATATTGATAGGGCTCAAGCTCCATCAGATAGCGCTGCTCTTCCTCGAAGTGTTTGTGGGCGATAATCTCTGTGCCTTCCTCGGCAAAGAAGCGCGTGCCCCCAATGTGATCTGCATGGGAGTGGCTGAGTATGATTTTCTTGATCGGGGCATCGGAGACCTGGCGCAACGCACCCAGCTGCTTGGGCGTCTGCAAGACCAGACCGGCATCAAACAGCACATTGCCCTCGTCAGTGACAATCATCATCACGTTGCCCACGCCCGTGGCCTGATAGACACTATCCGCCAACTGCTTTACCTCAATCGGGCGCTTGATCAACTCAACTGCGCTACCGTGTGTGGCTTCGCCGTGGTCATCTCCACCGAGACGCGCCGTCGCCGCATTACCGATGACATCCAGCGCTTTGAGCTCGGCCTGTTTGCGCAGCGCCGAACCATCGCTCATTAGCAGCCAGGCAGAGACAGCTACCAGAATACCAAGGGCAATCAGTATCAGCTTGCCCGCGGCACCACGCTGCATTGCTAAAGTTTTCATTTCTCCTCCTGTTCCTGCCGCGACTGGAAGTCTACAAAAATAGGCGACGACCAGGCGCGCTGCTGAGCAGGCGCCAGACAGTCTTCATCAGCCGGTGTACGGAAATCGCCGTAACAGGGGTCGACCTCAATACAGCGGCCTTGCGCGTCGTACTCACAGCGTAGGTTCGCCGCGTTAATCATGGCGGTGGTTTCCTGGATAGCCCGGGCGTAGTAAATCGTTTCGCGCTCACCCGCCACAAAGTCTTCATCGCTAAACTCGACGGTACAGCCCATGGGTTCGGGATCGCACTGAAACACTTTCCAGGGGTCGCTGATGAGGTCGGCAACATCCTCGTCCCCTCGCTCCTGAGGTTGTATGCGAACAATTTCAATGCGATCAATGACGTGGCGCTCACTGGAGGGGTTGTAACACTCACCCCCACAAAGGCTTTCCAAGCGCGCATCGCCGAGGCCGCTATGGGCATAGTCAGGGCAGCCTGGCATCTGTTTGAAAGCGCCCATGGCACTTACACGGAACACTGGAGACTCGGCAAGGCTCAATTCCGATCCCATGGGGTGTCGCTTCTCGCCATGGAGTAAGTCAAACCACAACAGCAGGCGATCTCCCGAGGTGGCATAGACCTCACGTCTTTTCAGGCTCGACCAGATGGCATTGCGGTCGCGGCCGCTGGCGTGGATGGCGGCAAGTCCTCCCGTGAGCCAGAAGGAATTCTGGCGCTCCATATTCCGAGCGCTCACCAGGCCAACGCTGTTGCCATCGATGGCTTCGGACATGGGCAGGGGCTCGCGCGTATCCCGCTGCTGACGGGCAGCCCGGCCATCCTCCGGCGAACCAAAGGCCTCGGTCATGAATTTGCGGCGCACTTCCTTGTAGCCGGTGCCCGGCTGGCCGCGATGGTTGTCACTGGAGCCTATGAGGCCAAACCGGAAACGCAGCGGGTCCTGTGCGTCGTCGAAACCCGAGATCGCCAGCGCGTACTGTGCCGTGGCCGCGGGGCGATGGTCCATGGGCTCGTTGAAACAATCCGGGCAGGTGCCGCAGTTAAGCCAGTCGACCACAGATTGCCCGGGGACGGTCAGATGGCCTGAATTGCCCGCATCGACAAAGTTCTGACGGGCCTCGAAGTCACGGAGCTGACATTCTTCAGCACTCTCGCCGGAGGCCTCACAGCGCTGGCGGATAATCTGCCCGGCCCGATAACAGCACGGCAGATAGTCATCCGTCGGTTCAGGGCATATCAGACCGCCGTCATCCTCTTTCACCGCCGCGCGCCAGCGCCGATATTCCTCTGAATTGCCGTGTCCGGAATACACCTCAAACAGAATTTGCCGCTTCGGGTCATGCTGCTCACGGGTCAACTGCTTGTCCAGCGTCGTTGTGGCCGGGGTATTCATACCCCAGGAATTGCCGTGTGGGATGACGATGCTGTCATAGCCCCACTCATCCAGCTTGGTAAACAATTCACGGGGGTCATCGGCGACTTCCAGGCAATTCGCCGGCAGGTCGCGGGTGTCGACACCTTTTGGGCAGACCGGAGTATCTGCAATCTCGTCGTAATAGGACTGGATGCCCAGATAAAAATCGCGATTTTCAAAATCGGCGAGCGACATCATGAGCTGTGCTGCCCGGCCAATCGGCGCCTGGGCAAGGCGCTCGCGGGGCGCAGCAATCGCGCGCGCGGGCACCTGATCATCTTCCGTATCGAGGAAAATCACATTTTTATGGCCGTAGTGCTTGGCCGGATCCGTGGCGACCTGGCTCCACTCCCAGCCCAGAAAACTGACCATATCGGGATTAGCCGGGTCGCCCGCGCTGGCATTGCACTCGCGAATACTCTGTCGCGTTTCCGCCCAGCGGCGCGGCGTAATCCCCTCTGCGTGATCGTTAATCGACCAGAAATCCAGCGCTGCGCAGTAGCGGGCGAAATCGCAGGCATCCGCAGGCGGGTGCAATCCCGAACCACCGGTTAACGGCAATGACATAATGAAGGCATCCGGGGAAAACGTGGTATGCACATGCAAATCGCCGAACAAAATCTGACTTTGCCCCGCCAATGGCTCCGCTGGGTCAGGCACTGCTGCGACATAGCGCGCTTCCCGCTCGCTGACCACGGCTTCCTGCAGGCGCTCGCCAGCAATGTCACCGCGACCGCGGGGCTCGGGGCTACAAGCCGCTAACACCGCGGCGGCAAGCGCTGCAGCAGTTAGCCTAGTGGCAATGTGTCGCTTCACATCAGTCACCTCAAATATTAAGGCGATAGTATTATAATGTAAGCAAAGTACCAGCGTCGCGTCAGCCAAATGCGACCAAAGGACAAAATAGCAGACTGAACAAACAGAGCCGGGCGCCGGAGCAGCGCCCGATCGGGGGAGATTAGGCCCTGATACCGGTGGCGCCGGTATCAGGTCACGGTTGCGTGATTACCTTTTAGCGGCGGCTTTTTTCTTTGCCGGCGCTTTCTTTTTAGCTGGAGCCTTCTTCTTGGCTGCGGCCTTTTTCTTAGGTGCCGCTTTTTTCTTCACGGCAGCTTTCTTTTTAGCCGGCGCTTTTTTCTTCACCGCGGCCTTTTTCTTGGCCGGGGCTTTCTTCTTCGCTGCCGCTTTTTTCTTGGCAGGCTTTTTCTTCTTGGCCTTGGACGCTGCCTTTTCTACAACATCAGCTGCCTGGTCTGCCGCCTTGGCCTTGCGTTCGGCCAGAATGGCGTCCGCTTTCACCGAGGTGTAATTCTGCGCAGCCTCGTACGCTGTCACAGTAATCTTGGCGACGGATTCAGCGAGGTCCTGAACCTGCTTCATCAGTGCATCAACTTTTTGCTGGTTTGCCGGAGTGGCTTTCTTCTTGACCGCCGCACGGGCTTTTTTCAATCGTGCGTTTGCTGTGGTGTAACGCTTCCGTGCCGCTTGTAGTTCTCGCTTGGCGCGCGCATTCGCCTTTTCAGATTCGGACACAAGCTTCTTGCGAAGCTGCTCTACTTTTTTGTTGGCTTGTTCAGCCATCTTCGTGGCCTGAGCCAGTTCTTTTTCCAACATTGCTTCACATGCTCCGTGTGGTTTTAGTAGATACTGCACAGTTAGTGTAGGCCGAATTTCGATCAATGTAACGATTATTTTTTGACCAGCGATTTTAGAAACTCGCTCGGGCAACTCAGGTGACAGATAGATAAAATTTTTTGGCAAAAAAAAGCCGCCCTGAAAGGGCGGCTTGCAAATCGCATAACTACAAATCAGTTCTTAAGCTTGAGCATAAATTCAGCGGCCTTGAGCAGCGTCTCTTCATCGAGATGCGACTGCGGCGGCATTTCCGGATAGTCGTCGCGCTTCTTCATCGGGTTGGCAGCGAAGGCGGCGATGCCTTCCGGGTTATCCATGTATAGCGCCTGCACAATCTGTGTGGGCGGACCAATCATGCGCGAGCTGTAGGCATGACAGCCGGCACAGATGCCGTAGTAGACAAGCTTGCCTTCATCCATATTGGGATCGTCGGCGCGAGGTGCAACCGGCTCAGGCAGCATGTAGGTCAGCACGTTGGACGTGGAGTCGAATTCACACTCGGTGTATTTCTCCAGGCCAATGGTGCGGTAACGGGTCGGTTCGAGAATACAGCCATCGTCCATACCGACGGTATCAACAATATCCTGACCTTCTGTTTCCAGTTTGGTCGCCAGGAATGCCTGTACCAGCTTGGTGGGGTTCTTGCCGTTGTCGAGCATCAGGTTGTTGAGGATCTTGGGACGGTTGGGGTTGGGCTCAGAATCTGGGTCCAATGCCGCACTGGTGGCCAGCGAGAAGTCGGTGAACAGGATACCAACAGAGTCGTTGCCAGTAATGATATTGTTTTCAACCACTACGTCGTCACAGGCCATGATCAGCATGCCTGTTCCCTCGGGGATATTGGATACCAGAGAGCCGGGGATGGCGAAGTTCTCGTGGTTGTTACCGACCACGAAGTTGTTGCGGATAATGACATCCGAGCAATCCTTGATCGGCAATCCAGGCGTGATGAACGCGAGAATACCGCCAGTGTTGTTGTAAACATAGTTGGCTTCAACCAGCGCTGAACGGCTGTTCTCAATTTCAATGCCAGCCACGCTCTCAAATACCTGGTTATAAACCACATCAATATTGTCAGACATGCCCACGTAAATGGCGGCATCTTCGATACCAGAGATCACGTTGTGTGACACCAGGCCGTTTTTACCCAGCTGCGGGAAAATACCGTATACGCCGGTATCGATGATGAAGTTGTTGCGGATAATAAAGTTGTTACCCGCCTGCCCCATCACGCCATTGCCTTTGTAGCGGGTGATATACAGGTTTTCTACGGTAAAACCATTACCAGAGTACAGCACCGCGTCATTGAGCACGCCCTCGCCGTCCATTACCGGATACTGACCGTCTTCGATAACGCCGGACAGGGTGATGTTGTCTTTATCGACGTAAACCGTTTCCTTGTAGGTGCCGGGCATCACTTTAATGGTTGCACCGGGGCTCGCTGCTTTAACGGCGTCCTGAATGGATTCGCCGTCTTTTACAACGATAAGCTCGCCACTGGCAGGCGTCGCCAGGCTGCGAATGGCGACATTGGCCGCGCCGGCAGCAGCAACTTCATCTGCACCGCCGGATGAAAATGCGGCTTTGGGCGCCTCTGGTACTTTAATGACCGTGGGTTCCGGGGTGTTGGAGTTGCCGAGATAATAACCCCCCGCCAACAACACCACGGCCCCTACAGCGGCTACGAGTTTATTCATCGGTTTTTTCTCCGTCGTCATGTCCCCGGGCAAGCGGGGGATTATCGTGCACCAGCGCCAGGCCGGAGGGCAGGCGTTCAGGTGTTTTTGGTTTGAAACTGTCGTCTGTCAGTGTCTTCATGAAATCAACCAGGCGGTCGAGTTCATCGTTGGTCAGGTTGGGCTCCCAGATATGCCAGTGCAAAACCAACTCTTCGCCTTCCGGGACCGCGTGCCCTCGCCCGCCAGTATAGAACGCCACGGTCTCGCGCAGGGTCTCAAATCGACCTGAATGCATATACGGCGCGGTCAGTTCAATATTGCGCAGCGTGGGAATCTTGAATCCGCCGCGTTGGGTAGGCTCATTCATCGGCACCTGGGCTCCGGGATCAAAGGCCATGCCCTCGGGCTCTGGCGTGCCAATGACGGCAATCTGGCCATTGGTGAACAGTGGCGGCGTGTGACATTCGGCACAGCGTGCAACAAAGGAACGGAAGATGTTCATGCCCTCGATCTCCGGTTCCGTCAACGCTTCATGGTAGCCGTGGGCGTATTGATCATAGCGGCTGTTCAGGGAGACCAGACTTACCTGGAACGCGGTCAAAGCACTGTAGATCTCATCCAGGACAATCTCGTCGTCACCCGGAAAGGCCTCGGCAAACAGCTTGCGGTACAAGGGAATCGCATTGAGGGTTTCCAGCAGCTGCTGTGGGTTGTTACCCATTTCATGGGATGAGTACAGCGGCCCTGTAGCCTGGTCTTCCAGCGTCGTGGAGCGGGCATCCCAGAACAGCGTCTTAAGGAAACCGACATTCCATAGCGTAGGCGCTGAGCGCGTGACCGTATGTCCGTCGATGCCTACACTCACTGCGCGCCCGTCCGCAAAGCCCTTGTCAGGGTGGTGGCAGGTTGCGCAACTGACGCTGCCGTCGCGCGACAGTACCGGATCAAAGAACAGGTAGCGGCCGAGGTCGGTTTGCTGAGGCGTAAAGCCATCGCGCCATTCGGGAAGCCCGGTAGTAGGCCCACCCATGCCGGCCCCTGCAGCGAATTGTACATCTGGTAGAGGCTGCGCATTTCACAGTGGCCGGCGTCCAGTTCGAATCCCGGAGGACAATCGGCACGCAGGGCGATATCAGCGGATAACTCCGCCGCACTTGCAGCGCTCCAGAGAAGGGCCAGTATTGCGAGAATCCTTACCACGATATGGGCCTCTTACTGCCCCAGGCTGTGCAGATAAGCCACAACATCGCGCACGGCCTGCTCATTCGGCAGAATCATCGCCATGGCACGCATTTGTTTGCCCGTTTTGTCGTCAGGGTGGGCACCGCGTTCTCCGCTGCGGAACGCCAGCAGCTGTGCCTGCAGATACCAATCGTCACCGCCAGCCAGGCGCGGAGAATTGAGCGCGGGGTTACCCACAGCGCCGGCACCATGGCAGGCACCGCAGAACTGGTTGTAATAGTCGGCACCCATGTTGGTATCGCCTTCGACGGTGGCCGTAGAGGCGGGGCTTTCCAGGCCGGCGATATAGGCAGCCACGTTCACGACAGCGGCGTCATCGGCAAGCACGGCCGCCATCGGCGCCATGGTCTTGGCGGTTGCCGTTGCGCCTTCGCCACCGCGGGCACCGGAACGAAACTTATGCAACTGCGCGGCAATATACACCGGTTCCAGATGGTTCAGGCGCGGTGCGTTAAGCGCTTTATTGCCCTGGGCGTTGTCGCCGTGACAGGCAATACAGGTCGCATAACTGGCCTGGCCTGCCGCAGCATCGCCATCGGCGAAGGCGGGAGCGATCGCCAGAGCGGCGCCTGCAAGAAACAATAATGTATGTCTGATCATGGAGCGTTCTCCCGATGGGGCACAGTCGCACGGCCCCGTTTGTATCAGTTGAGGCCTAGTATCATAAGTCTGAAAATTAAACGTAGCTGAAAATATCCCCGCCCGCCGCTCAACTGCAGTGAAACTGGCACAATCCGGACGGGACAACTGCACATCTCTGAGCTAGACTCAGCCCCTGTTATTGTTTAGAAGCACTTAACCGATCGTATTAAGGGACAACAAATGGAATACAACCCCGACGAGCACAGCATGAAATGCCCAAAATGTGGCCACGGCATGAACGAAATCACCTACGGCGGTGACGTTGTCATTGATCGCTGCACCCACTGCCAGGGCATCTGGTTCGATACTGGTGAAGCTGAAGCACTCAAAGGCAAGTGGATGGGCGACGCCCTCGATATGGGCGATCCCGATGAAGGTAAGAAGTGGGATGCCGTCGAAGACATTGCCTGCCCGCGTTGTGGCAAGGAAATGGAAAAGCGCTCCGATCCCAAGCAGCCGCACATCTGGTTTGAGGAATGTGCCGAGCACGGCATGTTCATGGACGCCGGTGAATTCACCGATTACAAGCACGAGACCTGGGCTGACTGGTTCCGTGGCCTGGTGAAAGGCAGCCGCTAGCCCTCGGCGCCAGCACTGAAAAAAAGGGCGACCCGGTCGCCCTTTTTTATGCCCACAGGGAATCCAAGGCGCCTCCTAACGCTGAAAGTAAAAAATATAGTAAGCACTTACACACCCGGCATGACCAATGAGTAGTACAGACAACATTCGTATTGAACATACCCGGCCGCTCATCAGCCCCTGGGTGCTGGCCGAGGAACTCCCCTGGATACGGCCACAGCCGAAACGGTGGCGGCGCATCGCAGAGCCGTGGAGGCCATACTTGCAGGCCGGGATCCGCGCATCCTGGTCATTGCCGGGCCCTGCTCAGTGCACGACCCCGATGCCTTGTTGGAGTTTGCCAGGGGCTTTCAGGCGGCCTGTGAACCCCTGGCAGACGCCCTGTTCCCGGTCCTGCGGGTTTACTTCGAGAAGCCGCGCACAGTAATTGGCTGGAAAGGCCTGATTAACGACCCTGACCTTGACGGCAGCTTCCAGATCAACAAGGGTCTTCACCTGGCTCGTAAAGTCCTGCTGGATGTCGCCCACATAGGACTGCCCTCCGCCAGCGAGTTTCTCGATACCACCTTTGGCCAGTACTACGCCGATCTGGTGAGCTTTGGCGCCATTGGCGCGCGCACGGTTGAAAGCCAGGTTCACCGGGAACTGGCATCGGGCCTGTCCATGCCCGTGGGCTTCAAAAACGGCACCAATGGCCATATCGACGTGGCCATTGATGCCATTCGCAGTGCCAGTCACAGCCACTGGTTCCCTTCACTGACCAAGGAAGGGACACCAGCGATCCTCAAGTCCAAGGGCAACCCACACAGCTATCTGATTTTGCGCGGCGGCAGGCAAACCGGCCCCAATTACGAGCCACAAGCCGTCCAGGCCGCAGCCAGCGCCCTGGCTGAAGCGCAGTTACCGGCCTCACTGATTGTGGATTGCAGCCACGGCAACAGCGAAAAGGATCATCGACGCCAGGCCCAGGTCATCAGCAGCCTGTGCGAGCAGATTCATGGTGGGCAAACAGCCCTGCGTGGGGTGATGCTGGAGAGCCATTTGGTGGCGGGCAACCAGCCCATGAGCGATCAGCTGTTATATGGCCAGAGTATTACCGATGCCTGTCTGGCCCTGAAGGATACCGTGCCGCTGCTACAACAGCTCGCAGCAGCACAGCGAATGGCGGGGTGATTTACCAGGTGTAACCTAAGCGGAAGGCATAGGTTTCATCCATCTTCTCAACACCTTCTACAGCGCCGGAGTCGTATTCCCAGAGAATTTCGGCGGCGGCCTCAAAGCCCCATAACAGCGGGAAGGCCAGGCCAAGGGTGGTGTTGACGATAATGTCGGAGGTCTCATCGAGGTTCCAGACACCGAGCTGATCGAAGTACAGACGCGAGTCACCTCCTAGGTAGTTACTAGCCATATGCACACCCCAGTTGGCACCGGGATAGTCCTGGTCAGGCGCGGTCGAAAAATCCTCATTAACGTATGACGCACCTACCTCCGCAGAGAGCGAGAGCAGCGGATCGGTCAGGAACTCGCGGCCAATGTAGGGGCCAATGTAGTACCGCAGATCTAGATCAGCGAACTCGTCCGCCTCTGCGTAGGCGTTCACGCCCCAGTAGGTGCGCTCACTGAAGAAGTAGTCGTATTTGCCAATAATCGTCCAGTTGTCAGCGCTTTTGACGTCATTTGCCTCGTCGATCTCGCCATAGAACTTCAAGGTGTAGCGATCATCATCGCTGCGCCATACCGATTCGAGACGATAGTCCAGCTCTTCAGTATCACTGTTACCTTTCTCAATAGTCATGGCGAAATTCACCAGACCGGTCCAGTCGTAACCGTGGCCCATTTCCCAGGGTTGGGGGTTCACAATAGCCAACTGTTCCAGCGCTAGCGATTGGGAGGCGCCACTGGCGTCGACCACCTGTAGCTGGTTATCGACAATCGTCAGGGTTTGATCCTCGAGCACGGTGTCGTCTGCCATTTGCAGTACGACCGACTCCGTTGTGCGCATGGAGACAATCTGGTCCAAAGCAATTGCCAGAGTACCGGCAAAATCAGTTTCGACCTTGGCCGAACCATCCCGGACCTCGACCACGGTGCCAATAATACGGGAGCCATTTTTCAGCATGATCTCATCCGCAGCAGTTGCAGCCTCTTCGGCGTGCAGGGGTGCAGCGGTGACACACAACATAAGCAGGGGCAGGATTATTTTCAGGTATAGCGTCTTCATTGTTGTTCCTGTTGGGTTAACGCGGGACTAATGTACCGCCTAGCGGGATATAAATACTAATCTAGCAGCGAAGCGCCGAAAACCACGATAAAAGGTATTTATGACACGCATAGTTCAGGCGCTGAGGCGCTACTGCTAGACTAGCGGCAGTTATCCAAAGGAGAAACCACGTGTCCAACCTCGATTACGACCTGTTTGTCATTGGCGCCGGCTCAGGCGGCGTACGCGCAGCCCGCATGGCTGCCGGCTTTGGGGCGCGTGTGGCGGTCGCCGAGGATCGATACATGGGCGGCACCTGCGTCAATGTCGGCTGTGTGCCCAAGAAACTTTATGTCTATGCCTCGGAGTATGGCAAAGGCTTCAGCGATGCCCAGGGCTTTGGCTGGGAAGCGGGCGTGCCCAGTTTTGACTGGGCGACACTGCGCGACAGCAAGAAAACCGAGATTTCCCGGCTCAATGCCATCTATCGCAACCTGTTATCCGGGGTGGAGGCCGATCTCATCGATGGCCGCGCGACCATCGTGGATGAACACACCGTGGCGGTAGGCGAGCAACAATTCTCCACCGAGCGAATTCTTATAGCCACAGGCGGCTGGCCACATGTGCCCGACTTCCCCGGCAGCGAGTTCGCCATCACCTCAAACGAAGTATTTGACCTTGAGAGCTTCCCAAAGCGCCTGGTGGTGGTGGGCGGCGGCTACATCGCCACCGAGTTTGCCGGCATTTTTAACGGCCTGGGTGCCAACGTGACCCAACTTTACCGCGGTCCGCTGTTCCTGCGCGGTTTCGATGCTGATATCCGGGCCCACGCCGCACAGGAAATCCGCAAAACCGGCGTCGACCTGCGCTTCGAAACCAATGTGACTTCCATCGAGCAACGCATGACCGGCTACAAGCTGACACTCTCCGATGGCAGCACAATGGAGGCAGACGCCGTGCTGTATGCCACCGGCCGCAAACCCAATCTGACTGGGCTGGGCCTGGAAAATGTCGACGTTCAACTCATAGACAACGGCACCATCGCCGTCGACGCCCAGTTCCGCACCAGCAGCCCCAGCATTTTTGCTCTGGGCGATGTCACCGGTGGCATGGAACTGACTCCTGTAGCGCTGGCTGAGGGCATGGCATTCGCCCGCCGGGAGTTTGCCGCCATGGAAGCCTCGCCCGAATACGAGTTCATTCCCACTGCCGTCTTCTGTCAGCCCAATATCGGCACCGTCGGCTTTACGGAAGAAGAGGCACAGGCCAAATTTGGTGACATCGAGCTCTACAAATCCAGCTTCAAACCCATGAAACACACCATCAGCGGACGCGACGAGCGCAGCTTCATGAAGTTAATCGTCGACAAGGCGTCAGACAAGGTTGTGGGCGTGCATATGGTTGGGCCCGATGCCGGTGAAATCATGCAGGGCATTGCAATCGCGATGAAGGCCGGGGCCACCAAGGCCGTGTTCGATAATACGATTGGTATTCACCCTACTGCCGCCGAGGAGTTCGTCACCATGCGCGACCCCTGGACGGAAGACTGAATCACGCGAGTGACAACCAGGGATGATTGAAGCCTCGCACCTCACCCGCCAGTTCGGTCGCACGACCGCGGTGTCCAATGTCTCTTTCGACATCGGCAGCAACGAGGTTGTCGGCCTGCTAGGCCCCAATGGTGCAGGCAAAACCACCATCATGCGGATGCTCAGCGGCTATCTGGAACCCACCACAGGCGTGGTGCGCGTTAATGGCCAGGATCTCGGCCAGAACGCCTATGCACTGCAGCGCCAACTGGGTTACCTGCCCGAAAACTTGCCGGTATACCCGGACATGATGGTGGCGGACTATCTCGACTACGTGGCCACGATTAAAGGCATTGCACCAAGTGAGCGTATGCGCGCCGTCAAGGAGGCTTTACACGCCACTTATATCCAGGACAGGGCGCTGGATGTCATCGGCCAGCTGTCCCGCGGCATGAAACAGAGAGTGGGTGTTGCCCAGGCCATACTCGGCAGGCCACGGCTACTCATCCTCGACGAACCCACCAATGGCCTGGATCCGCGCCAGACTGAACAAATGCGCCAGCTGATTACCCAACTCGCGCGCCGAGCCACGATTATTATCTCTACCCACATCCTGCAGGAGGTGGAAGCGGTCTGCGATCGAGTGCTGATCCTGCGCAATGGCCAGCTCGCGATCGACCGGCAAATGAGTGAGCTGCGCAGCTGTGGGGAACTGCTGCTGCGCACGGACAACACCGTGGCCGACCTGGAAACGCAACTGGCGCGTATGCCGCAAATAGCCGCGGTGAGAAAACTCGAGGGTTCTGCAGAAGCGGGCGAATACTGCCTGTCCCTGCGCGAGGGCAGCGATCCCGATACCGCAGCGGGCAATATTGCCGCCTGTGTCAATCAGGCCGGCGCTCGGCTATTTATGCTCGACCGGCAATCCCGCCACCTCGATGACATATTCAATGAAGTGGTTGATCGTGAAGACTAGGCCGGTTGCGCGCCGGGTGGCGCAAAAAGAAATCGGACTGTTTTTCGCCTCTCCGGTGGCCTGGCTGTTTCTAGGCAGTTTTGCCGCGGTCTGCCTGTTCGTGTTTTTTTGGGGTTCTTCGTTCTTCGCCCGCAATATCGCCGACGTTAGACCGCTGTTCCAATGGATGCCGATACTGCTGATTTTTCTCTGCTCAGCGCTAACCATGCGCATGTGGAGCGAAGAGCGGCGCACCGGCACACTCGAACATGTACTCATCCAGCCCAGTGCCCTGTGGCGGTTTGTGTTTGGTAAATTCCGCTCCTGCCTGTGCCTGTTATTGCTTGCGTTGATCAGCACTGTGCCCCTGCCCGTCACGGTCGCGCTTATCGCAGATCTGGACTGGGGCCCGGTATTGGCCGGCTACCTGGCCTCATTTATGCTCGGCGCGCTGTACATTGCAGTCGGCTTGTTCGTGTCCTCGCGCACCGACAACCCCATCGTCAGCATGATCGCCAGCGTCATCCTGTGTGGTCTGATGTTCCTGTCCGGCAGCGGTGTGTTCACGGACTTTTTCTCCACCAGCACCGCGGAGACCCTGCGCCACTTTGGCACCGGTTCACGCTTCAGCAGTATTACCCGCGGTGTCATTGATATCCGCGACTTGTTCTTCTACATCAGTGTGACCTTTGCCTTTCTCGCCCTGAATGTATACACCCTGGAACGGGAAGGCTGGGCCCGCCTGGCCAGCACACCGCGCCAGCGGCACTGGCGGGCAGGCATTGTGCTGGTCATAGCCAACCTGATTCTGGCCAATATGTGGATTGAAAAGCTACCCATTCCGCGCCTCGACGTAACCGAAGGCAAGCTCTATTCAATCTCCCAGCCATCGCGGGAACTGCTGCGACAACTGCATGAACCGCTGTTGATACGCGGTTACTTCAGTGGACGCACGCACCCTATGTTGGCGCCACTGGAGCCACAGCTGCGCGATCTCATTCGTGAATACGAAGCGGCCGGCATCGGCAACGTGCGCGTCGAGTTCACCGACCCCAGCCTGCACCCGGAACAGGAGCGCGAAGCCAACGAGCGCTATGGGATATTGCCCACCCCCTTCCAGGTGGCCGATCGCTACCAGTCGGCGCTGGTAAATGCCTACTTTAACGTGCTTGTGCAATACGGATCGGAGCACGTGACCCTGTCGTTCTCCGATCTTATTGAAGTTCGCACCAGTACCAGCGGCGCCGCAGAAGTGCTGCTGCGCAATCCCGAGTTTGATATTACGCGCGCCATTCGCGACGTGTTGTACAACTATCGCTCTGGCGGCGATCTGTTCACTGGCATAGATAACCCAGTGGAACTGATTGGCTATGTCTCGGACAGCGCCCAGCTGCCCCCCCAACTGCAGGCCTACAAGAACTCGATCGAGGCCCAGCTGCAGCGCGCCGAGGACGCCTCGGATGGCAAGTTCAGCTATCGCTTAATTGACCCAGAGGCCCAGGGTGCCACCGTTGCCAGGCAGATCTACGATCAGTGGGGCTTTACCCCGATGCGCACCGCCGAGGAAGCCGATCACGAATTTTATTTTTATCTCACTCTGGCCGACGAGCACCAGGTCGTACAGCTGCCAACGGGCACGTTTAACCCCGGTGAGTTTCGCCAGGCGCTGGACTCAGGCCTGAAACGCTACGCGCGCAGCTTCAACCGCACGATTGCGCTGGCGACACCTGCCATTGACCCACAATTGCGAGAACACGGACTCGGCGGCCCCAGCTTTGCCAACCTTGAACGCGCCCTCGCCCGGGATCATCGCATCGTCCTAGAGGACCTGACCGACGGAGAAATTTCCCCGGAGGCGGACATTGTCGTGGTGACAGCGCCAAAGCAGCTGGGCCAACAGGCTATTTTCGCGCTGGATCAGTTCCTGATGCGCGGCGGTACAATCATCATCGCCACCTCCGGACTGACCGTGGAGCGCAACAACGGCGGCCTGCAATTACGGGATTGGTCCAGCGGCCTTGAAGAATGGTTGGCGCACAACGGTATTCATGTTCAGCGCCAGCTGATCATGGACCGCCAGCAGAGCAAATTTCCCGCGCCCGTTCGCCGCGGCAGTGGCGACTATCAATTCAACGATGTGCGAATTATCGACTACCCGTTCTTTATCGATGTGCGCCGCGACGCCATTGCCCGCCACGCGATCTCCGGCAGTCTGCCCCAGGTGACCATGGCCTGGATGTCGCCGGTGGACGTTGAGCGCCGCGACAACCGCCGGGTCAGCAAGGTGCTATGGAGCTCCGACAGAGCCTGGCTGGGAGATGGCGCGAATCTCATGCCGCGCAGTAACAGCGACGGTGAACTGCAACCCTGGCAACGTCCAGCGGGACAGGCGCGAGCCAGCTTCGATCTGGGGATTACGGTGCAGGGCCGCTTCGACTCGTTCTTCGCCACGCCGCCGGTCAGCCACAACGGGGAAAACCTGGTGGCCCGATCACCGGAATCCGCCCGGGTTGTGATTTTCCCGTCCAATGATTTTCTCAGTGACCAGGTGTTGACGGCCCAGGTACACGCCAGCGGCACCCAGTACCTGGGCCCACTGGAGCTCATCAGCAATACCATTGACTGGGCCCTGCAGGAAGAGCTACTCCTCAATATTCGCTCCCGAGGCCACTTTAATCGCACGCTTCCATCCATGGAACGCCAGGCGCAATTCAGTCTTGAGGTGTTCAATTACGCGGCAGCCCTGACCTGGCTGGGGCTGCTTGCGCTCTGGCACAAACTCCGCCAGCACCGACAGCGACGGCGCTATACACGGGAGTTGGGGCTATGAACCGGGTCGGCACAGCCCTGTTGATGGTGCTATTGGTCCAGCTGGTACTGGTCTTCAGTCTGTATCGCGCGCCTTCAGGGGACGCCAGCGCAGGTGCGCAAAAAGCTCTGACCAAAGCCGCATACTTCCACATCGATGAAATTCATATAGAAGATGGCCACGGCAATAAGGTTCATCTCGAGCATCGGGGCGAACGCTGGGTACTCCCCGCACTGGGTCATTTGCCGGCGCAACAGTCCAGGGTCGACCTGCTGCTCGCCCCCCTGGCAGAGGAAAATACGGGCTGGGCGGTGGCCCACACCCTGCCCGCAAGACAGCGTTTTCAGGTCGCCCACTATCACTTCCGGCGCAAGATTACGCTGCTTGCCCAGGGCGAGCCGATCGACACAGTATTCCTGGGCACCTCGCCCGGGTTTCGCAAAGTGCACGCCCGCAATGATGTCGACAACGCCATTTACAGTATTTCCCTGAACCTGGTTGACCTGCCAACGGAACAGGGACGCTGGCTCGCTGAGGATATCCTTAAAGTGCGCGCCCCGCTGCGGATCGCTGCCGATACCTACGTAGTGGACCGCAGCAGTGGTGAGTGGCGGCTGGGCACAGGTGAACAGCCGGATGCCGCGGAACTGGAAGCGTTGCTGCAAAACCTGGAACAACTGCAAATCGAAGGTGTGTCCGAACCCCGCCCACTCGACGAAGCAGAATTGATTCTGGAAATCGAAGGCCTTGCTGGCACGACAACCCTGGCGTTCTATCGAGAGGGTGAAGAGCACTTTATTCGCAGCAGCGACCACCCACTGCTGTTCAGGCTCAGCCGCTATACGTTTGATCAGCTGACGGGCATCGCCCTGTCAATGTAGGAGGAGACACCATGCGACTACTGGGAATGCTGCTGGCGCTTGGCGCCATCGGTTGGGTGCTGTACTCCGGCTCCGGAGGCGGTGACAACGACACCGTGATTCCGACTGGTTATCAGCAATCACTGGAAAAAGCAGAATCTGTCGAAGACACATTGCGTGCCGGTACAGAGGACAAACTCAAGGCGCTGGAAAACGACGGCTAGGTCTTGTCCTCGAGCGCCGACAGCTGCTGCATGTGCTCTACGTGCTTTGCCCCGCTAAGGTGCTTCATCAGCAGCGAGCGCATCCATTGATGTGGCGCACTGCGGGAGGTGCGGGTGTGACGCATTAGCGACATTTTGCCCCGCCGGCCACCAGGACTGTTGCGGATCATACGCTGCAGTTCGGCAGGCAACTCCCTGCCGGTAATCAGCCCACGATAAAGCCCTCCCTCCTCAAACCCGGCGTTAGCCACTAGCAAACTGTCGGTGCGCGCCAGCACGCCCACGGCTGACGCAAACTGAGTGGTCTCCAGTGCAATCTGCCGGTGTACACCGTACTGACCCAGCACGTCATCCACCATGGACCCGTTTTCCCGGGTCAGCCCCGGCAAATATAGCCGCAGGTGAGGGTAGGCAAGAAATTCCTGAAGGCTGATATCTTTGTCCACCAGCGGATGGGACGTACTCATGTATAGGCGTGGTGCCAACGTGGCAATAGGCTCGGCGTGGATATCGCGGTCTGTGTCGTAGGCGACAAATGCCGCGAAATCGATTTCGCCTTTTTTCAGCTGATCCTGATAGTCCGGAGAGACCTCCGAGGTAATTATCTGTACGCCAGGCGCCTGCTCACGCAGGTCTGCGACCAACCCGGGCAACAGCGCCTCGCAGAGAATCGGCGGAAGCTGCAGACGGAAGCCCCCCGCATACGTGGCGGGGTCGAAATCCGTATCGCCGAGCACCCGTTCAACCGTCTCCAGCAGTTTGGGAAGTTCCACCCCCAGTTCCTCGGCCCGTGGCGTGGGCACCAGACCGTGCGCCGTGCGGGTGAACAACTCGTCTTCAAAGGAGTCGCGCAGCTTCTGTAAAGTCTTACTGAGCGCCGGCTGGCTGACCGACAGTCGCTCCGCGGCCCGGGTTACGTTGCGCTCCTCGAGCAGAATCTGCAGGGCAACCAGCAGGTTCAGGTCTGTGCGAATCAGCTTGCGCGATATCATGGTGGTGGGTCCTTGTCAGGAAATAACCTGTAGTTATGGAGAAGATGCTAGCAAACAGTAACTTGCCCCTCAGCATCTAACTGAACTTTTCGGAACTCTCTAGTAGGCTCGTTGTCTATCGCGTGGGAAATATGACAAAAAGGGCTTGAACATGAACAAAATCAAGTACATCAGCGGCCTGTTGGCACTTGTAGTCCTGGCTGCCTGCAGCAGCACCCCGGTACTGGAAGAAACACCCAGCTCCGAATTCCAGGGCCTGAACAAGGTGAGCAGTAGCGGCTTTTCCGAAGCCTGGGCGAGACCCGGGGCCAATCTGAGCGGCTATTCGTCGATTAAAGCCACACCGATGAAATCCCAGGACGCCGAACTCGTCCAGCCCGGCCAGAGCATCCAGACCCGCATAAATCGCGACATGGAGATTACCCCCGAGGTAGAACAGCAACTGGCTGAGACCTGGAATAACGCCATTACCAACGCCGCCGCGGATGCCGGCCTGGCCACAGACGGCAGTGGTGACAAAGTGTTGCGCATTGACGCCGATATGACCCGTATCGCCCCGAGCGCCGACTTTGCGGCAGAGAAGTCCAATCCGGGACGCTCCACCGTGTACACCGAGGACTCAGGCAGTGCATCCATTGAGCTCCGCTTGTACGACGATGCCAGCGGTGAGTTGCTGGCGGTCGTGCGCGACAAGCGCCGGGTAGGTTCACAGATGTGGGCACGCTCCAATACTGTCACCGCGTCTGCCGACGTGCGCAATCTCTACAACAGCTGGGCCCACCGCCTGGTCACTCGAATCACCGGCAATTAAGCCCGGTCGGGCCAGTCTGCTGGCTGGCCCGCCTTCCTACTGCTACCATGGGCGACTCTACACCACCTGATGAAGAGGAACACCATGCGCCGCATCTCTGCCCTGGCGTCGCTCGCAATAGCCCTGTTTTTAAGCGCCTGCAGCGAAATTGAAACCCGCCCTGTCGACAGTGGCGACTTCGCCTCTGGCAATTATGTTTACTACAAGTGGCGCAGCGAGCCGCTGGCCAATGAAGCCGGCTCCGACGACATGCTCTACGTCATGGACCCACTGGTCCGGGCGGCGGTTGACCGCAACCTGGCCGACAAGGGCTACCGACTCTCCGCCGATTCCGCCCAGTTTACCGTCGACTACCTGCAAGCCATGGGCCTGCGCGAAGGCGTCAGCAGCCAGGATGCCAGCGGCGGCATCGACCCCATCCCCTCAGCGCGCCCCAATCGACTGATCAATCAGGCCATGGTTGATAACGCCAATGCCCTGGCCGGCGTACACACCACCAACAACATTGCGATTCAGCTAAACGATGCGCAGAGCCACGAAGAAGTGTGGCGGGTGGTGATTACCAAGATTGTTGACGATATGAATACTCGTGACCCGGACAAGGTTGCAAAAAACGTGAACAAGGCCGTTGACCAGGGTTTGCGCACGCTCCCAAAAGCCAACTAACCGTAGATCTGCGGATTGAAACAGTGAGGCATGCGCTCGCCGGCCAGCGCAGCAAGCGCGTTCTCCACCGCCAGGTCCGCCATTCTCGCTCGGGTGTTCACTGTCGCACTGCCAATATGCGGCGCTACCACCACATTGGGTAGCGTCAGTAATGGGTTGTCTGTCGGCACGGGCTCGCGCTCGAAGACATCAATACCCGCCGCATATAAATGGCCGGACAATAATGCCTGCGCCAGTGCGTCTTCGTCGACAATGCCGCCGCGTGCCGAATTCACCAGCACCGAGCCGGGCTTCATCAGCGCGATCTTATCGGCATTGATCAGCATTCTGGTTTCGTCCGCCAGGGCAACATGAATGCTGACGAAATCACTCTCGGCCAGCAGTTTGTCGAGGTCGACTGAGTCGATCCCGGCGACGTCTCGCGGACTGCGATTCCAGCCCAGTACACGCATACCAAAGCCCTGCGCCCGCCTTGCCATCGCCTGACCAATCGCCCCCATACCAACAATGCCCAGAGTGGCACCACTGACATCCTTGCCAGTAAAGAAATCCGGCGCCCAGGCATTTTCCGGCGTCCAGTTGCCCTGGCGCACAAAATGGTCAGCCTCCACCACGCGACGGGAAGCCGCCATCATCAGGGCAAACGCCGTATCGGCGGTGGTATCAACCAACACACCGGGGGTGTGTCCGAGAGGGATATTGCGAGCCGATAGCGCCGCCGTATCGACGTGGTCAACACCTACCGACATGCTCGACACAAACTCGAGATCTGGCATTTGCGCCAACAGCTCCGCCGTAATGCGGTCCGTAAGCAGGCACAATAAGCCATGACAACCGGCCAACTCCTCGCGTAATGCCTCAGCGCTGAGCAGGCCCGGTCCCATCCACACGTTCACGTCACAATGGGCACATAAATCATGGAAGCGCTCACCCGGCAACTGGTGGGTGACCAAAACGCGTTTTGTCATAGCTCGCTCACCTGCATATTCCCCATTGTAGCGAGGGTACCCTGCCACTCGCGCACCTGTTCCTGCTCATATGCCTCGGTAGCTTCCAGGTGACCCCACACCGGCATGGGCCAGCAGGCATCGCCTGCAGACCGTGCAATGACGTGTAAATGCATTTGCGGCACAACATTGCCCAGGCCTGCAAAGTTAACCTTGTCGTATCCCAACACCTGCTTCAGAAAGCGGGAGATCAACGCGCAATCGGCGAGCACCGCCTCGCGATGCTCCTGGGGAAGATCGAGTACATCCGCCAGCTCGGTGTCGGGCACAAGAATAAACCAGGGCACACTGGCATTGCGGTTTAACAAGACCGCGCAGGCATCGAGGCGCCCGAGTTCATAACAGTCTTGCTGCAACTGCGGATGGATTTGAAAAGCTGTCATCGCACGTTTCCTTAACACTCATTACAACTCTAGTCAGTGTTACCGGGAATTGGCAATGTCAATTTAACTCAGAGAAGCTCTCAAAACGGGATTTGCGGTATTCCGACAACACCCAGGCAAAGTAGAACGCTACCACGACAGCCCAAAGGCCCCAGGTACCGCTGTAGCCGATAACGGCCAGCGCCAGACCGCTGAGAAGCGGACCAAATACCCGCCCCCAGGATGAAGAAGATGCGCTGGTACCCATAAGGCGCCCGCGGTACCGGGCAGGCGTGCGCTGGGTAAATATCGTATTCAGCAGGGGCATGCACATGGTCGCCCCGGACATGGAAATAAACATCGACGCCACCATCATCGGCATGGTGTCAGCAAATACCGCGACCACCAGACCGATGAAAAACAGGGCAACGGTAATCGTCAACAGCCGCCATTCACCGATAGCCCGGACCATTGCGCCCATGGCCCCGCCCTGAAGCACCACCATAATCATGCCCTGAATACCGAACACGATACCGACCTCGCGCGCGGTCCAGGCCAGTTCATGGGCAACCCAGAGTGGGAACACATAGGTGGCCGAGCTGACACAGGCATTGTGTACGGCATAAAGGAAAATAAAGGTGCGCGCATTGCTGGCTTTAAGCACCTCCAGCGTCGATTCCCGTTCTGGGCTCTTCTGCTGCGCGCGATTCGCCGCGCGACGCTCCGGCGTCAGCGACTCGGGCAAGAATATGGCCGCCGCCACAATCGCCAGCAAGGACATCACTCCGGCAAAAATGCAAGGCAGCGTGAAACTGCCATCGTCGCCTGCCAGCAAGCCACCGAGCAACGGCCCCAGCACCATGCCAAGGCCGAAGGCCGCCCCAATCAGTCCCATACCCTTGGCGCGATTTTCCGGGCCGGTAATGTCCGCCATCATAGCCGATGCCACGCCGAAATTCCCCGCAACCAGACCGGCAAACCCGCGCGCCAGGAACACCATCCACAGCTCATCGGCGAGACCCAGTGCCACATACCCCAGCGCACCGCCCGCCAGGCAGAGCATGATAATGGGTTTGCGCCCGTATCGATCAGACAAACGCCCCCAGAAGGGGCCGGAAATACCTGCGCAGGCAGCGTAGGTCACGATAATTAGGGCGATATCGATTTCGTCGGCGCCCAGTTGCGGCGAGAGGAACGGAAGAATGGGGATGACGATGCCAAAGCCAATCAGGTCCAGCAGGACAACACCAAACAGTATGGGCATCGTGCGGCTTACTCGCCCTGCCAGCGCTGAACCTGCTCAACCGTCAAGTCAAACAGCTCGAGAGCTCGCCCTACCCCTTGAGTCACCATATCATCCAGAGACTGCGGGCGGGTGTAAAAGGCGGGCACCGGTGGCGCAATGACCGCGCCCATTTCAGACAGCTGAGTCATGGTGCGCAGGTGGCCGGTGTGGAGCGGTGTTTCACGCACCATCAGCACCAGGCGGCGCCGCTCTTTGAGAACAACATCGGCGGCCCGGGTGAGCAATGTCGAGGTCACGCCGGTGGCGATCTCAGACATGGTGCGAATCGAGCAGGGCGCTACCAGCATGCCGCCGGTCACAAACGAACCACTGGCAATGGTGGCGCCAACATTTTTAATGGCATGGACTTCGGTGGCCAGGCCCTTGAGCTCAGCGAGGCTCATATCCATTTCATGGTGCAGGGTGAGTTCAGCGGATTTGCTCATGACCAGATGCGACTCCACACCCATCTCACGCAGCAGCTGCAACGCGCGCACACCGTAGACAATGCCCGATGCGCCGCTGATGCCGACAATAATCCGCTTGCTCATATTCAAGAAGGTCCTCTGGCCCGACGTGAGACTCTACCAGCATGGGCCCCTGATTTCACTTACCGGGTGGCTTGCCCTTGCGCCGATGCTTGGGCTTATTGCCCTGTTTCTTGCGCGGCTTGCCCTCACCTTCTGTGATACGGGAAATCTGCAGGCGCTGACCACTCACCCAGACTGTTTTGAGGTGTTTAAACAATTCCTTGGGCATCCCTTCCGGCAGGTCGACGGTACTGTGGTCGTCATAGATTTCAATGCGGCCAATGTACTCCGCATCAATCTCCGCCTCATTGGCAATAGCGCCGACAATGTTGCCCGGCTTGACCTTGTGCGTATGGCCCACTTCAATCCGGAAGCGCTCCATACCTTTTTCAGGCGACGCGACCTGGCCCTTCTCCTTGGCCTCGCGAGGATCGTAGCCGTCGTCCCGGGAAGTCTTGGCCGCGCGCTTTGCTTTCTGTTTGTCTTTGTCCTGCTTTTTCTCCGCAGGGGGCTTGGCCACCAGGGGCTTTTTGCCCTGCACCATGGCCGCCAGGGCCGCAGCGACTTCCAGTACCGGCACACCGTACTCGGTCTGGTAGTCCTGTACCAACTTACGAAACACATCGAGTTCGGCGGTATCGAGCGATTCTGAAATACGCTGCTTGAACTTGCCGATACGCTTGTCGGTGACCTCTTCGGCAGAGGGCAGCTCCATCTTTTCAATGGTCTGCCCAGTGGACTTCTCAATCGCACGTAACAGGCGTCGCTCGCGGTTAGCCGCAAACAGGATGGCGTCACCTTCCCGACCGGCACGCCCGGTGCGACCAATGCGGTGCACGTAGGCTTCTACATCGTAGGGAATGTCGTAGTTGACCACGTGGCTGATGCGCTCCACATCCAGCCCTCGAGCCGCGACATCGGTTGCCACAAGAATGTCGAACTTGCCGCTCTTCAATTTCTCAATCGTCGTCTCACGCTGCTTCTGCGGAATGTCACCATTGAGGGCCGCCGAGGCGTACCCGCGGGCAGCCAGCTTCTCGGCGAGCTCGGTGGTAGCTAGACGCGTCCGCACGAAGATAATCACCGCGTCGAAATCCTCCACCTCAAGGATCCGGGTGAGCGCATCGAGCTTGTGGACGCCGGCCATCATCCACACGCGCTGGCGGATTGACTGGTTGGTGACCGTCTGCACTTCAATGGCGACTTCAACCGGGTCGTTCAGGTGTGCGGTGGCAATGCGATGAATGGCCTCGGGCATAGTCGCGGAGAACAGCGCCACCTGACGCTCCTCGGGGGTCTGCTCAAGAATCCATTCTACGTCGTCAATGAAACCCATGCGCAGCATCTCGTCAGCTTCATCCAGCACCAGAGTTTTCAGGCCGGACAAATCCAGGGAACCGCGGCGCATGTGATCCATGACACGGCCCGGTGTCCCCACCACCACCTGTACACCGCGCTTGAGCTGGCGCAACTGGCCGCGATAGTCAGTACCGCCATAAATGGGCAGCACATGGAAATCGTCCATATACGTAGCGTACTTCTGGAAAGCCTCGGCGACCTGGATAGCCAGTTCACGGGTAGGCGTTAACACCAGCACCTGGGGCGACTTACCCACCGGCCCCAGCGTGGCAAGCGCAGGCAGCGCAAACGCAGCCGTTTTACCCGTGCCTGTCTGGGCCTGACCCAGCACGTCGCGTCCTTCCAGCAGCGCGGGAATAGTCGCCGCCTGAATAGCGGAAGGCGTCTCGTAGCCAACGTCGGCCAGAGCTTTTTGCAGGAATTCGGGAAGGGCCAGCTCTGAAAAGCTGGTTACCGCCGCTTGCGTAGACATGTCGTTTCCTTGGGCGGCAGAATCGGCCGCCCCCGAATAGGGAGGGGCGGCGATTATACAGACTTAAGCGCTAGAAGCTATAGCGGATGCCCGCCTCGATTGAGCGGCCGGCCTCCGGGGCCACCTCGCGCAGGAAGGAGGTGCTCAGGCGAATCTCTTCATCGGAGATGTTCTTGAAGCTCACAAACGTGACCATCTCGTTGCCGCCTACGATGAAGCGATACTCACCGCCGAGGTCCCAACGGGTATAGCCCTCGGTTTCCTCTTCATTGGCGCCGGGATTATCCTGATCAGCCGCGTCGATAACGCTGGCCCACAGCTCCCAGTTCTCGGCAGACCACATCAGGCGGCTACCGACCCGAACCGGAGGCAGGCGCGGCACATCGTCGCCGTTATCCAGCTTAGCGCGGGTGATATCGCCATAGAGGTCAAGGCGCAGATCACCACCGGCGGCACTCATCAGCGTCCACTGGGTGTCTACTTCCAGGCCATAGAACTCGGCATCCTGCTGGTTGTAAACATAGACCGGGGTCTCGTCCACTTCCTCGCCCGTGGCGAGCAGGCCGATGTAATCCTCGAAATCGTTGTAGTAGGCGGTGACGGTAACGGAGTGATCCTCACCCATCCAATCAACGCTGAGGTCGATATTGTTGGAGGTTTCCGTGTCCAGGTTGGCATCGCCAATCTCAATGGCGCCCGTCGCTGCATGCACCACCAGATCGTGCTCGTCTTCGGCCTCCACGTTGGAGTACAGCTCTTCGGTGGTGGGTGCTCGCTCTGCCATGGACAACGCCGCACCTAACTGCCAGGCCTCGTCGATGGTCCACAGTGCCGAACCGGAGGCGCTAAAGGAACTAAAGGTCTCCTTGCTGGCCGCAAAGGTATCAGGATCGCGCTCATCGCGATCGAAACGCGCGCCGAGCTCAAACAGCCAATCGCCGGCGTGGTAGTCCTCGACCAGGAATACGCCAATCTCGCTGTTATCAGTCACCGGAATGAAGGCTTCCTCGCCCAGAGCACTGAATTCACCACTGAGCGCCTGCAGACCCAGCACACCGTGGAAGTTGCCCATGGGCTGGTGTACTGCCTCGAGCCGGCCTTCCCAGGTTTCATTGGAGTAAGTGGTGCCCACCTCGCCGTTACCTTCAATTTCCGAGTGCTCGTAATCGGTATAGGTCAGGAAGCCGCGGACCACGTCCATGCCGGGCAGCTCGTGCAGGTGCAGAGCAACGTCATAACGCGTTTGTTCAACGTCCAGGGTAATGCCGTCACCGTGGCCGTGCTCGTCATGCTCTTCGCCTTCGTGCTCGTCGTGCTCGTCGTGCTCGTCGTGCTCGTCGTGCTCTTCCTCATCGTGATGGCCATGGCCACCTGCGGGAATCCCGTATTCATTCTCCAGGCGGTTGACCGCCAGGCCGACAAAGCCGCTGTCGAAGTGGAAGGCACCGCCCAGGGTCAAACTCTTGGTGCGCCCTGAGGTGTTTTCCAGCACACCTTTGCGCTGTTCTTCGCCTTCATGTTCCTCGTGCTCTTCGTCGTGCTCGTCATGCTCGTCGTGGTCTTCGTCATGCTCGTCGTGATCTTCCTCGTGCATGGCGTAGCCGGGAATCTCCAGATCGCTCCAGTCCCGGTAAAGCATGTCGGCATGAAAAGCGAAGTTGCCGGCACTGCCGTCGAAGCGGCCCACCACATTGTCGAGGTCCGATGCGGTGTCGTGTCGATATTCCAGGCCACCGCTGGCCTCATCCTGCAGGGTGGTGGGAATACGATTGTCCAGGACATTGACCACACCACCAATAGCACCACCGCCATACAGCAGGGTTGAAGGTCCACGCAGTACCTCGATACTGTCCGCCAGCATGGGCTCTACCGATACGGCGTGATCCGCGCTGATGTTGGAAGCGTCAGCGCTGCTGGTAGCGTTTTGCAGCACGGTGACGCGAGCGCCCTGGTGGCCACGGATAACCGGCTGACCAACACCCGGACCGAAGGAAGCATTCGCAATGCCAGGCTTGTTCTCAAGGGTCTCACCGATGGTGCTGGCGGCAGCCCGACGCAGTTCTTCTCCACTGAGTACGGTAACGGGCAGCGCAGTTTCGGCCTCCTGTTTGTGCAGGGGTACCGAGACCAGCACATGCTCCATGGCGGGGTCATCTTGCGCTAACGCGGCGTTCGCCGCGGCCACAGCCACAGCGAGGGGAATCAGTCGTTTCATGTCTATCTCCTGGGGTAAAAATCTAGTGTTCTTATTCAGGAGATAAAGGGAGGACCTCTAGACAAAAAGGGGACAACCGCACCAGCCCGGGCCGTGAGCACGGGCCCTGCCTCTCGCGCATGTGCGCCCAGTTCAGGCAGCACCAGCGATGCAACCGCCGGGGGGCGACATCATTGCCGGACTGTTGGATCAGGCAGTGGACAACACTGTCATCCGCACTGTGCCAAAAATCATGACCGGCCTCTTCAACCTGCAGCGCAGCCACGAACAGCAGCGCCACCAGGGCGAGCGCCCGGGCGGTGATGTTCTTGCTGAGCTGGTCAGAGCGCGTCATGTAATGCCTTGATAGGTCGTGGGGTGCGGATTATATACACGCTGCGGTGCCCATGACTACCGGCAGCTGCGCTAACCAAACCAGCTCAGCAGCAGGTTGATCACCATGGCATTGCACAGATCAATGAAGAATGCGCCCACCAGTGGCACCACAATGAATGCCCGCGGAGCCGGGCCCAGAGACTTGGTTACGGCGGTCATATTGGCAATGGCGGTCGGTGTGGCACCCAGCGCCAGGCCGGAGTAGCCGGAACACATCACCGCAGCGTCATAGTTGGCACCGAGCAACCGAAATACCACGAATACCGAGAACAGGGTAATCAAGACCACCTGCGCCACCAGGAGCATCATCATTGAGCCAGCAAGATCCGCCAGCGCCCAAAGCTGCAAGCTCATCAGCGACATGGCCAGGAACAGGCCCAGGCTGACATCGGACACCAGCGCCAGGGAGCGGGTACCCGTGGGCCATTGATACTTGGGCAGGAAACGCGGCAGGCTGTTAGTGAGAATAATGCCGGCAAACAGGCAAGTGACAAACTCCGGCAGTTTCAGTCCGAGCTGTCCCAGCCAATCATTCAGATGAATGCCCACGCCAATGGCAATGGCGATCACCAACAGCACTTTGAGAATGCCATCGACGTCGATAATTTCGTGTTCCTTGTAGCGGAAACCGACAGTGAGATCGACGTCTGTTTCCGGCGCCAGTTTGTAATGCCAGACCAGGAAACGAGCGATGGGGCCGCCGATAATCCCCCGAAGATCAAACCAAAGGTGGCACAGGCCAGGCCAATCTCCATCGCATAGGGAATACCGTACTCACTGGCGAAGGTAGGCGCCCAGGCAATCGCGGTGCCATGACCACCGCTAAGGCTGACCGACCCGGTGAGCACACCCAGCACAGGCGGACCGCCGGTGGCTGTGGCAATGCCAATACCCACCAGGTTCTGCATCATCAGGTAGCCACCGGCCAATACCAGCAGGATGAGCAGCGACTTACCACCCTGTTTGAGCACATCAATTCGGGAAGACAGGCCAATGGTCGTGAAAAACACAATCAACAGCATGTCCCGATTAGCCATATCAAACGTGACTTCGGTATCAGCAAAGGCGTAGAGAAGGCCAAACAGCAACGATGCCAGCAAACCGCCAGTGACTGGCTCGGGAATATTGTAGTTGCGCAGCAGGTTCACGCGCCCGTTGAGGTAGCGCCCCAGATACAGGACCAGAATGGCGACGATTAACGTCTGCCGGGGATCGAGCTCCATGGGATAAGCCTACTGCTGGCTGAACGTTGCGACGATGTCACCCCCGGACAGCAATGCGAGCTTGTCGCCGTCCATGCGGTAGGCATCAACCTTGCCCAGCGTCTGCAAATAACTCTGCTCCAACTGACCGCCGTCAGGGCAGGCCATCATGGTGGTGGCCATATTGCCAAACGACAGAGGAGTGCCATGGGTCGAGCGCCCATCGGAGCTGAATCCACCGGTGTAGCGATTGCAGCCGGCAAAACCGGCCGCGGTGCTCTTGCCCTGGTTCATGTGCAGGTCCACCCGTTTGCCACCGGCTCCCGCGGGGGCTGACTCCCCACCCAGAGTTTCCAGGTACCACACGATGGTGCCCTCTTCCACGTCCTGATCCGAGGCTGCTGCGCCGCCGGTGGCTAACGGCGCCTGGGGCTCAGCCCTGGCGACGCTCTGCACCATCACTTTTACAGGGTTGCCGCTAAAGGGATCGATATATTCGGTATTGGTAAAGCGCAACTGTCCATTGGGATCGGTGATGCGAACACGCAGTGCATAGCGCATCCGTTCATCGATCTCACTGGGCTTGTATTCGATACTGAAGGGGTATGGCGGCCCACCCTGGGGCTTCAGAAGCACGCTGGCCATCACTGTGGCCATGGCGTCAGCACGGGAAATATCTTCCAGCTGTACCTCGACCTCGCTGCCGGGGGGCAACATGATCCGCTCCCGGTAAAAAACCTCACCTTCGATCGTAGCCACTTGCGCAACCTCCTGTACCGGTTCGGACTCCACAACCGCCGGGGCAGCAGGCGCTGCGGCCTGCTCGTCCCCACCGCAGGCGGTGAGACCAAGGGCCAGGGCTGCCACAAGGGCAGCAAGGGGTTTGCCGGCAACGGCGACGTGCTTGTTCAACATGCTGGGACTCCTGTCTGGGATACCCAAACTATAGCCCATGCACGGCGATCAGGCAGATAACTGCTCCAACATCTCGGCCATTTTCTGCTGAACCGCAACTACGGCTTTGAGCGGGCGCAGCATGACCTTGAACTCGGAGATCTTGCCCTGCGCATCAAACGTCAGGATATCCACGCCATTCACGTCCAGGCCATCCACCTTAGTGACAAATTCCAGCACCGCGTGGTCGCCGCTAACCACTTCCTTGACGTAATGAAAGTCGCCACCCACATTGAGAATGTGGAAGGCGCCGGTGAGGTACATCCGGGTCAACTCGCCCCCTTCCTGAGGGGTGTGCAGTACCGGCGAAACAAACACGCAGTCATCGGCAATCACCTCCTCCAGGCGTGAAGGGTCCTTGTTGGCCAGCATGTCGTGCCAAATGCGCAGTGTTTCGGTCATGGGTACCTCGTAAATCTGTTTAACTGAACCGAATAGGCGCAGATGGTAAGTGATCGAAGTTAATCTTCAAAGCTAAAGCCAGACTACCAGAGCTTCAACATCAACACCGGCGTGCGCGCCTTATAGGCTTCGTAATCCTCCTGCCCACCCCACTTGGCTTCTGCCTTCTTTTCCAGTAGCGGCACACCGCTGACTCTCGAGAGCAACAGGTAGACAAACACCGGTGATATCAGGGCAACCAACGCCCAACCATGCAGCGCAGGCGCAGCAATCAGCGCCACACCAAACCACAGCAGAATCTCACCGAAGTAATTGGGGTGCCGGGAACGCGCCCACAATCCCTCGGTAATAAACTGGCCAGCGCCAGCCCGACTGCGGAACGCGCGCTTCTGGCGGTCGGCAACCACTTCTATCGCAAAACCCGCTAACCACAGCAAAGCGCCGAGAATTTCAATTGCACCCACGGGGGATGCGTTACCCGCGCTGATTGCCGCCAGTGCGGCACCCGCAGTAATCAGCACCCACAGGCCCTGCAAGCTCCAGGTAAAGAAGAAACGCAGCGGATTGGGTTTGATCTTGTCAAAGCGATCGTCGGCACCATCCTGGTGAATGCGGGCAAACAGGAAGCTTCCCAATCGACCAGCCCAGATAAGAACACAACCCGCCAGAATCAGCGATCGCGTGTCATAGGCACCGGCCAGTACCAGTGCTAACAGCACGCAGGTGATGTAGGTGGTGCTGCCAATCAGGTCGTAAAACTTTTCTGTCTGCTTCAGGTAGGCCGGCACGAAGGCCACCCACTGGATGACAAATGCCAGCAGCGCACACAGTGCGAATACCGGCAGCCCGGCAAACTCGGCCGACCCCTGGCTACCCGCCCAGGCCACCCCCAAACCAAGAATATAAACGATCAAGATACCGCGCATGGCTTACTCCAAAAGTGTTCAGGCAAAAATATGGCGGCGCACCAGTGCCGCCACAGAGGAAATACAGTGCTTAGAAGTGCCGGTTAGCCTGCAGGTAAGTCGTGCAATGCATAGTACTGTTCCAGGCTGCAATTATTTATAAGTGACAAGTAATTTTCTGTTCTAACGCCTTAAGCGGCCCGGCCAGTATATCGGTTCTTTTGTAAAAGTTTCTAGCCGGTTGATAGAAAAATTTCCCTGTGAACATCGATGCTGGCGCACTGTCCGCCTGGTACAGGCCGTCAGGACTTTGATACGGAAAAGCGGTAAACAGTTGCGCTCTGGTAGACCTGCCCCGGGCGCAATTCTGTCGATGGGAAATGAACCACATTGGGGGAATTGGGCAGCCGCTGAGTTTCAAGGCAAATTCCCTGGTGTGGCCCGTATTGGCAATGATTCTTGCCTGACAACCCTTGCGGGAGAAAATTGCTTGTATAAACCTGCACTGCGGTCTGATCAGTAAACACCTCCAAACGGATACCGGATATCGGTGCCTCAAGGCAGGCCACAGGTGTTTCCAACTGCGTGTCGCCTCCCGCTAAAATCCACGCATGATCAATGCCATCGACACCCATCCTGTCACCGACAGCGGCGGGGCTGGTAAAGTCCAAAAGCGAACCCGCCAGAGACACTAGCGCCCCCGTAGGAATAGCATCCTCATCGAGGTCAGCCACTTTGTCGCTGAAAAGCTGCAGGCGATGATCATGGATACTTCCTGCCGCATGTCCCTCCAGATTGAAGTACGCATGATTGGTCAGGTTGATGACGGTGGGCTTATCCGTGACTGCCTGGTATTCAATTCGCAGCGCATTGTCATCAGTGAGCGTGTAACGCACGGAAACTTCAAGCGCCCCAGGGTACCCTTCTTCACCATCCGGGCTAAGGCGGCGCAGCTGCGCGACACTCGGGCTGGGCTGCTCCAATGACCAGGTATGACGACTAAAGCCCACGCTGCCACCGTGAAGATGATGCGGAGCGCTATTGCGATTCAGCTGATAGCGAACACCATCGAGCGTGAATGTGGCCTGGGCGATACGCCCCGCGTAGCGCCCGACCACACTACCAAGATAGTAAGGATCCTCGAGGTAGTCCTGGACGGATTCATAGCCCAGTACAACGTCGCGCAGTTCGCCTGCCAAATCTGGGACCCGCAAAGATAGTAATGCGGCCCCAACACTGGATATTCGGGCGCTACATCCTCTGCTGTTTACCAACTCCACCGTATGGCGGCGAGACTCAGGGGGTTCTGTCGATGCCATTCGTCATAGAGAGGTCTGTCACCTCTTCTGTTCTCGCTGCTGCAATGTGTTATCGCACTGTGCTTATTCGCAAGGACAATGGCAAGTGACTAAACGCTTAGTTCAGCACAGCTCTCGATCATAGCTCTGCGAGCTGTCATTGATGATCTGGTCGAATCGCTCAGGACAGGCGGGCTAAAAACTCATCAATCGCCAGCCTGGACGCGGGCTCGTTCAAGGTTGGGGCGTGCCCCCGATTGGGAATTTTCGCATAGACAAGATCAGGCTTCCTGACTTGCATTGCCGAAACACAGGTCTTGGCAAGGATGTCAGATGACTCCCCACGCACAACCAGCAACGGCTTACTATCCAGAGTGTCGAACACGGGCCATAGATCGGGAGGAACAGCGGACTCCTCGTTATCGTCTATCGGCTGAGATATGGCGGCATCATAGGCCAGAACCGGCACTCCGCCCTTGTCCCTATGAATACCCTGGGTAAAGCCCAGCCATCTATCATCCGTGAAATCCGGGAAAGCGATGGCCTTGAGTTCACGGGCCTGTTGGATTGCCTCGCCCCAGGTGGTTACCGGGCTGGTCTTGCCGACATAGGCTTTGATCCGGTCCAGTCCACGCTGGTCAATCTCGGGGCCGATGTCATTGATGATCATGCCGCGAATACGTGCGGGTTGGGTGGCCGCCACAATAAACCACATGAATCCACCCATGGAGGTACCGCACAGCATAACCTGATCGATATCGAGGTCGGCAAGGAGTGAGACCATTTCCTGCACATAAGTGCCGGGATTGTAGTTTGCCGTATTGGTATCGTACTCCGACTTACCCCGGCCGAGACAATCCACACTGATGCCCCTGTAGCGCTCGCTGAGGCGATGCGCCAGGCCGGCAAACTCCGCCGAGTTTCGGGTCAGGCCATGCATGCACTGCACCACCGACGGAAAAGCGTCCCGCTGATTGCGTACATCAACAACTCCCCCTACTGGGACGAGAAAATGATGACAAAACTGTTCGATAAACTGGTGCTGGAGTTCATCGAAGCGTTGCGCGGGGCCTTACCTGGCGCTCGCGATGAAGACTTGTACTTGTGCTACCACAATCTGTCGGGGGCGCTGACCCTGACCCTCGCCCAGACCGACAGGATCGACAAATTATCCGGGGGCAAGTGCCGCTCAAGCGACTTTCAGGCGGCCTACGATCATATGATCCCATTCACCGCGGCGGGCTTTCGCCAGGTGTGTGGCGTTACAGGCTGACAGTCACGCGGCGAAAACCACCGCCATCGGCACAGGAATCGCTGCCGACAAAACTTTCCAACCGGGCATCGACCTCGGCATGATCACCGGCATCAATTGCAAACATCAGGCCATCCACGTAGCCGAGCGCTTTGGAAAGAATGTTGTCTCTCTCGAGATCATCAAATCCATCGAGCACGGTATGGGTACGGGCGCCATACTCGTCTTCTGACAAGTAACCCAGCGACTGCTCAGCCAACACACAAGCCAGCTGACGGGACGCCGAAAATTCTTCGGGTGCCAGGGAAAGGCTGTGTGCCGCAGAAGCAACAAAGCTCAGTGTCAAAGCGATAACCAGCGAACGCATATTCATAGATCTGTAAGAGTCAGCAACGTGAGTCGTTTCGACCACCGGGTGGTCGGGCTATTTGCGCCACCATAACGCGGGTTTTTTACAGGAATGTGACCCTTTTTTGACAGACGCTATGAGTGCGTCAAACGCACCACCTTGACCATGACGTCTATGTGTCATGTGTATGAATCAAATATGAATTTTTTGTGACAACGATAGATGGCCAGTCAGATTTATGGGTATATTTTCACCATCACCTAACAGGCTATTGTTATTGTTTTATGACAGAACAATGAATATATGGTCGCAACCCACGGTGTGGCGCAGTTGAACGCCACCCGAGCGCAAGAGGTATTACACAATGAGAACATTCATCGCTGCAGTAACGACGTCCGCCCTGCTGATCACGCCTTGCCTGGCCCTGGCAGAGTCCAATAAAGACTGCCTGCTGGAAGGCACTGTGTACGAATCCGGTGACAGCCAGAGTGTGAAATTTCACTCCGCGAAGAAATATGACGAGGATGCCAATTGCCGCGTTCGCCGGGGTGAAAAAATGGAGTTTAAACTGCCGGAAGATACGCGTCTGAAAGAAGCCCCCTCCGGCAGTACCGTGAAGTACCGATACCAAGAGAACAAGGACGGCACCAGCAAGACTGAACTGGTTTCCGTAGGGGCATAATCGCCGTCTCTCAAGAGCGTCGCCATTTCGCAGGCTGACTCCCGACGCTTGCTAGCAAAGCTTCACACCCTCGAAGACACTTTGAGTCGACAAAAAAAGGGGCGCTAAGCGCCCCTGATCACTAGAACCTGGCCTTCAGGCCAAAGCTGTAAGTCACGCCGGGGTCCCAACGCTCATAAAGTTGCCCACCCTGGGTCAGCTCAACCTCGGAATCGAGGATATTCGCCGCCTTGGCTTCGAATTCCAGCGTGTCATTGCCCCAGGGCAATGCATACTTGAACAGCAGATCAACACGCCCGCGGGCTTCTTCAATAATGTCCGGCGCATTGTTTTCACCCACCAGCGCAATCCGCTCACCGGTGTAGTTGTAAGCCAGGCTGGTGGTAATCCCCAGATCGTAGTCCTCGAACACAAACAGCAGGTTGCCCAATACATCTGACTGGCCCGTCATCTGGCGTTCATTGGAGAACAGAGGTGCTATCTGGCGGCCACCTGTCAGCGGAATATCCGCAGCGGTTTCACCGTCACCAAGCAGTGTCACCTCAGAGTCTATCCACGACACGTTGGCCTGAATGCGAAACCCATCCCACACCGGGTCGAGGTCAAACCAGGTAGCAAAGTAAAGATCCTTGCGGATATCAAACTCCACACCCTCCAACTCTGCTTCCTCGGCATTGAACCAGGTGAAAATATCCCCCTGGGCCTGAATCTTGGCAATCTCGATGGGGTCGGTGAATTCCTTGTAGAACACACCCAACGACATTTCATCCGCGCTGCCGAAATACCACTCCCAACGGGCGTCATAGTTCTCTACATCCGCCGGCTCCAGGAACACGTTGCCGCGGTAGAGGTTCTGGTCCTCGGGATTGCGCAGCGTCGAACCGGTAATCTCCAAAAGACTGGGACGGTTAACCGTCTCAGACCAGGCAAAACGCAGCTGCATATTCTCCACAAACTCCCAGGTCATCGACACTGCAGGCAGCGTGTCGCTATAAGAGCGCTTGACCAGGTTTTCGGTGCCTGGATCTGTATTGCCGCCCCACGCATCGGCGACAATATCAGTTTGCTCGTCGCGCACACCCAACTGTAAGCGCACCGTCGACAGAATTTGAGCATCCCAGGAACCGTAGAACCCTTCTACTTCCTCCGAAGATTCGGCGAACGGGAAAATACCCGAAGCATTCGCCTGGCCTGCCGAGAAATCACGTACGGCGAGGTACTGATCTATCCAGTTGTCATTACTGAACAACTGCCGCGGCGTCTGCCATGCAACATACTGAGGTGTACCGGGTTGTAGTTCGAATCGAAACAGGCGGTCTTCGCTCTCACGAGTACGCTCGTAAGTGGAGTAACCCGCTTTGATCACACTATCGAGAAAGTCCAGGGGCAGTTCGATATCAAAGCCGTATTCCTCAATCGTGTCATCGAGCTTGCTGTAGTTGCGATCAGGCGCCTGGTATACATCGCGCAAATCACCCGCGGCCTGGCTACCCGGATGCACCACGGCCATATTGCCGGAGTTATCTTCGGCGTAGGTATAGGTGCGGGTATCAGGGGCTTCACGGGAACCGCTGCCGTCGACAACCCGCCACTCCAGCAGCATATCGTTGAGGCCGCTGAAGTAATGCTCACCGTTCAGCGAATAGGAAATGATTTCGTTCTCGGTCCACTGCAGGCGATAGCTCTCCACGAAGGTGCCATCGGTCACATCGTCCTCAGAAGAGAAACCGCGGTCCTGCTGCACCTCGTCCTCGGACTGACGCAGATTCAGCGCGGTAACGGACAGCGAGTTGTCCTGGTTGATCTCCCAGCCAACATTGAGGAAGCCGCTCAGGTTCACCGTCTGCTTGGTGATCCAACGCGTGTAATCCACTGTCTGGTTGCTGCCACCGTCCACACCGGTGAACTCATAGCGCGCCAGATCCTTGATCGTATTGTTCCAGATGTTGGTGTATTTGACGTTCGCAAGAATGCCAATGGCCTGGCCATTATCGAGGTCGAAGCGCTTACCCAGTTCCAGATCACCGGAATAGATAGGCTTCATGTCCTTCTCATAGATGTCCCAGTTGTTATAGAAACTGGCTCCGAGATTCGACTTGGCCGGGTAGTCGACGTCCTCAAACTCTTCGCTGGTCAGACCCTGGATGTTTTTGGGGATCTTGCGCGTACCATCGTCCCAACCCCAGTTGTCGTTTTCACCACCGCGATAGAAGATGCCGTCGCCACCCGTGGTCTCGGAGTTGCCACCGATCCTCAACTTGGCCGTCAGGTAATCCTCATCCGGGATTGTCTTGGTACGGATATCAACCACACCACCGGAAAAATCACCTGGATACTGGGCAGAATAGGTCTTCTGTACCAGCAGGCTCTTCACGATATTGTTGGGGACGATATCCAGGGGCACCGTTTTCTGAAACGGTACCGGAGATGAAATCCTTGAGCGATTGAGCAGGGTTGATGAATAGCGCTCCCCGAGCCCGCGGACATAGACGTACTTGCCACCCACGAGACTGAGACCGGATACACGGGCCAGGGTGGCACCCACGGTGGTCTCGGGCACGATGTTCATATCCTCTTCGCCAACCACATTGGAGATTTCAGAGGTGTCTCGCTTTTCATCAGGAATGAACTCACCGAGCACAAAGACTTCTTCGATTTGCGGCGAAGGAACATCAATGTCCTGTGCAACAGTGCCGGCGGAAAGTCCCGCCAGCACTGAGGTGACCGCTGCTGCTAGTCGATTGCGTTTCATGTAATGCACTCTCGTCGCTTACAGGCCAAATACCCAGGAGCCTTTCCAGCTGTCGAAGTCGGAACCGACCACGTCAGAGGATTCAAAGAATCCATCGGATGGCAGAGTGGCGGCCGTCGGAATACTGCCGTCCTGGGTCACGTTAACCGCGCCGTCCAGGTAAATCTGCAGGTCCGCGTTGTCGCCGTCGACAACCTCAGGACAACCGAAAGACGCGCTCTCGATATTGATATCCATGCCTATCAGCCCGATCGAGGTATCGCCATCCACATCGATACAGGTTGCGTTGCCGCTCACCATCACGTTGTAGAGGTCAGCACCGGTGCCGCGGCGGAGGCGAATACCGCGCTCGCCGGAGTTACCCATGATGGACATGTTGGCAATGGTCGGGTTGGAACGCGGTTCGGCGTTCTCGTCACCTTCACGGTTGTCAGCCTCGATACCATTGTCGGCAGAGTCATCAGCCTGGACGATGTGGACATACTGCAGTCGGCCCTGCCAACCGTCGGTCCAGTCCAGCGAGTCGTCTGCATTGCCGCTGAGTACAACGTGCTTGGCATCAACGGTGCCGCCAAAGAACTCGATTCCGTCATCGAGGTTGTTGTGGACCTGGATGAAGTCAACCATGGTGCCGGAACCCACGCCCTGGAAGGCGATACCGTTCAGCTGGTTTTCGGGGTCGACGTTGGAACCTGCGTACTTGACCACAACATAGTTGAGGCTACCGCTTGAGTCGGCGGCATCCGCGCCACCGAACAGGCCGGAATTGGCCTCGCCTTCCTTGGTGCACTCAACAGTGCCGCCTTGAGCACCCTCAGGGCAGTCGTTGATTGGCGCGTTACCGTTGATCACCAGACCACCCCAGAGACCGCGAGTCACCGGAGCAACACCGCTGCCATCCACGTCGGCCAGGCCGGTCAGTGTGACAGGCGCGGTTGCCGTGCCGTTTGCCACAATCCGGGAACCGCGAGATATGACCAGGAAGTCCTCGGCGTCGTCACCGACGATGGTTACACCAGCATCGATCGTCAGGGTTGCTGAGTCGGTGTTATCACCGCCCACGGTCACCTTGCCGTCGAGTACGTAGTAGTTACCCATGGTCAGCTGCATGTCGGCGATGATGCTCTGCGGCAGCAGGCACGAGGGCGTACCATTGATGTCATCACCTTCGGTAATGCCATCGGGACAGCCCGCAGGCTCAGCCGGGAAGTCCGGGCTGCCAAGGTCGATGTCACCGAAGGCCCAACCCGCAGTCCAGTCGTTGGCAGGGTCTGCCGCACCGATGAAGTCAACGGTTTCGAAGTCACCCATGCCCGCGAGATCTACCGGCATGACAGAGCCACCGGTTTGGGACACATTGCCCAGGCTGTCGAGGTAGGACTGCAGTTCGGGGTTGTCACCGTCAACCACCTCAGGGCAATTGAAGGACACGCCGTCAAACAGGATTTCGGTGCCCAGCAGGCCGTTGGAGGTGTCACCGTCGACGTCAATACAGGTGGCGTTGTCGGTAATGTAGGTGTTGTACATGCGGATACCGGTACCGCGGCGGAAACGAACACCGCGCTCACCCGGGTTGCCAACGATGGACATGTTGGCAATCATCGGCGCAGAGCGCGGCATGGCGTTTTCGTCGCCCTCGCGGTTGTCTGCTTCGATACCGTTGTCTGCTGAATCAGCCGCCTGGTTGATCACCAGGTACTGAATGTTGCCCTGCCAACCGTCTGTCCAGTCGAGAGAATCATCGGCATTGCCTGTGAGCACCAAGTGCTTGGCAGAAACAGTGCCGCCAAAGAACTCGATGCCGTCGTCCAGGTTGTTGTGAACCTGCACATAATCGACCATGGTGCCGGAGCCGACGCCCTGGAATGCGATGCCGTTGAGCTGGTTCTCAGGGTCAACGTTAGAGCCGGCGTACTTGACCACCACGTACTTGAGGCTACCGCTTGAGTCGCTGGCATCGGAACCGCCAAACAGACCGGAGTTGGCCTCGCCTTCTTTGGTGCACTCGTCGGTGCCACCAACAGCACCTTCAGGACAGTCGTTGATCGGCGCGTTACCGTTGATCACCAGACCGCCCCACAGACCGCGTGTCGCGTCACTCACACCTGTGCCGTCGACGTCGGCGAGACCGGTGAGCGTGATCGGCGCATTGGCGGTGCCGTTCGCGACTATCTGGGAACCCCGCGAGATAACCAGGAAGTCCTCGGCGTCATCGCCTACGATAGTCACACCCGCGTTCACAGTGAGGGTCGCGGAGTCTGCGTTGTCGCCGCCGACAACAACCTTGCCATCGAGCACATAGAAGTTGCCGGACGACAAGGTCAGGTCAGATGTAATGCTCTGGGGCAAAATGCAGGAAGGCGTACCGTTGATATCGCCACCCTCTGTGGTACCCGCGGGACAACCTGTGCTCGGCAGGTCGCCGCCACCGTTGCTCACGGAACCCGCTACTGTCCAGCCAGCTGTCCAGTCATCGCCACCAAACGCGCCGATAAAGGGTGCTGATTCAAAGTCACCGGACGGTGTGACAGGGTTCACCTGGCCGCCAGTTTGGGAGACTTCTTCTGCGGTATCGAGGTAGGCCTCGACCGCGCCGTCGTCGTCATCCCGATGTGTCTCGGCACAGCCAAAGCTGGTACCGCCGATCGTCAGATCCGTACCGAGCAGGTTGCGCGATTCACCACCAATACGCAGACAGGTACCGGAGTCCACAACAAAGCTGTTAGTCAGGTGAATGCCAGTACCGCGGCGGAAGCGCAGACCGTTCTCGCCACCCAGACCGTAAGCAGACATGTTGGTGATATCGGGCAGTGACCGCGGCTCAGCGTTCTCGTCACCTTCGCGGTTATCCGCTTCGATGAGGTTATCGCCGCTGTCTTTCTGCTCCATGTACAAGTACTGAATGCTGCCCTGCCAACCGTCAGTCCAGTCGAGGGAGTCATCGGCATTACCCGTCAGTACCACGTGGCTGGCGGATACAGTACCACCGAAGAATTCGATACCGTCGTCCAGGTTGTTGTGAACCTGCACGTAATCAACTTCTGTACCGGAACCGACACCCTGGAACGCAATGCCGTTCAACTGGTTCTCTGGATCGACGTTGGAGCCTGCGTAAGAGACAACCACATACTTCAGGATACCGCTGTTGTCAGCGGGATCGTCACCACCAAACAGGCCGGAGTTCGCCTCGCCTTCCTTGGTACACTCAGCGGTGCCACCTGCGACGCCTTCCGGGCAATCGTTGATCGGTGCGAAGCCGTTGATGACCAGGCCGCCCCAGAGGCCGCGTTCGTTGTTCTCAACCTCGCCAGTCACCGCCTTGTCAGCGGTAAAGTTAATCGGTTGCTCGGCTGTACCTTCGGCGCGGATCTGACAACCCTGCTCGATGACCAGGAAATCCTCGTTGGTCGCACCGACGATAGTGGCGCCTTTGGCCACTTCAAGTACACAGGACTGGGCCTGTGATTGAGCGCTGTAGCCGGTGGAAACCAGCAGGCCTGCCGCAACGGCGCTGTAAAGTTTTGTACGGTTCATTCTGCAATCTCTCCCTTAACCGTTGCCGACGCTAAGGGCGCCGCCTGAAATTCGAAACACGACGTCGTTGCCCAGCAACAGGCCTTCGGGATTCAAGCGACCACCCGGCAGCGCGGTCACGTCGATATCGTAAATTTCACGACCGTCGTTCGCGGTCTCACCGGAAGGCGTAATGACCGACTCCAGGCTCGCGGGAATAACGCTCATGACGACATCGCCGTCTCCGCCGCCGTCTCCGCCACCGTCACCACCGCCGTCTCCGCCGCCATCACCACCGCCGTCGCCGTCAGGAGCAACAACAATCTGACCAGGCGAGACATTGTCAGACGAAGAACCACCACAGGCGGTGAGCGAAGTAAGAAGCAGCGCGAGCCATATCTGCTTCAGCCGAGTTTCACGAATCATGTTGAACCCCTGTTTTAAAGTGCAAGAACGCACGACACATATATTCCCGGCACATTCACCGGTTGCTATGGGCCGCAGTCTAAGAGGACAACGTGACAAAAATGTGATCTGGACATGTCGGAATTGTTAAATCTTATGTAGTGCTAGCGTGTTGTTAGCGGTCGAAGCATCTGGTGTCAGGTGAATACGTGTCATAAAAATTTCACCTGTTGGTAGCCTGCACGTCACTCAGGCGGCCGATGCTTGCGCCAGAACTACAATCAGGGCCAGGCCATGAATCGAGCTGCAGACAAAACCAATGAAGTTGAGAAAACGCGCATCCGCGACGAAATCGATGCGCAAATCGCCGAGTACCTGAAGGCGGGCGGTGAAATAGACGTGCTCAGCGACACGCCCAACCGAGGAAAATCCCCGATGGGTTCGGTCTGGCATAATGGTGATGATTTACCCGGCATCAACCCCTGACTATAACGGGGGCCGGCTGATGAAATCTAAGCCGAGCAAGGCGCGCTGCTAGAGATCCACCTCGCGGTGGTATTCGCGCTCAATTTTTTGCTGCTGCTCGTAGCGGCTGACACCGCGCCGGCGCTTGCTGTCACGCATGCGCTGTTGATAGCGCTTGCGCCGATAATCAGCCACCAGCCGGGGAATCGCTCAGCTTCCTCCTCTCCGGCGATCAGTGCCTCGATAAAGGCGATATCAATACCCACCCGGTAGGCAATGCGACTGGGGCGGATTTTATGGGCATGATACTCGGCCACAATATGCATCTGCTGCTCGCGGGAGTGGTGACACTCCCTGGAGTAACCGTAGGGCGGCGACGGGGTACGGGTGTCGTTGTGGGATAGTGATTCTGACATATCCCATTATTTAGCACCCCCCGGGAAATTGCAATTGCAGATACCCAGATGTCACGAAACTGGCGACATTCCCAAACCAGTGCAATACTGAAAGAGAATGCACACCCAGAAGGACACAACAATGAAACGAACTTTCCTTGCCACCGGTCTTATTGCGGGCGCACTGATTCTGAGCGCCTGCAGCGCTGAACCGGGTAGTGAACGCTGGTGTAACGAGAAAAAAGAACAACCCAAATCCGAGTGGACAGGCGGCGACGCTGCCACCTTTGCCAAGAACTGCATTATCGATGGCAGCGAGGTGGGTTCAGAAAAATGGTGCGAAAAACTGTCCGAGAAGGACAAGGGAGAATGGACCGCCAGCGAGGCGTCTACATTTGCCAAGCACTGTGTGATGTAAGGAAACAGATGCCATGACCACCTCTTTCACCCGGCTTTTGCCGGGTTTTGCTTTTCTTGTTGCCCTCGCTATTACCCCAGTCACTCTCGCGGGGGACTCGCTGCAGCGTGTTATCGATTTCAAGACCCTGACGGTAGGCACCTCCGGTGACCAACCGCCCATGACGGCCATTAGCAAGCAAGGCGGCGTCATGGGCTTTGATATTGATCTCGCCAAAGGCCTGGCCAAGGCCATGCGCGTCGAGCTGGATATCAAGGTCCTGCCCTTCGGCGAGCTGCTGGACGCCCTGGAGAACGATGAGATCGACATGATTATGTCGAATCTCTCGATTACCCCGGAGCGCTCCGAGCGGGCCCACTTCATCGGCCCCTACATGATGTCTGGCAAGTCAATCCTGACTCGCAGTTCAGTGCTGGCCGCCGCCCAGAACAGCGAGGACTTTAATCGCGCTGACCTTAAGCTGGCCGCCGTGGAGAACTCAACCAGCGCCATGTTCGTCAGCGAAATCGCCCCCGATGCTAACCTGGTGGCGGTAGAGAGCAGTGATGCCGGCGTAGCAATGCTGCTGCAAGGTAAAGTGGATGCACTAATGGCCGATATGGCCGTGTGCAAGCTCGCCGTGCTGCGCCACCGGGACGCTGGCCTAGTTACGCTGCAGGAACCGTTAACCATCGAACCCGTAGGCATTGCCGTGAGCCTCGACGACCCCTCTTTTCAGAATCTGGTAAGCAACTACCTGCGGGCATACGAGAAAACCGGCGTGCTCACCAACCTGCGCAAAAAATGGTTTGAGCAGAGCGACTGGGTGAGCGCACTGCCCTGATGGCAGCCCAGACACTTTCCCCATGTATCGGTTTATTTGCGCCCTGCTGGCGCTGCTGGGCATAAGCGTGGCCTCCGCCAATCCACTGGTGATCGCCCATCGCGGCGCCAGTGGTTACCTGCCTGAACACACCCTGGAAGCGAAGGCCATGGCCCACGCCATGGGAGCGGACTTTCTCGAACAGGACGTGGTATTAACCGCCGATGGCATACCTATTGTCTTACACGACATCCACCTGGACCCAACCACCGATGTGGAAGAGCGCTTCCCCGATCGCGCCCGAGAGGATGGGCGCTACTATGCGCTGGATTTCAGTCTGGCGGAGATTCGCTCGTTGCGCGCCCATGAGCGCACTGTTAAGCGCGACACCGGCGAGCGCGAAGCCGCCTATCCCGGGCGGTTCCCACTCGATACCGGCCATTTCACGGTGCCTACCTTAAAGGAAGAGATCGATCTCATCACAGGCCTCAATCGCAGCACCGGCCGCCACACAGGTCTCTACATCGAATTGAAAGCTCCCCAATGGCACACGCAGCAGGGCTACGACGCCGCCAAGGCGGTTCTCGCCGTGCTCGAGCAAACCGGCTACACAGACCAATCCGATCGGGTCATTCTCCAGTGTTTCGACGCGGCTACCCTCAGGCGCCTGCGCCATGAACTGAACACACCGCTACCGCTCATTCAACTCATCGCCGACAATAGCTGGGGCGAAGACGGTGACAATGACTACGATGCCATGCGCACCGCCGCGGGCATTGCCGATATCGCCACCTACGCCGATGGCATCGGCCCCTGGATTCCCCAGTTGCTCACAATCGATGGCGCCAGCGGAGCAGCATTCAGTACCGGACTTGCGGAGTTGGCTCACGAGGCGGGCCTGGTGGTCCATCCCTATACCTTGCGTGCCGACGACCTGCCCGATGGCATAACCGTGGAGCAGTTACACACTGCGCTGTTTGAGCTTGTAAAAGCCGACGGTTTGTTTACCGATTTCCCAGATCTCACGCGCGCGTTCCTGGACAGGTAAGATTCACGCGCTCCCCGCTGGCGCCACCGCTCACAACAGGGCATTATTCCTTTACCGGTTCCCCACAAACCCGATTAACGCCAGCCTCTTTGCACTGGCGTCCAAAAGCACCCGCAGATTGGACATCGACGTGACACCAAAAATAAATCGACGGACCAAAATTGTTGCCACCGTAGGTCCGGGCAGTGAATCCGAGGACATGCTCGCCAGGCTCATCAGTGCCGGCGTGGACGTATTCCGCCTCAACTTCAGCCATGGCAGCAGCGAGCAGCATGCGCTCGTGGCCAAGCGGATACGTAAACAGTCAGCCATCGCCGGGCGCTACGTGGGCATACTCGCCGATCTGCAGGGCCCAAAAATCCGCATCAGCACGTTTCGCGAAGGCGCCGTCCAACTCGCAGAAGGTGACCCATTTCGGCTGGATCTGAACCTGGGTGAATGTGAGGGCGATCAACGCGCCGTGGGCCTGGACTATCGCGAGCTATGCAATTTCGTCAGCCGCGACGACATCCTCCTGCTGGACGACGGCCGCATGCGACTCAAGGTCGATGAGGTCACTGCCTCAACGGTTGAGTGCACCGTCGTCATTGGTGGCAAGCTAAGTTCTCGCAAGGGTATTAATCGACTCGGTGGTGGTCTGGCCGCCCCGGCGCTTACCATAAAAGACATGGCCGACATCAAGGAACTCAGCCACGTTAAACCTGATTTCGTGGCGGTGTCCTTTGTGTCCAGCGCAGCTGATATCCAGCAAACTCGCGATCTACTCAACGAGAGCAACGTCGATGCAGGCATTATCGCCAAGATCGAACGGGCTGAAGTCGTGGCCGACGAAGAAATCCTCAACGGTATTATCCGCGCCTCGCTGGGCGTCATGGTTGCCCGCGGCGACCTGGGTGTAGAGGTGGGTGACGCGCAGCTGATCGGTATTCAAAAGGAACTCATTGCCCGCGCGCGTAAAATGGATCGCGTGGTAATTACCGCCACACAAATGATGGAGTCCATGATCGACAACTCCATGCCCACGCGCGCGGAGGTATTTGACGTTGCCAACGCCGTGCTCGACGGCACGGACGCAGTCATGCTGTCTGCTGAAACCGCGGTCGGCAAGTACCCCGTGGAAGTAGTCAAAGCCATGTCAGACGCGGCACTGGGTGCCGAGCGGCAAGCCGTTGCCCGCACCTCTCGCTATCGACTGGAACGCCAGTTCTCCACGGCCCAGGAAACCATTGCCATGGCCGCAATTTACGCCGCCAACCACTACGGCAACGTCCGCGGCATTGCCTGCCTGACCGAGAGCGGCAGCACCCCACTGCTCATGTCGCGCCTCAGTTCCGGGCTCCCTATTTTCGGCATGAGTGCCAGGCCGGAGACTCTGCAAAAGCTCACCCTCTGCCGAGGGGTTGTGCCCAAGTTCTTCGATGCCGGCGCTTTCGACGACGAAGAAATCGAGTCCCGCGCGATTGAATTCCTCCAAGACGGCGGCTATTTGCGCAAGGGCGATTCGATCCTGCTCACCAAGGGCACCGTCATGGGTCAAACCGGCTCCACCAACATCATGAAGATACTCGAAGTCCAATAATGCCCCACACTCGCCTCGTCGCCGATGTTGGCGGCACCAATACCCGCATCGGTATCTACGATGCTGACATTAACGACTTTCGGTCCGTTACCGGCTACAGCAACAACGAGTACGACAACCTGGAAGAAGTCATCGAGCAGTGGCTTGGCGATCTCGAGGAAGCACCACCACAGCAGGCCTGTATTGCAGCAGCAGCTCCACCTTCCGGTGACCGGGTACAGATGATTAACATTGGCTGGGGTTTTTCCTGCAGCGAGCTGGCGACGCGATTCGGCTTTTCCCAATTTCTCTGGCTCAACGACTTTCAGGCCAATGCCCACGCCCTTCCGTACCTGGGCAGTGGCGAACTCGAAGGCGTGCAGGCGGGAGAAACCAATAATGAACTGCCGCTGGCGGTTGTGGGCCCTGGCACCGGCCTGGGCGGCGCCTCATTGCGGCAAGTGAACGGCATAGCCGTAGCCAGTGACGCCGAGCCAGGACACGCGGGCCTGTCCCCCGGCAACGAACTAGAGCTGGCCATATTCCAGCACCTGCTGCCCCAGTACGGCAACATCTACACTGAGCTGTTCGTCTGTGGCGCGGGCCTGGCGCGCCTCTACCAGACCATTGCACAGATCAATGGTCAGCCGGTGGAAGATTTAACGCCTGCTCAGGTTTCTGAGCGCGCCCTGGCCGGGAGTGACAGCCACTGTGTTACCGCACTGGAAACTTTCTGCGCGTTGTTGGGATCCTGTTGCGGTGATTTCGTGCTGAGTAACGGGGCCTACGGCGGGCTGTTTATCGCCGGCGGCATTGTCCCGCGCATCACACCCTATCTCCGTGAAAGTGCCTTTCTGGAGCGTTTCCGGGCCAAGGGCGCCATGCAAGAGTTTCTCTCCAGGGTACCGGTGCAAATCATTACCGCCCCACACCCCGGCCTCGTAGGTGCGGCCCACGCACCCATAAAGGAATAGCGGCGCGCCTCAGACGGGGAAGCGAATCTCCACACGGAAACCCTGGCCGTCGACGCCTGCGCCGACGTTGAACTGTGCTTGATGCAACTGGGCGATGCGGCTGACGATGGACAAACCCAGTCCGCTGCCAACGCCGCCGGCGCCTGGCACCCGGTAAAAGCGCTCGGTAATCCGTGCCATCTCCTCACCTGACAGCGGCTGACAATCGTTGGCGATCGTGATTACGCCTGGTTCCTCCAGAGTAATGCGTACCACTGAGTGCTCGGTTGCGTAGCGGAATGTATTAATCACCAGATTGCGCAGCATAATCGCCAGGGCCTCTTCACTGCCATCAACCAACACTTCCGGGCCCTCGTTGAGATCAACCTCCAGTGAACGGTCCGCAGCGAGGTGACCATTCTCGGCCAGCACGCTCACCAGCAGGTGACGCAGCGCCACCGGTTGCAGGTGCATGGGCTGGTCCGGATCCAGTCTGGCGAGAGTCAGCAGCTGCTCAACCGAGTGACTGGCACGATCCACCCTAGCGGCGATCCGCCCCAGCATCCGCGCGCCTTCATCAGTCTGCAGCTGCCGCTGGCATAGCTGCACTTCGGTCTTGATGGCAGCCAGCGGCGTTAACAGTTCGTGGGCCGCATTGGCAGTGAAGCGCTGCTCACCCTCCAGCGCCTCGGCGAGCCTGTGCAACAGGTCATTCAGCGAATCAACCACCGCTTCAACTTCCTCTGGCACCGTCTCGGTATCGACCGGGTCTAGCAGGCCGGGTTTGCGCCGGGCAATTTGCCTGGCCAATTCATCGAGTGGCTTGAGGCCGCGCATAACCCCCAGAAACAACACCAATATCGTCAGCGGCAACACAATAACCAGCGGCTGCAGGGAACGCCCCACGGTATCGAGCATGGCAGTCCTGGCCGCGCCCAGTTCAATGCCCACACGGATCCAAAGTGCATCCTGCGCGTTATACAGGGTCAACACACGCCAATGGGTGGCACCTTCGTCCCGGTCCATCGATACCAGGCCTGTTGCAGCGGGCTGGTCGAAATGCGGAGCGTCGGCGGTCACTGCAATCAAGTAGCCGTTTTCCCAGACATTCACCGCAGGACTGAGCTCCGGCGCGATGGGTAGATCGATCACAATTGGCTCGATGTGGGCGCGATCATATGCGTGGCCGGACCACGACTCATACAAGGGTTGGCCGTCTTCCAGTTGGCGGGCAAACACCCCGGTCACATAACTGACCAGGCTGGCATACTGGACCAATTGCCGGTCAACCTGAGCGTGCAGCACCCGGTTGGCGTAAAAGTAGGTGAGACCGGCAGAGGCGGTCCAGGCAAACAGCATGAATGCGAGCAGCGTCCACACCAGCCGCTGTTTCAGCGAGAGCTTCATGTCGGGATGCGGTAACCTACCCCGCGCATGGTCTCGATAGTGGCACTGCCGAAGCGTTTACGCAGCCGCGAGATATAGACCTCGACCGTATTTGAGCCAACCTCCTCGCCCCAGCTGTAAATGCCCTCCTCCAGACGCGCCCGGGAAACAAAACGACCGGCGTTACGCACCAGGATTTCCAGAATCGCATATTCGCGCGCGGTCAGGTCCAGCGTTTCTCCCTCGAAGGCGACTGCCCTGTCTGCAGGATCAACTTCTATGCCCGCTGCCCGCATCGTCGCCGTACCACGGCCCTGTCCACCACGGCGGCGCAACAGCGAGCGCATACGCGCAAACAGCTCGTCGATCTCAAACGGCTTGGTGAGAAAGTCATCGGCACCAGAGTCGAGACCGTCGACCTTGTCATCAAGCGTATTGCGGGCGGTCAGTAACAGCACAGGCAGGTCGTGTTTATCGGCGCGCAGCTGGCGCAGCACCTGCATACCGGGAACCCCCGGCAAACCGAGGTCGAGAATAATCAGGTCGTAGGGCGTCGCACCCAGAGCCGCGCGAACCGGTTCACCGCTGCGCAGCCAATCTACGGCATATTTTTCCAGGCGCAGGGCGCTCTCCAGGGATTCACCCAGTTGTATGTCGTCTTCGACAAGCAGAATGCGCACGGCGATCTCACATTACAAAAAAGCGTTTACACAGGGTATACCGGCAACGAAATTGATGGAACTGCCCCGTCATGGTGCACCACCGGTGTTTCGGGGATCGGCATTATTGCCGAAATTCTCTTGACACTGAAAGATGATATTTACTGATCTAGTGATACACTCGAAGAGTCGGCTTACTGTATCGCCGGCAGGATTTGGATAGCGGTCGAAGTTCCCACGAGTTCATCGGTACGTAAACCATATAAATTGATTAGAAGGGCAAGCCGGCAGGCGCCTCAAGTAACAGGAAAACTATTGTTATGTCTTCAACTACCGGAACCGTGAAGTGGTTTAACGAAAGCAAGGGCTTTGGCTTTATCGAACGCGAAGATGGTCCAGATGTATTCGTCCACTTCAGCGCCATTAAAGGCGACGGCTTCCGCACCCTGGCTGACGGCCAGAAAGTGCAGTTTGACGTAACTGATGGCCAGAAAGGTCCTCAGGCGGAAAACGTTGTCGCGATCTAAATCTTTTTGGATTGAAATAAAAAAAGGAGCCTCACGGCTCCTTTTTTGTGCCTGCGATTCAGCGCAGGCCAAAGCGGGGAATCAACCCTCGGCCATGGCCTTCTGACGCTCGAGCTCGGAATCCATGTAGCGGATCCACTGGCGTGCGTACTTTTCTGAGCGCTCATCCCGGGCTGCTGCCTGGAATGCCTTGCGGGCATTGTCGTACTGCTTGGTATTGAAGTACGCCATGCCGAGCACCAGACGAGCCGTGTCAGGGCGCTTGACCCCGCCGCGATTGAGGCCTCTGTTAATGGCCGTAATCGCCTTCTCGTTCTGGTCGCCATCGAGGTAGATGTTACCCAGACGCGCATACAACTCACCGGTTTCAGACTTGGCCGCGGCTTTCTCCATCGCTGGAATCGCCTTGTCCGTCTCCTGGGACTGACGCCAGGCACTACCAGCAATTTCCCAGTTCTTGGACTTGTCATCGATAGAGCCATCATTGAGCCCCTTATCCATGACAGTGGCCGCTTTGTAAGGCACATCGGCGTTCAGGTAGAGATAGGCCATAGTGACCTGCTCTGAACCCTTGTCGAGCATACCCTGTACGTAAGCGGTTTCCATGGCGCCCAGTTGGTCGGTTTCCTTCTTCTGCTCGCCGTACATATGCGACAGCTGCACCCAGTACTGCTTCTTGGGGTAGTGCTGCAGAAGAATTTCCAGCGTGTCCACGGTATTCGGGATATCGTTTTTCTCGAAGTACAGGAAACGCGCCAGGTTATACCACTGCTCCTTGGGGAGCTTGCCCTTTTCGTTGTACATGGAGATCGCTTTCTCCACGTTGGTGAGGGCGCGGTTGTAGTCCTTCTTCTGGTAGTAACCCTGGGCCAGCAACACATAAGCTGCAGCGTTGGGGCTTTCCGTCATATCAAACCACTTGAGCAGCGCATCAATACCGCGGTCCCAGTCTTCCTGCACGAAGTACAGCTGAGCAATGGTGTAGCGGGTATTGATTTCCATCGCCAGGGGAATATCGGGCTGAGCCACAACATTCTCGTAGGCTTTCAGGGCCTGCGGGTAATTTTCCTGGGTGTAGTAGATGAAGGCGTAAAGATTATAGACGTTGGCCAGCTCATAGCTGTTCAGCGCCTTCTTGCCGCCCGCGGCCACCATACCGTCGAGGATTTTCTTCGCGCCCGCCAGGTCTTTCGCCTCAGCAGCGGCCTGCGCCTCTGCCAGCTTCTCGTAGACCTTGTTGCGCAGCGCCGGAGTACGGCGTGTTTCGCGGGTGTCGGCTTTCTTCTCTTCCTGTGCCACTGCGGCAGTGAAGGGAGCGTAGCCTGCGTCGCGCTGTAACTGGGTCACAGCCACCTGGGTAGCCAGCACCGGCACTGCCAGGAGTGCGGCGCGGGTCCAGGTCTGGTGTCTAAACAATTTCATAGCAAACCAACCTTGTTACTGTTCCAGCTCGTAGGTGAACTTGTTCTGTACACCGGCTACTTCGATAGCTTCGCCATCGACAACACGGGGCTTGTACTTGAACTTGAGCGCCGCCTTGACAGAAGCTTTCTCAAACACACCGGATGGCTGGCAATCTACGGCCTGGGGATCGCGGATCGCACCAGAGGTGGTCACCGTGTACTCCACAATGCAGTAACCCGTAATACCGCGGGTCTGGGCACGACGGGGGTAAATCGGCGCCACCTTAACAATGGGCAGATATTCACCGTCGCCAGAGGACATGCCAGTGCTTGAGATCTCGACATCAATGCTCGCAGAGGGCGCATTGTTAGCAACGTCCATATCCATATCCATCACCAGGTCTGGCGTATCCAGATCCGGTGGCGGCTCCTCGGGGTCTTCTACCTTATCGGGCTTCTGGGTATCGGCCTCGAGAGTAATTTCCTCGTCGGGCTGAACCAGATCCGCGATCTTGGTGTTCTTGACCTCGGGGTTCTCAAAATCGCGATCAATCAGGCTGTGCATGACCAGGAACAGGCCCACCACAACGGGCAGGGCCAACAGAATTGAGACAATTGTTCTCACACTATTACCCATCAGACTTACCCCGCCTCATCAGTAGAGGCACACAGGGGCGCATCCATCAGAGGCTTGAGTACAGCCAGTAATTCACTCAGTACCGACGTCGGTGCATCGACATCCGCCTGGATCACGAAGTTCGCCTTGGGCGCTTCTTTCTTTGCTGCTTCAGCCAAACGATAGGCCCTATCAACAGGAATCTGGTTCTTGTTGTAATAGATATCGCCGACTGAGTTAACAGCGAAGATGATTGTGCCGCGGTCGCAGGGGCTGGTGGTAACGGCCTGTGCTTTCAGCAGGTCGACACCGGGCTCCTTCACGAAAGACGACGTGACAATAAAAAAGATGAGCATGATGAACACAACGTCCAGCATTGGGGTGAGGTCGATATCGCCCTCACCGCTGGCCTCTGCGCCTGCACGCCCAGCTGACATACTACGTCTGCTCACTGTTTTTCCTCCGCTGGCCAGCTGACCTGTTTTACACCCGCCTCTCGAGCGGCGTCGCCCACCTCAAGCAGGGTTCCGGCGCTGGCGCCAGGTTCGGTCTTAACCGTAAATCCGGCTTCAGGATCGGACGCCAGGACACGCGCTACGTTAGCGCGCACTGCGCGAATATCGATCCGACGGTTTTCCATCCAGATCTGGTTGTCACCAGTAATGGTTACCACGATGCTCTCGGAGTCGGTTTCCGGGGATTCTGGTTGCTATCGGGCCGGTTCACTTCGATACCGGCCTCCTTGAGGAAGGAAGCAACCACGATGAAGAAGATCAACATGATAAATACCACGTCGAGCATTGGCGTCAGGTCGATCTGCGCCTCATCTGCTTCAGCTTCTCGATTTCTGTTTCGCATTAATCTTGCTCTGTTAGTGATCTGTCGTCAGGTTGTCCTGCAGGAATTCACCTTCCCGCTGAGCAATCCTGGTCACATAAGTGTTGGCAAAGACCCCTGACAGCGCAGCTACCATGCCGGCCATGGTGGGAATGGTGGCCTGTTGCACACCACCCGCCATGGATTTGGCATCGCCACCGCCGGTGACAGCCATGATGTTGAACACCTCAATCATGCCGGTAACAGTACCGAGCAGGCCGAGCAGCGGGCACAACGCTACCAGTGTCTTAATCACTGGCAGGTTGCGGTTAATCTGCATGCGGCTCTGGGAGATCATCATCTGACGGATCTGGAAAGCCTCCCAGGACTTCCGCTCAGGGCGGCCTTCCCACTTGGCAATCACTTGCGCTACGTCTTTCTTCCAACCCATCTGGAAATACCAGAAGCGTTCAAATATCAGGGTCCACATCACGAACAAGAGCGCGGCGATCAGCCACAGGACGTCGCCGCCCTTGTCCATGAAGCCGAGGAGTACCTCGATCAAATCGCCCATATCAAGACCTCAGATTGGCTTCTGTGTGCTCTGCGATCATGCCGGTGGTCTGCTCGTCCAGGATGTGAATGATGCGCTGTGCGCGGCCATTCACAACGGTGTGCAGCAGTACGGTCGGGATGGCTACCAACAGACCCAGTACGGTCGTTATCAATGCACCGGAGATACCGCCGGCCATTGCCTTCGGATCGCCCGCACCAAAGATGGTGATCGCCTGGAAGGTGATGATCATACCGGTTACGGTACCCAGCAGACCCATCAGCGGCGCGACCGCAGCGATGATCTTCAACAGGGTAAGACCGCTTTCCAGCTTGGGAGTTTCCTTCAACACGCCCTCGGACAGCTTGAGCTCGAGAGTCTCGGTGTCCATGGTGGGGTTGTCCTCGTGGATCTTAAGGACGCGGCCCAGCGGGTTGTTGTCGTTAGCCTTGTCGCTCTTCAGCTGAGAGTTAACCTTGGCACCAACGGCAGTCAGGACAATCATGCGCCAGATGGCCAGCAGGAAGGCGAAGATACCCACGGCAGTGATGGCGTAGCCAACATAGCCGCCCTGGTGCCAGCGCTCTTCCAGCGTGGGCGTATCGATGATCGCCGCCAGGAAAGAACCGCCGGTAGGACCAGTGGGGTCAATACCAAAGCTGTTCAGGCCACCGGTAGCGTTGGCCAGGTCAGCCGCCCAACCCGTGTAGGGACCGCTGGGCTGACGAGGCAGCTCGCTCAGGCTACCTGAGTCGTAGGACAGGTAGTTGCCATCAGTATCAACCAGGTTGAAAGCACCCACACGCAGCACTTCGCGCGGCGCGCGCTCACCCGCAGGTGAAGCAACTTCAGCGTCGAACTTGGTCACAACACCGGTTTCGCGAATTTCACGCATCAGCTCGAACCAGACGCGCTCAATTTCTTCGATGCTAGGCAGCTGGTCAGAGCTGCTCATCTTGTCGATCAGGTCTTTCAGGAAGACTTCACGACCGGGGTACTGAGCTGAGGCCAGGGACACTTCCAGATTGGAAGACAGGTCGCCGGCAGCAGATGTCAGGTGACCGAACAGTTCAGTCAAGGTACCCAGGCGCTCTTGCAGCTGTTCCTGCTTGGCTGCGATCAGCAGCTGGTTTTCTTCGAATTTCGCTTCAAGCTCAGCACTCAGTTGTTCCTGACGGGCACGCTCAGCTTCGGCACGCTTCAGTGCAGCAGCCTGGTTGGCCTTGTCTTTGGAGAACTTGGCTTCGCGAGCACGGTTTTCCTTGGCTTCAGTCACCTGGCCCTGCTTCACGTAGTTCAGCAGCTCGTCCAGAGACTTCGCTTCCTGCGCCATGACAGCGCTGGCGGAGAAGGACAATACGCCTGTCAGCGCCAGGGCTGCGGCTTTTACAAATTTAACGCTCATTAGTTAGCCTCCGGCGCAGAAACGGGCATGTTCAACAGTTCAATGGTCGCCTGCTTCTTCGCAATGCGAATGCCTTTGCGAATCGCGGCGTCGTACTCACCGGCGGGGAGCTCGACAAAGCTGCCTGCACCCTTGTCCCATGCGCCAGATACAGCGCCATCGGTAGTCTGGTAAACCAGGGCGATACGACCAATACGGAGGAAGTCCACATCGCGCGGAGCACCTGCCACTTCGATGGTTCCGCGGTAAGTGTCAATGCCGCGACCATACTGGAGTTCAATGTTGTAAGCCTCGAGCACGCCGCGGAATTTCTCTGCTACGGAGACATCGGCGCGATCGATGTTGCTGCGCAGGAACTCAACACGCTCCATACGCTGATCTTTTTCGAAAGGCACGTCGAGCTCAACGAACTGCTCGAGACCGTCGATCATGCGGATAACCAGTGGGGTCATCTGACGCTGAATGACAGTCACCTGGGAGATAGACTCTTCGATCTCGCCCACGCGCTTGTTCTGGTTTTCGATCTGGCGCTGCAGACGTGCGTTGTAAACCTTGAGACCGTCTACCTGCTTCATGACGGTCTTGTAGTCCGTCAGCAGATCGCTGGTTTCGTCGGCCAGGCGATCGATTTTCGCCTGAGATTTGCGAGCGGCATTATTTTTCGCTTCGCTGACGTCCAGAATTTGATCCAAAGTGCTGGCCTGTACAGCTGCAGTCGCTCCCGCCAGGGTACCGGCGGCGACGAGCGCAGCGATCAGTCCATTTTTCAATCGATGCATAGTCATGAGGGTTAAGTTTCCTATGTCCAACAAAAAGAATTCGGCTCTGAAAAACCGTTTATTTAGCAGTAGATATATAGTGGATAAATCAGAGTCGGTAAACCGAGGGGGCGAATTTAAACCATTCGGGTGAGGATTATCAATTTTCTTACCCCCCCAGAGGGGTTAGTGGCTCGCATTGTGTACGAAAGTAACACTTTGCTCAAGGGAGCAGCTCGGGAGTAACAGGCGGCCAAAATCGGGCATTGATGCACCCTTATCGCTCATAGACCACGAAGCTATAGTCGTAGGGATTAGGCCCCGCAGCGCTGAAATCCTGTCGACTCACTTCCTGCCACTCACTGCGATCCACCCCCACCAGATAGGCATCGCCCTCTACATCGGCGTGCACCTCGGTAAAATACAGCCGCGACGCCCGGAGAATGGCGGCTTCGTAGATCTGTGCCCCACCTATCACCATCAGCTCATCGCAGCCTTCAATCAGGGCAATATCCTCGGCCAGGGCCAGGGCCTCGTCGAGACTGTGCACTACCCGCACGCCCTCGGGGGCAAAATCAGTGCGGGATGTCAGCACTATATTGGTGCGCCCGGGCAACGGCCGCCCGATGGACTCGTAGGTCTTGCGCCCCATGACAATGGGCTTGCCCATCGTCACCTGCTTGAAATAGCGCAGATCCTCCGGCAAGTGCCACGGCAGGGCATTATTGCGGCCGATAACGCCATTGCGCGCCGCTGCCACAATGACTGCTAGCTCCACCACGCCTAGACCGCTACCGGCGCAGAGATATTAGGGTGCGGGTCGTAGCCCTCGAGTTCAAAGTCCTCAAACCGGTAGTCGTAGATACTGTCGGGCTTGCGCAGGATTTTCAGCCTGGGCAACGCACGCGGAGCCCGCGACAGCTGCTCCTGCACCTGCGTCATGTGGTTGCTATACAGGTGCGAATCCCCCGTGGTGACAATAATTTCGCCCGGCTCCAGGTCACACTGCTGGGCGAGCATCATGGTGAGTACCGCCAGGCTCGCCGTGTTATAGGGCAGACCGAGGAAGGTATCACTGGACCGGATATATAGCTGGGCTGACAACTTACCGCCCGCCACATAGAACTGATACAGCAGGTGACAAGGCGGCAGCGCCATGCGGCCGGCGGCCACGTTTTCCTGGGGGCTGACGCTTTCGTCCGGCAGATACTCCACATTCCAGCCATGGAACAGAATGCGGCGACTGTCGGGGTTATTGCGCAGGGTCTCCACCACATAATCGATCTGGTTGACGCTGCCACCGTCGCGGGTCGGCCAGGCCGTCCACTGGGCGCCGTAGAGCGGCCCCAGATCGCCGGTCTCGGTGGCCCATTCATCCCAGATCGAGACGCCATTTTCGTTCAGCCAGGCGGTATTGGTATCACCCTTCAGAAACCAGATCAGCTCATTGATGATGCTTTTGAGATGCAGCTTCTTGGTGGTGAGCAGCGGAAAACCATCCGCCAGGTTGTGCCGGTACTGGCGACCAAAAACCGACAGCGTGCCGGTGCCGGTGCGGTCACCCTTTTGCACGCCGTTTTCGAGAATATCTTCCAGCAGATCGAGATATTGTTTCATTTACCTTGTTCCGTCGCGGCAGTTGACTGCTGGCGGCCATAAGCCACCCACAACAGCACAATGCCAGTAATAATCATGGGAATACACAGCATCTGACCCCGGGTCATCCAGCCGAACGCCTGGAACCCAAGGTGCGCATCAGGCTCGCGGAAAAACTCCGAGAAGAAACGCACGCACCCGTAAAGGAGTGAGAACACCCCAGACACAGCACAGGTCGGCCTGGGTCGGGATGAGAACCAGATCAGCACCGTGAACAACAACACGCCCTCCAGGGCGAACTGGTAGAGCTGCGACGGGTGCCGTGCCAGCTGCAGGGGATCAGCGGGGAATACCATGGCCCATGGCACATCGGTGGCTCTGCCCCAGAGCTCCTGGCCAATAAAATTACCCAGGCGACCGAGTCCCAAACCAATAGGGACGAATGGCGCCACGAAGTCCATCAACTTCCAGAAGGCAATATTGTGCCGCCTGCCAAACAAATACATGGCAAACAACACACCCAGGAAACCGCCGTGGAATGACATCCCGCCCTCCCACAGGCGCAGCGCCCACATGGGGTCTTCCACCAGGCGTTCACCGCCGTACAGAAACGTGTATCCGACCCGGCCGCCGAGCACCACGCCCAGCGCCACATAAAACGTCAGGTCGTCCACCTGATCGCGCTGCACCGGGCTCCAGGGATGGCTGCTGCGGCGCATGGCCAACCACCAGCCGGCGGCAATACCGGTGAGGTAGGCAAGGCCATACCAATGTATTTTCAGTGGCCCCAGGGCCACTGCAACAGGGTCTATCTCAGGATAGGGCAGCATATTCAGACTCAATCTGGGCGCTCAGCCGACGGCCGGCGCAGGAAACGGGTATTATTATGCAGCGCGCAGCGTTTCACAATTGCGCACCACCCGACCGGAATGCCTTCGATGTGCCTGATTCTGTTTTCGTACCGCCAACACCCCCGCTACCCCTTACTGCTGGCCGCCAATCGGGACGAGTTTCACGCCCGCCCTACGCAGGCAGCCAGGTTCTGGCCCGACCACCCCGACGTGCTCGCCGGCAAAGATCTCCAGGCGGGCGGCACCTGGATGGGGATAAGCCGTGCAGGTCGCTTCGCGGCCATTACCAATTACCGGGACCCGGACCAGACTATCCCAGCACCGCGCAGCCGTGGCGAGCTGACCCTGGACTTTCTGACCGGGAATGAATCGCCCGCCACCTACCTGCAGCGCATTGGCGCGAGGGCCTCGGAATACGCGGGGTTCAACCTGCTGCTGGGGGACGCACACGGCCTCTGGTATTACAGCAATAGCGCCGCAGGCGAAGGGGACGGCGCGATCCAGCTCCAACCCGGTACATACGGTCTCAGCAACGCCCACCTGGACACCCCCTGGCCCAAAGTGGTGCACGGCAAACACGCCCTGCGCTCACTAAGCGGCGGCAGCGTCGATCACAATCTACTCGCAGAAGTGGTTGCCAGTGGCAACCTGGCAACGGAATCAGAACTGGCCGCCGTGGGCCTCAATGGCGAAATGGACAGAATGCTGTCGGCGCAATTTATTGTCAGCCCGACCTACGGAACCCGGGCGACAACCACGCTGTGGCTGGATACCGAGGGCCATGCCAGCTGGCGTGAAACCAGCTTTGACGCCAGCGGCGCTCCAATTGGCCAGGTGGTGGAGCGATTAACACTCAGCAGCTAAAAAGCTCAGGCCACCGGGCTGTGAATGAATTTAGCCATGCCGTGGTCGGCGAGGAATCCTTCCAGGCGACGGTGAATAGCGCTTGCGTCATCCATACCCAGCACCTCGTCGAGCAGCTCACGGGCTTCCGTGAGATTGATATTGCGCAGCGCCTGTTTCACTTTAGGTAGGCTGGTGGCGTTCATGGACAGGATGTCGTAGCCCATGGCGGTAAGCAGTACGGCGCCCTCGGGGTCGCCCGCCAATTCGCCACAAATGCCCACCTTCTTGCCTTCGGCCCGGGCAGCCCGCGCCACCAAGTCCAGCGCGCTGAGAACCGCCGGGTGCATGGAGTGATAGAGCTCGGCAACGCGCGCGTTGTTGCGGTCCACCGCCAGCAGATACTGGGTGAGGTCATTCGACCCTACTGACAGGAAGTCCACCCGCCGGGCCAGTGCCCTGGCCTGGTAGACCGCCGAGGGCACCTCCACCATCACCCCGATACGGGGTAACTCGGCATCGACACCCTCCTGCAGAATTTCGCGGTGGCTGCGATGGATGAGTGCCAGCGCCTCGTCCAGCTCCGAGATGGAGCTAATCATGGGCAACATGATCCGCAGGTTGCCGAGCCCGGCATTGGCCTTGAGCATGGCCCGCACCTGGGCGAGAAAAATTTCAGGATGGTCCAGGGTGACCCGAATACCACGCCACCCTAGGAAGGGGTTGTCCTCCTCAATCGGAAAATACGGCAGGGCCTTATCGCCGCCGATATCCAGGGTACGCATCGTCACCGGGCGCGGAGCAAAGGCCTCCAGCTGGTTGCGGTAAATCTGGCGCTGCTCCTCCTCGGAAGGAAAACGCTCACGCAGCAGGAAAGGCACCTCAGTGCGATACAGGCCAACACCCTCGGCGCCCTGCTCCAGAGAACGGGTCACATCTGCCTGTAGCCCCGTATTCACCCACAGCGGCATGCGGTGACCATCGAGGGTTTCACAGGGTAATTCGCGCAGGGATTCCAGATCTTTGGACAGCGCGAGATCCGAATCGAGAATCTCCTGGAAACGGGCCCGCACCTCCGGACGCGGATTCAGGTGCACGGTGCCGTTATAGCCATCGATCACCAGCTCCCGCCCCTGCAGGCGCCGGTAGGGCAGATCCAGCGCCCCCATCACCGTGGGTATGCCCATAGCGCGCGCCAGAATGGCCACATGGGAGTTACCTGAACCGCGCACCGAGATAAGACCTGCCAGCTTGTCCCGGGGGATCTCCCCCAGTGACGAGGCAGTCAGCTCCTCGCCCACCAGAATCGCGTTGTCCGGGTATACGCGTACCTCGCGGTCTTCCGCCTGTAGATAGGCCAGCACCCGGGTCCCGAGATCCTTGATGTCGACAGCCCGCTCCTTGAGGTAGCTGTGCTCCATGCGCTCAAAGTGGCGGATGTGTTCGATCATCACCTGACTGAGAGCACCCTGGGCCCACTCACCGCCCTTGATCAATGCCACGACCTCCAGGCCAATGGCAGAATCATCGAGAATGCCCAGATAAACATCGAAAAGGGCGTGATCTTCTGGGCTGAGTTCGCCTCCGAGATTGTCCGCCACCTCTTCGATATCGTCGCGCACCTTGGCCAGCGCCTCGCGAAAGGCCTGCACCTCGCCACGCCGATTGGTCACTGTTTTCTGGGGTACGGCATACAGATCCGCCACCGGTGACACCACACAGACGGTACCGATGGCAATGCCGGGGCGCCGGGCACGCCGGTAATTTTCGCCGGGGCGCCAGAGCCCGCCGCTGCGTCGGCATCTACCGCCCCGGTGACCCTCGCGTGGGCGATAATCGCCGCCAACTGGGCGGACATGGTAACCAAAAACGCTTCGTCACTTTCGTCGAACCGACGTCGCTCGGCCTGCTGGACGACCAATACGCCCAGCACCTGCCGCTGATGAATAATCGGCACCCCCAGAAACGAGTGGTACGCCTCTTCGCCAAGGTCGGGGAAGAAGCGGAAGGCCGGATGGTTTTCCGCGTTCTCCAGATTCAGCGGCTCTTCACGCTGGGCAACCGTGCCGACAAGGCCCTCACCGGGCGCCAGACTGGCCACGCCTATCTGGTCTTTGTTGAGACCCTCTGTGGCCCGAAAAACAAAGCGTTCTTCCGCCGGGTCGCGCAGGTACACACTGCATACCTCGGTATCCATGGCATCGCGAACCCTGCTGACGATAATCTCGAGGGCCGCTGCGAGGTTCGGGGCAGCATTCACTTCCTGGACGACATGGCGCAGGGTTTCGAGCATCTCAGGCCTCTCCAGCCAGACGTTCGGTATGCCGCCCCAGCGGGGGGCCAGTTCTTTCATGGCGCGCCGGTAGACTTCGCGCTTAAAGGAAATCACCTGATTGAGGGGGTACCAGTAACTCACCCACTGCCAGTGGTCAAACTCCGGTTTAGCATTGAGATCGAGTTTGACCGCATCGTCATTATCGAGCATGCGCAGCAGAAACCACTTTTGCTTCTGGCCGATACACAGCGGCTTCTGCCCCTTGCGAATAAACCGTTTGGGCAGGCGATAGCGCAGCCAGCCGCGGGTAACCGCGAGAATCTCGACCGACTCTGGCGACAAGCCAATCTCTTCTTCTAGCTCCCGGTACAGGGCTTGCTCGGGGGATTCACCGCGGTTAATGCCGCCCTGGGGGAATTGCCACGCATCGCGACCGCCTACCCGGCGCGCCCACAGCACCTGGCCCTGGTCATTCGCCAGTACTATCCCTACGTTGGCCCGATAGCCCTCTTTATCAATCACGCTGCCAATTCAATTCTTTATCATGAACCGGCTATTCTTCCACACTTTGCGGCCTCAGAGAAATTTACTCCCCTGCGCCGCCGCGCTATATTGGCGCCCCGTTTTTTGGAGCCCCGCGCAATGCCTCTGGCCATCTTCGACCTCGACAACACCCTGATTGGCGGCGACAGTGACTATCTCTGGGGGCAGTTTGTCTGCGAACAGGGCATTGTGGATGCGGACACATTTGCCGCGCGCAACGAGCAGTTCTACGCCGACTATGAAGCCGGTGAACTGGATATCGACGCCTATTTGCGCTTTGCACTGGGCCCACTCAAAGGGCAGACCGAGGAGACGCTTGCCGCCTGGCACCGTCAGTTTATGGCCGAAAAAATCGAGCCTATCATGCTGCCCAAAGCAGCAACCCTGATTGAACGTCACCGGGAGCGCGGCGACCAGCTCCTGATCATTACTGCCACCAATCGCTTTATCACTGCACCCATTGCGCAGGCACTGGGCATTGAAGAGCTACTGGCCTGCGAGGCGGAGATTGTCGACGGGGCCTATACGGGCGAACCCAGCGGTGTCCCCACCTACCGGGAGGGCAAGGTGGAACGCCTGCAGGCATGGCTGGAGAATCAGGACATCACTCTGGAAGGCGCTTATTTCTACAGTGATTCAATGAATGACCTGCCGCTGCTGCGCGAGGTGGACAAACCAGTGGCCGTTGACCCTGACGCAACCCTGCTGAGCGTTGCGCGGGACGCAGACTGGCCGGTGATTTCGCTGCGGGACTAGGCGTTTACGCGCGCTCTCAGCTGCGCACCGCGAACACCGCCTTGAGATACTCGGTTTCGGGAATGGCCGGATGGACCGGATGATCCGGCCCCTGAGCGCCCTGCTCCACCACCCGCAGCCGGCAACCGGCGCGCACCGCTGCCTGCTGCATGGCGCTGATCAGATCTGCCCGCGCCAGGTGCATGGAACAGGAACCTGCCACGAGTAAGCCACCCGGGCGCAACAGGCGCAGGCCCAACTCATTAATCCGTCGGTACGCGGTAATGCCTTTCTTGATGTCCTTGCGCCGCTGGATAAACGCCGGCGGATCGAGAATCACGACGTCGTAGCCAAGACCCTCGTCGATCATATGCTTCATGGTCTCGGGGGCAGAGCCCTGCCTGGTATTGAAGCGGTCTGCCACGCCATTGAGGGCTGCATTGGCCTGCGCACCCTCCAGCGCAAGCGCCGAGCTATCCAGGCAACAGACCTCCGCCGCGCCAAACGCCGCCGCCTGGATACCCCAGCCACCGATATAGCTGTACACATCCAGCACCGACTTGCCAGCCACCCAAGGGGCCAGGCGCGCACGAGCCATACGGTGATCATAAAACCACCCGGTCTTCTGGCCGCCGTGCACCGGAGCGAGAAAGCGCACGCCATTTTCCTCGAGTTCGACGCTCTCCGGCACCTCGCCGAACACCACCTCAATCTCTTCGTCCAGGCCACTTTCACGTCGACTGCGGCTGTCACCACGCAACAGAATGCCCGTCGGATTGAAGGTGTTTTTCAGCGCCTCAACCACCGCCTCACCGTAGCGCTCGATGCCGCTGTTGTTGAGCTGCACCACCAGGTAGTCACCAAAGCGGTCAATGACCAGCCCCGGCAGCAAATCACTGTCGCCATAGACCAGGCGGTAATAGGGTTTATCAAAGGCGGCCTCACGAATGGCAAGCGCCTCGTAAAGGCGACGCTGAAACAATTCAGCATTCAGGGGTAGCTGTTCACCCGGCGCATAGAGGCGGGCGCAAATCAGCGATTGGGGCTCCATATACGCACTGCCAAGCAGCTTACCGTCAGTGGCGCGCACACTCACCAGATCGCCGGCCTGGAACTGCCCCAGGCCGTTAACCGCGGTATCAATTTCGTTGGAGTAAATCCAGAGGTGACCGCCGCGCAGGCGTCGATCGGCGCCTTTGCGCAAATACAGATCAACGGTCATGGGGCAGAGGAATCAGTCTTCCTCGTCGCACTTGGCCTGATAGTCATCGGCACTTAGCAGTGCCTCCAGCTCGCTGGTATCAGCAGGTTGCAGCTTGAAAAACCAGCCATCGTTGTAGGGATCGCCGTTAACGGTCTCAGGCTCGTCTTCCAGCTGATCGTTCACAGCGATCACCTCACCAGCGACAGGCGCATAAATGTCGGAGGCGGCCTTTACGGATTCCACCACACCGGCCTCATCGCCGGCAGCCAGGGTAACGCCCACTTCGGGCAATTCGACGAAAACCACGTCTCCCAGTGCTTCCTGGGCATGATCGGATACACCAACGGTCACTGTGCCGTCTTCTTCAAGCCGGGCCCACTCGTGGCTGGCGGCGTATTTCAATTCGGCGGGAGTCTGGCTCATGGGGAGTCCTCGGTCATCATCAAAGCTTTGCCACAGGGGCGTTCACGCGGCTAATTCTAGCGGGGCGAAGAGGAAACACAAGCGAAGCTTGGGTGACTCAGGGCCCGATGCCCATGGCGTGGCGCATCAGGCGACGCTTGAGCGGAGCCATTGCCCCCACCGACCGCATGCCCGCGTTGCGCAACCAGCGCACCGGCAGGGCGCGCTCGCCAAATAAACGCTTAAAACCATCCATGGCGCTCATCATCAGCAGGTTTTCGCCTTTGCGCTGGCGCTGATAGCGGGCCAGCACCACCTCGGCGCCGGGAGAAAGGCCTGCAGCACGGGCGCGCAGCAACTCTTTGGCCAGTGCTTCGACGTCCAGTAATCCGAGATTAATGCCCTGCCCTGCCAGCGGATGTATCGTGTGCGCTGCATCCGCCACCAGCGCGACACCCGGCTGCACATAGTCGACAGCGTGACGCTGGCGCAGCGGGAAGGCGAAGCGAGCCGACACGGCGGTAATGCCACCGAGCTGTTGCTCAAACGCCGCGCTCAATTCCTGACAGAAGGCGTCGTCGTCCAACGCCAGCAGCGGATCGACCAGATCTTCCTCAAGCGACCAGACAATAGAGCACAGGTGCTGATCGTCCCCATCGGGCAGAGGCAGCAGCGCCAGTGGCCCGGTCGGCAGGAAACGCTGCCAGGCCGTATCCTGATGACTCTCGGCAAGCGCCACTGTCGCGACAATGGCGCGGTGACCGTAATCCCATTCGCGCGTGGTATAGGCCATGAGTTCGCGAATCCGCGACATCGCCCCATCGGCCCCCACTACCAGTTCCACCTCCAACTCAGCACCGCTCTCCAGCCGCACCGACATGCGGCCGTCGTGCAGCCGCTCGCAGGCCTCGACCCGCTCGGGGCTTAAACAGTGAATATCCGGTGCCTCGTGCAGCTTTGCCAGGAGTGCGTCGACAATGGCGCGATTCTCGACAATATGCCCCAGCGCCGGGACGTCCAGCTCCGCCGCATCAAACTCGATACGACCCGTGCCCTCCGCATCCCACACTGTCATATGCCGATAGGCGCAGCTGCGATACCCGACGACACCCGCCCAGGCGTCGAGACTTTCCAGAAACCGGACCGAGTGGGGCGTCAACGCACTGACCCGCGCATCGAAATTGTGAACGCCTGCGTCCACGGGCAGATCGCGGCGAGCCAAAGGCTGCGGCTCGATCAGGGCAATTCGATAGCCACTGCCGGACAGGGCCAGGGCCATGGCGGACCCGGCGATACCTGCGCCGACAATCACCACGTCATAATGCTGGGCGTTCATATCAGGCCTCACCCATCGCAGCGACGCCCGCCGCCTGATTAACGAAGGCACGCTTTAGCGCGGGCAGCACATCCAGGCCCGACAGGCCCAGATCGCGCACCAGACCCAGCAAGGGATCGCCCTCCATAAACAGGGAGGGCAAACGATCGCTGAACTCCATGGTGCGCTGCTGGTCACGCTGCTGGCGCCGTTCATAGGCCTGCAGCACCGCCAGTGAGCCGGGACTCTCGCCCGCCTCTACCGCGCCGTTGAGCACCCGGGTCAGCTCGGCGACATCGCGCAGGGCCAGGTTGTATCCCTGGCCGGCCACTGGATGCAAGGCGTGGGCGGCGTTACCCATCACCACAACGCCCTGACGCACCTGCTCGCGGCAATGCACCAGCGACAAGGGATAGCTATGGCGTTCGCCCACCCGGGTCAAGCGCCCAAGTCGATAACCAAATCGCTCCTGCAGGCTGGCCAGAAACGCCTCGTCACTGCAGGCCAGTAACGTTTCACCTTCCTCGGGCGTGACGGTCCACACCAGGGCACTGCGGTTAGCCGCGTCCGGGATGGGCGGCAGTGGCAACAACGCCAACGGGCCCAGCGAGGTAAACCGTTCAAACGCGCGGCCACCGTGAGGCTGCGTCGTGGCGACATTCGCCACCAGCGCCTGCTGGCCATAGGATTTTTCACTGGCCCACACTCCCAGCGATTCACGCAGGCCCGACGCGGCGCCATCGGCCACCACCAACAGCGCCGTCTCCAGCATCTCTTGCAGACCACCCTCCAGGGTCAGTGTCACGCCCGCTGCAGAGGATTGCGCTTCGATTACTTTGCAGGGACTAAGAACTTCCACCCGCCCCTGTGAATAGAGAGCCTGGATCAGCGCATTGCCCAGCCAGGCATTTTCCACCACGTAGCCCAAGGCTTCCCAGCCGTGCTCCGTAGCGTCCATGACAGTACTGCCAAAACGCCCCTTGCTGGAGACATGGATGGTGTCTATGGGGCACAGATATTCGGTCAGACCGGACCACACACCCATTTGCTCGTAGATCAGCCGCGAACTGTAGCTCAAGGCCGTGGAGCGAGCATCGAATGACGGATGATAAGCCGGCCGATGGTCGGGTCGGGGCTCTGGAAACGGGAACCCCTCGATAAGGCAGATGCGGATCGCCGGCGGCAGTGAGTGCGCCAGATGCAGGGCCAGGCTGATACCGACCATACCGCCACCGGCAATCACAATGTCGCGTCGTTCGGTCATCGCTCAGGCCGCCATCAGGGCTTCAATGTCGTCGACGGTACGGGGTACCGCGTCGGTGAGAATGTCACAACCGTCTGTGGTCACCAGGACATTATCCTCTATACGAATACCGATGCCGCGCCATTTTTTCGCGACGGCGGTGTTGTCCGGCGCCACATAAATGCCGGGTTCAATGGTCATAACCATACCGGGCTCAAGCACCCGCCACTCTTCACCAACGCGGTAGTCGCCGACATCGTGTACATCAAGGCCAAGCCAGTGACCCACCTTGTGCATGTAAAAGGCCCGGTAGGCCTGTGACTCGATCAGGGCATCCACTTCGCCCTCGAGCAAACCCAGCTGCACCAGCCCCTCCGTTATTGCGAGCACGCTGGCGTCGTGGGATTGATTGAAGTGATTGCCCGCGCGCACCTGGGCAATGGCCGCGGCGTGACCGGCGAGCACCACCTCATACAAGGCGCGCTGCTCCGGTGAGAAGGTGCCGCCCACCGGGAAAGTGCGACTGACATCGGCGGCGTAGGACTCCAGCTCGCAGCCGGCATCCACCAGCACCAGATCCCCATCGCGCATTTTCGCGCTGTTGTCCACGTAGTGTAGCGTGCAGGCATTGCGACCGCTGCCAACGATGCTGAGGTAGGCGGGATAGCGCGCGCCGCCGCGAACAAATTCATGGTGGAGCTCGCCCTCGAGCTCATATTCGTACTGGCCAGGCTGGCAAAACTGCATAATGCGGCGATGAGCCGCCGCAGTAATCTCACCGGCGCGCCGCATAATGCGCTGTTCCGCCGCGCTCTTGATCAAGCGCAAGTCGTGCAGCATGTGGTCCAGATCGGTGAACTCCCCCGGCGGTACCGCGCCGCTGGATTCCTTGGAGCGGATGGTATTTACCCAGTCCATTATGTGCTGATCGAAGCGCGAGCTGCGGCCCATGGAGTAGTAAACTCGCTCGCGGCCCTCAATCAGGCCCGGCAGAATGTCATCGATATCGCCGATGGGAAACGCATCATCGGCGCCGAAGCGGCTGCACAACCCATCCGGCCCGGCGCGCTGGCCGTGCCACAGTTCCGCCTGGGGGTCGCGCTCGGGGCAGAACATCACGTACTCGCCGTGCTCGCGCCCGGGAATCAGTACCAGCACGGATTCCGGCTCCTGAAAACCCGACAAGTAGTAGAAGTCGCTGTCCTGGCGAAAGTGAAATTCGGTGTCGCGGCTACGCAGTTGCTGGCGGGCCGATGGAATGATGGCAATGCTGTTGGGCTCCATCAAATCCATGAGTTTGCGGCGCCGGCGCCGATACTCACTGTTGGTAATTTTCATGCGCGGAATTCGTCTGCTCAGTGCACCTGGGGTTCGTCAGCCCTGGTGCCGTCGGCACGACTGTCCATAAATAGGTTGAGCACCGCAAATCGCAGATACTCAACGATCTCCGTGTAACTGCCCTCACTCTCTTCTTCATCGGCATCTTCATCCACCGAGGCTTCGGCGATGGCGCCCATGTCACTGAGGATCTCGCTGCTGTCCTGGCTCACCTGGCGTTGATTGACCTGAGCGAAGCCTGCGAGAAAGCCCTGGCACCAACGCGCCAGCTCACCGGTGCGCGAGTCGATTTCCACTTCATCATCGGGCAGCAAGGGGTGAAAATCGAATTCCTCGTCCTCCAGCGCAGCGGCACTGACCATGTACAGCTGCAGAATCTGCCCGGCCAGTTCACCGTGCAAATTGATATCAAGCGCCTGCTGCAGCAGCGCCAGACCTGCCTCCGCCTGAGCCGGCGCACCGGCGGCCAGCACGCCGCACAGGCAACCGTGCAATTGCGACGGAGAGCTGTCGAGGCCCTGTTCAAGCAGATGGTTGGCCACTTCGTCGAAATCGAAGACAAAATTGGCGGAGTCGTGATCGTCGAACATGTCAGGTTCTCTCGCGGCGCTGCCAGGAGTTACAGCCGTTCGTAACAATGTCAGGCAGGCCATTGATTTTCATTGCTTTTACTTCGTTGACGGCTGTGCGAAGCGCCCTTATAGTAAAGTCCCAATCAAGGTAACACCAGTATAACTCCATGGCGGACAAGCAACTGCAGGCTCTGGAACAGAAAATCGACCAGTTGATCGAGCTGTGCAAGGAGCTGAACCGTGAAAATCAGGTGCTCAAGGCAGAGAATGCCGGCTGGCAGGCGGAACGCCAGGACCTGATCGATAAGAACGAGCTCGCTCGCTCCAAGGTAGAAGCCATGATCAATCGTCTGCGGACTATGGAGTAAGCCTGTGAACCAACCGCACACCGTCACGGTGAAAATTCTCGATAAAGATTACCAGGTCGCCTGCCCGGAAGAGCAGGAAGCAGAACTGGTAGTCTCTGCCAAATACCTCGACAAGCAAATGCGCAGTATCCGCGAGACCGGCAAGGTCATCGGCCTTGAGCGCATTGCCGTCATGGCGGCGCTGAATATCAGCTATGAGCTGCTGCAGGCCTCCGAGGGTGGCGAAGGCAAGCTGGCCATTGCTCCAGAACCCGCGCCGGGCGCGGTCGACAGCATCAATCGCAAGCTCGATGATGCACTTTACCAGCTTCGCCAGCTGGAAATTGGCTGATTACAGTCCTATTTTTGCCCGAATTTCAAGGGCGCGTAAGCCGGCCTGACTCGTTATAATCCCCGACAGATCCCTGGCGTATGCGCCAGGCAGACAGTCCTCGAGCCGATAAATTTGTATCCGGGGGCTTCCAGCCACTGTTGGTGTGCAAGTCTGGCATGACCGGAAAGCCTGATTCAGTGCGGGGGCCGCCACCTTGAACCATCGGGTTCAAGGGCAGCGCTGTCAGCGGTACGCCGGGAATCTCTCTTCATCATGTCAGACATTACTGCCACCAAGTCAGAACTACGTCGCCAGCTGCGGGCGGCACGGCGAGCCCTCCCTCCCGCCACACAACACCATGCCCGCGATCGACTCTCCCACACGGTGACACAGTTGCCCGACTGGCATTTACTGCAACGCATTGGTCTTTATCTCGCCGCAGACGGTGAAATTGACCCTTCGCTACTGGCGGAGCAACTGCTGACAGAGGGAAAGCAGGTGTATCTTCCCGTCATCCAGGACGACAAGACGCTGCAGTTTGGTCGCTGGCAGGGCAGTGCCGATGAGCTGATTGCCAATCGATACGGCATTTCAGAACCACGCCCGGAGAGCACCCGGGCCGCGACGGCAACACTGGACTGTATTTGCCTGCCCCTGGTGGCTTGGAGTGAAACGGGCAAGCGGCTGGGCATGGGTGGCGGCTACTACGACAGGACCCTGGCGGATTTGTCAGGGCCATTGCGGGTAGGATTGGGGTACGAAATGCAGCGCGAGGATGCGCTACCAGGGGATGCCTGGGACGTCGATCTGGATTTTGTCGCCACCGAGGCGGCACTGTACCGCTGCCGAACTTAGCAGCCACTGCACACCGGAAGGAAATTACTCCCGGATAATGACGCCAGCCTGGAGTTCAGACGCAGGAGCTGCAACGGTATTACTGGCGGCCATGGGTAACATCATGGTTACCACCACGCCCATACCGAATACAGCCATCAGGACCAGCATCAGGTCAGGTTTTGTTTTCACGCTTGAACACTCTCTTATATCCCACTGTGCGGCTCTTCTACGAGGCCTGCACTCTTCTTATTGCCAGCCGGAGCAACGACTAACTTTTGTGATTATTTCACAAAGAGAGCGAATGTCTAGGGTATGAACCCCTAAACCACAGATTTTTTGTCATTTTTTATTCACTGCCGGGACGCTGCCCCAGGTAGAGCTGATAGGCGCGATTGTCGGTTTCATCCCAATAGCGATAGCCGATCTCATCCATCAGTTTGCGGAACGCCTTGCGCTCCCGCGCGGCCACCTGCACACCCACCAGGATGCGCCCATAGGCCGCCCCATGATTCCGGTAGTGGAACATGGAAATATTCCAGGCAGGACCCAGGCCCGTCAGAAACTTGGCCAGCGCCCCCGGGCGCTCGGGAAACTCCACCCGATAAACGCGCTCGTCAGCCACACTGCCCGGCGCATGACCGCCCACCATGTAACGCACGTGCAGCTTGGCGACCTCGTTCTCAGTGAGATCCTCAACCTCGTACCCCTTGCCGCGCAGGTCGCTCAGCAGGCTCTGCAGATCATCGCCACCGGGCGCCACGGAGATACCCACAAACACCTGGGCGGAACCGGCGTCCGAATAACGGTAGTTGAACTCGGTGATATTGCGCCGCCCCAGCGCGGTGCAGAACACCTTGAAACTCCCCGGGCGCTCAGGAATGGTGACACTGAGCACGGCTTCGCGCTGCTCACCGATTTCAGTGCGCTCCGAGATATAGCGCAACCGATCGAAGTTGGTATTGGCCCCGGACACAATCGCCAGCAGGTCCTTGCCTTCACAACCTTCCCGTTCAACGTACTTTTTCAGGCCGGCCAGCGCCAGCGCACCGGCGGGCTCGGCGATGCTGCGGGTGTCTTCAAATATGTCCTTGATGGCCGCACACATTTCGTCTGTAGAGGCGGTAATAACCTCATCGACCGTGTCGCGAATGACCCGGAACGTCTCCTTGCCGACCTGTGCCACAGCACAACCATCGGCAAACAGGCCCACTTCCGGCAGTGTCGCCCGGCGGCCCTTGTCCAGCGCGAGTTTGAGGCAGGCGGCATCTTCGGGCTCAACGCCGACAATCCGGGTCTGGGGCCACACATATTTCACGTACGCTGCCACACCGGCGAGCAGGCCGCCGCCGCCCACCGGCACAAACAGCACATCCAGCGGCGCCTGATGCTGGCGCACAATCTCCATGCCCACGGTGCCCTGGCCGGCGATGACATCGGGGTCGTCAAACGGATGCACATACGTCATGCCCTTCTCCGCCACCAGGTGCTCGGCATGCGCCGCCGCCTCTTCAAAGGAATCACCGTGCAGCACCACCCGCGCTCCGCGGCCACGCACAGCGTCCACTTTAATCTGCGGCGTGGTCCTGGGCATGACAATGGTCGCTTTCACCCCCATCTTCTGGGCGGCCATGGCCAGGCCCTGGGCGTGATTACCCGCGGAGGCCGCGACCACGCCGGCGGCTCGCTGGGCGTCCGTCAGGCGCTGCATCTTGTTATAGGCACCGCGCAGCTTGAAGGAGAACACCGGCTGCAGGTCCTCACGCTTGAGCCACACCTGATTGCCAGTGCGACGCGACAGCAACGGCGCCTGGTCTACCGGCGTTTCGCGAGCCACATCGTAAACCCTCGCATCGAGGATCCGCTTGATATAGGACTGGGGCATGGTCAGTTGCCTGCAAAAGGAAGAACAAGGGATGTTAATGGAGCGGCAAGCCATTTTCAGCCCCAGCGCTTGGTATTATTGATGATCACGACGAACGCCTGACCTATAATGCCCGCCCCAGCAGGAGAGAATCGGCATGACCCAGGACGAACTCAAACAAGCGGTAGCGGCAGCTGCCCTGGCCTACATCCAGCCGAAACTGGAAGATGACACGGTCATCGGCATCGGCACCGGCTCAACCGCCAACATGTTCATCGATGCACTGGCGGGCATTAAAGGCCTGGTAAACGCCACCGTGGCCAGTTCAGAGGCCTCCGCCGACCGCCTCAAGAGTCACGGTATTCCGGTGTATGACCTCAATGCGGTGGACCAGGTCGATTTTTATATCGATGGCGCCGACGAGAGCAACGCTGCCCTGCAACTCATCAAGGGCGGCGGCGCCGCCCTGACCCGCGAGAAGATTGTCACCGCAGTCGCCAGGGAATTTATCTGTATTGCCGATCAGTCCAAGCTGGTGCACACCCTGGGCGATTTTCCACTGCCGGTGGAGGTAATACCCATGGCGCGCAGCCACGTGGCCCGGGAACTGGTCAAGCTGGGCGGCGATCCGGTGTATCGCGAAGGGGTTGTGACCGATAACGGCAACATCATCCTCGATGTTTACAACTTCCCAATTCCACAACCGCTGACGATCGAAGAGAAGATCAACGGTATTACCGGCGTGGTCACCAACGGCCTGTTTGCGCTCAAGCCTGCAGATGTGCTCCTGCTCGGCACCAGCGAGGGCGTTAAAACCCTGCGCGCCGAATAAGTTCAGCGCAACCGCTTGGAGGCGGGGTACACCACCGACCACATCCAGCGCCACAAGCTGTTCCCCGCCAGCACCTGGGCATTGACGCCCTCGAAGAAGCGCTCCAGCTCTGCCGGATTGGCGAAGTAATCCATGCGGGTGGTAAACCCGCGTTCAGGATCCAGCTCCTTGACCACTTTGGCAGGGTTGCCGGCGACCACCACATTGGCCGGCACATCCCGAGTAACCACCGCCCGTGCCGCCACCACGGAATTTTCGCCGATAGTGACGCCCTTGAGCACTGTGGCGTGATCACCCAGCCAGACATTCCTGCCAATATGCACAGGCGTGGGCAGAGGATCGCGCTCCATCCGATCGTAAATCTGGTGCCAGTCGGAATCAGTCACGTAGACCCCATTGGCGAACATGGTGCCATCGCCGACAGTAATTTCGTCCGAAGCACTGATGCGCGAGCCCGGACTCATCAGCACGCAATCGCCGATCTCAACCCGGCCCTCGCCCGGGCCCGGCCCCAGACGCCAATTTCCACCTGGTGCATCGGTTCACCTATCGCAGTAAAGGACCGGCCAATGCGGATGTTGTCGCCCGAAATCCTCACATACCATGGCTTCATAATCGTATGGTAAGGCCCGAGCGCCTCACATTCGGGGCGCAGGAAATAATCGACGTACCAGTTACGGTATCGGAGATAGAGCTTTTTCAGCCACCACGGCCGCAGGTCTTGACGCATAGGACGAAAGGATCAGAGTGAAGCATTCATTGTGGGCCGGTATGATGGCAGCACCAGCAGCTGACAGCAATCTTGGAACCACTAATCGTGCCTCAGTCTGAATATTCGCGCCCGGTCACCAGCAACCAGAGCGGCCTGCACCCGCGTCTCGCACAAACCGTGACACGGCACCTGCAGCACGCGTTCCAGCGACCGGTCGCGCCCCATTCACACACTGCCTACCAAACCCTGACTGAGCGACTCACCACCACGCCACAGCCGCTGGTGATTGATTCCTTCTGCGGCACCGGTATGAGCACGACACAACTCGCTGCCAAACACCCCGATCACCTCGTCGTCGGTATAGATCAGTCGAGCCATCGCCTGCAGAAGCATGTGCCAGGGACCAGCGACAACTATATTTTTCTGCATGCGGAAGCCGAAGACATCTGGCAATTGCTGCTGGCGGACGGCCGCAGTGCAGATTTCCACTACCTGCTCTATCCCAACCCCTGGCCCAAAAGCAAACACCTGCAGCGACGCATTCACGGCCACGCCAGCTTCCCCTGGCTATTGGCGCTGGGGGGCATATCGAGCTGCGCTCCAACTGGCAGAACTATGTCGAGGAATTCGGCGTCGCCATGCATCTGGCGGGCGTGCACGGCCGCATCGCGCAGGTGCCGGAAGCACCGGCGCTCACCCTGTTTGAGAAGAAGTACCGGGATAGTCAGCACAACTTGTGGCGCTACACTGGCGCCGTGACGAATCCCGCGTAATGGGCTAAAGTCCCCGGTCCACTTGGAGGTAACGCAATGACTGCGACACAAGCCGATCCGGTCTGGAATCGCATCCGCACCGAGACTGAGAAACACGCCCAGGAAGAACCGCTGCTGGCGAGTTTTCTGCATTCCACTATTCTCAATCACAACACGCTTGAGTGTGCGCTCAGCTTCCACCTCGCCAATCAACTGGACAGCCCCACGGTGTCTTCACTGATGCTACGGGAAGTGATTCTGCAGGCGATGCAGCGCGACGCGAGTATTCGCGATGCCATGCGCGCCGACCTCGTTGCTGTGGTCGACCGCGATTCCGCCAGCCAGGAACTCTACGTGCCCTTTCTGTACTTCAAGGGCTTTCACGCGCTGCAGAGTCAGCGCATCGCCCACTGGCTGTGGAATAACGGTCGGGAGTCGATGGCGCTGTTCTTCCAGAACCGGGTTTCAGTCAAGTTCGGCGTGGATATCCACCCCGCCGCAAAGCTGGGACGGGGCATTATGCTCGACCATGCCACCGGCCTGGTCATCGGTGAAACAGCGGTGGTCGGCGACGATGTATCGATTCTGCAGTCAGTGACCCTGGGCGGCACCGGCAAGGATGAAGGCGATCGCCACCCCAAGATTGGCAACGGCGTACTGATTAGCGCTGGAGCCAAGATTCTGGGCAATATCAGGGTCGGTGAAGGCGCCAAAGTCGGCGCGGGGAGCGTGGTGTTGGAAGAAGTGCCCCCGCACACCACAGTCGCCGGTGTGCCCGCCAAAATTGTGGGACGGCCGGCAACCGATGCACCGGCACTGGATATGAACCACGACTTCTGCTGCGACGAAAACGCCGACTGCTAGCAAGCAGCGGCACGCTCGCGCAGGATCAGGGCGGCGCTAGTCCGCCAGGTGGTACTGCGGTGATAACTCCACCACGGCGTCGACAAACGCCGTGACGTGGTCAGGGTTAATCCCCGGGGTAATACCGTGCCCCAGGTTGAAGACATGGCCTGTGCCATGGCCGAAGCCTGCCAGAATAGACGCGACTTCTTCGCGGATGCGCGCAGGAGATGCGTGCAGCATGGCAGGGTCCATATTGCCCTGCAGTGCGACTCTGTCACCCACCAGCACCCGGGCAATGGCGATATCCGTTGTCCAATCAATGCCGACACCGTCGGCGCCGCACTCAGCAATGGTGTTCAACCACTGACCACCGCCTTTGGTAAATACAATCACCGGCACCTTGCGGCCGTCTGCCTCCCTGGGCAGGCGGGAAATCACCCTCTGCATGTACTTGAGCGAGAACTCTTTGTAGGCAGCGGCACTGAGGCTACCACCCCAGGTATCGAAAATTTGCACCGCCTGTGCACCCGCGCGAATCTGGGCTGCAAGATAGTCGGCCACGGCATCGGCCAGCAGCGACAATAGCGCGTGCATTAACTCCGGCTTGTCGTAAGCCATGGCTTTCACATTGGCGAAGTCCTTGGAGGAGCCGCCTTCAACCATGTAAGTCGCGAGTGTCCAGGGACTGCCTGAAAAACCGATCAAGGGGACCTTGCCGTTTAGCTCTTGCCGAATGGTGCTCACGGCATTCATGACATAGCCGAGATCATCTGCGGCGGTAATCGCATTCAGGCCATTCAGATCGGATTCGCTGCGCACAGTCTTGTGAAACTTCGGCCCTTCGCCCTCTTCAAAATAAAGGCCCAGGCCCAGTGCATCGGGGACGGTGAGGATGTCGGAAAACAGAATGGCCGCATCCATGGGATAGCGGCGCAGGGGCTGCATGGTCACTTCACATGCCAGCTCTGCGTTTTTGCACAAATCCAGAAACGAGCCCGCCTGCTGGCGGGTCGCGCGGTATTCAGGCAGATAACGACCGGCCTGACGCATCATCCAGATGGGGGTGCGATCTACCGGCTGGCGCAGCAGTGCGCGCAGAAAACGGTCGTTTTTAAGTTCAGTCATCAGTGCGTCCTGCTGGCGCGAATAGGCGCCTTAAACGTCCAGGTAGTCGAGAATGCCTTCAGCTGCCTGACGACCTTCCCAGATGGCAGTCACCACCAGGTCGGAGCCGCGAACCATATCGCCACCGGCAAAAATTTTCGGGTTGCTAGTCTGGAACTTAAAGGTCTGCTCTTCCTCAGCGACCACGCCCTGCCAGTGGTTGAGTTCAACGCTCACATCACCCAACCATTCAGGTGGGCTGGGCTGGAAGCCGAAGGCGACGATAACCGCATCCGCTTCGAGCACTTCCTCAGAGCCGGCAATGGGCTGCGGGCGACGGCGGCCACCGGCATCTGCCTCGCCCAGCTCTGTGGTCACCACTTTAATGCCACAGGCCTGGCCGAAGTACTCAACCACCTCAATCGGTTGGCGGTTGTACAGGAACTCAACGCCCTCTTCACAGGCATTCTTCACCTCGCGGCGCGAGCCGGGCATATTCTCTTCGTCACGACGATAGGCACAGATGACTTTGTCGGCGCCCTGGCGAACCGCGGTGCGCACACAGTCCATGGCCGTATCACCACCACCGAGTACGATGACACGCTTGCCGCGCAGATTGATATAGGCGTCGGAGTCCTGTTCGAAGCCCAAATTGTGGTTCACGTTGCCCACCAGGTAGGGCAGTGCTTCATAGACACCGGGCAAATCTTCTCCGGGGAAGCCGCCTTTCATGTAGGTGTAAGTGCCCATGCCCATAAACACAGCGTCATACTGCTCCAGCAGCTCGCTGATCTGCACGTCGGTACCGATCTCGGTATTGAGGCGGAACTCAATACCCATGCCCTCGAATACCTCACGACGGCGCACCATCACTTCTTTCTCAAGCTTGAACTCGGGAATACCAAAGGTCAGCAGACCGCCAATTTCCGGATAGCGATCAAACACCACCGCTTTCACGCCATTGCGAGCCAGAATATCGGCACAGCCCAGTCCCGCCGGACCAGCACCGATAATGGCCACCTTTTTCCCGGTGTCGACCACATCGGAAAGATCGGGACGCCAGCCCATGGCGAGTGCGGTATCGGTAATGTATTTCTCAGAGGCACCAATGGTGACAGCGCCAAAGCCGTCGTTAAGTGTGCATGCCCCTTCGCACAGACGATCCTGCGGGCATACCCGACCACATACCTCAGGGAGGGTGTTGGTCTGGTGCGACAGCTCTGCCGCCTCAAACAAGTTGCCTTCGGATACCAGCTTGAGCCAGTTGGGAATGAAATTGTGCACCGGACACTTCCATTCACAGTAGGGGTTACCGCACTCCAGGCAGCGATGCGATTGCTCGGCAACCTGATCCTTGGAGTAAGGGTTGTAGATTTCGACGTACTCTGACTTGCGCGACTGCAGCGCTTTTTTGTCGGGGTCGTTACGACCGACATCGATAAACTGGAAATTGTTTGCCAGGCGATTACTCATAATCCGTTACCACTAGTCGGTGTTACGCAGGCGCGACAGCAGAGCATCAAACTCCGCTGCCTTGGGCTTAACCAGCCAGAACTTGCCAACATAATCTTCAAAGTTGTCCAACAAATGAGTGCCCCACTCCGAACCTGTTTCTTCAACAAACTCGCGAATATTGCCACGCAGGTGGTTGCGATAGGGCTCCATATACTCAGCGCTGACCCGGTGAATCTCCACCAGCTCGCTGTTGTATTTGTCGATAAAGGTGCGATCCATATCCAGCACGTAGGCGAATCCGCCTGTCATGCCAGCGCCGAAGTTGACCCCGGTGGGGCCCAGTACGGTGACGTTACCGCCAGTCATGTATTCACAGCAGTGGTCGCCCGCGCCTTCGACGACGGCGTGGGCACCGGAGTTGCGCACCGCAAAGCGCTCGCCGGCAATGCCGGCAGCGAACAGGCGGCCGCCAGTGGCTCCATACAGGCAGGTGTTGCCGATAATCGACGTTTCCTGTGACTTGAATTCACTGACGCGGGGCGGGTAGATCACCAGCTTACCGCCGGCCATACCTTTGCCCACATAGTCGTTGGAATCACCTTCGAGGTACATGTGCAGGCCGCCGGCGTTCCAGACACCAAAGCTCTGGCCCGCGGTACCAGTCAGGCGCAGCACCAGTGGATTGGCTTCCATACCTTCATTGCCATAGCGCTTGGCAATTTCGCCGGAGAGTCGCGCACCAATGGAGCGGTCGCAGTTGCATACCTCGAACGCAAACTCGCCGCCCTGGTTGGCTTCAATGTTTGCCAGCGTCGCGGCGACCATCTCCTCGGCCTTCTCACCCTTGTCGAAGGGATCGTTAGAGGACACCTGGCAGAACTCAGGCTGTCCAGCAGCGTCATCGTCTTTGTGCAGAATAGGCGCCAGGTCGAGGCGGGTCTGTTTGTCGGTGTCACCCGGCAGGGCCTCGAGCAGATCAGTGCGTCCGATCAACTCCTCGAGCGAGCGCACACCCAGGCGCGCCAGCCACTCGCGGGTCTCCATGGCAATAAAGGTGAAGAAATTCATCACCATTTCGACCGTGCCGTTGAAGTGGTCGTCACGCAGCTTCTGGTGCTGGGTGGCGACACCGGTGGCGCAGTTGTTCAGGTGACAGATACGCAGGTACTTACAACCCAGGGCAACCATGGGACCGGTGCCGAAACCAAAGCTCTCAGCGCCGAGGATAGCGGCCTTGATCACATCCAGGCCGGTCTTGAGGCCACCGTCTGCCTGCAGGCGGATTGCGCCGCGCAGGTTGTTGCCGCGCAGGGTTTGCTGCACTTCGGCAAGGCCGAGCTCGAAGGGCGAGCCCGCATAGCGGATCGAGGTCAACGGGCTTGCTGCCGTGCCGCCATCGTATCCGGAAATGGTAATGAGGTCGGCGTAGGCCTTGGCCACGCCTGCGGCAATCGTGCCCACCCCGGGCTCGGAGACCAGCTTCACTGACACCAGCGCGTCCGGGTTAACCTGCTTGAGGTCAAAGATCAGCTGGGCCAGATCCTCAATCGAATAAATATCGTGATGCGGCGGCGGAGAAATCAGGGTAACGCCGGGCACGGAGTAGCGCAGGCGTGCAATCAGGTCGTTCACCTTGCCGCCGGGGAGCTGACCGCCCTCGCCTGGCTTCGCGCCCTGGGCCACCTTGATCTGCAGTACTTCGGCATTCACAAGGTAGTGTGGCGTCACACCAAAACGGCCCGAGGCGATCTGCTTGATCTTGGACATGCGCTCGGTGCCATAGCGGATCGGATCTTCGCCGCCTTCACCGGAGTTGGAGCGCGCACCCATGCGGTTCATGGCCGCTGCCAGCGCCTCGTGGGCCTCCGGGCTCAGCGCCCCCAGGCTCATGCCGGCCGAGTCAAAGCGCGGCAGAATGTTTTCCACCGGCTCAACCTCGTTGATATCAATGCCTGCACCCTCCACCGGACGCAGCAGATCGCGCAACGTGGCAACGGGGCGCTCATTAACCAGCGCGGCGTAGCGCTGGTAGTCCGCATAGTCGCCACTGGCGACCGCCTGCTGCAGGGACATCACCACGTCGGGGTTGTAGGCGTGGTATTCCTGGCCGTGCACATACTTGAGCAGACCGCCCTGTTCGATCGTCTTGCGCGGCGTCCAGGCGCGCTTGGCGAGGAGCTGTTGCTCCGCCTCCAACTCAGAAAAACCCGAGCCTTCAATACGCGAGGCCACACCACAGAATGACAGGTCAACCACTTCGCGGGCGAGTCCAACCGCCTCAAACAGCTGGGCGCCCCGGTAAGAGCTAACCGCTGAAATGCCCATTTTGGACATGATCTTCAGCAGACCTTTGTTAATGCCCTTGCGGTAGTTCTTGTAGCAAATGCTGGGCTCGCCCAGCACTTCACCGCAGCGGATCAACTCTTCGAGCACACTGTAGGCGAGGTATGGGTACACAGCCGTGGCGCCAAAGCCGAGCAGACACGCAATCTGATGTGAATCCCGCGCACTGGCAGTCTCCACCACGATGTTGCATTCCGCGCGCAGCCCCAGCTTGATTAGCGCGTGGTGCACCGCGCCGGTGGTCAGCATGCTATGAATGGGCAGGCGACCTTTTTCGATCTCGCGATCGGACAACACCAGAATCGTGCTGCCGCTATTCACAGCGCTCTCTGCCTCGGCAATCACCTGGCGTACACCCTGCTCCAGACTCATCTCGTCGGGATTGTAGGTGCAGTCGATTTTGCGCGGCTGGAAGCCGGGCCGGTCGAGATTTAGCAGGGTGGTGAATTTACCCTGGGACAGCACCGGTGAGGTCAGGATCACCCGATCCGCGTGCTCCGGCCCCTCGTGGAACAGGTTTTTCTCGCCACCCAGGTCCGTCTCCAGTGACATCACAATCGTTTCGCGCAGCGGATCGATCGGCGGGTTGGTCACCTGGGCAAATTTCTGGCGGAAGTAGTCGTACAGTGAGCGCTCTTTGCGGGACAGCACCGCCATGGGCGTGTCATCGCCCATGGAGCCCACGGCCTCGTTACCGGACTCCGCCAGCGGCCGCAGCACCTGGTCGCGCTCTTCAAAGCTCACCTGGAACATTTTCATGTAGGCATCGAGCTGCGCGCGCTCAATCCCGGAAATCATCTCGCTGCCAAAGGTCCCCTCGATGCGCTGGGCCTTCTCTTTCAACCAGCGCTTGTAGGGCTGGGCATTCTTGAGGCGATTATCAATGTCCTCAGTCTGCAGCAGCTCACCGGTCTGTGTGTCGACCATCATCATCTGCCCGGGGCCAACCCGGCCCTTGGCGACAACGTCTTCAGGCTTGTAATCGTAGGTGCCGATCTCTGAAGCCAGAGTAATAAACCCGTCTTTGGTTTTGACCCAGCGCGCCGGGCGCAGGCCGTTGCGATCGAGCATACAGACGGCGTAGCGACCATCGGTCAGTACCAGTCCGGCGGGGCCATCCCAGGGCTCCATGTGCATGGAGTGGTATTCGTAGAATGCCTTGAGGTCGGGATCCATCAACTCCATGTTCTGCCACGCGGGCGGAATCAGCATGCGCAGGGCCCGGGCCATGTCGACACCGCCGGTGAGCAGCACATCGAGCATGTTATCCATACTGGATGAGTCGGAGCCGGTGCGATTCACCAGCGGCGCAATGTCCTTGATATTGGGCAGACGCTCGGTCTCGAAACACGCGGTGCGGGCCTCGGCCCAGTTGCGGTTACCCTCAATGGTGTTGATTTCACCGTTATGCGCCAACAGGCGGAAGGGCTGGGCCAACGGCCACTTAGGCATGGTGTTGGTAGAAAAACGCTGGTGGAACACACAGATGGCGGTTTCGAGCCGTTCGTCCGCCAGGTCCTGGTAGAACTTCGGCAGATCCACCGGCATGACCAGGCCTTTGTAGGAAATCACCCGCCCGGACAGGCTGGCTATGTAATAATCCTCGTCCTGCTCGCAGGCCATTTCCGCCTTGCGTCGGGCGACAAACAACTTAGTGGACAGCTCGACATCGGTCAGGCCCGCCGCATCGATAAACACCTGCTCAATCCGGGGCAGGGTCTCCAGCGCGATTTCACCGCACACAGAGTCATCGGTGGGCACTTCGCGCCAACCAATCACCGTCAGGCCCTGATCAGTCAGGGCGACTTCTGTGGCAGCTCTTGCGGCCTGGGCGGCCTCGGCGTCGCGGCTCAGGAAGATCTGGCCCACGGCAAACATGTCAGAGAGGGTGGCGCCGAACAACTCCTGCGCCAGGGTGGCCATGAACTGACGCGGCATTTGCAACAACAGGCCACAACCGTCACCTGTCTTGCCATCTGCGGCAATACCGCCGCGGTGAGTCATGCAGGTCAGAGATTCAATTGCGGTCTGCAGCAGGCGGTGGCTGGCTTCGCCAGAGGTGTGGGCGATCAAACCAAAGCCGCAGTTGTCGCGGAACTCTTCAGGTCTATACAGGCCTGCGTTCATAGTCAGTCCAGAATATCTATTGAAAACAACAAGTTACACCGAAACCCCAGCCATGAAACTCAGCTCGGGGCAAAAGGGGGTGGTTATTTTACACAGATGGCCTGTGGTGGACAAACTTCCACCACTGACCGTCAGGTTCCCCGCGGGAATGACTCCAGCAGGGCGAGAATTTCAGCTTCTGCGGCATCGTCGACAATCTGTGCCTCGCCGATGGCAGCCAACAACACCAGCCGCAGCCTGCCGTCGACGACTTTCTTGTCGCGGCCCATCAAATCCAGAAATTGCGCCGGGCTCATATCTGCCGGCTGCGCTACCGGCAGGTTCATCTGCACAAGCAGCTCGCGAAACGCATCCACCTCCGCAGCTGCGATTGACCCGCGCCGGGCCGACATTTCCAGCGCCAGCAGCATACCCGTGGCAACGGCTTCGCCGTGCAACCAGTTGCCGTAACCCTGAGCCGTTTCTATGGCGTGGCCAAACGTGTGACCAAGGTTGAGAATAGCGCGAATACCCCCTTCGCGCTCATCGGCGGCGACCACCGCAGCCTTGCATGCACAGCTGCGCTCGATCGCCTCGGCCAGGGCCGCCTCTTCACGCGCGAGCAACTTGGCGGCATTGGCCTGAATCCAGCGATAAAAAGGCTCATCACAAATCAGGCCGTACTTCACCACTTCCGCCAGCCCGGCAGCAAACTCCCGCGGCGGCAGCGACTGCAGCGTATTGGTATCAATCAGCACCGCCTGGGGCTGGTAGAACGCGCCAATCATGTTCTTGCCCTGGGGATGATTAACGGCGGTTTTGCCCCCCACCGAGGAATCTACCTGGGCCAGCAGGGTGGTGGGCACCTGAATAAAGTTCACGCCCCGCTGATAGCAGGCCGCGGCAAAGCCGGTAATATCACCCACCACACCGCCGCCGAGGGCAATCAATGTCGTGGTGCGACTGTGGCGGTCTGCCATGATGTGATCGAAGATCCCGTTCAAGGTCTCCAGCGTCTTGAACGCCTCACCATCGGGCAGAATAACCTCGGTCACCAGGCTGCGCTCACCCACGGCAGTGCGCAGCTTGTCCATGAATAGCGGCGCCACGGTGTCGTTGCTCACCACCACCACCTGGTTGCCATGGATATGCGGACCCATCAGTGCCGGGTCGGACAGCAGGTCACGACCAATATAAACAGGGTAGCTACGCTCACCCAGGTCGACGTGAAGCGTGTGCATAATCAAGGACACGGCAAAACCTCAATTGAAAATCGGGGGAGCATGATAAGCCCCGGAGCGCCACTGCCTAGTTGCCAGCCAGCTGCTTGACCAGGCGCTGGGCAACCGTGCGAGGACTGCAACCGTCGGTTTCAATGACATGATCGGCGATTTCCCGGTAAAACGGATCGCGAATGGCAAACAGGTCGCGCAGTACCTGCTCCGGATCACCGGTTTGCAGCAACGGGCGCTTGCGGTCCTTGCGCGTCCTGCGCACCTGCTCATCGAGTGAGGCATAGAGATAGATGACATAGCCGCGGGCACCCAGCGCCCGACGGTTTTCAGGCCGCATGACCACGCCACCGCCAGTGGCCAACACCACATCGTCCCAAAGAGTCATTTCCTCCACCACCTGCTGCTCGCGATCGCGAAAGCCTTCCTCACCTTCCACGTCAAAAATCCACGGGATATCAGCGCCGGTACGCGCTTCAATCTCGGTATCGGTGTCGGCAAACTGGAGCTTGAGGTGGTCGGCGAGGTACTTGCCAATGGTGGACTTGCCGGCCCCCATGGGGCCGACAAGGAAAACGCGATTGAGGGGCATTAGTCGAGCAGAGTGTCCGCGAGAATCTTCGGCGTGATGAAGATCAGGGTCTCTGTCTTGGTCTTGGAAATCGAGGTGCTGCGGAAGAACGCGCCCACGTAGGGAATGTCTCCAAAGAACGGCACCTTGTTCACGGATTCCAGATCTTCGGTCTTGAAGACACCGCCGAGCACAACCGTCTCGCCATTGCCTACCAGCACCTGGCTGTTCAGTTCCGTTGTATCAATCGAGGGGATAAAACCGCCGCGACCGGAGGGCACGAGCTCGCCCACGGAATCCTGCTTGATCACCAGGTCGAGCATGATGCGATCGTCCGGGGTAATACTTGGGGTCACATCCAGCTCCAGTACCGCTTCCTTAAAGGAAGTCGATGTCGCACCGGAGGCAGAAGCTTCCTGGTAGGGAATCTCGGTACCCGACTTGATATTGGCCTGCTGCTTGTCGCCGGTAATAACCTTCGGCTGGGAGACCACTTCACCTTCACCGGCCGCTTCCAGGGCTGACAGCTCCGCTGTCAGGAACAGGTCGTCACTGGTGAAGCCCACCGCAAAGCCACTGGTACTGGCCACACCCAGGTCAACCAGCAGGGCACCCGGGTAGGACACACTAGGCGTCGTACCGTTGATGATGGACTGGTTGAGCGCAGCCACGTTGGCCGTATCACCGGAGATCGAGCCAATATTGCCATTCAGGTCAGGCTCGATGTAGCCGCCGCCCCACTCAATACCCAGGTTATGGGTCAGGTCGGACTGGGCGATCACAATACGGGACTCAATCATGACCTGGCGTACCGGGATATCGACCAGCTCAATCAGGTCGCGAATCTCCTGCATCTTGTTGGCAGTATCGGTAATGATCAGTGAGTTGGTACGCGCATCGACAACCACCGAGCCGCGAGACGAGATCAGGCTGCCGCCTTCTTCGGAGCCGGCCTGGAACAACTTGGTAACGTCACTGGCCTTGGCGTAACGGATGCGGACAAACTCGGACACGAGCGGTGCAAGTTCGGCGATCTGCTTATTCGCTTCAATCTCCTGGCGCTCGCGCTCGGCGATCTCAGCCGCCGGAGCCACCATGAGTACATTGCCGATCATGCGCTTATCCAGGCCCTTGGTCTTCAGCACCAGCTCCAGTGCCTGGTCCCAGGGCACATTCTGCAGACGCAGGGTAATACGACCGCGCACCGTGTCACTGGCCACCAGGTTCATTTCCGTGAAGTCGGCAATCAACTGCAGTACCGCGCGCACTTCAATATCCTGGAAGTTCAGGGAGATCCGGTCGCCCACATAGGCGAACTCGTTGCGACGCTCCTCAACCTCTTTCAGGGTCAGGGGCTTCACACTCAGCACATACTCGTTGTTCGTCTGGTAGGCCAGGTAATCGAAATCACCGGCCGTCTTCAGTGTCAGCGTCGCGCCGCGCTCAGTGGTATTGACGTCCACACTCTGCACCGGTGTAGCAAAGTCGGTCACATCAAAGCGGCGCATCAGTCGTTCGGGCACATTGGTGTCGACAAACTGCAGCTTGATATCGCCCGCCTCGCTGAACACGTTCACGTCCACCGAAGGGTCGGTCAGCGCCAGGGTCAGACGGCCCTCGCCGTCAGCCGTACGCTGGAATTGCAAATCGCTGATTTCTGAGTCCACATCAGCCACCGGGGTCACCTCAGTGGGCAATCGATTCGGATCGGAGGCAGGCTTGAGATAATCGTCGCCGTCCTGGCCAACCACCAGGTACATGCTGTTGCCCTCAACACGCGTCTCGTAGGGCACCAGCTTGACCAGGTTCACCACCATGCGGGTGCGATCGCCGGACTCCAGCACCACCACACCCGTGGCATTACCATAGGGCAGGGAGTAGCGCTTGCGCTCCAGCTTAGAGCTCGCGCCGGGGAAATCCATGGCGATACGCGCCGGCTTCTCAATGGTGTAAGCCTTGGCCTCGGGGGCGGCTCATTGAAATCCAGTCGCACCTCAAATTTGCTGCCCGGGCGCGAGCTGAACTCGATGTCCTGAATAATCGGCTCCGCCTGGACGGCCATCGCAAACGCGCCTAATACGACGCCTGCGACCGGTCGCAACCATTTCCCTGTTGTCATTCTTCCTTTGCCCACGGCCTTTGTCCCCAGAATTTGTTTTTTAATTGACATGGCAGTCACCCATGGCCCCGGCTTAAATGCCGGATAACTTAATTGATCGCGGCCGTTCTACCCAGCCGTCTGCACTGCCGTCACTCACGATCTCGACCACGGCCACATAGGTGTCGGTGGTTTCCACGATCTTGCCGTGATGACGTCCCAGATAATTACCAATAGACACGCGATGCACCCCGCCCTGCGGGTCGCGAATCAAAACCCAGTTGGCTTCGCGCCCATCCAGGGTGCCCACCATACGCAGTGAGTCGAAGGTAAATTGTTCCAGGAATTCCTTGGCCCGGTTTTCATCAGGCTTGATCGCACTCACAGCCTGCAGCTGGGCAATGTCCCGCACTTCCACAGGCCGCTCAAACGGGCTGCGCAGTGTGGTTGCACTGTAACCAAACGCCTCGTAGGCCTTGAACGTCGGGATGGGCTCAATCACGCCACCGGGACGCGCCCGCTTCTGCGCCATAAAGGCATCCAGATCGGAGAAATCGGGCCCGCTACAGCCGGCGAGCACCAGCGGCAGGGCAATAAATGCAGCGTATCGTTTCAGGGATTTCATAGCTTAGGCCCCCCCGTCACGATAGCGATAAGTCTTGGCGGTAATGCTCATACTGAGATTATCGGCGTTACCTTGCTTGGGAATACTGATATTGAAATCGTGCAACGTGACGATACGCGGCAATGCCGCCAGCCCGCTCACAAATGCCCCGAGGTCATGGTAAGAACCAGAGGCGTGGATGGCGATCGGCAGCTCGACGTAGAACTCGCGAGCACGCTCAGCCTTCAGGTCAATACTGTGAATGGCCAGGCCATTCAGCAGTCCCTTATTGGTGATATCTTCGAGCAAACCCGGAACTTCGGTGTCGCTGGGCAGCTGGCTGACCAGGGCACCGAACGTCTCTTCCATCTCGGCAAGCTGTTTGCGATAGGCATCGAGATTAGCAGCCTGAAACGCTTTCTTCTCAAAGTCCTTCTTCAGCGTCTGCTCTTTCTTCTCTTCCTTGACCAGTCGCTTCTGCAAATCCTCGATGTGATAGTAATAACCGCCAGCGATAACCGCGGCGAGCACTACCACCCAGACGATAAATTTAACCGCGAAGGGCCAACTGCCGATATTCTCGAAATCGAGATCGTTAATATCAAATTCGTTCAGGGAACGCATGGTATCCTGGATCGCCATGATTACTGCTCCCCTTCGGTATTGTCAGTTTTGGGAGGCTGCACCACGACCGTCAGATTAAAACGGTTAGCTTGATCGCCATACTGGGTTGCCGCTTGCACCTTGTCCAGGTTTGGCTTGGTCAGCCAGTCTGAGCCGTCGAGGCGGCGCATAAGGCTGGACACCCGGTTATTCGATTCAGCGAAGCCATTAATCGCGATCCGCGATCCCTTGGAGTTCAGGTTGGTGTAGAAAACGCCGTCTGGCACAGTGCGCACGATCTGATCAAGTACCCGCACAATCAGTGGTCGAGTACCCTGCAACTCCTGAATAACGCGCATGCGGTCAATCAACTCGTTGCGACGTTTCTGCAACTCACGGATTTCAGCCACCTGCTTATCCAACTCCTTGATATTTTTAGTCAGATAAGCATTGCGCGCTTTCTGGTTATCGATCTGGTTATTCACCACCCGATCAGCCAGCAACACCACACCGGCTCCAAACAGGGCCACCAATGCCAACGTCACCAGAAAATCGCGCTTGAGTTCAGCGCGGCGCTCGTCGCGCCACGGGAGTAAGTTAATCTTCGCCATCAGTCAAAACTCCGCAGGGCAAGGCCGCAGGCAATCATCATGGCCGGCGCATCGCTGCTCAGGGCCACGGCGTTTACCTTGGACGAAATTGACATGTCAGCGAAAGGATTCGCCACCTGGGTGGGCGTGCCGAGTTTTTCCTGGACCAATTCGGGCAGCCCCTCCATGGAGGAGACCCCGCCGGCGAGGATAATGTAGTCCACGTCGTTGTACTGACTGGACGAGAAGAAAAACTGCAGGGATCGGGCCACCTGCTGAACGACCGCGTCTTTGAAAGGCTCGAGCACTTCAGGCTCGTAATCGTCGGGCAAACCGCCCTGCTTCTTGGCAAGACCCGCTTCTTCAAGGGGCAGGCCGTAGCGGCGCATGATTTCATCAGTCAGCTGCTTGCCGCCAAAAAGCTGTTCGCGGGTGTAGATGGTCTGGCCACCGTGCAAGACACTGAGCGTGGTCATGGTGGCACCGATATCGACCACCGCCACCGTGGCGTCGCCATCCAGATCGAGCTGGCTGCTGATTAACGAGTAAGCCCGCTCCATCGCATAGGCTTCCACATCGACAATTTTGGCGGTGACGTCCGCGCCGTCAAGGGCGTCTACCCTGGCATCGATCGTCTCACGACGACAGGCCGCCAGCAAGACTTCCACCTGACCGGGGTGCTCGGGCGAATCGCCCTGCACCTCGAAGTCGATCGCCACCTCTTCCAGGGGGTAGGGGATGTACTGGTCGGCCTCCAGCGTCAGCTGGGTCTCCATGTCATCCTCACTAAGCCCCTGGGGCATATCGATCATCTTGGTGATGACCGACGACCCGGAGACGGCGGCAGCCGCAATTTTGAGTTTGGTTCTGGACTGGGCAACAACGTTGCGCACGGCGTTGGCTACGCCGTCAACGTCATTGACATTCTTCTCGATGACCGCGTCCTGCGGTAGCGAACTTACCGCGTAGCTTTCTACACGGTAGCGATTCCCTGAGTAGCTCAACTCAAGCAACTTGACCGTTGTCGAGCTGATATCAAGCCCCAGAACCGGCGTCGCCTTTCTTTTCCCTATTAGACCAAGCAACTTTTTTCCCTATCAGTATCACTAACTTAGGATGTTTTTATACACCGATACATTAATTGGTAGTTATAACATCGTCGGAATTATATCCAAACCAAAAAAAGGCCTATAATTACCAAATGAATGCCCTCCCCTGCGTACAAAAATATAACAAGCCCCTGTTTTGTAAAGAGATTAAATGAGCTTTCTCCACTTTCTTCTGAGAATGACCCTTCTCGGCGCCTTTGGCGGGCTCTGGGGGCTTGCCGGCATCTATTTATACCTGAGCCCCAACCTGCCTGACGTTGAAACGCTGCGCGATGTCAAACTGCAGACCCCGATGCGGGTTTACACCCGCGAAGGCGACCTGATCGGCCAGTTCGGCGAACAAAAGCGCAGTCCGCTACCTTTTGACGACATTCCCGACCAGTTCGTCAAGGCACTTCTCGCTGCGGAAGACGACAACTTCTTCCGCCACCAGGGCATCGATCTCATGGGTCTGGGGCGGGCAGTATCGGAACTAGTGCTCACCGGCCAGAAGGGCTCAGGCGGCAGTACCCTGACCATGCAGGTCGCGCGCAACTACTTCCTCTCCCTGGAGAGGACGTTTATGCGCAAATTCAACGAAATCCTGCTGGCGATCGAGATTGAGCGAGCCCTGAATAAAGAAGAGATATTCGAGCTTTACTTCAACCGGGTCTTCCTGGGGCATCGGGCCTACGGTTTCGAGGCGGCCTCCAGGGTTTACTACGGCAAGGGCATCGACGAACTGAGTCTGGCCCAACATGCCATGCTGGCGGGCATTCCCAAGGCGCCGTCGCGGAACAACCCCGTGAGCGGCCCCACCGCGGGCAAAGAGCGGCGCGACTGGATTCTGGGGCGCATGCTCACCCTCGGCTACATCGACCAGTCCCAGTTCGATACCGCCAGCAGCGAGATCGACAGCGCCACGCTGCACGGCGCCCAGTTGAGCTTTACTGCCCACTACGCCGCCGAGATGGCCCGTCAGGAGATGCTCGACCGCTATGGTATGGACGCCTACAACGATGGCTACCATGTTTACACCACCATCAGCAGCGAGCTGCAGCAGACGGCACGCAGCGCCCTAATTAACGGCCTGGTCACCTACGATGAACGCCACGGTTATCGCGGCCCGGAACAGCGCTTCCCACTTCCCAAGGAGGCGGAGGTCGATGCCACTGAATACTGGCTCAATGCGCTGGCAGATATCCCTGTCATCGCCTGGCAGACACCGGCCATTATCACCGAGGTCCTCGATGACAAAGTGAGCCTGCTATTCCGGGATGGCTCCCTGGGCGAGCTGTTCTGGGAAAACGGCATGTCAGACGCGCGCCCCTATCTCACCGAAGATCGGCGCGGCTCCAAACCCGAGAATCCCGCCGAACTGTTTACCCCCGGCGACCTGATTCGAGTGGTAGAAGGCGAATTGCCCGAGCCGCCGACAGAGGAAGCAGACCCTGAAGCCGGCGACACAGACACACCCCCAGCACCACTCCAGCCACCCTGGCAACTGACACAGGTGCCCGCCGCCCAGGCTGCGCTCGTCGCCCTGGCACCAGATAACGGCGCCATCCTGAGTATTGTTGGCGGTATGGGCTTTGAGCTGAGCAAATTCAACCGTGCCACCCAGGCCCAGCGTCAGCCAGGCTCCAACTTCAAGCCCTTCCTCTACGGTGCCGCAATGGAAGCAGGCTTTACCGCTGCCAGCATCATCAACGACGCACCGGTGGTTCTGGAAGACAGCTCACTGGAAGATATCTGGCGCCCGGAAAACGATGGCGGCGTTTTTCACGGACCGACCCGCTTGCGCTGGGCCCTGACCAAATCCCGCAATCTGGTGTCGATTCGCCTGCTGCAACAACTGGGCGTGCGCGAGCTGATTGCGGCGGTCGATCGCTACGGGTTCGAGACCTCCGATTTTTCCCCCGACCTGTCGCTGGCGCTGGGCACCCACGCCATGAGCCCGCTGGAGGTGGCCACTGGCTATGCCATGCTTGCCAATGGCGGTTATCAGGTAGAACCCTTCCTGATTGATCGCATCGATGATTTCCACGGCGAAACCGTCTTCAAGGCACAGCCGTTGACGGTGTGCCGGGACTGCGACCAGCCTGAATCAACGGAAGCATCCTTGGAGGAACTGAGCATGGAGCAAATCCTGGCACAGGAATCCGCGCCGGCTGACCGGGCGCCGATCGCCCCGCGGGTGATGGAAGAGAGGGTCAATTTCATCCTCAACAGCATTCTCGAGGACGTGATTACCCGGGGCACCGGCCGCAGGGCCCTGGTGCTGAAACGGGGCGACATCGCCGGTAAGACCGGCACAACCAATGGCCCCATGGACGCCTGGTTCTCAGGCTACAACCAGGATGTGGCCACGACGACATGGGTAGGTTTCGACAACTACACCCCCCTCGGACGCCGCGAATTTGGCGGTACCGCCGCGCTGCCCATCTGGATTGATTACATGCGCCTGGCGCTAGCAAACAGTGAAGACCGGGAGCGCCGACTACCGCCGGGTATCGTCAACGTGAAAATCGACCCGGAAACGGGCCTGCTGGCAGGGTCGCGAAACCCCAAAGCAATCTTTGAGTACTTCCGTCAGGAGCATGTCCCTGCCAGCAGCGGCAAGGACGGCGACAGCCTGAGCCCCGGGAGTCAGGGCACGGACGATCTGGTACAGGATATTTTCTGACCCCGAACCTGGATCAGAGCGTGGGCGCGTAGTCCTCCGGCAGCGCCACCCGGGCCACGCCCGACTCAATCGCTGCCCGCGCCACCGCCGGCGCAAGGCGCCCCAGCAAACGACTGTCCATGGGCTTGGGTATGATGTACTCAGGCCCGAACGCCAGTGATTCCACGCCACAGGCATCGAGCACAGCCTGCTCAACCGGTTCCCTGGCAAGGTCGCACAGCGCCTGTACCGCTGCCACCTTCATCTCTTCATTAATGGCGCTGGCACGCACATCCAACGCGCCGCGGAAAATAAAGGGGAAGCCCAGCACATTGTTGACCTGGTTAGGGTAGTCCGACCGGCCGGTGGCAATAATCAGATCATCCCGGGTCGCCAGTGCCAGCTCCGGCTTAATCTCCGGGTCGGGGTTGGAACAGGCAAAGACCACCGGGCGGTCCGCCATGGACAGCAGCATTTCCGGGCTGAGCAGATCAGCTCCGGACAGGCCGATAAAGACGTCTGCACCACTGATGGCATCTGACAGGCTGCGCTTGTCGGTGCGATTGGCGAACTCCTGCTTGTAGGTGTTCACCCCTTCGCGGCCTTCATAAATCACACCGCGGCGGTCCAGCATATAAATGTTTTCCCGGCGCGCACCGAGGCTGATCAGCAAGCGCATGCAGGCAATCGCTGCGGCACCGGCACCGAGGCAGGTTACTACGGCGTCTTCAATCCGCTTGCCTTGAATTTCCAGCGCGCTCACGAGCCCGGCCGCGGTCACAATCGCGGTACCGTGCTGATCATCGTGAAATACCGGAATATCGCAGCGCTCAATCAGCGCAGACTCAATCTCAAAACACTCGGGTGCCTTGATGTCTTCCAGGTTAATGCCGCCAAAGGTCGTGGCAATACGGGCAACCGTATCGATAAATTCGCCCGCATCTTCGGTTTCAACTTCAATATCGATGGAGTTAATGCCCGCAAAACGTTTGAACAGCAGCGCCTTGCCTTCCATCACCGGCTTGCTGGCCAGTGCGCCCAGATTGCCCAGGCCCAATACAGCGGTACCGTTGCTGATCACCGCCACAAGATTGCCCTTGCCGGTATAGCGATAGGCGTTCTCGACATCGGCGGCGATTTCACGGCAGGGCTCAGCGACACCGGGTGAATACGCAAGTGAGAGGTCTCGCTGGGTTTCGGCGGGGGTGGTCAATTCCACACTGATTTTGCCCGGCGTTGGCAGCGCATGGTAATCCAACGCATCTTGCATCAGCTCTTCTGACATGGAGTATCCCCGAAAAAAAGGAGTGAGAGAATAATGAAAAGCGGCTACTGCCACAAGGTGATAATTTACGCTACGAAGGATTCATTTCCAGCATCTCGGGATGACCGAGGGTGAGCATCCACCAACCACCGTCTCTGGGCACCAGCCAGCCGCGCACTTCGACTTCCCGACCCTCCAGACGCCTCAGCTCAGACCGCTTAAACGCCGCCTGGTTCGGTTCAGCTATCTTGACCCCCAACTTGCCCCCCAGCTGCACCCACCAGCCGTTATCCTTGAAGGACACCCGGGTCACCACATCGCGGACCCGCTTGAATCCACCGTCGCCAGGGCCGAGATCGGCCATGCGCACCGGCGCATAGAAAGGCTCACCCCACACACCCCGCCGGGCAGCGCGCGCCCCTGACTCCGCAACTGCCAGACAATCGGCGTAGGCAGTATTGGGAGCGATGGCAACGTGAAAGCCCATGCCCTGGGCAAGCAACTGGGCCGACAGGCTATTGCCCTGGGCATCGAAGGTATAGGCGAGCAGCCGCCCATGGCGGTCCCGTGCTTGGGCAGCATCGGCCAACCAAACCTCGCCACTACGGGTCAGGTCCTGCAAGGTACGCCGGGCTTCTTCAGCGAATGGCTCATCGGCAGCGCCATCTCGACCCCGCTCAGGTGTGTTCACCCCCACCAGCCGAACACGCTCACCACCGCGCAACCGTAGCGTGTCGCCATCGTAGACATGTTCTACCGCGGCTTTGCGCAGGGTCGCGGGATCTGCGGCGCACTGCGCGACCGCTGTCGAGGCGCTGCCTGCGGGGCTCCCGGCGCCATCGCAAGCACTGACGGCCAGACATAAAAAAAGCGCCAGACTCGCGGTGGGTCGGCGCTTTTTCTGCTCTGCGACGAAGCGCAGCACGTTTTGACGCTTAACTTTTCTTGGTGCCGCGGCTGCCAAAACGTTTCTTGAAGCGGTCTACACGGCCGCCGGAATCAACAATCTTCTGCTTACCTGTGAAGAACGGGTGGCACTTCGAGCACACGTCGATGTGCAGGTCCTGGCACAGGGTAGAGCGAGTTTCGATCTTGTTACCGCAGCTGCAGGTAGCAGTCACGGTTTCGTACTTGGGATGTAGTTCAGCTTGCATTGTATAGCTCCTTAATGATGCCGCCACCCGATCCCTGTCGGGCACCGCATCCGGTTGCTGGAGAAAAAGAGGCGCGCATATTACCAGACCCTGCCCGATTAGCAAGTACTCAATATTGGCCGTTTTCGCGCCATTGAGGTCGCCTTTGGCGGGGCACGCAACCGGTTGTTACACTGGCGTTTTGACCCCAGGACGACCCCCAACCGTGACCATACTGCGTCTGGCCCTGCCAACGCCCCTGCGCGCGCTGTTCGACTACCTGCCGCCGGCAGGCAGCCAATCGGCGCAGCTGCGCCCGGGGCAACGGCTCAGCGTTCCCTTTGGCCACCGCGAGCTCTGCGGCGTGCTGGTGGAAGTCATGGCAGATCCTCAATCCACCGATTTCGAGCTCAAGCAAGCCAGCGAGCTGCTGGATCCGGAACCACTGCTACCGAAGACCCTCCAGAAACTCTGCCAGTGGGCCGCCGACTACTATCAGCACCCGATCGGCGAAGTCCTGGCGGCGGCGTTCCCCACCCGCCTGCGCAAAGGCAACCCGCACCGCGGCCTGACTATTCCCGGCTGGCAATTAACCACCCAGGGCAAGGGCCTGGGCGAGGGCGCACTGGGGCGCTCGCCGCGTCAGGCAGAGGCGCTTGCGGCCCTGCGCCAGCAAGGCCCCACCAGCGGCCAGCAATTGGCCGCCGCAGGCATCAAACGCCCGGCGTTGAAATCCCTGCAGGACAAAGGGCTAGCAGAACCCTGCGAGATATCTCCCGCCCACTGCCACGCCAGCGCTCGACCGGGCCTGGCGCTCAACAACGAACAGGCGCAGGCGCTACAGGCACTGATAGCAACCTCAGAGGGGTTCAGCTGCCATCTGCTCGAGGGCGTCACCGGGTCGGGCAAAACCGAGGTTTATCTGCAGCTGATTGCCCACTGCCTGGCCCAGGGCAAGCAAGCCCTGGTCCTGATTCCGGAAATTGGGCTCACGCCTCAGACCCTGGCGCGGTTTGAGCAGCGCTTTGATACCGATATCGCCGTATTGCACTCGGGCCTCGGCGAGGTCCAGCGCGAGCGGGCCTGGGAGGCCGCGCGCACCGGTATCGCACGGATTGTCATTGGCACGCGCTCTGCGGTGTTGACCCCCATGGTCGATCCCGGCCTGATCGTGGTCGACGAGGAACACGACAGCTCTTTCAAGCAGCAGGACGGTTTCCGCTATTCTGCCAGGGATGTGGCGGTAAAGCGCGGCCAGCTCGAGCGCTGCCAGGTCTTGTTGGGCAGTGCCACGCCCTCATTGGAGACCCTGCACAATGCGCTGCAGGGCCGCTATCAGCACCACCGCCTCACCGAGCGAGCCGGTAGCGGCGAGCTCCCCCAACTCACCGTTCTGGATGTACGCCGTCAGCCGCTCCAGGCCGGCCTGTCGGAAGCCCTGGTCAAGGCCGTGGGGGATACACTGGCCCGGGGCGAACAGTCCCTTCTGTTTCTCAATCGGCGCGGCTTTGCTCCGACCGTGCAGTGCCACGACTGCGGCTGGATCGCCGACTGCAACCACTGCGACGCACGCCTGACGCTGCATCGCCGCCAGCGCCGTCTGCGCTGCCATCACTGCGGTCACAGCGAGCCACTGCCGGGTAGCTGCCCACAGTGCCGCAGTGAGCAATTACTTACCCAGGGAGTGGGCACAGAACAAGCAGAAGAGTTTCTAAGGCAACGATTCCCGGACACCGCCCTGTATCGCGTCGACAGCGATTCCATGCAGGGCCGGGAGGCCATGCAGGCGCTGGTCGATCAGGTTAATGAAGGCCAGCCTTGCATATTGCTGGGCACCCAGATGCTTACCAAGGGCCACCATTTCCCCGCGGTCTCCCTGGTGGGCGTCATCGACATGGATGCGCTGTTATTCAGCGGCGATTTTCGCGGTGAAGAACGCGCTGCCCAACTGCTGACCCAGGTGGCCGGACGCGCCGGACGCGCTGACACCGGTGGCCAGGTACTGATCCAGACCCACCACCCTGAGCATCCGTGCCTGCAGGGCACCCTGAGCCAGACCTATCACGAGCAAGCACTGGCCATGCTGGCGGAGCGCTTAGAGCGCAACCTGCCACCGACGGGCAACCTCGCCCTGCTGCGCAGCGACTGCACCGACGCCCGCCAGGGCGAACACTTCCTGCAGACACTGCGTCACAACGCCCAGCGTCAGATGCCCGCCGGCGTGGCCCTGATTGGCCCGCTACCCGCCCCCATGCAGCGCCGGGCCGGTCGGTTCCGGGCCCAGTTGCTGATTCACGGCGGCGAGCGAGCCCAGGTTCACCGGGCCGCGCGGCTACTGGTCAGTATCGCCCAGCGCCAGAAAGTGGCCCGCAATCTCAGTTGGTCGGTCGACATCGACCCCCAGGACATGTTCTAAGACCGCCTGTGTCTGGCCTTCGGCGCCGCGAGCGGCGATAATACGCCCATTGCGCCAATCGCGGCGCCAGAACCAATACACGCAGGTAATCTCCCCCGCAATGAAGGAACAAATCTCCCAGCTGATTGAACAGGCGCTGGCGGCACTGGTCGAGCAGCAACAGCTCCCGGCCGACACCACCCCTCGCATCCAGATTGATCGCACCAAAGACAAAAGCCACGGTGACCTGGCCAGTAATATTGCGCTGACCCTGGCCAAGGCCGCCGGCATGAAGCCCAGGGATCTGGCCACGCTGATCTGTGAGGCTCTGCCTGTCTCCGATATTCTCGATCGCACTGAGATTGCCGGCCCGGCTTTATCAATTTTTTCCTGTCCCAGGGCAGCAGCCGCGCGGTCGTCCGCCAGGTGCTCGAACAGGGCGAGGCCTTTGGCCGCAATAACACCGGCGAGGGCCGCAGGGTGCAGGTGGAATTTGTGTCCGCCAATCCCACCGGCCCTCTGCACGTCGGTCACGGCCGCGGCGCAGCAGTCGGCGACAGTATTTGCCGACTACTGGCCGCCACGGGCTGGGACGTAGCCAGCGAGTTTTACTACAACGACGCCGGCGCCCAGATCGACAACCTGGCCCGCTCGGTCCAGGCGCGCTGCCAGGGCCTGAGCCCGGAGAGCCCCGAGTGGCCCGAAGACGGATATCGCGGCGACTATATTGTTGACGTGGCCAAGGCATATCTTGCGGGCGAAACCGTTGATGCGGCCGACAAACATGTCACCGGCGCGACCGACCCCGCCGATACGGAAGCAATCCGCCAGTTTGCTGTGGCTTATTTGCGCCGCGAACAGGATCTCGACCTCAAGGCATTCGCCGTCAATTTTGACCTGTATTTCCTCGAGTCCTCACTGTACGAATCCGGCGCAGTGGAAGAGACCGTCGCCCGCCTTATCGACCAGGGCCACACCTACGAAGACGGTGGCGCGCTGTGGCTACGCACAACGGATTTTGGCGACGACAAAGATCGGGTGATGCGCAAAACCGATGGCGGCTATACCTACTTCCTGCCGGACGTTGCCTACCACCTGAACAAGTGGCAGCGCGGTTTCGAACGGGTCATCAATGAACAGGGCGCCGACCATCACAGCACCGTAACCCGCGTGCGCGCCGGCCTGCAGGCCCTGGACAAGGGCATTCCGGCCGGGTGGCCCGACTACGTACTGCACCAGATGGTGACCGTGATGCGCGACGGCGAGGAAGTCAAAATTTCCAAACGGGCCGGCAGTTATGTCACCCTGCGCGACCTGATCGACGAAGTGGGCCGCGACGCCACACGCTATTTCCTGGTGGCCCGCGGGCCCAGCTCACAACTCACGTTCGATATTGACCTGGCACTGTCGCAGAGCAACGACAACCCGGTGTACTACATCCAGTACGCCCACGCCCGTGTCTGCTCCATCATGCGCAAGCTCGCCGAAGAAGGCGGCAGCTGGGACCGGGAAGCGGCACTCGCCGACCTCGACCAGTTACAGGAAGAACACGAAACGGCCCTGCTGCGTCGCCTCGACCGCTACCCGGAAGTGGTCGCCAACGCGGCCCGTGACAGCGAACCACATACCGTAGCCAATTATCTCAAGGACCTGGCGGGCGATTTCCACGCCTGGTACAACGCCCACAAGACCCTGGTTGAAGATACCCAGGTGCGCAACGCGCGCCTGGCCCTGAGCGAAGCAGTGCGTCAGGTGATTGCCAATGGCCTGGATCTGCTGGGCGTATCGGCACCGGAGAGCATGTAAAACATGGCCCAGGATTTCGCCAAGAAAAAAGGCAGCACCCGCAAAAAGGCCCCCGCGCGCAAGAAGCAACCCGCCCAGAAATCCGGGGCGGGTTCGTCAGCGGCCTCAAGTGGTATGGCGCAGGCCTGCTCTCTGGCATGTTCCTGAGCCTGCTGTTCTACCTGGGCACCTTGCCACCAACTGGGTCAACCGGGCCGGCGTCCACTGCGGAACCCACCGCTGGCACCGACAGCCAGGAGCCGCCCAAGCCGCGTTTCGACTTTTACACCATGTTGCCCGAGCAGAGCATGGAAGAGGACCTGCCGGCACCAGAGCCTGCCAAGCCGGTGACCGAGACAACCAGCCCCTCCGAATACTACCTGCTCCAGGCCGGCTCCTTCCGCCAGCGTGAAGACGCCGACCGGCGCCGGGCAGAGCTGCTATTACTCGGCCTCGAGCCCAATGTCCGCGAGAGTAACGGCGACAATGGGCGCTGGTTCCGGGTTTATCTCGGCCCCTTCGACACACGCTCCAAGATGTCCAAGGCTCGCAGCCTCACCGCTGCACAAAACATCGACACTCTGGTGCTCAAGCGCAGCAGCTGAGCCTAGGCGTATCCCGCCATTCAAATGACTCTCGCGCCTTGAACTGGGCGCAGTTCACCCCCATATCCAGCTGACCACAGCAGGAGATTCACCGTGAAACAACCAGACGGCACAACTATTCTTTCGGTACGCCGCGGCGGTAAAGTCGTCATTGGCGGCGATGGCCAGGTTACCCTTGGCAATACCGTGATGAAGGGCAATGCCCGCAAAGTGCGCCGACTCTATAAAGACCAGGTCATCGCCGGATTCGCCGGCGGCACCGCCGACGCATTCACCCTGTTTGAGTTGTTTGAAGCGCAGCTCGAGAAACACCAAGGCCACCTGGTACGGGCGGCTGTCGAACTGGCCAAGGCCTGGCGCACAGAGCGCTCTCTGCGCCAACTGGAAGCACTGCTGGCAGTCGCCGACAAGGAAACATCGCTCATTATCACCGGCAATGGCGACGTCATCGAACCCGAGGACAACCTCATTGCCATCGGCTCGGGCGGTCCGTTCGCCCAGTCAGCCGCCCGTGCGCTACTCGACAACACCGAGCTCGAGGCCCGGGAAATCGTGGAAAAAGCGCTGGCGATTGCCGGCGACATCTGTATTTACACCAATCACAACCGCACCGTCGAAGAGCTCGACTGCGGCGATTCCAACCAGGCGTAACCCATGTCCAATATGACCCCCCGGGAAATTGTCTCGGAACTCGATCAACACATTATCGGCCAGGATGAGGCCAAACGGGCAGTGGCCATTGCCCTGCGCAACCGCTGGCGCCGCATGCAGCTGCCGGAAGAGCTGCGGGCAGAAATCACCCCCAAGAATATTCTGATGATCGGCCCCACCGGTGTTGGCAAAACCGAAATCGCTCGCCGCCTGGCCAAGCTGGCCAACGCGCCCTTTGTCAAAGTCGAAGCCACCAAGTTTACCGAGGTGGGCTACGTGGGCCGCGACGTGGAATCCATCGTTCGCGACCTGGTGGACGTCTCCATCAAGATGTTGCGGGAGCAGGAAATGACCCGGGTACGGTTCCGCGCCGAAGAAGCCGCCGAGGAACGCATTCTCGATATCCTCCTGCCACCCGCCAGGGACAAGGAAGGCAGCACCGGGGAAACTGCCCGGCAGTTACTGCGTAAAAAGCTGCGCGAGGGCGATCTGGATGAGAAAGAAATCGAAGTAAACGTCAATACTCCGTCCATGGGCATGGAAATCATGGCGCCTCCCGGCATGGAAGAGATGACCAACCAGCTGCAGAGCATGTTCTCCAATATGTCCAAGGGCCAGAGCAAAACTCAGAGGATGCCGGTGAAAGCCGCCTTTGCCGCCCTGTGCGACGAGGAAGCGGCCAAAATGGTTAACGAGGACGAGCTCAAGCAAAAGGCTGTTGATGCAGCCGAACAGAACGGCATCGTATTCATCGATGAGCTCGACAAGGTCGCCAAGCGCAGCGAAGGCGCCGGCGCAGATGTCTCTCGCGAGGGCGTCCAGCGCGATCTGCTGCCGCTGATCGAAGGCTCAACCGTCAGCACCAAGCACGGCATGATTAAAACAGATCACATCCTGTTCATTGCCTCGGGCGCTTTCCATCTGGCCAAACCATCGGACCTGATTCCCGAACTTCAGGGTCGCCTGCCAATACGCGTGGAACTGAACGCACTGACACCTGAGGACTTCGAACGCATCCTCACCGAACCCAGCGCCTCGCTGACCGAGCAGTATCAGGCACTCCTGCAAACTGAAGGCATGCACATTGAGTTCACCGCGGACGGCCTGCGCCAGATTGCCGAGACAGCCTGGCATGTCAATGAGAAGACCGAAAACATCGGCGCAAGACGCCTGCATACCGTTATGGAGCGCCTACTCGACGAAGCATCGTTTGGCGCGGCGGATGCCGGCTTGTCAGGCGAACCGCTGATCATCGACGCGCAGTACGTCAGCGACAAACTCGAAGTTCTGAGCGCCGACGAAGATTTGTCGCGCTTTATCCTCTAAACATGAACGACGCGACGCGCCCTGAGGGCATTCAACTGCACACCCGCTCCCGGGAACTGGAACTTTCCTACCCCGGGGGTGAAAGCTTTCGCCTGAGTTGTGAGTTCCTGCGGGTAATGTCGCCCTCTGCCGAAGTAAAAGGCCACGGCCCCGGCCAGGAAGTGTTGCAGGTCGGCAAGCTCAATGTGGCCATTACGGCTATCCGCCCGGTCGGCAACTACGCGCTCCAACTGGTCTTCGATGACGGTCACGACAGCGGTCTCTACTCCTGGGATTACCTGCACACACTGTGCCGCGATCGCGACCAGTTATGGCAGACCTACCTGGACGAGTTGAGTGAGGCCGGCGCCAGCCGCGACCCCGATGTACAGGTGGTCAAGCTCGAACTCTAGTGACCACTGACGGCGCCGGTGCTATCGAGGTACAATGCCCGGCCCTCAGGAGGATTCATGAGCGAGAAACAGAAAACCCACTTCGGCTACCGCGAAGTCGACACCGATGCCAAGGCCGGCATGGTGGCAAACGTATTCCACTCCGTGGCGTCGCGCTACGATTTGATGAACGACCTGATGTCAGGTGGCGTTCACCGTATCTGGAAACGCTTCACCATCGAGTTATCCGGGGTGCGCAAAGGCCACAGCGTGCTGGACATTGCTGGCGGTACCGGCGACCTGGCGGCGAAATTTTCCCGCATTGTTGGCGACGAAGGCCGCGTGGTACTGGCCGACATCAACGACTCCATGCTCAAAGTAGGTCGCGACAAACTGCTGGATACCGGCCACCAGGGCAATATCGAATTTGTCCAGGCAGACGCACAGTTCCTACCCTTCCCGGACGACAGCTTCGACTGCATTACCATTGCCTTTGGCCTGCGCAACGTGACCGCCAAGGAAACCGCCCTGCGCTCCATGCTGCGAGTCCTCAAGCCCGGCGGACGCCTGCTGGTACTGGAATTCTCCAAGCCGGACAACGAACTGCTCAGCAAGGCCTATGACACCTATTCATTCCGGGTACTGCCGCTCATGGGCAAACTGGTCGCCGGAGATTCCGACAGCTACCAGTACCTGGCCGAATCAATCCGCATGCACCCAGACCAGGACACGCTCAAGGACATGATGGAAGACGCCGGTTTCGCCAAGGTCGAATACCACAATATGACGGGGGGCATCGTCGCCCTGCACAAGGGTATTAAGGCCTGAGATGACCGGGGAAATTAATCCCACGATTCACACAGCGAGCATGGCCGCGCTGGAAGCCGCAGCCAATCGGGCGCTCGCGCTCGCACCGGAGGCGGCGGCGACGCTTGCGCCACTGGAAGACGCTGTCTTTGCCTTGCACTGCACGGCGCCACTGGTCGACGTCTACCTGCAGCCGCGCGCCGGCGAACTGCAGTTTATGGGCATCTACGATGGCCCGGTCACCACCAGCATCACCGGCGAGGCCAGTGACTTTGCTGAACTGGCCACCTCCGCCGACCCGGCAGCCACGCTGATCAACAGCAAGCTCGAACTGCACGGCGACAGCGCCCCGCTCATTGCGCTGCAAACCGCACTCGCCAGCCTCGACCTGGACTGGGAAGCGCCCCTGGTAGATGCCATGGGCGATGTCGCCGGTCACCAGTTAGCCGAGCTGCTGCGCGCCGGATTTACCTGGGGAAAACAGGCCGGCACCAGCTTCGAACGCCAGCTGGGCGAATTTATTCACGAGGAAGCGCGGCTGGCACCACCACGACTTGAGCTGGAAGATTTTTATGGCGATGTACAGGAGCTCGCGCTCCAGGTAGAGCGTCTGGAATCTCGCATCGCGCGTGCTAAGCGCAAACTGGCAACCGCGGCCAGGGAGCGCAACTGACATGTCCCGCGTCCTGCGCCTGACCAAAATTATCCGCACGGTCGGACGCTATCGGCTCGACGAACTCATCGATACCGAGCGCCTGCCCCGGGCGCTGCGCTGGGGCCTGAAACTATCACCCTGGCGATTAACCCCCAGCCCGGCCATGTCGCGGGGAGAGCGCCTGCGCAAGGCCCTGGAAGAACTCGGCCCGGTATTTATCAAGTTCGGCCAGATGCTATCGACCCGTCGGGATTTACTCCCGGAAGATATTGCCGATGAACTGGCGCGCCTTCAGGACAATGTGCCGCCCTTCCCCCAGGAGCAGTCCCTGGCCATTATCGAATCCGCACTGGGACGCTCCATCGATACGCTTTACGCAAGCTTCGAAGCGGCCCCAATGGCCTCCGCCTCCGTCGCCCAGGTACACGCGGCCACCTTGCACAGCGGCGAAGAGGTAGTGGTCAAGGTGGTCCGCCCCGATATTGAGCCGGTGATTCGCCAGGACATTGCGCTGTTGTATACCCTGGCCCGGCTCGTTGAACGCCATGTCCCGGATGGTCGCAGGCTTCGGCCGGTAGAGGTGGTCAACGACTATGAACTGGTCATTCTCGATGAACTCGACCTCGGACGCGAGGCCGCCAATGCCTCCCAGCTTAGGCGCAATTTCGAGGGCAGCAACCTGGTTTATGTGCCGAAGGTTTACTGGGATTACAGCTGTCGTGACGTCTTCACTATGGAGCGCATCTCGGGCATTCCTGTCACTGACATGGCCGCACTGCGCGAGCGCGGCGTCGACCTGAAAGTGCTGGCCGAGCGCGGCGTCGAGATATTCTTCACCCAGGTGCTGCGCGACAGCTTTTTCCACGCCGACATGCACCCGGGAAACATTTTCGTTGACGCTACCGACCCGGCCAATCCCAGCTACATCGCCGTGGACTGTGCCATTATCGGTGCGCTGTCGGAGTCAGATCAGTACTACCTCGCTCGCAATCTACTGGCCATTTTCCGCCGCGATTACCACGAAGTGGCCCAGTTGCACGTGGAGTGCGGTTGGGTACCGCCACACACCCGGGTACAGGATTTCGAATCCGCCATGCGCGCGGTATGTGAACCCATCTTTGAGCGCCCGATCAGCGAAATTTCCTTCGGAGAACTACTGATTTACCTGTTCCGCACCGCCCGTCGCTTCGACATGGAAGTGCAACCTTCACTGGTACTGCTGCAGAAGACACTGCTGAATATCGAGGGGCTGGGCCGCCAGCTCTACCCCGAACTCAATCTGTGGGATACCGCCATGCCATTCCTCGAGGAATGGGTGGCACAGCGCTATTCCCCCCAGTCGGTCATCCGCCGACTGCAGCGCCACGCACCGTCCTGGCTGGAGCAACTCCCGCAGTTACCCGATGTCGTCATCGACAACCTGCAGCACACCCGGGAGCTCGAGCAACGCTTCGACGCACAGCAGCAACACGTTCAGCAAATTCAGCAGGCCGCCCACAAATCCGTCCAGCGCCAGCGCCGCTACATCGTTGCTGGCCTTGCCGCTGGCGCCGCCGCATTAATGGCTGTGCCAGGCGCCTGGACTCAGCTTCAGCAGGCCCCGCTGGCCACCTGGTTACTGGCGGCCCTGGGCCTGGCTCTGCTGTGGCCGCGGGAGTCGTGACAAAGCGCACCCTGTGCCATAATGTTGCACCGTCTCCGGAAGGGGTGACATCAGCCTCCGGAAATTCGACGTGATACGAGAAACATGGACCGCTGCTAACGGCAAACACCAGCGGCAGCAAAGGTAGGAAAGCAGGCATGAGCGATGTACTGGCTGAATTGGCCACCACCCTGGAGCAACGCAAGAATGCCGCACCGGAAGAATCATACGTTTCCAGCCTGTACCACAAAGGCCTGAACAAGATTCTCGAAAAGGTGGGCGAAGAGGCCACCGAAGTCATTCTCGCGGCCAAGGACCTGGAAGCGGGTGGCAGCCGCAGCGAATTTGTCGGAGAAGTGGCCGACCTGTGGTTTCACAGCATGGTCGCCATGGCCCAGCTGGACGTCGATCACAGCGAAGTTATGGATTGCCTGGCACAACGATTCGGTATCTCAGGCCTGGACGAAAAGGCCGCGAGATCCGAGCAACAAGATTGACACAAGATAACGGGAGTTAGTCATGGGTTTAGGTGGTATCAGTGTATGGCAGTTGCTCATTATCCTCGCCATTCTAGTGATGTTGTTTGGCACCAAGCGCCTGCGGACGCTGGGTTCAGACCTGGGCAGTGCCGTCAAAGGCTTCCGCAGCAGCATGTCTGAGGACGACAAGGCGGACCCGCAGGAGCAGGCCGCGACCGAAGAAGAAGCCAAGGACAAGTAAGCCCCGATGTTCGACATCGGTTTTACCGAACTGGTCATCGTGGCCGTTGTCGGCCTGCTGGTGATCGGCCCCGAGCGGTTGCCGGGGGCTATCCGCACCGGCAGTGCCTGGCTGGCACGGATTAAACGTGGCTTCACCGACATCAAGCGTGAAGTCGAACAGGAACTGCACAACGACGCCGTCATGCAGGAGCTCAAGAAAACCCAGCAGCAACTGAGCGACGAGGCGACCAACATCAACGCTGACGTGCAGCGGGCAAGTCACGACCTGAACCCACTGGGCAGCGAAAAACCAACAGACAAAGCCGAATGAGCGAAGCGGATATCGACGACCAGCCCCTGCCGCTGGTAGCCCACCTTACCGAACTGCGCGACCGTATTCTTCGCGCGCTGCTGGCAGTACTCATAGTGTTTATCTGCCTGTTCCCCTTTGCCAACGAGATCTATGCCTTCGTGTCGGAGCCGCTGCGCGCGCTGCTGCCGGAAGGCGCAACCATGATTGCTACCGAAGTGGCATCGCCTTTTCTGACGCCGTTCAAGCTCACTCTGGTCACCGCCGTCTTTATCGCCATCCCCTACGTGCTCTACCAGATCTGGAGCTTTGTTGCGCCGGGCATGTACAAACATGAAAAGCGTTTCGCCATTCCCATGTTGGTGTCGAGCATTCTGCTCTTCTATGCAGGCGCGGCCTTTGCCTATTTCGTCGTGTTCCCCCTGATCTTCGCGTTTTTTACCAGCGTGGGGCCCGAGGGCATTACCATCATGACCGACATCAATAGCTACCTGAACTTTGTGCTCAAGCTGTTTTTCGCCTTCGGTATTGCCTTTGAGATTCCCATCGCCGCCGTCATCCTGATCTGGGCGGGCATTACCGACGCCGATAGCCTGGCCCGCAAACGGCCCTATATCATCGTCGGCTGCTTTATTTTCGGCATGCTGCTGACACCGCCAGATGTGATCTCCCAGTCACTGCTGGCAATCCCCATGTGGATTCTGTTTGAGTTCGGTGTGTTCTTTGGACGCTTTATCCAACAGCGCAATCAACAGCCGGACCCGACCTGACACAACACAAGCTCGCGCTTTGCGCTAACATGGGGCCTCAGGGAACAGGACCAAACCTCATGTGGAATATCAGCAAGTGCATGGCGATGCTCGCCATACTCATTTTCCCCGCCACACTCAGCTGGGCGCAGGGCGATGAGCCAGCGCCGGATGTCTCTGCTCGCGAGCTGATCGAGACCGCGCAGAAGTCTGAACAACTGGTAGAAGAGATCTCCTCGACCGACCCAAACGCCCTGGAAGATCAGGCCTCACCCCTCGCCGCCATGCTGGGCCTGCGCGAGGCCATGCGTAAACACGATTACGAAGCCGCGGGTAAATTCCTGGACCGCCGCTATATCGAGGACGAAATTGGCGATTTCACGGACGAGCAACTCCTGAGGGCACTCAGCTACGTCTGGAACCGCCAGAATATTCTCGACATCACCGCCATTAGCGACGCGCCGGAAGGCAAGCTCAACGACGGTCTGCCCAACTACCGCGACCAGATTGGCCTGGTGACCCTTAGCGATGAGGAGGTACCGATTTATCTCCAACGGGTACCGGACGGCAAAGGTGGTCGCATCTGGAAGCTGTCGAACGCGACCGTCGCCAAGATCCCCTTGATGTGGGACGAACTGGGCTTTAACGAAGCGGCCATCAAAGTGTCCAACTTCCTGCCCGAGTTCACTTTCATGGGAATGCAGAACTGGCAGGTCCTGGGCGCGGTGATCGCCTTTATACTCGCCTGGCCGGCCGCCGCCATCATCAGCTATGTACTGATGCGCATCGCACTGCTCATTCCCAACCGGTTCCCCCTGGGCATCAAGCGCTTCTTCAAGGGCTCCTTCCGGTTCTTCCTGTTTCTGCACCTGGTGCGCTATTTCATCGGCGAACTGGGCCTGTCGCTCACCGCACGCATTCTGATCGAATCCGCCGGCTTCGACTACATCGCCTGGACCGTGCTCATCATGGGGCTGCTGTCCCTCTTGCGCGACTACCAGATCCGCAAAATGCAGTATGCTGGCAATACCCACTACGTCGCCCTGCTCAAGCCCTTCACGACCATCGTCAAAGTTATGGTGGTCACCATTATTGCCCTGTACTGGGCCAAGCAGGCCGGCTATGACATGTCGACGATTCTCGCCGGCCTCGGCGTGGGCTCACTGGCAGTGGCCCTGGCAGCCCAGAAGACTCTCGAGAATGTGATTGGCGCAATCACCCTCTATACCGCCCGCCCGGTGAGCGCAGGAGATTTCTGCCGCTTCGGCGATGTCACTGGAACGGTAGAGGAAATCGGTTTGCGCTCTACCCTCATCCGCACCCTGGATCGCTCCATGGTGGTCATCCCCAACTCGGTATTCTCCTCGGTCGAAATCGAGAACTTCACCCAGCGTGATCGCATCCGCTTCTTCCGCCGTTACCAGATGATTCTGCCCTCGCGGGAACAGTTGGAGCACGTGCTCGAGGCCGTGCGGGAGATGATGAGCAAACACGAAAAGGTGCTGGCAGACACGGTCAGCGTGCGCTTTGAGAATATCCAGGCAGGCACAGCCATACTGCGCCTCGACGCCGGCGTAGACACGGTAATCTTCCAGGAGTTTCTCGTCGTGGCCGAAGAGCTCAACCTCGGCATCGTCGAAATCGGCGACGCATCCGGCGCCCGCTTCGACGGGCCGCGCCAGTTGATCGAGTTCGAACATCCCGAAGAGCAAGCCAGCGCCTCATGAATCGACCCAAGGGAGCCTTGAGCTCGCTGTTCCCCGTATTCCGACTGCTGTGGCCCTATAAAATTCGCCTGGTGGCCGCCAGCTTAGCGCTGTTGTTCACCGCCGGCGCGACACTCGCGCTGGGTCGCGGACTGCAGGTACTCATCGACGAGGGCATAGGTGGCGGCACCAGCGAGGACCTGCGAGCGGCGATTACCCTCATACTCACGATTGCCGTCGCCATTGCCGCGGGCACCTTCGTACGTTTCTACCTGGTGTCATGGCTTGGCGAGCGTGTCAGTGCCGACCTGCGCAAGGGGGTTTTCAATAATATCGTGCGCCTGCACCCGGGATACTTTGAAACCAATCGCTCCGGCGAAATCATGTCGCGCCTCACCACGGACACCACGCTGCTGCAGACCATTATCGGTTCCTCCTTCAGCATGGCGCTGCGCAGTGCCCTCACCACCTCGGGTGCGCTGGTGATGATGTTCATCACCAATCTCAAGCTCAGCCTATACATTGCCCTGGGCGTGCCGCTAGTACTCCTGCCCATTATTTTCTTTGGCCGACGAGTGCGACGCCTGTCAAACCAGAGTCAGGACAGTATCGCCAACGTGGGCAGCTACGCCGGCGAAGTCATTCAGCACATTCGCGTGGTACAGAGCTACACCCGCGAGCAGTTCGAAAGCGATGCCTTTGCCGGTGAGGTCGAAGACGCTTTCAAGGTTGCCCGGCGACGCATCCGCCAGCGCGCCCTGCTCATTGGCGGCGCCATCTTCATGCTGTTTGCGAGCATGTCTGCGATGATGTGGGAGGGCGGCCAGGATGTGATCAGCGGCCGCATGACCGGCGGTGAACTTGGCGCCTTCGTATTCTACGCGGTAATGGTCGGCTCGGGCTTTGGCACCCTCTCGGAAGTATGGGGTGAACTGCAGCGCGCCGCAGGCGCCGCAGAGCGGCTGGTAGAACTACTCAACACCCGCAGCCTGATTGCCGACCCGGGCGAGCAAGCTGTCCCGGACAACAATCGTCGGCCTGCGCTGACGCTCAACAATGTCTCTTTCAGCTACCCGACCCGCCCGGAAGTGTTGGCCCTCACGGACTTCAGCCTCGACATTCGCGCCGGCCAAAGCTTGGCGCTGGTGGGGCCATCCGGCGCCGGTAAATCGACGGTCATTGACTTACTGCAACGCTTCTACGACCCACAGCAGGGTCAGATCAGCCTGGACGGCAGAGACATCCGGGAACTGGGCCTGCAGCAATTGCGGTCCCATATAGCCCTGGTGCCCCAGCAACCGGCCCTGTTTACGGGCGATGTCCGCTACAACATTGCCTACGGCCGCCCCGACGCCAGTGACGAAGACATTTATGCCGCAGCCCGCGCCGCTCACGCCCACGAATTTATCAGCCAGTTACCCGAGGGCTACCAAAGTCACCTTGGCGAACAGGGCGTGCGCCTCTCGGGCGGCCAGCGCCAGCGCATCGCCATCGCCCGCGCCATTCTCAATGACCCGCAAATCCTGCTGCTGGACGAGGCCACCAGTGCTCTCGACACGGAAAGCGAGTACCAGGTGCAGAAGGCCCTTGAAGAGCTGATGCAGAACCGCACTACGGTCATCATCGCCCACCGGCTATCCACCATCCTCCATGCGGATCGGATTGCTGTGCTGGATCAGGGCAGGATTGTCGCTACTGGGCGACATGAGGAGTTGTTGGAATCCAGTGAGCTGTATGCACGGTTGGCCAGCTTGCAGTTTCGGGAGGCGACGGAGTAATTGTGATTCGCTGTGGGTTGGGTGAGGTCCGCTGCCGGGCGGCCTGCGAGCAGCTTACTCGTTTTGAGTTGGTTCAGGTGCAGGGCGGTCTGAGAACTGATAGCTTGGTTTGAATCCGCTGCAAGGCCATCCATGGCGCGCTTCGGCGTCCGCCATCCATGCCTGCCGACGATTTCAAACCAAACTATCAGCCCTCAGAGCTCGATTCACATCACCATCTCCAGAGCTTTTTTAGGCAGGAGGTATGAAGGGAGCAACCAAAGACAATGGCTCTGGTCTCCTACACCAAATTTGCGAATTAACCGCCGACAGTACGGTCATAGATCGCTCGCCAAGCGCTAACGCAACTCAAGTCACTGAGATGCCCAATACGGAGATTACGAACTATCGAGGTTTGGAGGCTGTTTAGCCTTTTGAAATCGTCGGGAGGCAGGGATGCCGGACGCCGAAGCGACCCCATGGATGGGCTCGTAGCTGTTTCAAAAGGCTTAAACAGTCTCCATGCCGGCGCGTAAAGAACACCACCAAAAAAAACGCCGACCAACAGGCCGGCGTTTTCATCAAAGAGTAGCGATTCGCAACTTAACCAAACTCGCGAACCAGCCCTCCGATAGACTCTTTCGCATCGCCAAACAGCATCCGCGTATTGTCCTTATAGAACAGAGGGTTCTCGATGCCGGCAAAACCAGAGGCCATGGAGCGCTTGAGGACGAAGACCGTGCGGGCCTGGTCCACGTTGATCACCGGCATGCCATAAATCGGGCTGCCTTCGCTCTCGCGTGCCGCCGGGTTCACCACGTCGTTGGCGCCGATCACGATGGCGACATCGACCGATTCCATCCGCGGGTTGATGTCGTCCATCTCCAGCAGTTGATCGTAAGGAACGTCGGCTTCCGCCAGCAACACATTCATGTGTCCTGGCATACGACCGGCCACAGGGTGAATACCGAAGTTCACTTCTGCGCCATTGGCTTCCATGATCTCAGTCAGTTCTTTCACCACGTGTTGTGCCTGGGCAACCGCCATGCCGTAGCCGGGGATGATGGCCACGCTGGAGGCAGCTTCGAGCACGTAGTAAGCGTCTTCGACAGAGATCGGCTTGATCTCACCTTCCACCTCGGTGGTGTCCTGCTTGCCAGAGCCGAAGCCGGAGAACAGCACGTTCGAGAGGGAGCGGTTCATCGCCTTACACATGATCTGGGTCAGGATGATACCCGCCGCGCCCACCAGGGAGCCGGCTACGATCAGGATGTTGTTGTTCACCGCGAAACCCGCCGCACAGGCCGCGAGGCCGGAGTAGGAGTTCAGCAGGGAAATCACAACAGGCATGTCGGCACCACCAATGGGGATAACCGCCATGATGCCGAACAGCAGCGACAGACCGATAACCACATACAGCCAGGTAGGATCGGCTGGGTTCATGCAGAACATCACTGCACTGCCAAGAATACCGACCACGATAGCGCCGTTCACGACCTGCTGGCCAACAAACATCAGCGGGGCCGAGGAGATTTTCTCACTCAGCTTGCCGTAGGCCACCAGTGAGCCAGTAAAGGTCAGGCCACCAATCAGGATGGACAGAACAATGGTCACCAGAGTGAAGGTACCGTTGTTCTCGGGATCCAGCGCAGCGGCGCCGACCAACAGGCTGGCGATACCGCCTGAGCCGTTGAAGAGGGCGACCATTTCCGGCATGGAGGTCATCTCAACCAGGCGTGCGGCGAGCGCGCCAACCACACCACCGATGGCAACGCCGATCAGGATCCAGGTGTAGTCGATGCCCTGGGACAGCAGCGCGGCGACAACCGCCACCAGCATACCGATGGAGGAGATCATGTTGCCGCGGCGGGCGGTGTCCGGTGAGCCGAGTTGCTTCAGGCCAAAGATGAACAGCGCTGCCGATACCACGTAGGCAAATTGGATTGCATTTTCCATGACCGCTTAGCCCTCCTTTTTCTTAAACATGGCGAGCATTCGGTCGGTTACCAGGTAACCGCCCACCACGTTAATGGAGGCAAAGGCCACGGCGGCAACGCCAAGCCATTTGGACAGGTCAGGATCGTCGACCGCGCCTACCAGGCCAACCGCGCCCACCAGGGTAATGCCGGAGATCGCGTTCGCGCCGGACATGAGTGGTGTGTGCAGGGTGGCCGGCACTTTGTTGATCAGTTCAAAGCCCAGGAAAATAGACAGCAACAGGATGAACGTCAGGAATACTTCTGCGGGAACCATGCTCAGCCCTCCCCTTCAATGATGTTCTTAATGGTCTCGTTAGTGATCTCACCACCATGGGTGATGATACAACCGGGCAGAATGTCGTCTTCGAAATCGACCTCGAACGCTTTCTGCTCTTCGCTCCAGTTGTCCTCGACGAGGTTAAACAGGTTGGAGGAGTACATCTGGCTGGCATCCCGGGCGACGTCGCTGGCCCAGTTACCGGTGCCGATAAGGGTGACGCCATCGCAATCCACGGTTTCGCCGGGCACGGAGCCCTCGACATTACCGCCGGTTTCCGCCGCCATGTCGACAATCACGGAGCCGGGCATCATGCCATCGACCATATCTTTGGTGACCAGTACCGGAGGCTTGCGACCGAAGACCTGGGCCGTGGTAATCACCACGTCGGACTTGGCGATCACGTCTTTCTGCGCCTGGCGCTGCATTTCCACCTGCTCTGGGGTCAGTTCCTTGGCGTAGCCACCGGCGGTCTCGCCGGTCTCGCCCAGGTCGATCTCCAGGAATTTTGCGCCCAGGGACTGCACCTGCTCGGCCACCACGGGACGGGTGTCGAAGGCAGTAACCTTGGCGCCCAGACGTTTGGCGGTCGCAATGGCCTGCAGGCCCGCCACGCCGGCGCCAATGACAAAAACATTGGCCGGCTTCAAGGTGCCTGCCGGTGTCATCATCATCGGGAAAATGCGCGGCAGGGCAGCCGCGGCTTTCATGACCATCACATAGCCGGCCAGGTTGGCCTGGGAACTGAGGGCATCCATTTTCTGGCTGCGCGTGGTACGGGGGATCATCTCCATGGAGATGGCGGTTATTCCCGCGTCCTTGAACGCATTCACAAGCGCGTGCTCGTTGAAGGGGTCCAGGTAGCTGATGTGAATGGCACCGCGCTTCATCAGCGCGATTTCTTCTGCGGTGGGTTTGTTCAATCGCAGCAACATGTCTGCATTAGCAAACAATTCACTGCGGTCAGCGGCAATGCTTGCCCCTACCTCGGTGTACTGCTCGTCTGTGAATCCTGAAGTGGTGCCCATTCCGGACTCCACGTGCAGGTCTGCCCCCATACGGACCAATTTCTTGGCCACGTCTGGCGTGATGGGAACCCGGTTTTCGCCCGGTTGAGTTTCCCTGGGTATCGCGATGCGCATAACGGTGTTTACCCCCGTTGCCTGTTTCTGTTTATGCACCGCGGCCTGATCTGGCCGACGGCACTTTCGGAGCGAGCCTCTTTGAGCCCTTGTCCCTACAACTTAATCACCCTCAATCAAGAGGGGGCGACCACTCTAGCACAGGGCAAATACCGCCGGAATAATGACCATTATTCACGACCTGAATTGACTTGCCCTAAACCATTGGCGAGACGCACCCTATCGCAGCCACGCAGGGAGTGGCCAATCTACCCGAGCTATTCGCTCAAACAATGACCTCGGGCCCAAATTAATAGACCGGAGAAATACTTGGAGAGAGGCTAACGGCGCCAATCAGCTGGGCTGGTGACGGTACTCCCACCAGGGTGGCAAAAGCTCGCGGTACTGCGACCAGGCATAGCGGGTATCAATTAACAGGGCGTGACCGCGATCGTCGGCGGTGCGCACGACCCGGCCAAGGGCCTGATCCACCTTCTGCATGCCGGGATAGAGATAGGCGTACTCAAAACCGCTGCCATAGTGGGCCTCATACCAGGACCGCAACAGCTCCCGCTCACGTCCCACCTGAGGCAACCCTACCCCGACAATAGCCACGCCCCGCAGTTGGTCACCGGGCAGGTCGATGCCTTCACCGAACGCACCCCCGAGAATACAGAACGCAGCGAGATTGCGCCGGGCGACAAACGCTGCAAGTAATTCCTCCCTGGCAGTGAGGTCCTGTCCGGGCTCCTGTTGCCACAGGGTTCGCTCACCCAGGTCGATGTGGCCCAGTGCATCGCGCATATAGGCATAGGAGGGAAAGTAGATCATGCAGTTCCCTTCGGTATTGGCCAGCCATTCCTGCAGAACCTGCACCAGCCGATCGAGGCTGTCAGCCCGGGCCCGGAAACGGGTATCCACCGCTGTCTCCAGCCGCACCTCCAGTTGTTCACTGGCAAAGGGGGAGTCCAGTCGCCGGCACACCGAATTCTCGGTAAGACCCAGAGTCTGGCGCATCCAGTGGGCCGGCGAGAGGGTGGCGGAGAAAGCCACCGCCGCGTGAGTGCGGGCGTGGCCGGCACTGAGTATGCGCGACGCATCCAGACAATTCAGCGCCAGCGCCAGGTTGCGGCCATCGGCATCACACTGCAGCTCGAACACAAAGTCCTCTCCCCAATAATCTGCCACGCGCAGCCAATGCAGCACATTGAAGTAGAAGTCACCAAGGGCTGATTCGCGCTGAAACAAGGTCGGCTGCTCGGCGAGCTGCTCACCCACGGCGGCGGTGAAATTCAGCAGCGCGAATTGCAACTTGTCTGACAGCTCCGGCCGGCAGTAGTAGTCCGGCTCTGGCCAGGGTTCTTTTTGCAGCACGAGAAACTGCCGATTAATCCGCTCCAAGGGACGCTTCAGCGACTTTGGCACGCCACGCTTAACGCGCATCAGCTGGGGCTTGGAGAGCGTCGCACTATACATACCGCGAGCTCGCTCGGGCAAATTGTGAGCCTCGTCCAACAACACTGTGAATCGCCTGCCACTGTGCTCAGCGAGTCGTCCGAGGCGCGGATAGAGGCTGTAGAGATAATGGAGGTCGGCAATCACCGCATCTACCCAGGGCAACAGATCGTCCGCCAACTGGTAGGGGCAGACCCTGTGCTCCCGGGCCACTTCCTCAATCGCCGCCCGGGACAGCGCGCCGCGCGCTATTGCGTCCTGGAGCGCGCCGGACAGACGATCGTAATACCCCTCCGCATAGGGGCAATCCTGTGCATGACATGCCTTACCCGGCGAGAAACAAATGCTGTCCTTGGCCGTCAGGCTCAGCCACGGCATGCTCAGGCCCGCACCTGCCATCAAAGTCAGACACTCCTCAGCCGCGCGGCGCCCTACCGTGCGTGCCGTCGCAAAAATAAGGCCGTCATGCTTACCCCGCTCCAGCGCGCGCAGGGCGGGATAGAGCACCGCCGCTGTTTTGCCAATGCCCGTGGGAGCCTCAACCATTAACTCACCACCGCGGTCGATGCACTTGTAGACCAATTCAGCGATATCGCGCTGGCCGGGGCGAAAGTCACCGTGGGGAAATGGCAGGTTGGTCAGTGAGGCGTCGCGTTGCCGGCGAATATCGGCCAGGGTTGCCAACCAGCCGCCGAAGGCCGCCAGGGTTTCTTCCAGAAAACTCGCCAGTTCGGCGGCGCTGTATTCCCGATCGACATACGTCTCCTCGTCGCGCTCTATATTCAGCCAGGTCAGGCGCACCTGCAGGCTATCGTGCCCCTCACTGCGGGCAATCAACGCCGCATAGATTGTAGCCTGGGCGATATGCAACCGGGTGACCGCCTCCGGAATGTCCGCCGGATCCACCCGGCAGGTTTTGATCTCCTCCACCTGCGCCGCCTGGGCGTCAAAACCATCGGCACGCCCTCGCACCAGCAGATTGAATCCAGGGAAAGCCTCGCGCATTTCCACGGCGTATTCAGGTTGATAAGACGCCGGGCGACGCCGGTAAATTCGCTGATGACCCTCGATACCCTGGGCCGCTGTAGGTGAAGGGGTAAAGCGATGATCGATATCACCCCGCCGGTGGCAAAACGCCGCCAGGTCACGCACGCTGACTGCGATTTCAATCATGGTTCCAGGTCACCCAGGCCACCTGCGCCGGAATATCGTGGCTCGCAAAAAAGCGCAGCCAACGCTTCTGGCTATCCTGCAGCGTATCCCCCGGCGCCTTTACCTCAATCATGCAGTACTGGCCCGGACTCTCACCTAATGCCAGTAAATCAGGGAAGCCCCGGCGGTTTTCGCCGGGATCGAACAGCATCCGCCGCCAGATCGCCAGCAAGTGCTCTCGCGGGATAATGCTTGCTGCCCGGGTTATCAGCTGCTCGTCGACATAGCGCCAATTCACCCAGCGACACTGATAACCCTGATAGCGGCACCAGGCCGCGGACAATTCAGCCGAGAGATCCGTGGTGGCCAGCTCATCGAGTCGTGCCGCCAATAACGCCTCGCGACGCTCGGCAAATCCCTGCTCATACATATCTGCCGGCACGGATTGGAACGGATGATGAAATGCGCCGGGTAATGGCGCGAAAATCTGCTCCCAGAATGCGAGCCCGAACAGGCTGTTCATCAGCTGGTTTTCCACGTAGTACACATCGGGCCAATTCGCCGCCAGCGCATTGGCTGCCAGCAACTCGACGCTCTGGTTGTCGCGCGTCAGCGCCAGCTCAATACGGGCGAAATTGTCGCGGGGTCGGCGCTGACTCGCCCCCGTCAGGGCACGCTGCAAACGCGGCATAATGCGCTGCGCTGCATCGCGCTCCTCCTCACCCCAGGGTTGTTCAATAATCGTCTCGCAGATTTCTGCGGCCTGCCCATAGCGCTCTGCGCGCTCGTGAATACGGGCACTGCGTTCTCTGGCAGGATGCAGATCGCTACGTGCGTATAGGGCCAGCGCCGCCTCGCCCTCGCCGGCCCGTTCCAGGTCGCGCGCCAGGCTGTTACAAAGCCGGGCATATCGCCTTAACGAGCTCGAGTAGCTCGGTGAAAAATCCAGCGCAAGCGCGGCCAGCGACGGCAGGTCGATTGCGTCGATCGCGCCCTCGCGCAACGCCCACCAGGCGTCGGCAATGGCAGCACAGCCGAGGTATTCATCCAGTGCACCGCGGTCACAGAACAGACGCTGGCTGCGATCGACGGTATACGGGTAGTGGCGCGCAACCCCAAGATCACTGAGCACAAAATCCGTCAGGCCCTGATGGCGATTGCCAAAGAACAGTAGCGAGAGCACCTCAACGATGTCTGCCCCGACCGGGCCAATCACCCGACCCGCGGTGAACAACGCCACCGGTATAGGCTCATCTTCAGGCAGCGCCGCCAGCAATTCTGCTTTGCGCAGTTTGTGGTCAAGCCCCATTGCTTGCGCCAGCGACTGGCGCGAGAACAGCGAGCCCGTTTCCGCAACCGACAACACGTTTGTCTCGACCAACAGGCCTGCACTGAGCAATGCTTCCACTGCCGCCGGCAGCGCATTCAGCTCTGGGTAATCGAGCTGTTCCTCGCGGAACCAGGGACCAACTCGCGAGATCAGCCGCACATAGAGGCATTGGGCATCGAAGGCCAATGCCCGGTAGGCGCTGACAAATGCCTGCTCGGCGGGCGCGAGCAGGTCCTCGTAGTTGCGCTCAACCGTATCCAGCAGGCGCAGGAAGTTGTCCCGATAGTAATGTGGCGCCAGTTCAACCGGGGCAGTAGCGTCCATACCCGCTGCTAGTCGATCTCCACTCGGATCAGGCGGCTGCGGTCTGCCAACAGGTAAATCAGGCCGTCGGGGCCCACCTGTACATCGCGAATCCGCATGTCGGAATTGCCCAGCAAGCGGGTCTCACGCCCCACCCCCTCGCCGTCAAGTTCGAGACGATTGAGGCGCTTCAGGCGCAGGCCTGAAACCAGCAGTGAAGGCTGCCACTGGGGGTAGTGGTCGCCGACGTAGAAGTCTATGCCACCTACACCAAGGGACGGCGTGTAGTAGACCAGTGGCTGCTCCAAGCCTTCTTTGTGGGTGCCCTCACCAATTTTGCCGCCGCCATATTCCTCGCCATAGGTGATCACCGGCCAACCATAATTGGCGCCGGCCTTGAGGATATTGATTTCGTCGCCACCCTGGGGGCCGTGCTCGGCCACCCAGATCGCACCGGTGACAGGGTTCTTGGCAATACCCTGGGGGTTGCGATGGCCGTAGCTGTATATTTCCTGACGAGCACCTGCCTGGCCGACGAAGGGGTTATCCTCCGGGGTTCCGCCACTCTCGGTAAGCCGCATGACCTTGCCGTTGTGGGTAGACAGGTCCTGGGCCAATTTGCGATTGCCGCGATCGCCAACGGTGATATAGAGGTAGCCGTCATCTAGCAGTAACCGGGAGCCATAGTGGCGGCGTTCGTTGTATGCGGGCAGCGCAGTGAACAACACCTCAAGTCCTTCCAACTGCTCGCCGGCCAGGCGGGCGCGGGCAACCCGGGTGGTGGAGCCGCCGTCCAGGGCAATGCTGTAGCTCAGGTAGATCAGGCCGTTGTCACTGAAATCAGGGTGTACGAGGACATCCAGCAGCCCCCCCTGGCCCTCAGAGAAGACCTCGGGCAGACCGCCGACGTCAACGGTGCTCCAGTCAGCGGGGGTGACGATCTTCAACACCCCCTCTTTTTCTGTGAGTAGCAGCCGGCCGTCGGGCAGGAAATCCATACCCCAGGGCTCACGCAGCCAGGTGAGCAACGTCTTGGCCTGCAACCCGGTCGGCTGTCCCGGCCCGGATTGCTCCGCCGCCCCCTCCAACAGGGGCTCGGACTCGCCCGCACCGCCTTCAGTGGCAGTGCATGCAGAAATGAAGAACAGACACGAGAACGTTGCCAGGACAACAAAAACGCGGCGCAAATAACTCATAGTTGACTTCCAAAGGCGGTACATTTGGTGCAGCCGCCAATGGTACGTGATCACATCGCCAATGTCAGAACCCTGTCAGCAAACTGTACCAACCGGCTCAATTAGGGCATTCTGCGCTACTTCACCCGTTCAGGTACAACACATTGACAGACAGCAGCCCCGATCGCATACAAATGAAGGCATGGATGGCCCTCACGCCCATTGTTTTCCTGGTGGTATTACTGGCCTGTTCGGTCTACCTGTTCGGCGCGGATTCGTCCTATGGCGCCAACCAGATCGCCCTGGTGCTGGCGACCTGCGTCGCCGCGCTGGTCGCCAAATTTAACGGCCAGGGCTGGAAGGAAGCCCAGGAGGGCATTGTTAACGGCATTGGGGTAGGCCTGGGTCCGACCCTGATTTTGCTGTCGGTAGGCATGCTGATCGGCACCTGGATTCTGTCTGGCACTGTGCCGGCGATGATTTACTACGGTGTGCAGATTCTTAACCCGTCGGTGTTCTACGCCGCCAGTGCGGCCATCTGCGCTATCGTGGCGATCAGCATCGGCAGTTCCTGGACCGTCGCCGGCACCCTGGGCATTGGCCTGATGGGCATTGCCGGCAGCTTCGATCTCTCCCCCGCCATTACCGCCGGTGCAATTATTTCCGGTGCCTACTTCGGCGATAAACTGTCGCCCATGTCGGACACCACCAACCTGGCGGCGGCGGCAACCGGGGTGGACCTGTTCGACCATATCCGCCATATGCTTTGGACCACAGTGCCCGCCTTCACACTGGCACTGGTGCTGTTCGCGTTAATCGGCAGTGGCAGCGGCGGCGCCACGCCGGAAGAGATCGCCGCGCTGCAATTGGCGCTGAGCGAACAGTTTTCGATTGGCCTGCACCTGCTCCTGCCGCTGGTGCTGATGCTGGCGCTGGTGTTCAAACGCTTCCCCGCCTACCCCGCGGTGGTCATCAGTGCGCTGGTTGGCGCGCTGTTTGCCATCGTATTCCAACCGGAGCAGGTCGCGCGCCTGGCGGGCGATACCGCGGGCCTCTCAGCATTTTTTGTCCAGTTCAAAGGAGTCTGGATCGCGCTCTTCCAGGGGTATGAGTCCGCCAGCGGCAATGAGTTTCTCGACGCGCTACTCAGCAAGGGCGGCATGAGCAGCATGCTCAACACGGTGTGGCTGATCATCAGTGCCCTCGGATTCGGCGGCGTTCTCGAACGCACCGGCATTCTCGCCTATCTGCTCGACCTGGCCCTGCGCGGCGTCAAGAGTGTGGGCTCGCTCATTACCACCACGGTGCTGACCTGTATTGGCACCAACATCCTCGCGGCAGACCAGTTCATCGCTGTCGCCCTGCCGGGACGCATGTACAAGGATGAGTTCGCCAACAAAAACCTGTCCCGATTGAACCTGTCCCGCACCCTGGAAGACTCGGCCACGCTGACATCGGCCCTGATCCCCTGGAATACCTGTGGCGCCTATATGTCTGCCACCTTGGGGGTCGCCACATTTACCTACGCACCCTACGCGTTCTTCAATCTCGCCTGCCCCATCATCGCCATCATCTACGGCTACCTGCACTTCGCCCTGAAACCTGCAAGCTACGATGAGGAGATCCGCGAGCCTGAAGGTGCCCATGGCTGATTTTCCCTGGGATCACCCCAATCCCCATACGCTGGAACTCACCGTCGGCCCGGACCATATAGATGGACTAAAGCACACCAACAATGCGGTCTACGTGCAGTGGTGTGAACAGACGGCCTGGTCACACTCCGCCGCGCTGGGGCTGGATCTGGCCTGCTATCAACAGCTGGATCGTGCCATGGCCGTCATCCGCGGCGAATACGACTACCTACAGGCCTCAAGGGAGGGCGATGAACTGGTGGTAGGCACCTGGATTGTGTCCTGGGACGGGCGCTTGAGTATGGAGCGCAACTTTCAAATCCTGCGCAAGGGCGACGCACAAACGTTGCTGCGAGGCGTTGTGCGCTTCGCGTGCATTGAGCTCAGCACCGGCCGACCGCGACGCCTGCCCCGCGAATTCATAGAGGGCTACGGACCGGCGGTACTCGAGAGTACTCCCTGAACGCCTAACTGCGCTGCCAGTCGAAACACAGGACCTGGCGAATATCATCGATGCCGGTGGCGAGCATTAACAACCGATCCAATCCCAGAGCCACACCGGCACACGCCGGCATTCCCCGCTCCAATGCCTGCAGCAGGTATTCATCGAGGGGCCGCTCAGTCAGCCCCAGCCCCCTGCGCCGGGCATTGTCAGCCTGAAAACGCCGCCGCTGTTCTGCAGGGTCGGTCAGCTCCCAGTAACCATTGGCCAGCTCTACACCATCGACATAGGCCTCGAAGCGATGACCTACATTAACGCTGTCGACACGGCCAATCCGCGCCAGCGCGGCCTGGCTGGCGGGGTAGTCATAGACGAAACACATTCCGCGATCGGCGAGATCAGGTTCAACCAGGTGACTCATTAACACGTCCAGCCACATATCCCGGTCACCACTGAGATCGCCGAGGTCGAGCGTCTCCCTGGCCCTGCTCTCAAGTTCGGCATCGGTCGCGGTAAAGGGGTCGAGCGACAGCGTTTCCAGGAACAACGCCCGGTAACTGAAGTAGTGAGCTGCACGACCCGGCAGGCAGTGATGCAGGAACGCCTCCACCTCAGCCATAAGCTGGTGGTGATCCATGCCGGGCCGGTACCACTCCAACATTGAGAACTCGGGATTGTGGCGCGAGCCCGCCTCGCCGTCGCGAAAGGCCCGGGCAATCTGGAAGATCGCACCGCTCCCCGCCGCCAGCAGGCGTTTCATGGCGTATTCAGGTGAGGTCTGCAGGTAGCGCGGCGCGCTCAGCGACTGGCCACGCTCAACCATAAGGGGTTCTATCGAGGGGTCGGTCACACCACTGGAACAGAGCAGCGGTGTCTCCACTTCGAGTACCTGGCGGTGCTCGAAAAATTCGCGAATCTGACGGTACAACCCTGCCCGGGCGCGCAGGACCTCCGTCAGGGCTGCATCAGATTCGCTCAAGCGCAGATCAGGACTTGCTAGCCCGGCCCTGGTATTCACCGGTGCGGGTGTCCACGCGAACAACCTCACCTTCGCTGAGGAACAGCGGTACCTTCACCACCGCACCCGTGCTGAGTTTGGCGGGCTTATTGCCGCCCTGGGCGGTGTCGCCCTTGAGACCAGGATCGGTTTCAACAATTTCCAGCTCGACAAAGTTGGGCGGAGCAACAGACAGCGGCGCGCCGTTGTACAGAGTGACCTCACACTTGTCCTGTTCCTTCAGCCACAGGTGTGAATCACCCACGGCTTTGGCATCGGCCTGGAACTGCTCAAAGGTGTCGGGCTCCATAAAGTGCCAGAATTCGCCGTCGGTGTAGAGATACTCCATCGTGCGGTCCATCACGTCGGCGCCTTCGAGGGATTCACCGGATTTAAACGTCCGCTCCCAGACCCGACCGGTGTTCAGGTTACGCAGCTTGACCCGGTTGAATGCCTGACCCTTACCGGGCTTTACAAACTCGTTATCGAGGATAGAGCAAGGTTCGCCATCGAGCATGACCTTCAGACCCGAGCGGAATTCGTTGGTGGAATAGTTCCCCATGGTGCTTGTCCATTACGGTTAAAAAAAGGGCGCTAATAATACCGCAACGGGCGCCCCTTGGGGAGCATCCCCGGTCAGCTGGCGAGGACCGTGGTTTACGACCATAATGGTTACTCAGGTGGCAATCTGCAGTGGGCAAGGAGGGCCTATGGCCAGCGAGACACCAATTCGTCTGCAACTGCCTGCGCAGGACCTGGCAGAATTATCTGTGTTCGCCGCCCGGGAGGAAAGCGCACACCAATGGGCAGCACAACTGCCCGTGGCCAACCCGGAAGTAGTCGCCAACAGACTCGCCTCTGCACTGGAACAACTGTGCCGCTGTCGGCTGCAACCGGAGCTGCGCTTCAGCCTGCTGGAAGCACTGCAATCCAATTTGCAAATCGCCTGTACCAGCCTCTCCCGCCGCTTTCTCAACCAGCCGCTGGTCATGCCCGAAGAACCGAGACGCGTGGCGGCCTTGATCGACCGCTTATACGCCCTCTCGATTTCCGCCTATAACTGCACCGCTGTAGAGGCACTGCAGCAGCGCGACAGCGTCCGCGGCATCAACCCGGCGCGGCTGGTCTGCGAAGCCCTGCTACGAGCCCTGCAGTACTGCGGCAGGAAAAGATTGCTGGAGTTCCAGCTGCACAAACCTATGGAGCCCCATGGCTGGCTAACCATGCACCAGCTGTACGCCCTCGGCGAGCGCCAGGAGCTGGCGGAGATTGCACTGCCGGGCCCGGGTGACACCCAGATCAGTATTCGCCAGTGTTATCTGGTGGCCATGCTTACCGGTTGCTGCAAACCCAATCAATTGCGCCAGGCCGATCTGGCGATTGTGCACCAGGCACTATTGCAGTGGTCGGACCTGGTCGAGATTGGCGGTGAGGACGGCCTGTTCCTGGTCGATCTGGACCACGACCAGCCACCGCTCTACGCCTCACTATTTCGCGACACCATCCCCGCCACAGCGCGCAAGGTCAACACCGCGCCGCTGGTGGCGCACATGAAAAACCTGCAGGCATCCAGTCAACGCTCAGGCGTCACCCTCGATGACGGCACCAACCTTACCCAGGGTCTAATCTCGCACATGATCGACGCACTGGGCTCAGTCAGTGTGCGCAATTTCGTCCGCAAACCGGCCAAGGGGCCACTGGCCGTCAGCATTGGCTTGAGCGCGGCCCACTATCACGCCGCAGGCGATCGCAGTTTTCCCGAAGCGGTGTATGGAAGCGAGTATCTAAACCATCCCACCGAGCGCCGGGAGACCACGCCCTTTGGCGAGCAAAGTGGTAGTGATGTCTGGAGCAGGGCCAACCCGGAGACTGATTTCGAGCGACAACATAGCGACTCCGAAGCCGAGGCCTATCTCGACCACCAGGTGCAATTGGACGCCCGCTCTGCCGCCGCCATCCTCAGTGGCGACGACGACCCGCAGCTGGAGCGCAACTACCCGCTGTATATGCCCATGATGGTCAACGCCAGCCCCGGCGGCTATTGCCTCGATTGGCAAGAGGAACTTCCAGCGGAGCTGAAAGTGGGCGATCTGGTCTCCGCCCAGGAAGGTCAGCATGACCAGTGGGTGCTCGCGGTCATACGCTGGATCAGCCAGCTTGAAAATAAGCGCACCCTCATGGGCATCGAGTTGCTGAGCCCACAGGTCAAAGCCTATGGCGCAGTGACCCGCAGCAAAACTGGCGAAGAAACTGAGCCTCAACGCGCCCTGCTATTGCCTGAAATCAACCTGGTCGGGCAACCGCAAACCCTGATCACGCCGCGCACGAGCTTTCGGGAAAACCAGAAGATCACTCTGCAGCGCCCCGGTGAGGAACTGCACCTGCAGCTCAACCGGCAATTGGCCGCCACAGGCAGTTTCTCGCAATTTGATTTTCGCTACGTGCGCATGCTTGGTGACGTCATCGCCGATGACACCAGCGGCCTGGTGGACTCAGCCTACGACTCTGTGTGGAGTAATATCTGAGCGACTCAGTGATCGCTCTGGTAGCGATCGCTAAAGCCCAGCAAATAGAGAATGGCGTCAAGGCCAAGCGTGGAAATGGATTGCTCGGCCGATTGCTTCACCAGTGGCTTGGCCCTGAATGCGATGCCCAGGCCCGCAGCACTGAGCATGGGCAAATCGTTGGCGCCATCACCGACCGCGATTACCTGCTGCAAATCCAGGCCTTCCTGTTCCGCCAGCTGACGCAATAAAAACGCTTTGCGCTCGCCATCGACAATTGTGCCGGTGACCTTGCCGGTGACCTGACCATTCTCGATATCCAGTTCATTGGCATGCACATAGTCAATGCCGAGGCGTTGCTGCAGGTAACGGGCAAAATACGTGAAGCCGCCTGAAAGAATGGCGGTCTTATAGCCCAGCTTGCGCAGTGTGCTGATCAGGTGTTCGGCACCCTCGGTAATGCGCAGCTCTCCCGCAATCCGCTCGAGGGCCTCTTCGCCTAAACCCTCGAGCAAGGCAACCCGAGCCCGGAAACTCTCAGAGAAATCCAGCTCACCGCGCATCGCCCGTTCAGTGATTTCACTGACCTGATCACCCACACCGGCGTGAACAGCCAGCTCGTCAATCACTTCGGCCTCGATCAGGGTTGAGTCCATATCAAACGCGACCAGGCGCCGATTGCGACGGAACATATTGTCTTCCTGGAACGCCAGGTCGACATCCAGCGCCCCGGCGACCTCCAACAAATCGCGCCGGAAAGCACTGGAATCAGCGAGCGGACCACGCACCGAGAATTCCACACAGGCCTTACTCAGGGCGGGCAACTCACCCAGCGGAATACGCCCGGACAGGCGGTTAATGCTGTCTATATTCAGGTTGTGCCGCGATACAACCTCGGTCACTCGGGCCAATTGATCCGCAGTAATCTTGCGCGCCAGCAGCGTAATGATATAGCGCGCTCTACCCTGGGCCTGGATCCACTCGTCGTAGGCCACGCTCGCCACAGGGCTTACTTTCACCCGCATGCCCTGGGCTTCAGCCTGGGCATCCACGGCAGCGGTAACCGCCTCGCGATCAACGCCAGCGGGAAGTTCAATCAATATGCCCATGGACAAGGTGGCGTGAATCACTGCCTGGCCAATATCCAGAATATTAACCCGGTGTTGCGCCAGAATGGCAGTAACGCCAGCAGTGACGCCGGGGTGATCTTCGCCGGAGATGGTAATCAGCAGGATTTCGCTCAAGGGACTGTCCAGGGTCTGTGAAAGCGCCGCTATTCTAACCGTTTGCCCGCAGCACTGAAAACTTCCACGACAACCCGGACACATCCGGGCGGGCTGGTTTATACTGGTCCGCGACCATTAGCAGACAGCGACGCCGTGATAGAACGCCTCAATAACGCACCCCTCGGCCAACAGCTCGCCACCTTTACCGCTGGCCTCTGTCTGGCGGTCAGCCTTGCCCTCGTCGCCCTGGGGAGCATTTCCAGCAAACACCTGCAGAGACAGCAGCAGGCAGAGTTCGGCAATGCCCTGGCTCACCAGATTGCGCGCCGAATCAGCACCTCCCTGGAAACCGGCGACCTGCTCAGCGTCTCCGCCTCACTGCAGCGTTTCGTAGAGACCTCGTCTGCCGCACGGGTCGCTATCTTCGACGTGGAGGGCAAAGCCCTCGGGCAGGCAGGCGATGCTGCCGGCCAGAACCTGTTCGAGTATCGCGCACCTCTGCGCATCGAATCCGACATTGCCGGTGAAGTAGTCATTACGGTTAACACCGACTCCGCCAGCGCCGCCCACCTGCGCTTCGTGCTGAGCCTGCTGGGGCTCGCCATTCTGCTGAGCCTGACCCTATACGGCGTTGGCCTGCACCTGGGCAAGCGTGTCGGCGCCCGGGTATCGTCACTGTCCAAACAGATTGCCCTGGAAGGCCAGGGCCCCACTCCACCCAATACCAATGAGCTGGACCTCCTCGCGCGCCGGGTGGACGACCTGCCCATGGAATTGCTGCGCACCAACAGCGAGCCGGTGGCCAGCGACGAGAACTACCGCACTACGGCGGTGTTGTATCTGCAGCTGGACAGCCTGATGGCCTATGTGGATACCCTCGACGAACAATCTCTGCACCGCTATACGGATCGCCTCCATCAGGTCGTCTATGCCTCGGCAGGCTTTTACGGCGGCGAAATCCAGGTCACCCGCCAGTTTGCCCTGGCAGTGTATTTCTCGGGCCGGGGCAATGCGGGCAGCGCTCCTTTCCGCGCCGCCTCCTGCGCCTGGCTGATACACGCGGTGGCCGCGGAGCTCGAAAAACACATGCCACTGTCCCTGAATATTTCCATCGCCGCATCCCTGAGCGAGCTGGGCGTGGGCGACCACAAGGACATCTACCCGGGGCTGTATATGCAATCGACCCTGGATGAACTGCAGCAGGTCTGCGCCAGCAAGCCCCAAAAATTCTGCTGTCACCGGCGGTGTGTGAAGATACTGACGTTGCGGGCCGCATTCAGCAGCAGGCAACTGAGGTCATGGACTACACGATGGTGGAAGGGTTTGCTGGGCCTTATGACGATCTGCTCGAGCGGCAGCTACAACTCATTCTGAAGCGACTGCTCAATCCTGCCTTGTTGTAGTGCTCCTGCAATCCGGTCTGGAAGTCGGTTGAAGCTTCCTGAAACCGCTGCAAGGCCATCCATGGCGCGCTTCGGCGTGCGGCATCCATGCCTCTCGACGATTTCAGGAAGCTTCAACCGACTTCCAAACCTCGACTCAGTTCTCAACTGGGATATCCAAAACTGTCACTCCTGGTGATAACGGAATCGAGCGCCGGGGCTGGGCTGAAAGGGTTTTCGCACCATCAGGTCGTGCTTATGATTTGTGGAGACGGCGGAGGGCTTTCAGCCCAGCCCTGGCGCGGGTAGCCAAAGCCTACCCGCAATTGGGGGGGTCAGCCCTCAACCACCATGGCATCCACCTTCTGGAACCCACGCGGCAGCTTGTTACCGCGCCGCCCGCGCTCACCTCGGTAGTGCTCGAGGTCAGAGAACTTCAGCTTGTGGTGACGTTTGCCGGCGTGAACCACCAGCGTATCGCCTGCCCTCAACACCTGCACCGAGACCACCCATTCCTCACGGGCCTGTACCCGGGCCGGCGGAATACCAATGATCTTGTTGCCCTTGCCGCGTGCCATCTGCGGCAGATCGGCCAACGGGAACACCAGCAGGCGGCCCTCATTGGACACTGCGGCCACCCAGGCACCCTCAGTCTCACCAATGGCAGCCGGTTGCATGACCTTGCCACCTTTGGGCAGAGACAGGGCGGCTTTACCGGCCTTGTTCTTGGTCTGAAGATCGCTGAGCTTGCCGACAAAGCCATAGCCCGCGTCGGAAGCGAGCAGATACAGCTGTTCGTCACCGCCGGTCATCATGCCCTCGAACGTGGCACCGGACGGTGGGTTAATGCGCCCGGTCACCGGTTCGCCCTGGCCTCGGGCCGAGGGTAGATTGTGGGACGGGACGGTATAGGCCCGGCCGGTGGAATCCAGTATGACGGTGGGCTGGTTACTGCGGCCTCGCACCGACATCTTGTAGCCGTCGCCAGACTTGTAGGAGAGTGTGGTCGGGTCGATTTCATGACCCTTCGCCGCACGAATCCAGCCCATTTGCGACATAACCACGGTAATCGGGTCGGAGCTCATCAGCTCCAGTTCGCTGAAGGCCTTGGCCTCGTCGCGGGTTACCAGCGGCGAGCGACGGTCATCACCGTATTGTTCTGCCACGGCCAGCAGTTCTTTCTTAATCAGCGTCTTGAGGCGCGCCGCGCTGCCGAGAATCTTCTCGAGGTTATCGCGCTCTTTTTCGAGCTCATCCTGCTCGCCGCGAATTTTCATTTCCTCGAGCTTGGCGAGGTTGCGCAGCTTCAGTTCGAGGATGGCTTCTGCCTGGATGTCGCTGATGCCAAAGCGATCCATCAGGGCCTGCTTGGGCTTTTCCTCGGTGCGAATAATGTGGATGACTTCGTCAATGTTTAGGAAGGCCACCAGATAGCCTTCCAGAATGTGCAGGCGACGCAGCACTTTCTCGAGGCGGAATTCGAGCCGGCGGCGAACCGTGTCGGTGCGGAAAGACAGCCACTCCTTGAGGATACGGTCCAGGCCTTTTACCCCGGGACGACCATCGATGCCAATCACATTCAGATTGACCCGGTAGCTGCGCTCCAGATCCGTGGTGGCAAACAGGTGATTCATCACCCCTTCAATGTCCACCCGATTAGAGCGCGGCACAATCACCAGGCGCGTGGGGTTCTCGTGGTCGGATTCATCGCGCAAGTCAGCCACCATGGGCAGCTTCTTGGCCTGCATTTGCTGGGCAATCTGCTCCAGCACCTTGGAACCGGACACCTGATGCGGCAGGGCACTGACGACAATGTCGCCGTCTTCCTTCTCCCAGCGGGCACGCATTTTTAACGCACCGCGACCGCTCTCGTACATGGCCAGAATATCTTCACGAGGCGTTATGATTTCCGCTTCGGTGGGGAAGTCCGGTGCCTGCACGAATTCGCACAGCTCACTGACAGTGGCCTTGGGATTTTCCAGCAGGTGTACGGTGGCAGAGACTACTTCATTAAGGTTGTGCGGAGGCACATCGGTCGCCATACCTACAGCGATGCCGGTGGTGCCATTGAGCAGCACATTCGGCACCTGGGCCGGCAACACCGAGGGTTCCTCGAGGGTGCCGTCAAAGTTGGGAACCCAGTCGACGGTGCCCTGGCCCAGTTCGCCCAGCAGAACATCGGCATAGGCGGTGAGGCGCGATTCGGTATAGCGCATGGCCGCAAAGGACTTGGGATCGTCCGGCGAGCCCCAGTTACCCTGGCCATCTACCAGCGGGTAGCGGTAACTGAAGTCCTGCGCCATGAGCACCATGGCCTCATAGGCAGCGCTGTCTCCGTGGGGATGGAATTTACCGATAACGTCGCCCACGGTGCGGGCTGACTTCTTGAATTTCGCCGAGGCCTTCAGGCCCAGCTCGCTCATGGCGTAGACGATGCGCCGCTGTACCGGTTTCAGGCCATCGCCCACATGGGGCAAGGCCCGGTCGAGAATCACATACATGGAGTAATCCAGGTAGGCCTTCTCGGTATAGCTCTTGAGCGACACCTGTTCGATGCCGTCGTCGTCGATTTCTATTATGTCTGACATGATGTTCCGTTTGTTGCTTGGGTTCGCCCGCGCTGCGGGCGATGGGTCAGCCCCGTAATCCGACCAACTGCTCGTTGAGATTAACGATGGAGTTGGCCATATCGATCAGGAGGCTGTGAATAGTGGCCGGGTTGCGCTGAATCAGCTCCGTGAATTGCTCTTTGGGTACTTTCACCACTGAACAGGTCGTTTTGGCCCGCACGGTGGCACTGCGGTCTGCTTGAGTCAGCGCCGCCATGGCGCCAAATATTTCACCGTCGACAATCCGCCCTACCGGCACATCGTCGACGATGACTTCTGCCGTACCGACAGACATGTTGAATACATAGTCGGCACGATCGCCCTGGCGAATAATGATTTCACCCGGCTCATAAATCTCGAAACCCGGTGTCGCACCGGCGTCGGCTTCGACGCTGCCTGAGGTGATTCTCAGCATCAATCCAGAGTAGGTAATCAGCAGGCGTGTCCACAGCCGGATGGCCGCCGGGTCTTCAAACACCTGGCGCATGAACTCGAGGGCGGAGTAGGCCGTCAGACGGGCACCGGCGTCACTGCCAAAGTACACCGCGGCCTCTTCTTCCTGGTTGCCAGCGATATCCGGGAGGAGAATTTCGCCCTGTTCCATCACGTAAATCAGCTTGCCCTGATAGCGAGCGGTGAGCGAACCGCGCTCGATGACATAGAACTGGTTGCCGTCGAATCCGCGGAAGTTGCCGCGGTCAGTCGGGCCCACTTCCATAGGAATGCCCGGCATATTCACCGCTTCGAGTAAGGCGGCGACCAACTGCTTGTACTGACGGCCGAGAATGGTGAAATCCTGGGAGAGCTCTGCTTTCGCCAGCATCTAATAACCTCTTGCGGAGGGGGCGTGGTATACCCCGGATATTGTGTTGTTCTAAGGTGACCGGGCTATGCCTGCCACGCGATGAGGCCTATAGTAGCAACTTCTCAGCGCGGCGAGAACTTCACCGGGCGACTATTGCAATGGATACGAACGTGACCCCCGACTGGCAGACTGTGGGCTTTGACGAGCTCAATACCCGGCAACTCTACGAGATTCTGAAACTGCGGCAGGAAGTGTTTGCCGTGGAGCAGACCAGTATTTACCTGGATGTCGACGGCCTGGACCAGGAGGCCATGCATATCAGCTTGTGGGAGGGGGATGAGCTGCTGGCCTACGAGCGCTGCCTGCCCCCTGGCCTGCAGGAAACCGAGAGCACCATCGGTCGGATTGTGGTGGCCCCGGCCGCCCGGGGGCGGAATCTCGGGCGTGAGCTGGTACGCCGCGGGGTCGAGCACAATCTGGCCCGCTGGCCCGGTCACAATATCCGCATGCACGCCCAGGCCCACCTGGAGAAGTTTTATAACGCCTTTGAGTTTTACACCGAGGGAGAGGAGTACATCCTCGACGGTATCCCGCACCTGGAAATGGTGTTCAAAGCTCCAGCAGGAACGTGACCGGTCCGTCGTTGGTAAGGCTCACCTGCATATCGGCCCCAAAGGAACCGGCCGCCACGTCGGCATGCTTGTCCCGCAGCATCTGCAGCGTCAGGTTATAGAGGCCTTCAGCCTCTGCCGGCGGCATGGCCGAGGAAAAGCTCGGGCGGGTACCCTTGCGTGTATCGGCGGAGAGTGTGAACTGGGAGACGAGTAATATCCCTCCACCGGTATCTGCCACCGAGCGGTTCATGCGGCCTTCATCGTCTGCAAACACCCGATAGCCGAGCAGCTTATCCAGCAGACGCTGGGCCTTGGCCTCGTCGTCGCCTTTGTCGAGGCCGAGCAACACCAGTAGCCCGGCCCCGATTTCGCCTACTGTCTCACCGCCGACCTCGACCTTGGCCGTGGACACACGCTGTAGCAGGGCTTTCAAGCGGATCAGCCGCGAGAGGCGCGCTTGCGCTCGTGCTCCTGCAACAGCTTCTTGCGCAGGCGAATACTCTCAGGCGTCACTTCCACCAGCTCATCGTCTTCGATGAATTCCAGCGCCTGCTCCAGAGTGTGCTTAACAGGCGGGGTAAGGGTAAGGGCTTCGTCAGAACCGGATGCGCGCACGTTGGTCAGCTGCTTGGCCTTGGTGGGGTTAACCACCAGGTCATTGCTGCGGCTGTGCAAGCCAACAATCTGGCCTTCATATACCTCGATATTGGGATCGATGAACAGGCGACCGCGGTCCTGCAGGTTGAACAGGCCATAGGCCAGGGTCTTACCCTTCACCATGGACACGAGAACACCATTGGTGCGGTGGATGATCTCGGCATTCTTCACCGGCCCATAGTGATCGAACACGTGGGTCATGATGCCGCTGCCGGAGGTCATAGTCAGGAACTGGGAGCGGAAGCCAATCAGGCCGCGCGCCGGGATTATAAATTCCAGCCGCACTCGACCCTTGCCGTCCGGAACCATGTTTTCGAGCTCCGCGCGGCGCAGGCCCAGCTCTTCCATCAGTGAGCCCTGGTGCTCCTCTTCACAGTCGATGACCAACTGCTCGTAGGGCTCCTGCAACTCGCCGTCGATTTCTTTCTGAATCACTTCAGGGCGGGATACGCCCATCTCAAAGCCTTCGCGGCGCATGGATTCAATCAGTACCGACAGGTGCAGTTCGCCGCGGCCGGATACCTTGAACTTATCGGGGCTGTCACCCTGCTCGACACGCAGGGCAACGTTGTGAATCAACTCGCGATCAAGGCGCTCCTTGATGTTGCGCGAAGTGACGTACTTGCCTTCCTTTCCGGCGAAAGGTGAATCGTTCACCTGGAAGGTCATGCTCACAGTGGGCTCATCCACGGTCAGCGCAGGCAGAGCCTCAACCGCGTCCTGATCACACAGGGTGTCAGAGATATTGAGGCCATCGATACCGGTAATACAGACGATATCGCCCGCTTCAGCGCTGTCGACATCGACCCGCTCCAGGCCCAGGTAACCCATCACCTGCAGCACCTTGCCCTTGCGATACTCACCGTCAGCACCGGCGATTACCACCTGGGTGTTGGGGGTCAGCTTGCCGCGGGTAATGCGGCCCACGCCGATAACGCCGACGTAGCTGGAGTAGTCCAGGGCACTGATCTGCATCTGCAGGGGGCCCTCGGTATCGACTTCCGGTGAAGGTACCTTTTCAACAATGGTCTCGAACAGAGGCTGCATATCAGCCGACATGTCCTCGTGATCCAGGCCCGCAATACCTTCGATGGCAGAGGCATAGATCACTGGGAAGTCGAGCTGCTCTTCGGTGGCACCGAGGCGGTCAAACAGGTCGAACACCTGATCGATCACCCAGTCGGGGCGCGCGCCGGGGCGGTCAACCTTGTTGACGACCACAATCGGATTCAGGCCCTGCTCAAATGCTTTGGATGTCACAAAGCGGGTCTGCGGCATGGGGCCATCAACGGCGTCCACGAGCAGCAAAACGGAGTCCACCATAGACAGCACCCGCTCAACTTCGCCGCCAAAGTCGGCGTGCCCGGGAGTGTCCACAATATTGATGTGGTAGTCGTTCCACTCAATGGCCGTATTTTTGGCCAGAATGGTAATACCGCGCTCTTTCTCCTGGTCATTGGAGTCCATGATGCGCTCAGCGCCTTCATTGCGGCGGTCCAGGGTGCCTGATTGCTGCAATAGGCAATCCACCAGGGTGGTTTTACCGTGGTCAACGTGGGCAATGATCGCGATATTACGTAGTTTATCTCTCAAGGGTCTCACCTTTAGCCCGCACTTCAGCGACCGCAGCGCACGTGTTTGTGTCGCTTGGCCCTGCAGAGGGGGAATCAGCTAGGAAATCGGCGGCGGATTATACACCAGCGCCGCCAATAAATGCTGGTAGTTTTACGGGGCGTAAACCTTGACGTTCAAACACCCTGATTCCACCAGATGGCTGGCATGCAGGCGACTCATGACGCCCTTGCCACAGTACAGCATGTAGGTCTTGTCCGGATGAAGGCTATCGCCCTTGCTGTGCAGCTCGTAAAACGGGATCTTCTCCACCGGTACATGGACAGCCAGCGGCGCGAGCTCTTCCTCGTCCGGGTGGCGAATATCGATGATGACGCTTTCAGCCAACGGTACGGACAACACCTCAACCTCGGTGCGCTCCAGTTCTTCCTCGGCGAGCCGATCGATGCGCGTGCGGCTGGCGTTCGTCACCGCCCGCTCGAGAATCGACATGTCGAAGCACTCCTCTTCCGCGCGAACCCGCTCCAGGCGTGCACGCGTGGTCGGATTCACCGAAATAACGCCACAGTACTCCGGCATACTGGCAGCGAACTCGCCGGTGCCAATGTCATTCGCCGTGCGCACAATATCTCCCTTGTCCGTAGCCACCAGCGGTCGCAGGACCAGGCGCTCACTCACCTCGTCGATCACCGACAAGTTGCGCAGGGTCTGGCTGCTCACCTGTGCCACAGCCTCACCTGTCACCAGCGCATCAATTTCCAGCTCTTCGGCAATCTGGTTAGCCACACGCAGCATCATGCGCTTGAGAATCACGCCCATCTGGCTGTCTTCGACACGGGTCAACAGTTCTGCAACCACCTCTTCAAAGGGCACACTGATGAACAACACGCGCTGGTTGCACCCGAACTTCTGCCACAGGTACAGGGCCACTTCCTTCACGCCGATCTCGTGATCGCGCCCACCCAGGTTAAAGAACAGGAAATGACTGCGCATGCCGCGCTTCATGGTCAGGTAGGTCGCCACGGGGGAGTCAAAGCCACCGGAAATCAGTGAGATCACCGGGTCGGTACTGCCCACCGGGAAGCCGCCAAGCCCACGATGCCGCTCTTTAATCACAAATAAGGTCTTGCGGCTGATCTCAAGCTCAACCGGCACCTCAGGCTGTTTGAGCTTCACCCCCGCGGCCTCGGTGCGGGCCAAAAGCGCCCCACCGACCTTGCGCTCTACCTCCACGGATTTGAAGGGGTGGTCGCCATTGCGTTTGCAGCGCACGGCAAAGTTTTTGCCTTTCAGCCGGTCTGCATAAATGGGCAGCACGTAGTCGACGATGTTATCGAGCTCCGGCAAGGGGAATTCAGCCACTTCGAGAATGTAGGAGATGCCTGCTACATTGCGCATGGCACCCACCATTGCCGCAATCTGCTGGGGGTCCTGTAGCTCGGTGTGAACCTGCAGCTTGTCCCAGCCGTGCTTGATAACTACATCCGGATCATATTCGCGCACGACCGCATTCAGATTGTAATGAAGCTTGGCCACCAGGCGCTTGCGCACGGGCCTGCTCTTGATCGTAATTTCAGAGAAGAATTTGACGACGAATTTCATGGGATCGGTATGGCCATACGGCGCTGCTGGGTCGGGCCAACCCCTATGGGGCGGGCAAAATGGGCGCCGATTATAGCGCCAAAGGGTACCCGCTGCAGCGAGTGTAAACGCCAACAATTGCCGATTTTTTGCACAGTCGGAACCGGGCTAAATTCCTCGTGATCGCGATGCTTGATCCGCCGGGATATGGGTATACTGCCAAAGCCATGAACCGGCCAGAGTAAAACACGCTGTTACACGGAGTGACTAATGCCTGAATTTCAGCAGCAGAGGAATGCTGAGCACGCGCTTTATGCGGAGGAGATGGATGCCCCTCTGCCGACCACACTCAACCCCAAGACCCGCTACGCCTATTTCTCGACTATTGCCAAGGGCGGTAAGTCGCTGATCAAGTCCTGTCGCGACCTGCACCTGCGGCGCACCGTCTGCTACAAGACCCTGCGGCCGGAGTTCATCGACGATCCCATCGAGAATAAACGTCTATTGCGTGAGGCGCGAATATCCGCCGCCCTGCAGCACCCCAATACGATGCCGACTTACGAACTGGGTCGAGACAACCGGGGCAACCTCTACTTCACCATGAAGCTCGTTCACGGGTATACCCTGCGCGAGGTACTGGAGTACCGCGAACGCTACGACCTCACTCAGCTGATGGATGTACTTGTTCAGGTAGCACAGGCACTGGGTTACGCCCATTCCATGGGCGTTCTGCACCGCGATATCAAGCCCGACAATATTCTTATCGGGCCCTACGGCGAAGTGCTATTGCTCGACTGGGGGCTGGCCAAGGTCTGGCACCAGGGCGCGCTCCGGGCCGATGACGAGGATAACGAGGAGGCTGAAGGCGACCCCGGCATGACCGGCGAAGGCAAACTCCAGGGTACCGTGATGTATATGTCACCGGAACAAATTGCGCGCGACCCGGGCATTGGCTTCAGCTCCGACGTATACAGTCTTGGCGCCCTGCTGTACGAAACCTTGACGGGCACAACGCCTTTTCAGGGCGATGTCGTCCACAAGCTCCTGGACCAGATTCGCGACGATATTCCCCCCGACCCGCGCAGTGTCTGTAAGCACCCCATCCCCGACGTGCTCGCCGAGCTGGCCATGCAATGCCTGCAAAAAGACCCCAATGATCGCCCCGAATCCGCCGACCGAATGGTCAGGGTGCTGCGCGACGATTGGCTCAAGGATTGAACGCTTGCGGATTGCCTCTGACGTGACCGATACCCAATTACAAGACATCGCCCAACTCGCCGACCTCGAGGAAGCCAAAGCCAGAGCCGGGGGAGCAGCCGCAGCCTCTCTGCGCTGGGAGAGTGCCAGCCACACGGATATTGGCCGCGTCCGCCCGGTGAACGAGGACGCCTTTCTCGATTCGCCGGAGCAGCGCCTGTGGGTCGTAGCCGACGGCATCGGCGGGCAGAGCCGCGGCGACTATGCCAGCAGCAAGGTAGTCGCAGAACTACGTGCTTTCCCACACCAGCACGCCGCACTTGCCAATCTCCAGGATTTGGAAACACGGCTGCAATCTGCCCACGAAAAGTGCCGCACCGCCTTCCGCCAGCACCGCCCCGGTACCACGGTGGCGGCAATGCTCGCTCATGGCAATCACTGCTTTTTCCTGTGGGCAGGTGACAGCAGAGCCTATCGCCTGCGCAATAACGAACTTGAACAATTGACGTGCGATCACAGCCTGGCCCAGGAAAAATTCAGCCGCGGCGAACTCACCGAGGAAGAACTGGCCACCGACAAGTCTGCCCACGTGCTGACCCGCACCGTTGGCGCCCACAAAACGCTGTCACTGGATATGCTCTTCACCGCGGTCGAACCAGGGGATCGCTATTTGCTATGTAGCGACGGTCTGTACAACCCCATCGATGCCGAACAACTGGGCGGTCAGCTGGGCCAAGGGTCGCCGGAGGCGGCCTGTATCTCCCTTGTCGACCTGGCCCTGGCAGGCGGCGGGCCCGACAATATCACGGTGATTGTCATTGACGCGCAAGCCTCTGAATCAGACTAATGCACTAAAATGGTGCAATAGCGGTCCTCAATGCATTTAAATGGTGCGAATATGTCATAGAACTGCCCTGCCTCTTCCCCACAAAGAAGCAACACCCATCGTAAGCCGCTCTTTTTAGGGGCATTTCTTCCGATTGGTGCAGGCGGACAAAAGTTGGAATGGAATTTGCTTTCTCAGGGGCTGCGAGAGTCGAGCAGCCGCTAAGGCGCTCTTCAAAGATCAATCCTTAGTACAAGAGATACGCAAGATGAAAAGTAAGTTGGAATACATTTGGCTCGATGGCTACACCCCCACTCAGAGCCTGCGCAGCAAGACCATGGTTCGCGAAAACTTTGGAGGCACCCTGGAAGAATGCCCCATGTGGTCTTTCGATGGCAGCTCCACTGAACAGGCCGACGGCAGCGACTCCGATTGCCTGCTGAAGCCGGTTGCCATCATCCCCGATCCGGATCGCAACAACTCCTTCCTGGTTATGACCGAAGTACTGAACGCTGATGGCTCTGCCCACGTATCCAACGGCCGCGCCACCATTGATGAAGCAGATGACGACGACGAGTACTGGTTCGGCTTCGAGCAGGAATACTTCCTGTGGGACACCGAAACCAACCGCCCCCCGGCTTCCCCGCCGGCGGTTTCCCTGACCCTCAGGGCCCCTACTACTGCTCCGTGGGAGGCAAAAACGCTTTTGGTCGCGCCATCATCGAAGAGCACCTGGACCTGTGCCTGGAAGCCGGCCTGAACGTTGAAGGCATCAACGCTGAAGTAGCCGCTGGTCAGTGGGAATTCCAGATCTTCGCCAAGGGCGCCAAGCGTGCCGGCGACGAAATCTGGCTGGGCCGCTACCTGCTCGAGCGCACCGCCGAAAAATACGGCTACGCTATCGAGTGGCATCCCAAGCCCCTGGGCGACACCGACTGGAACGGTTCCGGCATGCACGCCAACTTCTCTAACGCCGCAATGCGCGACAGCGGTGACGAAGCTGTCTTCCACAAGATCTGTGACGAGTTCGGCAAGAACATCGAGCGCCACATCAGCGTTTACGGTGCCGACAACCACCAGCGTCTGACCGGTAAGCACGAGACACAGTCTATCGACGAGTTCAGCTACGGCGTATCTGACCGCGGCGCGTCTATCCGTATCCCTGTGGGTACTGTAGAAGACGGCTGGAAAGGTCGCCTGGAAGACCGTCGTCCTGCGTCTAACGCGGATCCCTACAAGGTGGCCGCTGCCATCGTTAAGACCTGCAAGGAAGCGGAAGCTTAATCGCACGCCACCTTCGATCGGGCCCGGCACTCGCCGGGCCTTATTTTTTCACCCCTCTTACCGATATTTCCTCCCCGACGTACCCACAGCGCTAACTTGACATCGCATCCCAGAGAGGCGATAACACGTCCGTCCACAATAGTGCCGCTCGCGGGCAGTATCATGCCCTAAGCCATAAAACTTCTTAGTTTCAATTAGTTGCCGCCAAAATTCGCTCGCTGCAGCTCTTCTAAGGCCGGCCGTCAATGGCTTGCCGACAATCCCATGGAGGAAAACCGATGTCAGAGAACACTCTGAACCTGATCCGAGACAACGAAGTACGCTGGATCGACCTGCGCTTCACTGATACCCGCGGCAAAGAACAGCACGTCACCATCCCCGCCACTGAAGTCGACGAAGATTTCTTCGAAGGCGGCAAAATGTTCGACGGCTCGTCGATCTCCGGCTGGAAAGGCATTAACGAGTCCGACATGATTCTGATGCCTGACGACGATGCGTCGGTGCTCGACCCTTTCACCGACGACGTGACCCTGATTGTCCGCTGTGACATCGTTGAGCCCTCTACCATGCAGGGCTATGAGCGCGACCCCCGCTCCGTGGCCAAGCGCGCCGAGGAATTCCTCAAGTCCACCGGCATCGGTGACACCGCGTTCTTCGGCAATGAGCCCGAGTTCTTCGTATTTGACGATGTGAAGTGGAAGGTCGATATGTCCGGCGCCCACTACGCGATCTCTTCCGAAGAGGCCGCCTGGTCTTCTGCCGAACACTACGACGACGGCAACATTGGCCATCGCCCCGGTGTGAAAGGCGGCTATTTCCCGGTACCGCCCGTCGACTCACTGCACGACATCCGCGCAGCTATGTGCGGCGCCATGGAGCAAATGGGCCTTGAAGTCGAAGTGCATCACCACGAGGTGGGCACTGCCGGCCAATGTGAGATCGGCATTCGCTTCAACACCCTGGTCAACAAAGCCGACGACACCCAGATCCTCAAGTACTGCGTGCACAATGTGGCCCACGCCTACGGCAAAACCGCCACGTTCATGCCCAAGCCCCTGGTAGGCGATAACGGCTCCGGCATGCATGTACACCAGTCCATCGCCAAGAACGGCGAGAACACCTTCGCAGGTGACGGCTACGCGGGCTTGTCAGACACCGCCCTGTACTACATCGGCGGCATCATCAAACACGCCCGGGCGCTGAACGCCTTCACCAACGCCTCAACCAACTCCTACAAGCGCCTGGTACCGGGCTTTGAGGCTCCGGTCATGCTGGCCTACTCGGCCCGCAACCGCTCTGCATCGATTCGGATTCCCTACGAGCCCAGTCCCCGCGGCAAGCGCATTGAAGTGCGCTTCCCCGACCCCACTGGCAACCCCTACCTAGCGTTTGCCGCCATGTTGATGGCTGGTATCGACGGCATCCAGAACAAGATTCACCCCGGCGATGCCGCCGACAAGGATTTGTATGACCTGCCTGCCGAAGAGGCACTGGCCATCCCCACTGTGGCCTCCAGCCTGAACCAGGCTCTGGAAGCACTGGATGCCGACCGTGAATTCCTGACCGCCGGCGGCGTGTTCACTGACGACATGATCGACGGCTACATCGCGCTCAAGTGTGAGGAGATCGAGAAGCTCGACATGACCACCCACCCGGTGGAATTCGAGATGTACTACTCCGTGTAAGTACCCGCCAAGCACTGAAAAGGCCCGCTTTCGTGGGCCTTTTTTTTACCTTTCTGCTAGGGTTAATAGATCGCAATCACCCGCGGGATAACCCTATGAAGAGATCCGCCCTTACGCTCACGATTCTGGCACTGGCGTCTGCCCAGGCCTGGTCGCAAATCTATAAAACCGTCGACGAGAACGGCAACGTCAGCTTTACCGACACCCCGCCGCCGGATTCCAACACCGAGCAGGTGCAATTGCAGCAGACCAACAGCACTGCCCCGCCACCCGATATTCCGGCTTACGGCACCTCTGCTACCGCCGCTGATACCAAAGCTGATGAATCGGCAGTACCCGTGGCGACAATCACCGCACCAGAACAGGAAACCACGATACCCATGGGGCCTGGGAATTTCAGTGTCAGTGCCACGGTCAGCCCAGCACTGAGTAAAGGCCAGGCCATGCAACTACTCATGGACGGCGAGCCACAGGGCGAGCCACAGGCTGCCGGTTTCTGGGATCTCACCAATGTATTCCGCGGCGCCCACGACCTGGAAGTCACCGTGGTCAGCCCCGACGGCGAGACGCTGTCCACCTCCGAGCCCTTGCGTGTCTATGTCATGCGCCCATCCATAAACTGATCGATGCCTCCTTCGCCCTGAAGTGGACATACCCCATCAAAGAGTGCACCATATTGGTGCACGCAGTCATTAAGCCCCACCCCCACCGACACCGTTTGATCACTGCGTAAACCCAAAACCACTGAAAATCCGCCGAGAGTGAGCGGTCACATACCTGCGATGCACTAATTTCATGCATCCGAGCAATAAATTACTGCTTAGGGGCCAAAGTGGCGCTATTTTTGCTTTCGGTATATCGAATACAGTCGGCAACAACACGGACGTGCCGCTTCAGGACAGCAAATGCAGATTACGCGGGACATACTGGACAACCTCAGCACCTCAATTATCGCGCTCGATGGCGAGCTGAAGGTGATCTCGCTCAACAGCTCATGCCAGGACTTGCTTGAGTCATCGGAGGGCCGAGCGCTCGGACAGCCCGTCGCCAAGTTGGTGGCCAACGCCGGGGCGCTCGTCGAAGCCCTGGAGCGGGTGCGCAACGAACGCAGCCCCACGTCACGGCGGGGTATGCCGCTATTGCTGCTCAGCGGCAAGGAAATCCAGACCGACCTGATCATGACGCCGGTGGGTGACGGCAGAGGCGACGTGAACCTGCTGCTGGAGTTGCAACCGGTAGACCGGCTGCTGAAGATCAGTCGCGAAGAGAGCCTGGTCAATGCCCAGGCCATTACCCAGGAAATGATTCGCGGCCTGGCACACGAGATTAAGAACCCGCTTGGCGGCGTCCGTGGCGCGGCCCAGTTACTCGCCCGCGAACTCCCCGATGAAGGACTGGCGGAGTACACCAACATTATCATCCGCGAGGCCGACCGCCTGCGCGACCTGGTTGATCGACTACTGGGACCCAATCAACAGCTGAAGAACAAGCCGCTCAATGTGCACGAGGTGCTCGAGTACGTGCGCAACCTGATTGTCGCCGAGTCCAACAACCAGCTGACACTGGCCAGGGACTACGACCCAAGCCTGCCGGAAATTTTTGGCGACCGCGCCCAGCTCGTGCAGGCGGTTCTCAACATCGTTCGCAATGCGCTGCAGGCCTGCGACGAAACAGTGCAGGCGAAAATTACCCTGCGCACACGCCCGCAACGCCAGTTCACGATCGGCACCACCCGCCATCGACTGTTGTGCCGTATGGACATAGAAGACAACGGCCCGGGCATACCGGCCGATATGCTACAGACCATCTTCATGCCTATGGTGACCGGTCGCGCCGAGGGCACAGGCCTGGGCCTGACGATTGCCCAATCGATCATTACCCGCCACGGCGGCCTGCTCGAGTGCAGCAGCGAGCCGGGCAAAACCCTATTCAGCATTTACCTACCAATGGAAACCCAACATGTATAAGCAGGCCAAAGTCTGGATCGTGGACGACGACAGCTCGATTCGCTGGGTTCTGGAGCGCGCCCTGAACCAGGCCGGTATCGACAACGAGAGTTTCGCCGACGGCGATCAGCTACTCCAACGTCTCGCCAACGACCAACCCGAGGTGATTATCAGCGATATCCGCATGCCGGGCATTGACGGCCTCGAACTGCTGGGCCGCATCAACAGCTCTCACCCGGAGCTGCCTGTCATCATTACCACGGCCCACTCCGACCTGGACAGCGCCGTGGCTTCCTACCAGCAGGGGCCTTCGAATACCTGCCCAAGCCATTCGACCTGGATGAAGTCGTCGCGATTACCGAGCGCGCCCTGGCGCACGCCCGCGAAACCCGCCACGACCCCGCGCCACTGGCTGAGCTGCCCCAGACCGAAATCATTGGCGAAGCGCCGGCCATGCAAGAAGTCTTCCGCGCCATCGGCCGTCTCGCCCACAGCAATATCACCGTACTGATCAACGGCGAATCAGGCACCGGTAAAGAACTGGTGGCCCATGCCCTGCACCGGCACAGCCCCCGGGCAGCCAACCCCTTCATTGCCCTGAATATGGCGGCAATCCCTCGCGAACTGATGGAGTCTGAATTATTCGGCCACGAGAAAGGCGCGTTTACCGGTGCCAATAACAAGCGCGAGGGCCGCTTCGAACAGGCCAACGGTGGCACCTTGTTCCTCGACGAGATCGGCGACATGCCGGCGGAAACCCAGACCCGCCTGCTGCGGGTACTGGCCGATGGTGAGTTCTATCGCGTCGGTGGCCACACCCCGGTCAAAGTCGACGTACGTATCATCGCCGCCACCCACCAGGACCTCGAGGCACTGGTGCGCAAAGGCGACTTCCGGGAAGACTTGTTTCACCGCCTGAACGTCATTCGAATCCACATTCCGAAACTCGCGGAACGCCGCGAGGATATTCCGCGCCTGATGCAGCACTTCTTTAACCGGGCCGCAGAGGAACTCGGTGGCGAGCCAAAGATTCTGCTGCCGGAGACCCAGGATTACCTGAGCTCACTGGAGTGGCCGGGCAATGTGCGGCAGCTGGAAAATACCTGTCGCTGGATAACCGTCATGGCCTCCGGCCGCGAGGTGCACCTGGCAGACCTGCCCCCCGAGCTGAGTAAAGATGTGGCCGAGCAGGTCACCGAACGCGGTGACACCGACTGGAAGGATCTGCTGCAGCGCTGGGCCCGCAACGAGCTGATTCAGGGCAAGGACCACATCCTGCAACAGGCCACCCCCGCCTTCGAAAGAGTCATGATCGAAGTCGCCCTGCAGCATTCACAGGGGCGCAAACGCGATGCCGCGGAGTTGCTCGGCTGGGGGCGCAATACCCTGACCCGAAAAATGAAAGATCTGCAGATGTAGCCTGTGCGACGGGCCGCCGGTAGTATGCGGCCATGCTGCACATTGTCCTGTACCAACCTGAAATCCCGCCCAATACCGGCAATATCATGCGCCTGTGTGCCAACACAGGCTGCGCCCTGCACCTGATCGAACCACTGGGTTTTGATCTCGATGAGAAAAAGCTGCGCCGGGCGGGGCTGGACTATCGCGAATTTGCCGAGGTTGAAACCTACCCCCAGCTCGACGATTTTGTAGCGGCCTATCCGGATGCCCGGCTCATGGGCATGACCACCAAGGGCTCCACCGCCTATCACCAGGTGACATACCAGACGGGTGACGCGCTGCTGTTTGGGCCGGAAACCCGCGGCCTGCCCGCTGAGATCCGCGATGCGCTGCCCGCCGGACAGCGCATTCGCATACCGATGCGCGAGAACAGCCGCAGCCTCAACCTGAGCAATGCTGCGGCCATCGTCACTTATGAGGCCTTGCGCCAGCTGGGGTTTGAGGAGCTGGGCTAAGCGCCCACAAAAAAGGGGCCAAAAGGCCCCTTTTCATCAGCGAAAGTGCGTTGCTCTTAGTGAGCAGGCGCCTCCGCTTCACCGGCTTGTGCTGCCTGAGCCAGCGCCTGCTGGTACAGAGCATCGAAGTTAACCGGCGCCAGCATGACGGGCGGGAAACCGCCTTTCACGCACAGGGTGTCGATGGCTTCACGCGCGTAGGGGAACAGAATGTTCGGCGACGCGGTACCCAGAACACGGCGCAGTTCTTCGCCTTCAAAGCCCTGGATGTTGAAGATACCTGCCTGCTGTACTTCCACCAGGAACGCAGTCTCTTCCTCGATTTTAGTGGTCACGGTGATAGACAGAACCACTTCGAAGTTGCCTTCATCGTCTACCTTATCGCTCTTGGTGTTCAGGTCAACATTGACCTTGGGCTGCCAGGGCTTGCGGAACACTTCCGGCGTGGAAGGAGACTCAAAAGAGATATCCTTAGTGTAGATGCGCTGCATCTGGAATTGGGGTTGAACCTGTTCGTCGGCCATGTTGCCGTCCTCCTTCGGTTTTATCTGTTAACGGCGCTTATGACACCAGTTGAAGTAATTCATCGAGCTTGCCCTGCCGTTCGAGCAGAGCCAGATCGTCGTAGCCGCCTACATGGCGATCACCGATCCATATTTGCGGCACCGTGCGGCGGCCGCTCTTTTCCATCATTTCCCTGCGCAGCTCCGGGTTCGCGTCCACACCAATGTCGGTGTATTCCACGTTCTTGCTGTCGAGCAGGAATCGGGCCGGATGCAGTAGGGGCAGAACCGGGTGGTATACAGCGTGACTGCATTACTCATGCGCTTTATCCGTTATTAACCACAGGCAACTGGAGATTCTTCCACTCCATCATGCCGCCGGTCATGATATTCACCTTGGCATAACCCTCAGCATTGAGCTTTTTGCCCACTGCGCCAGCGGATTGTCCCATCTTGCATACCAATACAATGGGTTTGTCGCGGTAGTTTTCAAGGAGGCCGGTGTTATTCATGAGCTTGGTCGTGGGCACATGCATCGCATCGACGATATGTCCCGCGCGAAATTCCGCGGTATCGCGCAAATCCACGAACACGCCGTCTTCGGCGTTGACCAGGTTAATTGCCTGCTGTGGTGTCAGTGAGGTGCCTGATTTGCGGGTTTCGTGCATGAACAACATGATCACGACAGCCAGCAAGGCCGCCACCAGCAACCACTGCTGGGCCAGAAATTCGAAAAATAGAGCCATGGCTTTACTTCAATAAGTGCGCTGTGAACCCGCGCCGGACCAGGCCTGCGGGGGAATGCCAAAAGGCCGCAAGTATACAGCTTCATCCCCCCCGCAACCAGCCCCGGTAATCCTTGGCAAAACCAGCAACTGTGGGGCCCCCGGCGGTGCGCACAGCGAGCGGACAGGGTAAAATGCCGGCCTTTGATCTCCCACAGCCGGACCACCCATGAGCAATAGCCAGAAACAGCCCACCGTACTGATCATTCTCGATGGCTGGGGCCATCGCGAAGAGATTCAGGACAACGCCATCGCCAACGGCAACACCCCTGTGTGGGACCGCCTGTGGCGCGATGCGCCGCATACCCTGGTGTCTGGGTCCGGGCTCGATGTTGGTCTGCCCGCAGGCCAGATGGGCAACTCCGAGGTGGGCCATATGAGCCTCGGCTCGGGCCGGGTGATTTACCAGAACATTACCCGCATCGACCAGGCCATTAGCGACGGCAGCTTCGATACCAACCCAGCCTTCACCACGGCTATCGACAAGACTGTCGAAGGCGGCGGCGCCGTGCACCTGTTCGGTCTGCTATCACCGGGCGGTGTGCACAGCCATGAAGACCAGATATTCGCCGCCGTGCGCCTGGCGTCCAAACGCGGCGCCACCCGGGTGTACCTGCACGCCTTCCTGGATGGCCGCGACACACCCCCGCGCAGTGCCGGACCCTCGCTGGAAAAAGCCGATGCTCTGTTTGCCGAGCTCGGCTGTGGCCGGGTCGCCAGCCTCTGCGGACGCTACTACGCCATGGACCGCGACAACCGCTGGGAGCGCATGGAAGATGCCTATCGCCTGCTGACTGAAGGCAGTGCCAACCACAGCGCGGCAAGCACCGCCGAGGGATTGGCAGCCGCCTATGAGCGCGATGAGACAGACGAATTCGTATTGCCCACCGTCATCCAGGCACAGGGTGAGGCATCTGCCGCCATTGCTGACGGCGACTGTATACTGTTTATGAATTTCCGCGCTGACCGCGCCCGGCAGATGACCCGCGCCTTCACCGAGGCGGATTTCGATGGCTTTGCCCGTGCCAGCATTCCCAAGCTGACCGCGTTTGTGACCACGACTGAATACGCCGCCGACATCGACGCCCCCGTGGCCTTTCCACCGGAGGCCCTCAGCAATGTGCTGGGCGACTACCTCGCCCAGCGCGACATGACCCAGTTGCGAATCGCTGAAACCGAGAAGTACGCGCACGTCACCTTTTTCTTCAGCGGCGGCCGTGAAGAGCTGTTCCCCGGTGAAGACCGCGAACTGATTCCCTCGCCGGACGTGGCCACCTACGACCTGCAACCCGAAATGAGTGCCCCGGAGCTGACCGACAAACTCACTGCTGCCATCCGCTCCGGCAAGTACGACCTGATCGTGTGCAACTATGCCAACGGCGATATGGTCGGCCACACCGGCGTGTACTCCGCCGCCGTCAAGGCCGTTGAGGCACTGGACCACTGCCTCGGCCAGGTGGAAGCCGCCCTGCAGGAAGTCGGTGGCCAGGCACTGGTAACCGCCGACCACGGCAACTGCGAGCAGATGATCGACTACGACTCGGGCCAGAACCACACCCAGCACACCACCGAGATGGTACCGCTGGTTTACATGGGGCCGCGCGACCTCGAGCTGGACGGCAAAGGCGGCATTCTCGCCGACATTGCCCCCACCCTGCTCGACCTGATGGGCCAGCCCCAGCCCGCCGAAATGACCGGGCGCAGCCTGGTGACAGGTGACGCACACTGAATCACCGACCCGCAAGCCGGTGGCTCACCGGCCTCCTGCTGGGGCTGGCGATAGCTCTATCGCCAGTTGCCTGGGCACAATCCGACGAGGAGCGCGCCAAGGCCCAGATGAAGGAGCTCAAGGCCGACATCTCGCGTATTAATCGCGAGATCAGCTCCGCCAACTCCCGCCGCAACAAACTGCAGAGCCAGCTGCGCGAAGCAGAACTCGAGCAGGCCAGAATCCAGAAGGCCCTGGATGGGACCCAGGCCGACATTCGAAAACAGGAAGCACAGCTGGACGCATTGCGGGCCGAACAACAGACGCTGCGATCCGCGCTGGACGAGCAACAGTCGCGCATTGCGGTGGAGTTGCGAACTGCCTGGCAAATGGGCCAGCAGGGGCAGCTGAAAGTGTTGCTCAATCAGGAGAGCCCCGACACCGTGGCACGGGTCATGGGCTACTACCGCTATTTCTTCCGCGCCCGCAACGAATTGCTCGAAGAGTACCGCCAGACTCTGGAGCAACTCGCCGCCAATGAGGCCAAGATCGACACCACCATTGCCACCCTGGAGCAGCGCTCCAGCGAACTGACCCGCCAGCAGGAACGGCTGGTGGCAGCGCAGGCAACCCGACAGCAGGCGGTCAACCAGCTCAATACCAGCATTGCCGACAAGGGCACCCAGCTGAAAAAGCTGGAGCAGGACCAACAGGAACTGCAACAACTGATCGACGCCATTGAAAAAGCGGTGGTCAATCTGGAAGTGCCTGAGAACTACCAGGCCTTTAAAGCGGCCCGGGGCAAGATGCCCTGGCCCGTATCAGGGCGCGCCAGCCACCGCTTTGGCAACGCCCGCAACCAGGGCAAGATGAAGTGGCAGGGGGTAAAAATTCCGGGCAAGGCCGGGACAGAGGTCAAGGCCATTCACCACGGCCGGGTGGTCTACGCCGACTGGTTACGGGGCATGGGCCTGCTGCTGATTATCGATCATGGCGACGGCTATATGAGCCTCTATGCCCACAACCAGACGCTATTGCGCGAGGTGGGCGAATGGGTGACCGCCGGCACGGCCATCAGCACTCTGGGCGATAGCGGTGGCCTGGAACGTCCGGCGCTGTATTTTGAGATCCGCCACAACGGCAAACCGACCAATCCTGCCAAATGGTGCCGCCGTTAGGCAATGGGTTACACTACCGGGCCATAGGGATATGTGGCCCTGCGCCACCTGGCAGTTACGATGGCCTTTAAGAACACTCCAAGATTACTCGCGAGCGCCTGTTGTGCACTTTTTTTGACGCTTCCGGCGCACGCCGCTGTAGAAGAGAATGCGGCGCTGCCGCTGGACGACCTGCGCACCTTCGCTGACGTCTACAACCAGATTCGGGTGGGTTACGTCGAGGACATCGACGATAGCACCCTGCTCGAATACGCCATTCAGGGCATGCTCATGGGGCTGGACCCTCACTCTGTGTACCTCACCAAGGACGCCTTCCAGGATTTACAGGACGCCACCAGCGGCGAGTTCACCGGGCTGGGCCTCGAAGTGGGCATGGAAGACGGCTACGTGAAAATCATCTCGCCGATCGACGGTTCACCCGCCTCCGAGGCCGGCCTGCAAAGCGGCGATGTCATCCTCAAGCTGGGCAATGCGCCAGTGAAAGGCATGAGCCTGCAGGAAGCTATCGAACTCATGCGCGGCCCCGCGGGCACCTCCATCGAATTGAGCATTGGCCGCCCCGGAGAAAGCCAGCCCTTCGAAGTAACCCTGACCCGTGATGTCATCAAGGTCGCCAGCGTACGCCAGCGCTGGCTTGAGCCCGGCTACGGGTATATCCGCATTGCCCAGTTCCAGAGCGCTACAGGCGACGACGTGGCCGAGGCCCTGGACAAGCTGATGAACGAGCAGGATCTCAAGGGCCTGGTACTCGACCTGCGCAACAACCCCGGCGGCGTGTTGCGCTCCAGCGTCGACGTGGCCGGCTTGTTTATGGACGGTGGCACCGTGGTGTACACCGAGGGCAGGCTGCCCAACTCCGATCATCACTTCGACGCCAAGGCCACCGACACCACCGCCGGTGCACCGCTGGTCGTACTGATTAACGCAGGCTCTGCATCAGCCTCGGAAATTGTCGCCGGCGCCCTGCAGGATCACAGCCGCGCAGTCATTATGGGCACCCGCAGTTTCGGCAAGGGCTCGGTGCAAACCGTGCTGCCGATCTCCGAATCGCGGGCCGTCAAACTGACCACAGCGCTCTATTTCACCCCCAACGGCCGTTCAATCCAGGCCGAGGGGATTGAACCGGACATCGAGGTGGAACGCGCCCGCGTCACCGCATATGAAAGCTCCCGTCGGGTATCCGAGGCCGATTTGTCCGGCCATCTGGATAACGCCAACGGCAACAGCAAGAAGAAAGCTGCGAAGAAACCTGCCAGTGAACTGCTGGCCCGGGACAACCAGCTTTACGAAGCGCTGACCCTGCTCAAAGGCATTAATATTTTGGGCATGCGGGCACAGCCCTCCGCCACTGACACGGCGGAGCAGGGTGAATCCTGAACGCCTGACAACCCTACTCGCCCTGCTAATCGCGCTGCTGGCCCTCCCCGGCCAGGCAGCGCCGCACTGGGCTGACGCCTGCCAGAGTCCACCGCCCACCGCCTTTGCCGCATCACAGCCGCGGGCCACCGTGGTGTTGATTATCGACGACATCGGCCATCAGTGGCGCAACGGCATGGCCATGGTTGAGCTCCCCGGCAAGGTGAACCTGGCGGTATTGCCGCACACCCCCCACGGCCGGGATCTGGCCGAGGCCGGCTTTGCCGCTGGCAAGGAAATCCTGTTGCACGCCCCCATGAGCAACCATCGCGGCATGGCACTCGGCCACGGGGGTCTGACCCCAACCCTGGCCCGGGACGACTTTGATCGCGCCCTCACTGCGGCCATCGAAGACATTCCGCACCTGCGCGGTGTGAATAACCATATGGGGTCAGAGCTCACTGAAATGCCCCTGCAAATGGGCTGGGTCATGCAGACACTTCTCCGGCGTGAGCTGTACTTTGTCGACTCGCGCACCACCAGTGACAGTGTGGCCGCGCGCACTGCGGCCGCCTACAACGTGCCACACTTATCGCGCACAGTTTTTCTGGATAACGAGCGCAGTGCCGAGGCTATCGGCCAGCACTTTGAGGAACTGGTCACCCTGGCAGAGCAGCGTGGCCTGGCGGTGGGCATTGGTCACCCCTACCGTGAAACAGCGGACTTCCTGCAACAGGCGATACCGGCGCTGGCATGCCGGGGCATAGCGCTGGCACTGGTGTCTGAGGTATTGGAAGAACAAGGTTCGCGCACTGCGCTGGCCGCCGACGCGAAGCCGGCGACGCTGCCATCAGAGGCGGACTTCGATCCCGCGCTCGGCCATATAGGCCTTGGCTTCGGGCACAGTGTGCTCACCGAAGTGGAAGATGCTGGCGGCGAGCACGGCGTCGGCACCGCCGAGCGTAATGCCCTCCACGAGGTGATCGAGATTCCCGACGCCACCTGAGGCAATCACTGGAATCTCGACAGCGTCGGTAATGGCGCGAGTCACGCCCAGCTCAAAACCGTTTTTGGTCCCGTCGCGATCCATGCTGGTCAGCAGAATCTCCCCGGCCCCGAGATCCGCCATCTTGCGCGCCCAGGCGACAGCATCGATACCCGTGGGCTTGCGCCCGCCATGCGTGAAAATCTCGTAGCGCGGCTCGCCGTCAACGTCGTCCACGCGCTTGGCATCAATCGCCACCACAATGCACTGCGACCCAAAACGCAGGGCTGATTCACGCACCAGTTCCGGGTTGTGAATGGCGGCGGTGTTAATGCTGACCTTGTCGGCCCCGGCATTGAGCATGGTGCGGATATCGTCCACGGTGCGAATACCACCGCCCACGGTCAGCGGGATAAATACGTTCTCCGCAATCTGCTCTACCGTATGGACAGTGGTGTCGCGGCCCTCGTGGCTGGCGGTAATGTCGAGGAAGGTGATCTCGTCGGCGCCTTGTTCGTTGTAGCGAATCGCCACTTCCACGGGGTCGCCGGCGTCACGGATATCGACAAAATTGACGCCTTTCACCACACGCCCGTTCTCGACATCGAGACAGGGAATAATTCGTTTCGCCAGACCCATAACGACTCCTCAGCGCTGGCCGTCCCAGGCCAGGAAGTTTTTCAGCAATTTGAGGCCCGCAGTGTGGCTCTTCTCGGGGTGGAACTGGGTGGCGAACAGGTTGTCGCGGGCCAACGCGGCATCGGCGGCGACGCCATAGTCCAGCGCCCCAACCACCAGCTCGCGGTCATTGGCTTGTACATAGTAGCTGTGGACGAAATAAAACCGCGTGCCGTCTTCAATGCCCTGCCAGAGCGGGTGATCGCGGGTTTGGCGCACCTCGTTCCAGCCCATGTGCGGCACTTTCAGGCGCTCGCCATCGACAGAGGTCAGCGGGTTGCCAAAGTAACGCACCTGGCCGTCGACCAGGTTCAGGCAGTCAACGCCGTTGTTTTCCTCGGAATGACCCAGAAGCGCCTGCATACCCACGCAGATAGCCAGCACCGGCTTGTGCTGTTCCAGCAGCGCATCTGCCAGCAGTTTGTCACATTCGAGGCGGCGGATTTCCGCCATGCAATCGCGCATGGCACCCACACCGGGAAAAACTACCCGGTCGGCCTGGCGAATCTGCTCGGCATCGTGGGTAACCACGACTTTGTCAGCGCCCACATGCTCGAGTGCGCTCGCTACCGAGTGCAGATTACCCATGCCGTAATCGATAACGGCAACGACACCACTCATGGAATTACCTCAGAGTACGCCTTTGGTGGATGGGGTGACACCGGCCATCCGCGGATCTTCGGACAGGGCCATGCGCATGGCGCGACCGAAGGCTTTGAAGATCGTCTCGGCCTGGTGATGGGTATTGTCACCACGCAGGTTGTCCACGTGCAGGGTGACTGCGGCGTGGTTCACAAAGCCCTGGAAGAACTCCATGAACAGATCCACGTCAAACCCGCCTACGGTGGCGCGGGTGAACTCCACGTTAAACGTCAGCCCGGGGCGGCCGGAAAAATCGATCACCACCCGTGACAGCGCTTCATCCAGCGGGCAATAGGCGTGGCCGTAGCGCATGATGCCTTTCTTGTCGCCCACCGCCTGAGCAAAGGCCTGGCCCATCGTGATACCGATGTCTTCCACCGTGTGGTGGTCATCGATGTGCAGATCGCCCACCGCTTTGATATCGAGATCCATGAGACCGTGGCGCGCAATCTGGTCGAGCATGTGCTCGAGGAACGGAATTCCCGTGTCCAGATTAGCCACACCGGTACCGTCCAGGTTCACCGCAGCGGTGATCTGAGTTTCCAGTGTGTTGCGTTCTACAGCGGCCTTGCGCTCAGCCATGGTGCTCTCCCAAGCAGAATTAACGGGGCCAACCCCCGCATCGGGCGGCCATTATAAGGGAACAAGTGCTTGAATTCACTGGCAGAAATACCCCTCCACCGGTACCCTTGCGGGCACCATGTCGACACCCGAATTCGCGCAAAAAGTCCTCACCTGGTTCGACCAGCACGGCCGTCATGACCTGCCCTGGCAGGAAGACACCACCCCTTACCGGGTGTGGGTATCGGAAACCATGCTGCAGCAAACCCAGGTGAAAACCGTCATCCCCTACTTTCACCGCTTTATGAACGCCTTCCCCACCGTGGAAAACCTGGCGGCCGCGGAAGAAGATGAAGTCCTGCACTTGTGGACCGGGCTGGGCTATTACGCGAGGGCGCGCAATCTGCACAAGGCCGCGCGCCAGGTGGCGCAGGAACTGGACGGCGTGTTCCCGGATTCAGTAGAGGGTCTGGAAGCCCTGCCCGGCATCGGCCGCTCCACCGCCGGCGCGGTTCTCAGCATTTCAAGTGGCCAGCGGGCCACCATTCTCGATGGCAACGTCAAACGGGTGCTGGCGCGCTACGCGGCCGTGGCCGGCTGGCCCGGCAAAACGGCGGTGCACGATGAGCTCTGGCGTATTGCCGACCGCTACACACCGCACGAACGCTGCGCCGACTACACCCAGGCGATGATGGACCTGGGCGCCACGCTCTGCACTCGCACCCGGCCAAGCTGCCCGCAATGCCCGCTACAGACCGAATGTGAGGCCCATGCCCTGGGCCGTGAGACAGATTTTCCGGGCAAGAAACCCAGGAAAGTCATCCCGGTGCGCACCACCCGCTTTCTCATGCTGCGCAATGCCAGCGGCGATGTGTGGCTGGAAAAAAGGCCCTCACCAGGGATATGGGGCGGCTTGTGGTGCTTCCCTGAATCCCCCGACCTCACGCCAGAAGCCAGCGTGCTCGATCTCACTGGCCTGGCACCGGCATCTATCGAGCCGTGGCCCGTGTTCCGGCATACCTTCAGCCACTACCACCTGGATATCGAGCCGCTACTGGTCCAACTCGATGCCAGCCCGGCTGCAATCATGGAAGCAGACCGGCAGCTCTGGTATAACGTGCGCCAACCGCCCCAGATCGGGCTCGCGGCACCCGTGGTCGGGCTGCTGCAACAATTGACCGCCCAGGAGTAAGCGATGTCCCGCACCGTATTCTGCAAGAAGTACCAGGAAGAGCTGGAAGGCCTGAATGCGCCGCCCTACCCCGGCCCCAAGGGTCAGGAGATCTTCGAAAACGTCTCCAAGAAAGCCTGGCAGGACTGGCAGGAACACCAGACCATGCTGATTAATGAGAAGCACTTGTCACTGGTCGACCCCGAAGCGCGCAAATACCTGCAGCAGGAAATGGACAAGTTTTTTGCCGGTGAGGACTACGACAAGGCCGAGGGTTACGTACCCCCCTCAGAGTAGGCCCAGAAGCCCCGGAAATACCCTTGACTCCGGGGATTCATACAGGTTTAATACGCGCCTCTCGCGAATAGCGACTTGGCCCGGATAGCTCAGTTGGTAGAGCAGGGGATTGAAAATCCCCGTGTCGGCAGTTCGATTCTGTCTCCGGGCACCATATTTTGAAAAAGCCTCGTCAGTCATGACGGGGCTTTTTTGTTTATCCCAGCCAGAAGCCCCTACTCCCGATCAGCCGGATGGTTTACACCATCATAAGTCGGGATTCCCTCGATCTTTAAAGGGTTGATTCCTTCCAGGCACGCCACATTAAACCCGTACTGCTCAGGGTTTGATCTGCGCTGGTGGTGGGTGTAGATGCCGCAATGGCTGCAGAAATAATGTTTCGCCGTGCAGGTATTGAACTGATACAGGGTCAGCGCATCTTCGCCACGAAGAATATTAATGCCCGACAGTGGCACCGAGGCTGCGATAGCGCCCCGGCGGCGGCACAGGGAGCAGTCGCAGCGGCGCACATCCACCAGGCCGTCAGGTAGGCTCAGCTCAATTTCAACAGCGCCGCAGTGACAACTCGCTGTGTGCCTGGCCTTAATTTCGACGCCATCGACTTCTTTGAAGTTAAGGGGCATATATCACTCCTTTTGTTGCTAGAGTCTCAGCGGCTACGACCGATGGCGGGCCTCATCTACTATTTACTATTACTCGCCTGTGTAACTGTGTCAGCTATTCACAGGTCCAGCGAGAACCTCAGCGAGTCCTTGTGTTGATTACCGTTCTCCATCACCGGATCGGCATAGTGTAGGCTGAGCTGCCCATTCATTTGAAAAGTTGCATAAATATAAGGATGCCACCCGCCCAAGATGTAAACCAAACGAGTGTACGTAGATAGGTGATACCCGCCGTATAGACGGCTACATAGACAACCCTGCTCCAAAAGAAAATAGTCGAACCAAGAGCGGTCATCTCATTGGCTTTACCTGAGATATGAGCCACGATCACTAAAATAGCAAATGCTGTGAGGCTTTCCATGAGATTGGAGTGAGCCTGAACTGCACGTTGCGTCCAAGGTGGAACAGCTAACTCAGTATCGCGGTTTCCTGCACTCCAACTAAAACCGCCTGGCTGTAATGATCTGCCTGCTCCATAAATGAAAGGCATAAATAAGCCAATGAAAGCTGTAAAGATAAGCATCCATAGATCAGTAGTCATAAATCCCTCAAATAGTAAATTTTGAGCCTAACCGCTAGGTATATGAGAAAGTCAGTGTGCTTTAAAGATCCTTTTCAATGTGAAGGGCAGCTTTGTGAACGTTATCTGCCCTCAAACTTACCTCATTCCCCATGGGCAGCTAAGGGGCCATAAGCGGACGTTGTTCAGTACGTGGCACCACGCGACACTCCCGCTCCTGTCCCTATGTGACCACCCATAGCCATAATGAACATCAGTACTAGAATAGCCACAAATATCAAGACAGGTATAAGGTTCCTCTTGTCAGCCCACCTGGGCTTAGCACTGGCTCGCTCTGCGTCCACTTTACGCTTGCGCTTCATGTGCATGTCATCCTTGGGGCCAAAAGCTGTCATTTCTGGATGACCAGGTCGCCCTGTTGAAGTCTGATTGATCTTCCATCAAATAAAACTTCCTCCCAATTCTCAGGCCTATGTGACTCACAATCATGTGCAACGACATAATTGTCATAATTTGGATCACCAGTACCTGGCAGCGTAAAGAACTTGGAGCCACCCGTTATGCCGTAACTCTCGCATAGTTCTAATTGCTGAATAGCAGTGTCAATTCTATTGATTAACCCTATGTGTTCAGCCCTGTCGGCTATCGAGCCAAGTGCCTCAGTGGATTGAAGCTCGACCAGATAGTCTTTCAGCTTATCAATGGCAGGGTTCATCGAAGCCTGCCATCCGGGTGAGGAAAGAAAATTGTGTTACATGCATCGAAAATCCTTTTCAACGTGAATGGCAGCTCTGGGGCCAAGACCTGCCGCTCACTTTAGTCTGAACAGCCATAGTTTCCTACCCACTTGGGCTTACTCCAATCACTACACCGCAGCTGTCGGGCGTGCTCTGGATCTTGCTCAATCGCGTACTCGAAAATCTCCATCAGTTCCGAGTCCTCCTGCCATTGCTCTATTGGGAACTTTTCGTTCTGAACGGCCATGATGCGGATGTGCGAGTAGATCTTCCTCACTTGCTCATCACCAAGGTCGTAACGCTTAGCAAGTTGGTGTAAGTCCTTCGTGCTGTACGCTTCCCAGCTTGCAATGTGATTAGCAGCTTCGTCATCTAAACCGAGTTGCAAGTAATGGAGAATGCTTATAGTGCGGACCTGCTGATGAAGCAGATACGTACTCATCGGTACAGTCGCTTCGCCTTCCCCTTCAGCGTGCAGAGAAGAAGAGAACAAGACCTGAATTGTGAGAACCAATCCGAATAACAGCCGCATTGTTTCACTTCCTTGTTGAAATCCAGCGATGTCCGCTTTGTGGACGAAAGCGGACCTTCACAGGTTGTGTCCTCTTGCCCAAAGTCAGGCAATAGCTATTCACGCTGATGTAGTGGCAGACACTAGCGTGCTCCGTAGATCACGACAAATATCGTTATCGATTAGCGTCAATCATCTCCAGCACTGCCTGCAGCACCTCCTCAGGCGCCTCAACCTGCGGGTAGTGTCCCACATTAGGGAGGCGCACCGTGTCGGGGTTTGGAATCAGTGCCTCGTAACGGTCCACAAGATGCCCGCCGGAGACAGGATCCAGCACGCCGTCGGTCAGTCGTATCGGGATAGTTGCCTGCTGCAGTGCCCCTACCCAACGCTCTCGATTGGCGCGGCGCTCGGTCATATAATGAATTAACCGGTGCATGACCTTGTGGCCGTCCTTGTACTGCATCATCTCCCAGAACTCGTCGATCTCCTGCTCGCTGGGAGGTGTGTTTGGACCAAATACTTTGGTGAGATTCTTGGCAAGTGTGCCGCGCTTCATGAACTTGACCAGCAGCCCACCCAGCGGGCTTACCAATACCTTTTGCATGAACACCGCATGATGGGTCTCGGGAAACAAACCACCGTTAAGGAGATTGAGTGTTTTCATCTGGAACGCCAGTGAGCCATCGTTCTGACGCGCCAACAGTTCCTGCGCCACCGTGTCACCGTAGTCGTGGGCCAGTACGTGGCAGCTGCTTCCCTCAAGTTGGGCCAGCAAAGTGCAGTAGATATCGGCCTGGGTGAATATGCTGTAAGGCTGTTGCGGCTTATCACTGTAGCCAAAGCCGAGCATGTCCAGGGTAATGCAGCGAAACCGTGAGGTGAGCTCAGGCCAGATCTTGATCCAGTCCCAGCTGGCGGTGGGGTAGCCATGAATCAGCAGTAAGAGTTCACCCTCACCTTCGACTCGATAGAAGATCTGGTGCCCTGCGTGCTCAAAATACTGGCCGCTGTCGCGCCACTGGTGAAGGTTCATGTAGCTATACCTGCCAAGTCTGTTGTTTTATTCTGGGTGTCAGTACATTGCCGTCACTGACAGCGTGTTCAGCTGCAGCAGCATACCAATAAAACTTCGCTGCGAGGAGCGCGTTCACTCAAGCAGAGGTTTGCGGCTCAGTCCACAGCTATTCACCCAACGCCAGAGGGAAGACTATGCAGAATATCTACAAGCTCCTGGGAGCACTGGTGCTGGGCAGCGCATTGCCCCTCCAGGCAGCGCCACTGGACAACGCAGCACTCGTAGCGCACTACCAACACCTGCACCGCAATCCCGAACTATCGCTGCAGGAAGAACAAACCGCCGCCTATCTTGCCGCAGAACTCAAGCGTATGGGCTATGCCATCAGCACCGGCATTGGCGGCCACGGTATCGTCGCCCTACTGGAGAACGGCGAGGGCCCCACGCTGATGTTTCGCGCCGATATGGATGGCCTGCCGATACCCGAGGCCACCGGCCTGCCCTATGCGAGCCAGGCAACCGGCGTTATCCCCTCCGGTGATGAAGTGCCGGTCATGCACGGCTGCGGCCACGACGTTCACATGACGGTGCTGCTCGGCGTTGCCAGCCAACTGGCCGAACGCCGCGACGAATGGCAGGGCACGCTTATGCTGGTGGGCCAGCCTGCCGAAGAAGTGGGCAAGGGCGCCAAAGCCATGCTCGAAGACGGTCTGTTCGAGCGCTTCCCACTACCGGAGGTCAACCTGGCGCTGCACGTCAGCGCCGGTCTACCCGCCGGAAAAATTGCCTGGGTAAGCGGCTACGCCATGGCCAACGTCGACTCCGTGGATGTGAGTGTTTATGGCCAGGGCGGCCATGGCGCCTACCCGCATAAAACCAAAGATCCGGTAGTCATGGCGGCGCAAATCGTCACCACCCTACAAACCATTATCAGCCGCGAGATCTCGCCGCTGGACTCGGCTGTTATTACGGTCGGATCAATTCACGGCGGTACCAAGCACAACATCATCTCTGACGAGGTGAAGCTGCAACTCACGGTGCGCAGCTATTCCGATGAATCCCGCGCTTACCTGCTTAGGCGGATTGAGGAAATCAGCCAGGGCGTCGCGCGCACCGCGGGCATGCCCGAAGACAGGCTGCCACTGGTGGAGGTCAAGGACGAATACACCCCGGCGGTATACAACAACCCGGAGCTGGTAGCACAGGTTGTGCCGCTACTGGAGCAGAGTCTGGGGGCAGACGCGGTCATCAAGACCAGTCCGGTCATGGGCGGTGAAGACTTTGCCCGCTACGGGCGCACCGAACACGCCATTCCGGGTAGCCTGATGTGGTTGGGTGCGGTGAAACCTGCCGACTATGCCGCTTCGGAGCGCGGTGAGCTGTCGCTCCCCAGCCTGCATTCAGCAAAGTTTGCGCCGGATGCTGCACCGGCTATCGACACGGGCGTACAGGCAGTCACTGACACACTACTGGGGCTGTTCAAGCCCTGATGGAGAGCGGGGCTCCGGACAGGCGCCCCGCGTCAATCAGCTCAGCCCTGGCCGAGCGCCTTGCTGGCCTCATCGGCTGCATCAGAAGCCGCTTTTTCAGCATCGTCAGCTGCATCGGCAGCCGCATCAGCCGCATCGCTGGCCATATCAGACGCTGCATCTGCCGCATCACTGGCCATTTCACCAGCGGCATCAACAGCGTCTTCCGCCATAGCCTGGGCGCTGTCCGCCGCATCGTCAATGGCATCGCCGGCCGCATCAGCTGCATCTTCAATAGCGTCGCCAGCATCTGCCATGGCCTCGCCGGTGGCCTTCGCGGCATCATTGGCGGCTTCCTCGGCGGCATCCACAGCGTCAGACGCGGCCTCAGACACTGAATCGACGGTTGATTGCGCAGAAGCTTTCGCGGAATCCATGTCTTCCTTGCTGCAAGCAGTAATCGACATGGCGAGAAGGGCCGCACAACTCGCGGCAAATAGTTTATTAATATTCATAAGAATCCCTAAATCGTTAGCGCCAGGTTGAGCACTTGTTTATTGATATTGGCCACCTGCGCCCAAGGCACAGGATTGACTGAGCCTATAACTGTACCCGCGGTCTGTAAAGCCTACAGATTTACAGGTGTCTGGAAGCAAACCATACTTCATTAAAAAATACGATTCAGGGAGCTCGACATATGCGATTTTTGTGGCTGGGTATTTTTGCAGCGGTACTGGTCTGGTCAGCCATTGAACCCAACGATCGGGTGACCTGGTGGCTGGAGGTTGCGCCAGCCCTCGTCGGCCTGATGGTGCTAGTCATCACGCGCCAGCGCTTTGTGCTTACCCCTCTACTCTACGGCCTGATTCTACTGCACTGCATTGTACTCATGGTTGGCGCCCACTATACCTATGCCGAGGTGCCCCTGTTCGACGGCCTGTTTGGCGCCGAGCGCAACAACTATGACAAGGTAGCTCACTTTGTGCAGGGCTTTGTGCCGGCCATGATTGCGCGGGAATTACTTATCAGGCAGCAGGTGATTAACGGCGTCTTCTGGCGCAACTTCGTCATCGTTTGTTTCTGCCTCGCCTTTTCCGCCTTTTATGAACTGCTCGAATGGCTGGCTGCCGTGGCCATGGGCAGCTCCGCAGACGCGTTCCTTGGCACCCAGGGCTACGAATGGGATACCCAGACCGACATGGCGCTGGCGCTATTGGGCAGTATCATTGCTCTGGTAACACTGGGCCGGGTTCACGACAAACAGCTGGAGAAACTGTAAATGGCTGACATACACATCCGTGCCGCTGTGCCCGAAGACAGCGGCCTGATCTTCCACTTTGTGCGGGAGCTGGCGATTTATGAAAAAGCCCTCGATGAGGTGGTCACCGATGAAGCGGGGCTGCGCGAGGCCCTGTTTGGAGACAAGCCTCTTGCCCACGGCCTGATCTGCAGCCTCGACGACACGCCCGTGGGCTTTGCCATCTATTTTTACAATTTCTCCACCTGGCTGGGAAAGTACGGCATCTTTCTAGAAGATCTGTATGTCTCCCCGGATTATCGCGGCCACGGCGCCGGCAAGGCACTTCTGCAATACCTGGCCAGGCAGACTGTGGTGGAAGGCTGCGGCCGGTTCGAATGGAACGTGCTGGACTGGAATGAGCCCTCCATTCGTTTCTATGAAGCCTGTGGCGCTGTGGCCATGAGTGAATGGGTTGGATACCGCTTGAGCGGGCAGGCCTTGCAGGACTTTGCCAATGCTGACTAGATCTCAGCTGCAACTCACCGCAGCCCGCTAACCACTCACCGCAATCCGCGGGCGATTCACCCGCACCCTTGCTAAATTCAGCCTGACATAAACCAGGTTGGCATGCAGGGGTGTAACGTGAACCTGACTGAGAAATCACTCAAAAATCCCGCCGGCGTTGCGGTGGCCGTGGCTGTCATTCTATTTTTTGGCGCCTACAGCCTGAGCCAGCTGCCGATCCAGCTGTTTCCCAATATCGAGAATCCAACCATCTCTATCCAGACGGGCTGGCGCGCGGCCTCACCGCGCGAGATCGAGTCGGAAATTGTTGAGCCCATCGAATCAGTGTTGCGCGGCATTCCGGGGCTGCAGGAAATGGCGGCCTATGCCAATGCGGGCAACGCCTGGATTAACCTCGAGTTCGGCCTGGAAACCGACATGCAGCGCACGCTCATTGAAGTGATCTCCCGCATGAACAGGCTCGATCCACTGCCGCGGGATGCCACCCAGCCGGTCATCATGCTTGGTGGTGGCAATGGTGACACCCCGGCCCTGACCTTCTTCTTCTTACAATTACTGCCGGGCACGCCCGGGCAGATTAACGATTACATTCAGTTTGCCGAGGATGTACTGCGCCCGGCCATTGAGGCTGTGCCGGGTGTGGCCCGCGTCAACACCATGGACAACGGCGCCGGCGAGCAGGAACTGGAAATCCTGTTTGATCCGGAGCGCGCCGCACAGCTGGGCATTACCCTTACCAACACTGCAGCGATGCTCGGTCGCGCCAACGATGTCAGCGGCGGCTTTGTCGAAGTGGGTCGGCGCCAGTACACCCTGCGGTTTGCCGGCCGCTATGAGCCCGAAGAACTGAGCGAGTTTGTACTCGAATGGCGCGACGGCCGCCCGGTACGCCTGGGTGATATCGCCGAAGTGAAAGTCACTCGCGGGGAGCAATGGGTAGGCCGCACCCAGAATGGCAACCCGGCCATCTCGCTGCGCATCGACAAGGAGAGCAGTGCCAACGCATTGCAAACACTCAACGCCGTAAAGGCCGTGGTGGAAGAACTCAACGAGGGGCCGGTGAAAGATCGCGGCCTGGTCATGGTCCAGTCCTTCGATGCATCAGTGTTTATCAACCGCGCCATTGGCATGGTCGGCGGCAATATCCTGCTGGGTATTCTGCTCGCCGTTGGCATTCTATGGTGGTTTCTGCGCCGCTTCCGGGCCACGCTCATCGTTGCCATCGCTATACCCGTGTCGCTATTGGCCACGTTCATCGTTCTCAAGCTCACGGGCCGTACGTTGAATATTATTTCCCTCGCCGGCCTGGCGTTCGCGGTGGGCATGGTGCTCGATGCGGCCATCGTCGTACTGGAGAACATTGTCCGCCTGCGCGAGAAAGGGCTGAGTACTTACGATGCATCGCTGCAGGGCGCCCGCCAGGTCTGGGGGGCGCTCCTCGCCTCCACCGCCACCACGGTGGCCATCTTCCTGCCGGTCATTTTCATGCGCGAGGTTGAGGGGCAATTGTTCGGCGACCTCGCCATCACGATTGCCATTGCAGTGGTGGTTTCACTCATAGTGGCGGTCACCATATTGCCGCTCGCCGCCAATACCTGGCTGCGCGATAGCACCCTGGAAGATCACAACAAAGCCCGCTGGCGCAGCATTGCCAATGTCATCATGCGCGCCACCTCCACCCCCACCAAGCGCTGGATGCTAAGCGCAGCACTCATCAGTGTGCCGCTGCTAGGCAGCTACACCCTGATGCCGGAGATGGACTACCTGCCACCGGTGAAGCGCGATGCAGTCGACGCCTATTTCCAATTCCCCCCGGGATTAGCGAACGCACCGTGGCTGAAGAATATGTGCGGGTACTGGATGAGCGGATGGCGCCGCTGATGAGCGGTGAACGCGAGCCCGCCCTGAAGAACTACTACATCCTCACCTGGGGTGACGGCGGCGGCATGGGTGCCCGAGTTAAAGACCAGTCGCGGGTGAAGGAACTTGAAAAAATCATCAACGAGGAGATCTTCGCCGACCTGCCCGACCTGCAGCACTTTGCTTCCCAGGGCAATTTGTTCGGCGGTTTTGGCGGAGACCGGGTTATCGACCTGCACCTGCAGGCCCGTGATCGCGAAGTGCTCACCGAGGCTGCGGCCCTGGGTGAAACGTTGCTGCGCGAGGCTCTCCCGGAGGCCAGCATCCGCGTGGGGCCCAACCTCGAACAATCGGAACCGGAACTCAAGCTCACTCCCCGTGACCGGCAGATCGCCGAAGCCGGCTGGGCCCGTCGCGATATGGGTACCCTGGTACGCGCCCTCGGCAACGGTCTCTATGTGGGCGAACATTTCGACGGCGAAAAACGCATGAATATCATCCTGCGTTCCGCCAAGTGGGATTCGCCAGAGGAACTCGGGTCGGTGCCGTTGGCCACGCCAGCGGGCAGCCTGGTACCGCTGGCCGAGCTAGTGGAGATTGATCGCACCGTTGGCCCCAGCCAGCTGCGCCGTATCGACAGCCGCCGCACCATTACCCTCAGCGTGCGTCCGCCCGAGGACATGTCGCTCGAGCACGTACTGAGCACCATCGAGACCCAGGCCGAGCCACAGATCGTCGCCGCTCTCGGCGAAGAGGGCAGCATTCTCTACGGCGGCAGTGCCAGCGCACTGAACCGGGCCATCGCATCCATGGCCAGCAACTTCGGGCTGGCGCTGGTGGTGTTGTTCCTGCTCATGGCCGCCCTGTTCCGCTCCATGAAAGATAGCCTGCTGGTCGTACTGGCCATGCCGCTGGCCATGGCTGGCGGTATCTTCGCCATTCGTCTGCTCAACCTGGTGACCTTCCAGCCCCTGGACCTGCTGACCATGATCGGCTTTGTGATTCTGCTGGGGCTGGTGGTGAACAATGCCATCTTGCTGGTGCACCAGACCCGCAGCGCCGAGCGCGAAGGCGTCAGCCGCCACCGGGCCGTGGAACAGGCCCTGCTTACCCGGCTGCGGCCCATCTTTATGAGCACTCTCACCAGCATCTTCGGCATGCTGCCGCTGCTGCTCATGCCCGCTGAAGGCAGCGTAATTTACCGCGGCCTCGCGGCGGTGATTGTCGGCGGTATGTGCGTGAGTACCTTATTCACCCTGTTATTACTCCCATGTTTCCTGCGCATGGGTGAAAGTCACAGCGGCGTGATTACCGGCGATGGTGGCCGTAAACCCACCCCCGCCCTGCAGTCCGTCGCCTGAGATGAGGAACCTATTATGAACTTCAACAAACGCTCCCTAGCCTCCCCACTGCTCGCACTGGCGCTGCTGGCCAGCCCAACGCTTGCGGAGGGCACCGCGGTCGCCGTTGAGGTAGCAGATGTCAGCGAAGGCGTGACCAGTGCGGTTGTGCGCCTGCCCGGCACCGTCATCAGTACCCGCGACGCCATGATTGCCACCGAGATCAGCGGCCGTCTGACCTGGGTCGCCCAGGTGGGCCAACAAGTAGCCGCCGGCGACGCCGTGGCCCGCATCGACGACCATCGCCTGCAACTACAGCTGCGCGACAACGAAGCGGAAATTGCCCGGCTGGAAGCAGATATTCAGTACAACCAGCGCCAGATCGGGCGCCTGGAAAAGCTCGCCATCACCAACAACATGGCCCAATCGGAGCTGGATCAGGTGCGCTCCCAGCTGGAAATGTTATTGCAGCAACAACGTATTGCCGAGGTGGCCCGAGACCGGACCCGCTACGACCTGGAACTCGCCCAGGTGCGCGCACCCTTCCCTGGCGTGGTGGCCAGCCGCGAAATGATGACCGGTGAGTACACCAATATCGGCGCCGCCATCGTGCGCCTGGTCGATACCCAGGCGCTGGAAGTGTCTGTTAATGCGCCGCTGCGCGCTGCACACTTTAATGAGCTCAATGCCGAGGTGCAGGTAGAGGCCGGCGACCGCCGCGCCATGGCGCCCATCCGCGGCATGGTGCCGGTCGGTGACAGTCGCTCGCGCATGATGGAACTACGCCTGGCGATTCCCGCCGGTAACTGGCTGATCGGCGAGGCGGTGACTGTCGAAATCCCCGACGGCGAAACCGGTAGCGCCCTCAGCGTTCCGCGCGATGCACTGGTGCTGCGCGACAAGGAGGCCTATGTCTATACCGTCTCTGCCGAAGGCACAGCGGTGAAAGTACCGGTACAACCGCTGGCTGGCCGCGGCAGTATGATTGCGGTGGATGGCGAATTGAATCGTGACGATCAGGTTGTAGTGCGCGGTGCTGAACGCCTGCAGGAAGGTCAGCAAGTGCGGATTACCCAGGGCAACCTGGCAGGCGTCTGGCCCTAGCTGAGCCGGACCGGAGCAACTCCGCGGGGCTCGGCACGGCCAATAATGCTCGCCTCGGCATACCCGGCATCATGCAGGGCCTGGCAGTAGGCGTCGGCTTTGCCGGCGGGCAGTGCCACCAACAAGCCACCACTGGTCTGGGGATCGACCAGAATCTCAAACCCTGTATCCGCGCCTACATACAGTGCCGCAAGCGCCTGCGCATTGGCTTCGTGCATGGAACTGCGCACGCCCGCAGCGAGCTGCTCCCTGGCACCCGACAGTGCCGGAATCACTTCAGCAATCAACTGCACACTGACCTGCTCGTCGAGCATTTCCAGCAGATGGCCGAGCAGACCAAAGCCGGTGATATCGGTACAGGCCCGGGCACCGTGGCCAAGCGCCAGTTCCGCTGCCCACGCATTGCTCTGCAGCATCATGTCGATAGCCGCCTGAACATCGCGGCCATCGGCGTGCAGCGCCATGTGCGCTGCGAACAACACGCCTGTGCCCAGCGGTTTAGTCAGCACCAGCATATCCCCGGCCTGCATACCGCGTTTTGTCATCACGCCCCGGGCGCTGTCCATGGGCTGGCCGTTAACGGTAAACCCAAGCTGTAATTCCGGGCCCTGCATACTGTGGCCGCCAGCCAGCTGGCAATCCACTTGGCTGAACTCGTGCAGGGCCCGGCGAGCAACTGCTCCAACTCGCGCTGCAGCAGTGAGCCGCTGGCAAAGGGCAATGTCACCGCTGCCAGCGCAGACACCGGGCGCACACCGCAGGCGTAAAGATCACTCAGGGCATGGTTGGCCGCAATGCGCCCCATCAGCCAGGGATCGGCCACCAGCTGGCGCAGCACATCAACGCTTTGCAAGGTGGGCTGGCCGGCCTCACCCAGGATTGTCGCTGCATCGTCGCCATCACCTGGTACCGGGCAATGGTCAGGAAATGCCATCGCCAGCCTCGCCAGAGTGGCGGCCAGACCGCGAGCCCCTACCTTGGCGCCACAGCCGCCACAGTGGGCCTGGCGATGTGGGTCCAGGGCACCGGGTATCGCCTCGCCGGTTGTCGTCGCAGGCATTGGCGGCAGGTTTTCGAAACGGCCCATAAATTCGCGGTCGATGCGATCTTTCCAGCGCCAGACCCAGCCACCGGAGGCATACAGTGGCCCGCGATCGGCAGCGGCGTTGCGATCCCCCAGCGACACCAGTGACAGAAAACGCTGCTGCGGGCGGTGCTCGCGCAATGGCTTGCCCAGCAAATAGGCGCGCAGGTTGGCCGCCAGCACGGGGCCCTGGCGCACCGCATATACGCCGGCCTTGGGCCGCGGGTATTCGTCTTGCGAAGCGATATCGCCAGCGCCAAATACATCGGGGTGATCTACGGACTGCAAGGTGTTGCTAATTCGGAGGAAACCCCGGTCGTCACAGGCTAGGCCGCTGTCTGCCACCCAGGCTGCGGCAGCGGCGCCGGTACACCAGAACAAATCGTCGTAGAGGTGGCGCGTGCCGTCGGTTAACACCAGCGCGGCGTCTTCCACTTCGGCGACGCGGCTGTCGAGGTGCAGGTTAATGCCGAAGGCTTTCAGGGCGCGCTCGGTTGCCGCTCTGGCACCCCGGTTATAACCCTGCAGGATTTCCGTCGCCCCACAAATCAGGTCGAACTTCAAATGGTTATGCGCCTGGGCGTGGGCCATCGCCAACACCAGTTCTACGCTGCCGGCGCCGCCGCCCACGACGACCACGCGATGGTCAGCGGTCGATTCCGCCAGGCGACCCTCGAGTTCACGCCAGCGCTGCCACAGGCCGGCAACCGGTTTCACAGGTACAGAATGCGCGCGGGCGCCGGGCACGGAATCAAGCTCAGGTTGAGAGCCAATATCCAGGCTGACCACGTCATATTCCACAGGCGGGCGCCCGGCCAGTTGCAGGGTCTTCGCATGCGGGTCCAAACCAGTCACTTCAGCAGCGACGAACCGCGCTCCTGCCCACTGACACAGGCGGGCCAGATCGATGTGGGTGTCTTCAAACTGATAGTGTTCCGCCACCAGGCCCGGCAACATGCCCGAGTATGGCGTATGGCTGGCCGGTGAAATCAGGGTGGTACGCAATCCGGCCAGTGGCTGCATGGCCAGCATCCGCAGTGCGAGTACATGGGCATGGCCGCCGCCGACCAGCACCAGGTCGCGCACATACTCGGCCTGGGCCTGCATTCAGCGCGCTCCCTCACACCAGCACACCACTTCATCCCGGCTGCCGCTGAACAGTACTTCACCCTCGCGTTGTTCCAGCTGGTATTCGTACATGGGGTCGTAATATTTCTCGAGCAGAAAGCCGATCCATTCCCGGTGGCCCTGCAGGTCTCCGCTTGCTGCCTGGGCGGCAAATGCATCGGCCATAACCGCGCTCATCTGCTGGTGGCGCTCACCCCCGAGGCGTTTGCGAATTTTGGCAAGATCGTCCTGCAACTTCTGGGCGTGGCGCGCATGGCCGTCGTCACCGTACAACGTGCGGTAGCGCTCACCGAGATCGACAATGTAATCGTCGATAACGACATCCACCCGCTCCGCCAGGTTTTGCTCGACAATCACCAGCGGTGCATGCTTCATTTTGTCGCGCAGAATTTCCGGCAGGTACAGGCGGCCGATCAGGCGGCCCTCATCTTCGAGATATACCCGCGGCCCGGCGCGATTGAGCAGTTTCATAAACGCAATGCTGAGCTGGTTCTCGAAGTCGATCTGGCTGGGCTGAGGGCTGGGCATCTGGCCAAAGGTAGAGCCGCGGTGATTGGCCAGCCCTTCGAGATCAATGCAGTCGGACAAATCCCACACAACCCGTGTTTTACCGGTGCCGGTTTTTCCGCCGATCAGGACAATATCTGCGGTAGCGAGGGAGCGCTCCAGTTCGTCGATGAGAAACCGGCGCATGGCCTTGTAGCCGCCTATCACCAGCGGGTAATCGATACCCTCGTCGCGCAGCCACTGGCGCACCGTCTGCGAGCGCAGGCCGCCGCGAAAGCAATAGAGATAACCGTCGGGGTGGGCCTGGGCAAATTCGCGCCATGCCGCCAGACGCTCGGCGCGCACCTCGCCACTCACCAGGCGATGGCCCAGCTCGATTGCGGCCTCCTGGCCATCGCGCTTGTAACAGGTGCCCACCTTGGCGCGCTCGATGTCAGTCATCACCGGCAGGCTGTGGGCGCTGGGAAAGGCGCCCTTATCGAATTCCTGAGGCGCCCGCATGTCCATCATGGGCGCGTCGGCAAGAAAAAGCGCTCGGTAATCCTGGGTGTCCGGGCGCTGGCTCAAAACCTATTCCGCCTCGCCACCGAAAATGGTGATGACGCGATCCTGCAGGCCGGTAATAGCGTCGGACATCAGCGCGAAATCCGCGTCGAGACGAGCGGCGTTATCGGCTTCGGGAATGTCGTCGTTTTCTTTCATCAGCTCTTCTGAGAACTTCAGGCGCCTAAGGCACAGATCTTCCGCCAGCACCAGTTTTACGCGCTCTTCCCACTGCAGGGCCAGGCGCGAAACCTGTTTACCGGCATTGAGGTGAGTTTCCACCTCTTCACTTAACAAATCAACGCCGCGACAGCGCACCACGCCACCTTCCTCGCCGAGTTCACGGAGCTCACACTCTTCCCCCAGAACGAAATCGTCAGGCAGGTTCTGGTGGGCCAGCCAACCGGTCATGGTCGCCGAAGGGGCGTTGTTCACCTGAGGCAGCACCACCGGAAAGCTGCCGATACATTCGCGCAACAGGTTGAGCAATTCCTCGGCCCGGGCGGCGCTGGCGGCATCCACAAAAATCCAGTTGGCGCGGGTGTCAATGTAGGCGAAAACCGCACTGGAGCGGCTGAATGCGCGGGGCAGGCAATCCTGGATGATCTCGTCTTTGAGGGTCAGGCGCTCCTTGCGATACACCTTGCGGGCCTGCTCTTCCTCGATGTGTGCCACTTTTTCCTCGAGCTGCTCACGCACCACCGTGGAGGGCAGGAGCTTCTCTTCACGCTTGAGCTTGATCAGCAGGCGACCGCCCGCAGAATGGGCAAGCTCACCGGATTCTTCGCCCAGGGGGGCAACCCATCCCAGGGACAGCGCCTGGGACTTGGCGCAGGGCTCAAAGGCCCGCTGCGCCAGTTGTTCTCCCAGCTGTTCGGCGGACAAATCAAAGGGAGTGGTGAGGCGGTAGGCCCGGATGTTCTTAAACCACATAGTTATACTGCTCTGGCAAAAGCGGCTGATTGTACCCCAGCCGCGGGCCAAAAAGAGGGCCGTGTACAAAATGTTAACCATTGCGGCCGCCTGGACCGTTGTTATCTTCGCCCCCAGGCAGTGTAATTTGCCTCCCAGACACAACTGCACTGAGACAGAGCCATGAGTGACACCAAAAAGGCCACCCCCACCCAGCCACGCCACGTTCGCGACGTGAGCAACTGGGACAAGGAAACCGACGTAGCCATTGTTGGCTTTGGCGGCGCCGGCGGCTGCGCGGCGATTGAGGCCGCTGATGCGGGTGCGGATGTCACCATATTTGAACTGGCCAGCGCCAGTGGTGGCTCCACCGCCATGTCCAGCGCCGAGATCTACATGGGCGGCAGTGGCGGCACCCGGGTGCAGAAGGCCTGTGGTTTTGATGACTCGACCGAAGACATGGTCACCTACATGATGATGTCCGCCGGGCCCCAGGCTGACGAAGCCAAGATCCGCAATTACTGCGAAAGCAGCTCCGCCCACTTCGACTGGCTGACGGGGCTGGGTGTGCCCTTCAAGGACAGCTTCCACGAGGAGCGGGCCATTATGTGCCTCACCGACGATTGCCTGCTCTACACAGGGTCAGAGAAGGCCTATCCGTTCCGCCACCACGCCAAGCCCTGCCCCCGTGGCCACAACCTCGAGATTGAAGGCGATAACGGCGGCCCGCTGTTCATGAAGATCGTCACCGAGAATGTTGAAAAGCGCGACAGCATCACCGTGGAGTACGAAACCCGCGCGCTGTGCCTGATTGCGGATGACGAAGGCGCGGTAGCGGGCCTGGTTATCCGTCAGGGCAAGAAAGAACTCAACGTGCGCGCTCGCAAGGGCGTCATCCTCTGCGCCGGCGGCTTCAACATGAACGAAGAAATGCTGCAGAAATACGCCCCCAAGCTGCTGCGCGGCAATGAGCCTATCGGCAACCCCGGCGATACCGGCACCGGCATTATGATGGGCATGTCTGTGGGTGGCGCCGCCATCAACATGCACGAAGGCTTTATCAGTATTCCCTACTACCCGCCCGCCAGCATTACCGGTGGCATCGTGGTCAACGATAAGGGCCAGCGTTTTATCAACGAAGACGTCTACCATTCTCGCCTCGGCCAGGCGGTGCTCGATCAGCCCGGTGATCGCTTTTATTTCATTCTCACCGTGGAGCAGTACGGCGACTACGAGAAGTTCAACTTTATGGGCGCCTCAATTGCGGGCACCGGCGAGACCATCGCCGAGCTGGAAGAAGAGCTGGGCCTGCGCAAGGGTACGCTGGAAAACACGATCAACATCTACAACGAAGATGTGGCCGCAGGCGAAGACACCCAGTTCCACAAAGGCGCAGAGTGGCTGCAGACCCTGGAACTGCCCCTGGTGGCGCTGGATATCACCCCCGGACGTGGTGCTTTCGTCCCCTACTTCACCCTCGGCGGCCTCGACACACTGCCCACCGGCGAAGTGGTAGACCCACAACGCAACGTGGTTCCCGGCCTGTACGCAGCCGGTCGCACCGCCTGCGGCGTGGTCCGCCGGGCCGACGGCTACTCCTCCGGTATGTCGGTCGGCGACGCCACTTTCTCAGGCCGCCTGGCCGGCAAGCAGGCCGCCGCCCGCAGTTGATTCCTGCTGACGGGGTTCTGATGTTCCCGGAGCCCCGAGATTCACCTATGTTCTGATAGGCCTCTCCTCAGTTGAGGCGGGCCCTAACAGAACCAAGGAAGGTGAATCTAATGAACACATCAACACATAATTCTTACCAACACACCAGAGAACTCACACTGTCAGAAATCGAGCGTATCTCTGGCGCCGGGCCAATGGAGCTAGCCACAGGCTGGGCAGGCACGGCAATGGGTGCACTTTCAGGTGGCCTCACCGGTGGCCTTAGAGGCCTGGCCATAGGCGGAGTTGGTGGTTTTGCTCTAGGATTAGCAATGGGTACCGCCTATTCCCTGGCAACCGGTTCCGGCAGCGGCCGAAAGCCAGTTGTTGACTCAACCAAAGCGGAATGAAAGCCGGCTACTATAACTGGATAGGCACCAACCCCCATTGAATAGAGCTCACTAGCGGGAGGCTGTTATGCCAGCTTCGATTGAGGAGTATATTTTTGCCCGGAACATTCCCCAATGGTCAGCCATCCCCGGTGAACAGAAAGCACAACTTGTTTCCGAGGCGAGAAACCTGACTTATCGGGCTGGCGGTAACGGACGCCTGGTTATCGTTGTTGTTATTGCGCTTGTGCTATCGTTTAGCCTGTTTACGGTCCTGCCTTCACTGCTCTTCGACAGCGAGTGGGCGGGGCCCGTTGGCGCAGGACTCGCATGTATCGCCACGCTGGCCGTTGCCAGCACGACGCGTGCGCGGCAAATGCTGCCGGCGCTAAAGACATTGGTGAGTGATATCACTTCAACGGAGGCTCAATGAAATACCTGCACACCATGGTCCGCGCCCGCGACCTGGACGAGAGCATGGACTTCTACTGCAACAAGCTCGGCCTGGTTGAAGTCAAGCGCTATGACAGCGAGGCCGGGCGTTTTACCCTGGTGTTTCTCGCTGCACCGGGTGATGAGGTCGACCCCGAAAGCGGGCTGGGCCGTATCGCTCCCTGCCTGGAGATCACCTGGAACTGGGATACCGAAAACTACGACGGCGGCCGCAATTTCGGGCACCTGGCCTATGAGGTGGAAGATATTTACGCCACCTGTCAGAAGCTGATGGACGCCGGTGTCACCATAAATCGTCCGCCCCGCGATGGCAGCATGGCCTTCGTGCGCTCACCGGATGGCATCTCGATCGAACTACTGCAGCAGGGTGACGCTCTCGCACCAGCCGAACCCTGGGCTTCCATGGAAAACACCGGTAGCTGGTAACCCGTGCGCGGCAGCATATCCACGCGCCTGATCGTCCTGATCACCCTGTGCACGGCGGTGATCGTGGGCGGTGGCATGCTACTCGACTATCGCGTCTCCCGCGCTGAAATTCTCGAGCGCCTCGACCTCGAATCCAACGAGCGTGTGAAGGCGGTGGTAGTCGACATTGAAAACTGGCTCAGCGGCGTAGAAGCAGCCACGGGCTTTCTGGGCCAAATTCTCTCCCAGCGCGAGTACAGCGAGGAAGGCCTCAAGCAAATGCTCCGCGACCTGGTCCAGGGCAACGAGGAGATCTACGGCGCAGCCATTGCGCTAAGCCCCAATCAGGCTGAATCCGGTGAGGGTTTTGCCCCTTACTTCTTCCATAGCGATACCGGCATCGCCTATGCCAACCTGGCAAGTCGCGAAGCCGATTACCAGCAGCAGCCGTGGTTCCGCGCGCCCATAGAAACGGCCAAGCCAGTCTGGTCTGAGCCCTACTTCGACAATGGCGGCGGCGAGGCATTGATGACCACCTACTCAGTGCCCGTGTACCGCATTGATGAGGAGGGGCAACGCTTCCTGTATGCGGTGGTGACCGCTGACGTACTCGTGGAAGACTTACACCGGGTATTGCAGCAGTTACACCTGGGTGAGCACAGCAATGGCCTGCTGCTCAGCACAGAAGGCATGTTGCTGAGCAGCCGCCAGGCCCCCGAGGCACTGCGCCATTATTCCGAGATAGCGATTGCGCCTGAGAACCTGAAACCCTGGCGGGACTTGCTCGATCATGTGCGCGGCGGCCAGGCCATTAGCCGCGAGGTCGAGTGCCCGGAGATCGAAGGTCAATGCACACTGCGCATGGGCACACTGCAATCAAATGGCTGGCCAATCGGCATCGTCTACTCCCAGAATGAAGTGCTGGAACCGCTGTACAACTACCAGATCAAAACCGTCATTATCAGCGTGTGCACGATTCTTGGCATGGCGCTGGTGGTGTCGCTGGTAACGCACAGTATTACCCGGCCGCTCTCCTACCTGAGTGCCGCAAGCGCCAATATTGCCCGAGGCAATATGGATTCGCCGCTGCCGCCGGCCAAGGGCAATGACGAAATCGCCACATTGGTGCGCAGCTTCGAAAGCATGAGTAAGGATCTCAAAACCTATATTGCTGATCTTGAAAGCGTCACCGCCTCACGCAGCCGCCTGGAAGGTGAGCTGGCTGCGGCCCGGGAAATTCAGATGTCGATGTTGCCCGGCGCCGGCGAGGCGCGCTTACAACAACCACCTGTAGACTTATGGGCACGGGTTGAGCCCGCCAAAACCGTGGGCGGCGATCTGTACACCTACAGCCTCAACGACAATCACCTGCTGCTTGCGGTGGGCGATGTCAGCGACAAGGGTGTGCCTGCAGCACTGTTTATGGCCCGTGCCATCAGCCTGATCCAACAACTGTCGAGCCTGTCTGTTGCTCCCAACGAGGCCATGACGTGGCTGAACAATTCCCTTGAGCGGGACAACCCCAGTTGCATGTTCGTCACCCTGTTTCTGGGGGTCTTGAATACGACGACGGGCGAACTGCGCTTCGCCACCGCCGGGCATACGGCTCCCAGCCTGTTGCGGAACAACGAGGTTACCGTCATCGATCAGGACACCGGACCTGCGCTGGGCCTTATACCGGATCAGGACTATCCGGATAATCTGCTGACGCTATGCCCCGCCGACCGGCTGGCCATTTACACCGACGGTATCGACGAGGCCTTTAACAGCGCCGGTGAGATGTTCGGGGTGGAGCGGTTCAACAAGCAACTGCAAAACACCGGAGCTCTGGATCTGGCCGCTGCCGGCGCGGCACTGTTCCAGGCGGTGGCGAGCCATGCCCAGGAACAACCCCAATCTGACGACATAACCCTGCTACTGCTGGAACCCTCGGCAGGCAAGCACGGCTCACAGCGCCAGAGCTTTGACCTCGCGCCGGGACTCACGCGCAGGGTACAGAGCTGGCTGGAGCCCGTTCTCAATAACTGGTCGGTGCCCGATGATGCGGTCATGGAAATGCTGCTCATCGCCGAAGAGCTGGTCACTAATGTACAGAAATACGGCGAGCTGCAGGCCAAGCATGAGATTGCCGTGACCTTACGCCTGGATGGCCAGACTCTGGCGCTGCAAGTGCGCGACCCCGGCGTGGCATTCAACCCGCTGGCACAGGCGGAACGAGCAGACCTGGGAGCGGATATAGAATCTGCCGAGATCGGTGGCCTTGGTGTACACTTGATCACCGGGCTGAGCAATCGACAGCACTATGCGCGAGAAGGCGAGTACAACGTACTCACAATTGAAAAGGACTTACCCGTATGGACCTGACAACCACTGTATCCATTGACGAAGAAAACTCGGTAGCCCGGGTCAGCCTCGACGGCGCCCTGAATACCGACACTGCGCCGGCGTTTGAATTGCGCCTGCAGGAAGTGGTCGATGCAGGTTACCAGCTCACCGTACTCGACATGAAAGAGCTGGATTACATCAGCTCGGCGGGGCTGCGGGTCATTTTCAAAGCGGCCAAACAAACCCGCTCAGACGGGCGCAACCTGGCGGCCGCCAATCGCAAGCCACACATCGACAAAGTATTCGAGATTCTCAAGGCGCTGCCGGATATGGCCGTGTTTGCCAACGAGCAGGAACTCGATGACTATCTCGATGCCATGCAGAGCAAATCCCGCGACGAATAACGCTATTCGCTGCGCAGGAAGTTGACGATCCAACGCGCCACGCGATCGCCCTGATCCGCCGTGGCCAGCGACGCCATTCCTTTCTCGTAGACTTCCTCGCCAATCATCTCCCGGCGGAAGTTCATAATTTCTGAGGAGTAGCCCGACGTGAATTCCGGGTGGCCCTGGAACGTGAGGATATGATTGCCGATCTGGACGACCGCATTCTCACAGAAATCACTACCGGCCAGCACCTCGGCGCCGTCGGCATTTTCGACCACCTGGTCCTGATGGCTGACCAGAATATTAAAATCAGGATTGTCGCCGTCGTGCCATTGCGGCGTCTGATTGAAGGTGTGGGTATGCAGACCCTGCCCCCAGCCCTTGGTGGACTTTTCGGTTTTTCCGCCCAGCGCCTGGGCCACCAATTGATGGCCGAAGCAAATACCCACCAGTTTCTTCTTGCGAGCGTCGATCTCGCGAATCAGATCCATGGATTGGGCGATCCATGCTTTGTCTTCGTATACGGAAGATTTGCTGCCCGTCATCAGGTAGGCATCAACCTCGTCGATATCTGCAGGAAACTGGCCTTCCTCGACATCGTATGTGACAAATTCCAGGCCAGGATCAACGTCGCTCAGCAGCTTGGCAAACATATCGGGATACTCGCCGTATTCGCCTACCCAACGTGGATTGACTGCGTCTGTCTTGAGAATGCCAATCTTCATGGTTCACCTGTCTAAATCATAGGAGGGCAAGGCCCGAATCCCTCATCTTAGGAGAGCGTTAAGGCCAGTGTCCATACCACTTAAGGGTGCCGGGCTGTCACTAAAAATACACGCAGCTGTAACGCATCTGCCACAGCCGGGACGCATGCTGGCGACATGGAAATACTCGGCAAATTGCAGAAACTGGAGATGCGGCTGCTGGCAGGTGTTTTCCGCCAGACCGAGCGCCGCATGGTCATTCCCATGGCGAAAGCCGTCTCGCATTCAGGCGACGGTTATCTCCATGTGCTGGTGCCACTCCTGTTGTGGTCCCTCGACCCAGCCGGCTTCAATGCATTGCTACCACTGCTCGCCCTGACACTGGTTATCGAACGCAGCGTGTATTTTTGTGTGAAAAACGGGCTGCGTCGGCCCCGGCCCCAGGAATCAGTACCGGGATTTCGCAGCCTGATCCGCGCCAGCGATCAGTTCAGCTTCCCTTCGGGACACAGCTCCGGCGCATTTCTGCTTGCCACCTGCCTGTTGCTGGTTTACGGCCCCGTCGCAGGGGGGCTGTTCCTCTGGGGGTTCGCCGTGGCCTTATCCCGGGTGCTGTTGGGCGTCCACTTTCCAGGCGACACCCTCGCTGGCGCGTTAATGGGAACTGGCCTGGCCCTGCTCACCGCGTCGCTACTGGGAGTGCACTAGCGTGAATATCTTATACGGCGTGCAGGGAACGGGGCAGGGTCATATCAGTCGCGCACGGGCAATGGCCCAGGCCCTCGCCGCGTGGCCAGTGGACGTCACCTGGCTGTTTTCGGGGCGGCCTCGCGAGGCGCTTTTTGATATGGAGTTATTCGGCGATTTCGTTTATCGCCGCGGCCTGACCTTCAGCACCAGCGCCGGCAAATTGCGCTACATGAGCACCACCTTCAACAACAATGTGCCGCGCTTTCTCCAGGATGCGCGCCAGCTCGACCTCGACGCTTTTGATCTCATCGTCTGCGATTACGAACCGGTAGTGGCCCGCGCAGCGGCAAAAGCGCGTCGTGATGTGATTGGTATCGGCCATCAGTATGCATTTGGCCCCACCACACCCAGAGCGGGCACAAGTTGGTTGCAAGAAACCATCATGTCCCGGTTCGCACCGGTGACAACCCCTATCGGACTGCACTGGCACCCCTACGCCGACAACGTCCTGCCTCCCATTCTGGACCTGCCGCCACTGGCCCTAGAACAGGGCGAGCACATGCTGGTCTACCTGCCCTTTGAAGACCAAAAAGCAGTGACAAAAGTGCTACAACAATTCCCTGGGTGGAAGTTTGTACAGTATTCGCCCGCTCTACAGAATGAGCAACAAGGCAATGTCAGCCTGCGCAAGGCAGATGTCACAGGCTTTAAACAGCACCTCGCCACCTGTAGCGGCGTCATCTGTAACAGCGGCTTTGAACTCATTAGCGAGTGCCTGCAGTGGCGCAAACCTGTGCTAACCAAACCCCTCGATGGCCAGATGGAGCAGCACTCCAATGCGCTCGCACTCAGCCAGCTAGGTTATGCCACCACCATCGCCAGCCTCGATGCACTGGCCCTGGCCCAGTGGCTGGCGCAACCCAAAGTCACAGCCAACATCCAGTTTCCGGATGTAGCCGCAGGCCTGGCCCGCTGGCTGGCCGCTGGCGCTAACACCCCACCGGAAGATCTCAGCCGGCAACTATGGGGCGCTCGGGCGCTCAACCTCATACCTGCGCCAAGACCGGGCGCGCCACTGGGCGTCGTCGCCTGAATCCCCTCTCCCCCGTACTTGGGTTAAAGACCTCATTCGGTTAAGGTGGAACGCCTTACTGAATCAAGGCACGCTCATCTTGATCTCGCGTATCCTGGCTTTTGCGGCACTGCTCGCCGCCGCGCCTTACCTGCATGCCAACAGCACTGATTTTGTCGGCAGTGACAGCTGTCGCAGTTGCCACGCCGAGGAGCACGCGCTGTGGCGCGGCTCACACCACGACCTGGCCATGCAGGTTGCGAATACCGAAACCGTGCTCGGTGACTTCGACAATGCCAGCTTCGAGTACAACGGCATCACCAGTCGCTTTTACCGCGACGGCGACAAGTTCATGGTGCGCACTGATAACGAGCAGGGTGAGCTGACCGACTTTGAAGTCGCCTATGTCTTCGGCGTGTATCCACTGCAACAGTATCTGCTGCCGCTGGATCGCGGCCGCCTGCAGGCCTTGAGCATTGCCTGGGACGCCCGCCCGGGCGACGAAGGTGGACAACGCTGGTACCACCTCTATCCTGACGAGCCTATTCTCGCCGGCGACCCGCTGCACTGGACCGGCCCTTATCAGAACTGGAATACACGCTGCGCGGAATGTCACAGCACCGACCTGAAGAAAAACTACGACGCGAAGACGCGCAGCTTTAACACTGTCTACGAAGAGATTAATGTCGCCTGTGAGGCCTGCCACGGGCCGGGCGGCAAACACATGCAACTGGCGGAAAAAGATGCACTGGCGAATGTCCATGCAGGTGGCTTCCCGGTGGACCTGGCACAACGCGGCGAGTGGGCCTTTCCCGAGGGCGAGAACATTGCCCGGCGTTCCGAACCTCTGGACAGCCGCGCCCAGGTAGATAACTGTGGCCGCTGTCACGCGCGGCGAGGCACGCTGGGTGACTATCACCACGGCGCCGACCTGCTCGACACCCACCGCCTGTCACTGCCCCAGTCGCCCTTGTACCACTACGACGGCCAGATACTCGACGAGGTGTATGTATACGGCTCTTTCCTGCAGAGCAAAATGCATCAGGCGGGCGTTGTCTGCAGCAACTGCCATGAACCGCACAGCGCCGAGCTACGTGCACCTGGCAACGGGGTTTGCGCACAGTGCCATAAACCCGCCGTGTATGACTCACCGGACCACCATTTCCACGCCGCAGACAGTGCGGGCGCTGCCTGTGCCAACTGCCATATGCCAGAGAGCACCTATATGGGTGTCGATCCCCGGCGCGATCACAGTATGCGAGTCCCCCGACCAGACCTGTCGGTGGTGATGGGCACCCCCAATGCCTGCAACCAGTGCCACACCGACAAGAACGCCGAGTGGACTCTCAACGCACTGCGGGAGCGAGGCGTTCAGTTCCACGACACCGGCAGCCACCCGGCGCGTTCATTTGCCCTGGCTGACCAGGGCGACGCGCGCGCCCTGCCCGCCCTCGCACAAATTGCCAATGACCCGGGCCAGCCCGCTATCTGGCGAGCTACCGCCATGGAAGCGCTGGGCCAGGTAGGCGGCCGCGAGGCCACGCAAACCATGGCCGCACTGCTGTATGACGACGATGCCATTATTCGCACCAGCACCGTGCGCTCTCTGGACTTTCTCTCGCTGCAGCAGCGCTTTCAGCTGCTGACGCCGCTGCTCAACGATCCGATTACCTCGGTACGTCTGGAGGTGGCGCGGCAGTTGGGCGGCGTACCCCTGGACCAGATACCCCCAGAGCAATCCACCGCGCTGGAAAAATTGTTCCGCGAATATGTTGCCGTTATGGGTGAACACGCCGACATGCCCAGCGCGCAGTTACAGCTCGGTGTGTTTTATGCCAATCGCGGTGATGGCCCCTCTGCGGAGAAGGCCTATCGCGAGGCGCTGGTACTGAACCCCCAATTGATTCCCGCCTATCTGAACCTGGCGGATCTGCTGCGCTCACAGCAGCGCGACGACGAGGCACGCACCCTGCTGCAAAAAGCGATTGAAATTTATCCAGACAGCGGCGCTGCCCTGTATGCACTGGGGCTACTGGAAACTCGCAGCGGCAACAGCGAAAAAGCGCTGGAGTATCTGTCCCAGGCGGCACGTCTGGAAACCGGCGGTACCCGCCATCGCTTTGTCTACGCGATCGCCCTGCACGACCTGGGCCAGCCCCAACAGGCGATACGTGAACTGGAAAAGCTGCTGTCGGCCGCGCCTTCAGATGAACAGGTGCTGTTAGCCCTGACCAACTACAACGCTGAAATCGGCCAGAAAGCCCGTGCCAAAGCCTATGCCCAGAAGCTGGTGCGGCTGAATCCGCGCAACCCCACCTACCAGCAACTGCTACAGGGGCTGTAACGCAAAGTACCTGTCGAGGTGGGTCTCATAGCTGGCGCGGATAGCGGTTGATTCATTGGCCAGCTGATGTCCGGCCTCTTCCAGGTAGACGATCTCGCTGTTTGGATAGAGTTTGGCGATCGCACCCATGTTATAGCGCCAGTCTACTGTGCCGTCGCGTCGCCCTTGAACGACCAGCGCAGGCCCCACACCCAGATCTGCCAGCGGCAGCGATTTGAGCCAGCGTTTCAGCGCCCCTAACCACCGCAGCGACACCCGGTGACATTGCAGGGGGTCGTCGCGCACAAACGCGAGGAAATCCAGGTCAGCTGAGTTCTGATTAAAAGTACGGCCCAGTGTGGCCACGAAAGGCTTGAGCAGTGCGTGGGCAACCTTCACACCGCGCCAACCCGCCGGGCGTACCAATGGCGCTAGCAGCGCGACGCGATCAAAGGGCCACTCATAGCGACGGGCAAACTCGGTAATGGCCGCGCCACCGGTACTCTGCCCCATGGCCAGCAGCGGCAACTCGGGCAAAGCCACCGCGCCGAGTACATCGGCAATGGCATCGCCATAATCGGCAAAGTCATCAATGACCGCAGGTTCACCACTGGAGAGCCCATGGCCGGGCAGATCAAACATCAACACATTACAGCCACGCCCAAGCCCATAGGCAATGACCTTGTCGTAAATGCCGGTGTGGTCGTAATAACCGTGCACCAGCAGCAGGGTGGCCACAGCACCGGGCTGCTGCCAGTAATGGGTCATCAGCTGGAAGCCGCCTGAGGAGATCAGGCCAGATTGATATTCTGCAGCCTGGGGGAAGTCGAGCCCATAAAACGCCAGGTAATCGTTGAACAGGGCGCTATCGGCAGCGCCCTCGGGGAAGGGCTGCAGGGCACGGCGCAATTCATCCAGTTGTTGTCGATTCACGCTGTGCCCTCGCGGCTTAATTGACTTGCGGTGTCAGCTCTCCGGCATCGTACATCAGGTGAATAGTTTCGAGTGACTTCACCTTGATCTTGTCCGCCGCGCCGGCGGTATTGAACGCCTCGTAACGGGCGATACAGATATCGCGCATGGCGTCGGTGCTCTTGGCCAGGAATTTGCGCGGGTCAAATTCGGAGGGGTTTTCGGCCAGGAAGCGACGTACGGCACCGGTGGAAGCCAGGCGCAGATCAGTGTCGATGTTGATCTTGCGTACGCCGTGACGAATGCCTTCCTGAATCTGCTCAACCGGCACGCCGTAGGTCTCGGGGATTTCACCGCCGAATTCATTGATGACCGCCAGCCATTCCTGGGGCACGGAAGATGAGCCATGCATGACCAGGTGGGTGTTGGGAATACGCGCGTTGATCTCTTTGATGCGATCAATGGCGAGAATGTCGCCTGTGGGTGGGCGAGTGAACTTGTAGGCGCCGTGGCTGGTACCACAGGCAATTGCCAGCGCATCCACCTGGGTGGCCTTGACGAACTCGGCGGCCTCTTCCGGGTCGGTGAGCATCTGGTCGTGGGTCAGCTTACCCACCGCGCCAACGCCGTCTTCCTCACCGGCTTCACCGGTTTCCAGCGAACCCAGACAACCGAGCTCACCTTCTACTGATACGCCACAGGCGTGCGCCATTTCAACGACCTGGCGCGTTACCGCGGCGTTGTAGTCGTAGTCCATCGGTGTCTTGCCGTCAGTACCCAGGGAGCCATCCATCATCACGGATGAGAAACCCAGCTGAATAGAACGCTGACACACCGCAGGCGAAGTACCGTGGTCCTGGTGAACCACCACGGGGATATGGGGAAACTCATTCATTGCCGCATCCATCATGGCGCGCAGGAACGGTGCACCGGCGTACTTACGCGCACCAGCAGAGGCCTGCATAATCACGGGTGAGTTGGTAGCATCGGCCGCTTCCATAATAGCGCGGGTCTGTTCCAGGTTGTTCACATTAAATGCCGGTACGCCGTAATCGTTCTCGGCGGCGTGGTCCAGCAATTGACGCAAGCTAATCAAAGCCATGTGGGGATACCTCTGCGGTGATTTTGTAGTGTGTCTTTTGTATTAGTCGTTAGCCCGGGATTCGAGCATCGCAACAGCCGGCAGCACTTTGCCTTCCACGTATTCGAGGAATGCGCCACCACCGGTGGAAATATAGGAAACCTTATCGGCGATACCGTACTTGTCAATTGCCGCCAGCGTATCGCCACCGCCCGCCAGGGAGAAGGCACTGGATTCAGCAATCGCCAGTGACAGGGCTTTGGTGCCAGCGCCAAACTGATCAAACTCGAAGACCCCCACGGGACCATTCCAGAGAATGGTGCCGGCGGTTTTGAGGATCTCGGCAATATCGTCTGCAGCCTGCGGGCCGATATCGAAAATCATGTCGTCGGCGACGACTTCATCGGCCGCCTTCAGCTCGGCGGCGGCCGATTCGGAAAACTCTTTGCCTGTAACCACATCAGTGGGCACGGGGATATTGGTCTTGGCCATCAGGGCCTGGGCGTTGGGGATCAGGTCTTCCTCGCACAGTGACTTGCCCACCGGCTTGCCGGCCGCAGCAAGGAAGGTGTTGGCAATGCCGCCACCCACAATGAGCTGGTCCACTTTGTCCGACAGCGTCTCCAGTACCGTCAGCTTGGTCGAGACTTTGGAGCCACCCACAATCGCTACCATCGGTCGCGCGGGCTCAGAAAGTGCCTGTTCAAGCGCAGTGAGCTCGCCTGCTAGCAACGGTCCGGCGCAGGCGACAGGCGCATATTTGGCAACGCCGTGAGTCGATGCCTGGGCGCGGTGCGCAGTACCAAAGGCGTCCATCACAAACACTTCGCACAAACCGGCATAGGCCTTCGCCAGGTTTTCGTCGTCTTTTTTCTCGCCGGGGTTGAAGCGCACATTCTCGAGCAGTGCAACCTCACCTTCATTGAGCTCAACGCCCAGCTTCCAGTCTTCTACCAACGTCACCTTCTGGCCCAACAGGCCGGCCAGGTGTTCGGCTACCGGTGCCATGGAGTACTGGGCTTCAAACTCACCCTCGGTGGGGCGACCCAGGTGAGACATCAGAATAACCTTGGCCCCGGCGGCTACGGCCTGCTGAATCGTGGGCAGCGCTGCACGGATGCGCGCATCGGACGCCACTGCCCCATCCTTGACCGGCACGTTAAGGTCTTCACGGATAAGTACCCGCTTGCCTTTCAGGTCGAGGTCTTTCATCAGTTTCACATTCAGGGACATGGGGTTGTTCTCCTACAAACTTGTCCAGTGGGCAGCTACATCCAACATGCGATTGGCGTAGGCCCATTCGTTATCAAACCAGGTAAGCACTTTCACCAGCCGCTGACCGCTGACGCGGGTCTGACTGGCATCGACAACACTGGAGTGAGGGTCCTGATTGAAATCACAGGACGCCAACGGCTCTTCAGTATAGCCCAGCACGCCCTGGAAAACGGTCTGCGCGGCACTGCGCAGGGCATCGTTGACCGCATCGATATCGGTGTCCCTTTCCACCTGTACGGTCAGGTCCATGGCCGAGACATTCAAGGTCGGTACGCGCAGTGCCTGGGCACTGAAGCGCCCGCCCATCTCCGGCAGAATGCGCTCCACACCCCGGGCAAGCCCGGTATCAATCGGGATTATCGAGTGGGATGCGGCGCGGGTCTTGCGCAAGTCCGTATGATGGTAAGCATCCAGCACCGGTTGGTCGTTCATGGCCGAGTGGATTGTGGTAATCACGCCACTCTCAATGCCCAGGCTGTCATGCAGCGCCTGGATCACGGGCACAATGCCATTGGTGGTACAGGAAGCGGCAGACACCACGGTGTGCTGTGCCTGCAGCAGGGATTCATTGATGCCGTAGACGATCGTCGCATCAACATCCGCTTGGGCAGGCTGAGAGAACAGGACTTTCCCCGCACCCTGCTCCAGATGCTGTTCCGCCGTCAACCTATCAGTGAAGGCACCGGTACATTCCAGGACCAGGTCGACGTCCAGCGCACGCCAGGGCAGGCTGTCGATCGTATCCTGACGTAACAGCTGGATGTACTGTCCGTCGACCACCAGCGATTGGTCGTCACCCTGAATATCTCCAGGGAAACGACCGTGGGTGGAATCATAGCGGGTGAGGTGGGCGACCGTGCCGGCATCTGCCAACTCGTTAATGGCCACCACCTGCATTCGCTCGCGCAGTGGGCTCTGGTGCAGCGCTCGCAACACACAGCGACCGATGCGGCCGTACCCGTTTATCGCCAGCCGGATCATCCAGAACGGACCTCTATATTAGTCGATTAGAACCTCTTCTACCGCAGCCACGACATTGTCTACGGTGAAGCCAAATTCCTTGAACAGTTCGCCGGCAGGTGCAGACTCACCGAAGCTGGTCATACCCACGATACGGCCGTCCAGGCCCACGTACTTGTACCAGTAGTCGGCGTGCAGTGCCTCCACCGCTACACGGGCGAGCACATCGGAGGGCAGCACTGCCTCGCGGTATGCCGCATCCTGGGCCTCAAAAATTTCGGTACAGGGCATGGAAACCACGCGCACCTGCTTGCCGGCGCCTGCCAGCTGCTCGGCAGCGGCCATGGCCAGTTGTACTTCCGAGCCGGTGGCAATAAGAATCGCATCGGGCGTACCTTCACAGTCCTTGAGGATATAACCACCGCGGGCAATTTCCGCCACCTGGGCCGCGCTGCGATCCTGATGGGGCAGGCCCTGACGAGAGAAGATCAACGCGCTGGGGCCGTCACTGCGTTCCACGGCTGTCTTCCACGCAACGGCAGATTCAACGGTGTCGCAGGGACGCCAGGTGTTCATGTTCGGTGTAGTGCGCAGGGACGCGACCTGCTCCACGGGCTGGTGAGTGGGGCCATCTTCACCCAGGCCGATAGAATCGTGGGTAAATACAAAGATGGACTGCTGCTTCATCAGCGCAGCCATACGCACGGCGTTGCGCATGTATTCCATAAATACCAGGAAGGTGGCGCCGTAGTTGATAAAGCCGCCGTGCAGGGCGATGCCGTTCATCATGGCCGCCATACCGAACTCACGTACCCCGTAGTAGAGGTAGTTGCCGTCTGCATCGTCCTTGCTGATGCCTTTTGAACCGCTCCAGATCGTCAGGTTGGAACCTGCCAGGTCGGCGGAACCGCCAAGCAGTTCAGGCAGCAGCGGGCCATAGGCGTTCAGGCAGTTCTGGGAAGCCTTGCGCGATGCAACACTGGCACCCTCTTCCTGGCACTGGGCAATATAGGCGTCCGATTTGGCGGAGAAATCTGCAGGCAGGTCCCCCGCCAGGCGGCGCTGGAGCTCAGCGGCCAGCTCGGGGTGAGCAGACTGGTATGCGGCAAAGTCAGTGTCCCACTTGGCCTGGGCAGCAGCGCCCTTCTCTCGGGCATTCCAGCCGGCGTAGATTTCCTCGGGAATAACAAACGGATCGTGCGGCCAGTCGATGGCGGTGCGGGTCGCAGCCACTTCGTCGCCACCCAGGGGCGCGCCGTGGCAGGACTCGGTGCCTTGCTTACCGGGTGAGCCCTTACCGATAATGGTCTTGCAGCAGATCAGTGTAGGCTTGCCCGGCTCGTGGCGGGCAGCTTCGATAGCGGCCTTGATCTCGGAGGAGCTGTGGCCGTTCACATCGTTAATCACCTGCCAGCCGTAGCTGGCGAAGCGCGCTGGAGTGTCATCGGTAAACCAGCCTTCTACTTCACCGTCGATGGAGATGTTGTTGTCATCGTAAAAGGCGATCAACTTGCCCAGGCCAAGGGTACCGGCCAGGGAGCACACTTCGTGGGAGATACCTTCCATCAGACAGCCATCGCCGAGGAACGCGTAGGTGTAGTGATCAACGATGTCGTGACCGTCGCGGTTAAATTGTGCCGCCAGTACTTTCTCGGCAACCGCCATACCCACTGCATTGGAGATGCCCTGGCCCAGAGGGCCTGTGGTGGTTTCAACGCCCGGCGTGTAGCCGTATTCAGGGTGGCCGGGGGTCTTGCTGTGCAGCTGACGGAAATTCTGGATCTCAGACATCGGCAGGTCGTAGCCGGTCAGGTGCAGCAGTGAGTAGATCAGCATTGAACCGTGACCATTGGACAGCACAAAGCGGTCGCGATTGGCCCAGCTCGGATCTGCCGGGTTGTGGACCATATAATCGTTCCACAATACTTCGGCAATATCGGCCATACCCATGGGAGCGCCAGGGTGGCCGGAATTGGCCTTTTGGACCGCGTCCATGGACAGGGCGCGGATGGCGTTAGCGAGTTCAATACGAGAAGAAGACATCGGTATCTCCGTGTTGGCGGGTGGGGCCGGGTTAGAAAAGGGCGCTATTTTCGCGTAACAGGCGGCGAACAGCAACGACAATAATACCGCTACAAGCCCCGCCAGCACTGCCATATCAAATAATTTTGATTTCGCCTTTCGAACTATATCAAATAATTTTGATATACAATTATTTCCCTGCTACACTCCTGCGCCATGTCTTCAGTCGAAAAAGCCATTTCCATGCCGGGCGAAGCCCTGGCCAGCGATCTCGCCGCCCTGTGCAAGGCCAGCGCAGATCCGCTGCGCCTGCAGGTACTACGCGTATTGCGCGAAGATTCCTTTGGCGTTTCCGAGCTGTGCAGCATTTTCGACATTCGCCAGCCCGCGCTGAGCCATCACCTGAAAGTGCTGGCGGGCGCCGGCCTGGTGGCAACCCGCCGCGAGGGCAACGCCATCTTCTACCGCCGCGCCCAACTGGGTCAGCGCCCCGAACTGGAAGCACTGCAGGCCGCTCTGTTCGAATCGGTAGACCAGATCGAGCTGCCCGAGCAAACCCAGCTTGCCCTCAGTGAATTGCATGTACAGCGCGAAGCCAACTCGCGCAATTTTTTCCGCGACAATGCCCACAAGTTTCGCCAGCAGCAGGATCTCATTGCCAGTTACGAACAATACGCAGGCACCGTGGCCGAAGTATTGCGCAATGCGCCCCTGACCCACCGCGGCACAGCCCTGGAAGTGGGCCCCGGCGACGGCAGCTTCCTGTTGGAGCTGGCACCGCAGTTTGACCGCGTAGTGGCCCTCGACATCGAAGCCATGATGCTTGAGCAGGCCCGCCAGAAAACCCAGGCAGCGGGCGCGGACAACATCGAGTTCATTCACGGCGACACGGCGAGCGACGCCCTCGAGGGGCTCCAGGCCGACTGTGCTGTGATCAACATGGTACTTCACCATACCCCTGCTCCCGGCCAGATCCTCAAGGATGTGGCCGCCCGCCTCGCCCCGGGCGGCGCCGTGCTGGTCACTGACCTGTGCGCACACGACCAGGGCTGGGCACGCGAGAATTGCGGTGATCTGTGGCTGGGTTTCGACCCGGCGCAACTCACCGAATGGGCCAGCGACGCTGGCCTCACCGACCTGGCCAGTGCCTATCTGGCCCAACGCAATGGATTTCAAGTACAGGTGCGCCTGTTCGGCCACCCCGGATAACACGCAGTAAGAAAGGAAAAACCCAATGAGTGAGTACAGTATTTTCACTTCTGAGTCGGTCTCAGAAGGCCATCCAGATAAAATGGCAGACCAGATCTCTGACGCCATACTGGACGCCATCCTGGCCGACGACAAAGACGCCCGCGTGGCGGTTGAAACTATGGTTAAGACCGGTATGGCCGTCGTCGCCGGTGAGGTGACCACCTCTACCTATGTCGACCTCGAAGACGTGGTTCGCCAGGTCATTCTCGACATTGGCTACGACAGCTCCGATGTGGGCTTCGACGGCGCCTCCTGTGCCGTACTGAATGCGATTGGCAAGCAGTCTCACGACATTGCCATCGGTGTGAATGAAGGCGAAGGCGCCCACGAGGAACAGGGCGCCGGCGACCAGGGTCTGATGTTTGGCTACGCCACCAAGGAAACACCGGTGTTGATGCCTGCCCCCATCTACTACTCTCACCGCATGGTGGAAAAGCAGGCCCAACTGCGCAAGGACGGCGTTCTGCCCTGGCTGCGCCCGGATGCCAAGAGCCAGGTAACCCTGCGCTATGAGAACGGCCTGCCCGTGGCCATCGATGCCGTTGTTCTGTCTACCCAGCACGATCCCGATATCAGCCAGAAAGATATCCACGAGGCTGTAATGGACATGATCGTCAAGGAAACCCTCCCCGCTGAGTGGCTGCACGCAGACACGAAGTACCACATCAACCCCACTGGCCAGTTCATCATTGGCGGCCCGGTTGGCGACTGTGGCCTGACCGGCCGCAAGATCATCGTTGACACCTACGGCGGCATGGCCCGTCACGGCGGCGGCGCCTTCTCCGGCAAGGACCCCTCCAAGGTAGACCGTTCAGCTGCATACGCAGGCCGTTACGTGGCCAAGAACATCGTTGCAGCGGGCCTGGCTGACCGCTGTGAGATCCAGGTGTCCTATGCTATCGGTGTTGCTGAACCCACATCTGTCTCAGTGAACAGCTTCGGTACCGGCAAACTCAGCGATGAGAAAATCGCTGAGCTGGTGGCCGAACACTTCGACCTGCGCGCCAAGGGCCTGGTCGACATGCTGGATCTGAAACGCCCGATTTACCGTAAAACTGCAGCATATGGCCACTTCGGCCGCGAAGATGCAGACTTTACCTGGGAAGCCACTGACAAAGCTGAGGCCCTCAAGGCCGCACTGTAAACCACCGAAAAAGGGGGACAGACCCCAATTTTTAATGGGGTCTGTCCCCAATTAGAGGAAAGAGCAATGAGCACTGCAGAAAACATTGAAACCACTGCCGACTACAAAGTCGCTGATATCGCCCTGGCTGAATGGGGCCGCAAAGAACTGGACATCGCCGAAGGCGAAATGCCCGCGCTGATGGCCCTGCGCGCCAAGTACTCGGACAGCAAGCCGCTGGCCGGCGCCAAGATTCTGGGTTGTATCCACATGACCATCCAGACCGGCGTTCTGATCGAAACCCTGACTGCGCTGGGCGCCGAAGTGCGCTGGTCTTCCTGTAACATTTTCTCCACCCAGGACCACGCTGCTGCGGCGATCGCTGCCGCCGGTATCCCGGTCTTCGCCTGGAAAGGTGAAACCGAAGAAGAATACGACTGGTGCCTGGAACAGACCATCCTCAAGGACGGCCAGCCCTGGGATGCCAACATGGTTCTCGACGATGGCGGCGACCTGACGGCCATGCTGCACGAGAAGTACGGCGCCATGCTGGAAAGCATCCACGGCATCACCGAAGAGACGACTACTGGCGTTCATCGCCTGCAGGAAATGCTGGAAGCCGGCACCCTGAAAGTGCCTGCGGTGAACGTGAACGACTCTGTCACCAAGTCCAAGAACGACAACAAGTACGGCTGTCGCCACTCCCTGAACGACGCTATCAAGCGCGGCACCGACCACCTGCTGGCCGGTAAGAAAGCGCTGGTTATCGGCTACGGCGACGTGGGCAAAGGTTCTGCCCAGTCACTGGCCCAGGAAGGCATGATCGTAAAAGTATCCGAGATCGACCCGATCTGTGCCATGCAGGCCTGTATGGACGGCTTCGAAGTCGTCTCGCCTTACATCGATGGCAACAACCAGGGTAACGACGAGTGCGTTAACCGCGATCTGCTCGGCAACACCGACCTGGTCGTCACCACCACCGGTAACTACAACGTGTGTGACGAGTACATGCTCAAGGCACTGAAATCCGGCGCCGTGGTGTGCAACATCGGCCACTTCGACAACGAGATCGACACCGCCTACATGCGTCGCAACTGGGAGTGGGAAGAAGTGAAGCCCCAGGTCCACAAGGTATACCGCGACCAGGCCAGCAACGATCACCTGATCCTGCTGTCTGAAGGCCGTCTGGTAAACCTGGGTAACGCCACCGGCCACCCCTCGCGCATCATGGACGGCTCCTTCGCCAACCAGGTACTGGCGCAGATCTACCTGTACGAGCGCAAGTTCGCCGACCTCGAAGCCGAGCTGAAGCCTGCGGCACTGTCGGTAGAAGTACTGCCCAAGAAGCTGGACGAAGAAGTAGCTGCGCACATGATCGGCGGCTTCGGTGCGGTTCTGACCAAGCTGACCTCCGAGCAGGCCGAGTACATCAACGTGAGCGTGGAAGGCCCCTTCAAGCCCGAAGCTTACAAGTACTAAGCAAGCCAAGAATAGAAAGGAGACACTGTGGCCAAGCCAAGAATCAGCTTTGAGTACTTCCCGCCGAAAACTGACGCGGGCAAGGACAAGTTGCTGAACGAGACCACCCCGGCGCTGAACGAGTTGAATCCTGAATTCTTCTCGGTCACCTACGGCGCCGGCGGCACCACCCGGGACACAACCCTGGGTGTGGTTTCCACCATGCGCGAGGCGGGTGTCGATGTTGCCCCTCACATCAGCTTCGGCGGTGATGACGAGGACACCATGGCGGAACTGCTGCAAACCTATAAGGCGCGCGGCATCAAACGCCTGGTTGCACTGCGCGGTGACATGCCTTCCGGCATGGGCACCGCCATGCAGCTGGTGCACGCCAATGACCTGGTGGCCTTTATCCGGGAAAAAACCGGCGACCACTTCAATATTGAAGTGGCGGCCTATCCGGAAATTCACCCCGAGTCCAAGAGCTACGACAGCGACATTCACTTCCTCAAGAAGAAAATGGATGCCGGCGCCAACAGCGCTATCACCCAGTACTTCTACAATGTGGAAGCCTATTTCTACTATCTCGATCAGTGTATGGCGGCGGGTATCGACAAGCCGATTTACGCGGGCATCATGCCGATTACCAACTTCGAAAATCTGGCGCGCTTCTCGCGTAACTGTGGCGCCGAAATCCCGCGCTGGATTTGCCGGAAGATGGAAGGCTATGGCGACGACCTGGAATCCGTGCGCAAGTTCGGCCTCGAAGTTGTCACCCAGCTCTGCCAGACCCTGATGGATTCCGGTTGCCCCGGCATCCATTTCTACACCATGAACCAGGTAGAGCCCACCCGGGAAATCTACAACAACCTGGGCCTTTGATACCTGTTGTTCAGCCTCTGGGAACTGCGATTCGCAGTTCCTGCTTCCCCTTCTTCAAAACCTCAGACCGACTGCAAAATCTGTAGTAGGATGCCCGCATGCGCATTCCCCGAATTCACACTGCCCAGGCGTTGCAGCCCGATAGTATCGTCGAGCTTGAGGCCGGACCCAGCCAGCACCTGGCCCGCGCCCTGCGTATGCAGGAGGGCGCTGAACTGGTTTTGTTTGACGGCACCGGCGGCCAGTATCCGGCGGTGATTACTTCGGTCGGCAAGAAGCAGGTGACGGTGCAAACCGGCGCTTTCGACGATTGCAACCTGGAGTCGACACTACGGGTCAGCCTGGGTATCGCCATCTCACGTGGTGATCGCATGGACTGGGTGATTCAAAAAGCCACTGAGCTAGGCGTCAGCAGCATTACACCCCTGCAAACCGAACGCACCGAAGTGAAACTGAAAGGCGATCGCGCAGCTAAAAAAATCGGGCACTGGCAGCAGATAGCGATCAGTGCGTGTGAACAGTGCGGCCGCAATATCGTGCCCGTTGTCAGCGACATTGCCCCCGTCGCCGCCTGGCTCGAGGCTCAGCCAGCACAACTGAAAGTGGTACTGCACCATCGCGCTGATCCATTGCCCGCAAGTGACGACGCGCCGGCGTCGGTGGCACTGTTGATCGGTCCCGAGGGTGGTCTCAGCACGAGTGAAATTAAAGCCGCCGAAGCCGCTGATTTCCTGTCGCTGCGACTGGGCCGCGAGTGCTGCGCACTGAGACTGCACCCCTGGCGGCGCTTACGGCACTTCAATTCAAGTGGGGCGACATGCCCTTCTAGTTTTCGGAATACCCATGCGCGACTTGGTGATCTTCGGCGAATGCATGGTAGAGCTCTCCTACGATGAGCAGGGCCAGTTGCAACAGGGCTTTGCCGGCGACGTATACAGCGTTTCGGTGTATTTGCGCCGGGCCAACCCCGACACCCTGGTACGAATGTTGTGTGCTCTGGGTGATGACCCGTTCAGCAATGCGCTGCGCATAGCGCTCGCAGACGAGGGCGTGAATACAAGCCTGCTGCTAAGCCACCCCGAGCGACATGTAGGGCTGTACTCTATCCACAACGGTGCAGCAGGTGAACGCAGCTTTATTTATCGGCGCTCCGAATCTGCCGCCCGCCACACGCTGCAACTCGTGAATGAGCAGCAGCTAAACCTGGCGGATCCGGCTCCGGATTGCTTCTACCTGTCGGGCATTTCGCTGGCATTGGCGGAAGCCGAAACGCCCGGCGCGATCTGGCCAATGCTGGACGCCCTCAAGGCCCGCGGCACCCAGATCATTTTCGATACCAACTACCGGCCGCGGCTGTGGTCTAGCCAAGCCGCCGCACAGGCGGCGTTCGACCGCATGCTCAGCTACAGCGATCTGGTATTACCGGGAGTGGAAGACCTTGAGCTACTCAACGGCCTGACTCATGCCGCAAGCATCGGCGCCTATCTGCATGACAAAGGCGTCGCTACAATGGTGTTGAAAAATGGACCTGCAGATATTCTGTACGGCGATCCTTTAGCACCCGCAAAGCATGTAATCGCACCGGTGGCCAATGTCGTGGACACCACCGCCGCCGGAGATTCCTTCAGCGGTACTCTGCTGGGTGAGCTGGCAGCCGGCAAATCACTGGCAGAAGCGGTCGCCGCGGGGCAAACATGTCAGCCCGGGTTATCCAGCACCGCGGGGCGATTTTGCCGCGTTAAAACGCCAGGCGCATTCGCACACCAAACACCCAGAGCGAATCTTCCTCTAAATTCAGTGCCGGATTGCGGATGTATTGCACATCGGGGGTAATGGCCAGTTCTTCGAAGAGCTGTATCCGGTAAAAGGCCTCGACAGTAGTCTGTTCTGGCAGGTCAGGCCCATAGGTGCTCTCCATCGGCACCCCCCAGTTGACGCCCACACCCAACTGGTTGCCGCCGGCGACCTTCGCCCAGGCAAACCCGGTACTCACAGACTCTTCCAGTATTGCGCCGCCATCGTCGGCATAGCCGCAGCGTAGGAATACTGTCCAGTGGCGATTGAATAACCTGCTCCACGACAGATTCGCACCCCACCCCTCTTCGACACCCGCATACTCTCGCTCATCCACCTGCCACAACGTGAGATGAACATTGTTCGGGAACGCCTGCTCGCGACTGCCGTTCCAGCCAATCTCTACATGTTTGAAGTATTCCCGCTCCTCAAAGAACGTATCGAAGCCTTCAAGGGGATCGTGGGGATCTGAATTCGCATTGGCAAAGCCACCCACCACGTACAGGTTGTCGTTGAGATAACCGCCAACGGCAAGGCCCAGACCTTCGTTGGGAACGGGCATGGATGTGCTGCCGGTGGAACAGGCGTAGTTGAAAAAAGTGGTCCAGGGGCTGGCCAGGGTGTACACATCCACGTAGTCGCTGGTGTCCAGCCAGCCGCCCAACACCACCAGGTTGCCGTCGAACATTCGCTGGCGCCAGTACAGGTTGGTCAGCCTCGCCTGTTGATCGCTGAGGGTCAGGTGCAGCAGTCCCGCGTAACCTATTTCACTACCCAGGCCCTGTGGTGAAACACGGCTGCCATAAGCATGGCGATGCTCCACCTTCCAGATCAACGCCCCGGAATCTGCGCCTGCACCGGTGTAGGCTTCCCACACGCCCAGAAACCGCAACGCACCGCCAACGCCCTTATCTTCGCCAGGACGTTCGGTGGCATGCAGGTAGGCATTGATATAGTCGAGGCTCCAGCTGACGCCTGTGCGCTTTTCAAAATCCAGCTTCCGCGCTCGCCAGTCGTCAAAGGTATCGCTGCGAAACACCGTGCCGCCGGGCACCGCATCAATGCCGATACGCCGCTCGACCTGATCAGGGCTGGCCAATGAAAACCAGCGCACCCAGCGACTCACTGCTTTGGAGTCACAGTCCTCCAACGCCTACTGGGTGCAGGCCACTTCCTCAAGCGTTTCGTTGTCATTCTCTGCAAGCGGCGCGGCCGCTATCGACAGGGCAAGCAGCGCCCCGCCCATACATTTCACTGCTCGCGCACCCAGCGAGCATGCGCCCACTCGAGGAATTCGGTTACTGCATTCACCGTGTGATCGGTGCGCACGGAGTGGAACACTTCAAAAGCATGCTGCCCGCCCGGCAGCTCGGCGTACGCCAGAGCTTGCTGCGAGGTCTTTTCCAGCGCGGAAACGAAAGCGCGAGCCTCCTCCACCCAAACCAAGGTGTCGTGAGTGCCGTGCACCACAAAGGTGGGAGGCGCATGATCGTTGACGTGGCTGATCGGCGATCCACTTTCCCACAGCTCGGGCTCTTCATCAGCCTTGCATTGCAGCACTTTGTCGGCCAGCAATTCATCCATCGACATTTCCGGTCGAATATCGTGCCGGTCGAGGAAATCGTATACGCCGTAAAAGGGGACGGCGGCCTGGACTGTCGTGTCGGCCTCTTCAAAGCCAGGCTGGAATGGCGCGTAATTGGGCGTTAACGACGCCAGCGAACTGAGATGGCCGCCTGCAGAGCCGCCGGTGATCGCAATGTAGTCGGGGTTGCCGCCATAGTCGGCGATATGCTCGCGAATCCACGCGATCGCTTTCTTAACGTCGATGATGTGCGCCGGGAATGCAGCCGCTGGGCTGAGCCGGTAGTTAATCGCCACACACAACCAGCCCCGTTCGGACAAATGGTACATCAGCGGCTTCGCCTGCTGTTCTTTCTCGCCGATGATCCAGCCTCCGCCATGGACCTGCAGCAGTACCGGAAAGCCGCCCTCGCGGGGTGCTTCCGGCTGGTAGATATCCAGCAGGTTGCGCTTGCCCGCATCGGCATAGGAAATATTGGCGTGCAGGCGCACACCGGGCCGGGTCATCGAAAAGGGTTTGAGCCAGGAACCTGCGCGGATGCCATCTTCAAGAACCAGGCGGCGGTCGGCGGGAATATCGTCCCGGTAGTTGTCACCCAGGCCCTGGCGCAGTGCATTGCCAAGTACGCGCGGTGAATCCATGGCCTGCACATGCAGGTAGATCAGGCCCAGCCAGGACAAGGCAAAAATACCCAGCCCGGTCTGCGCCAGCGGGCTGGTCAGCAATTCCATATGGGCTAGCAGGGCCGTCAATCCCACCTGCCAGATCACATGTATCAGCGCGAGTTCGCCCGCGAGCCAGGCCAGCAAAAAATAAATCGGTGCCAGCCAGTAGACACGCCGTGCCTGCACAATGGCCATCAAAGTACACACCGCTGACACCACCGCGAGGAAAAAGTACAAACCTGTCACCGCATATCTCCATCCGTTATAACAAAGTCCAGTTTAGGCGAGCTATCTGGATTTCACTACTGTCTTCACTTGCGTGTGCCCAAGCCATTGCGTAACGTAGCAAGCCCCTTATTTGTCGGAGCAGGATATGGCGATCAAGCTGGGTGTGGTGATGGACCCCATCGCCGATATCAACTACAAAAAAGATACCACCATGGCCATGCTGTGGGCCGCTCAGGCACGCGACTGGCAGCTGTTCTATATGGAGCAGAGCGACATCTACCTGCAAGGCGGTGAAGCCCGTGCAAGCATGTCACCGCTCACAGTTTTTCGCGATCCCGAGTCGTGGTTCGATATGAACCCTGCGGAGGACCGGCCGCTGGCCGACCTCGATGTCATCCTGATGCGCAAGGACCCTCCCTTCGACAACGAATTTATCTATACCACCTACATGCTGGAAGAGGCAGAACGCAAAGGCACGCTGATTGTGAATCGCTGTCAGGGCCTGCGCGACAGCAATGAGAAGGTCTTCGCCACCCAATTTCCTGAACTCTGCCCGCCCGTGCTGGTCAGCCGCGATATGGCCAGGCTGAAAGCCTTTCATGGCGAGCACGAGGATGTCATCTACAAGCCTCTGGACGGCATGGGTGGCAGCATGATTTTTCGCGCCAAGCCCGGCGACCCCAACGTCAATGTCATCCTGGAGACGCTCACCCAGTTCGGTGCGCAAACCATCATGGCCCAGCGGTATATTCCGGAGATCGTCGACGGTGACAAGCGCATACTGGTTGTTGGCGGCGAAGTAGTTCCCTACTGCCTGGCGAGAATTCCCCTGGCGGGTGAGACCCGCGGCAACCTCGCGGCCGGCGGTTCCGGCCGCCCCAACCGCTGACCGAGCGCGACCGGGAAATCGCCGAAACAGTGGCGCCGGAACTGGTCAAGCGCGGCATCCTGTTCGCCGGCCTGGATGTGATCGGCGACTATCTCACCGAGATCAATGTCACCAGCCCGACCTGTATCCGCGAAATTGATGCAGGCTACGATCTGGACATCGCCGGCCAGCTGATGGATTGTATTACTGAAGAGCTGAACCAAAGGGGCTGATAGTCCAGCGATGTATTACCTCGAAGCGTCGGCAGGGAGCAGCCAGCGCATGCGCAACGCGGTACTGGCCGCACTCGGCCTGCACGTGGCGCTGATTGCGGCAGTGTCTTTTGAATACAATTTCAGCGCCCCCAGCCAGAAACCACAGATCGAAGTCACGCTTGCCACCCAGCTAGCGAGCAACGCGCCCGACGAAGCTCGCCATATTGCCCAGGCCAACCAGGAGGGCAGCGGCCAGGAAGCGGAACTGGACGCCGTCACCAGCATTAATAATCAGCTGCCCATGCAATCGCCGACACCGCAGCAGGCTGCGCCACGCAGGATGGAGCAGGACACGCGCGCCAATGGCGATCTGCTCGCGACTGCCACTGCCACCCAGCGCCAGGTGGCGCTGGAGCAGGCGGAAGAAGCGCAACGCAAAAACCCCACGTCGGGTATCAGCCCGGAAATGGAGCGCCTGAATCAGCAGCTGGCCAGCCTGCAGGCTGAACTGGATGAACGCACCCAGGCGCAGGCAAAGAAACCACGGGTGCGGCGCCTCACCGCCGTCTCAGCACGCCAGGCCGCGGACGCGGCCTACCTTGCCGACTGGCGCCAGCGGCTGGAAGCCGTGGGCAACAAGTACTATCCCGAGGCATCTATTCGCTACGGTCTCTACGGCAACTTGCGTCTGCTGGTTGCCATCCGCAAGGACGGCACCCTGGAGGACATTCGCATTCTGGAATCCTCGGGCTATGCCGTCCTCGATGAGGCGGCCATCAAAATCGTTCGCATGGCCGCACCCTACTCACCTTTCCCCCCGGAGCTGGCAGCCTCTACAGACAAGCTCGAAATTATCCGTACATGGCAATTTCAGGAAAACGAGCTAAGCTCAAATCAACAGCGCCGACGCTGAGAAACCACGAGGGAGGGTCGGGCCAGCTCATGCCGGGAAGAAGTCATGTCACCACAGCCAGGAGCAGCGACAGCCTGCGGGATCACTTCCTGCTGGCCATGCCGAGCCTGACGGAAGGTATTTTTTCCCACAGCATTACCTATATCTGCGAGCACGGTGAAAGCGGTGCCATGGGCATTGTCATCAACCAGCCCCTGGACCTGAGTGTCGCGGAAATTTTTGAACATCTGCAAATCAACTCGCTGCGGGATTTTTCCGCAATCCCGGTCATGGCCGGAGGCCCCGTCCAGATTGACCACGGTTTCGTACTGCACCGCCACAATCACGACGAGTGGGAGGCGAGCCTGAAGGTCACCAACGAAATCACCCTGACCACATCGCGCGATATACTGCGCGCCATTGCCCACGGTACCGGACCGAACGAGCACCTGATCGCGCTGGGGTATGCGGGCTGGTCGGCGGGGCAACTGGAACAGGAGCTGGCCGAAAATAGTTGGCTCACCCTCCCCGCAGACAGCGATATCATTTTCACCACTCCTCATGAACATCGTCTCGGCGCCGCTGCAGCACTACTGGGCATCGACATGAACCTGATTTCCGGCGAGGCCGGTCACGCCTGAACAAGCCCGTTCGCACAGTCATGGCTTTTGACTATGGCCTGCGCCAGATCGGCGTGGCCATGGGTAATGTCTTGCTCGGTACCAGTCAGGCACTGCCCATACTGAAAGCCCGTGACGGGGTGCCCGACTGGCAGGCCCTGGAAGCGGTAGTGCGCGAATGGCAGCCCGACCTGCTCATTATCGGTGAGCCCCTCAACATGGACGGCACCGAAAGCGAACTCTCCCGCAGAGCCTGCAAATTCAGCCGCCGCCTACACGGTCGCCTGGGTCTGCCGGTGGTGTTAGTCGATGAGAGATTAAGCAGCTTTGAGGCCAAAGCCGTCAGCCGAGAGCAGGGCCACAGCGGCGATTATCACCGCGAGCCCATCGACAGCCTGGCCGCAGAACTTATTCTGCAGACCTGGCTGAACGAACAGGCGTAGTTAACTACGCCCCATAAAGCGACCGGTATCTTCCTGTTCTTCGAAGGAGATGCTGAGAGATTCGGCTTCGCCGGTACCGGCGCCCCGGTCGTGCATCTTGATCTGCAGGCGCACATCGTTGGCAGAATCGGCAAAACGAATGGCGTCGTCCTTGGTAATCTGTCCTTCCTTGTATGCCTTCACCAGCGACTGGTCCAGCGTCTGCATACCCAGCTCGGTGGACTTGGCCATCAGCTCTTTGATCAGGTGCACCTCACCCTTGCGGATGTAATCTGCAATCAACGGGGAATTGAGCATGACTTCTACCACCGGCACCCGGCCCTCACCGCTCTTATGCGGTAACAACTGCTGCGCGACCATCGACTTGAGGTTCAGAGACATGTCCATCCACACCTGGCGATGCTGCTCCGGCGGGAAAAAGCTCTGGATCCGGTCCAGCGCCTGGTTGGCGTTGTTCGCGTGCAGCGTACACAGGCACAGGTGACCGGTTTCCGCGAAGGTCAGCGCCTGCATCATGGTTTCGGCGGTACGCACCTCACCAATCAAAATCACATCCGGCGCCTGACGCAGAGTATTTTTCAGCGCCACCTGGAATGATTCGGTGTCAACGCCGACCTCGCGTTGGGTCACAATGCAACCGGCGTGCTGATGCATAAATTCAATCGGGTCTTCGATGGTGATGATATGCCCGCGGCTGTTCTGGTTGCGATAGCCCACCATAGACGCGAGGGAAGTCGATTTACCGGTACCAGTGGCGCCCACAAAAATGATCAGGCCGCGCTTGGTCATTGCCAGTTCTTTGATAATCGGCGGCAGGCCCAGCTCATCGATAGAGGGAATCTCTGACACGATGCGACGCAGGACCAGACCGGCCTCGCCCCGCTGGGTAAAGCAACTTATCCGGAAACGGCCCAAACCTTCTGCGCCGATCGCAAAGTTGTATTCATGGTGCTTGAAGAATACGTCCTGCTGATCTTCGTCCATAGTGGAAAGGACCAGTTCACGTGCTTCAGAAGGACTGAGTGGTTCTTCACGCATCGGAAAAATAGTGCCATCCACTTTAATGCTGGGTGGCGCGCCTGCCGAAATAAAGCCGTCCGAGGCCCCCTCGTCGACAATCCGCTGCAACATGTCGATAATTTCCATAACGAGATCTCCCTAATGTTCGCGCTCACGCGCGCACCAAATTCCTTAAAAGTTTTCCGGCATCCGCGCTTTTTCGCGGGCCACATCCCGCGTAATAACCCGCTTGTCCACGAGTTCGTGGAGACACTGGTCCATGGTCTGCATGCCAATCGCCTGACCGGTCTGAATGGCGGAGTACATCTGTGCCACCTTGTCTTCGCGAATCAGGTTTCGAATCGCCGACGTACCGCGCATGATTTCATGCGCCGCCACACGGCCGCCTGTTGCACGCTTCAGCAGTGTCTGGGAAATCACCGCCTGCAGTGATTCCGACAACATGGAACGCACCATGTCTTTCTCCGCTGCGGGGAATACGTCGATGACGCGGTCGATCGTCTTGGCCGCGGACGTGGTGTGCAAGGTGCCGAACACGAGGTGTCCGGTTTCTGCAGCGGTTAGGGCCAGGCGTATGGTTTCCAGGTCGCGCATCTCACCGACCAGAACAATGTCGGGGTCTTCACGCAGTGCGCTGCGCAGGGCCTCGGCAAAACCGAGCGTATCCTTGTGAACTTCCCGCTGGTTAACCAGGCACTTCTTGGACTCGTGAACAAATTCGATGGGGTCTTCAATGGTGAGAATGTGTTCGTACTTGTTGTCGTTGATGAAGTCGACCATCGCCGCCAGCGTAGTGGACTTACCTGAACCGGTAGGTCCGGTGACCAGCACCAGGCCGCGGGGCATCATGCTGATATCGCGAAATACCTGCCCCATACCGAGATCTTCCATGGTGAGCACCTTGGAAGGAATGGTACGAAACACAGCGCCAGCCCCGCGATTTTGGTTAAAGGCATTCACACGGAAACGCGCAACACCGGGCACTTCGAACGAGAAGTCGGTTTCCAGAAATTCTTCGTAATCCTTGCGCTGCTTGTCGTTCATGATGTCGTAGATCAACTCATGAACCTGCTTGTGTTCCATGGGCGGAAGATTAATGCGGCGAATGTCGCCGTCCACCCGGATCATTGGCGGCAGGCCCGCCGAAAGGTGTAAGTCAGATGCGCCTTGCTTGGCACTGAACGCCAGCAGCTCTGTAATGTCCATATACGTCATTCCCCTGTAGCCCGGCAGGTAGGCTTGGGCTACCATTCGCGCCATGATTCCATCTTCTATTACCGACAATATAGCAAAGGTACAGCATAGGGTAGGACTGAGTGCCAAAAAGTGCGATCGTGAAAACGACCGTATTCTGGTGCTCGCAGTCAGTAAAACCCGATCGGCTGAAGAGGTCCGTGAAGCCTTCGATTGTGGGCTCGATCACTTCGGTGAAAACTATCTGCAGGAAGCGCTTAGCAAAATCGAATCCCTCGCAGAGCTGCCGCTCAACTGGCACTTTATCGGGCCTATTCAGTCCAACAAAACCCGGCCGATCGCCGAACACTTTCAGTGGGTGCACAGCGTGGAACGTGCCAAAATTGCCCGCCGACTCAATGACCAGCGCCCCGCCCACCTGCCACCCCTGAACGTCTGCATCCAGGTCAATACGTCGGCAGAACCGAGCAAATCAGGCGCGTTGCCGGGCGACGTCGAGGCGCTGGCGCAGGAAATTGCACAAATGCCACACCTGGTACTGCGCGGGCTGATGAGTATTCCTGCCGCCAGCGATAACGAGGCCGCCCAGCGCAGCGCATTTGGACAATTGCGATCGTGTTTTGAATCGCTGCAGCCATGCCATCCCTCGCTGGACACGCTATCAATGGGTATGTCTGGCGATATGGAAGCAGCGGTTGCTGAGGGCTCGACGATTCTGCGCATCGGCACGGCGATTTTCGGTCCGCGCAACGGGTGATATAGCGCTCGTTGAGGCGTTATACTTGGGGTTTGCAAAGCCTCTTAAGGACACCTCTTGGAGCACCCCCAGATTACATTTATCGGCGCTGGCAATATGGCGTCCAGCATCATCGGCGGCCTGGTTGAAAGCGGCCAGCCTGCAGATCGGATTCACGCCGCCGATCCGTTCCCGCAAAGCCTGGAGCGGCTGCGCGAGATTGCGCCAGTAAACACCTATGATGACAACACCGCCGCTGTCACCGGCGCCGATGTGGTTATTCTCGCAGTGAAGCCGCAGGTCATGGCAGACGTATGCACAGGCATTGCCGAGGCCGCGCAGGCCAGCGGTGCGCTGGTCATCTCTATCGCTGCAGGCATTACCATTGCCAGCATGCGCCGCTGGCTCGGTGAACGGACCGCCATCGTGCGCTGCATGCCTAACACCCCCGCGCTGCTGGGGTGCGGCGCCACAGGCCTGTACGCTAACGAACAGGTGTCTCAACAACAGCGCGACTTCGCCGATACGATTCTCGGTGCGGTGGGCATCGTACGCTGGGTAGAGCGCGAGGCTGACCTGGATGCGGTCACCGCACTATCGGGAAGTGGCCCGGCCTATTTCTTCCTGTTTATGGAGTCCATGATCGACGCCGGTGTCGCCCAGGGGCTGGACCGGGACACCGCTACCGAGCTCGCCCTGCAAACCGGCCTTGGGGCAGCGCGCATGGCCCTGGAAAATGATGTCGACCTTGTTGAACTGAGGCGTCGGGTCACCAGCCCTGGGGGTACCACCCAGGCGGCTGTAGAGAGCTTCGAAGCCCGGGGCTTACGACAGCAGGTTACTGACGCTATGGCGGCAGCCGCCGCCAGGGCCGAAACAATGGCAAAGGAGATGGGCTGAACCGTGGGCACTCTTAATTCAATCTTTTTGTACCTGGTCCAGACCGCGATCAGTCTGTACCTGCTGATCGTGTTTTTGCGATTCCTGCTGCAGGCAGTAAAGGCTGATTTCTACAACCCGATCAGTCAGTTTATCGTCAAGGCCACCAACCCCGCGGTGATTCCAATGCGCAAAATTGTGCCTGGGGTCGGCGGTTACGATATGGCTTCGTTGCTGCTGGCATTCCTGCTGCAGATGCTGGCCATCGCAACCCTGGTCATTATCAAGTACCAGGCCATGCCCGGTGCTCAACTGCTGTTGGTTGGCGGGTTCTTCGGCCTGCTCGGACTGGCGCTGAACACGTTGTATATCGCGCTCATCATCATGGTGATCGTGAGCTGGGTAGCCCCCGGCAGTAATCAGCCGGCCATTTATCTGATCTACCAGATCACCGAGCCCTTTATCGCGCCGATTAGGAAAGTGATCCCACCCATGGGTGGCCTGGATTTTTCCGTACTGGTTCTGCTGATCGGCATGCATGTGATACGCATCGCGCTCTACGACAGCGCGGCTGCACTGGGTGTGCTCGGTGTCGCGCCCTGGTTGAGTTAACTGCGCAGCGCTATGCCTGAATCCATCTCCCAGAACTCCGTCGGCCTGGTCGAATCCCAGACGGTGAGCTTTAGCCAACCGTTCGCACTTTCCTGCGGGCGCGAGTTGGCTCGCTTCGATCTGGTGTACGAAACCTACGGCACGCTCAATGCCGAGCAGAGCAACGCCGTGCTGATTTGCCATGCCCTGAGCGGACATCACCACGCCGCCGGCTACCACAGCATGGAGGATCGCAAGCCAGGTTGGTGGGAAGAGTGCATTGGCCCGGGCAAGCCCATCGACACCAATCGATTTTTTGTGGTCAGCCTGAACAATCTTGGCGGCTGTCATGGCTCAACCGGCCCTAACAGTATCAACCCGGATACCGGCAAGGCCTGGGGCCCGGATTTTCCGCCCCTGCGGGCCCGGGACTGGGTGCACAGCCAGGCATTGCTTGCGGATTACCTCGGCATCGAATGTTGGGCTGCTGTCATCGGCGGCAGCCTCGGCGGCATGCAGGCTATGCGCTGGTCGCTGGAATATCCGGACCGTCTCAAGCACTGCATTGTGATTGCTGCAGCGATGAAGCTCAGTGCCCAGAATCTGGCGTTTAACGAACTGGCTCGCCAGGCCATCGTGGCCGATCCAGCCTTTGCGGATGGCCGCTATATGGACAACGACGCCATTCCCTCTCAGGGTCTGGCACTGGCACGCATGGTTGGTCACATCACCTATTTGTCTGACGAAGCCATGGCCAACAAGTTTGGCCGCGATCTGCGTTCGGGCAGCTTTGAGCTGGGCGACGAAGACAATGTCGAATTCCAGGTACAGAGCTATCTTCGCTACCAGGGTAGTCAGTTCTCGGGCAACTTCGATGCCAATACCTACATACTGATGACCCGGGCGCTCGACTATTTCGACCTCGCTCGCGAATATGACAACGACCCGGTGCAAGCTTTTGGCAGAGCCAAGTGCAGCTACTTCGTCGCCTCCTTCTCCACGGACTGGCGCTTCTCTCCAGCGCGATCACGCGAGATCGTCGACGCGCTGATTGCCGCAGAGCGTCCCGTTACCTATACCGAGATCGAGGCCGACGAGGGGCACGATGCATTCCTGATGCCAATCCCCCGCTACCTCGACGTGTTTAGCGCCTATATGCAGAGCGTGGGAGCCAAGGTCTAATGCGTCAGGATCTCACCCACATTCAGCGCTGGATCAAACCCGGCTCACGCGTACTCGACCTCGGCTGCGGCGACGGTGAATTTCTGAAGAACCTCCAGGAAGAGCGCCAGGTGAGAGGCATTGGCCTGGAAATTGACGAGGCCAATATCACCACCTGTATTGGCAAAGGGCTCAACATCATCGAGCAGAACGTCGACGCCGGTCTGGGGAATTTCCCTGACCAGAGCTTTGACACCGTGGTCATGGCGCACGCTATCCAGGCCGTTCACTACCCGGATCGGGTGCTTGAAGAAATGCTGCGCATCGGCCGTCAGGGCATTGTCACATTCCCCAATTTTGCCCACTGGCGCTGTCGGCTGTATCTGGGAACGCGCGGCCGCATGCCGGTATCCAAATTCATGCCCTATAGCTGGTACGACACACCCAATATCCACTTCTGCACCGTGCGCGACTTCGAAGCACTGTGTGAAGAACGCGGTATTCGCATACTCAGCCGCGATATGGTGGGTGTGTCGGAATGCGAACCACGCCTGGCGAGAGCCTGGCCTAACCTGTTCGCTACCACAGCGATTTATCACATCACCCGTTGAGGTTGCCATGAACAAGCTACTCACCTCCATCGCGCTGACCTTGCTGGCCTTACCCGCCCTTGGCCAGCAATCAGCAATGTTCGGCCCCTATGAGCTGCACTACAGCGTGGTCAACACCACCTTTCTCGAACCCAAGGTTGCCGCCACCTACGGCATTACCCGCGGTGATGAGCGGGCCATCCTCAACCTGGCGGTACGCGAACATCTGGAAGATGGCACCACCGTGCCTCGCACCATGATTCTCAAAGGCAAAACCTGGGACTTGCTGCAGACCACCCAGAACTTCGAATTTCAGGAAGTACGCGAAAATCCGGCCATTTACTACATCGCCGAATTCAAATACCTGAACGAGGAATGGCGCCACTTCGAGGTGTTTTTCCGCCCTGACGGGGCGACCGAAACCTACACCTTCAAACTGCGTCATCGCATGTATACCGACTGAGGCGGTCATGACAACACAGCAAGTGGTACTGGCCAGCGGCAACGCCGGCAAACTTCGCGAGTTGGGGCGCATTCTCACCCCGCTTGGCATGGAGTTGGTCTCTCAAGGTGAATTCGATATGCCCCAGGTACCGGAAGACGGCCTGAGCTTTGTCGAGAACGCAATCATCAAAGCCCGTGCCGCTGCAGCCCACTGCGGGTTACCGGCAATTGCCGACGATTCCGGCCTGGAAGTGGATTACCTCCAGGGTGCCCCCGGCATACACTCGGCGCGTTATTCCGGCCAGGGCGATGAGGCCAACAACGCCAAACTGTTGGCGGCACTGGAGGGTGTAGACGAAGCACAGCGCAGCGCACGCTTCCAATGTGTGCTGGTGTATATGCGCCACGCCAATGATCCGACCCCCCTCGTCTGCCAGGGCAGCTGGGAGGGACGCATCCTGACCGAAACCCGCGGCGTGGAAGGCTTTGGTTACGATCCTTTGTTCTACGTGCCGGAACACGACTGCAGTTCTGCGGAACTGCCCCGCGACCTCAAGAACGCCATCAGCCATCGCGCCAAGGCCAGCGCGTTGCTGCTGGACGCCCTGCGCTAGGGCGCTCATCGTATGCAACTGCCGCCGCTGGGGCTGTACATTCACCTGCCCTGGTGCGAGCGCAAGTGCCCCTATTGTGACTTCAACTCACACGAATCGGCGGAGATACCGGAAGGCGCGTACATCGATGCACTGCTGGAAGATTTGCGCGTTGATGCCCTGCAGGCCCAGGGGCGCGCGGTGCAAACCCTGTTCATCGGCGGCGGCACCCCGAGCCTGTTCAGTGCCAGCGCCATCCGCCGGTTAATGCAGGGCATTGCCCAGACCATAGCGCTCGCGCCGGATCTGGAGGCCACTATGGAAGCCAACCCGGGTAGCGCCGAGGCGGAGAAATTTGCCGGCTTTCGGGCCGCGGGCATCAACCGCCTGTCACTGGGCGTACAGTCATTCGATGACGCACGGCTCAAAGCACTGGGCCGTATTCACGATCGCAATCAGGCACTGGCCGCGATTGCCGCCGTCACTGAGGCCGGGTTCGACAATTTCAATATTGATCTGATGCACGGCCTTCCGGGACAGGATGAAGCGGGCGCCTCCAGCGATCTCACCACGGCACTGGGTTTCAATCCGCCCCACCTTTCGTGGTATCAACTGACCATCGAGCCCAACACGGTGTTTAACAAGCGTCCGCCAACACTGCCGGTTGAAGATGCGCTGGCCGATATCCAGGATCACGGCGAGGCATTACTGGCAGAGCACGGCATGCAGCAGTACGAAGTATCGGCCTATTCAAAGCCGGGCCAGCAGTGCCGACACAATCTCAACTACTGGAGTTTCGGTGATTACCTGGGCATTGGCGCCGGAGCCCACGCCAAAATATCCGGGGAAGATGGTGTCATTCGTCGATACGCCAAGACCCGTGGTCCCGCCGACTATCTGAACAGCGATGGCAATTACATGGCAAATGAACGCCGCCTGGATGCAGCAGAGGCAACGGCAGAGTTTATGCTCTATGCACTACGTCTCAATAACGGGTTTAGTATTGAATCCTTTGAGGCACGCTCGGGACAGGAGCTCGCGGTCATTGCAGACAAGCTGGACAGCCTGATGGAACGAGGGCTCCTGGAACGGAACGCCAACCAGATTCGCCCCACAGCCCTGGGGCGACGCTTCCTCGATTCGGTGATTGGCGAGTTTCTATAAACGCCGGAACAGTAAATCCCAGACACCGTGCCCCAGACGCTCGCCACGGGCCTCGAATTTGGTCAATGGCCGGTGCTCCGGACGCGGTGCATAGTGACCCGCACCACTGGTGTTTTCCAGGCCTTCGGCGGCGCTGAGTACTTCCAGCATCTGCTCGGCATAGTTTTCCCAGTCCGTAGCCAGATGCAGAATGCCACCAGGTTTCAGTTTGGTCGTCAGATCGGCAATAAATCCGGGCTGGACCAGACGGCGCTTGTGATGGCGCTTCTTGTGCCAGGGGTCTGGAAAGAATATCTGCACGGTATCCAGCGAAGCGTCGGCGATACAGTCGCGCAGAACCTCTACCGCGTCATGGCAGTAAACACGGATGTTATCGACGCCCTGCTCAGACATGCTGTGCAACAGTCTACCGACCCCGGGCTTGTGCACTTCAATGCCGACAAAGTTCTTCTCCGGCGCCGCTGCAGCCATCTCAACCAGCGAGGCGCCCATGCCAAAGCCAATCTCCAGCACGCGCGGTCCATCGCGACCGAACCGGGCAGCAAAGTCCAGGGCGCCGTCACTGTATTCCAGCCCCCAGCGCTCCCAGTTCTCGTTATAGGCGCGCTCCTGCCCTGGCGTCATGCGGCCAGTGCGGAGAACGAAGCTGCGGATGGGTCGGTGTTTCTGCTCACTCATATCAGGGCAACATCTTCCAGGAGGCAGTCGCCAGGCAAGCCCAGCCGCCAATAAAGGCCAGCCCACCCAGCGGGGTCACGGCTCCGAGCCACTTGGTGCCGGTTAGGGCCAGAATATACAGGCTGCCGGAAAACACCAGCGTACCTAACAGGAACAGCCAGCCACTGCTCTTGAGCAGCGTGGTCTGGGGTTGGCTAAGGGCCAGCACACCCACCGCCAGCAATGCCAGCGCGTGGTAGAAATGGTATTGCACGGCCGTTTCCCAGACACCGAGGGCGTAGGTGTCAAATCGCGATTTCAGGGCGTGGGCACCGAAGGCACCGAGTATCACTGCGAACATGCCGCTCAGGGAGGCGAGTGTAATGAAAAACTTGGCCATGAGAGTGCTCAATCAAAAAAGGGATCAGCACCCATGATATGGGCTCTGATCCCTTCGGGAAAGAAGGCTGATAATCAGGCGGCGATCGCGGCCTTCAGCTTTTTCATCGCATTGGCTTCCAGCTGGCGAATGCGCTCCGCCGAGACGCCATAGCGATCTGCCAGTTCGTGCAGGGTCGCTTTTTCCTCGGCCAGCCAGCGGCTTGCCAGGATATCGCGGCTGCGCTCATCCAGGTCAGACAGGGCGCCATGCAGCTGGGCCTCAGTATTGGCCTTCCAGTCACCCTCTTCGACTTCCAGCGCCGGATCGGCACTGTGGTCTTCCAGGTAATACTGGGGAGCCTGCCAACCTTCATCGTCATCGCTGCTGCTGTCAGAAGGCATATCGAAAGCGACGTCACGGCTGGCCAGGCGGCCTTCCATGCGATGCACTTCCTTAACGTCTACACCGAGGTCATCGGCTACGGCCTGGGCCTCGTCAGCACTGAGCCAGGACAGGCTCTTCTTCTGGCTGCGCAGGTTAAAGAACAATTTACGCTGGGCCTTGGTGGTCGCCACTTTGACGATACGCCAATTGCGCAGGATGTACTCGTGCATCTCTGCCTTAATCCAGTGCACGGCAAAAGACACCAGACGTACACCCTTCTCGGGGTCAAAGCGTTTAACGGCCTTCATCAGTCCCACATTGCCTTCCTGGATCAGGTCGGCCTCAGCCAGACCATAGCCGTTGTAGCTACGGGCAATGTGCACCACGAAGCGCAGGTGAGACATAACCAGCTCACGGGCAGCGTCGAGGTTGTCGTTGTAGTAGAGATCTTCCGCCAGTTCCCGCTCTCGCTCGGGGCTGAGGACGGGGATAGCACCGACGGCCTGCACGTAGGCCCCGAGATTCGCTCCCGGTACCATTTGCATTACTGGTTGCAGGCTGTTGCTCATGCGTGGTTCTCCAAAGTAAGGTCGGCAATATTAGCACTCTTTGTATTAGAGTGCTAACGACCGGAAAGTTCCACGTAAGAATAAAAATTTATTTGTTTATTTCTTTTAATAACAAGGACTTGCCATAACGGGTGGCTAGCGGGGCTCAATTTTAGCCAAATGCCGGCTCACCGCCAACCAGGCCCCTGCCAGTCCCAGGAGGCCGCCCAATACCAGCAGATTGAGGAAACCCATCAAGCCCAGGCCCGCCAATTCAAACTCAGACTCATACAGCGCAGCTAGTCTGGAGACCGGCTGCTGAAGAAACCACAGTGCGAGTGTCACCAGCAGACCGGCGAAGAAACCACCGCCCACACCGTACCAGAGGCCCGTATACAGAAAGGGTCGACGCACGAAAGGATTACTGCCGCCCACCAGCTTGACGATGACGATCTCGTCCCGGCGGGCCTCGATCGCCAGCCGAATGGTATTCCCGAGGATCAGCACCACACCCAGCACCAGCAGCGCTCCGATAGCCATAACCATGCGCCGACTGAGCTCCATAAGGCTGTTAAGCCGCTGCAACCAGGCCATATCCAGCACCGCCTCGGCCACCTGGGGCATGGCACCCAACTGGGCGCGCAGCCCGCCGGCCCCGGCACCACCAAGGTCACCGGCCGGACTCACCAGCAGCAGATTTGGGAGGGGGTTTTCTTCCAGGCTCGCCAAGACATCGGCAAAGCCAGAAAGCTCACTGAATTCAGCCAGCGCATCTTCCCTCGAGACAAAACGCACGCTGGCGACATCCTCGCGCGCTTCCAGTTCGGTGGCCAGTTGCCTGGCGGCCTCGGCCTGAATGTCGTCGGCGAGGAACAGGGAAATCTGGCTGGGACTGTCCCAGCCGGCGCTTAGCTCACCGGCATTATCCAGGGCGACATCGAGCGCCACCGGCAGCGCCAGGGCAATACCGATGACCAGCCAGGTCAGCACACTGGACACCAAATTGTCCAAAACCCGGAACAGGCTGTCGGCCGCCGACAGGCGGTGGTGGCGCAACCAGGCGTTGTACTGGTCGGCAAATTTGACCCGGCTCTGGCTGGCACCCTGGCTCACAGCACACCCCCGGTGACCAGACGGCCTTCTTTCAAAGTAAGAATGCGGTGGCGTAAACGCGAGATCAGGGCCAGGTCGTGACTGGCGATGAGAATTGTCACCCCCACCCGGTTGAATTCTTCAAACAGCTGCATGATCTCGGCGGACAGGTCCGGGTCGAGGTTACCGGTGGGTTCGTCGGCCAGCAGAATTTTCGGTTTGCACACCACCGCCCGGGCAATGCCCACGCGTTGCTGCTCACCTCCTGACAGGGTGACCGGCATCGCCCGCTCGCGGCTTAACAGCCCAACCTTGTCCAGTGCTGCACGCACTCGACGGCCAATCTCGCGGTAGTCATAGCCTCGGATTACCAGTGGCAGGGCAACATTGTCGAAGACCGGCCGATCGAACAGCAGCTGGTGATTCTGGAACACCACACCAATATCGCGGCGGTGGGCGGGCACACCGCGGCTGGGCACACTAGCCAGATCGCGGCCATCGATTAACACTTTGCCGCGCGTCGCCCGATCCATGAGCATAATGAGGCGCATGAGGGTGCTCTTACCGGCGCCTGAATGGCCGGTGAGAAACACCAGGTCGTCGCGCTCAATCTGGAAGCTCACTTCCTTGAGTGCGTCGTGCCCCTCTTCGTAGCGTTTGCTGACCCGCTCAAAGGTGATCATGCAGCGCTGTCATCCCTCGCAAATAGTGCCTCGATAAATTCTTCTGCAGCAAAAGGCCGGAGATCATCCGCGGCCTCGCCCACGCCAATAAAGCGAATGGGCAGACCCAGCTTCTTGGCGATCGCGAAAATAACACCGCCCTTGGCTGTGCCGTCCAGCTTGGTCAGGCTGATCCCGGAAACACCAACCCATTGCCGGAAATGATCTGCCTGCGCCAACGCATTCTGACCGGTGCCAGCATCGAGCACCAGCATCACCTCATGGGGCGCGGAATCGTCCAGCTTGCCCATCACCCGGACCACCTTCTTGAGTTCTTCCATCAGGTTGTCCTTGTTGTGCAGGCGACCGGCGGTATCGGCAATCAGCACGTCGATATTACGCGCCTGTGCAGCCTGCAGCGCATCGTAGACCACCGACGCACTATCAGCGCCGGTGTGCTGGGCAACCACGGGGACCTGGTTGCGCTCACCCCACACCTGTAGCTGCTCTACTGCCGCGGCTCGGAAGGTATCGCCGGCGGCCAGCATGACCGAGCGACCTTCTGCCTGGAAGCGCTTGGCCAACTTGCCAATGGTGGTGGTCTTGCCCACCCCGTTTACGCCTACCATCAAAATGACATAGGGTTTGTGCCCGGTGATCTGCAGGGGCTGCTCACAGGGCTTGAGCAGGCTCAACAACTCCTCTTTCAGAGCTTTGTGCAACGCCTGAGGATCTGTGAGCTCCTTGCGCGACACGCGCTGGGTGAGACGGCCAATAATGTCCACCGTGGCATCGACACCCACATCCGCCATCAACAGCTGCGACTCCAGCTCTTCCAGCAGGTCGGCGTCGATCTCCTTGCGGCCCAGGAACAGATTGCCCAGGCCCTGTGAGAGATTATCGCTGGTGCGACCCAGGCCGGCCTTCAACCGGGCGAAGAAACCCGGCTTACCCGGTTTCTCCTGCTCAGCGGCAGGCACTGGCGCATTTTCCTGAGCTTCGGTTTCGGTAGGCTCAGGCGTCGCTATCGGCGCTTCCGCCTGTGTTGCAGGGGTCTCGGGCTGTGCGGGCTCAACCTGGGATGAGGATTCAGGGGCTGCGGGCGCTTCGACAGCTGAGGGCTCTTCATAGGTTAAAGACTCTTCACCAGCTGAGGGCTCTTTACCAGCTGAGGGCTCTTCACCGGCTGAGGGCTCTTCACCGGCTAATGGCTCTTGCTGGATCGGAGACTCAACGCTCGCGGCGGCGTCAGGCACCTGCTCTATCGCAGAGGGAGTGGCAGCCTCGGCCTGCGGCGCAAGCGCGCCAGTGCTTTGTTCCTGGGTACCGGGATCGGGTGCAGCTGCGACATCCTGCGACTGCGCAGGGGCATCCGCGGCGGGGCAACCTGTTCCGCCTTCTTTTTACGTTTGAAAAACTTCATATATGTCGTGTTAGAGTTTGCAGGCGCCGGAAGGGCGCCCGGAAAAACAACTATCCTACCACTGCAGGATGAACTGAAGAAATGTCGAGATCACCCCGCGGGGAACCAGCCAGTTACGTATCATCGGCGGCCAATGGCGCGGCCGCAAGCTGGGGTTTACCCCGGCCGACGGGCTGCGCCCTACTGGCGATCGCATTCGCGAGACTCTGTTCAACTGGCTGGCAGCGGACATCCACGGGGCCCGCTGCCTGGACCTGTTCGCGGGCAGTGGCGCTCTGGGCCTGGAGGCGCTCTCACGCGGTGCGGCACACTGCGATTTCGTCGACACAGCGGCCGCCGGGATCGCAGATATCCAGCGACACCTGGGCACACTGGCAGCCACCGGCGGGCACTGTCATCGCAGCTCCGCGCTGGACTTTCTGGCACAGCCACACCCTCCCTGGGACATCGTCTTTATCGACCCCCCCTTTGGCCAGGCGCTGGTTGGGCCAGCCTGCGACCTGCTCGCTCGCGGGAGCGTACTGGCACCGCACGCCCTGGTCTATATCGAAACCGGGCTCGATGAAACCCTGCCCGAACTGCCCGCCAACTGGGAACTACACCGCGACAAAAGCAGCGGCCAGGTCAGCTACCGGCTGTTCGTTGTCGCTCCCGGGGAAAACGTTTAACATCCGCCGGCACAACAACATCGCAGGTCCACGCCATGCCAGAAACAACCGTCATCTACCCGGGTACCTTTGATCCCATTACCAATGGTCACGTGGATCTCACTGAACGGGCCGCCCGACTATTCGACAAAGTGGTTGTGGCAATTGCCTACAGTGAGAAGAAGGGGCCGCTGTTCAACATCGAAGAGCGCGTAGCCCTGGCCGAGGCCTGCCTCTCACACCTGCCCAATGTGGAAGTCACCGGCTTCAATTACCTGCTCACCAAATTTGTCCAGGATCAGGGCGCCCGCTGCGTGCTGCGGGGCCTGCGGGCAGTGGCAGACTTCGAATACGAATTTCAGCTGGCTAATATGAACCGCGCCATCTACCCGGAGTTTGAGAGCATCTTCCTCACCCCGTCAGAGCACCTGTCCTTTATTTCATCATCGCTGGTACGCGAAATTGCCAGCCTGGATGGCGACATCACCCCCTTCGTGCCGGCGAGTGTCGCCCAGGCACTCAGGGATAAGTTTGCAGATTAAATAGCCCACCGCGAGCGCGGCGGGCAGGAGTATTACTCTTCGGCTTCCCGCGCAGCGCGGATCGCTTCAACGTCCTTGCCGGTATAGCCGGTCACGCGGCAACCGAGGCAGCGCATAAAGGTTGCTTCACCGGGGCCCAGTACCAGGGTTTCAGCCGCTTCACCGGCATGGCCCGCCAACAGGGTAAAGGGCAGGCTCACCAGCCACACCGCTGCACCGCCTGCAGTCATAACCAGTCCGATCGGGCGCGCTACCAGCAAATCACCCACCATGGCCCACTCGTTGGGGCTCTCATCAATCGCCGATTGTGCCCAGAGCGCCTGAGGCAGCATCATGCATGCAATCAGCAGGGCTGTGACAGCGCGTCGTGCGCCAGTATTTTTTTTCATTGTTTTACTCCCCGGGTTCCCTTCCCGTCCCCTTTGTTTTTTTAAGTGTAGCCGTTTCACCGCTGGCAGGCCACGCAGTACACGGTGGTTCGCTGCCCCAATGTAGACTTTTTTAACATTCGTTGGCAGCGCTTACAGGGCTCACCTTCGCGGCCGTAAACAAACAACTGCTGAGCAAAATAGCCCGGCTTGCCATCACCCCCCACGAAATCTCGCAAGGTAGTACCACCTTGGTTTATAGCGAAAGTAAGTACTCGCTTAATTTCCTCTGCCAGACGCTCATAGCGCGCTCTGGAAATGCGCCCTGCGGGTCGATCCGGGCGGATTCCCGCCTGAAACAGGGCCTCGTTAGCGTAAATATTACCAACGCCCACCACCACCTTGCCGTCCATCACAAACTGCTTCACGGGCACCTTGCGGCCCCGCGATCGACGGAACAGCAGGTCGCCATCAAAGTCTGGGCCCAGCGGCTCGGGACCCAGCCCCTCGAGCAAGTCATGGCTCTCCCCAGGCCCCAGCCAAAGGCAGCAGCCAAATCGCCGCGGATCGTTATAGCGCAGGCAGCGGCCACCCTCGAATACAATATCGATATGATCGTGCTTGCCAGGTGGCTCTCTGGCATCAACTACGCGCAGTGATCCCGACATACCAAGGTGAATCATCATGGAGCCGGCGGCCGTGCGAAACAGCAGATACTTGGCGCGCCGCTCCACCGCCGTCACCTGCTGACCTCGCAACTTGCGCGGCAGCGACGCCGGTACGGGCCAACGCAGGCTGGGGTTGCGCACAATAACGCGTTTAATGGTCTGTCCGGCGGAATAGGGCTCTACTCCCCGGCGCGTGGTTTCGACTTCAGGTAATTCAGGCATTCGGACATCATAACCTGCACCCAGAAACAAAAAACCCCGGCAGTGCCGGGTTTTTTAAGCTTCTACGCAGGTAGGCAATTACTTGATTTTGCCTTCCTTGTACATCACGTGCTTGCGAACAACGGGATCGTACATTTTCTTCTCCAGCTTGTCCGGAGTAGTGCGCTTGTTCTTGTCAGTGGTATAGAAGTGTCCTGTACCAGCTGAGGAGTTCATGCGGATCTTGTCTCTCATGGTCTCTCTCCCTTATACCTTTTCGCCGCGAGCGCGCAGATCTTCAAGAACAGCTTCGATGCCCTTCTTGTCGATGATGCGCATGCCCTTGCTGGAAACGCGCAGGCTGACGAAACGTTTCTCTGATTCCACCCAGAAACGGTGCTGGTGGAGGTTAGGCAAAAAACGGCGACGGGTGCGGTTCTTTGCGTGCGATACATTGTTACCGGTGACCGGGCGCTTGCCGGTAACCTGACATACTCTTGCCATGATCCTGTCTCTCCCAAATCGCGGGAATTAATAAAAAAATGGAGGCTATCAGACCCCAAAAGAGGGACCCCAGCCGCGCGGAGCGCGACTTTATACCAGAACGTACATGCCATAGCAAGAAAAAGCGCGTGCGACACTCAGGCACCCAATGGCATCGCCGGGACCGGATACGGTATGCGGAACAAGCGCCGCTAGATCAGGCCGGCCTCAGCAAACGAGTATTCACTGCCACTGCCAACAATAATATGGTCCAGCACCCGCACATCCAGCAGCGCCAGGGCGGCAGTCAGGCGCTCGGTAATGCGCCGGTCCGCCGAACTTGGCTCTGCGACACCGCTGGGGTGATTGTGCGCAAAAATCACCGCCGCAGCGCGATAGCGCAGCGCCCGCACCGCCACCTCCCTCGGGTAGACCGCAGCGCCGTCCAGCGTGCCCATGAACAAGTCCTCACAGCGCAACAGGCGGTGCTGGTTGTCGAGGAACATGCAGCAGAACACCTCGCGCTCCCGGCGCCCCAGGTGGTGCTGCAGGAATCGTCGGGTGCAGCCCGGGCTGGAGAGCACACTACCCGCCTCCAGTCGCTGCTGGGCCTGGCGCCGCGCCAGCTCCAGGGCGGCCCGCACCACGGCGTACTTGGCCCGCCCCACACCGCGGCAGGCCAGCAGTTCTTCCTCGCCGGCCCGCAAAAACCCTACCAGGCCGCCGAATTCATGCAGGATATCCCGGGCCAGCTCCAGTGCATTGTGGTTGCGATATCCGGTCGCCAGTAATACCGCCAGTAGCTCGGCGTCCGACAGGCTCGCCTCGCCCCTCCCCAACAACTTGTCTCTGGGGCCTTCGCCCGATGGCCAGCATAGGTTTGTCACGTCGCTCCTCCCTGAGCTGCAGTGTCAAATAGGGCCCCGCAGTGGTATCTTTCGGTTCCTTTTCAGTGCAGGGACAATTGTCGCAATTCGGGCCAGGCAATGGGACATCTTTTCAATCGCAATATTCTGCTCGGCGTCAGCGGTGGTATCGCCGCCTACAAATCCGCCGAACTGGTGCGCCAACTCCAGGAAATGGGGGCGAATGTCCGGGTCGTCATGACCCGTGGCGCCCAAGAATTCATCACGCCACTGACGCTGCAGGCACTGTCCGGCAATCCGGTGCACACCGAACTGCTGGATACAGAAGCGGAACAGGGCATGGGCCATATTGAGCTGGCCCGCTGGGCAGACCTGCTGCTCGTTGCGCCTGCCACCGCAGACTTGATCGCGCGTCTGGCCGCCGGTCGAGCCGATGACCTGCTGACCACCGCCGCCCTCGCCACGCCGGCGCCGCTGTTAATGGCACCAGCCATGAACCAGCAGATGTGGAAGGATGCGGCTACCCAGGAAAATATTGCCCAGCTGCAATCGCGCGGCATCCAGATGGTGGGCCCGGCCTCCGGCGAACAGGCCTGCGGCGATGTGGGCCCGGGGCGCATGGAACAACCCGAGGTCATCGCCCGGGCTGCGGCCGACATGTTTGAAACAGGCGCACTGCAGGGCAAACGCGTGGTGATTACCGCCGGCCCCACCCGCGAGGCACTGGATCCCGTGCGCTATATCTCCAACCACAGCTCCGGCAAGATGGGCTACGCGCTGGCCGAGGCTGCCGCGGCCGCAGGCGCTCAGACCACCGTTATCAGCGGGCCCGTGAATCTGCCCGCACCTGAACGGGTCAGCGTGGTGCCTGTGACCAGCGCCCGGGACATGCTCGAGGCCTGCGAGCAAGCGCTGCCTGAATGCGACATATTCATTGCCTGTGCCGCCGTGGCAGACTACCGCCCGGCCGACGTCCAGACACAGAAGATCAAGAAGGGCCCGGATGAGGTGCACCTGGCCCTGGTCAAAAATCCGGATATCGTCGCCGCTGTGGCCGCCAGCGATCACCCGGTATTCACCGTGGGTTTCGCCGCAGAAACCCAACAGGTGATCGAATACGCCCGGGGCAAACTGGAACGCAAGGGCCTGGATATGATTGTGGCCAACGACGTGTCCGACCAGGGCATTGGCTTCAACAGCGAAGAGAATGAAGTCACTGTGCTGTGGGCCGATGGCGAAATTGCCCTGCCAAGGGCCGGAAAATCCACCGTGGCGGCCGGCATCATCGCCCAGATCGCCCTGCGCCTGAGCCCGTAAATAGTACAGATGCCCGTTCACGGCGCCGCGCCGCCGTACTATGATTGTCAGTTCAGCAAGGGACTGTTCAGGCAATGCTTAAACTGATCAAGAAAAATAAAGATAAAGGCGGGAAGGAAGCGCGCTCCAGGACAACCGGGAAGTCTCAGGGCATTTCGTCTCCTGGTAACGCCTTGTACAAGACAATCGCAGCGGCGCTGGGAGGCCTGGCGCTGGTGCTGTTAATCGTGTTTGCCTATTTAATGCTGCTGCGTGAACCCGGCCTGACCAGCAAGCAGACCGAGCTCATCGCCAATGCCTACGCCCACCAACAGGCAACCAACGTCCATCGCACCATCGATTTACTGCGCTCACGCATGGTCAAGGCCGCCAGCACGCCCCTGGCCCAGACAGCGATTACCAACCAGAACCCGGAACAGCTGAAAGCAGCCGAGGATGCGCTGATGGCGTACTTCCCCGACGTGCTCAGCCTGCGCCTGCTGCCCGTTGGAGAAATGGGCACGGCTGCCTTCGAAGGGGGCAACCAGGGCCTGCGCAACCATATTGAAGTCGATCTGGTGGGGCGCACCAGCAATCGCGAAGCGACCCTGCCGGAGGCTTACCAGAGCGACGGCGCGTGGTTGACCTCGCTGGCGCAACTGGTCGAGAAGCCTGGCGTAGACAGTCACAACGCGGTCATTTTGGCCACCCTGCCAAACACCAGCATCAACACCCTGCTGGAAAGCCTCGACAGAAATGCCGGCGAGTTCGCCGTGGAGCAGGCCTACATCAGCCCCTCTGGAGTCGAGAAGACCAACGTTATCGCCAGTACCGGCAGTGCCGGCGACAAAAAGTACACCCGCCGCGCCGATATCCCGGGCACCGCCTGGCGTATAGCTTTCACCCCGTCAGACAAGATGATTAGTGAGTTGTCCGGTTCCAGCGGCGGAATTCTGGTGTTGTTTGCTCTGTGTCTTGTCGCCGCGATCGGCGCATTCGCGCTAATCGCCATTCGCGTACCGCGCACTATTGGCAACGACGTGAATCGCATGATTGCCGCCGCTGACCGTAAATCGGAGCTGATATTGGACACACCCGAACTGGTACCGGCAGCCCGCCAGCTCAGGCGCGCCACATTGCGCGCCATCCGCACAGGTAACGGCGTTGCAGACCCGCAGACAGATCAGCCGGAGGCTGAACTCGATCTGGATGCCGATTCCCTTGAGCTGGACCTCAGCCTGGATACACCGGACATTCCCGACAGCTTCCCGGCGCATATTTTCCGCGCCTACGATATCCGTGGCGACGCCCGCTCCGAGCTCACCGAAGAGCTGGTCAGCCAGATAGGCCGGGCGATAGGCACCATGGCCGGTGAACTGGGCGAGCAGTCGCTGCTGGTGGGTTGCGATGGCCGCAACTCATCTCCGGCCCTGAAGGCCGCCCTGATTCGGGCGCTGATGGAATCGGGTCGCGATGTAATCGATATCGGGCTGGTACCCACGCCGGTACTCTATTTCGCCACCCATCACCTCGATTGCCGCTCCGGCATCATGGTAACCGGTAGCCACAACCCCAAGACAGACAATGGCCTGAAAGTCGTTCTCAACCGCCAGACCATTGCTGCCGGCGGCATCGAGGAAATTCGCGACCGCACCCTCGAGGGTGACTTCAGCCACGGCAGCGGCCGCATGATTAAAGAGGATGTGATACCCGCTTACGTTGAGGAAATTGCCAACGATGTGGCTGTTTCGGTACCCCTTAAGATTGTGGTCGACGCCGGCAATGGCGCCACCAGTGATATCGCCCCGGAACTGATGGCCGAACTGGGCTGCGAGGTCGTACCGCTGTACTGTGAAGTCGACGGCAACTTCCCGCACCACGCCCCCGACACCAGTAACGAAGACAATCTCACCGACCTGATCGCCGCCGTACAGCGCGAAGAAGCCGATTTCGGCGTCGCCTTTGACGGCGACGGCGATCGCCTCGCCGTGGTCACCAGCAGCGGTCGCATCGTGCGTTCCGATGTACTGCTGATGATCTTCGCCGAGGATGTGGTATCGCGGAATCCAGGCGCTGACGTGGTGTTCGACGTCAAATGCAGCCGCAACCTGACCAAACTGATTACCCAGCACGGCGGCCGGCCAGTGCTGTGGAAAACCGGTCACGCCTTCATGAAAGAGAAGATGGCTGAGACCGGCGCGCTGCTCGGCGGCGAATTTTCCGGCCATATGTTCTTTGGCGAACGCTGGTTCGGCTTCGATGACGGCATGTATGCCGCCAGCCGCCTGGCGGAGATTCTGGGTACCCACGGCGAGACCCTGGATCAGGTCATCGACCGATTCCCCGCCACGGTGAACACACCCGAAATTCTCATTCCGGTAGACGACCGCGGCAAGCACGCTCTGGTGGAGCGGATTGTAGCCGGCGCCGACTTTAATGAAGGCCGGGTGAACACCATGGACGGCCTGCGTGTGGATTTTGCAGAAGGCTGGGGCCTGGTGCGCGCATCCAACACCACCGCCGCCCTGACCGCGCGTTTTGAAGCCGACTCGACCGAGTCCCTGGAAAACATCAAAAACGAATTCCGCGAGCAAATCTCACTGGCGGCGCCGTCGCTGGAAGTTAATTTCTGAGCCCGTTACGGGCTCACTCTCTGTACAAGGTTCAAGCATGTCTCTCAATCGCGATGCAGCACTTAATATCGCTCAGGTACTCACCGAGGCCCTGCCCTACATCCAGCGCTTTACCGGCAAGACCATCGTGGTCAAATTCGGTGGCAATGCCATGGTCGATCCCGCCCTCCACGAGAGCTTTGCCAGAGACATCGTATTGATGAAGCTGGTGGGCATGAACCCGGTGGTGGTCCACGGCGGCGGGCCCCAGATAGGCTCATTGCTGGACAAGCTCAATATCAAAAGCGAGTTTGTCGAGGGCATGCGGGTCACCGACAGCCAGACCATGGACGTGGTGGAAATGGTGCTCGGCGGCAGCGTGAACAAGGAAATTGTGTCGTCGCTGAACCGCAATGGCGGCAAGGCGATTGGCGTCACCGGCAAAGACGGCCAGTTGATTCGGGCCCGCAAGCTGCAGGTCACCCGTCACAGCCCGGAGCTTGACGCCTCGGAGATCATAGATATCGGCCACGTGGGCGAGGTCGAACAAATCGATACCGGCGTGCTCAAGGTGATTCTGGACAGTGACTTTATTCCGGTAATTGCCCCGATCGGTGTTGATCGCGATGGCAACAGCTACAACATCAATGCCGACCTGGTGGCGGGCAAGCTGGCGGAAGTCATGCAGGCTGAGAAACTGATGCTGCTCACCAATGTCGCCGGACTACTCGACAAGAATGGCGACACCCTCACCGGCCTGAGCACCAGTGAAGTCGACGCCCTGATTGCCGATGGCACCATATCCGGTGGCATGCTCCCCAAGATTGGCTGCGCACTCGATGCCGTGAAGTCCGGCGTGGCCAGCTCGCACATTATCGATGGCCGGGTGCCACACGCTGTGCTGCTTGAGATTTTCACCAATGAAGGAATCGGCACCCTCATTACCAATCGCCGCGACTGAGCAGAGGTCATTTCAGCCTTAAAAAAACGCTATTTGCGCCGAATTCGCCCTGCGCTTATTGCAGGGCGGTCAGGTAGCGGCTAGCATTGCACTGTACCTGACAAATAGTAGTGCCCATGCCCCCTAAGAAATCCCAACGGCGTCAGCAAATCCTGGAAGCACTGGCCCAAATGCTGGAAGCTAATCCGGGCAACCGCATTACCACAGCCGGGCTGGCAAAAGAGGTGGGCGTGTCTGAAGCGGCGCTCTATCGTCACTTCCCGAGCAAATCAAAAATGTTCGAGGGACTCATCGAGTTTATTGAAGAGACCCTGTTCAGCCGTATCAACCTTATTCTCAATGAAGAATCCAGCGCCGCGGTTCGCTGCGAGAAGATGATTGTCTTACTGCTCGCGTTCACCGAACGCAACCCGGGCATTACTCGGATACTCACCGGTGACGCACTGGCGGGTGAAACTGAGCGCCTGCATGTGCGCGTAGCTCAACTGTTCGATCGGTTTGAAACGCAGCTACGCCAGGTGATTCGCGAGGCTGAAATGCGCGAGGGCCTGCGCCCGCAAATTCCGCTGCCCGCCGCAGCCAACCTGCTGATGGCCGCCGCCGAAGGGCGTATCTCGCAATACGTTCGCTCCGGCTTCAAGCGCACCCCCACCGAAGGCTGGAAGGCCCAGTGGGATCTGTTGATCGATGGTTTCTTCCGCGAGGCTGTCAGCCAGCCAGCACCCGGACCGAGCAGCAGCTACGCCCACTCCTGAGTTCAGCCAGCCGCCAATGGGGCTAGTAGGGATCGTCTTTCTTGAGGGATTGCTGGCGGCGGAATTCCACCATATCCAGCAGCATGGTGAAGCGTTCAATATCGGCCGCGTAGCCGGCGTTCACTGACTGAATCTCCCGCTCACGCTCGGCAATAGCCTTGTCTGTGGCCGCGACTTCACGCTGCAGATCGTCAATCGCCTGGAGGCGCTTGTCATCGACCTTCTGGCCCAGACGTTCCATCTCTGCGGCCTGGGTCTGGTAGTTCTCAATTTGCTGTTTGAGTGAGCGCTTATTGCCTTTCAGAATCGATACGCGGATGCGCAGGTCCATCAGAGCGCGCTCCTGGGCGGCCTCGATGTCCTCAATCGTGGAGTATCGCAGCAACAGGGACTCATCCCATTCCCGCAGGCGCTGCTCTTCCGCCTTGGCCCGGGCCGCGCGGCGCTCTTCGGCATCCGCCATTTTCTGCTCTTCGGGGGTCAATTCACGCGGTACGACGCCAACCACCACACCCTTGGAGTTGAGAATCTCATAGCCTTTCTTGACGTGCTCCGGTGGGACGTGATCGTCCACAACGGTGTTGCCCTGGTCGTTCTTGTAGCGATAGAGGTTCGCTGCCTGGGCTGTAGAGCCAAACAGTAGCGCAGCCACAAAGGCCCCAAGTGTGAGATATTCCGTTATCTTCATGGGGCCAATATAAGGCTTAAGGAACGCAGCCGACAAGCTCAAACGCCATATTGGCTGCGGTATTCCTTCATAGCGGCCAGGGCTAGCGCCCGATCGCCACGCGCCTCGAGGTAATCGATGATGTGGCCCATCTGAATAATGCCCATCACCGGGATGCCGTAAGCCTGCTCCAGTTCCTGGATGGCAGACTGCTCGCCCTTGCCGCGCTCCTGTCGATCCAGCCCGATGGCCACACCCGCGAGGGTGGCACCGGCGGACTCAATCATGGTGATGACTTCGCGCACTGCGGTGCCGGCTGTAATCACATCATCAATCACCAGCACCCGCCCTTCCAGGGGCGCCCCAACGAGCACGCCACCTTCACCATGATCCTTGGCCTCCTTGCGGTTATAGGCAAAGGGCACATCCATGCCGTGTTCATCGGCAAGCGCCACAGCCGTCACAGCCGCCAGGGGAATCCCCTTGTAAGCGGGGCCCAGCAAAACATCAAACTCGATACCGGATTCAACAATGCGCCGAGCATAACAGCGGCCCAACGCAGCCAGAGCGCGGCCGCTGGCAAAAGCACCAGCATTGAAAAAGTAGGGGCTGATGCGGCCCGACTTCAGGGTGAACTCGCCGAATTTCAGTACTTCGTAGTCCTGCGCGAGCTCGATAAATTCTTTCTGGTAGGCCTCCATGGGTCTACAAACTCCTCTGATTAGCTTGGGTCCGACCCCGGTCCGGGCATCATCCCACTTTGTATTCGTCTGATTCCCAGCTAAAATGCTGATTTAGGTCATGACCACGAGCCGGCCCTGTGAGCCAGAATAGTAATAATTAATGGTGGTCATAACGATAGTCTGTTGCAATCGAAAATTGCATAATGAATAGTTCGCGCTCATCACAGCATGCTGTGACGGCACCGGCTGGGTATCATACACCCTCATATATAAAGGGACCACGTAAGCAATGAGGATCATCAGTTTCAGCGCTGACGGCGTTAAAAACGCCGCCGACAAAGGTTTTTACGACTGGCTGAAAGAGCAGGACGCAGATTTTATCTGCATCCAGGATTTGCGGTGCTCGGAATACGACCTGCAGGACAACCTCTACTTCCCTGAAGAGTACAACCCCTATTTCTTTGACGACGTCGACGGCAAGGCCAATGGCGTGGCCATTTACTGCCGCCAGCTGCCCAAGGCCATCATGACGGGCCTGGGCTTCGCCGACTTCGACATGGAAGGCCGCTATATCCAGGCGGACTATGAAAACATCAGCGTGGGCTGCCTGCTGGCACCCTATGCCGAACCGGGCAATGCGGACCAGCTGGCCCGCAAGAACGAGTTCTTCGAGCTGCTGGGCAATCACCTGCAGAAAGTGCGCAACAAGCGCCGAGAATTCATCATCTGCGGCAACTGGAACATCGTCCACACGCCGGGCGACCTCCAGGACACCGAGCGCAACAGCACGGTGCCGGGTTTCCTCGCCGAGGAGCGCCAGTGGATTAACTCTCTGCTGGAAGAAGGCTATGTCGACGCCTTCCGCGAAATCAACTCAGACCAGGACGAGTTCAGCTGGTGGCCGGAAGGTGACCGCAGCTCCAACGGCTGGCGCACAGACTTCCACGTGATTTCCAAAGGTCTGCAGTACGCGGTGGACTACGGCGCGATCTATAAGAGCCGTGAGTTCTCTAATCACGCGCCGATCATCATGGATTACGATATCGAGCTGTAAGGCTCGGGAGTTCATAGGTCATAGAATTAACAGTGCGGAAGCTGTTAAGGGCTTCCGAGACCGCTGCAAGGCCATCCGTGGCGCGCTTCGGCGTCCGCCATCCATGGCTCCCGACGATCTCGAAAGCCCTTAACAACTTCCACACCCCGATCGTTCTCCCCGCGATTTCGTTGGAGGGTCAGTTCCAAGCATTCCATGGCGCGCTTCGACGCCCAGGATCGCCGGCCGCGCCCTCCCTGGCTCTCGACGGTCTCAGAAGAAGTCTTCAGCCTCTACACCTCTCAGCTATCGCCTTCGTAGACCCCGGAACTGAGGTTCGGGGTCGCCGTGTCATCCTGCGGAATCGTCGGGAGGCATGGATGCCGGACACCGAAGCGACCCCATCGATGGGCTCGTAGCGGTTCCGCAGGGTGGCATGGCGATTCCGAACTGGCTTCACCCCACGAAGCCCATGAGTATCAGCCAGCGAGAGCCGCCTTCTGCTTGGCCACCAACCCATCAATACCAGACGCGGCCAAATCCAACATGGCATTAAGCTCTTCACGGGCAAACGGCGCACCTTCGGCAGTACCCTGGACTTCGATAAAACCGCCGTCCTCGCCCATGATGACATTCATGTCGGTATCGGCTGCTGAATCTTCCGGATAGTCGAGGTCGAGGACCGGGACACCCTGATATACACCGACAGACACCGAGGCAATCATCTGCAGCAGAGGATCGGTAGTAATGATTTTCTCGCGCTGGAGGTAGTTGATGGCGTCCACCAGAGCCACACAGGCGCCAGTAATGGAAGCTGTACGGGTACCGCCATCGGCCTGAATCACATCGCAGTCGATGGTAATCGTGTTCTCACCGAGCTTTTTCAGGTCTACGGCGGCGCGCAGGGAGCGGCCAATCAGGCGCTGGATTTCGACGGTGCGGCCGCCCTGCTTGCCACGGGCCGCTTCGCGTCCCATGCGTGAGCCAGTGGATCTCGGCAGCATGCCGTACTCGGCCGTAATCCAGCCCTGGCCTTCGCCGCGCAGGAAGCGGGGCACACCCTGCTCGACCGAGGCGGTACAGATGACACGGGTGTTGCCGAAGCTCACCAGGACCGAGCCTTCGGCGTGGCAGGTGAAGTTGCGGGTGATTTCGATATCGCGAAGCTGGTTGGGCTGACGGCCGCTGGGTCGCTGCATGGGAGTACTCCTAAAAATTGAGGCGCCAAGTATACGCCTGCAAGCGCCTCCAGAGCACTCTTTGATAAACAGGCCCGGGCAATGCTGCTACACTTTCCGCTTACCGCCCAATGAACAGGAAACTCCTTTTGGCCAAGATCCACAGCATGACGGCCTTTGCCCGTGAGAGCAGTGATTTCGGACACGGCATTGTCACTGTAGAGCTGCGCACGGTGAATCACCGCTACCTGGATTGCAGTTTCAAACTGCCCGATACACTCCGCGCCCTGGAACCCAAACTGCGAGAGCTTGCGGGCAAAAAACTGTCCCGCGGCAAACTGGATGTGCTGATGCGCGTACAAGCAGGGGCAGAGCAAAGCGCCACTCTGGAAATTAATCAGGAGCGTCTGGAGACCCTGGTCGCGGCAGCCGGCTCAGTGGCCAGCGCGCTCGATACCGCCGCACCCACGGCGCTGGAAATACTGCAGTTCCCGGGTGTGTGCACCGCACCGGAACAATCCGAGGAAGCACTGCACAAGTCGGCTCTCGATGGGTTTAAAGCGGCACTGGGTACGCTGGCCGACAATCGCCAGCGCGAAGGCGAGAAACTGTCGGCGATGATTGAGGAGCGAATTGCCGCCGTGTCCAGCGAAGTCACTGCCACCCGCAAGCTCGTACCCGAGCTGCAGCAGGCGCAGCGCGACAAGGTATTAGCGAAAATTGAGGACCTCGGTGTTGAGGTAGATCAGGGGCGCCTGGAACAGGAGCTCGTATATCTGGCCCAGAAATCCGATGTGGACGAAGAGCTCGATCGCCTCGACGCCCATGTGGACGAGGTGCGTCGCACCCTGAAGAAGGCCGGTCCCTGTGGCCGCCGCCTCGATTTCCTCATGCAGGAACTCAACCGCGAGGCCAACACCCTGTCGTCAAAATCGACCTCAAGCTCCACTACCCAGAATGCCGTGGAGCTTAAAGTGCTCATCGAGCAGATGCGCGAACAAATCCAGAACATCGAATAAACACCGTGACGAGCACGCAATCCATGAGCCACAAAGGCACTCTTTACACCGTTTCAGCCCCCTCCGGGGCGGGGAAAACCAGCCTGGTCGCGGCCCTGATCGAGGCGACCGTCGGCATTTGCGTCTCGGTGTCGCACACCACGCGTGAACAGCGCCCGGGCGAGACCGATGGAGTCAACTATCACTTCGTCACCGAAGAACACTTTCTGGGCATGCTGGAGCGCGCGGAATTCCTGGAACATGCGCGCGTGTTCGGCAACCTGTATGGCACCTCCCAGATCTGGGTGGAAGAGCAGTTGAACCAGGGCATTGACGTTATCCTGGAGATCGACTGGCAGGGGCCCAACAGGTGAAGCGCCTGCTCCCGGACACCCTATCGGTCTTTATCCTGCCACCCTCGCGCCTGGCCCTGTTGCAGCGTCTCACCGCCAGGGGTCAGGATGAGGCCGAGGTCATCGATGGACGCATGGCGGAGGCCGTGGAGGAGATGTCGCACTACGTTTCCAGCGATTTCATGGTGATCAATGACGATTTTCAGGTAGCACTGGAGGAATTGCGCGCCATCGTGACCTGCCAGCGCCTGACGACGGACCGCCAGCGCAGGATTCACGGGGCATTGCTCGACGAACTGCTGTCCTGAGATGGCAAAATTCCCGCTTGGGGGATTGGCCCTGGCAAGGTATAATTTCTGGTTCTTTTTTTAATCAACCTTTTATACAGGACACACTAATGGCACGCGTTACCGTTGAAGATTGCCTGAACAATGTCGCCAACCGCTTTGAACTGGTTATGGTTGCGAGCAAGCGGGCTCGCCAGATGGCCACCGGCGGCAAAGACCCCATGGTGGAAGAAGAGTCTGACAAGCCCACCGTTATCGCCCTGCGCGAAATCGCTGAAGGCCTGGTGACTCCCGACATCCTCACTCGTGAAGACGAGCTGGAAGCCGAGGAAGAGCTGGCTGAAGTGATGATGGAAGCCTCCGTAGAGCCTCAGTAACCCCACCTCTGATCGAGGGCATTCCTGCATAATCCCATGGCTACGCAGACACTGGATGCCCTCGAGAACACGCTCCACACCTACCTGACCCCGGAGCAGACCAACAACGTCATACGTTCTTACTACTTCGCCGAACAGGCCCACTTCGGGCAGATGCGGCGCAGTGGCGACCCCTATGTCACCCATCCGCTGGCGGTAGCCGGCATACTCGCCGACATGCACATGGATCATCAAAGCCTGATGGCCGCCATGCTGCACGACGTGATCGAAGACACCGGCATTCCCAAATCGGCCATTGGCGACCAGTTCGGCAACGACGTCGCTGAGCTAGTCGATGGCGTGAGCAAGCTCACCCAGATGGAGTTCGAGTCGCTGGAAGAGAAGCAGGCGGAGAATTTCCAGAAAATGGCCCTGGCCATGGCACGCGATATCCGCGTCATCCTGGTTAAGCTGGCGGACCGCCTGCACAACATGCGCACTCTCGGTGTGCTCCAGCCCGCCAAGGCCCGGCGGATTTCCCGCGAGACTCTGGAAATCTACGCCCCCATCGCCATGCGCCTGGGGATGAACAACGTGCGTATGGAGTTCGAGGACCTGGGCTTCTCCGCCATGTACCCCATGCGGGCCAGCCGTATCGATGCAGCCCTGCGCAATGCGCGCGGCAACCGCAAAGAACTGGTCGACAAGATTCGCAGCCAGATCGAGACCACCCTGACCCATGAGGGCCATGAGGCGGAAGTGATCGGCCGCGAGAAGCACTTGTACAGCATCTACAAAAAGATGAAGTCCAAGCGCAAGTCGTTCGCCGAGATCATGGACGTGTACGCCTTCCGTATCATCGTCGACTCCGTGGACACCTGCTATCGCGTGCTCGGCTGTGTGCACAGTCTGTACAAGCCTGTACCCGGTGAATTCAAGGATTACATTGCCATCCCCAAGGCCAATGGCTACCAGTCGCTGCACACGGTATTGATCGGTATGCACGGTGTGCCGATCGAGATCCAGATCCGCACCCGCGAAATGGAAGATATGGCCAACAACGGGATTGCCGCCCACTGGCTCTACAAGAGTGACACCCAGTCCGCCAATGGCAGCCACGCCCGGGCCCGCGAGTGGGTACAGGGCCTGCTTGAAATGCAGCAGCGCGCCGGCAACTCACTGGAATTTATCGAGAGCGTCAAAATCGATTTGTTCCCGGACGAGATCTACGTATTCACCCCCAAAGGCAGAATTCTCGAATTGCCCCGCGGCGCCACCGCGGTCGACTTTGCCTATGCCGTGCACACCGACGTGGGCAACAACTGCGTGGCCTGCCGTATTAACCGCCGCCTCGCCCCCCTGTCCGAACCGCTGGCCAGCGGCCAGACGGTGGAGATTCTGACGGCACCAGGGGCCAGCCCCAATCCGTCCTGGTTCAACTACGCGGTAACGGCCAAAGCGCGCACCAATATCCGCCACTACCTCAAGAACCAGACCCGGGAAGACTCCGTGTCACTGGGAAGACGCCTGCTGGAACGCGCCATGGCCGCCCTGGACAGCAGCCTGGATTCGGTTCCCGAAGATGAGTTGCAGGAGTTTTTGGGCAGCAACAACTACGCGGTGCTCGAAGACCTGCTCGAGGATATTGCCCGCGGACATCGACTGCCGGCGATTACCGCCCAGCAGATTCTCGGGGTGACCGCGCCCGAACAGGAGGCCAGCAGCGACAACGCCCAACCGGTGGCGATTCGCGGTACCGAAGGCTTCATGCTGTCCTATGCCAAGTGCTGCCACCCGATTCCGGGCGACCCGATCGAGGGTTATCTGAGCTCGGAGAAAGGCGTGGTCGTGCACCGTGAGCGGTGCAACAATCTCGCCGACATGCGCGAGAATACCGATCGCCTGGTGGCGCTGCGCTGGGACGAAAAAGTCGAGGGTGAGTACGCCGTCGAGCTGCGGATCGAAGTGGAAAACCGGCGCGGTATGATTGCCGTGATCGCCACCCGCATTAATGCCATGGGCGTGAACATCGAGAAGATCTCCACCGAAGACAAAGACCACCAGTTCACCTTCGTAGATCTGGAAGTCCTGGTCGAGAATCGCGTCCACCTCGCCAGAATCATGAAACGCCTGCGCAGCGTAAACTCCGTGCGCAAGGTAACCCGACTGAAGAACTGATCGCACAGCGACACCCACAGGAGCACACCATTGACTAATCGCGCCGTTATTTCCACGCCCGACGCCCCCGAAGCTATTGGCCCCTACTCGCAGGCGGTCAAAGTGGGCAACACTGTCTGGATCTCTGGCCAGATTCCGCTGGTTCCCGGCTCCATGGAATTGATCACCGGCGATATAGCCGCCCAGGCACGACAGGTATTCGATAACCTGGCAGCCATAGCCGAGGCCGCCGGTGGCAACCTCAACAGCGCCGTGAAAATCAATATCTCGCTCACCGACCTGGGCGACTTCGCCGCGGTCAACGAGGTCATGGCCAGCTACTTCGACGAGCCCTATCCGGCCCGAGCCTGTGTGCAGGTGGCGGCCCTGCCCAAAGCCGTTGATATCGAAGTCGAGGCCATTCTGTCGGTTTAGGTCATGACCCTCACCGAACTGCGCTACCTGGTTGCACTCGCTGAGTGCGGGCATTTTCGCAAGGCTGCCGACACGTGCAATGTCAGCCAGCCGACGCTCAGCATCGCCATCAAAAAGCTGGAAGAAGAACTGGGTATCGACCTGTTCGAGCGGGCCCGGCACAAGGTCAGCCCCACGCCCATTGGCGAGCAAGTGGTCAACCAGGCGCGCACGGTATTGCAGGAAGCCAGCAACCTGGTCCAATTGGCGGAGCAGGGCAAAGACCCCTTGGGCACGGTCTTGTCGGTCGGTGCCATTTATACCGTCGGCCCTTACCTGTTCCCGCGATTGGTCTCCAGCCTGCGCAAGCAGGTGCCGGAGATGCCACTGTATATCGAGGAAAACTTTACCGCGTCGCTGCGCGGCAAATTGAGCCGCGGCGCCCTGGATGCAATTTTCGTTGCCCTGCCCTTTACCGAACCGGACGTGGTGACCCGCTCACTCTACGACGAGCCCTTTGTGGTGCTGATGCCGGAAGATCACCCCCTGGCGAAAGAAAAAGCCATCGACCCCGCGGCCCTCGCCGCGCACAAAGTCCTGATGATGGGCGAGGGACACTGCTTTCGCGACCAGGTGCTGGAGGCCTGCCCGGGGCTGCAGGAATCGATCGTCGAACACAACGCCCGGGACCAAGCGACCGTAGAGGGCAGCTCCCTGGAAACCCTGAAGCACATGGTTGCCGGCGGCATGGGTATTACCGTGTTGCCTGACTCCGCCGCCAGCCTGGCCCTGTACGGCGACACGCCGCTGACAGTGCGGCCCTTTACTGATCCGGCACCCGCGCGGACCATCGCCCTGGCCTGGCGGGTCAGCTACCCTCGCCACCAGGCCATCGACGCACTAACGGACGCCCTGCGGGAAGCATGAGCGGCATTGCCGGCGCACCGGTACAGGAACTGCGCGGCGTGGGCCCCGCCCTCGCCAACAAGCTCGCAGACTACGGTGTTCACCGGGTAGAAGACCTCCTCTTCCACCTGCCACTGCGCTACCAGGACCGCACCCGGGTAACCCCCATAGGCGCACTCCAGGCCGGGAACGATGTCGTTGTCGAGGGCGACGTTCGCGTCGCCGATATCGCCTTTGGCAAACGCCGTTCGCTGGTGGTGCGGATTCAGGACGGCAGCGGCACGCTTACCCTGAGGTTCTTTCACTTTTCAGCGGCGCAGAAGAACAATCTCAAACCGGGCACGCGCCTGCGCTGCTTCGGCCAGGCCCGCCGCGGCGCCAGTGGCCTGGAAATGTATCACCCGGAGTATCGCCAGGTGGCCGACGATGAGGTCACCGACGAGGAAGCGCTGACACCGGTTTATCCCACTACCAATGGCATTGGCCAGAACCAGTGGCGCAAGCTCTGCGAGCAAGCGCTGTTGCGCCTGCGCCGCGATCCTCCCGCTGACCTACTGCCCCCGGGCCATCAACTGAACTACGATCTGGCGGCCGCACTGGCGTTTTTGCACACGCCGCCGCCAGAAGCCCCCCAGGCACAACTGGTCGCAGGTGAACACCCGGCACAACTGCGTCTGGCACTCGAAGAACTGGTCGCCCACAACCTCACCCTGCAAGGCCTGCGCCAGCAGCAACAGGCCGAAGGTTCACCCGCCCTCACCGGCGGCGACGCATTGCTGGAACGCTTTTTCGCGGCACTGCCCTTTACACCCACCGGTGCGCAGCGGCGCGTTATCGCCGAGATCGACGCCGATATTGCCCGTACCCACCCGATGATGCGACTGGTCCAGGGCGATGTCGGCTCCGGTAAAACCCTGGTAGCAGCCGCGGCCGCCCTGCGGGCCATTGCCAGCGGCTATCAGGTCGCCATCATGGCCCCTACCGAAATTCTCGCCGAGCAGCACCGCAATAATTTTGCGACCTGGTTCGCCGATCTCGATATCGAAATCGCCTGGTTGAGCGGTCGCAGCAAGGGTAAAACACGCAAGGCCGCCCTCGAGCAAATCGCCAGCGGCAGTGCCGGCCTGGTCGTGGGCACCCACGCCCTGTTCCAGGACGACGTCATGTTCCTCCGCCTGGGCCTGGTGGTTGTCGACGAACAACACCGCTTTGGGGTTCACCAGCGTCTGTCGCTGACCGAGAAATCCGGGCCCGATGTCGGCCGGCCGCACCAGCTGGTGATGACTGCCACACCCATTCCGCGCACGCTGTCCATGGTCGCCTACGCTGACCTGGACTGCTCAATCATCGACGAACTGCCCCCGGGCAGAAAGCCGGTGGAGACGGTACTCATTGACAACACCCGCCGCGAGCGTATCGTCGAACGCGTCGCCGCTGCCTGCGAGAGCGGACGCCAGACCTACTGGGTGTGCACGCTGGTTGAAGAAAGTGATGTTCTCCAGGCCCAGGCCGCCGAAGCCACCGCGACCGAATTGCAGGCCGCGCTGCCACAACTGCGCATCGGCCTGGTGCACGGGCGCCTGAAACCGGCGGAGAAAGACACGGTAATGGCCGCCTTCAAAGCCGGCGACCTCGACCTGCTGGTCGCCACCACTGTCATCGAAGTGGGCGTCGACGTACCCAATGCCAGCCTGATGATTATCGAGAATCCGGAGCGACTGGGCCTGGCACAGCTACACCAGTTGCGCGGCCGGGTCGGCCGCGGCGAGGCAGCCAGCCACTGCGTGCTGCTCTACCAGTCACCGTTGTCCGCCAACGGCAAACAGCGCCTCACCGCCATGCGCGAGAGCAGCGACGGGTTTTATATTGCCGAGAAAGATCTGGAATTGCGCGGGCCGGGCGAAGTGCTGGGCACCCGACAGACGGGGCTGATGGAGTTTCGCGTGGCGCAGCTTCCAGCCCACAATCACCTGCTAAACAAGGTACAGGAGATTGCGGCGGATATTCAGGCGCATCATCCGGCACTGGTGGAACCGCTGGTTCAGCGGTGGACGGGTAGTACTCGGCAGTTTGCCAAAGTTTAACCGCTCTCTTCCAGCTAGATCAGTAGAACCACAGGTCCCACATCACTGACGCAACCGAGCGCCTCCGTGGAATGATTGCTTGCTGAACCATCAGGCCACGCTTATACGCAGCCAGAGGCAGCGAAGGGCTTTCCGCGGGGAGTGTTTGAGGATTACGCAGCAATCCCACTCCGAGTTGCCCCGCGGCCGTAGCTGCCGAAGCTGCCGAAGCGGAGCATGTGGCCGTTCAGCAAGCAATCATTCCACGGAGGTGCGGCTAGCCAGCACCGTCCAAAAATCAAGATCCCTCGCGAAGCTCCCGGGTTTTCGACTTGAGTGCGGGCAACCCAATTGACGCCAGAGTCTGCATATTGCGCTGGGGAATCGGCTCGGGATCAGGGTAGTCGCCGAGCACCCGGGACAGCATGTCTTCGCGCAGGAAATGGATCGTCGGCCAGGGTGCGCGATTGCTGAAATGGCTGGTGGCAGCAGGGTCTTCGCCATCGAACAGATAGTCCGGATGAAAACTCGCCAGTTGGACCACGCCTTCCAGGCCGGACTCATGCAGGAGATCCTGGGCGTCGGCAAGAAGATCGAGATAGTCATCGAAGGACTGCAGGGCATTGGCAAACACCAGCAGCGTGGTGGCCACATCTTCTTCCGGGGTGGACTGCAGTAGATCCAGCTCCAACAAAAAAGCCCGGAGCAAGTCCGGGCCTTCTGTTTTGTCACAGACCGCGACCCGCAGGGCCGGGCTGTCGAGGACCGGGCGGGCGAAGGGGCAGAGGTTGAGGCCGACAACGAACTCTGTCAGCCATGCGCGCGTCTGCCGCTCTACCGCATCCCGGTCAGGCATTGCCTCAGGGCATGATGGGCGGCAGTTCTTTCTGCAGCGCCATCTTCTGCTTGGTAGCATCGCCAGTCAGGGCAAACCCGAGCAGGTCGCCCGCGGCATTGCGGAATTCACCCTTGACGTTATTGCCGTCGATCTCGAAGGACCATTCACCCTCAGCGCCCTGTGCCGGTGGCGCAACGGTAACCGGGCAGGCGGGCACCTTGATGGTGACGGGCATGGCCGGATAGCTCACCTCGGTCGGCTCGCCAGTGAGGGTCTTGGCTAGGGCGCGAGCCTGGGCCATCAGCGGCGCAACGTACACCAGTACGTGGCCGTTCACCTCGGCGCAATCGCCCATGGCGTACACGTTGGGAGCACTGGTTTCCAGCAGGCGGTTGGTGACGACACCGCGATTGGTATTGATACCAGAGGCCTGGGCCAGATCGACACGGGGGCGAACGCCCACGGCCGAAACCACCAGATCGGCGTCAATGGTCTCGCCGTTGTTCAGGCTGACCTTCACACCGCTATCGGCATTATTAACCGCGGTCACGAGCGGGCCGAAGTGGAACTTGGCGCCTTTTTCTTCAAGCGCGGCCTGAACAGCCTTGCCGGCAGGTTCTGGCAACAACGTCGGCAGACAGTAACCCAGGGGGTCGACAGTCTCAGTAGCAAAGCCACCGTTAATCAGGTCGTTGGTGTACTCGCAACCGATCAGGCCGCCACCAATCAGGCAGACCTTCTTGGCATCGTTCTTCTTCATGGCCGTGCGGAAATCGTCGAAGTCCAGCAGGTCGTTAATGGAGTACACCTTGTCCAGGCCATCGCCTTCAATGGGCGGGCGGATAACATCGGCGCCCAGCGCCAGTACCAGCTTGCTGTAGTGCACGGCGGTTTCGTTGTCGCCGACCTTGATCAACTGGTTGGCGGTGTCGATTTCGCCCACCTTGGTCATGGTCCATACACTGGCCTTGAGCATACGGCCCATGGAGCCGGCATCCATTTGTGCCAGATCGTCGGTGCTCATGTCCTTGGTGTAGCCTGTGGACAACATCGGCTTGGAGTAAGAGCGGCCATCGTCTGAAGTGATCAGAATCAGCGGGGTCTCGGCGTCGTGCTTGCGGAACTCCTTAGCGAGACCGTAGCCGGCGAGGCCCGTGCCCAGAATGACGACCGGGGCGTGGACCTTGTCCACCACCGGTTCCTCGTGATGCGGGGTGTCCTCAATCGGCGACTCCTCGAGCAGCTCAAAGTCTTCTTTGCCGACGCCACAGTCGGGGCAAAGCCAGTCTTCAGGCACATCTTCCCACTTGGTGCCGGGGGCGATGCCATCGTCAGGCCAGCCTTCCTTCTCGTCGTACACCAGGCCACAGACAATACATTCCCATCTACTCATTTCGAACTCGCTCAAGGGTTAATTGGGGACGGACCACTATAGGGTCGTGTGAAAAATGTGCAAGGGCAATTCGCAACCCGCGAGCTGACAATTTGAGCCACCGGCAACTTGCAAGGGAAGGCGCTATCAAGCATTCTCCCCGGGCCATGCAAGACAGCCCTGAAACCCGCAATCGAGTCCAGCACGAACCCCTGTGGCGCCCTCATCAGCGCTTCACGTCCGGGGAGTTGTCGGCGCATGTCCGCCGCTGGTTGCTGGACGACGGTTCCCTCACGGGCAGGCTGATAGAACAGCGCCGTGGGACGTTCTCGGTGCAGCGCCTGTTCCAGGGCTGGGAAGTGCCACTGCCAACCGAGCAGCGCTTGTTGGAGCTGGGACAGCGCCAACTGGCCATCATCCGCGAGGTGCTGCTCAAGCAAGGCGACCAGCGGGTGGTATTCGCCCGCAGCGTCATGCCACTTTCGAGCCTCACCGGTGATCTCACCCACCTGCGCAGATTACAGACCAAACCCCTCGGGGCCATTCTGTTCAGCGACCCCAATATGCGCCGCAGCCCATTCGAGCTCGCCAGGATTACCGGCGATAGCGAATACTTGCCGCCCCAGGTTCAGCAGCCGGACGAGGCCTGGGCGCGTCGGTCGCGCTTTGATATGGGCGGCCGCAGCGTCATGGTCAGCGAGGTCTTTCTCGAGGCGTTCGAACCCTGGCGCGCTGTGTTGCCAGTGCACCGCACCCAGCGCGGCAAAGTCAGCGCTGCAATTGTCCGCCCGAAGCATTAAGCTGGGGGCTTTCCGGCCCAGTATTCATTGATGTCACGCTCCAAAGCCCAGGCGCTGCTTGCCCTCATTCGCTTCGACAAACCCATAGGCACAACGCTGCTGCTGTGGCCGACGCTGTGGGCCCTGTGGCTGGCCGCAGGCGGGCTCCCCGACCTCAAACTGCTCATAATATTTACGCTCGGCACGTTTTTAATGCGCTCGGCGGGCTGTGTGGTCAACGACCTCGCAGACCGGCACTGGGACGGCGAAGTGACGCGCACTGAGGCACGCCCACTAGTCACCGGCGCGGTCACGGTAAAGGAAGCGCGTATCCTGTTTGTCGCGCTGCTGCTGGCGGCCTTTGTACTGGTGCTGTTTACCAATCCGCTCACCATTAAGCTTTCTTTTGCGGCCGTCGCATTGGCGTCGACCTACCCCTTTATGAAGCGCTATACCCACTTGCCCCAGGTGGTGCTCGGGGCGGCGTTTTCCTGGGGCATACCCATGGCATTCGCAGCACAGAACAATGCGCTGCCCACACCCTTGTGGCTGGTGTATTTCGCCAATCTCGCCTGGACGGTGGCTTACGACACCAAGTACGCCATGGTAGATCGAGACGATGATCTGGTGGTGGGGATTAAATCTACCGCCATATTGTTCGGTCGCTACGACAGAATTATCGTCGGCCTGTTACAGCTGCTGTTCCTGGGCCTGATGGTAGCCACGGGGCAGGCCTTTGAGCTGGGTACGTTCTATTACCTGGGCCTGGCATCCGCTGCGGGGCTGTGCGCGTACCATCAATATCTCATTCGCGAGCGCGATCCCGCAGCCTGTTTCCAGGCTTTTCTGCACAACAACTGGGTAGGCGCCGTGATATTTATCGGCCTCGCCCTGGACTATGCCCTGTAAACACGACTGACATGGAAGCAGAATTTATCACCAGCCTGGAACAGGTTGACGCGTCAGACTGGGATGGCCTGTTCGGCACCGATTATCCGTTCACCCGCCATAAGTTTCTGCTGGGGCTGGAACAGACCGACTGCACCACGGCCGAATCCGGCTGGCAGCCCTGCCACCTTGTGCTTCGCGACGCCGGGGTAGTTGTGGCGGCCCTGCCGCTATACCTGAAGTCACACTCCTACGGTGAATACGTGTTCGACTGGTCCTGGGCGCGAGCCTGGGAACGCAGCGGCCTGCAGTACTACCCCAAACTGGTGTCAGCGATTCCCTTTACCCCCGCCACCGGCCCACGCCTGGCACACACACCGGCGCTGAACGCCGCAGCCGCCATGGACGCCGCGCTCAGCGCTATCCAGCAATTCGCCGCCGGCCAGGACATTTCCAGCTGGCATTTGCTGTTTCCAGAAAAGGACGTATCGGACGGGTTTCTGGCGCGCCAATGCCACCAGCGCGCGGCGGTACAGTTCCACTGGTTTAACAACGGCTACGACAACTTCGATGCCTTTCTTGCGGAGTTTTCCAGCCGCAAACGCAAAAACCTGAGGCGGGAGCGTCGCCGCATTGACGAACAGGGACTGGAACTAAGCACCCTGGAGGGTGAACAGATCAGCGCCGAGGACTGGGAGCGCTTTCACCATTTTTACCAAATTACCTACGCCAAGCGCAGTGGCCACGGCGGCTATCTGAGCCGCGAATTCTTCACGGAGCTCCTGCCAACCCTGGGTCAGCAGGTGGTGATGGTTATCGCGCGGCGCGAACAGCGAGCGGTGGCGGCCGCGCTCTACTTCCGCTCATCCGACACCCTGTTCGGGCGCTATTGGGGCTGCCTGGAAGAATACGACTGCCTGCACTTTGAGGCCTGTTATTACCGTGGCATCGAATACTGCATAGAAAACGGTGTTGCACGGTTCGATCCCGGCGCCCAGGGTGAGCACAAAATTCAACGCGGTTTCCGGCCTACAGACACCTGGTCCAACCACTGGATTGCCGATCCGAACCTGAGCGCCGCCGTAGCTGACTTTACCCGCTCCGAATTACCACACACCGCCGAATACAAACGGGAAGCTCAAACCTTATTGCCGTTCAAGAACACCAACAGCCCGGATTAATCGGGGGCAATTGGCAGGCGAATCTAACTGGACCAGACAATCAGCCGGTTATTGGCAGGCATAGGATTGTCTTCGAGTAATTCAAAGCCGGCCTCGCTGGCAAGTTCGTTCACCCGCTCAAAGTCGCGAATCGCACTGTACTCCGACTGCTGTGCCAGCCACTGATCGAACCGGGCGTTACTGGGCGACGTGTACTCGCCGCCATAGTTAAACGGCCCGTATATCGCCAGCCGTGTATCTGCCTCAGCGCGCTCACCCAGTTCAGCAAACAAATCACACACCGATGACCACGGCATGATGTGCAGGCTATTGGCGGTAAACAAGGCACTGGGAATCCGCTCCACGGACCAGGGGCGTGTACTCACATCCAGCGCCACCGGCGCCGCAAGATTGTCACCCGCATAGGCCTGGCAGCGTGGTCTTACCGCGTCCAGATGCGAGGGCTGGTCGGTGGGCAACCAGTGCAGGTGCGGCATGTGCTCGGCAAACCAGGTCGCATGTTGGCCTGTACCTGAAGCTATCTCCAGCACCTCGCTGCGATCGGCAAAGACCCGGCGCAACACCGCCAGAATCGGGTCCTTATTATTTTCGCAGGCCTGAGAGTAAGGCAGATCGCTCAAGGCTAGGCCCCGGGCGGCACATCGCGAGTGAACACCAGGTCGCGGGCACTGGATTCGGCGCGGTTATACTTGTAGCCATCTACTTTGTACTTCTTCAGCGCTTCGGGATCATTCAGTTCATTGTCAATGATATAGCGCGCCATCTGGCCACGGGCCTTCTTGGCGTAGAAGCTGATGACCTTGTATTTGCCGCCTTTGAGGTCCTTGAAGACCGGCGTAACAATATCGGCCTCCAGTTCTCGCGACTTCACGGACTTGAAGTACTCATTGGACGCCAGGTTAACCAGCACCGCTGAGCCGGACTTCTTCAAATGCTTCTGCAACAGACCGGTAATGTCTGTTCCCCAGAATTCGTAAAGGTTTTTGCCGCCGGAATTTGCGAACTTCAGACCCATCTCCAGCCGGTAAGGCTGCATCAGGTCCAGGGGACGGAGCAGGCCATACAAGCCTGACAGTATGCACAGGTGCTTCTGGGCAAATGTCAGCTGTGACGCGGTCAACGTCTCTGCCTCGAGACCGGTATACACGTCGCCCTTAAACGCCAGCACCGCCTGCTTGGCATTGTCGAGCGTGAAGGGTGTGCCCCAATTCATGAAACGGGCGTGGTTCAGCTCGGCAATGTTTTCGCTCACCCCCATCAGGCTGCGAATATCGTCAGGGCTCAACTGCCGTGCGTCTTCAACCAGCTGCTCGGCCTGCGCCAGGAACTGGGGCTGAGTGGACTTGCGAGTGGTCGGTGGGGTGTCGTAATCCAGTGTTTTGGCCGGGGAAATTACTGTGAGCATAATGCCTGCCTTGTGATGAATTGAGCGGGCGGCGCCGAGGCGCGCCCATTGCTGCGGTTGCTATGATACTCTGCGCCCCAATAATCAAAAACCCCCGGGATAAGTTCTGTTCATGCCCAGCCCTCACGCTGTCGTTCACGTCATTGATCGGATTACCGAGCTCAGCGGCCGCCTGCTGGCATGGCTGGCACTGGCCATGGGCCTGGTCACTGCCGTCATTGTCGTCATGCGCTACGGTTTTAACACCAACTCGATTTTCGCCCAGGAAATGGTCACCTATATGCACGGCTGCCTGTTCATGCTCGGTGCGGCCTATGCCCTGAAAGCCGGCGCTCATGTGCGCGTCGATATTTTTTATCGGGATTTCAGCGAGCGCGGCAAAGCATGGGTGAACGCCCTGGGAGGTATCGTGTTTCTGCTGCCGTTTTGCGTCTTTGTCATCGTCGTGAGCTGGCAATTTGTGACCGAATCCTGGGCGATCCGCGAGATATCCTCAGAACCAGGGGGCATTCCCGCCGTCTTCCTGCTCAAGAGCCTGATTCCCGCCATGGCGATCAATCTGCTGCTTCAGGGCATTGCAGAGACCCTGCGCAGCGCCCTGGTGCTGGTGGAGGACTGACATGGAGTACTTGTCCCTCTACCTGTTTGCCGCCGTATGTCTGCTGCTTATGCTCGGCTACCCTGTGGCCCTCACCCTCGCCGGCACCGCCCTGGCCTTTGCCGCCGGCGGTGTACTGACGGGTGTATTTGACGTAGGTTTTCTCAACGCTCTGCCCGGCCGCATTTTCGGCACCATTAACAACATCACGCTGATCGCGGTGCCGCTGTTCATTCTTATGGGCAACATCCTCGAGAAATCCAAAATAGCCGAGGAGTTACTGGACAGCATGGCCAAGGCCTTCGGCGGCCTGCGCGGCGGCCTGGGTATCTCAGTGGTGGTGGTCGGCATGCTGCTGGCCGCCAGCACCGGTATTGTCGGCGCCACCGTGGTCACCATGGGGCTGCTGTCACTGCCTACCATGCTGCGCAATAACTACAGTCCCTCCCTGGCTGCGGGCACGATTTGCGCGACCGGCACCCTGGGCCAGATTATTCCGCCTTCGATTGCGCTGGTACTGCTGGGCGACGTGCTGGCCAATGCCTATCAACAGGCACAACTGTCCATGAACGTATACCAACCCAAAACCGTGTCAGTGGGCGACTTGTTTGTCGGCGCCCTGATACCGGGGCTGGTACTGGTGGGCCTCTATATTCTCTACATTCTGGTGTACTCGTTCCTCAAGCCTGAGGCAGCGCCCGCGGCCAAAAGTACCCGCATCGGCCCGGCGCAGTTGCTGAAAGGACTATTGCCACCGCTGGCGCTTATCGTGGTGGTACTTGGCTCGATTCTCGCGGGCGCCGCCACACCCACCGAAGCTGCCGGCATCGGTGCCGTAGGCGCACTTATCCTCGCCTACGCAAAAGGCCAGATGGACTGCCAGCGCCTGCGCGAAGTCGTGGTGAGCACCATGGAAGTCACCTGCATGGTCTTCCTCATCCTGCTCGGCGCAGCCCTGTTCTCGCTGGTGTTCCGCGGCTTTGGCGGCGAGGAATTGATCCACGGCTTCTTCCAGGACATCCCCGGCGGTGTCATGGGCGCCACCATGGTAGTGATGGTCGCCATCTTCCTGCTCGGCTTTATTCTCGATTTTATCGAGATTACCTACGTGGTTGTGCCCATTGTCGGCCCGATCCTGCTGGCCATGGGGCTGGACCCGATCTGGCTGGGTGTGGTGATAGCGCTGAACCTGCAAACCTCCTTCCTGACGCCGCCCTTTGGCTTTGCGCTGTTCTACCTGCGCGGGGTCGCCCCGGCCAGCCTACCCACAAGTGCTATTTACCGTGGCGTGGTTCCCTTTATAATTATCCAGCTGCTACTGATTTCAGCCCTTTGGGTCTGGCCGGAAATGGCCACCTGGCTACCGGGCCAGCTCAAGCAGTGACCAAGATAACTATTCGAGACTGATCATGAATGATATCGATTCCACCCCGGTTCCTCACGGGGAACTGGCTCTGCAGACCGTGGCCATGCCCGCCGACACCAACCCCTCCGGGGATATTTTCGGTGGCTGGTTAATGTCGCAAATGGATATTGCCGGCATGGTCACCGCCGGTGACGTGGCCGGCGGCCGCGTAGCTACCGTTGCCATTAACGGCATGGTTTTCCTGACTCCGGTACATGTGGGAGCGGTGGTGTCCTGCTACTGCGACGTGCTCGAGATTGGCCGTAGCTCAATCCGCATCGTGGTAGAAGTGTGGATCAACTCCAAACACGACGGCGAACCCATTAAAGTGACCGAAGGTGAATTCGTGTTCGTGGCCATCGACGAGAATGGCCGCACCCGGGCTATCGAGAACCCTTAATAATCCCCATCACCCATCACTTCATCGCGCAGATTGTAGTACGCCTGCTCTGAAATGTGGTGGTAGTTGCGCACCCCTTTGTAAAATTCGCTGTACGAGGCATACACCTTGGCCGCCATGGGGTCGCGCGCAACGAGCTCATCCATCGCCTGACGCGTACCCTGCCACAGCGCCCGCAGCACGTCGTCCGGCAGGCGACGCAGCTGTACATCATGTTCATCTACCAGAGACTGTAGCGCCTGGTTGTTGCGGCCGGTGTATTCATCGAGCATATCCTGACTGGCCGCGCGCGCGGCGTGCTCAACAATTGCGCGCAAATCCTCCGGCAGCGCATTCAGTGAATCTTCATTGACGATGAATTCCAGTACTGAACCGGGTTCGTGCCAGCCCGGGTAGTAGTAGTATCTGGCCACCTCGTGGAAACCCAGAATACGATCGTTATAGGGCCCCACCCATTCGAGTGCATCGATAACGCCGGTTTGCAGTGAGGTGTAAAGCTCACCCCCCGGTATAGTGACTGCGGTCCCGCCGGCGGCGGCAAATACCTCGCCGGCCAGGCCGGGAATACGCATTTTCAGGCCGCGCAGGTCATCCGCGGTGTTCAGCTCTTTGTTAAACCAGCCGGCCATCTGCACACCTGTGCTACCCCCGGCAAACGGGACCAGGTTAAAAGGCGCATAGGCTTCGCGCCACAATTCGAGGCCGCCGCCGTAGTGCAGCCAGCCATAGGTTTCCTGGGCGTTAAGGCCAAACGGCACGGCGGTAAAGAATACCGATGAGGGCACCTTGCCCTTCCAGTAGTATGCGGCGCCGTGGCCGGCATCGGCCACCCCCTGGCTCACGGCATCAAACACCCCCAGGGCCGGCACAATCTCTCCTGCGCCATAAACGTGAATCTTGAGGCGCCCACCGCTCATCGCTTCGACGTTGCGGCTGAGGTTAACGGCGGCAGAACCAAGGCCGGGAAAGTTCTTCGGCCAGGTGGTGACCAGTTTCCACTCGATCACCTCGGCATTGCTGACACCACCTCCGGCGTAAACCGGGCCGCTATTGCGTGACGTATCCGTTGCCCATAGGGCAATAACAGCCACCAACGCGGCGACCAGTACCAGAATAATCAGGGGGCTTAAGCGCTTTTCCATATCGCCAGTGGCCATGCCTTGGTTTCCTCAATATTGTTGTTATTCAATCGAACGATGGGGCGCCTGGGTCAGACCAGCTGCAGGTTCGCGTACTGCAATACCAGCCACTTGCTGCCCTCGGTGTCGAAGTTGACTTCAACCCGGGCGGTGTTGCCTCGGCCTTCAAAGTTTAACACGGTGCCCTCACCAAAAATCTGGTGGTAAACACGCTGGCCGAGGCTCAGGCCCGTGTCTGGCACCTCTGCCTGGGAAAGCGTACTCACTGGCCGAGCCACGGTGGTATTGAGCCGCACTTCCTGCAGCAACTCCGCGGGGATCTCACGCACAAAGCGCGATGGTGCGTTAAAAGTTTCGCTGCCGTGCAGGCGTCGCGACTCGGCATAAGTCAGCACCAGCTTTTCCATGGCGCGGGTAATACCCACATAGCAGAGACGACGCTCTTCCTCCATGCGCCCGGGCTCCTCGGCAGACATACGGTGGGGAAACAGGTTTTCCTCCATGCCGGCGAGAAACACCAGGGGGAATTCAAGCCCCTTGGCGGAGTGCAGGGTCATCAATTGCACACTGTCCTCGTGCTCATCCGCCTGGGCATCGCCGGCATCCAGCGCGGCGTTATCCAGAAACTGCTGCAATGGCGACGCATCGTCGCCCTCTTCTGCCACGAACTGCTTGGCAGCGCTGACCAGTTCCTCGAGGTTTTCGATACGCGCCTGCCCCTTCTCACCTTTTTCTTTCTGGTGAAATTCAATGAGTCCAGAGGCGTGAATCACATGCTCGACCAGCTCTTCGAGGGATAGCTCATCCGTGCCCGTGTCGAGTTCATTGATCAACACCGCAAAGCCCTCGAGAGCACCCAGCGCCCGGGCGGGCAGCAGTTTCTCCTCAATCGCTGCGGCAATGGCCTGCCACAGGGAAACGGTACGGCTGCGAGCGACCTCGCGAACCACCTCGAGCGTTTTCGAACCAATGCCACGCGGCGGTGTATTGATGACACGCTCGATAGCAGCGTCGTCGCCGCGACTCTGGATCAGGCGCAGGTATGCCAGTGCGTTGCGAATCTCGAGCCGCTCATAGAACCGCTGGCCGCCGTAAATGCGATAGGGCAAGCCAGCCCTGATCAATCCCTCTTCCAACACCCGGGACTGGGCATTGGAGCGATACAGCACGGCCACTGACGACCGGTTCTGGCCACCGTCAATCCAGTCCTGGGCCTGTTCGACGATGAAGCGGGCTTCGTCGTGTTCATTGAAACCAGCGTAGAGCGTAATGGGATCACCGGACTCACCCGCAGTCCATAGCTCTTTACCCAGCCTGCCAAAGTTAAAGCCAATCACCCCATTGGCAGCCTGCAATATGGTCTGAGTGGAACGGTAGTTCTGCTCCAGGCGCACCGTGCGCGTGCCTTCGAAGTCATCCGCAAAGCGCTGGATATTCTCGATCTTGGCGCCGCGCCAACCGTAGATAGACTGGTCGTCATCGCCGACGGCTATGACCGGAATATGCTTCCCCGCCAGCACCCGCAGCCATGCGTACTGAATCGTATTGGTGTCCTGAAACTCGTCCACCAGAATTTGCTTGAAGCGTCCCTGGTAGTGCGCCAGGACTTCCGGCGCTTTGAGCCAGAGCTCATGAGCGCGCAATAGCAGCTCGGCAAAGTCCACCATGCCGCCGCGCTCACAGGCTTCCTCATAGGCGCGGTATACCTGCAACATAGTCTGGCCAAACAGGTCGCTATGGGGCACATCGATATGCCGCGACCGCAGCCCCTCATCCTTTTGCGAGTTGATGTACCACATGGCCTGCTTGGGCGGCCAGCGGCCCTCGTCCAGTTCGAGTTCGCGGCAAACGCGCTTCACCAGGCGCAGCTGGTCATCGCTGTCGAGAATCTGAAAATTCTGCGGAAGCCCCGCCTCTTTCCAATGCGCTTTCAACAGGCGGTGGGCGAGACCGTGGAAAGTACCCACCCACATGCCATGGGACGGCACCTGGAGCATTTCCTCGATACGCGAGCGCATTTCACGCGCCGCTTTATTGGTAAAGGTCACGGCGAGAATCGACCAGGGCGACAGCCCTTCGGCGCGAATCAGCCACGCAATGCGGTGCACGAGCACCCGGGTTTTGCCACTGCCGGCACCGGCCAGCACCAACAGGTTACCGCTGTCGGCAGCGACGGCTTCTCGCTGGGCTTCGTTAAGGGGGGAGAGAATATCTGATACATCCATGCCCGCATTCTACCCGACAGCCAAGGTCTGCGGTTCACATTTTTTCCATCCGCCACGGGCGCTATACTCACGCGGCACTGCACAGGAATTTCTCGCCATGGCGGCCACCGACAGACCCATACTTCCCGAGATTGAATCTCGCCTGCACAGCCTGCGCCGCTCGGAACGAAAGGTGGCGGAGCTGGTACTCGCCCAGCCTGACCAGGTCATGCACATGCGCGTTGTGGACCTGGCTGCAGCCGCCGGTGTCAGTGAGCCCACCGTTGTGCGCTTCTGCCGCGCCATTGGCTGCGAGGGCTTTGGCAACTTCAAATTGGCACTGGCCCGCAATGCAATGCCAACCTCTTCCGAACCGTTCTCGCTCAACGAGCGGGATACCGCGCGCGACTATACCTACAAGGTGTTTGACGCCACACTGGAAACCCTTACCCAGGTGCGCGACTCACTCGACCTGGATGCGATTGAAGCCGCTGTCGAGGCACTTGCCAACGCCAATAGGGCAGAGTTTTACGGCTTTGGCGCATCCGCTCCGGTTGCCATTGATGCCCAGCACAAGTTTTTTCGTCTGCAGATACCCAGCGCCGCCCATTCAGACCCGCACATTCAGGCCATGGTGGCCATGTCCCTGACCCCGCGCGATGTCGTGGTGGCAATATCCCAGTCAGGTCGCAGCACCGCGCTGCTGGAGGCGCTCGATCGCGTCAGCGAATCAGGCGCTGTCACCATCGGCCTCGCGCCCGGCGGTACGCCGGTGATAGAACGCTGCAGTATCGCCATCCCCATCGACGTCCAGGACCAGGCCGGCGCCCGCTATACACCACTGCCATCGCGTATCGCGCATCTCACGGTCATCGATATTCTCGCGGCGGGCGTGTCCAAGTCCAAGGGCGCCGTCGTCAGTCGCCATCTCGGTCGATTAAGTCGGGGCCTGCAGGACTTGCGCAGCTGAGTTTTGGCAGCATTGGCGGTAGAGGTCTGGTACTATCCCGACAAAGGGGATGGGGTGAGCTGAACATGAATAACGATAAGGATCGCCAGGAAGAACAACTGGATCTCGACGTCGGCAATGAGCAGGGCTGGACGCCCGGCGAACGACTGTTTGACGACTTCGACGATAGCGACGCACCCGACGATGATCGCGACACCGACCACACCGCCATGTTTGACAGCGCGGCCGCCGAAGACGACCTCGAAGAAGACGAACCCGACTACTTCGATGACCTGCCCGAGGATCAGCATGATGCACCCCAGGTAGAAGATAGCTGGGAGAACGCTGCCTCCGAGGAGGAGACCTGGGACGCCGAGTCCACTGAAGAGGATGACCCCTGGGATGAAGAAGATCGCCTGCAGACTGTCGAGCAAACAACAGCAGAAGCCCCCGTCGCCGAGCCCGTGACCAAACCACTGCCCCCTGTAACCAGGTTGGAATCTGAGCAACCCGAATGGGATCCCCGCGATGACGAGCTGGATGAGGGCACCGAATATTACGAAGAGGAAGAACGCGAAATCACCCTGCCGCTAGGCCTGATCCTGGTGGGCCTGGTGGCACTCGTACTGCTAGGTGCCGGCGGCTATGGCGTTATGCAGCAACGCGCCGAAATGCAGGAAGAGATTCGCCGCCTGCAGTCCAACCTGGCCACTGCTGCCAATCCCAACGAAGTTGCCGAAACGCGCGCCAACAACGAGGCGCTGGTGGCACTTAACGCGGACCTCGAAGCCGAGCTGGATCTTGTGAACGCTGAAAACCGCAGCCTGCAGGCGATTGTCACCGGCCTGGAAAAGCAATTGGCAGCGCAACAGGACGCGATGACCAAACCGGAGCCTGCCCCGCCCGCCAAGCCCGTTGCGGCCACCAAGCCTGCACCCAAGCCCGTGGCCCGCAATACGTCACCAAGCCCGAAACCTGCGGCACCAACACCGACCCTCGCCGTGGAAAGCGGCACCTGGTTCGTGAACTTTGGCTCCTATAGCCAGGAGCAAACCGCTCAGGGTTGGGCGCGGCGCCTGCAGCCCGGCGCAGGCAAGGTCGTCGTGGTCACCGGCGAAAAGTCCGGCCGCACCTTCTACCGCGTCCGGGTAATTAACCTGTCTGACAAGGCTCAGGCAGATGCGACTGCACGCACACTGGAAGCCCGCTACGACCTGCCCAAACTCTGGGTGGGGCAATCGAGCTGACTTGGCAGGCTCGATAAGGCCTGCTAAGGTTTTCCTCCCCAAAAGGAGACTACAACAATGAAACTGATCAAGTATTCCGCCCTGGCACTGGCACTGGGCAGCACCTCTACTATCGCAGCCGATTGTACTGCGCCAGACGCCCCCGAACTGCCCGATGGAGCCACCGCTTCCATGGAGCAAATGCTCGCTGGCCAGAAAGCGGTGAAGGCATTTCAGGCCGCCAACCTGGATTACATGAAGTGCCTCGAACCCGCCCTGAATGCTGCACAGGCACAGGTTACCGAAGGTGCTGAGGGTGCCGCAGACGCACTGAAAGCCGCCGAGGAAACCTACAACGCCGCGGTGTCTGCCGAAGAAGCGGTTGCCGGCCAGTTCAATACTGAGGTTCGCGAATACAAAGCGGCCAACCCCCAGTAAACCTCACAGGTCGTCGGCCCGCGCGCCGCTCTGGGACGCGGGCCACCACGGCCTGGACACAACACCTACAAAGCTTCCGCATTCGTCATATTTTCGCATGCAGCAAGGTGCCGTTCGGCACTGGCGCTGATAGACTCACGGCATCGAGTAACAGCACATGCCCTCGCTTACAGCGCAGGGGATTAAGTCCGGAGATACTTACATGCACACTGTGGCAACCCTGCTGTCTAGCCTCAATAAAACCAGTTTACGCCTGTTAGGCCTGTCGTTTCTGGTACTCCTGTCGGCCTGCCGTATGCCGGTCGCCATCCAGGGCCAGGGCTTTGTGTTTGGGGAACAGGCCAACACGGTGTATCGCGACGGGTACGTGTTCGAGATTAACGAGGATTTCCAGGAAACGTTCTGGCCAGTACCTGCACCGGGGCACTCATTCAGCGCCTGGAATGAAATCTGTAGTGTTGGCCAGGTCCTCGAGTGCTCCCTGACTCTCACAGAAGACGCCTGGGGCAGGGATGACGAGATCCCGCTGGACGCGACATTTACCGCCGGCTACCAGGGCCCGATGGTGTTGAACGACTACCAGTTCTTCTGGGATGCAGGCACGCGCACGCTGACTATTCCCGCCGCCTCTATCGTTCTGGAAGGCAGTGACCCCGCCGCCCCTATGCGCACCTTCGTCGCCCCTCCCGGCATGCCCATGATCATCCCGGGGACGCGAGTAGGACCGAACTATGAATTCACTCTGCCCACCGCGGATTACATTCCCGATGATTATTGGCTAATGATCTCGACCCTCGATGAAGCGGGTACGCTGGCAACCGTGAGCTACGATTTCGGCATTGCAGAGTCCCTCAACCCGATCGCTGAGTTGAAGCCATACAGCCAATCCTCTCCCTGGAAAGATGTCCTGGTGAACTGTGCTGCCGCCAGCAACCCGCACAGCGTGTGCTCCATGCAGACCCTGCCATACATTGGCGCAGTGACCAGCAACCCATCGGTCAGCGACATTATGCAACGCGTCGTGGTCAGCCATGGCTGGATGGGTAACCGTTATTCCCAGGTGCTCCAGAACCTGCCACCGGAAATGCTCAAAATGTTCCGCGGTGTTACCGCCATCGTCATTGGCTCAGACATTCGCCCCGCGTTCTTCACTGCGTTAACCGGCGCCATTTATATCGACCCGCAGGATTTGTGGCTGACCCCGAGAGAACGTGAAAGCATCGACTGGACCCCAGATTTCCGTTCCGACTTTGGCAACGCGCTGCAATTTATTCCCGCAGGGACTTACCTGTCCGGGCGCAACCTCGCCTGGGGTTTCAGCGGTGACTATCCCGAAGGCGTCACGCGAAGTCTTGTGGAGATCATTCTGCCGCTGGGCTATGTCATTGCCCACGAACTGGCCCACGCCAACGATTTCATTCACCCCGCCATCATGCCACCCGCGAACAGCACGCTGACGCCGCTGGACTTTTACTTCCGACTGTGGGGGCTTGAGGCCAGCGCCGGCTTGGGCAACACCTATCCACTCTCTTCACAATTGCTGTACCAGGTCGCCGACGTGCTGTACCGGGGAGTGGAGGCCAATAACACCATACTCAACCTGACCGCAGCCGATGTCGGCCAGGCCTTTGCCTCCGACACAGCCAACAGCATGTACTCCTACTCCACCATTTACGAAGACACCGCTACCCTGGTCGAGGAAGTGTTGATGTCGTACTTCTTCGGCGTCGACAAGCTTCAGTCATTCCTGGATGAGCCCGCACAGGAACCCCAGGACTGTACCGATTACATCTTGCAGTGGGGCAGCCTCAACCGTGCGTCGGTCCCTCAGATCAAGGAACGCGCGCGACTGGTACTGAGCACCATTCTAGATGAAGCCGATGTCTCTAAATACCTCAACGCCGTACCCGCGCAGCGAACACTGCAGCCAGGGCTAAGCCTGTGTGAAAACCTCGATGCGCTGTTCTCAGTCGCGCCTCAAAGTGTCAATGGTCAAGCCAAGGCCACTCGCACTCTGCCGCGATTGCACGCGCTGCAGCCCGCGCATGAACATAAACACCCGGTCATGCGCAAAGTCGACGAGCGCCGTGAGAAACAGACTACCAGGGGCCTTCGCTGAGACATGTATGCCCCAGCGCTCGCGCATCAGCACGGCGCCAGAGCCAGCGGTTACTCCACCGTAACCGACTTGGCGAGGTTACGCGGCTTATCGACATCAGTGCCTTTCTGTACCGCCACATGATAGGACAGCAGCTGTAACGCCACTGTATAGATGATGGGCTTGGCCACTTCCGGGCAGTGCGGCATGGCCAACACCCTGACCCGGGGCTCGCTGGTAAAGCCCGCCTGGCGATCGGCAAACACAAACAGTTCACCCCCGCGCGAGCGCACTTCCTCGAGGTTGGACTTCAGCTTCTCCAGCAATTCATCACCGGGAGCAACTGCCACCACCGGCATGTCGTCATCGACCAGCGCCAGTGGGCCGTGCTTGAGCTCTCCCGCGGGATAAGCCTCGGCATGGATATAGGAAATCTCCTTGAGCTTGAGTGAACCCTCCATCGCCACCGGATAGTGAATTCCACGGCCGAGGAACAATGCATGGTGCTTGGGAATAAAGGCTTCGGACAATGCCTTGATGGCGGTATCGAGTGCCAGGGTCTGCTGCACATAATCAGGCAGTGCATGCAGAGCATTGACCAATTCCTGCTCACGCCCTTGCGGCAATCCGTTGCGACGCCCCAGTGCGATGGTGAGCATTAGCAGGCCTACCAACTGGGTGGTGAAAGCCTTGGTAGAGGCCACACCAATTTCAGCACCGGCACGGGTCAGGAATACCAGATCGCTTTCGCGCACCAATGAGCTGTTGTCGACATTGGCAATCACCAGGCTACCGACAAAATCATCGGTGCCCGCATCGCGCAAGGCTGCCAGTGTGTCAGCAGTTTCACCTGACTGGGATATGGTCAGCAACAAAGTGCCGGGAATCTGCACCCGCTTGCGGTAGCGAAACTCAGACGCTACCTCTACCTCACAGGGAATACCCGCCAGCTCCTCCAGCCAGTAACGCGCCACCATACCGGCGTGGAAACTGGTGCCGCAGGCGACAATCTGCACCGCTTTTACCCGATCGAAAATCTCGGCAGCGCACTCGCCAAATGCGCTGTCGGCAACTTCATGGCCGCCGGCTGCACTAAACGTCGCTGCCAGAGCGCGGGGTTGTTCGTAGATTTCCTTGAGCATGTAGTGATCGTAGTCACCCAGCTCTACGGTCTCTTCGGCCTCAGCGATACGGGTGGTTTCGCGCTCTACCGCATCACCCTGGGCATCGAATACCGCGATGCTGGCGGGTGTGATGCGTACCATGTCACCCTCCTCGAGGTAGATGAAACGGTCCGTGACCTGGCGCAAAGCCATCTGGTCGGAGGCCATAAAGTTCTCGCCAATGCCCACACCGATCACCAGCGGGCTACCCTGGCGGGCTCCGACAATCTGGCCGGGGTTCTCCCGATCAATCGCTGCCAGGGCATAGGCGCCCTCAAGCTGATCAACCACGGTAGCCATTGCTTTGAGTATATCGTCGCAGCCGTTCATGGCCCGATGGAGCAAATGAACAATGACCTCGGTATCAGTCGCGGAGGTAAACACATAACCTTCCGCTTCCAACTGCTGACGCAGTACGCTGTGGTTTTCGATAATGCCGTTGTGGACCAACGCAATGCGATCGCCTGAGGTGTGCGGGTGTGCGTTGGCTGCGGAAGGTTCGCCATGGGTCGCCCAGCGAGTATGCGCAATACCCGTGGGCCCGTAATAGGGCTGCGCGTGCTGGGCTTTCTCCAGCTCCGCGACTTTGCCCAGGCGTTTGTGCACCAGCAGTCTGGCGTCGTCATCCAGAACAGCCAGGCCGGCAGAATCGTAGCCGCGATACTCAAGACGGCGCAGCCCCTCAAGCAGAATCTCACTGACTTCACGCCGCGCGGCGGCGGCTACAATGCCACACATATTACTGCTCCCCGTCGGGTTTGCCGGGGCGATTCCAGCCCTGGATATTACGTTGCTTGGCGCGGCTGACCGCTAGCTCATCCTCGCCCACCGCCTTGGTCACGGTGGAGCCCGCGCCGACAAAGCCGCCGTCGGCAATCTCAATAGGCGCCACCAATGTGCTGTTGGACCCCACGAAGACGCCGTCGCCCATGGTGGTCTTGTGTTTGTTCACACCGTCGTAGTTACAGGTGATGGTGCCGGCACCGATATTTACACCTGCGCCCATCTCGCAATCGCCCACATAGGAGAGGTGGTTAATCTTGCTGCCGACACCAATCCGCGCCTTTTTGGTCTCCACGAAATTACCGACGCGGGCACCGGCCGCCAGCTCGGTACCGGGACGCAAGCGCGCATAGGGCCCGACGTTCGCATCGGGGCCTATCGTCGCTTCTTCAATGTGGCTCATTGCGTGTATCTGGGCTCCGGCACCGACAACAGCGTTTTTGAGCACGCAGTTGGGGCCGATCCTGGCGCCATCTTCGAGCTGCACGACACCCTCGATCACGACGTTCACGTCGATAAATACATCGCTGCCACAGGTCAGCTCGCCGCGAATATCCAAACGGCTCACGTCAGCCACGGCCACACCCTGCAGCAACAGATCTTCGGCGCGGCGCCGCTGGAACTCACGCTCCACCCGATTGAGCTGCACCCGGTCGTTAACCCCGAGTACTTCAACCTCGGAGGTGGCCATGCAACTGGCGACCGCCCTGCCGTCAGCAACCGCCAGCGACAGAACGTCCGGCAGGTAGTATTCACCCTGGGCATTTTCATTCCCGACCCGGGGCAGGTAGGAGCACAGATCGGCGGCAGGCACCGCCATCACGCCGGTATTGATTTCGTCGATGGCCAGCTCAGCCTGGCTGGCATCCTTGTGCTCAACAACGCCCAGCAACTTACCGGTGTTGTCGCGCAAAATACGTCCCAGCCCGGCCGGGTTGGAGACACGCGCCGTCAGCACCGCCGGTGCGGACGCCGCTGCGGCAACAAGTTCAGTCAGGGTTTCGGTGCGAATCAGGGGCACATCGCCGTAGAGCACCAACACCACGCTGTCTTCGCCAATCACAGGCAGCGCCTGAAGCACGGCGTGACCTGTGCCTTTCTGCTCGGCCTGTGTGACCCAGTTCACCGCAGCATCGCCCATGGCCTGTTTGACGTCATCTGCCCCATGACCCACCACCACATGGATGGCACGGGGTGCCAGGGTTTGCGCCGTGTCGACCACGCGCTGCAGCATCGGGCTACCGGCCACAGGGTGCAGTACTTTTGGCAACGGGGATTTCATGCGCGAGCCCTTGCCCGCGGCGAGAATAATAATTTCAAGATTCATTTAAATGTGTCCAGCAAGCCCTGATCAGGCATCACCTGTCAGATATTTTTTGACATAAATTGCTTTATAAGCGCATATTAGTCTTAGCTTTATTCATTACAACGCTTTTTGTCACAAATAAAATGACAACAAATGAAAAACGATAGCCTGTACCAGATCGGTCTCGACGATCGCGAAATCAATATCTATAAAGCCCTGCTGCGCCTGGGCCCTGCCTCTATTCGCGATGTTGCTGCCGAGGCCGGCGTCAATCGCGGCACCACCTACGAAACCCTCAAACAATTGGCCACCAAAGGCGTGGTGAACTACCTGCCCCGCGGCAAGCGGCGGGTATTCCAGGCGGAAGAACCGGAGCAACTACTGCAACTGGCCGAACGCCGCCAACAGGCACTGACGGTTGCGATGGAACAGCTGCGCGCCGAGGTCATTCCCGAGCTCAAACAGTCCCAGGGGCAATTCAGCCCTGGCAATGTGCGCTTCTACGAGGGCGACGACGGCGTCGAGCTTGTCCTGCGCGATATTCTCGACAGTACCGCCAGTGACCCGGAGCGCGGATACTCGGTCATCTCCACTAAGACCCTGCGCGAACACCTGTACCGGCCTTTCCCCAATTTCACCCGCCAGCGCGAGGCCCGCGGTATTCGCGTGCGCGCCCTGGCTGTAGGCGAAGGGGGTGACGAAGCCGAGTACGCGGAGCGCAAATGGCTGCCTGCATCGCAAACCACCGACGCGTCCTATATTGCTATTTACCCACCCAAGGTGGCCATGATTACCCTGGCGGACAAAAATTACCCCGTGGTGGTCATCATCGATTCAGCCGCCATCGCCTCTACCCAGCAAATTCTGTTCGATACTTTATGGGAGCTGCTGTAACCCACCGAGTGGTTAACCCCTTGGTGGTAATCCAGCCAAGTCCATTTTCTTCTATGCTTGTAGGGATATTTTCGTTCACTGGAAGACCTTATGAGCCGCACTGTTACCTTCGCCGCCACACAACTGACCATTGGCTGGGATATCGACGCCAATATGGCCAAGGCCGAGCAGGCCATTCGCGACGCCCATGCCGGCGGCGCTCAGGTTATTCTGCTGCAGGAGCTGTTCGAGGCGCCCTACTTCTGTAAGACCCAGCAGTATCGCTATCTTGACCTGGCGAAACCCCTGGCTGGCAATCCGCTGATCGAGCGTTTCTCCCACCTGGCTGCTGAGCTCGAGGTGGTGTTGCCCATCAGCTACTACGAGCGAGACACCAACACGTTTTTCAATTCCCTGGTGATGATCGACGCCGACGGCACAGTCATGGAGAACTATCGCAAGAGCCACATTCCCGACGGCCCAGGGTATTGCGAGAAGTTTTATTTCACGCCCGGCGATACTGGCTTCAAAGTGTGGAAAACACGCTACGGCACGTTCGGCGCCGGCATTTGCTGGGATCAGTGGTTCCCGGAAACCGCCCGCTGCTGCGCGTTAATGGGCGCCGAAGCCATGTTTTACCCAACCGCTATCGGTTCCGAACCCCAGGACCCCACCCTCGATTCCAGCGCTCACTGGCAGCGGGTGATGCAGGGCCATGCCGCCGCCAATGTTCTGCCTGTTATCGCTTCCAATCGCACCGGCGTGGAAGAAGACGATGGCATTACCACCACATTCTATGGCTCGTCATTCATCACCGACCACACCGGCGAGAAGATCGCCGAAGCCGGCAGAGACGAAGAGAAAATCCTGATCGCAGAAATCGATCTGGAGGCAGCGGCTGAATACCGCCGTGCCTGGGGCTTATTCCGGGATCGTCGCCCTGAACTCTACAGCCCGATCGCCAACCTGGCCTGCGGCGACAACACATGAGCGATACCCTGGCCTCTACACCGAGGGCCGACGGCTTTCAGATGCCCGGCGAACATGAACCGCAACAGGCAGTAGTGATGGCCTGGCCGGAGCGCGGTGATAACTGGCGCAACAATGCCGGACCCGCCCAGGCGGCTTTTGCTGCAATCGCCAGTGCCATCGCCGCTGAAACACCCGTCATCATGTGTACCTCTGCAGAGGGGGCCGCAGGCGCTCGGGCCATGTTGCCCACGGACGTTTCCGTACTCGAAATACCCTGCAACGATAGCTGGATGCGCGACATCGGCCCCACCTATGTGCGCGACGATACGGGTCAGGTACGCGGTGTAGACTGGCAGTTCAATGCCTGGGGCGGCGAGGTCAACGGCTTGTACGAAGACTGGTCACTGGACGCTGCGCTGGCAGCTGAGCTCCTCAGCGTCAGGGGCGAGGCACGCTACAGTGCACCGCTGGTTTTGGAAGGTGGCTCCATTCACGTCGACGGTGATGGTACCTGTATCACCACGGCCGAGTGCCTGCTCCATCCGGGGCGCAACCCGCACCTCGATCAAGCCGACATAGAAAACCTGTTGCGTGAATACCTGAACGTAGAGACTTTCTTCTGGCTACCACGGGGGGTTGTTAATGACGAAACCGACGGTCATGTAGACAATATTCTGCACATCGCGCGCCCCGGCGAAGTCCTGTTGAGCTGGTGCGACGATCCTCAGGATCCGGTGTACGACATCTGCCGCGAAGCACTGGCTGTGCTCGAGGCCAAGCCCGATGCGCGCGGCCGCAAAATCAAGGTGCACAAGCTGCCATTACCTGGCCCGCTGTACATGACCGACGAAGAGGCCGCAGGCATTCAGCCCTCGTCCAATATGGTGCGCGAACCAGGCGAACGACTGGCCGGCTCCTATGCCAATTTTCTCATCACCAACCAGCGGGTCGTCTTCCCCTTGCTGGATTCCGCCACCGACGAAGCCGCGAGGCAGCTACTGCAACGCGTGTTCCCAGCACATACGCTAATTGGTGTGCCGGGCCGGGAAATTCTGCTCGGCGGCGGCAACATCCACTGCATTACCCAGCAGATTCCTGCGAGCTGAGGCACACTAAACCGCGGTGTCTAGCGCCCTCCGGTAGCGCACTAACCCCTGAATTTACGCTGCTTTTTCCTGATCAGGAATAAATCAGAAATTGATCGACTGATTCAAGGGCGCTCCAATACCCAGCAACTATAGTCTGCGGAACCCGCAGGCGAGTTCTCGCCCGGGTGACATTGAGGAAAGTCAAAATGGATCTACTAAAAACGCTTTTTATCACCCTTTTAATTTCCCTGCCTGGCAATAGCCGATGAACGAACGCGTGACGAGCACGTGTGTACGCTTGCTGTCACCAACTATGATTTCTACCCAGACCCTGCAGTGGGTAGCGAATGGGCGGCGCCCTCTCTGCATGCAGAGCCCGGTGAACCCATAGGCGGGTTGACCAGCTCCTATCTGCAAATGTCGTTGTCTGCCGCCACACTCTGGAGCTATCCCCAACGCAGGCGACTTTGTCGAGCAACTGCGTGACGCACTCGATGATGCGCAAGACACGCTGGTGTTCTTTGAGCTACCCGATGTACTACGTGTTCTTCGTGAAGGCGCTTTCTGGGGCATTTACTACGAGCACTGTTCCTATTTCAGCGAAACATCGCTGCGGCGAATTTTTGAACGTTGTGATTTCGAGGTACTCGATAGCCGGCTTGAGTACGATGACCAGTACATCATGTTGGTAGCCAAGCCTTGTGCACGAACGTCTTCGACAATAAGTGACCCACATGAGGAACTGGCAGCGGCTGCGCATTATCTCCAGCACTAGCAGCAACAAAGCACACGCTGGCAAAACCTGTTGGACAGCAGGGAAAACGCGTGGTGCTGTGGGGCGGAGGCTCAAAAGCGGTATCGTTTCTCACCCGGATCGAAGGTAGCGATAGCATCGAGCAGATGGTCGACATCAATCCTCACAAGCAAGGTGCATTTATGCCGGGTACAGGTCAGATGGTTATTGCGACAGCTGATTTGCGTGCAGCGCCGCCTGACACCGTAATCGTCGTTAACCCTGTCTATGAAGCTGAGATCGGTTCCAGGCTGGGTTCGTTAGGCCTGAGCCCGGAGCTGCTCTGCCTGGATGGCTGAAGCTAGGCGATAAACGCTCTATCACAACAACCGCCCATAACTGACAGACAAAAAAAACCCCGGTAATACCGGGGTTTCTTCAAACCGGAACAAGAGCTGCGTTTAACCGCGGCCAGCCCGATTCTTCATCTTACGCAGGGTAGCGAGCTGGGCGGCTGCCTCGGCCAACTGTGCGGAAGCGCGACCGTAGTCGAACTCACCGGACTGGTTGGTCAGGGCCTGCTCTGCTTCGCGACGCGCCTCTTCAGCGGCTGCTTCGTCGACATCGTCGGCACGCAGGGCAGTATCGGCCAGGATAGAAACCACGCCAGGCTGAACTTCCAGGAAGCCGCCAGAAACGTAGTACACCTCTTCGTCACCGCTCTGGGTAACGACGCGAACCGGGCCGGGCACCAGCGAGGTCAGCAACGGCGCGTGACCGTAGCTGACGCCGAGCTCACCTTCGCTGCCGGTGGCTACCAGCAGCTCCACCAGGCCGGAGAAAATTTCTTCTTCGGCGCTGGCGATATCGCAGTGAATGGTCATTGCCATGGTATGGCCTCTCTAAATGACAGCTGGATTACATGTTGTTGGCTTTTTCGACGGCTTCGTCGATGCTGCCAACCATGTAGAAAGCTTGTTCGGGCAGGTGGTCATACTCACCGGCCAGAATGCCTTTAAAGCCTGAAATGGTGTCCTTCAGGGAAACGTACTTACCAGGAGAGCCGGTGAATACTTCCGCCACGTGGAAGGGCTGAGACAGGAAACGCTCGATCTTACGCGCGCGGTCAACAGTCTGCTTGTCTTCCTCGGACAGTTCGTCCATACCCAGGATCGCAATAATGTCCTTCAGCTCTTTGTAGCGCTGCAGTACGTTCTGTACACCGCGGGCAGTGTCGTAGTGCTCGCTACCGATGAGCAGCGGATCCAGCTGACGAGAGCTTGAATCCAGCGGGTCGATCGCAGGATAAATACCTTTCGCCGCAATGTCGCGAGACAGTACAACGGTCGCGTCCAGGTGAGCAAAGGTGGTTGCAGGTGAGGGGTCGGTCAAGTCATCCGCCGGTACGTATACCGCCTGGATAGAAGTAATAGAGCCAACCTTGGTTGAGGTAATACGCTCCTGCAGTACACCCATCTCTTCCGCCAGGGTGGGCTGGTAGCCTACCGCGGAGGGCATACGACCCAGCAGTGCCGATACTTCGGTTCCCGCCAGTGTGTAACGGTAGATGTTGTCGACGAACAGCAGAACGTCACGGCCTTCGTCACGGAACTTCTCGGCCATGGTCAGGCCGGTCAGTGCTACGCGCAGACGGTTGCCGGGGGGCTCATTCATCTGGCCGTATACCATGGCTACCTTGGATTCGGTGAAGTTCTCAACGTTAACAACGCCGGACTCCTGCATCTCGTAGTAGAAGTCGTTACCTTCACGAGTACGCTCACCTACACCGGCAAATACTGACAGACCGGAGTGCTGCAGTGCGATGTTGTTGATGAGCTCCATCATGTTTACGGTCTTACCAACACCGGCGCCACCGAACAGGCCGATCTTGCCACCCTTGGCGAAGGGGCAGACCAGGTCGATAACTTTAATACCGGTTTCGAGCAGCTCTTCAGCAGCAGCCAGCTCGTCGTAAGCGGGGGCTTCACGGTGAATGGGAGCACGCTCCTGTTCGCCGATGGGGCCACACTCATCGATGGGGTTACCCAGTACGTCCATAATGCGACCGAGAGTCTCAGGGCCAACAGGCACAGAGATGGGTGCATTGGTGTTTTCTACGGTCAGGCCACGAGACAGACCTTCGGAAGAACCCAGCGCAATCGCGCGAACCACACCGTCGCCCAGCTGCTGCTGAACTTCCAGGGTAGTGTCCTTCTCGGTGATCTTCAGTGCATCGTATACCTGCGGCACAGCATCGCGTGGGAATTCCACGTCGATTACCGCGCCGATGATTTGTACGACTCGTCCGCTACTCATGTTCGGATCCTCTCTAATAAAATTCTTTCAAACCGGGAACAGAGCCTATTTTCTGGTCGCGAAAATAGTGGTCTGCCGCCTATTGTTTCTAATCGCTTAGCCGATCGCCGCAGCGCCGCTGACAATCTCAGACAGCTCCTGGGTAATCGCCGCCTGGCGCGCCTTGTTGTAAACCAACTGCAGATCTTCGATCAGCTCACCAGCGTTGTCGGTGGCGTTCTTCATCGCCAACATACGCGCGGCCTGCTCACAGGCACCGTTTTCAACAACCGCCTGGTATACCTGAGACTCGATGTAACGAGTCAGCAGTGCTTCCAGCAGTTCTTTTGCGTCGGGCTCGTAGATGTAGTCCCAGTGGTGCTTCATCTCGTCAGACTCTTTGGGCTCCAGGGGCAGCAACTGCTCCACCTGTGGGTCCTGAGTCATGGTGTTGACGAACTCGTTGCTCACCAGGAACAGGCGATCAATCTTGCCTTCTGCATAAGCATCCAGCATGGCTTTTACGCCACCGATAAGGTCGGCAACCGAGGGCTCTTCGCCCAGGTCGCGAACGGCTGCAGTGACATTGCCGCCATAGCTGTTAAAGAAGGCGATGGCCTTGGCACCTACCAGGGACAAATCGATATCGATGCCCTGGTCGTTCCAGGTTTTCATGTCCTTGACGGTCTTCTTGAACAGGTTGACGTTCAAGCCACCGCAAAGGCCGCGATCGGTAGAGACAACAATGTAGCCCACACGCTTAACTTCACGCTGCTCCATGTACATGTGCTTGTACTCGGGGGCGGCGTTAGCGATGTGACTGACCACAGCGCGCATGCGGCGGGCATAAGGCTTGCCCAGCTGCATGCGGTCCTGAGCTTTACGCATTTTGGAAGCAGCAACCATTTCCATGGCGCTGGTGATCTTCTGCGTGCTCTGGATGCTCGAGATCTTGGTCCGGATTTCTTTTCCGACTGCCATTTACTGGTCCTCGGGGTTTACCAGGTCTGGGTAGACTTGAAGTTTTCGAGCAGGGCCTTAAAGGCACCTTCAATCTCGTCGTTCCAGTCACCGGTTGCGACGATGTTGTTCATCAGCTCACCCTGTTCGGCGTGGGCGTAGGACAACAGTGCATCTTCAAAGTCCAGGATCTTGGCAACTTCAACGTCGTTCAGGAAACCGTTGTCCGCAGCGTAAATCACCAGGCCCATCTCAGCGATGGAACGGGGTGAGTACTGCTTCTGCTTCATCAGCTCGGTTACGCGCTCACCGTGATCCAGCTGGGCCTTGGTAGCATCGTCGAGGTCAGAAGCAAACTGCGAGAACGCCGCCAGTTCGCGATACTGTGCCAGTGCGGTACGAATGCCACCGGACAGCTTCTTCATGATCTTGGTCTGGGCCGAACCACCTACACGGGATACGGAGATACCGGCGTTCATCGCAGGACGGATGCCCGCGTTAAACATGTCAGCTTCCAGGAAGATCTGACCGTCGGTAATAGAAATCACGTTGGTCGGTACGAACGCAGAAACGTCACCTGCCTGAGTCTCAATGACAGGCAGTGCTGTCAGAGAACCGGTCTGGCCTTTCACTTCGCCGTTGGTGAACTTCTCAACGTAGTCGGCGTTAACGCGCGCGGCGCGTTCGAGCAGACGCGAGTGGAGGTAGAACACGTCACCAGGGTAGGCTTCACGGCCCGGAGGACGACGCAGCAGCAGGGAGATCTGGCGGTAAGCCCAGGCCTGCTTGGTCAGGTCATCGTAAATAATCAGGGCGTCTTCACCGCGGTCGCGGTAGTACTCACCCATGGTGCAACCGGCGAAAGGTGCCAGGTACTGCATAGCAGCAGGGTCAGAAGCAGTCGCAGCAACCACAATAGTGTGGTCCATGGCGCCGTGCTCTTCCAGCTTGCGCACTACAGCAGCAACAGAGGAGGCCTTCTGACCAACCGCTACGTAGATACACTTAATGCCGGAGCCTTTCTGGTTGATGATGGCGTCAACCGCAATCGCAGTCTTACCAATCTGGCGGTCGCCAATAATCAGCTCACGCTGGCCACGGCCGATGGGTACCATCGCGTCAACCGCTTTCAGACCAATCTGAACGGGCTCATCAACTGACTGACGGGCGATTACGCCGGGAGCAACTTTTTCAAGTGCGTCAGTCATGGCCGCGTTCACGGGCCTTTACCGTCAATCGGGTTACCCAGCGCGTCTACTACGCGGCCCTGCAGTTCAGGACCAACGGGCACTTCCAGAATACGGCCTGTGCAACGACAGCTCTGGCCTTCTTTCAGGCCTTTGTAGTCGCCCAGTACTACCGCACCAACGGAGTCGCGCTCAAGGTTCAGCGCCATACCGTAGATGCCGCCTTCAAATTCAATCATCTCACCGTACATAACTTCGGCGAGACCGTGGATACGAATAATACCGTCGGTTACGGAAACCACGGTACCTTCGTTGCGAGCTTCAGACGACACATCGAGTGAATCGATGCGCGACTTGATAATCTCGCTAATCTCAGATGGATTCAGTTGCTGCATGCTGTTTGTTCCTCAATCCTATTGCTATCTATAAAAGCTCAGGAATTCATTGCTTCGGCGAGCTTGTTCAGCCTGCCGCGCACGGAGCCATCGATCACCAGATCACCGGCCCGAATTAATACGCCACCCAGAAGGCCAGCATCGGTAGATGTGCTGACCTTCACTTCGCGCTCGAGTTTCTTGCCCAATACACCCGCCAGTTTTTCGGCGGTGGCGTCATCCAGGTCAAAGGCAGAGACAACTTCTACGTCTACTGACTTCTCCAGATTTGCCTTGAACAGTTCGAACTGGGCAGAAATTTCCGGCAGCAGCGACAGCCGCTTGTTGTCGGAAAGAATGTTGACGAAGTTCTTAACTTCAGCGCCGGTAGCATCACCGCAAACCTCGTTGAGGGTTGCTGCCTGCTGCGCGTCAGTCATGGACGGATTGTCCAGAACCTTATCCATGCCCTCAGCCGCGGAAACCGCTGCGGCGGTGGCCAGCTGCTCTGACCACTGCGCAAGTGCGTCTTTCTCGCGTGCGTATTCAAACGCTGCCTTGGCGTAGGGGCGTGCCAGTGTGCTTAGTTCAGCCATAGCTCCCTCGCGATTACAGCTCTGTGGCCAGCTTGTCGACCAGCTCCTTATGAGCTTCCTGGTCGATGGCTGCACCCAGAACCTTTTCAGCGCCGGCCAGAGACAGAGCTGCAACCTCGCCACGCAGTGTTTCACGTGCGCGGTTGGATTCCTGCTCGATCTCAGCCTGGGCAGAAGCTTTAACGCGGTCTGCCTCTACGACAGCGGCGTCCTTGGCTTCTTCAACCAGCTGATTGGCGCGCTTGTTGGCGGCGTCGACAATACCTGCGGCCTCTTCCTTGGCTTCTTTCAGGCGTTCTACCGCCTTCTCTTGAGCCAGTTCGAGGTCATGGCTGGCGCGGTCTGCGGCTGCCAGGCCGTCGGCGATCTTCTGCTCGCGCTCCTGCATGGCGGCCAGGATAGGCGGCCATACGAACTTCATGCAGAACCACACGAAGCACACGAAGGCGATCATTTGTCCGATAAGCGTAAGATTAATGTTCACGCTGTTTTCCTCACCGGTTGTCAGGACCCGAAAGGTCCCTAGTTAGACTATGCCTTATGCAACAACGCCGGGGGCTACTACGAAGATCAGGTACATAGCGATACCAACACCGATAATGGGGATCGCGTCTACCAGGCCAGCGCCCAGGAAGAAGGTAGTCTGCAGCTTGGGAGCCAGTTCAGGCTGACGAGCAGAGCCTTCAATCAGCTTTCCGCCCAGCAGGCCTACACCGATAGCGGCACCAAGACCACCCAGACCCATCATGATGGCGGCAGCAATAATTACGAGTTCCATGCGTTTCTCCTAGAGTGTGTAAATAACCAAAAGGTTAAAGTTAAAGTTAATCAGTGATCTTCATGAGCCATGCTGAGATACACGATCGTCAGCACCATGAAGATGAATGCTTGCAGGGTGATTACCAGGATGTGGAAAATCGCCCAACCCATTTGCATCAAGCCCGCCGGAACCATCCAGAACAGTCCAGCACTGAACAGGGCGGCAATCAGGATAAAGATCATCTCGCCGGCGTACATGTTTCCGAACAGACGCAGGCCGAGAGAGAAGGGCTTGGCCAGGAAACCAACCACTTCCATAAAGAGGTTTACCGGAATAAAGATCGGGTGGTTGAAGGGGTTCAGCGTCAGCTCTTTCACAAAGCCGAAGCCCTTCACCTTAATCGAGTAGTAGAGCATCAGGATGAAGATGCCCAACGCCATACCCATGGTGATGTTGGGATCGGTGGATGGCACGATTTTTTGGTATTCAACTCCCAGCAGCATCAGGGTGTGCGGGATCAGGTCAACCGGAATAAGGTCCATCAGGTTCATCAGGAACACCCAGACAAAAATGGTCAGCGCAAGGGGCGCAACCAAGGCGTTCCTACCATGGAAGGTATCTTTTACGGTGTTGTCGACGAACTCGACAACCATCTCGGCGAAGTTCACAAAACCGGAGGGCACGCCGGCTTCGGCTTTCTTGGCGACCGAGCGGAACAACAGACAGAACACGATGCCGAGGCCGATAGACCAGAGCATGGAGTCAATGTGGATTGCCATAAAGCCCATTGCGGAGGCTTCCGCGCCGCCGTGAGCCATGGTCCAGACACCGCCGTCGGGGACGATGGAACCATCGTAGCGTTCGAAACCGCCAGGCAATTTGCCGTAGGTGAGGTTGGTCAGGTGGTGGACAATATATTCGGAAACTGTCTGTGTTTCGCCTGAAGCTGCCATCTATAAGAACTCTTGCGTCTGTTCTCTGTTCACTGGCTGCGCGTGAGCAGCAGCCAGCTACCAATAATCTGTATCGTAAGCATCGCCAGATATCCGGCGAACACTGCCAGGCCGTCAATCGGCCGTATTGCGGCAAAAACTACCGCAAAGCCCGCCACGCTGAGCATGAACTTGCCGATTTCACCGGCATAGCTGGCGCGAGCCATGTCCCTGGCGGATTTTGCCCCCCGCCAACGAAAGGCGAGATGGGCAAAATATGCCTGAGGAATAACAGCCACCAGGCCTCCCGCGGCCAATGACCAGGCGACCACCTCGTTGTACACCAGCAGAGCCAGGCACAGTAATGTGAGTACCGCCAGTTGAGTCAGAGTGATGCGATGGACAGGAGGGCGTGCAATTTTAGCACCGGGCATGAAGCCTCACCTTACTCCCCAAACCAATAGCCACACGGGTTTCATCCTCTATAAGGGCGCGCGCATTATAGGTGCTATAGAAGACCGGAGCAACCGGCCAATAGTCGGTATTTGAACATGAAATAGCCGCTTTTAGCTGCACGATCCCTACAATATATAGGGGTTTTCACAGCGGATATGCAACAAATCCCCTATCTAGTGCCTGATTATTTTTTATTCACTATATACGGTAGATTTAAGCATCTATATCAGTTCCCAGTAAGCCGTTGCTAAGTGGCCATTGGACCTGCCATGGTTCAAAAATATCAGTGCGAATGCTCATGCAAGGCATGGCGCGGTGGTGGCAACTCGAATGGTGCAGACGCACCCATGCCAATCATCGATTAATATACCCAGATCCCGAAGGCGACGGGCTCAATGCCAGGGCGTTTCAGTGATGAGAAATCGCTACTTGATATGGGCGAGGATACCGTCCAGTTCATCCAGAGAGCTGTAGTTTAGTACCAGCTTGCCCTTGCCTTTGGCTGAGTGCTGTATTTGGACTTTTGTACCCAGGCGCTGGGACAGGTCGTCCTGCAAATGGCGAATGTTGGGGTCCAGGGCCTTGGGCTCGGCAGCGGGTTTGTCCTTGGCGGCCAGCAGGCTGCGCACCAGTGCTTCGGTCTGACGCACGCTCATGCCATTGCCAACCACTTGTGCCGCGGCGTGGGACTGGTCCCCGCCATTCAGCGCCAGCAGCGTACGGGCATGGCCCATCTCCAGGTCGCCGTGCTCCACCAGGCGGCGCACATCTTCCTGCAGACTCATCAGGCGCAATAGATTGGTGACCGTGGAGCGGGACTTACCCACTGCATCGGCCACCTCCTGCTGGGTCAGCTCAAATTCCTGCTGCAGGCGCTGCAGGGCAACCGCTTCTTCTATAGGGTTGAGATCTTCCCGCTGAATGTTCTCAATCAGCGCCATGGCGATGGCCGCTTCGTCGGGCACTTCGCGGATAACCGCGGGAATGACATCCAGACCCGCCAACTGAGTGGCGCGCCAGCGGCGCTCACCGGCAATAATTTCGTATTTCTTATCGGAGATCGGCCGCACCACAATAGGCTGCATCACACCCTGGGCCTTGATACTGTCGGCCAGTTCCTGCAGCGATTCAGGCTCCATGTCACGACGGGGCTGGTATTTACCGCGCTGCACCAGATCGACGGGCAGCTCTTTAAGGGTTTTGTCAGCAACAGAACCAGCGCCGGGCGAGGCATCACCGGTGGCTGCGGGCTGCTGCTGGGCAGCAGCGCCGAGCAGGGCATCCAAACCACGCCCGAGGTGTCGTTTCTTGCCTGACATTATGGTCTCCTCAGGTCAGCAGGTTGGGGCTAATTGCAGATGCGGCGGCAGCGACGGATTTTTCCTCGCGACGAATCATTTCGCCGGCCAGCGCCATGTAGGCCTTGGAGCCGCGGGAATACTTGTCATAGTACATGGTCGGCACGCCGTGGCTAGGTGCCTCGGCGAGGCGAATATTGCGCGGTACAACAGTTCGGTACACCTTGTCGCCAAAGTACTCGTGCAGCTGGCTGGAGACCTCTGTGGTCAGGCTGTTGCGAGGGTCGTACATGGTGCGCAGAATGCCTTCGATCATCAGGTCCGGATTCACCGAACCGGCGATGCCGTTAATGGTTTCCACCAGGGAAGAGAGCCCCTCGAGCGCAAAATACTCACACTGCATGGTAATGACGACACCGTCGGCGGCGATCAACGCATTGAGCGTCAGCATATTCAGTGAGGGTGGACAGTCGATCAGTACGTAATCGTAGTGGGCGTCAACTTCCATCAGCGCCGCTCGCAGCCGCGCCTCTTTGTTTTCCACTTCAAGCAGCTCAACTTCAGCTGCGGTCAGATCGCCATTGGCCGGCAGCACATCATAGCCAGCGGCAGCAGCCGTCTGGCGCACCTGCATAACCGGTGCCCGCTGTACGAGCACATCGTAGATCGTTTTTTCGGCGGAATATTTGTCGATGCCGCTGCCCATGGTGGCATTGCCCTGGGGGTCGAGATCAACGAGGAGAACCTGCTTTTTCATGGCAGCCAGGGAAGCAGCGAGATTGACACAGGTGGTGGTCTTGCCCACGCCGCCTTTCTGGTTCGCTATTGCGAGAACTCTTGCCACTATTAACCCCTGTTACCCCTGGTCTGTTATTGCTTTGCGCTGCTAACGCGGTGTCATATCCACCAGGTGACGTTGTTCGTCCAAACCGGGAACATGCAGTTCGTGCACGGCTTCCAGCCTGCAACTTTCGGCAACGACGGCGATTTCCTCCTCCGGGTAGACACCCTTCATGGCGAGAAAGTGGCCATCCGGGCCAAGCAGGTGGCGGCAACCGCCCACCATGTCCCCTATCGTGGCGAACGCCCGTGACAGCACAGTGTCGTAAGGGGCTTCTGGCGCAAATGATTCCACGCGCGCCTGGTGAACTGTCATATTATCCAAGCGCAGCGCAGTTTTCACCTGAAACAGGAAGCGGGTCTTCTTGCCATTGCTATCAAGCAGGTGAAATTCGCGTTCAGGGAATAGAATCGCCATGGGCACGCCGGGCAATCCGCCACCGGTGCCCACATCGATCAGCCGCTGGCCGCGCAGGTGCGGCGCGATGGCCAGGCTGTCGAGCAAATGCTTGGTAACCATCTGCGCTGGGTCGCGAACCGCCGTTAGGTTATAGGCCTTGTTCCACTTGATCAGCAGTTCAAGGTAAGCCAGTAATTGCGGCTGGTCCTGGGGTTGCTGGGCGACGTTGAGTATCCGGCAGCCCTCTTCGAGCTGTGAAGTAAGTGCGCTGTCCAAACTGGATCAGGCCAACTGGCGGGTGTCATCCGCCGCCGCAGCCAGGGCCCCGCGCTTCTTGAGGTAAATCAGCAGCAGCGATACCGCCGCCGGAGTGACTCCTGGAATACGGCTGGCACGGGCCAGGGTCGCGGGCCGCGCTTCACCCAACTTCTGCTTCATCTCGTTGGACAAACCATCAATCTGCTCATAATCGAGATCTTCAGGCAGCGCAGTGTTCTCATAGCGACGCAGTCGCTCGATCTCATCTTTCTGACGGTCGATGTAACCGGCGTACTTGGCCTGGATTGCCACTTGTTCGGCAGCCTGGGTATCTGGGGTGGGTTCACCCTTAACCGCAGCGATGTCGGCGTACTCAAGTTCCGGGCGTTTGAGCAGGTCGGCCAGGGAATACTCCCTGGTCAGTGGGCTGGAAAGCTTGTCGGCCAACTGGTCGGCCTCGGCGGTTCCCGGCTGGATCCAGGTACTAGCCAGGCGCTGGCTCTCGCGCTCCATGGCTTCCTGTTTTGCCTCAAATCGCTGCCAGCGCGCGTCATCCACCAGACCAAACTTACGGCCCGCTGGAGTCAGGCGCAGATCTGCGTTGTCCTCGCGCAACAACAACCGATGCTCGGCGCGGGAGGTAAACATGCGATAGGGCTCGATTGTGCCCATGGTGATCAAGTCATCTACCAGCACACCGAGATAGGCTTCATCGCGACGCGGGCACCATGGCGCTTCGCTACGCGCGGCGAGGGCCGCGTTCATGCCGGCCAACAATCCCTGGGCAGCTGCCTCTTCGTAACCGGTAGTGCCATTGATCTGGCCAGCGAAGTACAGTCCTGGCAGCGCTTTGGTTTCCAGCGAATACTGCAGATCACGTGGATCGAAAAAATCGTACTCGATCGCATACCCGGGCCGGGTGATGTGGGCGTTTTCAAAGCCCTTGATCGAATGCACCAGTTCAATCTGCACATCAAAGGGCAGGCTGGTGGAAATGCCATTAGGGTACAGCTCAGGCGTCGACAAACCCTCGGGCTCGATAAACACCTGGTGAGAATTTTTGTCAGCGAAGCGGTGAATTTTGTCTTCGACACTGGGGCAATAACGCGGGCCCACCCCTTCAATCACACCGGAAAACATCGGCGAGCGATCGAGGCTCGCGCGGATAATGTCATGGGTGCGTTCATTGGTATGGGTAATCCAGCAACAGCGCTGCTCGGGATGTTCATCGACAGAACCCATAAAAGACATTACCGGCAGGGGTTCTTCACCCCACTGCTCTTCGAGCCCGGAGAAGTCCACGCTGCGAGCATCGATACGTGGCGGTGTGCCGGTCTTCAGTCGCTCCACCCGGAACGGCAGTTCGCGCAGCCGGTTGGCAAGGGCAATCGACGGTGGATCTCCCGCCCGGCCGCCGGCGGAATTTTCCAAACCAATATGCAGCTTGCCACCGAGAAAAGTACCGGTGGTGAGCACCACGCGAGGCGCCCGGAAGATCACGCCCATCTGGGTAATGGCACCGGCCACCACACCGTTCTCGATCAGCAGGTCATCCACCGGTTGCTGGAAGATCGACAGGTTTTCCTGGGCTTCGAGAATTTCGCGAATAGCGTTGCGGTAAAGCACCCGGTCGGCCTGGGCGCGGGTAGCCCGCACCGCGGGTCCCTTGCGGGAATTGAGAATCCGGAATTGAATACCGGCACGATCGGTAGCCCGGCCCATCGCGCCGCCCAGCGCGTCCACTTCTTTCACCAGATGGCTCTTGCCAATACCGCCAATCGCGGGGTTGCAGGACATCTGGCCCAGCGTGTCGACACTGTGGGTCAACAACAGGGTGCGACAGCCCATACGGGCGGCCGCCAGGCACGCCTCGGTCCCGGCATGTCCGCCGCCAACCACTATCACATCGTAGGTCTGTTTGAATTCCACCGCTGGCCTCGTCCGCCACCTGAATCAGGGGGCGAGATTATACGCAGAGGACCGGCATTGTTCAAAAAGCGAGCAAGGTGAATATTGCTGCGAAACCACCCATCCCGCCTGCTACAACCGGGCTTGCATCCAGCTGACGAGGTCTTCGAGAACCTCGCCCTGCTCAGGCTCGTTCAGAATCTCGTGATACAGCTCGGGATAGAGCTTCACCGTCTTGTCCTCAGAGCGAATCCGGCCATTGAGCATCCGGGTTCCCTCGGGTGAGGTTAGCGTGTCAGCCTCACCGTGCATCATTAACAACGGCAGCGTGATTTTATTGGCCTCAGCCTGAATCCGGGTCATGGCCCCGAACAACTCAGCCACATAGCGGGCAGACATTTTGCCGTGGAAAACCAGGGGGTCCTCATTGTACGCCTTGACCACGGCCGGATCGCGGCTGACACCTGCGGCATCCAGCTGCAACACACCCAGGGACGGCGTAGTTTTCGAGAGCAGCTTAATGGATAACAACTGCCCCTTACTCGGCTCAAGATCGGGCTTGATCGCCGGCCCTGACAGAGCCGCACCGGCAAATTCATCCTGAAAGTCCAACAGATAGAGCGCGGAAATCAAGCCGCCCATACTATGGCCAAACAGGAACATGGGGACTTTGTCGAAATCCCAGCTGACCTGGCGATGGAAAATTTCCAAGGTGTCCAGATAGTGCTGAAATTTCTCCATATGGCCATACTGGCCATCGGATTTGCCATGCCCAATGTGGTCAATTGCCGCTACCGCAAAGCCCCTGGCAGTCAGAAACTCGGCCACATGGACGTAGCGATTACTGTGTTCACCGGAACCATGCACCAGCAGAACCACCGCGCGGGGCGGTTCTTCTGGTGTCCAGTACTGGTAGTAAATGGTATGACCTGCGGCGCCCTGGAAGCGGCCATCACGCTGTTGCATGGGTAAACCCCCTAGCCCAGTTCGGCTATAAATTTGCGGATTTCTTCCCAGGCCTCCCTGGCCTCAGTTAGATCGGGATAAAACATGTGCCACACGTGTACCACGGCAGGCCAGGTTTGCAGCCTGGCCGGTGAGCCCTGTGATACAGTGCGGTTCACATAACGCCTGCCGTCATCGCGCAACATCTCCGATTCACTGGCATGCACCAGTGTTGGCGGCAAGTTGCTCAGATCACCAAATACCGGTGATATCACCGGATTGGCGGGCGTAGTCCGGCCCTGGAACCAGCTCATCCAGAGCAGGAGCGGGCGCGGTATTTTCGCCAGCCCGGCAAACATGGGGCCGAGCATAGCGTCAGTTTCGATATTATCTTTCATGCTCGGTGAACCCAGCGTGAGGTCGGTCACCGGCGACAGTGCAACAACCCCATCAACCTTGCGCGAAGCATGATCGCGACTCCAGGCGCTAATCATTAACGACAAATTACCGCCGGCAGAATCACCTGCGACCAGTATCAGCGAGGGCGCGCAACTGCCCTCGGGCCCATTTTCCAGGAGCCACTGGTACGCCAGCTGACAGTCTTCTACCCCCGCCAGCCGCGGATGCTCGGGCATTAGCCGGTAATCAACCGACAACACCGACACGCCGCACAGCTTGGCAAAATGGGCTGTGATATTGCGGTGACTGCGGGGGCTGCCCATGACAAATCCACCGCCATGGATATACAGCAAGCGTCGATCTGGGTCTGACTCTGGCGCAATCACCCATTCTGCGGGCACACCGCCGGCGTCTACCGGGGTAAATGTGGCAGGCAGGTCGAGTCCCGTCGACATGTTGTCGAGGTATTCCCGCAGCAGCTTCAATTGCTCGCGTCTGGGCTGTTCGCGGATCGCACCGCTACCGACTTTGAGGGACGCTTCCACGTGATCGCGCTCGTCACTGAAGTCCGTACCGGGAAATTGCTCACCTGCAGGGGCATCGTACTGGCGCAAATCGGCACCGCTGAGATGCAAGCGGCCTATCAACCAGACCACAGCTATCACAACGGCCAGAAACCACAACCAGGTCATGTGTTCACCTATTCTTTTAACTTATGCCTGCATTCTCGCGGCCCCAACGCCGTGATACAAGCCCGGATGTCTGATCTTGTCACCCCCGTCACACATTAGGTAGCATGCAGGTGCAAGATCAAATAATAGTCAACATGGAGTCAGCTTATGTCTGAATATCATGTGGTACCCCCCTTGCTCGGTCTGGCCGGTCTGGCCATCGCCTTCATTATTTATCACATCATGGTTCGCCATAATCACGGCGAAGGTCAGGTTAAGAAAATCGGTGACCAGATCCACCTGGGCGCCATGGTCTTTATGCAGCGCGAATACAAAATGCTGGGGCTGTTCGGCCTGGTATTGCTGGTCGCGATATTTGTCTCACCTCTGGGCGCCAATACCGCGATTTCATTCCTGGTCGGCGCACTTTCATCCGCAATCGCCGGTTTCCTCGGCATGTTTGCCGCGACCAAGGCCAATGTTCGTACCGCCGTCGCAGCACACACCCACGGCCAGGATGCCGCGCTCTCGATCTCTTTTTACGGGGGCTCGATTATGGGCCTGTGTGTCGCTTCACTGGGCTTGATTGGCCTGGGCAGCCTCTACTGGTACTTCGGTGGCGATCCGGAGACGGCCCACGCTATTCACGGTTTTGGTATGGGCGCCTCGGTCGTTGCACTGTTTTCACGGGTCGGCGGCGGTATTTTCACCAAAAGTGCCGATGTCGGGGCCGACCTGGTCGGTAAGGTTGAAGCCGGGATTCCAGAGGACGACCCCCGCAATCCGGGTGTCATCGCGGACAACGTGGGTGACAACGTCGGCGATATCGCCGGTATGGGCTCGGATATTTTTGAATCCTACTGCGGTTCCATGATCGCCTGTATCGCCATTGCCTCCACCATGGCGATCTCCTCGGAACAAATGGCGGCGATGATGTTTTTACCGCTCTCGCTGGCAACCATTGGCCTGATCGCCTCATTGTGCGGCATCCTGATTGTGCGGGCGCGCAGTAAAGCAGCCCCGGAAGTGGCCTTGCGCACCGGCACCCTGGCCGCGCCGGTCATTTTTGCGGCCATGGCCTGGTTTCTCATTGCCGCACTGGGGCTGAAAACTGACATCTTCTGGTCCGTAGTGGCAGGCGCAGTCGGTGGTGTCGCCATTGGCCTTATCACCGAGTACTACACCGGCTCTTCGCCGGTCGAGAAAATTGCCAAATCCGGCGAGACCGGGCCAGCCACCGTCATGATTACGGGACTGGCTGTCGGTATGCAGTCGGTTGTGCTGCCGATTCTCTTTCTGGCCGCGATTATCTGGGTATCGACCTCACTGTCAGGTCTCTACGGGGTAGGGATTTCGGCGGTCGGCATGCTGGCCACGGTGGGTATTACCATGGCTATTGATGCCTATGGACCTGTCGCCGATAACGCCGGTGGTATCGCTGAAATGGCTGGCATGGGCGAAGAAACCCGCAAAATCACCGATGGTCTCGATGAAGTCGGCAATACCACCGCAGCGATTGGCAAGGGCTTCGCCATTGGCGCGGCGGCGCTCGCGGCACTGGCGATTATTGCCGCGTTCGTGGAAACCGTCGAAGCCAATAACCCCGGGTTCTCGCTGGAACTGTCTGACCCCACCGTTCTGGTGGGTATGTTTATCGGCGGAGCAGTACCGTTCCTGATTGCCTCGATCACCATGACAGCCGTGGGCGAAGCCGCTTTCGATATGATTACCGAGATCCGTCGCCAGTTTCGCGAGATTCCCGGGCTGCTGGAGGGCAAGGCTGAACCGGATACCGCGCGCTGTGTCGACATTGCCACATCCGCGGCCCTGCGCAGAATGATTGGCCCTGGCGCTATCGCTGTCGCAACACCGGTGTTGGTTGGGTTTGCCCTGGGCGCCCAGGCACTGGGCGGCATGCTCGGCGGGGCTCTTCTGGGCTGCGTGCTGATGGCGCTGATGATGGCGAATGCCGGTGGCGCCTGGGACAACGCCAAGAAGTTTGTCGAGAAGGGCAACCTCGGCGGCAAAGGGTCAGAGACTCACTCAGCGACCGTGGTCGGCGACACTGTGGGCGACCCCTTCAAGGATACATCTGGCCCATCGATGAATATTCTTATCAATGTGATGGCTATCGTCAGCCTGGTCATCGCCCCCTTGCTGTAATTTCGGCGCAGAATCACGGGGCTAAAGGAGGCCCCGTGAATTGTCTCTACCGAACATCAGTACACCACGTTGCGCCGGATATGCGAATTTGTGGTGCATTCCCAACTCAAGGGCATCGACGTTGTCAGTATTGATAACAGCGAAATCACCCTCCGTTTGCCCTACGACCCCTCCATGGTGGGCAATCCGGATACCGGCGCTCTGCACGGCGGAGTGATCACCATGCTGCTTGACCAGACGCTAGGGCTTTCCGGGATCGCCCACGACCAAGTCGGAACGCACATTACGCCCACTCTGGATTTGCGTATCGATCACATAGGGTTGCCAAAGGGGGACATGACCTAGTTGCCGCAGGCCGGGCCTGTCGGGCTGCGGAACGGGTCGCCTTTATGGAAGGTATCGCCTGGACAACATCGCGCCACCGGCTCCTTTGTCATCATGCGCGATGTCGATCTCACTGAGGAAATGGCCCAATGATCCTCGACGAGTTGCTCAACAAGTCACCCAGTGCCGCAACGTTATCTGCATGGCTGGTGAAAATCCCATGGTGCCCGCAATGCATGGCGGTGTCATAGGCGGATTTATGGAGTAATGTGCGTCCCAGTTCCTCATCGCGCGTATAGACCAACCCGTGGTGCCCAAAATCATCAACTTCTCGCTGGATTACCTGCGTGTCTGCCGGCTCCGTGACACCTACGCGCGCTGCGTGGTGACGCAAAAGGGGCTCCAGGTAGCCAAAGTGGCCATCTCGGCCTGGCAGGAAAACGAGAACACGCCCTGCACACTCGGCAGAGCACTTTCCGATTCCAGGGTAGAAATAATCCCCGCCTTCAGCTAGCCGCTCAGGTTAAGGGGTGTGGATGGATGTCGATAGAGGAAAAGAGTGCAGGAAGAGTGAACGTCCGTGTTCGCATGTTGGTGCTCCCCTGCACCTGATCTACTCTCGCGAAAAATGATTATCCGCTCAATTACACCCCATTACACGACTGAGGTCGCAGGCTGTTATTTCGTTCTACTGGGGTATTCATCCATAACCTGGAGTTGCCAAACACTATGAACCTATTCCGACTGGCGCTGCCCGCCATCGCCACAGCCACGCTGGCTTCAGCCACGCTGGCTAACCCCAACAAGACCGCGGAAGCATTCTTCGAACAAGCCGGGGCCACCGCCTCTGAAATTGCCCTGCGCGATGCCCGCGCGCAGTGGATATTCAATACGCATATCACTTACGACACCCAGCAGCTGGTTATCGAAACCGGCCGGGAACGCAGCCTGATCTTTCTCGAGCTCGCCCGCCAGGCGAATGAACTTCTGGCCCAGGATGGTTTGAGTAACGTTAATCGCCGCAACCTGAATCGGGTGCGCCAAGGGGTCAATCTGCCCGCACCCGCCAGCGAGGCCGCCACCGCCGAGCTGGTAGAGATCGGGGCCCACCTGAAGAACCTGTATTCAACGGGCAAATATTGCCCTGAAGAAGGAAACTGCCTGTCACTGCGCGACATGGAGCTGACCCTGAGTACATCGCGGGACGCCAGCGAGCAAGCTGAGTTGTGGGAGGGCTGGCGCACGATCGCACCACCCATGCGCGCGCCCTTTAGCCGTCAGGTAGAGCTGTCCAACCAGGGAGCAAGAGACCTTGGGTTTGCTGATATGGGCGACTATTGGCGGAGCCGTTACGACATGTCGGGCGACGAATTCTCCGCCAGCATGGAGCGCTACTGGGATGAAGCCAAGCCGCTGTACGAATCTCTGCAGTGCCATGTCCAAGCCAAGTTAACCGAGTTCTATGGTGCCGATGTCATGCCTGGCAACGGCATGATTCCCGCACACCTCACGGGCAACATGTGGGCCCAGGCCTGGTCTGGCATAGAAAATGTGGTCATGGGCAGTAATGCCAAAGCACCCTACAACCTCACCCAGATCCTCGAAGACAAGGAAATGGACGAGATCGCCATGGTCGAAATGGCAGAGATGTTCTTTGTCTCCCTGGGGCTGGATCCGCTGCCAGACACGTTCTGGGCCCGCTCCCAGTTCACCAAGCCTCGCGATCGCGAGGTGGTCTGCCACGCCAGTGCCTGGGATGTGGATTCCCAGGATGACCTGCGCATCAAGATGTGCATCCAGCGCACCGAAGACGAAGTGAAAGTCATCCATCACGAGTTGGGTCACAACTACTACCAGCGCGCCTACAAATCGCAGAACTATTTTCATCAGGGCAGTGCCAATCCCGGCTTCCACGAGGCGCTGGGCGACGTGATTGCGCTGTCGGTCAATGGCAACTACCTGCATCAGATCGGTTTGCTGGACGCTGCACCCAAGGCAGACCCGGAGACAGAAATTGCGGGGCTGATGAAACTGGCACTCGACAAAGTGGCATTCCTGCCCTTTGCGCTGGTCATGGACAAGTGGCGCTGGCAGGTATTTGCCGGTGAAGTCGGTCCAGAAGACTACAACGCCGCCTGGTGGAAGCTCCGTGAGCAGTACCAGGGCGTAACGCCACCGGTAGCGCGCGACGAATCCAACTTTGATCCGGGCGCCAAGTACCACATCCCGGGCAATGTGTCCTACACACGCTACTTCCTGGCCCACCTACTGCAATTCCAACTGCACGAGCGGATGTGTGAGCTTGCCGGACACAAAGGACCACTGCACCGCTGTACGATTTACAACAGCAAGGAAGCGGGAGCAGCCCTGAACGAGTTGATGGTGGCGGGTGCCTCACAGCCCTGGCAAGACACTCTGGAAGCGTTCAGCGGCGAGCGCGATGTAAATCCCAGCGCTATGTTGAATTACTTTGCCCCGCTGCAGACCTGGCTGGACGAGCAGAATAAAAATCGCCAGTGCGGCTGGTAACGCACTTCACTCAGGTAGGCCACATCCTGTGGCTTACCTGCGACCCCCAGCGCTAGTACGAGCGCTGCATGCCCAAACCGTGCTGGGCAATATAGTTCAGCACCATTTCATTGTTAATCGGCGCAATGCGCATAGCTCGCGTGGTGCGCCACAGGCTTAACATGCCGGTGTCTTCATCGAGGCCGCCTACCACACCGCCATATTTATCATCGACCTCCAGGCCCATCAGCCCTGCGTCGTACACCGATTGCGCAACAGTTGGCCGTAGTGATGTGTCTCAGCAATATGGAGTCCTTGGACTGGCATGATGTTGGACTCGCCTGGTTCGACACTCACCTCGTTCGAGTGCCCATCGATCAGCAACCGTTACTTGAAAGTTTTCAGGCGCTGGCAGAACGGCGCCGGGAAATCGTCAGGCTATACGGGCACTTACCTGTTAGAAACCAGGCTCTGGGAAGAGCAAGCACGCCTGCAGAGGCATACATGATGGTCGGGAACGGTTATGAATTTGAGTAAAACGTGCCCTGTCTGAATATAAGAATATAAAGATATATATGTATTGATATGTATATATAGGATTGTTGTTGTTGTAATTATTAGGGGCGTCCAGACCTGTGATTAACTCCTTTATATTTATATAAATCAATAATTTACAGAGATGATAAGCCTAACGATAAACGCTGTGTTAACTGGTGAGCAGGCGTTGAAAGCCCGGTGATGAGTTCTGGGTAAAAATCGACGCGACAGCGTCAACAGAAAAAGCCGCGTTGTTATTCACCTTTCCTCCCACAGTCATCAAAGTTTTATTCACTGCCGTTGTTCATGCTCGTCGAGCACCTTAAGAACGCGTTGCAGATATGTGCGTAGTTTGTGGGTAAAACGCTGTTCATTCATAGCTTGTGGGCAGGGAGGGGAAGATGTGTGGATAAACGCTGGATCATTTGCCAATACAGAAGCTGGAAAAAATCTCACCGAGTAACTGGTCGGAGGTGACTTTGCCGGTAATTTCGCCCAGGGCGTCCTGACATAGGCGCAGGTCTTCAGCCAATAACTCTCCGGCGCCAGCGTTTTCCAGTTGATAGCGGCCTGTGGCCAGTGCGTCTGCCGCTTGGTCCAGGGCCGCCAGGTGACGTCTGCGTGCGCTGAAGCTGCCTTCGTTGACGGCGCTGTAGCCCATACAGTCTTTGAGGTGTTCTCTCAGCAGAGACATCCCATCGCCGGTGCGGGCGGAGAGCTCGATGACAGTGCGACCCTGGCTTTCGCTAATGCCTATCGGCCGATTGCTGAGATCACACTTATTGTGAATCACCGTCACCGGGATAGTGCGGGTCAAGTGCTCGCTGATCTCAGGCCATATGACTCCCGGGTCATCGTTGTTGTGGCCAGAGTCGGCGCCGTCAACCACCAGCAGGATCCGGTCGGCGCTTTCCATTTCTGACCAGGCCCTGCGTATGCCTTCCTGCTCAACGGCGTCGCCACTGTCGCGCAGCCCTGCGGTGTCGACGATGTGTAGCGGCAGTCCATCTACCTGAATCCGTTCGCGTAGCACGTCGCGGGTAGTTCCCTCGATAGGCGTTACAATCGCAGTGTCCTGCCCTGACAACGCATTCAGCAGGCTGGATTTGCCGGCATTGGGTTTGCCCGCAATAACCAGCTTCATGCCTTCCTGGATCAAGGTGCCCTGACGGGCAGCAGCGCGGACTTTGTCCAATTGTTTAATAATGCCAAGCAATTGTTCGCGGACCTGGCCGTCGCCGATGAAATCGATCTCCTCTTCGGGAAAGTCGATAGCCGCTTCCACGTACACTCTCAGGGCAGTGACTTTCTGCACCAGGGCGTCGATCTGTGCGGAGAACTCGCCCTGCAGTGAGCGTGTCGCATTGAGCGCTGCGTGTTCGGTGGTGCTATTGATGAGGTCGGCGATGGCTTCAGCCTGGGCGAGGTCCATCTTGTCATTGAGGAAGGCGCGCTCAGAGAATTCCCCAGGCCTTGCCTGTCTCGCCCCGTGGGCGATGCAAGTGCCGACGAGTAAATCGAGGATAACCGGACCACCGTGTCCCTGTAGTTCCACAACGGTCTCACCGGTAAAGGAGTTCGGCCCGGGAAAATACAGGGCAACGCCGGTATCGAGCACTTGGCCTTCGCGGCTGCGAAACTGACAGAAATGGGCGTGACGAGGGGAGAGTTTAAGCTGCGTTATCGCCTGGGCAATGTCGAGTGCCTTGCCGCCGGATAGCCGAATAATGCCTACGCCTCCGCGTCCGGGGCGGTGGCAATAGCAACAATGGTGTCTCCGTCGAGCTGTGAGCTGGCGTTCATTCGGCAGAGTATAGCGCCCCGGCGAGGACCGGGGCGAAAGGAATCAGGCGATGTCGCCTTTTTCGATCTGGCGTGTAATCACGTACTGCTGTGCCATAGACAGAAGGTTGTTCACTACCCAGTACAGTACCAGGCCTGCGGGGAACCACAGGAAGAAGAATGTGAAAACAATCGGCAGCCACTGCATGATCTTGGCTTGCATGGGATCCGTGGGCGGTGGGTTCAGCTTCTGCATAAACCACATGCTGGCGCCCATGAGAATGGGCAGCACAAAGTACGGGTCCATCACTGACAGGTCGTTAATCCAGAGGGCAAATGGCGCATGGCGCAATTCAACGCTCTCCATTAACACCCAATACAAGGCGATAAACACCGGCATCTGAACCAGAATGGGCAGACAGCCGCCCATGGGATTGACCTTTTCCTTGCGGTACAGGTCCATCATGGCCTGGGATTGCTTTTGTTTGTCGTCGGCATACATCTCGCGGATTTCGAGCATCTTGGGCTGTACTTTGCGCATGCGTGCCATGGACTTGTAACTGGTAGCAGACAGCTTGAAGAAGGCGGCTTTCACCAACAGGGTCAGAAGAATAATGGCGCCGCCCCAGTTGCCCACCAGTGCGTACATCTTGGTCAGTAGCCAGAACAGCGGCTGGGCAATCCACCACAGCCAGCCATAGTCGACCACCAGATCAAGGTAGGGAGAGATCTCCTTGAGTCGGTACTGATCTTTCGGACCGGCCCAGAAACCCGCACCTACCTGACCGTTCTGGCCGGGGTCCAGGGTGATAGCCGGGCTGGTAAAGCCGGCGATATTGAAACCGGAACGGGTCACACGCGTGCTGTAGGTATGTGACTGCTCCTGGTTGGGCACCCAGGCGCTGAGGAAATAATGCTGCAGCATGGCAATCCAACCCGCGGGAAGCTGAGCCTTGAAGGGCTCTTCTGCCATGTCCTCAAAGGTGAACTTGGTAAAGCGTTCTTCGGGTTGGGTCAGCGCTGCACCTAGGAACGGTTGCATGCCCATACCTGAAGCGCTGGCTGAGGGAGCGACAGTGCTGTCGCGCTTGATCTGGCCGAACAGGTTAGCCTGCCAGCGCGTGTCGGAACCGTTTTCAATCAGGTAGTCCACGTTAACGAGGTAGTCACCGCGGGTGAATGTGAAGCGTTTGGTGACTTTTACACCATTATCGCCTTGCCACACCAGGTCGACAGCGAGCTTGTCATCGCTGTCGGTCATTTCGAAGCGTTCAGCACTGGCGGTAAACAGTGCGCGGCCGTTGCTGTCGATACCATCCTGCCCAATCAGACCACTTTGGGCGACGTAAATGCGGCGCTCGTTTTGTTCGAGCAGGACGAAAGCGCTGTTGGGATCGTCGATATCGGCCAGGTGGCGTGGCAGCGCCAGCTCGATGATGTCGCCACCGTTGAGATCAATGGCTACCTGCAGGCTGTCGGTGTGAACCTGGATGATATTACCGGAGTCAGTAGTCGTAGCCGGGACGTCTTTCGAAGCCTGATCGAGTGCCGGCGCAGTGGGAATATCGTCTTCACCCGCGGCCTCGCTCAGTGCGGGCGCTGTAGGCATTTCCTGGTCAGATGAGGCATCGCTGTTGAGAATGCGTGTGGTATCTGGGAGTCGGCTGCTTTCTCTCTCGTCTTTGAAAGCCACCCACTCAGTGAGAAGCATGAAAGAAAGTACGGCGATAGCGCCTATAAGTAGTGAGCGTTGCAGATCCATGTTGATCTCTGGGTTAGTGACTGTGGTGACAGCAGGGTTGTTTGGAATCCCGCGGCGGGACCGGGTCAATACCGCCTTCGTGCCAGGGGTGGCATTTACCGAGTCGGCGAAGCGCCAGGTAGCAGCCCTTCAGAACCCCGTATTCAGCGATTGCCTCCTGGGCATAGCTGGAACAGGTCGGGTAAAAACGACAGTGATGGCCAAGAAACGGGCTCAGCAGCAGCTTGTAACAGGAGATGAGCTGTATAAAGAGGCGGCGCATTAGGAATCTCGGCGGTCGGAAGTACGGCGAATGAGTTTCTGCCATTGCTGCTGCAATATAGAGGATAGCTCTGCGTTATCCAACTGATCCAGGCCTCGCCTGGCGAGTAGCACTACATCGAGGTGCTGTTCAGCGTCGGGGAGTTGGCGGAACACTTCTCTGGCAATGCGCTTGATTCTATTGCGCTGTACAGCAAGACGTACATTTTTTTTAGCTATAACTAAACCCAGGCGATGCCCGGGTTCGTTATTGCTTTTTGCCAGGAGCAGTAAATGCTTGTGTGAGGCTCTGGCCTCAGCGCCGTCAAATACTCGGCTATAGTCCCTGGCATTGAGTAGGCGCTTGGCTTTGCCGAAACTGGCGCTGGCCGTTTGACTGCCCACTCAGGGCCAAATCCTTAAGCGGACAGGACCTTGCGGCCCTTGGCACGGCGACGGTTCAAAACCGCGCGACCACCTTTGGTCGCCATGCGGGAGCGGAAACCGTGAGTACGCTTGCGCTTGAGTACGCTGGGCTGGAATGTTCTTTTCATGACTGCAATCCAATATCTATATATATGAAAGAAGATTAGGCCGGACCGACTTGCTTTGGTCTGGCCGAAAAAAGGTGGGGTATTCTATTGAAATGGCGTGGTTAATTCAATCTATTGCTTGGTAATTTTCCGGGTGTCGCGAGCGCGCTAAAAAGCTTGCAGAGCGCCGAAACCTGGATTGATTGGCAATCCCGCGCCAGTACTGGGGTAGCGCCATCAGCTCACACTTTTTGCATAATAAATAGACAGGTTATCCACAGAAAAACTTATAAAAACTATTTCCAACCACCTTGGTTAAAAAATAATCTAACCATTAATAAGTGATTGAAATATATACATTTTTAAAAAATTTATCCTCTAAAAATTGTTGTGGATAAGTGGCGCACGTGGCGCTATTATTCTTTGACCGCCAGGCGGCTCTGATGCTTGGCTAAAATAACGTTTTTATATACTTCTGATGATAGAAAGGCGCGGCATTGGGCCTCGCTTTAAGGGGATAGCTTTGCCTGGAGTAGTTTGGCAACAGTGTATCGACCGGCTGCAAGACGAATTGCCTTCGCAGCAGTTTAATACCTGGATTCGGCCTTTAGAGGCCTCAACGGACGGACAGAGTCTCACCCTGTTTGCGCCCAATCGTTTTATTAAAGATTTCGTATCCGATAAATTCGCAACTCGGATCGCCGAGTTGGTAAGTGAGTTAGAGCCGAGCAACCAGCTGGACGTGGTGCTTGAGATCGGCGCGGGTCGGCCAGTGCCTGAACGGGTAGCAGTGGAACAGCCTCGTGTGGCGCGGGCGTCTATGAGCATGTCTGCAGACCCAGTTGTGCCGGCAAGTCGACCACAACCGATTCAAGAGACGCCAGCGCCAGCCACACCTGCAGCATTTACGCCCCCGCCCAGTAGCGACATGGCCCCCGCTGTGTCTGGCTTTGCGGTTTCGCGTAACCCTGACGGCGTCAAAGCGGCTGTAAGCGAACCGGCTCAGAATCCGGCACGGCAATCCGAAATAGCCGGATCACTGCAGCATCAAAATGGTCTGGTGGAAAATTACACTTTCACCAACTTTGTGGAGGGTAAATCAAACCAGCTGGCATTGGCTGCGGCGCGTCAGGTGGCGGAAAATCCCGGCGATTCTTACAACCCGCTGTTTCTTTATGGCGGTGTCGGTCTCGGCAAGACGCACCTGATGCACGCGGTAGGCAATGCGCTGCGTCAGCAAAAGCCGGATGCCAAAATTGTCTATCTGCACTCCGAGCGTTTTGTCGCCGATATGGTCAAGGCACTGCAGTTGAATGCAATCAGTGATTTCAAGCGCTATTACCGGTCGGTGGATGCCTTGCTCATCGATGACATTCAGTTTTTCGCCAAGAAAGATCGTTCTCAGGAAGAATTTTTCCACACCTTTAATGCCTTGTTGGAAGGCGGCCAGCAGATGATTCTCACCTGCGATCGTTATCCCAAGGAGATCGATGGACTTGAGGAGCGTTTGAAGTCGCGCTTTGGTTGGGGGCTTACGGTAGCCGTTGAACCACCGGAGCTGGAAACGCGGGTGGCGATTCTGATGAAAAAGGCCAATCAGGCGCGGGTTGATCTGTCGCCTGATGCCGCATTCTTCATTGCCCAGCGTGTCAGATCCAATGTACGGGAGCTCGAAGGTGCGCTGAAAAGGGTGATAGCAAGTGCTCACTTCACAGGTCGGGACATCGATATTGACCTGATCAAGGACAGTCTCAAGGATTTGCTCGCACTGCAGGACAAGCAAGTGAGCCTGGATAATATTCAGCGCACCGTCGCTGAGTATTACAAGATTAAAGTGGCCGATCTGATGTCGCGTCGCCGCAGTCGTTCCGTTGCCCGGCCGCGTCAGGTCGCCATGGCGCTGGCCAAGGAGCTGACAAATCACAGCCTTCCTGAGATTGGTGACAGCTTTGGTGGCAGAGATCACACGACAGTTCTTCACGCATGTCGTAAAATCAAAGAACTTCGTGAAACTAACTCTGATATTCGCGAAGATTATAAGAACCTGCTGAGATCTCTCACCACCTGAGGGTGAGAGAGATGGGAAGTTTTGTTTTTTAATAGCGCGAATGCATTGTTCGCCGATTGGGCCAAGGAATAACGAATCATATGAAATTCACGATTTCACGGGATGCATTGATCAAGCCGTTGAATCTTGTGGCGGGCGTGGTAGAACGCCGTCAAACTCTCCCTATTCTCGCCAATGTGTTATTGGAGCTCGAAGGTGACCGGCTGTCTCTGACAGGTACTGACCTAGAGGTAGAGCTTGTTGGTCGTGTGCAGCTGCCGGCGGCAGGCGAACCCGGTGAAGTTACCGTGCCTGCCCGTAAACTGGTGGATATCTGCAAATCACTTCCGGAAGGCAGTGACATCAGTTTCACCGCTGAAGATTGCAAGGTCACTGTTAAATCGGGCCGCAGCCGATTTACTCTGTCTACCCTGCCGGCCCGGGAGTTTCCTAACGTCGAAGACAGTATGGGAACTCACCAGTTCACGATTAAGCAGGGCCAGCTCAAGCGCCTGATCGACCGCACCGGTTTTGCCATGGCGCAGCAGGACGTTCGCTACTACCTGAACGGGATGTTGTGGGAGCTCAAGGAGCAGAGCCTGCGTGTTGTGGCCACCGATGGACACCGCCTGGCACTGTGCACCCTACCAGAGCCGGTGCAGGTCAATGACGACACCCAGGTGATTCTGCCACGCAAGGGTGTGTTGGAAATGGCGCGCCTGTTAATGGAAGACGATGAAGATATCGCTATCGTGATTGGCAGCAATCATATTCGCGCTACTACCAATGAGTTTACCTTTACCTCCAAGCTGGTAGACGGCAAATTTCCGGATTATCAGCGGGTATTGCCCCGCAACCCGAACAAGATAGTGCTCGGATCTCGTCTGGAACTGCGCCAGGCCTTTACCCGTACAGCGATTCTGTCCAACGAAAAGTATCGTGGCGTCAGGCTGAAACTGACTGACAATAGCCTGGATATTGTGGCTAACAACCCCGAGCAGGAAGAAGCAGAAGAGGCCGTGCCCGTGGATTACCAGGGTGAATCCCTGGAGATTGGCTTTAACGTCAGTTATTTGCTGGACGTGTTGTCTGTATTGAGCGGCGAGCAGATCAAAATGTCACTGTCTGATGCCAACAGCAGCGCATTGCTGGAGGAATCGGACGAAGGTGACTCAGTTTACGTGGTAATGCCTATGAGGCTGTAGCGGGCGCAAGTCTATCCAGCCCCATCGCGGGTCTAGAATTGATATTCAAGGCCCGTGGCCCTCAGGGTCCGAAAGATGCGTCGCTGATTTCGCACCGCAGTGCCTTTCATACCACCCGCTTCTATAACCTGTCGCCGCATTTCCAGCCATTCGGGTGAACCCCACAGGTAGGATTCGTTCTTCAAGCGCTCAAACTCGTCGATCAGGTCCTGGCGAAGGCCTTCGCTCTCGAACAAGAAACCCATTTCGTTGTTGAATAATCGAGACCGGTGATCGAAGTTGGCTGTTCCGATAAAACCGTATTTGTCGCCTATCAGGTACTTGGCGTGCAGTTTTCCGTAATGTTTGTCACCACCGAGCGCTACATCATCAAGCTTGCCGGTTTCATAGATCTGTAGCTGGGGGTGATTGACGAGCTTCAGCCAGGTGTCACTGCCCACTAGCTCGTGACTTGTTTCATCTGCGCCCACTTCGCGCTGCCAGACGTGTTTGTAGTCTTTTCCCAAAAGCATGCGCGGTGCCATGTCCATATCCACAATGGCTTGCGCGGCCGCGTTGTCTGAGGTGAGCACAGAATTGGTAATCATTTCGTATCGGTGTTCTGGAGCCTCTGCAAGCCAGTCAAGTATCCGCTGGGCTTCGTCTAGGAATAGATTGCCTTGCTTGTCGTAGTATTTAGCGAGAAACAGATAGGGTGAGACAACTCGAATGTGGGTGCGGTCATCAAGCTCACGCACCTGTTCGAGCTGGTAGATGATGGAGTTCGGGTTATTGGCGAGATTGTTGGCGGCATCGGTAATCACTTTCCGATTGGTCAGATTGGCGAACTCGTGGGCTATCTGTACGTCCGCGTCTCGCCAGTCTTCGGATAGGTAGACTTCCATGTCTGCGAAGTATGGTTGGATGCGCGATAGTGACTTCAGCTGATTGAGTGATTCTTTAAATCGCTCGCGTCGTTTGGTATAGAGGTCTAATCCTGTAATGAACTGTCGGGAGCGGATCCTCCGATTGGTTTCATGGAGTGACAGTAGGCTGAAGTAGATTTCAGAGATCGCCCCAACGGTTTCGCGGTGCTCTGTCATATCCCTGGCGCGTAGTAAAATCTCAGCGTCGTTGTACGTGTCAGGGTTGGGCGACCCATCTTCTTTAATACCGTAGTAAGACAGCGACACATTGCGTCCGCCAGTAATGACTTTGGCGATCTCTGGTACGAAACCATCGACAACCATCAATTTGTCGTGGGAGCGACGGTTGACTGTAAATGGTGACTTTGAAGGCGCATTGAATAGGAAGACCTGTATGCGCGCGCGCCGGGTCGTCATTTCTCCCGCCTTGTTGCGAATAAAGCCGGCTTCCCGTTCACAACTGTGTAGCGCCCGCAGCCAGCGCTTGCTCAGAGTCATTGAGCCGATCGCGTCGACCATCAGGCGGATATCGACGCCGCGCTTGACCGCGTCGCACATGGCGCCCATGATCGCCAACCCGGCTAGGTCAGCTTTGAAGATGTAGTACACCGCATCTACGCTGTACAGCGCCTCTTCAATCAGGTGCACTTTGGTGACTAGCGAGCGGATGGCATCCTGTTCGCGACTGCCGAGCAGTTTTACCTGGCTGCCCTTGACTGGGATACTCGCATCGATACCGATTTGGAGTGGATCCTTGCCCAACTCCTCATTGGTGAGGCTGCTGCGGATCCTGTACCACTCGTTGATATTGGGGTCATCGATAGCGCCGGTTGGCGGGCAGTTCTCCAGTGCTTGTCGGTCCGCAGGGCACTGGTCAGCGGGAATGTTGGTCGTGGCGCAGGCGGAAACCAGTAATAGCAATAATGCCGTGGCCAGGCAGCGAGTCATCTGGAGTCCTCTTCAGTGCGGCGCCATCGCAGTGCGGCCATCACCATCTGGTGGTCAGATATGAGTTCGGGCGATACCTTGTACTCCACAAACTCTAGCTCAGGTGAGATGAGAATCCAGTCCAATCGTTTTGTTTTGTAGGTCGCTAAATTGGCAGCGTCAGGTTTAAAGGCCACCAGCCCTGCCTCGTCGACCAGGCGACGGATAACGGAATCTTTGCTGTTCCAGGTTTCGTTGAAGTCTCCCATGATAATCATCGGGAGTGGCGTCGCGTGGACCGCGGCGATAATTTTCTCTATTTGCCGCTGACGGGCATTCTTGCGCGAAAAGTCCAGGTGGACCGATGCGATTCGTACTGCGCGCTCCGAATGACCATCGTCCCATCGCAGGGTAGCTGCAATGAGTCCTTTCGTTGTGGTCGGTGGAGTCGGTTCAAATACGGTGGCTACCGGCTCGGAGAGGCGCATGGTTGTCAGCAATCCTGTACCGAACTGGTGCAGCCAATTCTGGGCGTGCAGCCCCAGCGTGCTGCACGCCACGTTGGAGGACTCGAGCAGATAAGTTGCATGATCAAAGTTGCCAGCCCAGCGAGAATTGACGTCCAGCTCCTGGAGTGCCACCACGGCCGCACGGCTTCGGTTAACGGTTGCAGCGACCCTATCCAGGTTTTCCTTGATCGAGGCTTGTCGGAGCAACAGCTGGTTCAATTTGGTGCCGCGTCCATGGGCGATGTTGAGTGTCGCCACATCAAGGGTCGAACCGCGGAAAACGTTAGCCGGGTCGGTGCCGAGCTCGCAGTAGGACTCTGCTGAGTAAGCGCTTGTTGAAGCCAGAAGCAGTAAGCAGCAGAGGTGGATGCGGCGGATCATATCATCATTACAGCAGTGTATCGGTAACCCGTCAAAACGAGCGCCAAGTCGTTTGCAGCATCCAGATGGTAGGTCTCGGGGGCAGTGACAAAGTACGGTAAACTAGAGCACGGTCGTTTGTGTGCCGAAGCGGTGAAAATCAAGCAAAAAACCCAAGACGCATAAAACCTAAAATATTGATATTAAAGGATAAATTCAAACTTTCAGGTGATTTTTTCGATCACTTGCCGGAGAATCTATTGCTGTGATGAACATTGCTTCGCTGTCGCGAATACACATTGATAATGTGCGAAATCTTCAGCAGGTGAAGATCGATACTTTGCGCAAGGTGAATGTATTTTATGGGCCAAATGGCAGCGGAAAAACCAGCATCCTGGAGGCGATACATTTACTGGGTATGGCGCGTTCCTTTCGCGGAAGCATCAAGTCCCTGATTACACACGGCCAGAGTCAGACGACGGTGTTTGGTGAACTGCAGCCCGGCAGTCTGCCTCTGGGCATACAGCGCGAGCTGACCGGAGATGTAACTCTTAAGCTCGGTGGTCGGCCGGTGCGAACTGTTGCCGCTATGGCAGAGCAGTTGCCCATACAAGTCATTAATGCCGACAGCTTTGACCTTTTAACTGGGTCACCTTCAGCTCGTCGGCAGTATCTCGACTGGGGTGTGTTCCACGTGGAACATCGTTTCTTTGACCAGTGGCAGCGCTTTCAGCGGGGTATAAAACAGCGCAATATGCTGCTCCGCCGTGGTAAACTATCCCCTGAGGAACTCGCCGTATGGACCCGTGAACTGGCGGCCTGCGGCGAGATAATAACGACCTATCGCAGAGCCTATTTCGAACTGCTTGAGCCGCGGTTTCAGGCCATTATTGCGCAGTTGGCCCCTTCCTTGGCAGGGCTGGAATTGCGCTTTCGACAGGGTTGGGACAAGCAGCTGTCATATATCCGGGCGCTGGAAAACAGTGAACCCTCTGACCGTGAGCAGTGCTACACCCACGTGGGCCCTCAGCGTGCGGATATCAGAGTATTGATCGGTGGACACTTGGCTGCAGATACCTTGTCCAGGGGCCAGCAAAAGCTGGTGGTTTGTGGTCTGAAGCTTGCCCAGGGGCAGTTGTTAACTGAGAAAGGACGAGGGCGTTGTACTTACCTCGTGGACGACCTGCCCTCAGAGCTGGATCAACAACATTGTCGCCTCGTGTGTGAGCAGTTGGCGGGAATGAAAGCCCAGGTATTTATCACCTGTGTGGACAGCGAAGATGTCGCCGCGGTTTGGCCCGTGGCAGACGGGGACGAATTTACCATGTTCCACGTGGAACATGGTGGAGTATCAGCCGTTGAAGCGCGGTGATCTCGTTATAAATAGAAGCAATCTTGAGAGTGATTCATGAGCGAAGAACAAAATTACGATTCCTCCAGTATTAAGGTACTGAAAGGCCTTGATGCGGTGCGCAAGCGCCCCGGAATGTACATCGGTGATACTGATGACGGTACCGGCCTGCACCACATGGTGTTTGAGATCGTGGATAACTCCATTGATGAGGCCCTTGCTGGCCACTGCAGCAAGATTGAAATCGTTATTCACCCGGATGAATCGGTGACCGTTAGCGATGATGGACGCGGTATTCCCACCGAGATGCACGATGAAGGCGTCTCTGCGGCGGAAGTTATCATGACCGTACTGCATGCCGGGGGTAAGTTCGACGACAATACCTATAAGGTATCCGGTGGTCTGCACGGTGTTGGTGTGTCTGTGGTTAACGCCCTCTCCTCCAAATTGACCCTGACAATTCGTCGCGAAGGCAAGCTCTACGAGCAGGTATACCGCCATGGTGTGCCCGATGAGCCTCTGGCCGTGATTGGCGACACCGATACATCCGGTACCGCCATTCGTTTCCACCCCTCTTCTGAGACGTTCACCAACATCGAGTTCCACTTTGACCAGCTCGCCAAGCGTTTGCGGGAACTGGCTTTCCTGAACTCCGGTGTTTGCATTGTGCTGAAAGACGAGCGCAGTGGTAATGAAGAAACATATAACTACGAAGGCGGCCTGAACGCCTTTGTCGATTACCTGAATCAGAACAAAACCCCCATCAACAAGGCCTTTTACTTCCAGGTCGATATGGATGAAGGCATTGGTGTTGAGGTGGCGTTGCAGTGGAACGATTCGTTCCAGGAAAGCATTCTCTGCTACACCAACAATATTCCCCAGCGTGATGGCGGTACCCATTTGGCGGGCTTCCGTGCAGCACTGACCCGAAACCTCAATGCTTATATCGAGAAAGAAGGCCTGGCCAAAAAAGCCACGGTATCCACAACCGGTGACGATGCCCGGGAAGGCCTGACCGCTGTGATCTCGGTGAAAGTTCCGGATCCCAAGTTTTCCAGCCAGACTAAGGACAAACTGGTTTCTTCCGAGGTTAAAACGGCGGTTGAGCAGGCGATGAACGCCCGCTTTGCCGAGTATCTGCTGGAAAACCCCCAGGAAGCTAAAGCGGTTGTCGGTAAGATGCTGGATGCGGCCCGTGCCCGTGAAGCGGCGCGTAAAGCGCGCGAGATGACCCGGCGTAAGGGTGCGCTGGATATTGCGGGGCTGCCGGGCAAGCTGGCTGACTGTCAGGAGAAGGACCCTGCCCTGTCGGAACTCTACCTGGTAGAGGGTGACTCGGCGGGTGGTTCAGCCAAACAGGGCCGGAACCGTAAGTACCAGGCGATTCTGCCCTTGAAAGGTAAGATTCTGAACGTCGAGAAGGCCCGTTTTGACAAGATGCTGGGCTCGGCAGAAGTTGGCACGATTGTCACCGCTCTGGGTTGCGGTATTGGCAAGGAAGAATTTGATCCTGACAAGCTGCGTTACCACAGTATCATCATCATGACCGACGCTGATGTTGACGGATCTCACATCCGTACGCTGCTCCTGACCTTCTTCTTCCGTCAGATGCGTGAATTGATTGAGCGCGGCCACGTGTATATTGCCCAGCCACCGCTGTACAAAATCGCTCGTGGCAAGCAGCACCAGTATCTCAAGGACGACGAAGCACTTAATCAGTACCTGACCCAGTCAGCCCTGGAGAGCGCATCGATCTTTGTTAATCCCGATGCCCCGGCCATTTCCGGTGAAGGCCTGCAGGCGCTGGTAGACCAATACCGTGACGTCGCTGCGACCATTGATCGTTTGAGCCGTCTGTATGCCCCGGATGTTCTGTGGCAAACGGTTTACGGTGATTCTCTCACCCAGGAAGAGATGCGCGAAGAAGCCAAGGTCACTGCTTTCGCAGAGACTTTGAGTGAGCGCTTACTCACCGTTGCACCCAAGGGTAGCAGCTACTCTGTAGTAGTGCGCAAGGACACCGAGCGCAGCCTGTTCTTCCCCGTTGTGAAGCTGTTGGCTCACGGCGTGGAATCTGAAACCGAGTATCACCACGAGTTTTTTGGTTCCGGCGAGTATCGCAGCATGGTGGAACTGGGTAACACCCTGAATAACTTGATCGAAGAAGAGGGTTACTTCCAGCGCGGTGAAAAAGTGTTTAACACCCAGAGCTTTGCCGAAGGCCTGGACTGGCTGATGAACGAGGCGCGTCGCGGCTACAGCATTCAGCGCTATAAGGGCCTGGGTGAGATGAACCCGGAGCAGCTGTGGGAAACCACAATGGATCCAGAGGTGCGCCGGATGCTGCAGGTGTCCATTGAGGACGCGATTGCCGCCGACCAGATCTTCACCACCCTAATGGGTGATCAGGTAGAGCCGCGACGCGATTTCATCGAAGAGAATGCCCTGTCGGTAGCTAACCTGGACGTATAATGTTGCGCTCTATTATCAAGCCGAAACGCGGCTCACTATTGTTGCGTTGTCAGTTAAACTCCGGGTGGAAACAGACATAGCAGCACTGCTATATCAACTGCATGGAAGGCAGCGCCTTGTCTCAAAGAACAGAATAGCAAACAGGGGCAATACCATGAGCATCAAGCACGCATGGGCGGCGATTTCATCGCTGACCCTCTCTTCAGTCGCATTCGCGCAAACAAGCGGTACCCTGACATATGGGCCTGCGTCAGTGACCGCTGCGCCGACTCCCGTTGATTCGGTTGCACCGGCAGTGCCCGTGCCGATTCCTTCGCTGCTGTTGATACCGCTTGGCGTCTTGATGGCGGTGATAGGTTATCGCGTATTGCGCGGCCCGCAGGGGCGTAAATTATTGAGTGTAATGTTACTGGGGGCGGGTCTAACCCTGAGTGCACTGGGCAGCCTGAACATTCCCCAGGCATTGGCGAGTATGCTTGAACTGGACAACCCTGAAGGCGGAGTCATTGAGCTACCCGACGATCCGGTGGAAATCAGTAATACCTCAGGTGTGGCACTGAAGCTAGATGCCATTAGCATTGAATCCAGTTGTATTTCTCAGGACCCAGTTAATGAGTGTTCGTCGGGCCAGATACTTGAAGCTGGTGATAGCTGCATGATCGAAAACGCCTGTGTCTCGGAGTTTCAAAAAGTGGTATTTGTGACGAGCGAGACTTACACGGGCGACTTGCGGGAAAATGGTCAGGGAACAGGTCTCGAAGGAGCGGACGCGAAGTGCAACGCCCTTGCCGTTGAGGCCAATCTCCCAGGCGAGTTCAAAGCGTGGTTATCTGATAGCACCGTTGACGTCAGGGATCGTTTTATACAGAGCTCGGTCCCTTACGTCGACATTCCCGGTAGTATCTTCGCTGATGACTTCCAAAGTTTAGTATCTGGTTCGTTTCGTGTCCCAATCCGATACACGGAGATAAGTACTAGAGTCTCTACCGTGCCCCTTGTCTGGACTGGCTCTACAACCATCGGCACCGTCACTGTCGGCGCCACTTGCGACGGTTGGGAGACGCCGTTAGATGTTTCTTCCGGTATGCTAGGTGGCACAGGCCTACTCACAGCCGAATGGACAGTTGCCCGCGAGAACCCATGTTCAGGTAGCGCCCGCTTATACTGTTTCGAGCAATGAAGGATAGCGCCACACGGCACGTCACGTCACGGTGCGGGTGACGGTCTGCTCGTGGCCCCGGTGAGGGCTTTCTGTTCGACCAGCACCTGCGTCCCGGGTAAACCCGCACACACCCAACGCCACCAGCGTGTTGCGTAGGCCCCAATGCGGGCTTGGCCCGCACCTTGCTCATAAAGCTGGGTGATTCGCTCACGAAAGCGCGCGATGGTGTCCTTGGCTGGCGTCACGCCAGCACGGGTGTGGTGGTAGCCCAGAAACGTAAAGCCCCGGTCTATCTTGCCCACCCAGGTTTTGTCTGGATGGGTGCTGAGTTTGAGCTGCTGCAAGGTCTGCTGGATTAGGCGAATACCCCGCCTGAGTTGGTGACGGCGAGGCGTCATGATGACCCAGTCATCCATGTAACGCACATAGGCAATGCCAGCGCGGTCCATCACATCATCCAATGGCTTGAGATAGATGGCCGCTAACAGCGGACTCAGTTGGTTACAGTCGGTCCCCGCAAAGCCGCTGCGCTTGGTAAGCGGTCACTAAACGAACCCAGTCAAAGCGCAAACCGCTTGTAAGTAATGCGTTGAAATCTTTGGGAAGTTAAGTCGGGGCTCAGAACTGAGCCCAACTTGAAAGATGGTGCCCGGAGACAGAATCGAACTGCCGACACGGGGATTTTCAATTTGGCTGACAATTTTAAATACTATTTAGAATCAGCCAGTTACGCCGCTTGCCCATTTCTAACTGTGACTTGGTAGCACTGAATAATTGATTGTGTGACATGATGTAGTCACAATTTGGGAACGTCCGCTTTCGTCCACAAAGCGGACGTGAAGTGTGTATCAGACAAACATCCTCTCCGCTCAAAAATGAGCGCCCCGTGCTTCTAAAATCCGCGTGTAACGGCCATAATTTAAAAGAAAGCTTTGGTTGGTTAATATTATTGGGCAGAATCGCGGCTCAGTATTAATGCGTTGTCAGTTAAACTCAGGGTTCAAACAGATATAGAAGCACTACAACATTAGGCGCATTGAAGGCAGAGCTTTCTCCAAAGAAAAAGACTGTAAACAGGGGCAATAGCATGAGCATCAAACATGCATGGGCGGCGATTTCATCGCTGACACTTTCTTCAGTCGCATTCGCGCAAACAAGCGGTACCCTGACATATGGACCTGCGCCAGTGAGCTCTGCACCGGCAGTGCCCGTGCCGATTCCATCGTTGCTGTTGATACCGCTTGCCGTCTTGATGGCGGTGATAGGTTATCGCACATTGCGCGGCCCGCAGGGGCGTAAATTATTGAGTGTGATGTTATTGGGGGCGGGTCTAACCCTGAGCGCACTTGGCAGTCTGAACATTCCCCAGGCATTGGCGAGTATGCTTGAGCTGGACAACCCTGAAGGCGGAGTCATTAATCTACCTATCGTCCCGGCGGAAATCAGTAATACCTCAGGTGTAGCGCTGAAGCTGGGTACTTTGAGCATTGATCGCAGCTGTACTTCTAAGGCCCCATCCACCACACAATGCGAGAGTGACCTCATCCTTGAATCGGGTGAGAGTTGCGCCGTCGATTACGACTGTAAGAAGGTTGTTTTCCTTACGAGTACCCTTCAAGACGGTAATTTGGGAGGCTTAGCCGGTGCAGACGCGATTTGCCAAAATCGTGCGGCAGACGCCGGTTTACAAAACCCCGACAATTACAAAGCATGGTTGTCTGATAGCGCCGTTTCCGTTGCGGATCGATTTGCTCAGAGTGAGTACCCGTACGTCCGTACAGACGGAACGGTCCATGCCAACGACTGGGACGACCTCTTAAATTGCGAGGTTGATCTATCCCAAATTGTCCTCGCCCCTAATTGTCCTGAGATCGAGTATGATGAATATGGAGAATTCGTGCCCGCTCTTGGCACTTTCCTTAATCAAGATTCAGCGGGCAACAGCTTCACTGTGAAGGTTGGCTACTGGGACTATACAGCGCCTAACGGTGAGAGCGAGTTCAATACACTAAATTGCAACGACTGGACACGCCCACAAGATTTCACCGACGCACAGTGGGATGCCCAAGATGGATCCATCGGTGATTTCGGCAGAGCCCGCGCTTTGTCTGTGATCAGGGCGTCTTGTAGCGCTGAAGCCCCACTTTTGTGTTTCGAACAATAATGCTGTCCCAAACCCGATCGTCATAGTGCGGGTGATAGTCTGTCCGTAGCCCCGGTGAGGGCTTTCTGTTCGACCAGCACCTGCGTCCCGGGTAAACCTGCGCACACCCAACGCCACCAGCGTGTTGCGTAGGCCCCAATGCGGGCTTGGCCCGCACCTTGCTCATAAAGCTGGGTGATTCGCTCACGAAAACGCGCGATGGTGTCTTTGGCTGGCGTCACGCCAGCACGGGTGTGGTGGTGGCTCAAAAACGCGAACCCCCGGTTTTATAACGCTGAGCCGGAGCGATATGATCTATGAGACTATAAAGCCGTCGAGAAAACAATTTGGTCAACGTCCGGTTTTGGCCCCAAAGCTGACACTGGATTCCCGCCTTCGCGGGAATGACGGGAAGTGGCCCCTTAGCTGCCCCTGGGGAATGTGGTAAGTTTGAGGGCAAATAACGTCCACAAAGCTGCCATTCACGTTGAAAAGGATTTTCGATGCACGTAACACAGTTTTCTTTCCTCACCCGGATGGCAGGCTTAGATGAACCCTGCCATTGAGAAGCTAGAAGACTATCTGGCCGAGCTTCAATCCACTGAAGCATCTGGCTCGATAGCCGACAGGGCTGACCACATAGGGTTAATCAATAGAATTGACACCGCAATTCAGCAATTAGAACTATGCGAGAGTTACGGCATAACGGGTGGTTCCAAGTTCTTTTCGCTGCCAGGTACTGGTGATCCAAACTATGACAATTATGTCGTTGCACATGATTGTGAGTCACATAGGCCTGAGAATTGGGAGGAAGTTCTCTTTGATGGAAGATCAATCAGACTTCAACAGGGCGACCTGGTCATCCAGAAATGACAGCTTTTGGCCCCAAAGCTGCCTTTCAATGGGAGATATTCTTGTAGTGCAAGAGAGTATGTGTCAGCTCCCGTTGGCCTCATATAGATCATGAGTCCAATGTTGCTTATTCTGGGGGTCGTGTATTTTGCCAGTTACTTCCCTGGTTCCATTGGCATACTCGCTATTGCGGGTGTTGAAGAAAGGCGTGTCACCCGTGCCGCCAACTTCGGGTGCATGATTGCAGCTCTACAGATTGCGCCTCCAGCACTCCTGGCGATGATGATGGGAGATATTGGGTTCGTTCTGGGCACTACTGTTAGCTTGGTGGGATCGTATTTCTATGTTGCGAGTGTGCTCAACATAACCTGGTACAAGAACATTGGAATCGTCATATTATTGCCAATGCTGTCCACGATTATTGCGGGGGCCGTGTACTTGATGATTTTTCGACTAGTGGGTTGACCAGTTGTGCTGTTGTCCAAAGATGTAGCGGAACCAACATCGACGAATGTCTGCTTCTGGCCCCAAAGCTGCCCTCGGCAATAGACTAACCTTCTGGAATTCATGATTTCAGCTGTCGTTGACGTTCTCTTGTTTTGCATCATCGCCTATGGTCTTTTTCAATGGTGCCTGGTCTTCTATCACATGGTTGCTCTCACTAAGCACTACAAAGACGATATTGATCCATGGAGCTGGCGTACAGGCTTCAATCCATTCAATGGGTTAGTCTCATTCGGTTGGCTGAAGCCAGAAGGGAGGATACATGCGAAGAAGTGCTGGTTTGCGATTGGAAAATTCGTTCTTATAGTTAGTGTTCCTTGGCTGTTAGCCATACTCTTGAGAGCATTGACCGGTGTTGATCTGTTGGAAATGGCGTAATTCTAATGCCTGCTCTTGGCCCCAAAGCAGACACTGGATTCCCGCATTCGCGGGAATGACGGGAACTGGCCCCAAAGCGGACGTTCGACTATCAGCGATCAATGTCCCCTTTGAGGTGAAAGCGGGCATTCATCGCTACTAGTAACACTAATTTTTTGGCAAATATCGTGCGAAACTTGGATGCACTCCTTCTCGCTAATATTTGGAAAAGAAGCAATAAAAACACCGCCTTGGCGATTTCACCGTGTCCACTTAGATGGCGATCCAACATCTTGTAGTAAAATTTACTTTTTGGATGGATGCAGACTCGTCTCTTCAGATGATGACGGAGTCTTTAGGTGTCGAACTTAAGCCAGGGTTCGCCGGCTAACTAATACCCCTCAGTGTCATGCTGTTTCTAAGAATTCTCAGCCGGCGTGATTGACGCCACGGACTCCATTTGATGAACGCGCACTTGGCCAGATTGACTATCGTATACGATGACGTACAGGCTGGTAGTGCCAAGCAATATCACACTACGACTATCGGCTTTCTCAGACAGCGTCAAAAAAACTTCGTAACCGTTGCCTTCGAGCACGTCCTCCGCTTCTGCATAAGCGAAAAAAGCGATATAGAAACACAGAAAACCAAAGAAGGAGGCTACGGTCAGTCTGTAGTGTCCTTGTGCAGTAGCTGGGAAGAAAAAGAATACGCGTTCATAAAACCTTATGTACCAGGGTTTCTTTTTCCCCACATAGCCTTGGCTAAGTCGCGCGTTGTATCGCGCTAACGCATCATTTATCGAGACAGCTATGGTGATGGCGACGATGGCAACGATGATATCCGGCCTTCTGATCGGCGTTACCAGTATGTCTTCCAGCGACACAAGCTTTAGGATATCAACATTGAATCGCCCGTAGAAAATGCCGAGGTACGCCATGCTGGAGATGATCAAAATCAGATAGGCAAACGTAATGGCCAGCCCCGTCGATTCTTTCACAAACTTGATGACGTGACCCAGGGTATTTCTTTCCTGCAACTTATTGCCCTCAGTTTTTGCTCAGCAGGATAGATCGCCAGCATAAGTAACCTTTCTGTTCTTCCACCGCTATCTCACCAATCCTATGACACTACCGCGCACCAAATTAATAAACTGATATCGCCGCCAGCAATGGGGCGCGCTTTGTAGGTAACAGCCTGAAATGCGGCTGCGCGCACTATTATAGAGCACAATTAGGCGCATGGGGCTTTCTGCATGTCAGCTGCTAATACTGACTCCAGCTAACAGCCGCTTTCCCAAAGAACAGAACCTGGGGGCAGCATATGGAAGACATTGTTAGCGATTTGCGTCATCGGCAATTGCACAACTTCTTGCTGCGCTCGGCTGCGTTGAAACCTGAGGCGCTCTATTTGCTGTCCCCTACAGAGCTGGCAGGTAGAAGGCACAAAGTACTGCCATTACAAGACTGAGTGGCTGTAGGTACACAAGAGGTATCTAAAACTCGCCGCAAAAAAACTCGGATGGCAACAGGATTAGTCTATGTTAGAGGACACTAAATTCCGCAGCCTGCATGGCGATCCTAATTTGCTTCAGCTGCTATTTGATACGATCCCTACGCTAGTGTTCGTCAAGGACAGACAAGGGCGCTTCGTTTTTGCCAATATTGAATCGCCTCGGGTAGCTGTTGCCGCTTGGCAGGCTGAATAACTTTTTAAGCCCGCGGCGATTCCTTTTACTCAATCCGCTCCTTCTCGATAGCAAGTGCGGCCTGACAGGCTACCCACGTCGAAAGTCAGGTCTCCCCCTGAACAATTGTGTAGCGTGAGACCACGAGTTTACAGGCGAGCTCCGCTGGCTGACAGTCGCTTCTGAAGATCTCCCTACGTTTTGTGCCGGCCGATATGGTGTGTGCCCAACAGGCCGCAGAATACTAACAATGCAAAAAGTGACCCAATGGAGTTGACGGGAACCGGTACGGCGGCCTCGCTAATGGCCACTTCTATGTGCTCGAAGTTCGCCCAACGGTAGGTCTGACCATCAATGTCAACACTGCCGGCGGCCGGGTTAGCTGCGCTCAAAGCCTGGCGCGCGAGATCGGCCTGCAGACGGGGCAGCCTGAGGGAAAAACGCAGTATATCGGTTCCGCCATCGTCCCCGCTTTCTTCGTCACCATTAATGATACTGTTTAATGCTATAGGTCCGGCGATGTCCACTCGGTCGCTGCCATTGCCGCCACTAACAGCAGCGCCGCTGGTGGCTGGTACGGTAATAGAACCGCCGCTAAGGATGATGCTGTCGTTACCGCCTTCCGCCGCAATGCCGTAGTCGCGGAATCGAGTCCCCGTTACCGTAATAGAGCCTGCGCTCATGATGATGGTGTCATCGCCTCCGTTGGCGTCGATACCATCGCCGCCGCTTACGATAGTAACGCCACGAAGTTCGATCTGGTTGCCGCCGGCCACTGTGCTGGCGTCACCGGCGTCGACGCCATCATCACCGCATTGTAACGTGCCTTCTTGTAGCACTGCCGTATCTGCGTCATCGCCCAGACCTATGCAGTCATCATCAAGACTGGAAACCTCTCCGCCTGCCATGGTCAGGCTGTCATTTCCTGCACCCAGGACAATCGTATCTTCCGCAATGGCGCGGTTGATGGACGCGCCAGGCAAAATGGTAAGCGTGTCACGAAACAGTGTACCGTCAAAGCCGTTGGGTTCCGCGCCGTCGCAGGCGACGACTTGACCGCCTTCCGGGGTCGCACCAGTCACATCGCAGGTGGCTGCGGCGCTAATTGGGCAGAGCGTGAGAGCCAGAACGGCGACGTGTTTAAGTGTAATCTGCATGGATTGATCTTCTTGGTATTTGTCCCTTGGTGAGTGAATTATTACCTGGGAGTTCAGCTCTGGCAAATCGCTCAATGCAACATCCCTTAGCTCCGTTAACAGCGCTGGGGAATCTTATTTCTAGATGGCGTAGACGTCTATTGCGGTCGCAGGCCCCTCGATTCCATCGCGTCAAAGCACAGGATAAAAACGAGCTGGAGGACTTGGTTCAGCTGATCAGTCAGCGCGTAGGTCTCTGCCTAGAGCGACAGGCCTTGCTGGAACAGAACACCGAAGGTGGTGGGCGTAGGCGGGAAGAAAGCGTATGGCCAAGCCTCGCTATTACTATCCGGGTTAGAAGCCCTATCGCGTGATCTACATGGAAGATCCCTTTGGGAGTATTCTGGAGATCTAAAACCACAGCTACGAGCTTATCTACAGCGCCGAGTCTTATTGAATCGCCCCGAGTAGCTATTGCCACTTGGCGGGCTGAATAACTTTTTAAGCCAGCGGCGATTCCTTTTACTCAATCCGCTACATCTCGATAGCAAACGCGGCCTGAACGGCTACGCTGTTTGCTGTGCGTTGCAAAAACCACCCAGCAGCAATCTGCCGGGAGCATTTGCTGCGTACTCGCTTCAATACCCACAAGGAACGCAACATAATGAAAACACGCGTTGTTGTCTGGGGCACCGGTAATGTCGGCCGCCCCGCTATTCGTGCAGTACACAGTCATGCCAATCTCGACCTGGTGGGCGTAGTTGTCGCCAGTGAAAGCAAGGTCGGGCAAGATGCGGGCACCATTGCCGGTATCGAAACTGTCGGCGTGCTGGCGACCAATGACTGGCCGGCCCTTCGCGACGCTGGTGTAGACGCGGTCGTCTATACCGCTACCGCTGATATTCGCCCTGAGGCTGCGCTTGCGGACTTACTTGACTGCCTTGGCAACGGCATTGATGTAGTAAGTACTTCGTTCCATCCCCTGCTCTATCCGCCGGCGGCCCCGGCTGAATTGGTGGACATGATTGAGCAGGCCTGTCAGGCGGGTAATAGCTCGCTGTTTGTGTCGGGCATTGATCCGGGTTGGGTGATGGACGCCCTGCCCTTGTTTGCCAGTGCCATGTCGTCAGATATTGAAGAGATTCGCACCCGGGAAATCTTCAATTACGCGCTCTACGACCAGCCTGAAGTGGTCCGGGATGTGATTGGTTTTGGTACCTCCATGGATGAGACACCGCCCATGCTGCTGGATTTCTCGCTGCGGCTGGTTTGGGAGGGCATGGTCCGTGTGGTTGCCGAGGGTCTTGGCCAGACGGTCGATGAAGTTGTTACCCACGTGGAACGGCGTCCGCTGGAAAAAGATGTTCATGTTGAACAAATGGGTCTGTTTGAAGCCGGCACTCAGGGGGCGTTCCGTTTTGAAGTGGCAGCGCTGTGCGGGGGGCAACAACGGTTTGTGGTGGAGCATGTTACCCGTATAGATGAAGACTGCGCGCCAGACTGGCCCTACCCGCCCGAGGGCCAGGGTGTGCACCAGGTCATTATCAAGGGCTCGCCCTGCGTGACCCTGTCGGTGCATGGTGAGGATCCGGTAGAGCCCGGCGCTGCGGGTGGCGGCAATGCCACGGCGGCATGCCGGGTCGTTAACGCCATCGAGGCGGTGCGAGCGGCGCGCACAGGTGTGCTGTCCACCCTGGACCTGCCGTCCATGGACGGCGCGGCCCAGATGCGCGCCTGATCAGAACGAGTAAGCGAACTCCAGCCCGTACATGCGCGGCGGGCTGTATACCACCCCGGCGGTCTGGGTGACATCTACCAACGGTACACCACCGACGATATAGCGCTCATCCGTGAGGTTGGTACCGAAGGCGGTGAGGCGCATGTTCTCATCGTTGGAGAGCCAGGTGAGGCGTGCGGAAAAGTCTTCCTGGTCGTTGAGGTAAAGCCCTGACAGGCAGCTGCTGCGGTCGAAGCAGTTATCCACATCCTGCCGATAAGACCAGGCGCCCATAGCGACAATGTCGCCGATGCTGGTATCCCAGGTGTACTGGGCAGCGAGATAGTAGATCGCCTCTGGCAGGCGCGGCAGGTTTTCGTCGGAGCGGTCGACCGGGCAGGTCATTACATCACCGGTACCCACGGTGACCACATCGCATTCAGCCGGTGCCCCGCCCTCCGGGATCGAGAGAATCCGGTCATCGTTGTACTCCTTGATTTCGCCGTCATTGAAAGTAATGTTGGCCATGATCTGCAGATTTTCGGTGGGCAGGTACATGGTTTCGAATTCAACGCCCGCGATGCGAGACGACTCAGCGTTAATCAGGGACCCGGCAATGCGTCCATCAACAGGGTTAATCTTTACCGTGGTGAGCTGGCGGTCCTCATAGTCGGTGTAGAACAGCGCCATATTGATGCGCAGCTGACGGTCCAGTGTGTCGATCTTCAGGCCCAGCTCATAGTTCCATACTTCCTCGGGGTCGTATCGTTCCATCAGTCCGGTCTCAATATCCAGGGTGTCGCTGATGCCGCCTGACAGGAAGCCATTGGTTGCCGACAGGTACGCCGACCCCCCGGAGATGAAGCCAGATTCACCAAAGCTATATTGCAGGCTGGCCATTGGGGTAACGGCCGAGTCGTCGACCTTATCCTCCTGATCTGCCAGCGGGTCGTCCGGAACAACGTAACCGTGATTGGGGTTAAAGGTTTCGGGGCCGCTGGGGAACAGCACAAACTGCTCGGACACAATGTTGCTGGCGTCTCCGGTCGTAGCGATCTGAGAGATATCCGCTACCCGGAAAGAACGGGTAAGCTCCCTCTCCTCTTCGGTATATCGCAGGCCCAGCGTGAGGCGCCAGTCATCGTGAAAACTCCAGTCCGCCTGGCCAAAGGCCGACCACGCCGTGTTCTTGGAGGTCAGGCTGGTGTGCGATGCCGTGTAGTAGGCCACATTGGGAATAAACAGTGCACCGAAGAACGGGCCCGAGGGCTCTACCCGCGGACCCGAGTCGGAATCTTCCCAGAACCCGTACAAACCCACCACGTACTCAAGCGAGTCGTCAAAGACTGAGCCGGAGAATTGGAACTCCTGGCTGTAGGCGTCGGTGATGTAGTCGTCGGCAAACGGCTCGTCGTAGTTGGTGCGCACCAGCACCGGTATGCCAATGGCATCGATCTCCTGGGAGAACCCGGATTCGGTTTTCCGCCAGGCGGTGATGCTCTTGAAACTGTGATCTTCGAACTCCCAGTCGACGGTCAGGCCCAGAGTATTGGTCTCCGCGCGATAACCGGGACGGTCCAGGTCGGCCTGGACGTTATCAATGCCCAGGCTGTTGTTCTCTGCACACCACTCCTGAATGGTCTGGCCGGTGGAGGGGACGATGATGAAGGAGTTTTGCAGGTCCGCCTGCCAGCCCGACCCGGGAACAGAATCCACCACCTCGCAGTCCATGCCGCGGGCAGACTGGTCAGTTTCCGAGTACATGTAGTTGAGGTCAAAGACGAGGTTGTCGCTGGCGTTGTAGCGCAGCTGGGCCTGGGCACCTTTGCGATCAATATCGTTGAATTCCTGGCCGTCGGTAATGTCGGGGTTGCCGTTGGCGCGATTGGTGACGTAGCCGTCCCGGCTATTGCTGTAAATCGAGAATCGCGATAGCAGGGTGTCGCCGATTAACGGCAGGTTGCCGGTAAGCTTGGCAGTGAACTGATCATAGTTGCCTGCCATCAGTTCTGCGTGGCCAGACAACTCCTCCGTGGGCTTATTGGTGGTATAGAGCACAGCGCCACCCGTCGTGTTTTTTCCAAATAGAGTTCCTTGTGGTCCGCGTAATACTTGCACCGATTGCAGGTCAACATTGTCCAGCACCGCGCCGGAGGTCCGCGAGACATAGATTCCATCCAGGTAAATTCCCACCCCGGAATCAAAATTCACCCCTTCATTGCGCGCGCCAATGCCGCGGATGTAGATGCTGCCGGTGCCCGTTGATCCATTGCCGTCATAGACATCGACATTTGGCGCGACCTTACGCAGATCGGAAATATCGCGCACACCGAGTTCTTCCATGGCCCTGGCGGACAAGGCAGTGACGGCGATTGGTGTTTCCTGCAGCGATTCTTCCCGTTTTCGGGCGGTGACAATCACTTCTTCGAGGACCATTTGCGCCTGGGCGCTAAGGGGAATGACGGCGGCGGTGCTAGCAGCCACGGCCAGTGAGACGGTTGTAGCAGTTGAGCGAACCTTATGCATTACAGAACCCTTTATTCGTATTTTTGGGGTGCGTGTATATGACTATCTTAACTAAGACATGCCTGTTTTATACATTACACTTTTATTAAGTAGATCCCCCGTCGCTTTCGTCGCTGCAATTCATCTCAGCCAGCCTGCAACTCGTCCTGTAACCCCCGCGGTTCGGCGAAACACGGTTTTTCTCTCCGGCTTTTCCTCCTAACTTAGTTCCCAACACCAACGCAGAACGGGTCTGGGTTGGTTCAAGAAGAAAGGCCATTGGGCCTGTAGGGAGAAACGCCATGAACCGTATCGTTACTAAAAACATTCTGTCCGCTGCCGCCATTGCCGTGACTGCGGGCCTGTCATTCAACGTCGCCGCCGAGAACATCGACGAGACTCTGGTCGAGGCATCCCAGGTGCCCAGCAAGAGCGTATCCTTCACCCGCGCCGAACTCGCTACTGAAGAAGGTCGCCTGGCGGTTGAGAACCGTATTCGCGAAGCGGCCGAAGATGTGTGTGGCCCCATGGATTACCACCGCGCCGGCGGCCTGGCTGGCGTCGCGGACAGCCGTGAGTGTCTCGACAATGCCGTCGATGCAGCGATGAGCCAGATCGGTGCTGACCAGGTTGCTGCTATCGACTAATACCAGTCCTGACCCCTGCTACCCCTGGTGGGGGTCACCAGGGGCGCTGTTGCGGAGCGGCGCCCCTTTTCTAGTTACAGGAAGTAGGTGGTGCGGCGGCTGTGTCTGCCACAGGAGTGCGACAGTTTGCCGAGGCCAGGGATGGTCATCTATTGACAAGCTGATATCCCGACTCCGGTCTAATCCGACCTTCAGCGCATAATCTCTATAACGTCCCTGGTGAACTTTTTACGCTGTTTTGGTCGCAAATGGTCTCAAAATGGGCGCGATGCTTGGGCAAGTAGTAGAGCCAGACGGCGTAGGAGAGCAGTCAGGAGGGAATCGGTGACGCCTATAGGTGTTCATCAGCCGATTCTATCAATTGTAGGTAGTTAACTTGGCAATATCGTCAAAGGTAATTGGTAGAAGGATGGAGCGATCAGCGTTGATCTGCGGCCATCTGCTTTCGAAATGTCGCTAACATGCGGTTCCGAGCGGTGTCTTCGTGTCGGCAGTTCTGCGCGTAGCCTGGCGAGGTGGATCAAGTAGCGGAAAGTCGTACCGGACTAAGCACTGAGTAGTCGCGATCATCCCTGCACATCGGCCTCGGCAATAGTTTTTCCTATCGTGCACGCTGGATTGAGCGGATGCCTGTCAACGTTCTAAAAATGGCATATCAGTGATTCCTGCGACGCGGTGTCGGGACATGGTGCGCGTCGATAGGGAAGTGCTGGCGTATAAAAAGTTGACGTCTGATCGGCGCTGTCGGTGCCGATTGCAATCTCTGGGGGAGGTAATGCCGATGTCTGGGAAAAACTGCTTTTACACTTCAGTACTGATGCCGCTGGCAGTGATGCTTTCGCTGACCACGCAGGTCGTCTCTGCTGCGGATGGTCAATGGACCGTGCCTATTTGTGGCGCGCCCAATAGTATCAAACCAGGTTGGGTGCCCCATGGTGATCCGCTGGCGAATGGCACGGCGACCATCACGAGTCAGAACAGCCTGATTACTGTAGATATTGATCTGGGTGAGCAGCGCTACTATGCGCACCATGCACACCTATACTCCACGAGCAACGGCTATCTTGAGGGTAGCGTTGATGTCGGTCACTCAACTGTATGCTGGGCTTATGATAACGAAACGCCCAATAACCCACTGACCGCGCCCTATAACGAAAAGTCACTATCGATAGCCAATTGGCCGGGCCGGGCAGCTACGCTGCGGACTGGTACAAAGGCTACATCGACATGATTCCTGAGGATGGTGGCGACTGGTACATCATGGTGCATATGCTTGGTGGCCATTTTGCTGTTGACGAAGATGGCCACCTCATCCCATGGGACGCCTCAGTACACGAGGTCATGGGACGTGATTCGGTCGCCGGCAACTGGGATGGCGAAAATGATGTGAGCGTGGGTTGCAATGCACGTATGGGCCGTCGCCTTGGCGACACCAGCGTGGAGACCGGATCCTGCCTTGCTGGAACCAATGGAAGTTATACGCATGTAGACGCTCCATTTCTCGACCAGAACGGGGTGGCCTGGCTAGATGAGAACGGCGAACTGACTCAGGCAGCCATTGATCATGGTTACGATTTGGACACTGAGTATCTTTACTTCGCATTTGCAGACGAAGGTATATCCGCACAGTACGGCGGCCCTGAGGGCGGTGCTGGCGGATTCTTGAACCCAGAAAATCAGGATCCAAATCGCTGCTTACAGTGGCCGCCGGCCGGGTGGGGAGCCCCGCATGGTCATGGTCCCGATGAAGTGCCACCAACGCTTGTGCTCAACGGGCCTGCAAGTATCGGGGTCATGCAGTTCTCGATCTACGACGATCCTGGCGCTGCGGCTTTTGACGATCGGGACGGTGATATTTCCGATTCGATACAAGTGATGAGTGGCGTAGATACGTCAGTGCTTGGCACGTACACGGTGTCTTACCTGGTCAGCGACGAGGCAGGCAATTCCGCCACTGCTTCCCGCACAGTTACCGTGAGTGAATACGTCGATCTAGTGCCGCCCTCGATCAACCTGATCGGAGCGGCGGATCTGGAAATTGACTTTGGTGCTACTTTTGAAGATCCCGGCGCCACCGCTTTTGATAACGATGATGGCGATCTGACGGGCCAGATTCAGGTAGAGGGCGTTGTTGATAGCGACGTATCTGGGAATTATTTCCTGGTGTACTCTGTCAACGATGCTGCGGGTAACACTGCAACAGTCAGTCGTCTGGTGACCGTGCTACCTGAGCCGGGACTGACATTGATCCCGGCTTCGCCTGTTTTTGCTCCGGGCGAGGAAATCGTCATTGCCTACACAGAAGGTACTGGCAGCAACCGCGACTGGATCGGCATTTACGAGGCAGGTGAGGAGCCTGAAAGCGGCAGTTCACATAACAACTATCTCGCTTGGGCCTACACAAACGGCAGTGAAGGTAGTGAGTCCTTTGATTCGTTGCCCGAAGGCGACTATACGGCGATTTTGTTTTCAGATGATAGCTGGGATTTCTACGGCGATTCTGCCAGCTTCTCCGTAGGGCAGGCGCCTGATGTGACGCCGCCGGTTATTGTTCTTAACGGCCCTAGTGCCATGACACTGGATTATGGAGCCGCTTACAGCGAGCCAGGAGCATCAGCAACTGATGACGTAGACGGTAATCTAACCGACGCGATCACGATAGCTGGTGCAGTGGACACCAGTCTCGCGGGTGAATACGTTTTGACCTACAGTGTGGTTGATAGCGCCGGTAATTCATCCAGCACGGCACGTGTTGTTACAGTCAGTGCAGCACCTGAGGTGGATACTGTAACAGGTAACTGGGTGAAATATATCGTCAACAAAGACAAGCTGACGATTATTGCGTCGAGTTCCGCTGGTAATCCCGCAGATGGCATTACGCTGAGCGTCGATGGTTACGGTGATATGGGTCCGCACGGCAACAAGGAGAACCGCTGGAAGTTGGTGATTAGAAATATAGGTGCAAGTAATGTACCGGAGACAGTGACGATCAGATCATCTCTGGGCGGCGTGGCAACCGTAGAAGTAACAGAGAAACTCTGAGCGAAGCATTGAAGGTGTTGGCGGGCCTGTTCGTAGGCAGTAGCAGGCCCGCTCTCCTCTCAGTGAATTCCTTAACAGCATAGGGTCCGGGGTGATTCTTAGGAACAGGTGGCACCTCGTCACACCGCCAGCACCAGGCGTGGTTGGTCTTGCCAAGTATTTACAGAGGAAAAGTCGCAGCTATCTATCGGTCCTTGTTGCGAGAGACCTTCTTGCAACGTTGCTTGTCCTGGCGCTGCTATCGACGATGGGTGGCGCGAACGCGTTGCCAGAGGTGATTGGGCAGGGCGTTGATGGTCCGGGCCTTGATGACTCTCCCGCTGAATATGCGATTCTGAATGGGCCGGCCGGAATGGCGTTCGATGGGCGTGGAAACCTTTTCTTTGCCGACCACTTTAACCACAGGGTTTGTCGAGTTGATGCGATAACCGGGACTGTGTCGACAGTCGCTGGTGATGGGCAGCAGGGATTTTCCGGGGATGGTGGCAGCGCGCTCGAGGCTAGATTGAATGGGCCTTTCGATGTGGCCATTGGCGGAAATTACCTATTCATCTCGGATAGCTATAATCATCGCGTCAGGGCCGTTAATTTACTCGATGGCACTATCAGCACGGTGGCTGGGTCTGGCGAAACAGCTTCAGATCGGCGTGCGGGAGCAGGTCTGGAGGTTAGCCTTAAGCATCCCAAGTCAATCGCATATATGCCTGGCGGCAGACTGATTATCGGCGACTCAATCCGTGGTTCCCTGCTAGCTTTGCAGATCAATGCTGGTATGGTGCGCCCGGTGTTACTGCCTTCTCCCGCGGCGTCCTTATCGCCCATGACAAGAGCCAGGCGCCTCAGCCACTATTCATCGTATGAGCTAGCGGCAGCGCCAGGTGGAGCGCTGTATGTAAGTGATTACGACGCCTCCGTGGTTTATCGATTGGGGGTTTCCGAAAGTGACAGTGTTATTTGGCTGGATGCCAGCCGACGCTTTGAAGGCCGGCCGATACGAGGGCCCATGGGGGTTGCTGTTGGGCCAGATGGTGAAGTGCATGTTGTAGATTCAGGTAACTCTAGGCTTCTAACTTTTGACCAGAGCAGTCGCGAACCGCTCGCCGTCATGGCCTATGCTGACGCTGCAACCAATAGCCTGGAAACGAAATCCAGTCCGTCTCATTTAGCCGTCTCTGGTGACGGTGATCTCTGGCAGGCTCACTTCCTGAATGGGCGTCTTGATAGGATGGGCACGACCAGGCACATGCCATCGCCAGCAAAACGACAATCTGACGTTCAAGCGCTCGCCAGTTTGATCTTCTCTCCACTGGAATTGCCAGTATCACAAGATGCGGGTAAAAAAAGCCGAATAAGGCTCGGGCAAAGGCTTTTCCATGATCCAAGGCTATCTGCGTCTAATCAGGTGTCCTGCGCTACCTGCCATGATGTGACAGGGCGTTATGGTGTGGACAACAAGACGCTGCCGGTTGGTAATAATGGTGAGATTGGTGTCTTCAATACTCCTACGGTGTTTAATGCTGCACTTAGTGATCATTTGATGTTTGACGGCAGCGCAGTATCCCTGAAGTCGCAGGCAAAAAGGGTGTTGGTCAATTTTCGCGAGATGGGAAATTCAGATGGTGATGCAATTGCGGCTGAATTGAGGCAGATCGCAGGCTACTTGGAGTTGTTCGCGAAAGCTTTTTCTGAAGGTGAAGAAGAGACTTTAACGTTCGACAACATAGCGGTAGCACTAGCTGAGTATCAGGAAACGCTGATAACCCCTTCGCCTTTCGATAGATTCCTTAAGGGTGACTCTTCGGCGCTGTCTGCCGAAGCGACTGCTGGGCTGCTACTGTTCATGGAGCAAGGATGTGCAGGGTGCCACTCCGGAGCTGTGCTGGGCGGCAGACTGTTGAGTACCAAAAATCCGATGCTTCGGCTTCGACGAAATCTGGCAAACAACCTTGGTAGAACAGCGCGGGTGAGGGTGCCGCAGCTGCGAAATGTAACGCGTACGCAGCCATACTTGCACCGGGGTTCAGCAGAGACTATCGAGGCGGCCATACAGCAGCAACATCGTCTCTACACTATCGACTACTATGCATACGCCAGATCACCTAGTATGGGTGACGAGAACATGAGGCAGCTGATTGCCTTTCTTCAGAGTTTGCAGGGGCGTCCCTCGGATTCGCGCACCACAGTGCCGCCTCTGATTCATGCGGCTGCGAATTGAATGATGGAAAGTGAGCGCATGGAGCGCCGGTCCGCTGAACCTCTCGCGCCCCCCACCTTCTCGGTTTAACCAAGGGCCCATAGGTAGGTAGTATATACGATGGCCACAGAAAACGAACTCAGAAGTATCGTGCACCGATATTTCGATTGCTGGAATCGCCACGCGGCAACAGACGCTGCTGAATTCTTCTGCGAGGATGGCATCCTATATGACGGCTATCTCAAGGAGTCCTTCCGGGGCGCAGTCATTAAAGAATATATTGAGAGCACACTGGATGAAGTGCCTAACCTCAAGTTTGAAATTGTCGATGAACTCTACAGCCCGGCAGAGAATCGCTGTGTGCTTCAGGTGCTGTCAACTTGGATCAACGCCGGTGACAGCGCTACATGTGCTGTCGAAAGCGCAGAGTTTTTTGAGATAGAGAATGGTCGAATAAAGTCTGAGAAGTCTTTCTACCAGTGGCGGTCAGCTGACTCACTGACTGATCAAGACCGAGCGCTGATTACGAGATATATACAATCCTGGAATGACTATGACGCAGCGGAGGTTAGTGACTGCTTTACTGAGAATGGAATCTATGAAGATGCCGTTACAAAGCAGCGTTATTTTGGCAAGGAACTACCGGTCTATATTCAATCCTGTTTAAGGGAAGGCACCGATTTGCGCTATGAGCTACTCGATGATGCCTCCAGGATCTCAGACAGGCGCGTGCTAATTCAAACGCTCACCAGCGGCTTTGATAAGCCAGATGGACGATACTTCGAGCAAGAGAGTATTGAGATCCTTGACATCGAAGACGGGAGAATATTATCCACCAAGGTCTTTTACGAAGACATTGTGCTGGACGCATACACTGCCGATCAGGTCGATCTTGCGGCTAGTTATATCCAGTGTTGGAGCCAGCGTGACACGAGCGCTTTGCTTGCCAAGCTTACAGACAATGCAGTGTTTGAAGACGCCGTCTCGGGCGAAAAGATGGGTTTTGATGCCCTGGCTGGGTACTGCGATAAGGTGTATGCGCGTGTGCCCGATTTAGTGGTCGAACATGTTAGCGATATTTCGCTTACGGCAGCCGACAGCATCGTGTTTAGAGTTGTAAGTCGAGGTCACTGTGGGATAGAAAGACCTTTTTCAGTCGACTGCATGATTGTCCTCAAGATCACCGGCGAGAAAATAAATGCCGTGCAGGTTTTTTATGAGAACGTTGATGAGCAGGAGGTCAGAGAAAAGCAGGCGCCTGCGGTAAGAGTTGGCGTCGATGTCTCGTCGGCGATGAGACGTAAGTACCAGAGGTCGGGCTTGTCTGATGCTGACAAAAATCTTTACAAAGTTCGACTTTCTTCAGTAATGCACGACCAGAAGATTTTTAAGGATAATGATCTGTCTCTGCCTAAGCTGGCCTCATTTATCGGCATCTCGAGTAATCATTTGTCTCAGTTGATAAATAGTGAATTCGGCGTCAACTTCTTTGACTTTGTTAATCGTATGAGAATCGAAGAGTCAAAAGTTTTGCTTAGAGACGAACAATGCAAAGACACCATACTCAAGATCGCGATAGAAGTGGGTTTCAATTCCACATCAACTTTCTACTCTGCGTTCAAGAAGTTTACGGGGGAAAGCCCGATCAAATATCGAAAGCACGCGTCGCAGGGCCTCAAGGCGGTGTTACCTATTGATCGGCAAAAGCCAATTAGAGAATCTGGAACGCGCTGACGGTAAATGCCTCGCCAGGTAGCGCTCAGTTATCGCCACATAGAAGGAGAATGATTTTTGCTAATGCGCTCATCGGCGTAGACGCAGACCCGGGTAAGCAGTGAATTTTCCCGAAGCGCGGGAAGTCTGAGCCGATTGGGAAGGCGTATACATCGTATATTTTCTAGCCCGATCAGTAGCCAGGGGAACAGCATGTCCAGAAACGTTATCTCTGCCGCCGTTATCGCGGGCCTTGTAGGTCTGTGGATGGCCGCTGGCACTTTTACGGTGGAAGAGACAGCGACTGCGCAGGCGTCCAACCCCACATTGGCGGGTAGCACAGTGCCGGCGGGCGGACTCAGCCGCGTTCGAGTCAATGTCATTGCCGCCGAGTTCCGCGCGCGCAATGTGATATTGCGCGGCAAAACCGAGGCCAAGCGCATGGTTGATGTGAAGGCAGAAGTTGCCGGTGGTGTCGTGGCGCGGCCGGTGGAACGGGGTATGAAGGTGGCGGCGGGTGATCTGCTTTGCGAACTGGCCCTCGATGATCGAGGCGTCGCCGTTCAGGAGGCACAAGCCGCTCTGGAGACGGCGCGTATCGAGCTCCAGGGCAGTCGCAAGCTGCGCGATGATGGGCTGTTGTCAGAGGTCGCGACAGCGGATGCCCAGGCGCGCAAGGAGAGTGCCCTCGCGCACCTCCATCGACAGAAGCTCAATCTGGCGAGGACTCGGATCACGGCGCCCTTTGACGGATTGGTCGAAGATCTGCACCTGAACGTGGGCGACTATGCCGTGCCCGGGGAAACCTGTGTGCGGCTTATCGAGCTTGACCCGATGCTGGTCCGCGCCGATGTCACAGAGAGTGAGGTCGAGAATCTGGCCGTGGGACAGGATGTGACAGGGATAAGCCTGGCCGGTCGGCGCATCGCTGGCCAATTATCGTTCGTTGGCACGCAGAGCGACTCTGTGACCCGGACGTATCCGGTGGAAGTTACCGTCGACAACAGGGACTACAGCATCCGCTCTGGCCTGACAGTGACGATGAGCATCGGCGTCGAGAAAGTACCGGCCCACCTGGTGGCTTCTTCGCTCCTCAGTCTGGACGACACGGGAGCGCTGGGGTTGCGTACCATTGACGATTCCAACCGAGTTGTCTTCAGCCCGGTGGATATTCTGGAGGACGGCTTTGGCGGCGTCTGGGTCACTGGCCTGCCGGACAAGGTGAACTTGATTACCGTGGGCCAGGAGTACGTGGCGCCGGGAGATATTGTAGACCCCGTCTTCGTCAGCAAGTCCGGTGACCAGGTCGCGCTTCGATGAGAGGCTTCATCGCAACTGCTTTCAGCAGGACGCGAACCACACTGTCCCTGTTGGCAGTTCTGATAGTTGCCGGAGTTCTGGCACGGGCAGCGTTGCCGATTGCTAATGACCCGCATGTGGAGTTGCCATTTTTCTACGTCGGCGTAATCCACGAGGGGATTTCTCCCGAGGATGCCGAACGCTTGCTGGTTCAGCCGATGGAGGCGGAGTTGCGCAAACTCGAAGGTGTTGTGGAGCTGCAATCCACCGCCGCCGAGGGAATGGCCTCTTTCTTTGTTGAGTTCGATGTATCCTACGACCTCGATATCGCTGTGGCGGACGTCCGGGAAGCCGTAGATCGGGCAAAAGCCGAGCTGCCTACAACCGCAGAAGAACCCTTTGTGGAGGAGCTCACTGCGGACGATTTCCCGATGCTGACGATCAACCTGTTGGGAGACAGGTCGGCAGAGCGCGTCGTTTACGCTGCGGCCCTGACGCTGCAGGATGATATCGAGTCAATTCCTTCGGTGCTGAGTGCAGACATGCTGGGCCACCGCGAGGAAGTGCTCGAGGTGGTGATCAATCCCGACGCGCTTCATGCCTACCAAATATCCGCCGAAAGCCTGCTGGCCACGCTGCAGCGCAACAACCGATTGATCCCCGCGGGCAATGTTGACATGGATGCTGGTCGCTTTGCTGTGAAGGTGCCGGCCGTCGTGGAGCGCGCGGAGGACCTGCGCGACCTGCCGGTGCTGGCAGCGGACGACACCGTGGTCACCCTACGGGACGTGGCCACGATCAGCCGAACGTTCAAGGACCGTGAGGGTTATGCCCGGTACAACGGACAGGACACGATATCGATTGCGGTAACCAAGCGCGCCAACGCCAATGTTATCGACAGCGTCGATCAGGTCCTGCAGGTGGTGAAGGCTGCGCGGTCAAGACTGCCCGCCGGGATCGAGTTGGTGGTATCACAGAACCAGGCAGAGTTCGCCTCGCTGCAAGTGCGCGAGCTCGAGGGCAACATCCTTACAGCACTGGTCCTTGTCATGGTGTTGGTGGTGGCCGTCATGGGCCTGCGCGGCGGGCTCGTCGTGGGCCTTGGCATCCCGTTTTCACTGCTCTTCTCGGTGACAGTTATCTACCTTTTGGGCTACACGTTCAACTTCATGGTCATGTTCGGCATGTTGTTAGGGCTGGGGATGCTAATCGATGGCGGTATCGTGGTCACTGAATACGCCAATCGGAAAATGCATGAGGGCATGGAACACAAGGCTGCCTACGCAGAATCTGTGAAACGCATGTTCTGGCCGGTCACGGCGTCAACCGCTACGACTCTGGCTGCATTTCTTCCTATGCTGTTCTGGCCCGGGGTGTCCGGTCAGTTTATGGGTTACCTGCCGACGACTGTATTCTCTGTCCTGGTCGGGTCCCTGCTTTATGCGCTGTTGTTCGGCCCGGTCCTGGGCTCGCTACTTGGCGGTTCGAAGTCAACCTATAACAGTGGGGCGGCGACCCAGGCGTTGCTGGAGAACGGCGACCCGGCGACCTTGGATGGCCTGACCGGTAAATTCGCGCGGTTGCTGAAGTTCGTTTGCAATCGTCCCATCGCAACACTGGCGGTATCGTTCAGCCTGCTGGGTAGCGTTTTCTGGGCGTATGGCAAATTCGGTGTCGGCACGATCTTTTTCTCCGACTCTGATCCACAGTTTATCAACGTGGCAGTTCTCGGCCGTGGCAACTTGTCTGCCAGCGAGGTGAACCAACTGGTGTTGGAGGCGGAGCAGGAGATCCTCCAGGTGCCGGGTATCCGCTTTGTAAATACGCAGACAATGCTGCCCGGCTCTGGCGTCCGCGAGTACGGCGCCACGTCGGACAGGATCGGATCGATATTTCTCGAGCTGTTCCCCGAATCCCAGCGCGCGATCAAGGGCAACGAGGTGATGCGCCAGATCCGGGAGAGGACATCGCACCTCGCCGGTATCCATATCGAGATCAGGCCGTTGGAGAAAGGACCACCCGTCGGCAAACCTATCCAGATTGAGTTCACTTCAAGAGAACGAGAATTACTCGAGCCCGCCATGGCGCGTGTGCGTGCCCACCTCGACACTATGCCTGGACTGGTCGATATCGATGATAGTGCGGCATTGCCTTCCATCGAGTGGCGGGTCGAGGTCGATCGAACCCGCGCCGCCTTGTACGGTGCTGACGTCTCCTCCGCAGGTCTTGCGGTGCAACTGGTCACGAATGGCGTCAAGATCGGTGAATATCGGCCGGACGATGCGGATGACGCGGTCGATATTAGGGTGCGCTATCCCGGCGCCGAGCGCGGAATCAGTGCGATGGAGACCCTCCGAGTCAGTACCGACAGTGGGATGGTGCCGTTGAGCAACTTCGTGTCTGTGCAGCCGGGTCCGGGAGTGGATTCCCTGAAACGCATCGACGGCGTTCCGATGGAGCTTATCCGGGCTGACGTCAATGATGGCGTGATGGCGGATGCGATGGTGCGTGAGATTGATCAGTGGTTGCAGCAGCAGGATTTCGATGCCGGGCTGGTAATTCGATTCCGCGGCGCCAACGAGGAACAGGCGGATTCCATGGCGTTCGTGGCCACCGCGTTCAGTCTGGCGCTGGCACTGATGTTTATCCTGCTTGTTACCCAGTTCAACAGCTTCTATCAGAGCACGTTGATACTGCTCGCGGTTGTCATGTCGACCGCTGGTGTTCTGCTTGGGTTACTTGTTCTTGCCAAGCCTTTCAGTGCGCTGCTGACCGGCGTTGGCATCCTCGCTCTCGCGGGTATTGTGGTGAACAACAACATTATCCTGATTGATACCTTTAACCACCTGCGTCACCAAAACCCGGAGTTGGACCCTCGCAGTGTCATCGTTAGAGCGACGGCACAGCGCATGCGCCCCGTGCTCCTGACCACAGTGACAACGGTGTGTGGACTCCTGCCCCTGGCCTTTGGTCTTTCTATCGATCTGGTATCGCAGACCGTGACCCACAATGGCGAGCTGGCAATGTTCTGGTCGCCGCTGTCGCAGGCGATCGTGTTTGGATTGTCATTTGCTACAGCCCTGACCCTGGTTGCTACACCTGCCATGCTCGCACTTCCTTACGCGCTGAGGGAAAGCTGGGGCAGTGTGCGCAGGCGGTGGTCGCGGGGCGACGTGTTGGTAGAAAGCTTGGTACGAAAGCGCGCACAAACGTGACCCTTTGACCGGGAGAGAGTGGCAGCGGATTTCGCCAGTCCTGGCTTTATACCCTATAGTTATTAATGCTGGGTCATCCGGGGGTGCATCGAATGAATCGAATATTATGCGGGCTGGCGATGTTGCTGACTGTGGCGGCCTGCAGTGTGAGCAGTATCAATGTGCCCGCTATCAGTAGCGGCAGTGAACGCCTTGCGGGGAAGGTGATCTGGCACGAGTTGTTAACCGATACGCCAGTGGATACCGAGCGCTTCTATGCGGAACTACTCGGGTGGGAATTTCGTTCATTGCCGCACGCCAACCTCAACTACCGCATGATTTACAATGAAGGGCGGCCTGTAGGCGGCCTTATCGATCAAACACAATTGCCCACCTCGGCAGATATTTCCCAGTGGGTGTCCCTGCTCTCCGTCTATGACATTGCAGCCGCCACGGACGCTGTGACCAGCGGCGGAGGCACCGTCTACACGCCACCTACTTCGTTGGGCGACCGCGGTGAGATTGCAGTTGTCGCCGACAACCAGGGTGTGCTGTTTGCGTTATTGCAAACGCAATCCGGTGATCCGGCCGATGGTGAAGATATACGCCCCGGTGATTTCCTGTGGGATGAGCTATGGGCCGAAGATGCCAGTGCGGCTGCAGCATTCTACAAGCGGCTCGCTACCCTGAGCGTAAGCTCGACCGAGCTGGACCCCGAGGGTGCCCGCGTCGACTATAAGGTACTTTCCAGCCAGGGCCAGCGCCGTTTCGGCATCCGTACCAACCCCGTGGCTGAACTGCCCTCGCTATGGCTGCAGTATCTTCGAATTACCGACAAGGCGAAGCTAGAGGAGGTAGTCGCGAGAGTGGATTCACTGGGGGGCAAGGTGCTGTTGCCAGTCACCGAGCGCCCTTCACAGGGACATATGGCTATTATTGCCGGGCCGTCGGGGGCGGGGATTGGACTGCAGACCTGGGATGACAAGAATACATCGGGGGGAGGCGACGCATGAAAAAGGTACTAAACAGGTTCGGTGCTGCGGCGCTGACTAAAGCGCTGGTCGCCAGCGCACTCTTTCTCTCCATGGGGTCGTTGAGTGGGTGCTCAGATCCTCAGGTTTATGGCAGTGTAGGTATCTCCAGTGGCTATAGCTCCTGGGGAGGCCGAGGCTACGGAAGCGGTATTCACACCAGTATTTCCGTGGGCGGGCGCATTCGATAGGCGTTCCATGTGCCGTTAATCATGTAGGAGCCCCATGATCAAGAACTGGTTGCGGATACAGGACAAAGTACTGAGTGAAACACGCATCTTCACGCTGATGGAGGTGCTCGAGCGTTCTCCCTACAACTCGAGAGAGCACACGTTCTGTGTAATCGACAGTCCCGATTGGGTCAACCTGGTTCCTATAACAGATCAGGGAGAGCTCGTGATGATCAGGCAATATCGGCATGGGAGCCAGCAAGTCACCCTTGAAATCCCCGGGGGGATGATTGACGTGGGTGAAGAGCCTGTCGCTGCTGCCATACGCGAGTGTCGAGAGGAGACCGGGCACATTGTCGATCAAGTCACCTCGCTTGGCGTCCTCAATCCCAACCCAGCGCTGTTTGGCAACAAGCTCCATACGTTTTATGGTCATGTCACTGATGTCGACGACAAAGTCCATGTCAGTGAGACCGAGAGAACAGAAGTGGAATTGGTTCGCATCTCCGACGTGCGCAGATATCTGTTGGACGGAACCATTGATCACGCACTGGTCTGCGCCACCCTCTGGCGGTTTCTAGACCAGGGGAGCGGGGAATAGCGAGTCACTCGCTGTGATTCGATCAAGAGACCCATTGGCCCCATGATCCGGGCATTGATCAACGGGATGTATGGGTTGCTTGTCCTCAGAGGTCGCGCTCATCCAGCATTCATCAAAGATCGAGCAGTAGCAATAGTAAAAAGCAGCGGCGCGACTGTAGATAACTTCCTGCAATTTCAGGGCAAGCTCCTTTTCGTCTGTCTGAAGTACCGTTATCGATTCACCCGGCGCCAGGACCCGACGGCTCACGTTGAACTTGCCGTACTCAATTCCCACCCGGGGCTCGCGGCCCAATACTGTTTCGGTCAATGATTACCAGTCGGTCATGGCTTTGTCGTCGAGCGTGATGAGCATGGACTGCATGCGCGCAGGGCCGACACCGACGTTATCCATGGTCAGGGCGAATTCTGCCGCGTCTTCATTGCTGGAGTAATTAATCGTGTACTGCACTTACGGCCAGACGGAGGCGGCTGTTTGCTGGCGAACTGCCTGTGATTCGTTTAGTGCGGCGTGAAGTGCGGCGGCACCGGTAAAGAAGCCGGCCAGCGACAGGGTCGTCTGCCAGAAGGTGAGTCGTAAGAACGTCCTTTCAATCTGGGCGATCGTGCTGGTGCAGGTTTCTGGCCGTCCCGCCGAGCGCCATGCCGCCATGACCTGGGCCCAGCGCCTAAAACGCGTGTTCAGTACCGACATCGAGGTCTGTGGCCGCTGCGGTGGTTCTGTCAGGGTCATCGCCAGCATTGAGGACCAGGATGTCATCGGTCGAATACTGACTCACCTGCGCCAGTAAAGAACAGGAAACACCGACTCGGCTATTGCTGGTGCCATCGACCAGAGCGCCACCTGGGACGCTGCCTATTTCCGCTGGGAAGGATTCCAGCATCAATATCGATTCCCACTGCCGTAATTTCATCCATCGTCATGCTGTCTTCCCGGGCGTTCACCAGCACGAGGTCACCCACACTTTCACGGATCGCAACCAGCCATAGGCGCTACAAGCCGGTCACTCACCGTCGTAGACCAGCAGGATTTGTTCAGCCGCCGAGCTAGGCCTTGCACGCTTGTTGGCGGAGCTCCCTGTAGGCGAGCGCCGCGGAAAGAACTTCGCCCGGGTCCTGGGGCGGTGCCCAGGAGAGGACTTGAACCTCCACGCCCTTGCGAGCACTAGCACCTGAAGCTAGTCGTTATCTGAGCGGACAACTTCTAGCGGCATACGCTGTTCCGAGTTTTCCTCGCCGGTTTCTTCCGCGGGAGGCAGTTCAATCGCTTCCAGCTTTTCCAGTTCAATATCGGCGTGAATGGGCTCCAGGTCCACCAGCTGCTTGCTGGCTTTGCTGGACAGTTGCCGGAACCGTTCAATCTTACCGTGCAAACCCTGTTGGCCGGCCAGACCCTTAATCGTCTGGTTGTAGTGGTTGTTGGCCGACTGCAGCGTTTTGCCCAGCTTTTGCATACGTTCGGCGACCAGGCAGACCTGGTTATAGATTTCTCCTGCCTTGGTACTGATCTCTCGGGCTTCGCGGTTGCTCTGGTCGATCATCCACAGGTTGGCCACGGTGCGCAAAATCGGCATTAGCGTGGTGTGGGAGACCATGATGACCTGCTGTTGATAGCCGTAGTTGAAGAGATCGCGGTTATGTTTCATGGCCTCGATGTAGGCTGGCTCCACCGGCATGAACATCAATACAAAGTCAGGGCTGTCCAGCCCCGGAAGATTGGCGTAATCCTTCGAAGACAAATCATCGATGTGGTTGCGTACCGCCCGTGCGTGCGCTTCCAGTGCCTGGGCCCGCTCCTCCTCACTCTCGGCGGCGATGGCCCGGTCGTAATCTACCAGCGAAACCTTGCTGTCGATGACCAGGCTTTTACTGTCTGGCAGTTTGATTACAAAGTCAGGCAGGCGCCGCTTGCCCTCGCCATCGGTAAAGCTGGACTGGGTCTCGAAGTGATCGCCCTGGATGAGGCCTGCCAGTTCCAGAGTGCGTTGCAGCTGCGCCTCGCCCCAGTTGCCGGCGGTTTTCTTGTCGCCTTTTAGGGCGGTGGCCAGGTTGGTGGCCTGGGAATTCATCTCCAGACCGATTTCCAGCACCTTTTTGATCTCGGCTTCCAGAGCAGTCTGCCCTTTTACCGATTCGGTATGCACCTCGTTTACCCGGGTTTCAAACTTATTGATCTGATCGCGGAACGGTTTGAGCAACGACTCCAGGGATTCGCGATTGGTGGCGGTGAAGTTCTTGCCTTTGTCTTCGAAAATCTTCTGCGCAAGGCTTTGGAATTCCAGCTTCAGATTGTCGCGGGCGTCGTTGAGCAATTTGATCTGCTCGTCGTGTTGGCTGTCGCGCTCTTCTTGTTGGGTTTTCACTCGGGTGTAGTCGTGTTGCAGGGATTGGTAGCGCTGGTTAAGCGTTTCGAGTTCGCCCTGAGCAGACTCCCAGCGCGCGACGCGCTCGGCCAATTGGCCGCGTACCTGCTCCAGCTCGACACTTTGGCCGGTGGCGCGCTGGGTAGTTTGGCTCAGCTCTGCCTGCAGCTCATCCAGTTGCTCGCGATGGCTGTTGCGCAATCGTTCCGCGGCGCTCTGGCCCCGCAATAGTCCGATGACAAGGCCGATGGCGATGCCACCGACCGCGGAAGCCGCGGCAATAATCAGCAGCTGTTGATCAATCTGTTCCATTGTTCCCCTTCTTTATAAGTGAAGAGTGTAAAGCAAAGAAGGGTTGGGGGTTAGCGGGGCGCGGCAGTCCTGTCGCCAATTCAGGCGGACAGGATGGCGTCGATAGCGCTGGCGAGGTCGTCGTAAATCGGAATGTCGGCCGGGGCGTCAATAGCGACGTCGGGGCTGGCGAGCTGTTGGCGGGTCTTCTCGCCCTTGCCGGTGGTCACCAGTGCCGGGCGGCAACCGTGAGCGCGGCCTGCCTGCAGGTCCTTGAGGCTGTCGCCAATAAACCAGGCGCCACTGGCGCTCTGCCCAAGCTCTGCTTCCATGGCCTTGAGCAGCCCGGTACCCGGCTTGCGACAATCACAGCCTTCGTTGGGCAGGTGGGGGCAGTAGAAGATACCGGCGATGGAGCCGCCCTGTTCTTCGACAAGCTGGCACAGGTGCTGGTGAATTTCTTCCAGGGTGTCGAGGGTAAAGTAGCCACGGCTCAGTCCGGACTGGTTGGTGGCAATGGCCACCTGCAGGCCCGCCTGGCAGGCCCTGGCAATGGCCTCGATGCTGCCGGGGATGGGCTGCCAGTCCTGCAGCGACCGGATGTAGTCATCACTGTCGTGATTAACAACGCCATCGCGGTCGAGTACAAGCAGAGACATAGCGCTTACTTTGCGACAACCAGTTGCGAAATGTCGGCTACATCCAGGAACAGGTCGCGCAGCGACTTGAGCAGGTTGAGGCGGTTATTGCGCAGGGCCTCATCCTCGGCGTTCACCATGACACCGTCAAAGAAGGCGTCTACAGGTTCACGCAGTACGGCCAGGCTGGCCAGTGCTTCACTGTACTTGTCATCGCTGATCAGCTCGCGCGCAGTGCCTTCCAGCCTGCCAAGCTCGGCGGCCAGGGCCTGTTCCGGTGGCTCCGTGAGCAGGTCTTCGTCGATTGCGCCGAAGCTGTGGTCGGCATCCAGCTTACCCAGGATATTCGACACCCGTTTGTTCGCCGCCGCGAGGGCAGCAGCTTCGGGCAGCTGGCTGAACGCGTGTACGGCGTGTACCCGGCGCTGAATATCCAGTGGCTTGCTGAGGTTGCGCGCGCTAACGGCCTTGAACACTTCAACCGGAATGCTCTCTTCCTCATACCAGGCGCGGAAGCGTTCAATCATGTAATCCAGCACCTGTTCCGTGGTGCCTTCGGCAATCACACTGTCGGGATAACCGGCAGCTGCCAGGGTCAGGCATTCGCGCAGGTCCAGATCGAAATTCTTCTCGACGATAATCCGCAGCACAGCTAATGACGCGCGGCGTAGTGCAAAGGGATCCTTCGAGCCTGTGGGCGGCTGGCCGATACCAAAGATACCCACCAGGGTGTCGAGGCGGTCAGCCAGTCCGAGTGCGCAGGCCGTGGCCGTTTCGGGCAGGCGGTCGCCGGCAAACTTTGGCCAGTACTGTTGTGCCAGCGCCGAGGCTACATCGGCGGCCTCGCCATCGTGGGCCGCATAGTAGGAACCGGCGATGCCCTGCATGTCCGAGAATTCCAGAACCATTTCGGTCACCAGGTCGGTCTTGCTCAGCAGGGCCGCGCGTTCGGCCTGATCGCGGGGAGCGCCAATCTGCTCGGCGAGGGCGCCGGCCAGGGCCTGCACGCGTCGCGATTTGTCTGCCACCGTGCCCAGCTTGTTCTGGAAGACAATATTCTCGAGCTTCTCGAGGCGGCTTTCCAGTGTGTTCTTCTTATCCGTTTCGAAGAAGAAGGCAGCGTCGGCCAGGCGCGGACGAATGACTCGTTCGTTGCCTGCGATCACCTGTACCGGGTCGTTGCTCTCGATATTGGACAGGGTAATGAAGTTGGGTTTGAGCGCCCCGTCGGCGTCGACCAGATGGAAGTACTTCTGGTGCTCTTTCATGGAGGACACGAGCGCTTCGGCGGGCACTTCCAGGAAGCGTTCTTCGAAGGAGCCGGTGAGCGCCACCGGCCATTCCACCAGTCCTGTTACTTCATCCAGCAGGTCGGGGTCGATCACCGCAGTGGCGTTGAGCGCACTGGCTTCAACTTCTACCTGATCGCGAATCATTTGCTGGCGCTCGTCGAAGTTGGCGACCACGTAGGCAGCCTTCAGTGTGTCCACGTAGTCTTCCGGCCGCGCCAGGGTGATGTCGCCGCTGGAATGGAAGCGGTGGCCGCGGGTGACATTGCCTGTTGGCAAGCCCAGCACCTCGCCGTGATCGGCGTTGTCGCCCAGCATGGCGACGATCCAGTGCACAGGGCGCACGAATTCGACCCGGCTGGCGCCCCAGCGCATGCGCTTGGGAATCGGCAGGGCGGCGATGGACTCATTGATAATGTCGTTCAGACAGGATGAGGTCTCAATACCGGGCTCGGTTTTACGCAGGCCCAGGCGCACGCCTTTGGGCGTGTCGATTTCCGCCAGTGCCTCGGGTTCAACGCCCTGCTTGCGCGCAAAGCCAGCGGCCGCTGGCGTCCAGTTGCCGTCGGCGTCTTTGGCGCGGTCGGCTGGCGGTCCCAGCAGTTCGATGTCTTTGTCAGCACCCTTTGTCTGCACCCTGTCGATCAGTACCGCGAGGCGGCGGGGTGATGCAAACCACTGTACTTCGCCGTGTTCCAACTCGCGCTGGGCCAGCCCCATCACGATGCCGTCGCGAAATGCCAGCCCCAGGGATTTCAGTGCTTTAGGCGGCAGCTCTTCGGTGCCGAGCTCTATCAGCAGCGTCTCGGTAGTCATGCGCTTGCCTCCGCTTCAATACGATCGAGCACTTCCTTGCGAATGCCCTCCTCCGCCATGGGAAAGCCCAGGGCTGCACGGGCATCGAAATAGGCCTGGGCCACTTCCCGGGCGAGGGTCCGCACCCGCAGAATGAAGCGCTGGCGCTCGGTCACCGAAATGGCGTGGCGCGCATCCAGCAGGTTGAAGGTGTGGGATGCTTTCATGACCATTTCATAGGCAGGCAGCGGCAGGCTTTTCTCAACCAGCCGCAGCGCTTCTTTCTCACAGTGGTCGAAAAAGCCGAACAGTTGCTCGACGTCTGCTTCTTCGAAGTTATAGCGCGACATTTCCACTTCGTTCTGGTGGAACACATCGCCGTAAGTGACTTTGCCCGCAGGCCCGTCGGCCCACACCAGATCGTAAATGCTGTTAACGCCCTGCAGGTACATGGCGATGCGCTCAATACCGTAGGTAATTTCGCCGGTGACCGGGTAGCACTCAATACCGCCGGCCTGCTGGAAATAGGTGAACTGGGTCACTTCCATGCCGTTGAGCCAGACTTCCCAGCCAAGCCCCCAGGCGCCGAGGGTGGGCGATTCCCAGTTGTCTTCCACAAAGCGGATGTCGTGGATCGCGGTGTCGACGCCCAGGGCCGCCAGCGATTCCAGATACAGTTGCTGGAATTCGGCGGGCGATGGCTTCATGACGACCTGAAACTGGTAGTAGTGCTGCAGGCGGTTGGGGTTTTCACCGTAGCGGCCGTCGGTGGGGCGGCGGCTGGGCTGCACATAGGCGGCGTTCCAGCTTTCGGGGCCCACGGCGCGCAGGAAGGTTGCGGGGTGGAATGTACCTGCGCCAACTTCCATGTCCAGCGGCTGCAGGACGACGCAGCCCTGGTCGGCCCAGAACTGCTGCAGGTTCAAGATAATCTCTTGAAATGTAGGGATTTTTTCAGGCTGATTTGCCACGGGAATACCTGTGAGCGGGTGTCAAAAAGCCGGCTATTATACAGCCTCTTTTGTCGGCATAATACGCGCTTTGCCCGAAAGTGAAATTCTCCCATGAATGGCATTAAAGTGGCCCTGGTGAAACTGCTGCTGCACTTCTGTGCGCTGTTGCCCCTTGCCTGGGCGCGAGCTCTTGGCCGGTTGGCAGTATCGCTGTACTGGCCCTTTGGCGGCCGCAGCCGCAAAGTGACCGAGCGCAATATCGAACTCGCCTTCCCCGATCTCACCGCATCTGAACAGCAGGCGATGGCGCTGGCCAGCCTGCGCGAAACCGGTGCCCTGGCAGCGGAAATGGGCCATGTCTGGTTGCGCCCCTGGAACTATGTGCAGGGCTTGATGGTCAGTGTGGAGGGCGATGCGTTGATAACCGATGCCCAGGCACAGGGCCGCGGGGTAATTGTACTGGCCCCGCACCTGGGCAACTGGGAGATGATAGGCCTGCATGCGGGGACCCTGGGTAGCATGGTGTCGCTGTATGAACCGCCCAAATTGGAAGCGATTGGGCCGATGATTGAGAACGCCCGCCAGCGGGCCGGCGCCACGCTGGTGCCCACCGACAGTCGCGGCCTCGTGAAACTGTTGCGCAGCGTAAAGGGCGGCAAAATCTCCGGCATTCTTCCCGATCAGGCCCCGCGAGATCTGGCCTCCGGGGAGAATATTTCTTTTATGGGAATTGAGTGCTTCACGCCGACGCTCGCCAACAACATGATTCGGCGCACGGGGGCGCTGGCGGTATTTGGATTTGCCGAGCGAGTGCCAGGCGGATTTGCGCTGCGCTACTTCGCCGCAGAAGACGCCATCTACGATGAGGACAATGCCATTTCTCTGGCCGCGCTTAATCGGGGTGTCGAGAAATGCCTGCGCCACTGCGACACGCAGTACCAGTGGGAATACAAACGATTCCGGGTGCGGCCGAAGAACGGCCCCGGGGTATACGACGATTTATAGCAGCCTTCCAGGCAGCTGACAGGAACAACCATGTTTTACGGAAAACTGATTGGCGGTGTACTCGGCCTTCTGGTGCTGGGACCGCTAGGGCTGTTGATCGGCCTGTTCGTGGGCCACTTGTTCGACAAGGGCCTGTGGCAAACCCTGCGCTTTGCATCGCCTGAAAATATTGCCCGCATCAAGCAGAGCTTTTTCGAGTCCACTTTCCTGTTGTCCGGATACATGGCCAAAGCGGACGGCCATATCTCCCAGCAGGAAATCGATCACACGGAAATGGTGATCTCGCAAATGGGCCTGTCTGCGGAGCAGCGCAAGCGGGCGATTGAACTGTTTCGCGAGGGATCGGCTGCCAACTTTCAGCCCGAGCCCGTGATATCACGCTTTCTTGAAGCCACCGGTGGTCAGCAGCAGCTCAAGCAGACGCTGCTTTTCTTCCAGATTTCACTGGCCATGGCAGACCAGGCACTGGACGATGCCGAGCGCGATGCACTCAACCGCATTGCCACGCTGCTGGGGTTCACCCGCGCCCAGTTGGAGCAGATGTTGCGCATGGCCCAGGCGCAGGGTCACTTCCATGGGCACGGCGGTGCTGCGGGCCCCGAGCCCGGTACTACCCTGGAAGACGCCTACGAGGCGCTGGGTGTTAGCAAGGACGTGGACGACAAGAGCCTCAAGCGTGCCTATCGCAAACTGATGAGCGAAAACCACCCTGACAAACTGATCGCCCAGGGCGTGCCGGAAGACATGGTGAAAATGGCCACCGAAAAGTCGCAGGATATTCAGGCGGCCTACGAAATGATCAAGAAATCGCGCGGCATGAAATAAGCGCGCCAGCGCAGACTTAGACCCGCCAGAACATCGGGGTGAATAACACCAGCAGGGTAAAGACCTCAAGGCGGCCCAGCAGCATGGTAAAACACAGAATGGCTTTGGCGGTATCGGAAATCGACGAGTAGTTGGCCGCCACCTCACCCAGGCCCGGCCCCAGATTGTTTATGGCCGCTGCCACCGCTGAAAACGCGGTGGTAAAGTCCAGCCCGGTCGCCATTAACAGCAGCATGATGATAATAAAGCTCGTTGTGTATACCGCGAAGAAGCTCCATACCGCACTGACCACAGACGCTTCTACCCGACGCCTGCCGACCTTGAGCGGAATAATCGCATTGGGGTGAATCAGCTGTTTCATCTCGCGCACGCCCTGCTTGTAGATCAGCATGATGCGCATGGCCTTCATGCCACCGCCGGTTGAGCCTACACAGCCCCCCATAAACGAGAACATCAGCAGCATGACCGGCAAGAAGGAAGGCCAGTGGGCGAAGTCCTGGGTGGCGAAGCCGGTGGTGGTGGTAATGGAGATCGCCTGGAAAATGCCGTGGACAACGGCATCCGATGCAACCAGGACTTCACTGATAATCAGATAGGCGCAGGTGATTGCGACACAGATCAACAGTACGGCGGAGAAAAACCGGGTCTCGGAGTCCTTGCGGTAGGGGGCGATATTGCGGCGCCGCCAGAAGATAAAGTGCAGTCCGAAATTAATCGCTGAGATATACATAAACAGGCTGCATATCATCAGAATGGTATTACTCTCGAAGTAGCCCATGCTGGCGTCGTGGGTCGAAAAGCCACCAATGGCCACGGTGGACAGGGCGTGCGCGATGGCGTCGAACGCGGTCATACCGGCAGCCCAGTAACACACCGCGCAAACAATGGTCAGCGACACGTAAACAATGGCCAGCGCTTTGGCGGTTTCGGTAATGCGCGGCGTCAGCTTGCTGTCTTTGGAAGGCCCGGGTGTCTCAGCCTTGTAAAGCTGCATGCCACCAATGCCGAGCATCGGCAGTACTGCCACCGCCACCACGATAATCCCGATGCCGCCCATCCACTGCAGGAGCTGACGATAAATCAGAATTGACTGCGGCAGTGTATCCAGGCCGACGATAACCGTTGCACCGGTGGTGGTCAGGCCGGAAATAGATTCGAAAATCGCTTCGGTGGTACTCAGATGCAGGCTGTCGGTCAGTGCAAAGGGCAGCGCACCGAACAGGCCCAGTACGCTCCAGAACAGGGAGGTGATGAGAAAGCCATCGCGAATACGCAGCTCGTGTCGGGCGTTCATTACCGGGACCCAGATGGCGAGCCCGGCAAAAAAGGTGATCGACAGTGCCATCAGGAACCCGGTGGCAGTGTTGTCGTCGCTCAGTAGTGCCAGTAGCAATGGCACCAGCATGGTGCTCGAAAACAGCATGAGCAAAATGCCGAGAATGCGCATTGAGACCGAGAGGTGCATTCAGAAGAACCCGAAACCCACGGCAAACAATTTCTCTATCGCACTGATTTTGCGCCGGTCTACGAGGAATAGAATCACGTGGTCGTCCGTCTCGACTACCATGTGGCCATGGGCGATGAGCACTTCTTCGCCACGAACAATGGCGCCAATGGTTACGCCTTCCGGGAGCGGGATCTCGTCGAGGCGTCGACCTACCACTTTGCTCGAGTAGGCGTCGCCGTGGGCGGTGACTTCGATCGCTTCTGCGGCGCCGCGGCGCAGCGAATGCACGTTGCTGATGTCGCCGCGCCGCACATGTGTCAGCAGGCTGCCAATGGTGATCTGCTGGGGTGAAATCGCGATGTCGATTTCATCGCCCACCAGTTCGGCATAGGCGGCATTGGTAATCAGGGTGATGACTTTTTTGGCGCCCATACGCTTGGCCAGCATTGACATCATGATATTGGATTCGTCGTTGTTGGTGAGTGCGCAGAACACGTCGGTGGCTTCGATATTTTCCTGGTACAACAGCTGTGGCTCGGATGCGCTGCCGTTGAGCACAATGGTGTGCTTGAGTCGTTCCGATAACACCTTACAGCGGTCGTAGGATTGCTCGATGACCTTGACCTGATACTGGTCCTCGATGGACAGGGCCAGGGTGGCACCGATGTTGCCGCCGCCAGCAATCATCACCCGTTTGTAGGGTTTGTCGACTTTGCGCATCTCGGCCATGACTGCCCGAATATTTTCCCGGGCGGCAATGAAGAAGACTTCGTCGTCCGCCTCTACGACCGTCGTCCCCTCGGGCATGATGGCGCGGTCCTGGCGGAAGATCGCCGCCACCCGGGTGTCCACCTTGGGCATGTGGTTGCGAATTTCCTGCAACTCCTGACCGACGATTGGGCCACCGTGGTAAGCGCGCACCGCGACCAACTGCACTTTGCCCTCGGCAAAATCCAGCACCTGCAGCGCGCCGGGGTTGGCGATAAGCTGGCGAATATTCTTGGTGACCAGCTGTTCGGGGCCGATGATGACATCTACAGGGACGTGATCGCGGTTGAACAACTGGTCCTGGTGCGCGAGGTAATTGGGAGAGCGTACCCGGGAAATCTTGGTGGGCGTGTTGAACAGGGAGTGGGCGACCTGGCAGGCCATCATATTGATTTCGTCGGAGTTGGTGACGGCAATCAGCATGTCGGCATCTTCGGCGCCGGCTTTATACAGGGTGTTGGGGTGTGATGCGCCGCCGGTGACGGTGCCGATGTCAAGCCGGTCCTGCAGCGCGCGCAGTTTTCCGCTGTCAGTGTCGACGACAGTAATGTCGTTCTGTTCGTTGGCGAGGTGCTCGGCAAGCGTACCGCCAACCTGGCCTGCACCGAGAATAATAATTTTCATGTCGCGGACGGGGCCCCCCTGAATACGGGGAACAATAAAGAAAAGGGTCGCACAATGTAAGAGCCGCAAATGGCAATTTGCACATCAGGGCAGTGCGCGCCTGGTCAGCTTTTTTGCAGCAGCGTGTAGTAAAGCCCGTCGGGGCCGCCGGGGCTGGGTAGCAACTGGCGACCGTGCTGGGTGGGTTGCCCCCAGTCAACCGCAGGCGCTGCGGCGCTGGCGTCGCTGTGTCTCGCGAGAAACCGCGACACTGTGGCATCGTTTTCGCCACTCATAATGGAACAGGTGGCGTATACCAGCGTGCCCCCCTGACGCAGCAGTGGCCACAGCCCGTCCAGAATGTCTGATTGCTGTTCGCTGAAGCCGTCGATGTCCGTGGTGCGGCGCAGCGACTTCACGTCTGGGTGGCGGCGGATAACACCGGTGGCGGAACAGGGCGCGTCAACCAGAATGCGGTCAAAGGCCTGCTCGCCCAGGTTGGACGGTGGCTGGCGGCCGTCGCCCTCCAGCAGTTCGGCGCCCAGCTCTAATCGTTCGAGGTTTTCCTGAATACGCTGCAGGCGCAACGGGTCAACGTCCATGGCGGTGACGTCAGCGGCGGGCTCGAGCTCCAGCAAGTGCCCGGTTTTACCGCCCGGGCGGCACAGGCATCGAGGATGCGCTCGCCGGCGCGCGGCGCCACCAGCACTGCGGCCATTTGCGCTGCCTCGTCCTGGACACTGACATCCCCGAGTCCGAAGCCCGGCAGTTCGGCCACGTCCATGGGCTTGTCGAGGTAGACAGCGGCAGGGCTGTGTGCGCCCGCTCGGGCTGCGATGCCGGCTTTAACCAGCAAGGCGAGATAGTCCTCACGGCTGCCCCGGCTGAGGTTGATGCGCAGGGTCATGGGCGGTTGTTCGTTGTTGGCTGCGATGATGTCACCAGCCTGTTCGGGCCACTCCTGCATGAGCGCGTCGTAAAGCCACTCGGGGTGTGCGTTGGCGGCCGCGGCAGGCAGGGCTGCTACCAGGGTTTCCCGCTCGCGTTGAAAGCGGCGCAAAATAGCGTTGGTCATACCCTTGGCCCAGTTTTTCTTCAGGCCCCGTGTGGCGGCGACCGTTGCGGATACTGCCGCGTGGTCGGGGATACGGGTTTCCTCGAGCTGGTAAAGTCCGCACATCAGCAGTGCGTGCACGTCGCGATCTTTGTCGCGCAGCGGCTTGTCCAGCATCTGCGCCAGCAGGGCTTCGAGGCGGGGGCACTGCGCAGGGTGCCGTAGCAAAGCTGCTGTAACAGGCCGCGATCGCGGGCGCTGATTTTGTCGAGCATGGCGGGGAGCGCCTGGTTCAGAGAGCGCCCTTCCAGTACGTCGGCGAGCACGCGTGCTGCTCCAACCCGGGTATCCATAGCCATTAGTCGTCTGCCTTGGGCAGCTGGAACTGCTTACCCACACTGAGTATGTCGGCGCTGCCGTTCAGAGCCTGCTCTGCATCAAGCGGTTTGCCGCCGGGCAGTTGCAGGCGTTGGATGGCCAGTTGCCCGGCCCCGCAGTTCACCAGTATGCCGTCGCGGCCGGTGCGTAGAATAGTACCTGGAGGCTCAGACAGCGGTGCATTGCCGGCGGGCGTGGCGGACCAGATCTTTATCCGCTGTCCCTCGAGCATACTGAAGCACACCGGGAAGGGGTTGAAGGCGCGAATGGCGAGGTCGAGCTCCGCGGCACTGCGGGTCCAATCGATTTCGGCCTCGAGTTTGAGAATCTTGTGCGCATAATTGGCCAGGGCGTCGTCCTGTCGCTGGGCGCGCGCCTGGTGGCCGGCCAGGTCGGCCAGTACATCAATCAGCAGGGGTGCGCCGCACTCGGCCAGGGCATCGTGCAGACTGGCAGCGGTAGTCTGCGGGCCGATGTCGACGCTGGCGGTAGCCAGCATGGCCCCTGTGTCGAGGCCGGCATCCATTTGCATAATGGTGGTGCCCGTTTTTGTGTCGCCCGCCTCGATCGCCCGCTGAATCGGTGCGGCACCGCGCCAGCGCGGCAGCAGTGAGGCGTGGACGTTAATGCAGCCGAGCCGCGGCGCCTGCAATACCGCCTCGGGCAGGATCAGCCCATAGGCCACCACAACCATTGCATCGGCGCCAAGGTCGGCCAATTGTTGCTGCGCGTCGGCGTCTCTCAAACTGGCTGGCTGGTAGACGGGAATACCCGCTTCTAGCGCCAGCTTCTTGACCGGGCTGGGCTGTAGCTTCTTGCCCCGCCCTGCCGGTCGGTCAGGTTGGGTATACACCGCAATAAGTTGGTGCTCACTGTCAATAAGTGCCCTTAAATGAGCGGCAGAGAAGTCCGGCGTGCCGGCGAAAATCAGTTTCATGGTGGTGTGCTCAAGCCCGGCGGCGCTGGCTTTTCTCCAGTTTGCTGCGAATACGCTTGCGCTTCAGGGGAGACAGGTAGTCGACGAACAGCTTGCCGTCGAGATGATCAATTTCATGCTGCAGGCAGATGGCCAGCAGGCCGTCGAGCTTTTCTTCAAAGCTGTTGCCGTCGCGGTCCAGGGCGCTCACGCGGATTCGCTGTGGTCGATTGACGGTCTCGTAAAAGCCGGGCACGGAGAGGCAGCCCTCGTCGTACTGGCCTAGCTCGGGGTCGAGGACTTCTACTTCTGGGTTGATGAACACCAGCGGCTCGCTCTGGTCCTCGGACAAGTCCATGACCAGAATGCGCTCGTGCACGTTCACCTGGGTCGCGGCCAGGCCGATGCCGGGCGCGTCGTACATGGTGTCCAACATGTTGTCGATCAGCTGCCGGTGGGTATCGGTTACCTCGGCCACCGGTTCAGCGACAGTGCGCAGGCGGGGGTCGGGAAATTCCAGTATGTCGAGTACTGCCATCAAATCTGCTCTTTTCGGGAATTTTCGGATGCAGGCGGGCTGCGGGAATAATAACATTTACACTTGCCACCAACACATAGCGGCAGCACACTTGATGTAGTGATTATACTGCCTCGGGATATGGGGAGCCTAATGTCGGCTGGAAAATTGCCAATATTGGGTGACTGAGGCTCTGCAGGGATGAAAAAATGAAAACAAGGTCATTCTCGATATTGGTACTGCTGGGGACACTGTTATTCGGTGCCTGGGCGAACGCAGCGGTAGAGCTCAATGAAGATGTGCCCGAGGTTTACATCGTCAAGAAGGGCGACACACTCTGGGGTATTTCCGGCATGTATCTGCGCGAACCCTGGCTGTGGCCAGAGCTGTGGGACGTTAACCCGCAGATCGATAATCCCCACCTGATTTATCCCGGCGATGAACTGTACCTGGTCTGGGTAGACGGCAACCCACGCCTGCGCATGCGCCGGGGCCGTGACGTCAAACTGGATCCCACCATGCGGGTTTCGCCACTGGACCTGGCAATTCCCGTGATTCCGCTGGATGAAATTGGCGCTTTCCTCGCCCGCCATCGGGTTGTCAGTGCTGATGAGCTGAATCAATCTGCCTATGTCGTCTCCGGTGACCAGGGGCATTTGCTGAGCACGCCCGGCGACATCATTTATGGCCGCGGCTACTTCCCTGAAGGCGAACGCGCCTACGGAATTTATCGTGCCGGTGACACCTATCGCGACCCCTTTACCGAAGAATTGCTCGGCTATCAGGCCATGGATATTGGCGGCGCCAAGCTGCTGTCCAGCAACGACGTGCGGGTCACCGAGTTGCGCATCAATCGCGTGACCGAAGAAGTGCGCAATGGCGACCGGCTGCTGCCGCTGGAAGAAAAGGTGCTGGACGCTACGTTCCAGCCGCGCGCACCGGAAGTCGAGATCAAAGATGGTTACATGGTCGCTGTGGACGGTGGCGTCACCCAGATTGGCACTACCGACATCGTGGTGTTGAACAAGGGTGAGCGCGACGGCCTTGAAGTCGGCCACGTACTGGCGATTTACCAGACCGGCGAACTGGTATTCGATAAAGTCGCCCAGGAAAATGTCCGTCTGCCCGATTCCCGGGCGGGATTGGCGATGGTGTTTGAGGTATTTGACAAGGCCAGCTATGCCATTGTCCTCAAATCCAATCGCGTGCTGAAGGTTCTGGACAAGGTCAAGAACCCCTGAGGCAATGATTCGGGCGGCAGGAGGCCGCTCCCGGGGAGCAGCCCTCCCCCGCCATAAACCAACCGACATTACGTCAAGGACGATGTTGTGAACGTTGAAGATCCTCTGCGTGCCGCACTTCATGCGGTTCACGCTCACGTGTTGTCCATTGCCGACGACAACTATCCGCCCCTGTTGCGCGAAATTCCTGACCCGCCGCCGCTCCTCTATGTGCGCGGTGATCCGGCCGTGCTGCGGGTGCCGTTCCTGGCGGTAGTGGGTGCCCGCAATGCCACGGTCACCGGCCTCAAGCTGGCGGCGAGCATTGCCAGCGCTGCGGTGGGCGCAGGCATGCATATTTGCAGTGGCCTGGCCTGCGGCATCGACGGGGCTGCCCATCAGGGCGCGCTGGATGGCGGGGGAAAAACCGTGGCGGTAATGGGGTCGGGCATTGACCGAATCTACCCTGCCCGGCATCGCGCCCTGGCCGATGAGATCCTCGCAGCGGGCTGTCTGGTCAGCGAATATCCGCCCGGGGTCGCCCCACGACGGGAGAACTTTCCGCGCCGCAATCGCATCATTAGTGGCATGAGCCTGGGGACACTGGTGGTGGAAGCCGCCCTGCCCAGCGGCTCGCTGATTACCGCCCAAACGGCGGTTGAACAGGGGCGCGAGGTTTTTGCACTGCCCTGGTCGCCCGCCCATAGTGGTGGCGCTGGCTGCCTGAAGCTATTGCGTGACGGGGCCAAAATGGTCACCCGGGTAGACGACATACTGGAGGAGTTGGGCGCCATGCATGGGCTGCAGCTGGATTTGCTCGCAGACCGGGCTCCACCCGCCGCTGCTCAGTCCTGGTTGTTGCGCTACCTTGGCTGTGAGTCGGTGAATCTGGATGACCTGGTGACGGCCAGCGGCTATCCGGTGGCGGAGGTGGTGGCAGAACTGTCCCGGCTGGAGCTTTGCGGCGCCATTAGCCGTGCTGGTGGCGGATTTGTCCGCGGAGCGCCCGACTGACCCCTTGCCAAGCGACGGCGTGTTGGTTAGTTTCGCGGGGTTCCCACCAGATGCAAAGGCCCACCCGTGAGCAAGCCCCTATCCAAGCCTGAGCTGGCATCTGCCCTGAATGCGCTGCAGTCCGGGGCCGTCATTGCCTGTCCGACCGAAGCGGTCTGGGGGCTTTCAGCGGACCCTGGATCAGAGCCTGCGGTGCAGCAGATTCTCGACCTCAAGCAACGTCCCGTGGAAAAGGGCCTGATACTGGTGGCCGCCGCGGAGGCTCAGCTGGAGTTCCTGCTGAGTGATCTGGCCCCCGAGCAGCGCGCTCTGCTACACGCTTCATGGCCGGGGCCCAATACCTGGCTGGTGCCCCATGGGGCCGGGTGCCGAGCTGGGTCTGCGGTAGCCACGCAACCGTGGCAGTCCGGGTGAGTGATCACCCGGGCGTAGCCCAGCTCTGCGATGCCTTTAGCGGGCCGCTGGTGTCCACATCTGCCAATCCCGCGGGGGCTGATCCAGCCATGAACGCTGGACAGGTCCGCGCCTACTTTGGCGACAGCGCAGTGCACATTGTGCCGGGTGAGCTGGGCGGCAGCGGCCGGCCCAGCCAGATCCGCGACCTGGCGGGCAATATTATCCGCGCCTGATTGCCTATTGTTCGCCGGTCGCCCTGCGTATAATGCAGCACCGCAACACCGGGCAAGGAAAGCACCCCATGCAAGTAGAACAGGTCAAGGCCTACCTTCTCTCCCTTCAGGCATCCATTTGCTCCGCGCTCGCTGAGGAAGACGGCGCTGCGGACTTCATTGTCGATGAATGGGAGCGGCCCGAAGGCGGCGGTGGTCGCAGCAGGGTCCTCAGCGATGGGGCCGTGTTTGAAAAAGCGGGGGTGAACTTTTCGCATGTTATGGGAGCCGAGCTACCGGCGTCTGCCAGTGCCTCCAGGCCTGAGCTGGCTGGTCGCAGTTACCAGGCGATGGGCGTGTCGCTGGTCATACATCCGCGCAATCCCTACGTACCCACATCCCATGCCAATGTGCGCATGTTTGTGGCCGAGAAGGATGGCGAGGAGCCCGTATGGTGGTTTGGCGGCGGCTATGATCTCACACCTTACTACGGCAATGTCGACGACTGCATAGCCTGGCACCAGGTGGCCGCCGATGCCTGCGCACCCTTTGGTGAGGATGTGTATCCACGCTTTAAAAAATGGTGTGACGAGTATTTTTACCTCAAGCACCGGCGCGAACCGCGGGGCGTTGGCGGGCTGTTTTACGACGACCTCAACGAGTGGGACTTCGACACCAGCTTTGCGTTTATGCGCGCCATCGGCGATTCCTTTGTGCCAGCCTACCGGCCTATCGTAGGCCGACGCAAAGATACCCCTTATGGTGAGCGCGAGCGCGAGTTCCAGCTGTACCGCCGCGGCCGCTATGTCGAGTTTAATCTGGTCTTTGATCGCGGGACCTTATTCGGCCTGCAGTCAGACGGGCGTACGGAAGCTATCCTGATGTCACTGCCACCGCTGGTTCGCTGGGAGTACGATTACCGGCCCGAACCGGGTAGCCCTGAAGCAGAGCTCACGGAGTTTTATCTGCAGGATCGCGACTGGTTGGGGGATGTTGCCCATGGCTGATATGGATAAATACGCCGTATTCGGCAACCCCATCAAACAGAGTAAGTCACCGGCGATCCATACGGCCTTTGCTGGCCAGTGTGATCACCGCCTTCAGTACCGCGCCGTGCGAGTAGAAGAGGACGATTTCGAGCGCGCAACCCGGGCCTTCTTCAGCGAAGGTGGCCGGGCCTGAACGTCACCGTGCCCTTCAAGCAGGAAGCCTTTGCGCTCGCTGACCGGCTCAGCGACCGTGCGCGCCGTGCCGGTGCCGTCAACACCCTGTCGGTCGCTGAGGATGGCGCGATCGAGGGCGACAATACCGATGGTGTCGGTATTGTGCGCGACATGGTCGCCAATCTCGGGTGGATGGTTCAGGGCATGCGTGTCCTCATTATCGGTGCCGGCGGTGCGGTGCGTGGTGTGTTGGCGCCGCTGATGCGAGAGCGCCCCAAGTCATTGCTGGTGGTCAATCGAACGGCTGCCAGGGCGACCCAGCTTGCAGAGGAATTCAGTGATCTGGGCGCGATTGAAGGGGGTGGATACGATCTGATTGATGAGCGTCAGTTTGATCTGGTCATTAACGCCAGCAGTGCCGGCCTGTCCGGCGAGGCGCCCGATCTCCCCGCTGGCCTGCTCACAGAACACAGCTGCTGTTACGACATGGTGTACGGCAATGAACCTACCCCGTTTATGCGCTGGGCGGCGCACCACGCGGCCTGGGCAGTGGCGGATGGTTTGGGAATGTTGGTTGAGCAGGCGGCTGAGTCGTTTTACATCTGGCGCCGCGTGCGGCCTGAGACCCAGTCGGTGATTTCCGAATTGCGTCTGGCGATGGAGGCTGCCTAGCCTCGCTCCAACTCGTCAATGTGCTCGTCTTTAAGCTTGACGTAGTTATTGGCGCTGTAACTGAAATAGGTCATTTCTTTCTCGCTCAGGGCGCGCATTTCCCGGGCCGGGCTGCCTGCATACAGATAGCCTGACCTGAGGGTCTTGCCGGGAGTCACCAGCGCGCCAGCGGCGATCACTACGTCGTCCTCAACGATTGCACCATCCATGACGGTGGCACCCATGCCGACCAGCACCCGGTTGCCAATTGTGCAGCCGTGCAGTGTTGCATTGTGCCCAATGGTGACTTCTTCACCGATTAATAGCGGCCAGCCGTCCGGGTTATAGGGGCCGGCGTGGGTAATGTGTAGCACGCAGCCATCCTGAACACTTGTGCGGGCACCAATGCGAATGCGATGCATGTCGCCGCGTATCGCCACCTGGGGCCAGACTGATACATCGTCGCCCAGTACCACGTCGCCGAGGACGACCGCCGATGGGTCGATCAGTACGCGCTCGCCCACCGTAGGTGTCATGTCCTTGAAAGTACGCAGGCTTGTCGCGGTGTAATGTTGCATGGAGGGTCTCGCTGGGTCGGTGGGCTGCTACAATAGCCAGCCCCGGCCTCATTGGCCAGCATCAGAGAGCACGCATTATGTCATCCGATCATACCCGTCGACGTTTTATTGCCGGAGCGGTCTGCCCCCGCTGTGGAGCGATGGACAAAATCGTGGTCGACATGGACAGTAACCAGCGTGAATGTGTGGCCTGCGATTTCAGCGAGGCCCGCCCCGAGGCACCGCCCTCCCCGTCGGAACTGCCCACGCGCGTCAGCCGGGCTGCGGCGCGACGCGTGGAGACTCCCGCGCAGGTGGTAACCCTGGTAGATCCCGCCAAAACAGACGATTAACCGGCCAGGCGCAGGCGTATTTGCTGGGGTGAACCGGTCAGCGTCTCGCTGCTGGCTATCGGCGGTGTTGGTGCGTCCGTGCCGGGTAGCGCCTTGACCTTTTCCCAGACATGCTCCCGCTCCAGCAGTTGCGCGGCGGCGTATTGCACCAGCTGCTCCAGGCGCGTGGCGAACTCGTCTCCGAGCAGGTGGTGGACGATGAGGTTGGCTTCGGTCATGTCCAGGGGCAGCAGCGGCCGCTGTACGTGGCGGAAATGGTGATCATTCACCTCTTCCAGCAGTCGGTGCGCCAGGAAGGCTTCGTCGAGCAGCGCCTCCAGCCCGCCAGCCTGCGGTAGTTCCTCTGGCGGGCTCAGGAAGTAGTCCTCGGCAATGTGCAGAAAGGGCGCCGCGTAATCGAAAAAGCCAAATTGCTTACTCACCGCGGTCACCAGGCTCAGGCAGCCTGGCACACTCTCCACGTAATCGATAACAAAGGCGAGCAACGCCTCGGCCGGTTCTTCGGTCGGGAGCTCTAGTTTGGCGTGCAAGTCCGGAAGGCGCCGTTCCAGTGTGTGGCGCAAGTCATGAGTGCGCGATTCATGGTCCAGCGCACGGTTGATGCTCTCCCGGATATCGGTTGTGCTCATGTCGCCGTCCGATAAGGATCATCTGCCTGCGGTAACAGCAAAGGCTAGTACAAGCTGGGGGATTTGCTAATGTACGGCGGCCTGCCAGGCCTGTCGCTGTGACACCTGGCGATAGCAGGCATACAGCGTAATGCCCCGCGCCAGGTTGAAGGCGGCGAAGGACAGCCACAGGCCGTGGTTGCCCCAGCCGGTGGTCAGGTACCACAGCGGCAGGTAGACACCCAGGGTCGAGATCAGCATGGTGGTCATCATGTGGCGGGTCTGGGCGCTGCCAATAAATACCCCGTCCAACAGATAGCTGGGCGCCGCCAGCAGCGGCAGGACCACCAGCCAGGGGTAATATTGGCCTATGAGTTCTTTTACGGAATCAAGGCTGGTCAGCGCATTCAGCAGGGGAGCCTCAAACAGCACCAGGGCGACACTGACAGTGCCCGCCGACACCGCGGTCCAGAGCGTGCAGCGCGCCACAACCCGGTAGAAACCGGGCAGGTCGCCCGCCCCCAGGCGATTGCCGGTGAGCCCCTCGGCAGCATAGGCGAAGCCGTCCATCCCGTAGGCGCCAATCAGCAGCAGTTGGATCATCAGGGTGTTGGCGGCCAGGGTATCGGTGCCAAAGTTTTCGCCGGCGGCAGTGAAGAACGCGAAACTGAACAGCAGGCAAATGGTTCGGACGAACAGGTAGCGGTTACTGCTCAAAATTAGGCTGTAAGCGCTCACAATCTTCATATCTCTCATAACAGCTTGAGTATTCAGCTGGTGCCGATGTCGCCACACCGTATACAGGGCAAGGGTACAACCCAGGTATTCGGCGATTACGGTCGCCATTGCGGCCCCATCGCTGTTGAGCCCAAGCCCCATAACGAACAGGAAATCCAGGGCGATATTGGTAAGGTTGGTGGCGACCACAATAAGTAGCGGCCAGCGGGTATCCTGACGGCCAATGCACCAGCCCACCACGGTATAGGTCAGAAGTACCGCTGGTGCGCTGAGGATACGAATGTTCATGTAGCTATCGGTCAGAGGCGCCAGCTCAGGCGCGGGCGCCATCATGCCCATGCCCAGTGCAAGTAACGGGGCATGGAACAGCAGTACCCCTGCTGCTATCACCAGTGCGATGGCGCTGGAACGAAAAAGTACCAAAAAGGAATCATGATGGTTGCCGGCGCCCTCTGCCAGAGCCACGGGGCCGGTGGTGCCCATGCGCAGAAACGAGAAGCCCCAGTACAGGAAGGACAGGATCGCCGCGCCAACCGCAACGGCCCCCAGATATTGGCTGTTGTCCAGGTGACCTAGAATCGCTGAATCCACCAATCCCAACAGCGGAATGGAAATATTCGAAAGAATGGCCGGCCAGGCGATATCCCAGATTTTGCGATCCAGCGTCCGGTGTGACGTCATATCTGGTTAAACCTGCCTCAAGTTTTGGCCGCTATGCCTTTGATTTGTGGAAGTTTGCCGCTCTGGGCGGCCAGGAAAGCCTTGGGATTTGGCGACCAATATGGTTATACTCTGAGCGTTTCTGTCCTGCGTCTAATTGTCGCACCATGGGCAGAACGAAGTCAGCTGGTAATTCCGTACCCTGTCTTTGCATCGGGCAACCTCCCCAAGGTTTGCCTGGAGGCGACGTCGTTTGTGCTTAAAACGGCCCGCGAGGTGGTAGGCAATGCGAGGGGCTATTAACAAAAGCCAGTTGATGGGAAGTACTTATAAATAGATAAACTACAATGGAGACACGGGAAATGTGTTGTATCGCGAAGCGGCTGTTCAGGCTCGCGCTTGGTCCTGTGCTTGTGTTGTTTAGCTCCGCTGTCCTTGCGGCTCACGGCGACATGAATGAAGTCAACATGTCACCGGGTGTCACTGATGTGGGCGCGCAGATCTACAACCTGCATATGATCATCCTCGGTATCTGTACAATCATCGGTATCGGGGTGTTCGGGGTAATGTTTTATTCCATCTACGCCCACCGCAAATCCAGGGGCCACGAACCGGCCACCTTCCACGAGAGCACCAAGGTAGAGATCGCGTGGACCGTGATTCCGTTCTTTATCCTCATTGGTATGGCGTTCCCGGCAACGTCAACGCTGCTCGAAATCTATGACAACGATGAAGCTGAAATGGACGTCATCGTCACGGGCTACCAGTGGAAGTGGAAATACGAATACCTGAATGAAGAGGGCGAGAACGTCAGCTTCTTCTCCAACCTTCGCACCAGCCAGGGCGAGATCTACAACAGCGAAGACAAAGGCCAGCACTACCTCCTGGAAGTGGATGAGCCGCTGGTGTTGCCCACCGATACCAAGGTGCGTTTCCTGGTAACTGCCAACGACGTGATCCACTCCTGGTGGGTTCCTGAGCTTGCAGTGAAGCGCGATGCGATCCCCGGCTTTATCAACGAAGCATGGACCAAGACCTCTGTTGAAGGTGTTTACCGCGGCCAGTGTGCTGAGCTGTGTGGTAAAGACCACGGCTTTATGCCGATTGTGGTCAATGTGGTGAGCAAAGAAGAATACGCCGAGTGGCTCGGTGGCAAGCAGACCGAAGCGGCCCAGATCAAAGAGCTGATGGCCAAGACCTTTACGCTCGATGAGCTGATGGAGCAAGGCAAAGCGGTTTATGATCGCAACTGTCTGGCGTGCCACGGTGCTGCCGGTGAAGGCGGCGTGGGTACGGCGATTGCCGGCAGCCCCATTGCCACCGGTGAACTGGGTGGCCACCTCGATGTGGGCATTAACGGCGTGCCCGGCACCGCGATGCAGGCCTTTGGCCCGCAGCTGAACGATGTCGATATGGCCGCTGTTATCACTTACCAGCGCAACGCATTCGGCAACAATATGGGCGACATGGTTCAGCCCATTGATGTCTTTAACCACAAGAAAGGCTAAGCGGAGGATTTAGCGATGGGAGATCATCATCACGGCCCCGCCAAGGGCATTTCTCGGTGGCTCTTTACCACCAACCATAAAGACATTGGAACCATGTACCTGTGGTTCTCGTTCGCCATGTTCCTGCTTGGCGGCTTTTTTGCCATGGTTATTCGTGCCGAGCTGTTCCAGCCCGGCATGCAGCTGGTAGATCCGGCATTTTTTAACCAGATGACCACCATGCACGGTCTGGTCATGGTATTCGGGGCGATTATGCCCTCCTTCGTTGGCCTGGCTAACTGGATGATCCCGATGATGATCGGGGCGCCGGACATGGCTCTGCCACGGATGAATAACTGGAGTTTCTGGATCCTGCCACCCGCATTCCTGCTGCTGGCATCGACTCTGTTCATGGAAGGCGGCGCGCCCGCTTTCGGTTGGACGTTCTACGCTCCGCTGTCGACCACTTACGCGCCGCCGTCAGTGACTATCTTCATTTTCTCAGTCCACGTACTGGGTCTGTCGTCCATTATGGGCTCGATCAACATCATCGCCACGGTGATGAACATGCGCGCGCCCGGTATGACCTACATGAAGATGCCGCTATTCGTCTGGACCTGGTTGATCACCGCCTTCCTGCTGGTGGCGGTAATGCCGGTACTGGCCGGTGCGGTCACCATGATGTTGATGGATATCCACTTTGGCACCAGCTTCTTCTCGGCTGCCGGCGGCGGTGACCCGGTACTGTTCCAGCACGTGTTCTGGTTCTTCGGTCACCCTGAGGTATACATCATTATCCTGCCGGCATTCGGTGTGGTTTCGCAGATTATCCCTGCGTTCTCCCGCAAGCCGCTGTTCGGTTATGACTCCATGGTGTACGCCACAGCGTCGATTGCGTTCCTGTCCTTCATCGTATGGGCGCACCACATGTATACCGTGGGTATGCCAATCGCAGGCGAGCTGTTCTTCATGTACGCCACCATGCTGATTGCGGTACCGACGGGTGTGAAGGTCTTTAACTGGATCTCCACCATGTGGCGCGGTGCACTGACCTTTGAAACCCCGATGCTGTTCTCCATCGGCTTCCTGGTACTGTTCACCATTGGTGGCTTTACCGGACTGATGTTGTCTATTGCACCGGCGGACTTCCAGTACCACGATTCCTACTTCGTGGTCGCCCACTTCCATTATGTAATGGTTGCGGGTGCGGTATTCTCCATGACCGCTGCGGTGTACTACTGGCTGCCCAAGTGGTGCGGCAAGATGTACAACGAAACCATGGGTAAGACCCACTTCTGGATTTCCTTCATCGGCTTTAACCTGACCTTCTTCCCGCAGCACTTTGTGGGTCTGGCAGGTATGCCGCGTCGTATTCCGGACTACGCTCTGCAGTTTGCTGACTTCAACATGATGTCTTCCATTGGTGCCTTTATTTACGGTGCCTCGCAGATCCTGTTCCTGTACAACGTGATCGCTACTATTGTCTCCGGCAAGCCCACCTCTGAAGAGAAGGTATGGGACGGTGCGGAAGGCCTGGAGTGGACTGTGCCCACACCTGCGCCCTACCACACGTTCGAGACACCTCCCAAGATCGAAGCGTCTGCGCACTGATTGGTGGGAGTTAAGTGATCAAGGTAAGCGCCAATCCTGCCATCGATACCGTCATCAAGCTGGTGGCGGTAGCGGTGGCCATGTTTGCGTTTGTCTTTGTGGTGATGGTGCCGCTCTACGACGCGCTGTGTGATGCCCTAGGCATTAACGGCAAGACGTCCGCCCAGGCGTACACTTCGGTGGTTGCCGAGGTTGACGAGAGCCGCACCGTGACAATCCAGTTCATGGCGACCAATAACGAGGGCATGCCCTGGGAATTTGGTCCTGACGTGAACGCGATGAAGGTGCATCCTGGTGCTGTGAACGACACGGTGTTTCACGCCCGCAACCCGCTCTCTGAAGCCATGGTTGCCCAAGCGGTTCCCAGTGTCTCGCCGGCCCGTGCGGCCGAGTACTTTCACAAAACAGAGTGTTTCTGCTTTAACCAGCAGCCTCTGAACGGTGATACCGCGACTGAAATGCCACTGCAGTTCATTGTCGATCAGGATTTGCCGCGGGATATCCGCACTATCACCCTGTCGTACACAATATTTGATGTAACTGATATGGCGGGCGGCGTAGCCGCCCGTTGAGGCGCAGGTTGGGGAACCTGCGAGCTAACGGAGATATATAACGATGAGTAATCCGACCTCGACAGAGTACGAAAAGTACTACGTCCCAGAGCAGAGCAAGATGGCGGTACTCGCCACCATTGGCCTCATGCTCTCGATTTTTGGCGCCGCCAGCGTCATGAACGACAAGACCTTTGGTGACGGTATCACCAGTGGGTCCTGGTCTACACTGATCTTTGGCCTGTTCTGGTTTATGGCGGTACTGTTTGTGTGGTTCCGCACGGCAATTCGCGAAAACATCGCCGGCATGAACAGCGCCCAGCTCAAGAAATCCTATGTGATGGGGATGTTCTGGTTCATCTTTTCTGAGGTGATGTTCTTCTTCGCCTTCTTTGGTGCACTGTTTTACGTGCGCACCCTGGCGGGCCCCTGGCTGGCTGGTGAAGGTGAAGGCGGCCGTATGAACGGCCTGCTGTGGGAAGGCTTCCAGTATGCCTGGCCGATGATGGAAACACCTCAGGAAGCTGTGGGCGGTGCCGCGGTTCAGCCTTTGGCCAACAACGGCTCTTTCACCTCCGCTGAGACGTCCATGGCCTTTAGCGAAGTATCGGCCTGGTACAAGTGGCTACCACTGTGGAACACCATTATCTTGCTGACTTCCAGCTTCACTGTGCACATGGCGCACATGGGCATTCTTGCAGGCAACAAGCGCAAGTTTAACGCCTGGCTAGGTATTACCGTTGGCCTGGCGATTATCTTCCTGTTCGTGCAGTACTACGAATACTATGAAGCCTACGCGCACTTTGGCCTGACCCTGAATTCGGGTATCTACGGATCCACGTTCTTCATGTTGACCGGTTTCCACGGCTTCCACGTGCTCATGGGTGCGACCATGCTGGCAATCCAGCTGATTCGAAGCCTGCGTGGCCACTTTACCGCGGATGACCACTTCGGTTTCGAGGCGTCCAGCTGGTACTGGCACTTTGTTGATGTGGTCTGGGTGTTCCTGTTCCTGTTTGTTTACATTCTGTAAACGACGGCGAGCAGGTTTAGCCCAGGCAACGAGACCCCCGCCCTGATGCGGGGGTCATCGTATCCGGGGCCTGATTATTGCGATGCGGGTTCTTCGGTCAAAGGCTGAGGTCCGGCATCCCAGGGATTGCGATTACCGAGTTGGCCGGTGGCAATACCGTAGATGATGACCAATAACAGCGCGACGCCCAGAGTGAGGCGCACGCCGAGCGAATGAAAGGTGCGCTTTTTGTTTTTGTCCCCCTGATCAACCATCAGGTAGTAGAATCCACTTCCCAGGCTGGCGACCAGGGCCAGCATCAGAATGATTATTAACGCTTTTAACAATGGGGTACCTCCTAGCGTGAGCCTGCAGTATAAACCACTCCGGGAAACGGGCGCTGGCTAATGTCGGGCCCGCTGGAATTTGATTTTGAGTGGCGTATTACGCTGTTCACCCTGTTGCTGTTGCCGCTGCTGATCTCGCTGGGTTTCTGGCAAATGGACCGGGCCCAGGAAAAAGCGGCGCTGGCCCAGGCGTTTACAGCCAAACAGGCCAGCCCCCCTGCCCCACTGACCGCAATCGATGGGCAGTCAGCCCAGGCGCTGGCCTATTTGCCGGTCAGTCTTGAAGGCAAATACCGCAACGAGTATTTCCTGCTGGATAACCGCATGCAGGCAGGCAAGTACGGCAATGAGGTACTGGCGTTGTTTGAGTTGGAAAACGGTGAGCTGGCGCTGGTTAATCGCGGCTGGGTGGCGGCCGACCCGAGCCGCCAGCGATTGCCGGAAGTTCCGCCAGCCCCAGCGGCTGTGCGCCTTACCGGCCATGTTTATGTGGCGCCGGGAACGCCGTACCTGCTGGCGGATGAGGCGCTGGCAGAGGGCTGGCCCAAGCGGATACAGGCGGTGGAGATGAACAAGATTAGCGCGGCACTGGACGGGAATGTGTTCCCCTACCCGGTGCGCATCGACGCCGGCCAGCCCGGTGCGCTGAGCGTGGACTGGCAGGTGATTAATGTCAGTCCGGAGAAACACACAGGATACGCCGTACAGTGGTTCACCATGGCCGCGGTACTGGCATTGATTTACCTGCTGCGCAGTACCAATATCTGGCAGCTGTTGCGAGGCCGCAGGAGGGCCGGCGACGACCATGAGTGAAGCACAAGACGATATCCAGCTGCGCAATAACCGGCTGGTCCTACTCACTATCATCGGCATACCGGTGACGATGATTTTGACGGGCACCTGGCTCTGGTACTTTGTGATCAACGGCAAGCTCGACCTTGTCGACGCCCTTGGCACGGCCAATATGGGTACGCTGGTCCAGCCGCCGCGGCAGTTGGACGACTACCCGCTGCTGGCCCAGAACGGTGAAGCAGGGCCCTACGCGGACCTGCCGCTGAAATGGACGTTGCTGGTGGTAAATAATGATCCTGTTTGTGACGCCACCTGTGAAAACAGCTTGTATATGACCCGCCAGATTCACATCGCCATGGGTAAAGAGCTGAATCGTATCGATCGCATGTACATTTCCGAGGTGCCGGTCGCCGAGACACAGCTGGGTGTCGCCCAGCTCAGTGACGAGCGCCCTGCCCCGGCAAGCTTTGCCGAATACCTCGAGGCGGAGCAGAAGGGGCTGACGCCGCTGGTATTGGGTGATCGCGCCTTTGATCAGCTGTTCCCCGAGCTCGCAGCCGACCAGACCACCTGGTACCTGGTGGATCCCGCCGGTTGGGTGATGATGTCTTACACTGGGGACATTTCCTATAAGGATGTCATCTCCGATCTCAAATTTCTGCTGAAGAATTCCAATGGGTAGCAGCGCCATGGCAGACGTACAGACCACACAAGCGGCCAGTTGGCGCGACTACAAAGAGCTGACCAAGCCCAATGTCGTGCTGCTGATGATCCTCTGCTCAGCCATCGGCATGTTCATGGCGGTACCTGGCATGGTGCCCCTGGATGTGTTGATTCTGGGTAATCTGGGCATTGCCTTGTGCGCCGGCGCGGCGGCGGCAGTGAATCACCTGGTAGACCAGCGCATTGACCAGCAAATGGCGCGCACCCTGAACCGCCCGGTGGCCACCGGCAAGGTGGGCAACACCCAGGCGGCGATCTTCGCCCTGGTGATTGGCGGGCTCGGTATGGGCATCCTGTTTGTGTATATCAACGCCCTCACGGCCTGGCTGACCATCGCGTCGCTGCTCGGCTATGCGGTGGTATACACCATGTTCCTCAAACGGGCGACGCCCCAGAATATTGTCATCGGTGGCCTGGCGGGCGCGGCCCCTCCCCTGCTTGGCTGGACAGCCGTTACGGGTGAGATCCACGGCCACGCCCTCCTCCTGGTGCTGATTATCTTCGCCTGGACCCCGCCGCATTTCTGGGCCCTGGCGATTCACCGGCGCGAGGAATACGCCAAGGTGGAAATTCCGATGTTGCCGGTCACCCATGGCGTGGCGTTCACCAAGCTGCATATCCTCCTGTACACCATTATCATGTGTCTGATCACCCTGCTGCCCTACGCCACGCGGCTGAGCGGGCCGCTTTACCTGCTGGGCGCCGTGGTGCTCGGGGGTGGTTTTCTGTACTGGGCGATTGAACTTATCAGGGACAAGAACCCCAAAGCACCTATGGAGACCTTCAAGTACTCCATCATTTACCTGATGGCGCTATTTATCATCATGCTCATCGACCATTATCTCTTTCCGGTAAGCAGCTTATGACCGACCAGACCCAACGCCGCAACATCCGCTTCACCGTGGTTGTGGTGCTCCTGTTTATTACTGTGATTGTGGCGGGCTTTGTGTACCGCATTCAGCAACCAAGGGTGATGTCCGTCACCGAAATGAAGGTAAATGGCCTTTATTTGCATGAAAATCCGCGCAACTTCGGGGAAATATCCCTAATTGACCACCATGGCGAGGTTTTTGATCGCAGCCGTTTCGAGGGTAAATGGAGCCTGGTGTTCTTCGGCTTCACCTATTGCCCGGATGTTTGCCCGACCACCATGGCGTTCCTCGATCAGTTCATGGCCCAGCTTGAGGGCACCGAAGCCGAGGATACCCAGGTGGTTATGGTGTCCGTCGATCCGGCCCGCGATACGGTGGAACAGCTGAGCCAGTATGTGCCCTACTTCAATCCCGATTTCATCGGCGTGACTGGCGAGTTTCTCGACGTACACCGCTTTGCTACCGCGCTGAACACGCCGTTCCGCAAGGTGCCCGGGCAGGACGAGAACTATCTCGTCGACCATAGTTCCAATGTGGTACTTGTAAATCCGAAAGGCGATTACCACGGCTTCTTCAAAGCACCGCTGGATCAGGCCAAGATGAAAGTCACCTACCGCTCGGCACGAGTGCACTGGGATTACTAATAGAGAGTTCCATTATGGCTAACAAGCCCCCTATTGTTCTTGTCGACGGCTCGTCCTATGTATTCCGGGCGTTTCACGCCCTGCCCATGCTTACTACCTCTGCCGGGCTTAACACCGGCGCGGTGCGCGGCGTCATCAGCATGATGCGGCGCCTGCTGGTGGATTACCCTGACTCGCCGGTGGTCGCGATTTTTGATGCCAAGGGCAAAACTTTCCGCAGCGACATGTACCCTGAGTACAAGGCCAACCGGCCGCCCATGCCGGATGAACTGCGCGAACAGATCGAGCCTATTCACGCCGTGGTTAAAGCCATGGGCTTGCCATTCCTGTGCGTGGAGGGCGTTGAAGCCGATGATGTCATCGGCACACTGGCGCGCCAGGCCAGCGAGCAGGGCCGCGATGTGGTCATCTCTACCGGTGACAAGGACATGGCCCAGCTGGTGGACAAGCACGTCACCCTGGTCAACACCATGACCGAAACGGTAATGGACGAGTCGGGCGTAGAGAAAAAATTCGGTATTCCGCCCGAGCTGATCATCGATTTTCTGGCCCTGATGGGCGACAAGGTCGACAACATCCCCGGCGTGCCAGGTGTGGGCGAGAAAACCGCGCTGGGTTTGTTACAGGGCCTGGGCAGCCTGGAGTCGATATACGCCTCTCTGGATAAGGTCGCTGAATTGTCTTTCCGCGGGGCCAAAACCATGGGCGCCAAACTCGAGGCGGAGCGCGACAACGCTTTTATGTCCTATGAACTGGCCACCATCAAGACTGATGTTGCTATGGAGCAGGGCCCTGAAGAGCTAACCAATGGCGAGCCTGACAAGGAAGCGCTGGTGGAGTGGTTTACCAAGCTGGAATTCCGGGGCTGGCTCGATGAATTACTGGGGGAGGGCGAAGCCCCGGCGCCGGTTGTTGAGCAGATTGAGGTGGACTACGACGTCGTCACCGACCAGGCCGTGCTGGATGAGTGGCTGTCGCAATTGCGCAGCGCCGAGCTGTTTGCCTTTGATACCGAGACTACGAGCCTTGACTACATGGAGGCGCGCATCGTCGGTGTATCATTTGCGGTCGAGGCGGGCAGAGCGGCCTACGTGCCCCTGGCGCACGATTACCTCGGGGCGCCCGAGCAGTTGGATCGCGACGATGTACTCGCGCAGCTGAAGCCCCTGCTGGAAGACCCCGCGGTGGCCAAGGTCGGCCAGAACCTCAAATACGACGCCAATGTGCTCGCCAACCACGATATCGAACTGCGCGGTATTGCCTACGACACCATGCTCGAATCCTATGTGCTGGATTCCACGGCAACCCGCCACGATATGGACAGCCTGGCGCTCAAATACCTGGGCCAGAAAACCATCAAATTTGAGGACATTGCAGGGAAGGGCGCCAAGCAGCTGACCTTTAACCAGATCAAGGTGGAAGAGGCCGGTCCCTACGCCGCCGAAGACGCCGATATCACCCTGCGCCTGCACCAGGCCCTGTGGCCCAAGCTCGAAGAGCAGGCCAGCCTGTTGCCGGTATTCAAGGACATAGAACTGCCGCTGGTGCCGGTGTTGTCGCGTATTGAGCGCCAGGGAGCGCTGTTGTCATCAGACATGTTGCACCGGCAAAGCAGTGAACTTGGCGCGCGTCTGGAAGAGCTGAAAACTGAGGCCTACGGCCTGGCAGGGCAGGAATTCAATCTCGGTTCGCCCAAGCAGCTGGGTGAGATCCTGTTTGAAAAGCTCGAGTTGCCGGTCATAAAGAAAACGCCCAAGGGCGCGCCGTCTACAGCGGAGGAAGTGCTGGTCGAGCTGGCCCTGGATTACCCGCTGCCCAAGTTGCTGCTGGAATACCGTAGTCTCAGCAAGCTGAAATCCACCTACACCGACAAACTGCCGGAGATGGTCGACCCGGCCACGGGCAGGGTGCATACCTCTTACCACCAGGCAGTGGCCGCCACCGGCCGGCTGTCGTCTTCAGACCCCAACCTGCAGAACATTCCGATTCGCACGGAGGAGGGCAGGCGTATCCGCCAGGCGTTCATTGCCCCTGAAGGCTACAAGGTGGTGGCGGCGGATTACTCCCAGATTGAACTGCGCATCATGGCCCACTTGTCTGACGATCCGGGGCTGCTGAAGGCCTTCCAGGAAGGGCAGGACGTGCACCGGGCAACGGCCTCGGAGGTGTTTGAAGTTGAGCTGGACGCGGTGTCGGGCGAGCAGCGCCGCAAGGCCAAAGCGATTAACTTTGGACTGATCTACGGTATGTCCGCTTTTGGACTGGCCAAGCAACTGCACTTGGGTCGCAACGAGGCCCAGCAGTATATCGACCGCTATTTCGAGCGTTATCCGGGCGTCGCCGATTACATGGACCGCACCCGGGAAGTGGCCCGCGAGCAGGGCTACGTGGAAACCTTGTTTGGCCGCCGTCTGTACCTGCCAGAGATCAACGCCCGCAACAAAATGCGCGCCCAGGCGGCTGAACGCACCGCGATTAACGCGCCTATGCAGGGCACCGCAGCAGATATCATCAAAAAAGCGATGCTATCGGTCGACCAATGGTTGGCGCAGGGCGCCGCCGATGCGCGCATGATCATGCAGGTGCACGATGAACTGGTGCTGGAAGTAGCAGAGAGTCAGGTCGAAAGTGTCTGCACAGAGCTGTGCAGCCTCATGTCTGGCGCCGCGGAGCTCTCCGTACCGCTGCTGGTAGAGGCGGGCGTCGGCGATAACTGGGACGAAGCCCACTAATCGCATTTGTTGGGCCACGGCGTTGCGGGAGCCTGACGCGGCGGTGGCTCATACTCCCGCTCCCACCGTTTGGGATCGATCCGGTAGTAGCGCTGCAACTCGGTATAGAGATCGGGCCTGACCCGTTCCAGCGCCGACGGGCGCTCGTAGAAAGCCTCGGTGGCCACCGCAAAAAACTCAGCGGGGTTGGTAGTGCCATAGCGGTCTAGCACGGTCGGCAGCCCCTGCGCCGCCCTGGCCTGCAAATCCTCGTAGTTATCGCTGAACACCTGAGCCCAGGTCTCGTGGCCGCTGCCCCCGAGGGGCGGTGCGCCATTGGTGGCGCCGGAAAGACCGTCCAGCTGGTGGGCAAATTCGTGCAGTACCACGTTGTGGCCATCGTGAAAGTCCCGTCCGCCGGACGTCACATCATCCCAGGACAGAATCACCTTGCCGTTGGACCAGGACTCGCCCAGCAGATGGTGGTCGCCGTGGCTGACGGTGCCGTCTTCCTGTCGCTGCTCGCGCTGTGCCATAAACGCGCTGGGATACACGAGCACGGACATTAAACCGGGGTAAACCTGCCAGCCGCGGCCCACCAACAGCAGGCAGGCCTGACCGGCTATCGTCAGGCGGATCTCGTCGGTCATCTCCAGACCGCCGCAGCCGTAGAAATCCTTCTTGGCCAGAAAGAGCTGGATAAGTTCTTCCAGGCGGGTTTGCTCGCGGGGCTCAAGCGCTTGATAAACGGGCACATTCTTCACAAGAATAGCGCGCCATTCGGGCGCGAAAGGCCGTCTGCGAATGAGCTTGTCGCGCCAGAAGGTCTGGTACAGAAACAGGCCGAAACCGGCGGCGACGATGAGCAGAAAAATGGTTGTGGCCATAAAGCGAAAAATTTTCTTCCGGTGACTGAACTCCTGCCAATCTGCCCGGTCTTAGTTTCCGTAGCAAGTTCTACATCCCTACGAAGAGTTTCCCCAAGACTCTTCGCGAGCAAAGTCTCTTTCCCCAGAGACGCTAGGTGTCCCGGTCGCCTCTTCCCCTGGAGGCAACCGGGTTTTTTTTGTCCTTCAGTTTTTAGGTTGGCTATACCCGTCGGTGTGACACTCGCTTATGCCCATTGGAGACCGCTGCAAGGCCATCCGTGGCGCGCTTCGGCGTCCGCCATCCATGGCTCCCGACGATCTCCAATGGGCATAACCGAGCGCCCCCCCCTGTTTGTGTTGCAAGATATTTAAGCGGCTTGGCTCTCGTGGACCAATTGTCTGTATGCTGGGTGGGAATGTGAGCCACCAAAGCTGCTTGATCTGGGTGCCGGGACGGATTGTGGGGAAATAACTTTCGCCTGAAAATCGTCGGGAGGCATGGATGCCGGACGCCGAAGCGACCACATGGATGTGCTTGTAGCGCTTTTCAGGTGGAAGTTATTTCCCCGCAATCCTTGCTAGCCGAAACCACTACCGAAACCCAGCCTCAAACAGACTCGATCTCGTCGTTCTCAAAGATCCCCATATCGGTAAGCCAGTGATCGAGCACCGCCCGCAACTCCTCATGGCCCGTATGCTTCAGCGCCGAGAACAATTGCACGCTGACCAGCTCCTCGTGTTCCTTGAGCTGCTTACGCACCGAGAGCAGGCTGTTGTTGGCCGGACCCTTTTTGAGTTTGTCGGCTTTGGTGAGCAGAATGTGTACCGGCATCTGGGCGGCGAGGGCCCAGTCGAGCATTTGCTGGTCGAAAGGCTGCAGCGGGTGGCGGACGTCCATGAGCAAAATCATGCCGCGCAGGGACTGGCGCTTGGCCAGGTAGTTCTCCAGTTGCTTGGTCCATTCCTTCTTAACCGCGACAGGAACCTTGGCAAAACCGTAACCAGGCAGGTCGACCAGGCGCTGGTCGGGGGTGAGCTCGAAGAAATTGATTAGCTGGGTGCGGCCCGGGGTCTTGGAGGTTTTGGCGAGCTTCTTGTTGTTCGTTAAGCTATTGATTGCACTCGATTTTCCCGCATTTGAACGGCCCGCGAACGCCACTTCCCAGCCCTCGTCTTCCGGGCACTGGTGCAGTTTGGCCGCACTGGTCAGGAACTGAGCCTGGCGGTAGTCCGGGGCCTTCGGAGCGTCGATTGGGTCCGGGTCAGTCATTGTGCGGTATTGCCTTTGTCGGTGTGGGTATCTCGTATATAATGCCACAGCTTTTTTCGCTTGTTATCAAAAGCTTGCGGTGCCAGCTCAGCACCGGAACCAAATGCGAGGTATCTCATGAAGAAGTTTTTTGCCGCTGCCCTTATGGTCTGTGCCACTGGTGCTTACGCCGATGTCGATATGGACAAGTACAATAAGAGTTGTGCCGTATGCCACGCGACGGGCGCCGCGAACGCGCCCAAGACGGGTGATGCGGCGGCCTGGGAGCCCCGTTTGGCCAAGGGTATGGATGTACTGGTGGCCTCGGTTGGCACTGGCCTGAACGCAATGCCCCCCAAAGGTATGTGCTTCGACTGCTCCGATGAAGATTACAAGGCGCTGATCGAGTACATGGCCAAGCCCGCACAATAAGCAGGCACAAATAGACTCACACTGGAATGAACATGAAGAAAGTAGTAATCCTGGCCAGCCTGATCCTGGGCTGGACTCAAGTAGCCTCCGCCCAGACTGGCGATGCCGCCGCGGGTAAGGACATGACCACCATGTGCGCCGCCTGTCACGGTGCCGACGGTAACAGTGCTGCAGCGACATTCCCCAAGCTTGCGGGCTTGGGTGAGAAGTACCTGCTGAAGCAGTTGAAAGATATTCGCGATGGCGCTCGTCCGATTCCCACCATGGTGGGCCAGGTCGACGACAAGTCTGATCAGGAGCTGGCCGACATCGCCGCGTTCTACGCCAGCCAGCCCCGTTCCGGCGGCCAGGCTGATCCTGAGCTGATTGCACTGGGCGCAAAGGTTTACCGTTCCGGTGTTGCCGAACGGAATGTTGCCGCCTGTACCGCATGCCACTCGCCCAACGGCAATGGTAATGCGCCCGCGGGCTTCCCCGCGCTGGCAGGCCAGCACGCTGACTACATTGCCGCACAGCTGAAGGCGTATCGTCTTGGTTACGAAGATGATTCCGGTCGTACTAACGACGGCGAAACCAAGATCATGCGCACCACAGCCTTCGGTTTGTCCGACAAGGAAATCGAAGCGGTATCCAGCTACATTTCCGGCCTCAAGTAAGCGCCGTGAATTGAGAAAAGGTGGCAATTTGCCACCTTTTTTTGTTTTCCGGCGAACGCCCCGTCGGGATGCCTGTCATAACAGGTCAACGAATAAGGAGATCACTATGTTTAAACGCGCTGCACTGCTGCTCACACTGATGATGGCGCCGCTGCTGGCCTGTGCCCAGGAAAACTGGGAAGAGGGCAAGCACTACACCCTGATTGAGCCCGCGATTCGCACCGCCACGCCCGGCAAAATCGAAGTCGCTGAATTCTTCTGGTACGGCTGCGGTCACTGCTACACGTTCGAGCCGATGATTGGTCAGTGGAAGAAAACCATGGCCGACGACGTGGGCTTCCGCGGAATCCCCGCCCAGTGGGGTGGTTCCATGGAACTGCACGCGAAAGCTTACTACACAGCCGAAGCACTTGGCGTCGGTGAGACCATGCACCCGATGATCTTCCAGGCCATGAATGTCGATCGCAAGCGCTTGGCCAGCGAAGCTGAAATTGCCGACCTGTTTGTGGCCAACGGTGTTTCCGCCGACGACTTCAACAAGGCCTTCAGCTCCTTCGGTATTAACAGCCAGGTGCGCCAGGCTGCGTCCACTGCCCGCGGTGCCAAGGTCTCTGGCACGCCGTCAATGATGGTGGCCGGCAAATACCTGATCTCCGCTCGCACAGCCGGCAGCAATGCCAACATGCTGAAAGTGGTTGATTACCTGGTCGAGAAAGAGCGCGCCGTCAGCGGCTCCTGATCGCACTGACAGTGGTAATAAAAAACCCGGCAAGTGCCTAGGCATTAAATATCTCTGGATATGGCGTGCCTAAGCTTAGTCGGACAAAAAAGGCCCAGCATCGGAAATGATGCTGGGCCTTTTTTATATCATGAAATAATTTATAGGCAAAGAATCTAGCTGTATCACCGGCAGCTTTGGGACCAAAAGCGGACACTGATTTTCGCGCCCAACGGATTCTCAATTACACTGCTCAATAGTTTTCTGATTAACAGCTAGGTTGTTGGACAGCGTCTGGTAATGGTTGGAAATGTCTCGCTCGATTCGATCTGAATCTACCAATATATTCTTCTTTAACTGGGTAAAGCCAATTCTGAAATTCTCGAGTTCGTGGGTCTGCACTCTCATAAAGAGTTCGAAGTCATCAGTCTCGCAAGATCCCGCAAACTCAGCAAGCAAGAGATTCTGAGCACCTAGAAAATCGAGCTGATGATGGAGCAATTGGATCCGATACTGCACGTCCCTCTCTAATGATGAGTAATACGTTACCGCGCCACCGATCAATAAACCAACAACTAGTGCGACAGAAGACTTGGCCATCCTGATTTCACCGTCTAAATTCTACTCTGGGGCCAAAAGCGGACATTGGGCTAATCGCAATCAATTTCCCCTCTGAGGTGATAGCGGACCTTTCTGCTTTCCTGGGCCGATTCAGCCCCTCAACGTCCGCTTTCGCCTAGCAAGAGACAATTTGATATCGTAAATCGCGAACTGAAATGGATTTGGAGTCTTAATGACCATAGCCAAGAATTTCCGGTCAACAGATCACTATAAAGCGGCACTTAAGGAAATCATGGGCCAGGTGCGCAGCGGGAAGGACCCACATCGCATTGACTTTAAGACCGGTGATAAATACTGGGCCGCCGCGCTCCATGAGGCACGCAGGCGCTGGGATAAGCGGGAGCATGGATAACGCCCAGGCCATATAACGGTCCGGTTTCGAGTGCCAGCGGAATTAGTTGGAGACTGCCACTCAAAGATGAATCATCAGCCTCGCCATACGTCAATGCAGCCATCGTTCTTGTCATCTCTAAAAGCTTCCGCTAGTCGGGCTTTGCGCTTCCTAAATTCCCAAAGTTTAGTTTTTCTTCCTCAAGAGGAAACCTTTGCGCCTCAAAAGGTCCGTTAATCTAAAGTAATCTTGGATCGATCAAACCTTTTCGTATGTTTTTTGATCAAACATGGCCTGACACACACCAATTCAGGTCATTATTTGTACAGTTTCGCTTGATAAGCATACTGTGCAATGCCGATAAGCATACTGCGCTTTCACAAAAGCAAACTGAGCTTTCGGTGAAAGGGTTAGATTTCGATCACAAGGTTTTTCCTGAAACCCGGTACTTCTCGCCCATGATATCCCCTCGGATTTGAGATAACCCGCGTTTTTCCCATCTGCGCATCTTCATCGTTATGGGTGTGACCGAAGACCCATAGGTCTGGTTGATACGCTTCTATCAGCTCCTCGCCCTCGAAGATGTAGTATGGCCGGGCAGGCTCTCTCTCGCCGAGATTGTGTCTTGTGGTGGGACAGAAGTGGCTCACGACGACGACGGGACCTGAGGCTTCATAGAGGGCCCTGTCGAGCCATTCCCAGGATTCGGTATGTAGGTCGATCATGTCTTGCGGCGTGATGGGCTTGTCGCTTCCTAGGCGGACCTTGTAGAAATCACTTATCAGTGGCGCGACGGCCGTGCCGTCCGGTCCATCGCTTTCGAAGTCAGTCCACATCGTCGCACCCACGAAGGTAACACCATCGATGATCACAGAATCTTGCTCCAGGAAGTGCATGCCATCTGCCGTTATCTCAGATCTGAGATACGGATAGAGCTCGAGCAAGTCTTGATAGTACGCTTCGTGATTGCCAGCTATCGCCACCACCTGGGCTCCTGCGAGCTCTCTCACGCGCTTTACAAGTGCAGGCAGCTCATTGCCAGTCGTGCAGTCGCCGGCCAGCACGATCACGTCTGCCCCACTTGGGAGCATCTCCAGAAGGTTGCTATCAGTCACAATATCTTCGTGAGTCTCTAGATGTAGATCTGAGACGAGTCCTACCTTCATATCTCGATTACCAGGCGTGAATTAAAGCCACAGCCACCACCCTCGCTCGGATATCCTATTTGATTAGACACGAGCCTAGTGCTGCCAATCATCAGGACGTCACTGTAGTGGTTGTGGCCGTACAGCCATAGCGGAGGATGGTACTTTGTTATCAGATCGTCGCATGATCCAACAAAGTACGGAGTCAAGAGATCACGCTGGATGCGCCTGTGAATCGCATGCACTGAGGGAGGCCAGTGTGTAATGACCACTGTACGATCTCCTGCCGAGGCAAGCTCTCGATCAAGCCATCTATGAGCATCTTCAAAAAGCCCTCTCATTGCCATGGGCGTAAGCTCTGACCCTCGAATCCGATTAAGCCAGAAATCGTTTAGCTGAGCCGCTAACTGCCCTGAGAGAAAGGTACTCTGCGCTGCCTTGAGCGTCAAAATTGGTCCATAGTGTTGTGCCAAGGAATGTCACTCCCGCGATATCAACCCGATCTTTCTCGGTATAGTGTAGGCGAGGATGGCCTTGAAAGAGCTCTCTATAGCGCTTGTTCTGAGCATATATATCGGGATGATAAAACTCGTGATTGCCAGCCACCACAACCACCTCGCTATCAGTAAGAGTGGTAACCCGCCCACTGATATCGTACAGGGAATCTCCCTTTGCGCAGTCGCCAGCCAGAACGACCACATCGACATCAGGAAACCAAGAACGAAGCTCCTCATCTGTCAGGTCGTCGAAAAACTCTGTGTGCAGGTCAGGGGCTAGCCCAATCTTAATATCCAAATCTCCATTTAGTAATTTACGATGACTATCTAAGCCCATAAATATAGGGGTTTACATACTGTATACTAAAACCATGAAATCAATGCATGGTTATCTAGGCGAATAGTTGCACATAGAGAATCGTCAGTAATAGCCAGGAGGTCACCGATATATAACTTGCTCTTAAGACTGTAGAACCGTATGCCTGAGCGTTGAACGGTATGACAAAAGAAATACTGCCTAGCAAAATAGCTATGTATCCGATCATGAGCCACTTTGGCGCGTAAAAATGGAGTGAGGCCCCCTCACCAATGCCCGCGCTTTCTCCGACAGCTTCGCGCCAATACTTAGTTTATATCTCATACATCCACACGAAACTGGTCATATGAAGAATCAATGCAGCTAGTATCATTGGTAGTAGGCGAGATCACTTGGCTGCGTGTGCAGGGATATAGAATCCATTGAAGCCCTGTTCAATTAGAATGTCAGCTTAGGGGCCAAAACCGGACTCTCATCAACGCCACCAGCACAGGCAGGAGCACTCAGTGCAGAGGTCCAGTCCATGAAGTGAGCGATTGTGCCTGGCCTTGTCACAAGTGACTCGGACGACTATTTGAATTGACGTAACCCCAAACCCTAAATACTCCACCTTCATCGCTATATGGGACACCTACACTATCAAGCACTGCCACAACTTGAGTTGATATATTTTCTCTGCTTTTGACTTTTGAGAAATCTAGCCACTCTATAGCTTGGCACTCACCATATAGTTCATGCCACCAAACCTCACTTAATCCAAACTCTTTATCAGAAGTGATGAGCTTATATTTTACCAATGGAGAAACGGTGCTTTCCTTCTCGAACTCAGAACAAAGCTCCCTCCATTTAGTTTTATTCATCATGGAAACCAGCTGATTCTGATCAATGATCTTGCTCAAATGCTCACTCATTTTGACGTATAACAGCTAGGTCTATGGAAAAGTCAGTGTGCATCGAAAATCCTTTTCAATGTGAAGGGCAGCTTTGTGGACGTTGTCTGGCCTCAAAGTTACCACAATCCCCAATGGCAGCTAAGGGGCCAAAAGCGGACGTTCATTTTGGCGAAAAATAGTTGGATACGTTCGTTTTCCGGTAGAAGTACCAGTAAAGCAATCCTGTCCAGAGAGCCATACCTGGTATTACGTTCAAGCTCGATGATTTGACAGCAATGATTACCAGTAACACGACAAAAATTGTTACGAACCCATGTCTGGCAATTGGTACTCCCTTCCAGAAGCCTACAGCAAATGCCACCACGAACAGCCAACCAACAAATAAGCTGAGAACAATTTCCAACCTCACCTCACCGATACTTGTTTCGACCCCATTTAGTGTGACACCAGTATCCCCACTCGCAAAAGCAAAGTAGCCGATAATTAGCGGTAGCAAAACTGCCTCCCCCATTAGCAATAGGCTGAAGAAGGCGAGGAACATTGGCCTAGTCATTGGTAATACTACTCAACTAAGTATCGGAGTTGCATATGTGATCTGACGGCAGGTTTGGGGCCAGTAGCGGACATTTGTACCAACCGATTCTACCAATCGTGTAGTGCGTCACGAGATTCCAGTTCGCTGAAATTGTTGGCATAGAAAAATAGGGTTGCCTCAGTCATCGATAGCGTTGTATTTCCATTTATCCAGCTATATTTGGTATAGGTCTTCTTGGCCTCGGACTCGTGCGGCGGCCCAAGCTTTGACTCATACGCGGCTCTTATAGTGGCCATTGAAAGTAATCTATCAATTTTATCCGAACCGGAATCTACAGTCAGGATGATCTTCTCAATCCGCTTCTTGAGGATAATGAGGCTGAAAGAGCTCGCCGCATAGCCTTCGACTTCCCATTGGTGTGGGTTCTTCGCTACACACAAGAGACGTGTTTCATACGCGTGGTCGTCGCGGCATGAAAACTGGTCATTGAAATTAGGTATCTCCGATATCTTGCGGCCAATCGTGAACTCGTCGAACCCGCTAGCCTTCTGGCTAAACGCCGGAGAGGCTGCAAGTAACAGAACTAAGAACAATTTGGGTGAGAACAACGGCAACAGGAAAAACCTCATAAGGTGTAAAGTGAGAAGGTCCGCTTTCTGGACGTTATATGCCCTCAAACTTACCACATTAGCTAACGGCAGCTAAGGGGCCATAAGCGGACATCAGTCAACTCTGCCTATTAGTTGGTCTAGTGCTGCGTTCAAATCGCGCTTAGTAAAGCCGTCATTCCAGTGTTCTTCATCTGCTAGGTGAATAATGCTGAAAACCGCTGACCAATATGGCTCGCTATTCTTGTCGGGCTCGGCGGGTACACTATCAGTTAGCTCCCATGCGTATGAGCGAATAGCTTCGTGACCTACGCGCCCACTCAAGTAAGCCTCAAGGATCGCGGCCAGTTCCTCTTTCATCGGTTGTGATACGGACATGACAATCAACACTTAGTTACACGTATGGAGCCACTAGCGGATACTGACTAGCACACTCAGCCACCTACGTCGCACAAGTTCGCTTGGCAGTGATTCTTACAAACTCTCCGGCACCGGGGTGGATTCATGCGGATAAGCCACTTGAACTACAACATTGAACTCCCGATCGATAAATCCACATTGCCCGCCTTTAAGCTGATAATGTTCGCCATAACGATCATACTCTTTTGTTAACTCTCCGATACAAACCTTGGAATAACCCTTATAGAAATTGCTTGCCCAGGTATATTCCGTTGTCTTGACGACATCCATAACTTGATTGAAATAGACAACATAGCCATTTACTAAGCCTATAGCCACGCCAGCTTGATACGGAGTGCAGTCGTTATCATGACTGAAAGGTGAGCCACGACCAAGGCCATTTTGATTGATATAGAACCAGCCCTTATCTTTTGGGTAATTGATATAGATACACTGCATTCCGTACTTTGACCACATCATTTTTGTCATAAGTGATGGATCAACGGTTAATAGTCCATTGTTTATAGGGCCACAGCTATTTACCTGTTCAAGCTCGCGAGTATCGTTATCAGGATACATACAGAACATTTCATCAGCTGATGCGGGTGAGATCATAAATGCGACCAACAGGACGTAGATGAATTTCATCTATTGCTCTTTCTCATAACAGTGGGGCTTGTGAATCATGTCTGTGTGCATAGATAATCCTCTTCAGAATATGGGGCAGCTATGGGGCCAAAAGCAGACCTTTAGTCTGTTCCGCCGTCACCATCAGAGGCTCCTGAGTAATCACTTTCTGAGCCAGAACCATCACTCCCTCCAGACATTCCGGTAATAACCCCACCATCTAGGTTTGCCTGGGCATACTGCTCTTCATCTAAGAGCATCGGGTCGGGTTCGCGATTCCACTCGAAGAACGGAAAAATGACTAATGGTAGGCCGACCCCTGCGCCTATTAGGATTATTGGTACGCGCCATTGAATGATGTCGCCCTGAGTCGACTGTAAATACACGTCAGCGATCCCACCAAGCAGGCACAGTAAGCCTATCAATAGTCCCGCAAACTGAAGCTGATGTTTCAATCTACTACTCCGTATATGTAGTGGCAGCTAAGGGGCCAAAAGCTGCCCCTCAAGAGTCCGAGTCGTGGACATATCGAAGCCAGATGGGATGGTATGTGTAAAAGACCAAGCAGACCACAAATCCAACAAACAGCCCCATGACTACGCTAAAGAACTTAACAGCCCAAACCAAGAATTCCGGATCCATCTGTGGCGCGTCGGTTAGTGAAAATACTATCAATCCTGGCAGGCCATTTGCTGCTGCGAGAATTAAAGACTCCCTAGTTTTAAGCAAGCGACCACTAGATCTGACGAAGACATAGCCCGATAGCCAAGCTGCGACTATGAACGCTAACAGGGCAAGTGCATCAGAGTATATGACAAACTTCACTAGGAGCAGTAAGGCAAGCAACGAGCCGTAGTATATGAGAGCGCTAAGAGTAAGATTTTTCATATTCAGCTAAGGGGCCATTAGCTGCCATTAGAGTTCTGTCCGTCTAGCAGACTTCTCTTAATCAAGACAACCGCTCCCGATCCCACCAACAAAAGCACACCAAAAAACAGGCATTCCCGAATGTACTCATCCGGAACTGGCTGATTAAAGAACCCATCAAGGGTTTCTTTAGATAACAGCCCAGCTCCACCAACGACCAGAAGAATCAACCCACTCAAGAACCATATTGGTAAGACTAATCTATACATGCTCAGTTACCGACTTGGGGCAAAGAGCGGACGCTCACGAAGGCATTCTTAGTCATTCAACAACCTTGACGTACGCTCTACATCAATCTTATAAATTGCTTTGCCCGACAGTTGGCCTTTCTGTAATTCAAGGATCACCGGTCCTCGATAGGTAGCGGGAATTTCTCCCCAGTCACGAACAAAAACGCCCACACCGCTTGGCAGTTCAGCATAAAAAGCTGGGTCCGGTGAACTTTTTCCTGTGGACTGCCGTGAGTACGAAATTATTTCCGCTTTGACATAGCTGGCAGAACCCTCCCCAGATTCAAACTTAAGGAATCCCAGCATAGCAATAACGACCAAGATTAGTAGCAGCGCCAAAATCGGCTTTGCATACTCATCTAAACTATACATACGAAACGGCACTCAGTTCTAAATGGACGACAGCTTTGGGGCCAGAAGCGGACATCAGCTTGAATACAGAACACGCTCAATAAACTCCGCTTTTGCATCCCTGTAATCTTTGTGTGGAAGGTGTATGTGTCCGAGCTTTACCTCATTGTAAGCCTCCACAAGGGAAGGATCCGCGATTAGCCGATCCCTAAACTCTCGGAAGAAATCGTATCGGCTGCCTAGCACCACAACCTGGCAAGCCAAATCCATGTTCTTATCATCCGATTCAAGCATTCTGAGTTCATCAGTCTGAAGGGTATCCACTTTCGGGGCGAACCCATTAGAGCACAGCACATTAACAGACAGCTCGAAACTTGCCTCACTTACACCGACGAAAATATCTACGTCGCCCTTCGTTAACGCCCCGGGAATGGACGTCGCCCCAATTTCCTCAACGACTGCATCAGGCAGTAAGACAGCGATACGCTGCTGTGCCACATCGGCGGCGTCAGTAAAATCTGAGGACTGATAGAGTTGCATGTCAGTCATGGGGCCAGGAGCGGACGTTCAAGAAGCTGTCATCATGATGTAGACCGCACTAACAGAGCAACCTGTCCCACACATGAGCCACAACCTCCCAGCTGGTTTCAGCACGCCCGGAATCAAAAGGGCAAACGGCCCGCCATATTTTAGTAAGTGGACTTCCTCTAGATTAACATTCTTGACCAGTGCGATAAAAAAACCCATCGCCCCGACAATCGACGCAATAAGAATACTGAAGACAAAACTACTCATAGTCTCCTATGGGGCCAAGAGCGGACTTGGATGGTCATGAGTTCTACATAAATCTCAAATACTTTTTCCAGACCCAATAGCGAATAATCTTGCCTAGCAAAATGCCCACGACGTAAGAGGGTGCTGAATATGACATCAAGTAGTTTGACGGGTACCCAAGCCATTTGGGCGACATGGCAGCTACAACAGTAAGACCAACCATAATACTCAGTCCCAAGATGCCACCGGTCAGCATGTTTATGTATATAGGTCTCTTCTTGTAGATAGCCGTGAGGAAAGAGGAGTTAAATTGCCTGTCTGTCCCTTCAGATATTTCGTTGCTAGAGATCCCAAGGACAAAACCGATCAGCAAACCGCAAACTAGGCCAATGGTTATCGTTATTGCGGCAGCAATCAAAATTTAGACTCACAATTGTTGGCTACTATTCTCACGGGACTGAATTCGGCTGTTTCTTCAGCGACAGTTTTGGGGCCAAAAGCGGACGCTCATAAATCCCAAAGCAGCGGCACGCTTTGGCGTGTCTAGCCACGAAGTGGCGATGCTGCCTTTGCTTGTTAGCTTTTTAGGTGATTCGTAAAGGTTCATATACTATCTTTGAAAAATCTACCTCAAGCTCGTTAGTGAAAGGGGCTTCATAGGCTTTGGCATCAAAACCTAAGAACTCAACGCCTTTCTCTTTAAGTGCCGTAAAGACTCTGCACGTGGCAGATATAAATATTGGCATGACATTTATATAGACTTGCTTTGGTGGATAGCGCTCGAGTTCTGCTCTATGTTTTATATCAGAGAAATGTAACTCAGAGTTTATCTGACCAAGCAGCCGTTTTCGCTTATTGGAGCCCATTTTTGACTCTAGATACGGTGACTTAAGGCTCTCATCTATCCTTAAATAGAAATCTTCAAGTTTGTAGAAATACTTCATTTTAGCTGGTTCATATAAGACGTCGTAACCTGCTAAAAGAAACTCTGCTCCAAGATGCCTTTTATAGCCTTCATCTAGAGCCATGCTGTGATTCCAGCTTTGGAAAAGCAGGTGGTCTCGATGGTGAATAGCGTTTCGTAGCAAGATTAACGAAGCTGTATCAGCATGTGAAAAATAATCTAAGTCCTGTTTCGCAACATCATAGAGGCTATGAAAAGCTTCTAGTTTAGCCTCGAACGCACGATCGAGGTTATCCACTGCTTCTTCAATATCAATGCTCTTTAGTCTTTGAAAGTCTATGTGTGTTTCAACATAAATTCTCATTGAGTTTGCAAGTTTCTTAATTGCTTGTTGTTGGATATTCACATGATTCTCTTTGAAAGCTAACGCCTTGCGCTGGGGCAGCTCGCGAAGCCTGGCGTCCAGCGAACGGATTGAACGAGTAGCACCAACTGGTTATGTTTCAATTTTGATAACACCCTCATGTTGACAGACCGATCCGCCGTAGTATCCGACGACTAAAACACTGTGCATATCTATTCCTAGCGCGAAGTGAACCAATCTCTGATCGGCTTCCTCCTCCCAAGCTAGATTGAAGTAGCCCTCTTCGTCTGCGCTGTCTTGGAACAGAATACCAATGCGAGCGAGTGATTCACCTCTATATTGGTGCGGCACGGAAACGGAGTACTGCTGGGGCCAATCTGGTGAGTTCTCGACGTCTACAAAGGCAAGAAAATCTTGGCTTGGGGCGAACTCTGGCCCGCAGACAACATCGGCTTCTTCTGCGACCGCCATGTTCAGCATTGTTAACGATAGGGTGACGGCAATGGCCCAACCAAAAAACATAAAGCTAGGTATACGGAAAGAGTCAGTGTGCATCGAAAATCCTTTCCAATGTGAAGGGCAGCTTCGTGGACGAAAGCGGACATTGACATGATACTCCCATTCTTGTTGGTCATGGCAATAAAATCTTGCGCAGATCAACCGGCCCATCAGCCAATCCAATTTTCATCGCTGGTGTTTCCCTCTTCTTATTATTGTTGATCGGGGAGTAGTTGAAGTAGGTTCGCAGAATTTCCAGCAACTGTACTGGTCGATAGGGATTATATGGAGACTTCCCATACCACTTTCTACCTGCACCTGCTGGGGATGAAATTGGTCGTTCCAGCATTGATGATCGTCTTCTTGCAAACTGCATGAAGTTGTCCACCTTGAGCATCGAACAATGCGCGGCGACTCTAGCTTTCTCGTGTATGTCTTCATCCTCCATTGACGTCATGTGAGAAAACCTTTTCTGCACCTCTCCCCGGGTAGGCACTGGATAAAGCGCCCATCGATCCTTCCACTTTCCTTCTCCTCGAAGGTGGGCGTTCATCGTCTGTTCCACAAGATACCAAGTGGCCTCGAGCTCAGTTACTCGGCCAAGCTGCCTCTGAGCTGATTCTATTGCACGACGGCCAATTCGTGTCGCTTCTTCCCTCTCATCTCTAGTGGCGCCATCTTTAATTGCCACATAGAAGAGATCACTGTCCCCATTTCGTACCATATCGCCAAAGGAAGACATGTAGGCGGCTCGTATCCCAGACTCCTGTTCAGTAAAGAAGTGGACCTTTTCAGACTCACTCAGCAGAGAGCGAATGATCTGAAAGTGTGCGTACAGGACATAGTCTTCCCTGAACTGCATGCCTTTGCGGGGCAGCATGCTCTCAAGTGACAACTGATCACTTGGGAGTTCGACATCGTCCCTCTGGTCAGCATCTTCATATCTTGCCCGTAACCTTTGCAGGGCGTCCGGAGAATATGCCTCAAGAGGTGACCGAGCGTTTGTATCATGTGATTGATAGTCATCATCCAGCCAATATTGAGAATATCTACGCAATGCCATTGTGTAGTCTTGATCACCCCGCTTCCATGACTCGATATGAATAAAGTCTCGATCAGCGCGGGGGTCATAGGATAGATGGATTGGGAAGACGTAACCGCTACTACAGTCGGCACTAATCGTTGAACGAAATGCTATGTTACGTTTGTCTTTTCGCTTGTCCCAGTTGATCAAATAGGCTTGTCGATCAGTACAAAGAAATAGTTCCTCATGGCGACCAGATCGTTGCTTGAAATTGGCTTCCCGTTCTCTGTTAAAGCGAAGGCAGGCTTTGTACGCCCGCTCCATATTGTGATAAATGACGGGAGGGGATAATTCTGTAGTCTCTTGAATGCGATTAATCTCAAGACCATTCAATAGGTGGAGAATTGATTCCACATATTTGTGGGATTTCCGCCCATGAGTTGCAGGGTAGCGGGCTCGCTGCACAACGAAAGTTTTGCCACAGCCTTTGCACTTCCATCGCTGAGAGCCTGTTTCTGTACGGCCCCGCTTTACATACGCACCAGTGCTGCCATTCAAGCCGACCTTAGAGATATTGTTGCTGCACTCAATATTTGGGCAGTAGTGATTGTCAGGCGACCATGATAGTGAATGTATAGTTTCGACAATTGCCTGATTGTTTTTTAGGGGAATAGATTCATTGCAGGATTTGCAGATAATGACTCTTGCCGACTTTGCTGAACCCGCTCCGGTTAGCTCGAAATTCTCACGAACCGGGCGTTTGCTCCCACTTACGCGATAGTTAGGATCAGATCTTGAGTTTTCTGCTGGTACACCAAAGTTCTTGCACCTGGGATTCTTGCAGGAGTTTACCTGTATGCCATCGTATTCAGGCGGGATTCTGTCCCTTTTCTGATCAGATTTGTGGTCGGGCATTAAAAAACTCACTCCTGATAGGATTGCTTCCCTATAGGAGTGAGTTTAGGTACACATTTCTGTTATATCCAGAAATATTTAATGCCTAGGGCAAGTGCCGGGTTTTTTATGGGTGGCGGTTACTGCCGGGGGCCGCACCCGGCGTCATGGGTTATATCTGCAACCACTCTGGTACGGGCAGGCCTTTGTTTTCCAGGTACACGGGATTAAACAGCTTGCTCTGATAGCGCGTGCCGTAGTCGCACAGGATGGTGACAATAGTGTGGCCGGGGCCGAGCTCTTCGGCCAGCTTCACAGCGCCGGCAATGTTAATTGCCGACGAGCCCCCCAGGCACAATCCCTCGTGCTGCAACAGGTTGTACGCGTAGGGCAGGGCGTCCTCATCTCTGATGTGGTAGGCGTGGTCGACCTGGGCGGCGGCTAGGTTATCGGTGATGTGGTTGATACCAATCCCTTCGATAATCGAGTTGCCTTCGGATTTCTCCAGCCGGCCTTTGGCAAAGTGGTTGTACAGGGACGCACCGCAGGGGTCGACGATGCCGATAGCCACCCCTGGGTTGTGTGATTTCAAAGCGCTGGAGACGCCTGCCAGGGTGCCGCCGGTGCCCACGCTGCACACGAAGCCGTCGACTCTGCCCTCGGTTTGGGCCCAGATCTCCTGGCCGGTGGTTGCTTCGTGGATAGCCATATTGGCGGGGTTGTCGAACTGGCGCGCCCAGATGGCGCCGTGCTCTTCCTTGCCGGCCAGCTTGTCAGCCAGGCGAGCGGCGGTGTGCACGTAGTGTTTATCGTCGTCATAGGAGGCGGCGGGCACGAGGTGGAGGTCGGCCCCGAGCAATTCCAGGGAGTCGATCTTTTCCTTGGATTGGGTAATGGGCATGACCACCGTGCTCTTATAGCCCAGCGCATTGGCCACCAGGGTCAGGCCGATACCGGTGTTGCCGGCGGTTCCTTCCACAATCCGTCCGCCGGGCTGGAGATCGCCAGCTTTCTCAGCGGCGCGAATAATCCCCAGGGCCGTGCGGTCCTTGACCGAACCTCCCGGATTCAGGAATTCGGCTTTGCCCAGGATGGTGCAGCCGGTTTGTTCGGAAACCTGGCGCAGATGCAGCAGTGGTGTATTGCCAATCAGTTGGGTGACGTCGGGGGCGGTGAGCACGGTTTACCTCCAGAAAGCAGAGCGCAAAGTATGCCACAGCCCATTGGGAGGGTCAGGCGTCGCGCGCGACCACCCGGCTCAGTACCAGGCAGGCAAAAGTGCAGCCGAACATGGCCATGAGCATTGGCTGGGCACTGTCGGTCAGGACCTGGCCGACCAGTGCCGCTGACAGGCCCGACAACCCCATCTGGATAAAGCCCAGGAGTGACGACGCGGTGCCGGCCATGTGCGGGTAGGGCGCGAGGGCAATAGCGAGGGCATGGGGATACACCAGGCCCATGCCCACCGCATAAATGGCCATGGGTAGCATCAGTACCGCCACGCTGTCGGGACGCAGGCTTCCACCCAGCCACATCAGGCCGGCGGCTGCGGTGCACAAGGTGGCGCCACGCATTAGCATCTGGTGTGAGTCCAGGCGGCTGGCGAGGCGGGCGCTGAGGCCACTGCCGCCCATATAGCCGACCACTGTGGTGAGGAAGATAAATCCGAAATACTGGACCGGCACGCCGAGCAGTTCCATGTACACATAGCTGGACGACGACAAATAGGCCATCAAGCCGGCGTACACCAGGCCACTGGCCAGCACCACAGACATGAAGCGAACATCCATGCAAAGCTGGCCGTAGTTACCCAGAATATTCAGCGGATGCAGGCTTTGCTGCTCTGGCAGTGATTCAGGCAGGAAGGTCTGCAGCAATACAATCATGGCCAGCGCATAAGCTGCGAGAACGATAAAAATGATGGGCCAGGGCAGCACCAGCAACAGAAAGCCACCCAGTAGCGGTGCGATGGCCGGGCCCAGCGCCATGAGCATGGCGATCAGTGACAGCGCCCGGGCGGCGCGGCGTGGTCCGAATAGGTCCCGGGTCACCGTGCGCGCGAGCGTTGGGCCAACACAGGCGCCCACGCCCTGTAAAAAGCGGTAGATCAGCAGTTCGCCGACGGTGTCTGACTGAGCACAACCGAGGCAGGCGACAACGAACAGAGCAGTACCGGCGGTGAGAATCGGCTTGCGGCCAAAGCGGTCTGCCAGAGGGCCACAGGCCAGGTGGAAAATGGCATAGCCCGCCAGATAGGTGCTGATGCTCAGGTGCATGGCGCTGATGTCTGTACCGAGAGCGCGCATCATGCTGGGCATGGCGGGCAGGTACATATCCACGCTGAGTGGGCCCAGCGCCACGATGGCTGCGAGCAGGCCCAGCAGCCAGGGGGAGTCGGTACTTAGGTGTCGGGCGCTCATGGGCGAGGGAGGTTAGCCCAGCACTCCCCCGTTGGCAAAACTACTTTTCGAAGTTCATCACCGTCTTCCACCACAGTTTGGGCGCCAGGGCGCGCCAGTAGTAGAGGAACTTGGCCTCGCTGGGATAGATGATGTCCTTGTCCTTGGCCACACCCTTGAAGATCGCGTCGACAATCTTCTCCGGATCAGCAAGGCGGCCTTTTTCCTTGGATTCGATAATGCTCCCGGGGGAGTCGGTATCGATGGTCTGATCTACCAGCGGAGTATTTACCGCGGGAGGGCAGATGAGGTGAGCGCGCACCCCAGTGTTGCGAATCTCGTTCTGCAGCACTTCGGTATAGGCGTTCACGGCGGCCTTGGTGGCGCAGTAGGCGCCCATTTTCGGTACCAGGGCAATGCCGGCGATGGAGCCAAAGTTCAGAATGCGACCGGTACCGCGTTCGGTCATTGAGGGCAGTACTGCCCGGTTCATATAGGTGGTGCCAAAATAGTTGATACGGAACAGGCGCTCCATGTCCGGGTGGGTGTGCTCAGACAGCAGGTGGGCCGGCATCAACGCTGCCGCATGAACCAGAATATCGACAGGTCCCAGTTGTTCGGCGACCTGGCCGACCTTGGTCTCCACATCTTCCAGACTGGAGATATCGCAGTGGAACGCGGTCAGATTATCCGATTCAGCGGCGGTGGCATCGAGCCCGGCCTGGTTGACGTCGAAGATCGCGACCTTGGCGCCACCTGCAGCCAGGCGGCGGGCGAAAATCTGGCCCATGCCACTGGCACCACCGGTGACAATGGCGACTTTACCTTGTGTTTCCATGCCCTGGGGTTCCTCATTGAGCAATTATTCAGGCGAACATGTTGCGCGGCGCGCAAGGGCGCCACAAGGCCCGGTGGGGCCAGCTTCACTGCCCTGTTTTAACGCTTGAACTCGGTCTCGTCGTCGATGTGCTCCAGCGGCAACTCGGTGCGCCTGACGACTTTGCGCAACTCGAAGCTGGAGTGTACCCCGGTGACACCGGGTATGCGGGTGAGCCGGCCGAGGAGGAATTTCTCGTAATACTCCATGTCGGGCACGACGGCCCGGAGTAGGTAGTCCGAGGACTGCCCTGTAACCACGGAGCATTCCATGACCTCCGGGTATTCGGCCACCTGCGCTTCAAATGCTTCGAACCGGTCCGGGGTGTGGCGGTCCATGCTGATGCCGATATAGGCGGTGAGTTTCAGCCCGAGCATGGATTGGTTGAGCAGGCTGACGTGCCGCTCGATCAGGCCTGACTCCTCGAGCCGCTTTACCCGGCGCGAACAGGGGGTGGGGGAGAGATTCACGAGGTCTGCGAGCTCGAGGTTGGTGATGCGGCCATTGCGCTGCATGGCATCGAGAATCTTGCGGTCGGTGCGGTCGAGTTTCACAGCGTGGGCTCCGTGATGGTAATAAGTCACAATGTCACGTTAACGTGGCATTTGTCTCTACTTATGGGGTAAATAGTAGAGAATAATTGCGTTATATGACCATAACAGCGCGTTATTGGCAATCAATCACCCCTCGCGAACTACTATACTTTGCGCCTGGCTGACACATCACCTGTGTCAGCGGCGCGCCCCTTACCCTGGGGCGGGCCGTGCGCAACGCTTCACGAGAGCCCGCGCCGCAGGTGCAGCCACTTTATTGATAACAGGTGAACCCCATGAGCAGTTTCGATCACAGCAAGTACAAGCCGTTTCAACCGATTGCCAAGCCCGATCGGCGTTGGCCAGACCAGGTGATTGAGGCGGCTCCGCTATGGTGTAGCGTGGACTTGCGCGACGGTAACCAGGCGTTGATCGAGCCCATGACGGCGCGCCAGAAATCCCGGCTCTGGGATCAACTGGTAAAGGTGGGCTTCAAGGAAATTGAAGTGGGATTCCCCTCGGCCTCCAGTCACGATTATGACTTTGTGCGCGAGCTCATCGACAACAATCGTATTCCCGAGGATGTGACCATCCAGGTATTGGTACAGGCCCGCCAGGAGCTGATCGAGAAAACCTTTGAAGCGCTTAAGGGCGCGCGTCGCGCCGTAGTGCATGTGTATAACTCCACCTCTACGGTACAGCGCGAACAGGTGTTTGGCCTCGATCGCCAGGGCATTATCGACATTGCCGTTAATGGCGCGAAACTGGTGCAGGCCTGTGCGGACAAGCACCCTGAAACAGAGTGGGTGTTTGAGTACTCGCCGGAGAGCTTCACCGGCACAGAGATTGATTTTGCGGTAGAGGTCTGCAACGCCGTTACCGAGGTGTGGCAGCCCACGCCGGAGAAGCCGATCATTATTAATCTCCCGGCCACCGTGGAGATGAGTACACCCAATGTCTATGCCGACCAGATCGAGTGGTTCTGTGACAATGTTGCGCGCCGCGACAGCCTGCTGATTTCGCTGCATACCCACAACGATCGCGGCTGTGGCGTCGCTGCTGCCGAGCTCGGTGTAATGGCGGGTGCCGACCGTGTCGAGGGCACCCTCATGGGTAATGGCGAGCGCACCGGCAATATGGACGTGGTCACCATGGCCATGAACCTGTACAGCCAGGGCGTCGATCCGAAACTGAATCTGGCCAACATGGATGAAATTATTCAGACCGTGAAAGAGTGCACCCAGTTGCCGGTACACCCACGCCACCCGTGGGCAGGCGAGCTCGTGTTCACTGCGTTCTCTGGAAGCCACCAGGATGCGATCAAGAAATGTCTCGCCCAGCAGGACGGTCGCGATCACTGGGAGGTGGCTTATTTGCCAATTGATCCGGCGGACATTGGCCGCTCCTACCAGGAAGTCATTCGTATCAACAGCCAGTCGGGTAAAGGCGGTATCGCCTATGTGCTGCAGCGGGACTACGGTTACGAGTTACCGCGTTGGTTGTCCGTGGACTTCTCCGGTACTGTCCAGGCCCATGCCGAGGCGTCAGAGTCCGAAGTGGGTTCCGAGGCGATCTTCGATCTGTTCCAGAAGACTTATCTCAATGGCGAAGGCCGTTGGCAGTTGGGCAACTACAATGTGAGCCGCGAAGACCAGGTCGACAAACTGCAGGCCGAACTCAGCCGCGGTGGTGCCCAGGAAACCATTACCGGTACAGGCAACGGTGTGGTGGCGTCATTTGTCGACGCCATGGAAACATTTACCGGCAAGCAGATAGTGCTGGTGGAGTATTCCGAGCACGCTCTCAGCCAGAGTGCAGATGCCGAGGCGGTGTGCTACATCCAGCTCAACATCGAAGGTGAGCGCTACTGCGGTGTGGGCCGCAGCCACGATATTGTGCAGGCCTCTCTGGACGGCATTCTGCGCGCCATCAACAAGTCCGCCGAGCGCGACGCCGAAGCAGCTGCCTGAGGTGTTTAATAGGGGTGGCGATGGAAGTAATCTGCCGCCGCCGCTTTCACTTTCGGGGCCAGGTAAAGGGTCGATACCATGGTGGGTATGGCCATAATCGCGTAGGACCCTGAAATCAGGTTGAACACCACATCAATGCTGACGGCGGCGCCGAACACAATGGTCGCCAGAAAGAACCAGCGGTAGTGATGCTGGACGTGAGCCCCCGCCAGAAACCCAAAGCATTTCGCACCGTAATACCAGCAGGCAAACATGGTGGTGCTGCTGAGTATCAGTGTCACCAGAGTCAAGGCCAGCATACCCGGCGTGCCCAGCTGTGTGGCAAAGGCATTGGCCGTAAGGGTGACGCCTGACAAGTCCCCGGGGTTCTGCCAGTTGCCTGCCAGCAGAATCACGATGGCCGTGCACGTGCAGACAATCAACGTGTCTGCCACCGGCCCCAGCATGGCAACCAGGCCTTCGCGAACGGGTTCATTGGTGCGCGCAGCACCGTGGGCCATGACCTCCGTGCCAAGGCCCGCCTCATTGGAAAACACGCCGCGGCTCACGCCGATTAACACCACCCCGAGAAAACCTCCGCCAACCGCCTGAGGGTTAAAGGCTTCGGTCACAATTAGGCCGAGTATGGCTGGGACCTCGGGCAGGTTGGTCAGAATCATGTAGGCGGTCATGCTCAGGTAGGTCAACACCATGAGCGGCAGTAACGCCACTGCCACCTTTGCGACACGTTGCAGCCCGCCAAAAACCACGATGCCGACAATCACCGCCATGGTGATGCCAATACCCAGATTAACCGCCATCGGGTCGCCGCTAATCTCGATATTCTGCTTGATCAGGGCTGTCAGCTGGTTGGCCTGGAACATGGGCAGAGTGCCGATCAGGCCCATGACCGAAAACAGAATGGCCAGCGGAAAAAACGCCTTTGGCATGGCTTCGCGAATGACATATTGCGGACCGCCCTGCAGATTACCCAGGCTGTCCTCGCCCCGGTACATCACGCCCAGAGTGCAGGTGAAGAATTTGGTGGCCACGCCCACCAGGGCTGACATCCACATCCAGAATACGGCGCCGGGGCCGCCGGCTACGATCGCCAGGGCCACGCCCGAGATGTTGCCCAGGCCCATGGTGGCGGCCAGGGCGGCCGCGAGGGCCTGGCGGTGGCTGAGCTCGCCAGGGCTGTCCGGCGTTTCGTGCTTGCCCAGCATGATACCGATGGCATGGCCGAAGTGGCGGTAGGGTCTGAAGCCCGAATAAATAGCGAAAAACAGACCGCCGCCCAGCAGCAGGATGACCGTGGGCGTACCCCACACTGCGTTGGCGAAATTGGCCGACCAGGTATTGAGCGTCTCTAGCAAGGTGGAGGTCTCTGGGTGAAAGGGCAGACAGTACCATAGCGATGCCCCGTTTCGCTCGCTAAACTCACACCATGAATGTCCGCATTGTCGCCCTGCTGGCGGCCCTGGTGCCGTTCTTTGCCGTCCAGCTCACTTATGTCGTGGCCGCCAGCCACGGCCTGGTGGAATGGTGTAACCCCTATCTGGACAGCTGTACTTCCATTAGCGCTACCGGGCGCAAGCCGCCGGCCAGTTACCTGTTTCGAGCAACAATGCTACCTGCCGCGGTGATCCTGATGGCGTACTGGTGGCTCAATCACGCCTGGCTGGCAAGCCTGCACCGCCATCGCGGAACCCCCGGCCTGATCAATCTCTGGATGCTGGCGCTAGGGCTGCTGGCCTGCATGGGCCTGGTGCTTTATGTCACCGTACTCGGCGAGCGTGGCGATGCCTGGCGCACACAGCGCCGGGTTGGCACGGTATTGTTTTTCTCGTTTACCTACCTCGCGCAGCTGCTGATGCTGGCTCAGTTGCGTATATTGCAACCGGCTGGCCTCAAACCGGGTTTGCTGTCCCTCATGTGGGCAGTCTGTGGCACACTGCTGCTTCTGGGTGTGCTGACCGTCGGGTTGGATGCCTGGGACGAGGCCTATTATGAGTCTGTAGAGGACGCCTTCGAGTGGAGTCTTTCACTGTTACTGCAGGCCAATTTTTTGTTGGGCTATTTTGTCTGGCGCCAGACCGGCTGGCAGCTTGAAGTTAGAGGTACATGAATTGACAGGTCAGATCGCACCGCAATATCAGGACATCGAGGCTGCGCTAGCGCGTATCGCCGGGGGGTACACCAGACTCCTGTGATGCAGAGCCATTTGCTCAATGAGCATGCCGGTGCCGAGGTGTTTTTCAAATGTGAACACCTGCAGCGCGTGGGCGCATTCAAAGCGCGCGGTGCGCTCAATGCGGTGTTGTCGCTCAGCGATGAAGAGGCTGCGCGAGGTGTCGCCACGCACTCTTCCGGTAATCACGGCGCGGCCCTGGCCATGGCCGCTTCCCAGCGCGGCATTCCCGCCCATATTGTCATGCCGTCGAATGCGCCGCAGGTGAAGAAAGATGCGGTGGCTGCCTATGGCGGTCTGATTATTGAGTGCGAGCCAACCCAGCAGGCTCGCGCCGCTGGTCTCGAGTTGGTGTTGGAGCACACTGGCGCGAACGCGGTGCATCCCTTTATGGACAGCCGTGTTATCGCCGGCCAGGGTACAGTGGCGATGGAGTTACTCCAGCAGGTGGCTGAACTGGATGTCATCGCCGTGCCGGTGGGCGGCGGCGGTCTGCTCGCAGGGACCGCTATCGCCGCGAAACATATCAACCCAAAAATTGAAGTGATTGCTGTGGAGCCTGAGGGCGCTGACGATGCGTTTCGGTCCTTTGGGCTGGGCGAGCTGCAGGGCAATGCTTCGGTGAACACCATAGCCGATGGTCTGCGCACCAGTCTCGGTGAGCTGAACTTCGATATTATCCGTAAGCATGTAGACACCATTGTGACAGTGCCGGATGCCCTGATTATCGAGGCGATGAAACTCATGTGGACACGAACCAAGCAGGTTGTAGAGCCCTCGGGCGTGGTGAGCTTTGCCGGCGTGTTGGAGCACCCCGAGCGATTTCGGGGCCGGCGAGCGGGCGTCGTCATTACCGGCGGCAACGTCGATCTCGATGCGCTGCCCTGGTAGTCCGATGAGTATCTCCCGGCGCCTGTGGTTGCTTGCCTGCCTGCTGCTGTTCCTGCAGGGCTGCAGCAGCACCACTTTTGTCTATAACCGCCTGGACTTTTTCATTCCCTGGTACATCGGTAAATACGTCGACCTAGACCGCCCTCAAAAAGCCCTCTTGAAGGAGGAGTTGGGGCCCTTCCTGCAGTGGCACCGGCGCGATGAGTTGCCCACTTATCTCGATATCATTGACGGAATTACCCGCGATCTCGATGGCGAAGTAGCGCCGGCGCAGATCAGTGCAACGGCAGATGCCTTCGAGTCAGCCTGGCTGCGCATTGAGGCACGGGGGTTGGAGTGGATGCTGGCGCTGGGCGAGGCCCTCAGCGATGACCAGATGAGGGAGTTCATTACCTCGCTGCGCGAGAAGCAGGTGGAGTACGAGGAGGAATACCTGACGCGCACTGACGCTGAGTTCCACGAGGAGGTCTACGAGAATCTGCTGGATTCAGCCCAGGATTATATGGGCCGGCTGGACAGGGAGCAGCGTGCAATTCTGCAGCAGGCTGCCAACCGTATGCAGCGTTCCGATAGCTATTGGTTACAGGAGCGTGCCCTCTGGCTGGATCGCCTGGAAAACATGCTGCAGCGCGACGAAGGCTGGCAACAGGCCGTTCGCGATTCCCTGACAGAGCGTGAAGACAACGCTTCACCGGAGTACCTGGCGGTTTACGAGCACAACAGTGACGTTATTTATACGGCGCTGGCAGCGCTGGCCAATACGCGTACGGACAAGCAGGACCAGCGCTTGCGGCGCAAGCTCGCTGATTTTCGAGACGACATTCAGGCACTGATTGCCCAGGGCAAATAGCCGGCGGCGCAAGCCACCGGCGTGTTTGATTAATCCAGCTGGGACAAATCCCTGACCGCGCCCTTGTCGGCACTGGTGGCCATTTTGGCGTACACCTTGAGCGCCGCACTGACGGCTCGCGGGCGCACTTCGACGGGTTGCCAGGCCTTGGCTCCGCGAGCTTCCATGGCGGTGCGGCGTGCGTCGAGTTCCTCGTCGGTGAGTTTCACATTGATCGTGCGCTCGGGAATGTTGATCTCGATGATGTCACCATTCTCCACCAGACCGATGGCGCCGCCTGCGGCCGCTTCCGGCGAAGCGTGACCAATCGACAGGCCAGAGGTGCCGCCGGAGAAGCGACCGTCCGTGAGCAGTGCGCAGGCTTTGCCCAGACCTTTGGATTTGATGTAGCTGGTGGGGTAGAGCATTTCCTGCATACCCGGGCCGCCGCGAGGTCCCTCGTAGCGAACTACTACCACATCACCGGCTTTGACCTTGTCGTTGAGAATGTCGTCGACGGCGGCTTCCTGACTTTCGCACACGTGTGCGGGGCCGGAGAAAACCAGAATTGATTCGTCCACGCCGGAGGTCTTCACGACGCAGCCGTCCTCGGCGATATTGCCGAACAGCACTGCCAGGCCGCCCTCCAGCGAGAATGCATTCTCGATAGAGCGGATACAACCGCCGGTGCGGTCGTTATCCAGGCTCGGCCAGCGAGTGCTCTGACTGAAGGCTGTCTGGGTCGGGATGCCCGCAGGGCCCGCCTTGAAGAACTGGCGCACGTCTTCGTTCTCGGTGCGCATGATGTCCCAGTTGTCGAGCGCTGCGCCCATGGTGGGGCTGTGCACGGTGGGGCAGTCGGTGTGCAGCAGTCCGGCGCGATCGAGTTCGCCGAGAATGCCCATAACGCCGCCGGCGCGGTGCACATCTTCCATGTGATAAAGCGGCGTGTTGGGCGCCACTTTGCACAGCTGCGGAATCTTACGTGACAGGCGGTCGATGTCCGCCATGGTGAAGTCCAGCTCGGCCTCTTGTGCCGCAGCCAGCAGGTGCAGGATCGTGTTGGTTGAACCGCCCATGGCAATGTCCAGCATCATGGCATTTTCAAAGGCCTTGAAGCTGCCGATGTTGCGCGGCAGTACCGACGCATCATCCTGTTCGTAGTAGCGTTTGCACAAATCGACGATGAGGCGGCCTGCGCGCAGAAACAACTGCTCGCGATCGGCGTGGGTGGCCAGGGTTGAGCCATTGCCCGGCTGTGACAGGCCCAGCGCCTCGGTGAGGCAGTTCATGGAGTTGGCGGTGAACATGCCCGAGCAGGAGCCGCAGGTCGGGCAGGCGGAGCGCTCGTATTCGGCGACGGTTTCATCGTCGGCGCTGTCGTCAACGGCGATCACCATAGCGTCGACCAGATCCAGCTTGTGCTCTGACAATTTGGTCTTGCCCGCCTCCATGGGGCCGCCAGAGACGAAGACCACGGGAATGTTGAGACGCATGGCGGCGTTCAGCATTCCGGGGGTGATCTTGTCGCAGTTGGAGATGCATACCATGGCGTCGGCACAGTGCGCGTTGACCATGTATTCCACGGAGTCAGAGATGATGTCGCGGGAGGGCAGGCTGTACAGCATGCCGTCATGGCCCATCGCGATACCGTCATCGACCGCAATAGTATTGAATTCTTTGGCCACGCCGCCGGCGGCTTCGATTTCCCGGGCCACCAGCTGTCCCAGATCTTTCAGGTGTACGTGTCCCGGCACAAACTGGGTGAAGGAGTTGACCACGGCGATGATGGGCTTTTCGAAGTCACCGTCTTTCATCCCGGTGGCGCGCCACAGGGCGCGGGCGCCGGCCATATTGCGGCCGCCGGTGGAAGTCTTGGAGCGAAGTTCTGGCATGGTGCTATCCGTTTGTCCGGCGGTAGCCGGTTTGGGTAAAAAAATCAGCCAGCGAGGATAGCAAAAACGCGCAGGCTTGTATCGGGGTGGGGTGGAAGCCGGGGCTGTTATGTTATGTGCCCCGCAGGTGGCGCTGTCAGCGTCCTGCCACGGTGTCGCGACCGCGAAATTCCTGGAGTTCCGCGTTGTAGGTCTCGGCGGCGGTAAACGCCTGGTGAACGTAGTAGTTGTGCTCCAAATCGTGCAGTCGATGTGCGTTGCACTCGAGGAATAGCCGGATCTCTTCCACGTATTGGTTGGCGGCATCCTGGGAGGCCTGCATTTCGACTTGTGTGGCTGTCATGCCGTCTACGGGTACGGGGGCGTCTTCAGGGCGCAGGGTTGGGCATGCGGCGGCGGTGTAGGTCGCAGCCAGGAGTAAGGGAATAGATAACAGGTATTTCATGGTGGTTCTCCTTGGTTGGTCGGTCGATGGTGATAGTGCGTTACCGCACTGTTACTAATATTCACATATCGTTACGTAAAAGCAACCTCTGGAGTATAAAATATTTACTGTAACTTATTGATATTTATTAATAAAAAACGGTTTCAGCGCACCGAATAAGGGCACTGCGCCAGAATGGTTACTATTTTGCACGTTATGAGGGCCGCTGCCCGCGAATGGTGCGGGCTGCGGGGACGTCGCTACCAGGAGATACGCAGGCCGGTGGTAATGCCCCAGCCATCGTAAGCGCCGCCGTCGTCGGCGTTGTCGTCAAGTTCAGCGTATTGCACGCCAGTCTGCCACTTGAGTTTGTGGCCGTAGAAGAACAGGTTCAGGCCCGCATAGTATTCGCTGTACCTGTCGCCCCGGCCATCCACCACCGCGTTTTCATAGCGGCCCAGGCGCAGGCCGTTGTCGCCATCGCTATCCAGCCAGGTGTAGCGGAAGATCAGCTGGGTGAGGTCGCTGATGTTGTAAAAAGGCATCAGGCTCAGGCCTGTCACGTCAGGTTGTCCGTAATAGCCACTGCCTCCTGCCAGATCGGTCCACAGCCCCCAGTCGCCATCTTCGAATTTCCCTGACAGGGAGTACACATTGCCAAAATCGCGGGTATTGGCCTGGGGATCGCGCTGGTTGTACACATAGTCGAAGCGTACGGTAGCGTTTTCAAGGCCCAGTGGTTCGCTGAAGTTATAGCCTGCGGATGTCAGGGTGAAATAGCCGGCATCGAATTTGCTCCACTCGTCATTGCCATCACTGGAAAAAATGCCGACCCGGTAATCCCAGTTGTTGTCGAGCGTACCCTTCATGCTGACCCCGGTGAAATACTCGGCGGTAAACCACAGGTTATTGGTCAGGTTGCTGCGTTGCAGTGTCAGCAGCTTTTTGGAGGAGATGGCGCCGTCCAGCGTGAACCCGGCGGAGTGCTTGAGAATACGCAGGTCGCGAGCCTTGTCGGGTTGCCAGCCGATATAAGCGTCGGTGAGGCGGCTGTACCAATCGCCGGAAGATTCGTTGAGGTCGAAGTCGCCCTCCAGTTGCGCCATCCAGTCACCAGCGAATCGGGCGGTGAAGCCAAACCGGAAGCGCCGCCACTGCAGATCGTCTTCGTCTATTCCGTCGGCGTCGAAATGATAGGCATCGGCCTGCAGCCGCCCGCTGAGGTCCAATTCGCGAACAGCGCCGCTCTCGGAGGCATACAGCGTTTCATAGGCCCAGATACGGTCATAGGTATCGGTGTCTGCCAGTATGGGTTGAGCGGCGAGGGCGATAGGTGTCACTACTGAGGCGGCGACCTGTCTTTTCATACTTTCCCCCGTGCCCTCGCCAGGAATGCCTACAAATCCTTGAAGAAAACCTTGGAGTTACGCTGCAGGTTGTACAGCGCCTGCTTCTGGTCTGGCAGCTCATCCCTTGAGTGCTCGGCGAAGCCCTGTTCCAGAAACCAGTGGGCGGTCTGGGTACTGAGCACAAAGACTCGCTTAAGTCCCTGGTTGCATGCCTCCTGCTCCAATTCGCGCAGCAATCGCTGGCCGCGCTGGCCGCCGCGATAATCGGGGTGGGTGACCACACAGGCGATCTCACCGCAGCTTTCGTCCGGGAACGGGTACAGTGCTGCACAGGCAATGATGCGGCTGTCCCTCTCAAGCAGCTGGAAGCAGTGGATCTCCTGTTCCAGTAGCTCGCGGGAGCGCTTTAACAGTATCCCCTGCTGCTCCAGCGGCTCGATCAGTTCGAGAATGCCGCCCACATCCTCAATGTCCGCCTGGCGCGACTGTTCATAGTCCAGGTTGGCGACCAGAGTGCCGCTGCCGTCGTGCGTAAACAGTTCTTCGAGCAGGGCGCAGTCGTCCTGGTAGCTAATGATCTGACAGCGCGGTACACCTTGCTTGCAGGCCAGTTGTGCCGTCTGCAACAGCGTGCGTTGCGCGGTGTCCTGGATCGTCAGGTTTTCCAGTTCGCTGACCGCCAGCTGGCGGATGAGCTCACCGTCGCGATTGGTTACGCCTGCCTCCGCCCCGAACAGAATCAGCTTGTCCGCGCCGATGGCCGCCGCGCAGTTCACTGCAATATCCTCCAGTGCCAGGCTGAAAATCTCGCCGGTGGGCGAGTAGCCCAGCGGCGATAACAACACGATGGAGCCATCGTTCAATTGGTCATGAATGCCGCTGACGTCGATCCTCCGGACTTTGCCCGTGTGCTGGAAATCTACGCCGTCGACAACGCCCATGGGGCGGGCGGTGACGAAATTGCCAGAGCACACCCGGATGCGCGCGCCCTGCATGGGCGAGTTCGGCAGCCCCATGGACAGCAACGCTTCGAACTGGGCCCGCAGTGAGCCGGCGGCGTCTTTGACATGTTCCAGCGCAGCGGTGTCAGTGATCCGGATATTCTTGTGCATAACGCTCTCGACATCTGCAGCGGCGAGGCGAGCGGCAATTTGCGGGCGGGCACCATGGATGAGTACGAGGTTGATGCCCAGGCTCTTGAGCAGGGCGATGTCGTGAATAATGTTGGAAAAATTGTCGTGTTGCGCGACCTCGCCCCCCAACATCAGCACAAAGGTCTTGCCCCGGTGCATATTGATATAGGGTGCGGTATTCCTGAACCAGCGGATATGGGCCCGGCCCGGCGTGGTCACGATGCTCTCCAACACATTGATAAATGGCGAATAATCAAGACTACCGAAGTCTGCGCTAATTACCCAATGGCAATTTTGCACAGTTCAGGGCCAAGCCTGCTGTGGCTTTCGGAGTGGGAGATTGGATGAGACCCCGGTCGCCTGTGCGCGCAGGCAACCGGGAATAGCGATCTTCGATCAGGCGCCGAACATGGCCTTGAAGATGAAGAAGAACAGAATGGCCAAGCCGGCACCGGCTGGCAGGGTAATAATCCAGGACATAAAGATGGTGCCCACCACGCGCAGGTTGAGCGCGGCAATGCCTCTGGCGAAACCTACACCGAGTACCGCGCCCACAAGTGTGTGTGTGGTCGAGATGGGCAGGCCTGTTGCCGAAGCAAGCACCACGGTGGCGGCGGCGCCAAGCTCTGCGGCAAAACCGCGGCTGGGGGTGAGCTCGGTGATCTTGCGACCCACGGTGGTGATAACGCGCCAGCCATAGGTGGCGAGGCCAACAACAATACCCGCGGCGCCGACCAGCAGAATCCACCAGGGCATGGCGGATTTTGCAGCGATCTCGCCGCCTGACTGTACGGTGCTGGCAATAGCGGCGAGGGGACCCACCGCGTTGGCCACGTCGTTTGACCCGTGGGCGAAGGCCATGGCACAGGCGGTGAATACCATCAGCACGGCAAAGACTCTTTCAACGCTGCCAAAGCGATTCTCGTGGTCCTCGTCGTCGCTGATGTTGCGCAGCAGCAGGGCGCCGAGACCCGCAACCAGCAGGCCGATCACGGCCGATACGGGCAGCGCATTGGCGAACTTACTGCCCAGTCCCAGATCCAGATCAAGGCCAACATGTTTCAGGCCCTTGAGCAGGGTGACCATGGAGATCATGAAGCCGACCATCCACATGTAGATGGGGATGTACTTCTTGGCGCGGTTAAAGGGGTCGTCGGTATCCAGAATGAGCCACTTCACACTCATGAACAGGCCGAAGGAAATCGTGCCTGCGAGCACAGGTGATACCACCCAGGAAGCCACAATGCTGCCGACCTTGTCCCAGTGAACAGATTCGGCCGAAATACCCACCGCTGCAAAGCCCACGATGGCGCCGACGATGGAGTGGGTGGTGGACACTGGCCAGCCCTTCATACTCGCGACCAGCAGCCAGGTACCTGCAGCTAATAGCGCGGACATCATCCCGTAGACCATTAGCTGCGGGTCATCCGCCATTACGTCGGCATCAATAATGCCCTTACGTATCGTCGAGGTGACCTCGCCACCCGCCAAATAGGCCCCGAGGAACTCGAAAATCATGGCGATAAAGATCGCCTGCTTAATCGTGAGGGCGCGTGAGCCGACAGAGGTGCCCATGGCATTGGCCACGTCATTGGCACCGATTCCCCAGGCCATGAAGAAGCCAAACATGCAGGCCATGATCAGAAAGACCGTGCCGTACTCTGCGATAATTTCCATTGCGTATTACCTGAATTATTGTTTGCTGTAGATTATTTGGCGAGCAGGATCTGCAGTCGGTCGCCGACCTTTTCGGAGGCGTCGGCGAGCTCTCCCAACAGGGCCATGGCGCGATAGTAAAACATCACGTCTACCGGCGGCAGATCGGGTTCCATTTTGAATAGCTTGCGGCGCAGGGAGAACTGCTGCTTGTCGGTGCGGCGTTCCAGCTTGTCGAGCTCCTTGAGCATGGCTTCCACGCGCTTCACCTCGCGACCGGTGAAACCCACCTCCAGCAACTCGTCCAGTTCCTGGATGGCCTTGAGCGCCTGCTGACAGCAGGCCACACTGGTGTTGGTGAGCTCCAGTACCGCCGGGAACAATTTCTCCGGAAAGCGCAGGTCGCGGCCCATCACGGTGCTGGCGAAGTCTTTGGCGGTATTGGCCACTTGATCCTGAATGCTGACCAGCTGTAGCAAATCTGAGCGTGGCACCGGCAGAAACAGGCTCTTGGGCAAGTGACGGCGCACGTCGCTTTTGAGCTTGTCAGCGGTCTTCTCGTCGTCGGCAATGGCCTTGTGAATTTCCTTGGCCCGGTCCCAGTCCTGATCGGCGGTCGCTGCGAGCAGCTCGGGCAGATGTTCGGCCGCTTCAGTAGCCACCTGCATGTGTTGTTGAATGGGACCGATCGGGGAACGCCCGAACAGATTGCCAAGAGGGCTGCCGTTGGCCATAGAGAGACTCCAAAGTATGGGGTGTCTAACTTTCGCGCAGTATATGCACAACAGTGCCGAATGTCATAAAAAGTTCTTATCGCTGTAACATTTCATTTCTCCCGGTGCGAGATACCTCTCGAAAGCCGGCCCCTGTGCTAGCATAGCCGGCAACGCGACAACGCATCCCGGCGCGCTGGATTTCCCGCCGGGCGCTGCGCAGAGAAAAGGACATAATGCCCATGGACAACGGTGGCCTCTTCGCCGAACAGCGCTTGAATCTTACCTCGCTGGCTCAGGATTTACACCGCGAGGGGCGCCTTGGCGACGCCGAGCTTAAGCGGGTTGCGGGCAATGCCCTGGTCAAGGTGCACCCCCTGATCTACCTGGCCGATCAGAAGCTGCAGGATGCGACAAATCCGGGGCGGGTAATGGATATGGATGCGCTGCTTGGCTGGCTGTCACAGCGTACCGATCAGGCGGTGTACGATATCGACCCGCTCAAGATTAACGTCTCCGCCATCGCCGAGGTGATGTCGCAGGCGTTTGCTGAGCGTCATCGGATTTTGGCGGTGGAAGTCAATGACAATGAAGTGGTCATTGCCTCTGCCGAGCCCTGGATACGCGCCTGGGAAAGTAACCTCGAGCATGTTCTGCGCAAGCCCATTCGCCGGGTGCTGGCTGACCCCCGGGCGATTGCCCGCCACACGGTCGAGTTTTACAACATGGCCGGTTCTGTGCGCAGTGCCAAGGCCAGCGACCGCTCCGACAATCGCACCAATACCACCAATCTGGAGCAAATGCTCGAACTGGGTTCCATGAAGGAGCCCGACGCCAACGACCAGCACATTGTCAATGTGGTCGACTGGTTGCTTCAATACGCCTTTGAGCAACGCGCCAGCGACATTCATATCGAGCCCCGGCGCGAGCAGGGCGATGTCAGGTTTCGCATCGACGGCGTGCTACACAGTGTGTATGAGCTTCCGCACCAGGTGTGCGCTGCGGTTACCAGTCGCATCAAAATCCTGGGCCGTATGGATGTGGCCGAAAAACGCCGGCCACAGGATGGGCGCCTGAAAACCCGCTCACCTGAAGGCAGTGAAGTCGAGCTGCGTCTGGCGACATTGCCAACCGCCTTCGGTGAAAAGCTGGTGATGCGGATTTTCGATCCCGAGGTGCTGCAAAAAAGCTTCGAGCAATTGGGCCTGGCTGAAGACGACCTGGCGCGCTGGCACCAGATGACTGACGGCGGCAATGGCATAGTGTTGGTTACGGGGCCGACGGGTTCAGGGAAGACCACCACGCTCTACTCCACGTTGCGGCAGCTGGCGACCAGCGAAGTGAATGTCTGCACCATCGAGGATCCCATCGAAATGGTGGAGGACGCGTTTAACCAGATGCAGGTTAATCACGGTATCGACCTGGATTTCTCCTCCGGCGTGCGCGCGCTGATGCGCCAGGACCCTGACATTATCATGGTGGGCGAGATCCGCGATCTGGAAACGGCCAATATGGCCGTGCAGGCAGCGCTCACCGGCCATCTCGTACTTTCGACCCTGCATACCAATGATTCGCCCAGCTCTGTCTCCCGACTGCTTGAGCTCGGTGTCCCCGCCTATCTGGTTAAGGCTACCGTGCGGGGCATCATGTCGCAGCGGCTGGTGCGTATTCTGTGCTCCGCCTGTAAGACCATGGAATCGGTGGATCTGGATGCCTGGCAACAGCTGACCACTCCCTGGAAGATTACCCCGCCACGCCAGGTGGCCCGGCCGGTGGGTTGCAAGGCCTGCCGCAACACTGGTTACACCGGCCGCAAGGGCATTTACGAGGTGTTGGTCAACAGCCCCCGGGTGCAGGAACAGATTCACTCCCAGCTGGAGACCAGCGCCATTCGTGAAGCGGCTATGCGCGAGGGCATGCGTACTCTGCGTTTGTCGGGTGCGACCCGGGTGGCTCGCGGCGAAACTACGATCGAAGAAGTGATGCGGGTTGCGCCGGTGCTGGATGCCTGACCCGAGTCTGCCGCCGGTGCTTGCCGAGTCCGCCAAGCGGGCATGGCAGGCCATACTGGAACGCGCCGACACGAGTACCGCTCAGGCCCTGGGCGACTACGCCAGGCAAGGTGAACTCGCTCAGCAGCTATTCCATGTACTGGCGTGCAGCCCGTTCTTTGCGGAGCTTGTGCGACGCAAGCCGGCGTTGCTGGCAGAGCTGTTGCGCAACAGCGCATTTGAACAGCCACTGAACGAAGCAGCGCTGCGCGGCTTGTTGGATGCTGAACTGCTGGCCTCTGACGATCTTGGATTGACGTTGCGCCTGGTCCGGCAGCGCCACATGTTGCGTATTGTCTGGCGTGACTTCACGCGCGCGGCAGACACCTTCGAAACAATGCGCAGTACCTCGCTACTGGCGGAGGTGTGTGTAGCGGCGGCCGTCAAGCATTGTTATCGGGCATTAGAACAACGATTTGGCAGCCCTATTGGGCGCGACAGCGGCGACGCTCAATCGCTGATTGTGTTGGCCATGGGTAAGCTCGGTGCACGCGAACTCAACCTGTCTTCCGATATCGATTTGATATTCGCCTATCCCGAGTCGGGGAATACCGACGGCGCAAAGCGCAATCTCAGCAATGAGGAATTTTTTATTCGTTTGGGGCAGGCGGTCATCGCCGCGCTGGACCAGACTACGCCCGAGGGCTTCGTATTTCGGGTCGACATGCGTTTGCGTCCCTATGGCGAGAGTGGCGCACTGGTCCACAACTTCAATGCTCTCGAGGCCTACTATCAGGAGCAGGGCCGCGATTGGGAGCGCTACGCCCTGATCAAGGCTCGGCCGATAGTCGGCGATCCCGGGCGAGCGCAGGCGTTGATGGCATCGTTGCGGCCCTTTATTTACCGCCGCTATGTCGACTTTGGCGTCATTGAGAGTCTGCGCAGTATGAAGCAGATGATCAGTGCAGAAGTGCGCCGTCGCGGCCTGCATGACAACGTTAAACTCGGTCATGGCGGCATTCGCGAGATCGAATTTATCGTCCAGTGTTTTCAATTGATTCGCGGAGGGCGCGACCTGGGCTTACAGCAGCGCTTGCTGTTGGCTGCGCTCGAGGAGTGTGTGCACCTGGGTTGTCTACCCGAGCAAGCGGCGACTGAGTTACGCCAGGCCTATCTGTTTCTGCGTGATAGCGAACACGCTATTCAAGGTTATCAGGACAAGCAGACCCAGGAGTTGCCCACGGACGCATTGGCTCGTGGGGCGATGGCCAGCGTGATGGGGTTTGCAGATTGGTCGTTGTACCGCCAGGCGCTCGATGCGCATAGAGCGCGGGTTTCGCAGCACTTTCACCAGCTGATTGCCGACCCGGATGAAGGTCAGGACAACCCTGGCGAGGCCAGTCAGCTGTGGGGAGAAGACATTAGCGGTGAGGCTCTGACAGCGCTGGGTTTCCAGCAGCTCGATGCCACAGTCGCTTTGCTGAAGGAGTTTTGGGCTTCCCGGCGTGTTGCCGCTGCGCAGGCCGAGGGGCGCCAGCGACTCGAGAAATTCATGCCCCAAATGGTGCATGCCTGCGCTGACACCGATGACCCCGATCTGGCCCTGGCCAGGGTGCTGCCCCTGGTGACGGCCGTGGTGCGCCGCTCTGCTTATCTGGTGCTGTTGCTGGAAAACCCGCCGGCACTGCGGGAGCTGGCGCTGCTGTGTGGTGCCAGTCCGTGGATTGCTGAACAGATGGCCCAGCACCCGGTCTTGCTCGATGAATTTCTCGATCGCACCAGCCTGTACAGTGCCCCCTGCAAGGCTGAGCTGCAAAGTCAGTTGCAGCAGCAAGTCGCCCGTTTGAAACCGGACGATCTGGAAGCACAGATGAATGCCTTGCGCTACTTCAAGGCGGCGCAGGTGTTGCGTGTTGCTGCCAGCGAGTTGGGGGAGCGGCTACCGGTGATGAAGGTCAGCGACAATCTCACCTGGATCGCCGAGGTTATCCTCGAGCAGGTTATCGCTGTTGCCTGGGCAGATCTGACGCGCAAGTACGGAGAACCCGCGCGGGACAGCACGGGCTATGGCTTTGCGATCTACGGTTACGGTAAGTTGGGTGGGCTGGAGCTGGGTTATGGCTCAGATCTCGACCTGGTATTCGTGTTTGATGCCGCCCCCCAGGGCACCACTGACGGGGCTCGCAGTATCGATAATGCGGTTTTCTATATGCGCCTGGTACAACGAATTATCCATATCATGGAAACGCGTATGTCTCTGGGCAAGCTCTATGAGATTGATATGCGCCTGCGTCCCGACGGCAACTCCGGCTCTCTGGTACCCAGCGTCGAGGGTTTTGCCAGGTACCAGCAGGCGAATGCCTGGACGTGGGAGCACCAGGCTCTGGTGCGGGCCCGTTATGTGGCCGGTGACGCGATGGTCGCTGAACGAATCGACGTAATCCGTCGTGAAACCTTGTGCCAGCCCAGGGATGCGGCAGCGGTGGCGCAGGAAGTGGTCAATATGCGAGCCAAGATGCGCGACCATCTGTTACCGGTGGAGCGCGATGATGCATTCGATTTAAAGCAGGGCAGTGGCGGCATTGTCGATATAGAATTCATGGCCCAATATGCGGTGCTGGCATGGGCTGCAAAACATCCGCAGCTCGCGACCTGGCCCGACAACGTGCGTATCCTCGAAGAGTTGCAGCGCGCAGGGCTGTTTGCAACCGACCACTGCCGGGCACTGACCGAGGCCTATTTGCAATACCGCGGCTGCGCCCACGAGTTGGCCCTGCAGCAGCGCCCCGGCGTAGCCAGCCCCGCGCGGTTTGCCGCGCAGCGAGCGCAGGTCATGGGCTGTTGGCAGGAATTATTTGGTGAGTTGCCCAAAGGAGTAAGCATGGCATGAGCAGCGGCGAAAAAATTCTCATCGTAGGGCCGTCCTGGGTTGGTGACATGGTGATGTCGCAGGTGCTGTACCGGCTGCTCGAGCAAACCCGCCCCGGAGTGATCATCGATGTGATGGCGCCTGGCTGGAGCGAGCCGATTCTTGAGCGCATGCCCCAGGTGCGTCGTGCGATCAATCTGCCCGTGGGACACGGCGAAATTGGCCTGCGCCGGCGCTGGCACCTGGGCAGGACGCTGCGTGAGGAGCAGTACGATCAGGCTATCATTTTGCCTAACTCACTGAAGTCGGCCCTGGTACCCGCATTTGCCGGGATTCCCCGGCGCACTGGCTGGCGCGGAGAAATGCGCTATGGGCTACTCAACGATATGCGCTTACTGGATGAGGCGGTGCTGCCGCTGATGGTGCAGCAGTTTGCCGCACTGGGTATCGACGCCGCGGCAACCTTGCCTGACGCGTTGCCCGCGCCGCAGCTCACCGTGGACAGCGCTCAAGCAGAGGCGTCGCGCCAGAAGTTCAGCTTGCGCAACGACAAACCCCTATTGGCCCTGTGTCCCGGTGCCGAATTTGGCGGGGCCAAGCGCTGGCCGGCACAATACTATGCTGAACTCGCCCGTCAGTATCTGCAGCGTGACTGGCAAATCGTGTTATTTGGATCCGCCAAGGACCAGGTGGTGACCGCAGAGATAGCCGAGGCCTGTGGCCAGAGTGAGGCAATATTCGACCTCGCCGGGCGCACGGCGCTGGCCGAAGCGGTGGATATGTTATCCCTGGCCGATGCTGTGGTCAGTAATGACTCCGGGCTCATGCACATTGCCGCTGCCCTCGGGCGCCCTCTGGTGGTGATTTACGGGGCCACCTCGCCGGGGTTTACACCGCCACTTAATCCCAGCAGTGCAACGCTGGTCAGCGACATTGATTGCGCCCCCTGTTTTGAGCGTGAGTGTCCGCTGGGCCATCATCGCTGCATGCGTGAGACGCCGGCCAGCCTGGTTGCTGGTAAACTTGACGTTTTGTTGGCGGAGCCTGCCTAGGCCTGATGCGAGTTCTCATAGTCAAGATGTCGTCGCTGGGGGATGTGATTCATACATTGCCCGCAGTGACGGATGCTGCCCGAGCGGTTCCCGGCATTCAGTTTGACTGGGTGGTGGAAGAAGCCTTTGCGGAAATTCCCGCGTGGCATCCGGCAGTGAATCGAACCTTGCCCATTGCCTTCCGACGCTTGCGCAAACGTCCGCTGCGCAATTTTACGGGCCCCGAGTGGCGCAATTTCCGCCAGCAGTTGCGCAGCCGTCATTACGATCTGGTCATCGATGCACAGGGCTTACTCAAAAGCGCCTTTGTCGCGCGGCTGGCGCAAACGCCCATTGCCGGGTTCGACAAGCATAGCGCCCGTGAAGGTTTGGCGGCGACCGCCTATCACCACAAGTACAGCGTGCCGGTGCAAATGCATGCGGTGGAGCGCACCCGGCGCTTGTTTGCCAGCGTCCTTGGGTACTCAATTGATAGCGAGCGGGGCGACTATGGCGTTCGGGCCAACCTCGCCCGCACACGTGAAAAGCGCTGTCGTGGCCTGATGTTTTTTCACGGCACGGCCCGCGCAGAAAAGCTGTGGCCGGTGGCGCACTGGGCCGAGCTGCTGACGTTGGCCGATGCCGCGGGCTATCCTGTGTGGTTGCCCTGGGGCAGCGAAGAAGAGAAAGTCCGGGCGGCCCAGATCGTCGCTGTCGCCGGCACCGGTCGGGTGTTGCCGCGCCTGGACTTGCGGGGGCTGGCGAGTATGCTGCTGGAGGTGGATGGGGCGGTTGCTGTGGATACTGGCCTCGGCCATCTCGCTGCCGCGCTGGATGTCCCGACGGTGTCATTGTACGGGCCAACGGATACCGCGTTGATCGGGGCTTACGGTCAGCACCAGGTGCATATCCAGTCGCCGGTAGGGCCTGAAGATACCGACGATCCGCTGGCGATGATGACTGCTATTTCCGCAGCAGACGTATGGTCAAAGCTCACCGCGGTGCTGCCGCAGGAGGAGTCGGCGTGAAGCTGGCGTTCCTGCTCTACAAGTACTTCCCCTACGGTGGGATGCAGCGTGATTTCCGCCGCTTTGTCGAAGAGTGCCAGGCGCGAGGACATCATTGCCGCATTTACTACATCAGCTGGCAGGGAGATGCCATTGCCGACGCCGAGCTGCGTCACGTTCCTGTCAAAGCCAATACCCATCACCGGCGCAATGAGAAATTTCTCGCCTGGGTGAGTAGTGATCTCGCTGCGGACCCCGTCGATGGCGTGGTGGGCTTTAACAAAATGCCCGGTCTGGATGTTTATTACGCGGCTGACTCCTGCTATCTCGACAAGGCCTTGAATGAGCGCGGCGTGTTGTATAGGCGCGGCGGCCGTTTCCGTCATTTTTCAGCCTATGAAGCGGCGGTATTCGGGCCGCAAAGCGACACAGAAATTCTGCTGATCTCCGAGACGGAGAAAGCGAAATTTGTGCAGCACTACCACACGGACGAAGCGCGTATGCATATGCTGCCGCCGGGTATCTCGCCTGATCGTCGAGCCGGGCCGGATGCGGCCGAGCGGCGCCGCGCTGCCAGGGAACAGCTGGGAGCTGAGACGGGCGAAATGCTGCTGTTGTTCGTGGGTTCTGGATTCATCAAGAAAGGGCTGGATCGGGCCCTTCATGCGCTGGCGCATGTGCGTGAAGAGCAGCCACACCAGAAAATACGCCTGTTGGTGGTAGGCCAGGACAAGACCCGGCGGTTTCGCTGGTTGGCGCGCAAGCTCAAGGTCGATGAATATGTGGAATTCCTCGGCGGCCGGGATGATATTCCGGAGTTGCTGCTCGCTGCAGATACCTTGATTCACCCGGCCCTGGATGAGGCTGCCGGTATTGTATTGCTGGAAGCGCTGGTGGCGGGTTTGCCGGTTATCTGCACGGAGGTTTGTGGTTATGCACATCACATCGTTCGGGCCAAAGCGGGGCTGGTATTGCGTTCACCCTTCCAGCAGGAAGACCTGAATCTGGCGGTGTTGCGCTGTCTCGATGGAGTTTATCGACAGCAGTGTCGAGACACCGGGCTGGTGTACGCTGAGGTGACCGATCTGTATTCCATGCACAGCACCGGAGCGGAAATCATTGAGCGCAGCGTCATGCACAAACTGGATAAGGCTCGTGGCTGAGAGCTATGTGCGCGAAGATATCGCTGCCGTTGAGGGCCTGACATCCTCTGCGCAAGCGCTGTTGCACTGGGCCGACGAGGTGGCCGGCAGCGCGCCGGCAGAACACGTTTACCGCAACAAGGAAGGGCGCAAAACACTGCGCTTTGGTCGCGGCGGCCATTCCTATTTTCTCAAGTTGCACAGCGGTATTGGCTGGGGCGAAATTTGTAAGAATCTGCTGCAGCTGCGACTGCCCGTGCTGGGCGCGAGCAATGAGTATCGCGCAGTGCTCGCATTGACCGAACTGGGGGTGGATACCATGAGCGTGGCTGCCTATGCCCGCTTCGGTGCCAACCCGGCGCGCCAGCACTCCATGATTGTCACTGACGATCTGGTTGGCACCGTCAGTCTTGAAGACTACTGCGCCTCATGGGCAAGTCACCCGCCGATGTTTTCAACGCGTCTGAAAATTTTGCGCAAGCTGGCAGATAGCGCAGGGCGCATGCACCGTGCAGGTATTAACCATCGCGACTTTTATCTGTGCCACTTTCACCTGGACGAGCAAACCCTGGCCAGCGCCAGTCCCACCTGTCACCTGATTGATTTACATCGGGCCCAGTTGCGGGCGAGCACCCCGCGGCGCTGGCTGGTAAAAGATCTGGGAGGGCTGTACTTCTCGGCCATGGACTGTGGCGTCAGTCGCCGCGACCTGCTGCGGTTTATGCGTTGGTATACCCCCGGAGGCCTGCGGCCAGCACTGACAGAGCATGTCTCGCTATGGCGTGCGGTTGAGCGCGCTGCCATTAAACTGTATCGCAAAGATCACGGGCGTGAGCCGCCCGCACTGGCGGCCTCGTGACGGCGCTGCGCCTACTGCGCGGCGACGCACCCCGGGCTCTGAGCGACAGCGAGGGCACTGCTGCGTGGTTGCAGCGCGAGGGTAGGGTGCTCAAGCAAGACCCGTACTCGTTGGTTGCATTGGTAGAGCTCGGCGGTGAACTGCATTACGCCAAGTACTACCGCCCCAAAAATATGATTCAACGTCTGCAATTTCGTTTCGGGGGTGGCCGCGGGGTAGCTGCCTTTGACAACGCCGTTGCGTTAGCTGCGTTGGGCATTGAAGTACCTGCGCCGCAGGCCTGTGCGCTTATGCCTGATGGTGTGCTGCTGCTTACTGAGGCCATAATCGATGGGCAGGACTTGAAGCATCTCTGGGTGGAAGGACTGAAACCTGCGAGGCTGCAACAACTGATGGCGCACGCCGGCGCGGTGCTGGCAACGCTGCACGAGGCCGGCTACAGCCATGGCGATGCCAAGTGGAGTAACTTTTTGGTGCGTCAGTCCTCGATGTACCTCGTGGATCTTGAGGCTGTCTGCCCTGCCGGCCCCTCCAGCGGACACTGTGTTCGGGATGTGGCTCGTTTTACCCTTAATGCCGAAGACATGGGATTGGCACCAGAGTACTACGCGGCATTTTTGGAAGCGTACGCCGAAGATCGCTGTGTTCCCGCGCGGGACATCGAGGTGCGCATGCAGCCGCTGCTGGACAAGCTCCGCGCCAGGCACTTGCGCAAGTACGGTGAGCGCGGTCACCGTCTGGTCTAGTCGAAACTGTACCCGAACGCCTCGATATCCTGCCGATACACCTCGGCCACCCGCTGCCGTGACGCCTCAGAGTAAAACGTCTGGTAGGGCTGTGAACGGCTCTGGTTCAGGTGGGGCAGCTCGCGTTCCACACCAAGCTTCTGGGCGATAGCACTGAAGTCCGAGTGTAAATTCTCAAAGCGGCCGACATAGTCCATATCCATCTGACCGAACCGGTTGGTTAAGAACACAATCTGCGGCGTGAACAAGGCATTGCGCATCACGTTTTCAGGCGTCATCCACTGCGTGACAAATTCGTCAAACGAGGCAAAGTTGCCGACGAACTCACTCCATAAACTGTCGTCGCTGCTCGCCGCGGAGCCGCCTTGTTGCAGATACGTGTAGGCCGACACCGCCCGGTCCCAGGGATTGCGAACAAAGGTGAATTTAAAGTAGCGGCGATACTTGTCGGGGTCGAGTAGCTGGTACCAGTCTGCGGGTGCGTGCTCCACGGATTTGATGTCAAACATACCGCGCACCACGCTGCGCCCCGCCGATTTGGGGACGTGGATAAACAAAGCCTGGTGTTCGTCAAAACAGGGCTGGTAAGTTGCTCGACCCTTGAGGATGCGCTCGATGTGACGCTGCTGATACTGAGGTGCGTAGGCCAGCAGCATTTCGCGCTCTTTGGCGGGCATGAGCCGCCACAGCAGATTGGTCAGTAGGTTCATTGCACTTTCCCCTTGGCCCGCAGCCGCTCCATGGCCCACTGGTAGGCACGCAGGCCCAGTACCCGGGCCTCGGTGTCGCTGAGTTCAACCATCTGGGTGCGCCACGCGCAAAAGCACCGCATGCGATCGCGGTGGCTGACGTCGCTTGGCAACAGCATGTTCAGCTGCATTAGATTACGCAGCATAGCGCGGCCAGCAGCGGGCGTCCTGAAAACATTGCGTTCGTTGTCGATCAGCGCGAACTGAAAGTGGCTGTTCTGAAACTCGGCCAGTACATTGCTGGTCCGCAAATCGCCGTGGACGAATCCTGCGGCGTGCATGCGGCCAATAAACGTGCCCAGTTCCCGCAATAGCTGGCGGCGCTGCGCGAGATCGGCGCCATGGCGTTCAATCAGCGTGTCGCGCAGCCAGGTGGTGACCCCGTCGCCGGGAACCGTGGAACTGAACAGGTACTCCCGGCCGGCAGGCAGTTTGCCCCAGGCCAGATTGTCGGGCGCCCTGAACCCGGCCTGCTGCAAGAGTGCATTGTGGGTGCGAGCACGGGAGGCACGAGAGCCGCGCACCAATGCCTTGAGGCGTTCCAGTGGCCCCCTGGGCAGAAACTCCTTGTAGTACACGCTGCCGTCGCCATTCACTGCCACCCGGGCGTGAACGGAACTGCCTACCATGCGCCAGCCCTCAGGCAGTCGTTCGTCTGCCAGGGTTTCCGCCAGCGCCTGGTAGTTCACGGCTCGCCAACCTGCACAACGGCGACCCGGCCTTTCTTGGGATTGTTGCTGGCGAAGGATCGGCTCTCGGTCAGATGGTTGTTGGCCAGAAACTCGGCCCAGGGCGCTTCGTCGCGGCGGCGAACGTAGATCACCAGGTAATCCTTGTTGCGCCAGTGGCGGCTCTTGGCTATCAGATTCTGGAGCTTGAACTCCTGGCCCAGGGCTGCGGTCCAGTCGAAGTCGCGACGGCTGAAATAGGCGATATATTTTTCGTTGGTAGCAATACTGGCCTGGGCGTCGGTGTTTTGTTCCACCCATTGTGTGGCCTCGCGGATGAAGCGTTTATCGCCATCGCCCGTGAGCACGGTATCGAGGCTCATTCCCACCAGTAGCAAAATAACCAGTCCCTTGCGCCAGCCGCCGGCGTTCCAAAGCGTGCCGAGCAGGAAGGGCAGGTATAGCAGCAGGAACAACACCAGCTGTATGCTGTAGCGCTCCAGCATGAAGCGATTGATCAGCATAAACAGGGCGAGATAGAGCAGCGCGATAAGCGCATGCGCCCGCAACAGCACCACATCGTCATTACGCAGTCGCCCAAGCAGGCCTGTCAGCCGGCCCCACACCAGCACGGCAACCCACGGCCAGGTAATGGCTCGGCAAATATTAATTGCCAGCACTGCGAGCAGGCCGGCGGTCACTGCAATTGAAGCATCTTCCAGCGCCGTAAATTCAAGCATGGCCTGGCCGGTGGCTTGCGACATTGCCGCGAATTGGCCGGGGAAAGCCCAGAGTCGCTCCAGATACTGGTTAATGGCCGGAAATAAATTTGTATCGCTACCCAGTCCCTGCCGATAGAGAACTATGCCTGCGGCCGCGATACCAATGGCGATGAGCTGGGGAATGAGTAAATGCAGGCAGTGGCGCAGGCGCTGATCGACGTTTCGGGTAAACAGCACGGCCAGCGGTGCCAGGGCCGCGAAAAACAGGCCTTCGAAGCGAAACAGGCTGGCGAGCACGATATAGCTGAACCAGCGCACCTGGTATTTGAGGGTGGGGCTGCGCAGATATAGCAGTAATTCCCGAAACGCCAGTATCAGCAGGGCCCAGTAGATGGGGTCGCGCATGATGGAGCTGCGCAGATGATTGAGCAGTGGGTGCGATAACACCACGATGGCGCCGAGCAACTGGATACGGCGATCGCCGCCGAGCACGTGGATGACGGCGACAAAGCCCGTGCACAGCACCGCATAGGCCAGGGTCGTAATTAATTGCCCCGCCCACAGGGTGGACAGCCCGGTCCAATTATGGATAAGCGCAATACAAATTGATAGCAGGGGACGTCCGAACTCCTGCTGACTGGCCGCAAAGCCATGTTGTAAGTAGGCATCGGCGGCACGCAGGTATATGATAGCGTCCCGATTAATCAGCGGGTCGATCGCGATTAACCAGGCCGACAGCAGCAAGCTGGCGGCAAATACCCAGCGATAATCGAGATGGGACAGGGAAGTTGAAGTTGGGTTCGGGTACACGTTTTTACTTGGTTTCGTTTGTGGCTAGTCTAACGCCGGCAACCAGCGGAAACCAGCATCGCCCCCACCAGGAGTTGTTTTGCCAGAGAAAGTTTTAGTCACCGGCGCAGGCGGCCAACTCGGCCAGGAGTTACTGCGTACAGCACCCGTTGCCACGCAATGCGTTGGCCTGACCCGCAGCGAGCTGGATATAGGCGACGCTGAAGCTGTCGAAGCTCTGATAGCGCATGAACAACCCTCGCTGGTGATCAATGCCGCCGCTTATACTGCAGTGGACAAGGCTGAGGAAGAGGTCGAGCAAGCCATGCGCATTAATGGCGACGGAGCGGGTAATCTCGCCCGGGCCTGCGCAGGAGCAGGCGCACGTCTGCTGCATGTATCCACCGATTTCGTATTTGACGGCCTGGCCAGTTCACCCTATCTTCCCGACTCTCAGACGGCCCCTATTGGTGCCTATGGTCGGACCAAGCTCGCCGGTGAAGAACGGGTACTGGCTGCCGCGCCAGATGCGCTTATCATGCGCACCGGGTGGGTATATTCCGCGTTCGGCGCGAACTTTGTGAAAACCATGCTGCGGCTGATGGCTGAGCGCGACCAACTGGCGGTAGTTGCCGACCAGGTGGGCTCACCCACCTGGGCGCGCGGTCTTGCCGAGGCCCTGTGGCAGGCAGCGAGCCGGCCCGAGGTCGGCGGGATTTACCACTGGTCGGACGCCGGTGTGTGCAGCTGGTACGATTTTGCCGTGGCCATTGCCGAAGAGGGTGTGGCCAGTGAACTACTGGCCACAGCGCCCGTGATCGCGCCGATTCCCGCCAGTGACTACCCCACGCCGGCGGCGCGCCCGGCGTTCAGTGTGCTGGACAAGCGCAGCAGCTGGCGCGATTTGGAAATGAATGGCCGCCACTGGCGTGAGCAATTGCGCGCCATGCTGCAGGAATTAAAGGAGTTGTAAATGGCCAGGTCACTCTTGGTTACCGGTGCCGCTGGTTTTATAGGCGCAAATTTCGTTCACTATTGGCGGGCACAGCACCCGGGCGATCGCATTGTTGCCTATGATGCCCTGACCTACGCCGGCAACCGCGCAAACCTAGAAGGGCTTGAAGGCACAGAGGGCTTTACGTTTGTTCACGCCGATATCTGCGACAAGGCCGCTGTAATTGCCTGCCTGCGCGAACACCAGGTGGATACGCTGGTGCACTTCGCCGCCGAGAGTCACGTCGACCGCTCGATTACCGGCCCCGACGCCTTTATTGAAACCAACGTGGTGGGCACGCACAGCTTGTTACAGGCGGCGCGGGAATACTGGCTCGGTGGCGCGGAACCGCTGCCGCACCGGTTTCACCATGTGTCCACCGATGAGGTTTACGGCTCCCTCGCTCCTGATGCGCCCGGGTTCTACGAGGAGCAGAAATATGAGCCCAACTCGCCTTACTCGGCGAGCAAGGCAGCGTCGGACCATCTCGTGCGCGCCTATCTGCACACCTACGGCCTGCAGGTCAGCACCAGTAATTGCTCCAACAACTACGGGCCCTATCACTTCCCCGAGAAGCTGATTCCCCTGTGCCTGACCAACATCCTGCGCGGCCTGCCACTGCCCGTGTATGGCGACGGCAGCAATATTCGAGATTGGCTCTACGTGGAGGACCACTGCCGCGGTATTGAAAAAGTGATTCTGGATGGCGTGGTCGGCGAAACCTACAACATTGGCGGCAACAACGAGTGGAACAATCTCGATATCGTCAATTTGCTGTGCGAACAGTTGGATGCGCGCTTTGCAGCGGATGCGTCATTGGCGGCGCGCTTCCCCGATGCTCCCCAGGCCGCGGGAAAAAGCGCCCGCGATCTGATTACCTTTGTGGAAGATCGCGCCGGCCACGACTGGCGTTATGCGATCGACGCCAGCAAGATCAGTGGCGAGCTTGGCTATTCGCCGGCAGAAAACTTTGAGACAGGCCTGGCCAAAACCCTCGACTGGTATCTCGACAATGAGGACTGGTGGCGGCCGCTGCTCAATCGTTAAAGCAGCGGGGCTTCGCCCAGGGCGAGGCCCTCGGCGTCTTTGGCCGATAGCTGGGGCGATTCTCCCTGCGGAATCGGCCACTTTATACCTACCTGCGGATCGTCCCAGGCCAGCGACACCTCACTGGCAGGGTGGTAGATGTCAGTGCACTTGTACTGGAAGTCAGCGAACTCAGACATGACGTAGAAGCCGTGCGCAAACCCCGGCGGCACCCACAGCATCTGGTGATTGGCAGCACTTAATTCAACGCCATACCACTGGCCCAGGGTCGGTGAGTCGTTGCGCATGTCGACCACGGCGTCAAAGACCGCCCCGGAGGTGACCCGCACCAGCTTGCCCTGGGTGTGCTCCCGCTGGTAGTGCATGCCGCGCAAAATCCCCCGTGCCGAACGCGAGTGGTTGTCCTGCACAAACTTGAGATCAAAGCCAAAATCGCGAAAGGTCGCTGCGTTCCAGCTCTCCATGAAAAAGCCCCGCTCGTCGCCGAAGACCTTGGGCGTTAGCAGGTACACCCCTTCCAGCGGTGTCGCTTCAAACTTCATGGAATACTACCCCTCGTTCGTTTAACAGGCTTTTCAGATAAACGCCGTAGCCGCTTTTTTCCAGCGGGGCCGCCAGCGCCAGCAGCTGTTCTTCGTTGATAAAGCCCATGCGATAGGCCACTTCTTCGGGGCAGGCGATCTTTAATCCCTGACGCTCTTCTACAACGCGCACAAAGTTGGCGGCGTCGAGCAGTGAATTGTGGGTGCCGGTATCGAGCCAGGCGCTGCCGCGGCTCATCACCTCAACATTGAGATCGCCGCGCTCCATGTACACCTTGTTAACGTCGGTGATTTCCAGTTCACCGCGATGTGACGGCCGGATACTCTTGGCGATGTCGATGACATCGTTATCGTAAAAGTACAGGCCGGTGACGGCGTAGTGTGACTTGGGTTGCTCGGGCTTTTCCTCGATGTCCTGGGCGACGCCCTCGGCGTCGAAGCTGACCACGCCATAGCGTTCTGGATCCTGCACATAATAGGCGAACACAGACGCGCCAGCCTCTCGCTGGGCCGCGCTCTTGAGTTTGAGGGTAAAACCGCCGCCGTAAAAAATGTTGTCGCCCAGCACCAGGGCGGCACGATCCGCGCCAATAAAGTCTTCCCCGAGAATAAAGGCCTGGGCCAGACCATCCGGGCTGGGCTGAACGGTGTAGCTGATATTGATTCCCCACTGGGAGCCGTTGCCGAGCAGGTCGGCAAAGGCCGCCTGGTCGCGGGGCGTGGTAATCACCAGGATATCGCGTATGCCCGCCAACATGAGCGTCGCCAGCGGGTAGTAAATCATGGGTTTGTCGTAAACCGGCATGAGCTGCTTGGAGACCGTACTGGTCAATGGATGGAGGCGGGTACCGGAGCCGCCGGCGAGAATGATGCCCTTATAGGGGGTTTGACTCATGAGAACAGATCTTGGCCTGACAAAAGGGGTCAATTATAGCGGCTTTTTACGATGGCTGACGAACCCGCGGCACTGACTGTACGGCCGTACAGGGGCTGGATTTTTAACCGCCCGCTGCTTAAAATCTAGCCTCTTTGCCGGAAAGTTCAGGCGCTGGAACTCCCGGTGGATGCGTACAACGATAAAGCGCCGTCCCCCGCCCGCCTGCGTCTACCCCATAAATATTGAGAGGATGCCCCCATCAGGCAAGTCGAGACACTATCTACAGAGGCTCAACCGCATGTTCCCGCGGCGCCTGTTGCTGCGCCAGCAAAACCGCTGCGCATCGCTCTGCTCGGCTATCGCAGTCAGCCCCACGGCGGTGGACAGGGTGTTTATCTCCGCTACCTCAGCAAAGCGCTGGTGGATGCAGGCCACAAAGTGGACGTTATTTCCGGTCCTCCCTATCCGCACCTCGATTCGCGGGTTCGCCTGATTGAACTACCCAGCCTCGATTTGTTCGAAAATGGCCTGGGTTCACTGCGCCCCCATCACCTCAAGTCGATGACTAACATCATCGAGTGGACCAGCAAGCTGACGGGCGGTTTCGCCGAGCCCTATACCTTTGGCCGGCGCGCGGTGAAATACCTGAAAGAGCACGGTCGTGAGTACGATCTCATCCACGACAATCAGAGCCTCAGCTGGGGCATGTTGCAGCTGCAGGACATGGGCCTGCCGCTGGTGACGACCGTTCACCATCCGATTACCAGTGATTTGCGCATTGCGCTAAGCGCCGCTCGCGGCGCGTGGGAGCGTTTGCTGATCCGTCGCTGGCACTCGTTCCTCAACATGCAGAAGAAGGTGGTCAAGCAGTTGCACAATGTTGTGACTGTCTCGGACTGCTCGCGCCAGGATATTGCCCGCGACTTCGGCCTGCAGCCGGCGGGAATCAGCCTGGTATACAACGGCATCGACACGGAAATGTTCCGCCCCATGCCGGATATTGAGCGCCGCCCGCTGCGGCTGATGGCCACGTGTAGCGCTGATGCGCCACTCAAAGGCACGCGCTACCTCATTCGCTCCTACCACAGGCTGCTGGAAAAGTACCCCGGGTTGGAGTTGCTGCTGGTCAGCAAGCCGCTGCCGGGAGGCAAGACTGAAAAACTGGTGAAGAAGCTGGGTCTGGAAAACAAGATCCAGTTTGTGAGTGGTATCAGCACCGAACAAATGGTGCGCTACTACGCCCAGGCCAGTGTTGCGGTGGTGCCCTCCGTATACGAAGGCTTCGGCCTACCCGCTGGCGAAGCTATGGCCTGCGGTGTGCCGGTGGTGTCCACCGACGGTGGCGCCCTGCCTGAAGTGGTTGGCGATGCCGGTGTGATAGTGCCGGCGAAGAATGTCGACGCCATGGTGACGGCGATCGATGAGTTATTGCAGGACCCGGCCCGTCGGGCGCAGTTGGGCGAGGCCGGCAAGGCCCGCATTGAAGAGAAATTCTGCTGGCAGGTTTGCGCGCGCGAAATGACAGCATATTACCGAGAAGTACTGGCGCATGCAGACAGTTGATTTTGACCACTTTCCCCTCAAAGACGGCGACCTGGTCCTCGACCTCGGCTGCGGCGAGGGACGTCATGTGATTTCCGCCTACGTTGAAGCCAATGTGCATTCCGTAGGCGTTGATCTGTCGCTGAACGATCTGAAAACTACCCAGGAAAAGTTCGAGCACTTCGACGAGCCCGACAACGATGCCAAGACCTTCGGCCTGTCGTCTGCCAACGCGCTGGAACTGCCCTTTGCCGATAACACGTTCGATAAAGTGATTTGCAGCGAGGTCCTGGAGCACATTCCGGACTACCGCGGTGCGCTCGCTGAGATAGAACGCGTTATGAAGCCTGGCGGCCTGTTCTGCGCCAGTGTGCCGCGCCGCTGGCCCGAGAAAATCTGCTGGGCCCTGAGCGAGGGTTACTACAACACCCCCGGCGGTCACATCCGTATTTTCCGCGCCAACGAGTTGCGCGAAGACATCGAGCAGCTCGGCTTTGCCCGTTACCACCGCCACTGGGCCCACGCCCTGCATGTGCCGTTCTGGTGGCTGAAGTGCATGTTCTGGAACAATCAGGACGACAACTGGCTGGTGAAACAGTACCACCGCCTGTTGGTCTGGGACCTGATGGAGCAACCGGCACTGACCCGGGTGTCAGAGAAGCTGATGAACCCGGTCATGGGTAAAAGTGTGGTGATGTACTTCCGCAAGGAAGCCACCTCATGAGCGGCCTGTATCTCAGCCGCGGCCTGTTCCCGTCGGAATTCCTGCGCCCCACGGTAGAATTCATTCTCGAAACCCAGCGTCCCAGCGGTGAAATTCCCTGGTTCGATGGCGGTTACGCAGACCCCTGGGACCACGTTGAAGCGGCCATGGGTTTATCGATTGGCGGTGAATACGATGCCGCGCGCCGCGCCTACGAGTGGCTGTACAGCATGCAGCTGGTCGATGGCAGCTGGTGGGCCGCCTACCGCGGCGAGGACGTCGACAACGCCGAGCGCCGCGAAACCAACTTTGTGGCCTACGTGGCCACAGGTATCTGGCATCACTACCTGGTTACCGAAGACCGGGATTTCCTGCGCGCCATGTGGCCCATGGTCGACAAGGCCATCGGCTTTGTCCTTGCCCTGCAAACCGAGCACGGCGAAATTCACTGGGCGGTAGACGCTGACGGCAATCCCAAGGGCGACGCCCTGATCACGGGGTGCAGCTCTATCTACAAGAGCCTCGAATGCGCCCACAATATTGCCTACACCCTTGGCGAGGACCGCCCCCAGTGGCTCGAATCCCGCGAGCGTCTTGGCCATGCCCTGCGTCATAAGCCGGAGCGCTTTGATCGCACCTGGGAAAGCAAAGCACGCTACTCCATGGACTGGTTTTACCCGGTACTCACCGGAGTTCTGCCCCATAAAGAGGCGCTGGCGCGTCTGAACAAGCGCTGGAATGAATTTGTCGAAAAAGACCTGGGTTGTCGCTGTGTGTCTGACGAGCCCTGGGTGACTGTCGCTGAATCCTGCGAGCTGGTGATGGCACTGCTGGCGGCGGGCGATCATGCTCGCGCGGTTGAGGTCTACAGCTGGCTGCATCAGTGGCGTCTGGACGACGGTTCTTACTGGACGGGTTACCAGATGGTTGAAGACCTGCTCTGGCCCGACGAAAAACCCACTTGGACGGCGGGCGCTATCCTGATGGCTGCCGATGCGCTGACCGAGCACACTGCGGCGTCACAGTTGTTCTGCTCGACTCAGTTGTTGGGCGTTGAATCTTCCGCTGAAGAGCGTATCTCTAAAGCGGATTGATCGTTCTTGGCTAGCCGCGCCATCCCAGCGGTGTCAGGCCTTCGCCACGGCCGCAGGTTTTGCTCCAGAGACTACGGCCGCGGCGTAACTCGGAGTGGGATTGCTGCGCAATCCTCAAGCACTCCTCAAACACCCACCGCGGAAAGCCCTTCGTCTCTTCCACAAAACCTGAGCGCGGCCTGATGGTGGCGAAAACCTGATACCGCTGTGATGATGCTTGATTTCAGTTTGGCTCACGGGACGAGTTATTGGTGTGTTCAGGGTGATGAACGATCGGAGGGGCGGGTAAGTCTTCTCGCTTCCCGAAATCGTCGGGAGGCAGGATGCCGGACGCCGAAACGTCCCATGGATGGGCTCGCAGTGGTTTCGGGAAGCGAGAAGGCTTACACGTCCCGCTTAGCAAAAAAAGAACCAGCGTAATTACAGCCTCCGCAAAAGCCCCAACGTATTCACCTGCCCCAGATCCTCAAACAACCCAGAAGCCTTGGCCATCCGATACACCGCATAAGGTGCCTGGCCACCCGCATGAGCGTCGTCGAACAAATCGTGAATGGCCAGTATCCCGCCGCGCATCAGGTGAGCGGTCCAGCAACGGTAGTCGAGCAGGGCTGCCTCGAGACTGTGGCCGCCGTCGATGAATACCATGGCCAGGGGAGTCTGCCAGTGACGGGCGGCGGCTTCGGAGCCGGCGACGACCGGGACGACGGTGTCATCCAGATCTGCCTTGCGCATGTTGCGGCGAAATTCCCGGAACGTATCCACAAGGCCTTCTGAGCCGTCGTAGAGGTCCGGGTCGTGGAAGAACTCGCCCAGTTGATGCTCTTCTGAACCGCGGTGATGGTCCAAGGCGAACACCGTACTGCTATGTTGTCGACAGGCCAGACCCAGGTAAATAGTGGATTTCCCGCAGTAGCTGCCAATCTCCAGCACCGGGCCCTTGCTGCTCTCGGCGAGCGCGTGTTCGTACAGGGCGGCGGCCTCGTCGTCGGCGAGAAAGCCTTTGATCTGGTCGATGTCGGCGGGCAGGTCTGGAATCATGAGTCGTGGTCCTTTTGGGGCAGGGAAAAGTAGCCCGTTTGACCCGACAAGGCAAGGCTGTGGGCGTGGTATGATGCCGCCATTGCCAAGCCAAGGAATTGCCAATGAAACTTGAGATGCCCCGATTCGACCAGGCCCGTGTGCTGGTACTGGGGGATATCATGCTCGACCGCTACTGGGAGGGCGGTACGTCGCGTATCTCGCCCGAGGCCCCCGTACCGGTGGTCAAGGTAGAGCAGATCAAGGACCGCCCGGGCGGTGCCGGGAACGTGGCCCTGAATATTGCAGCGCTGGGCGCGGCGGCGAGCCTGGAGGGGTATACCGGCGCAGACGAGATGGCGGATTCGCTGCAGGATATGCTGATGGGCGCTGGTGTCGACTGCGCATTCACGCGGGTAGAAGGCCAGCCCACGATTACCAAGCTGCGGGTGATCAGCCGTCACCAGCAGTTGATTCGGCTCGATTTTGAGGAGGACGCGCTTGCGGCCAGCGGCGATTCCCTGGCCGACGGCCTCGAGGCGCGGCTGCAGCAATGCGGTGCGCTGATATTGTCAGATTACGCCAAGGGCGCGCTGGCTGATCCCGCGCCGCTGATATCGGCAGCCCGGGCTGCCGGTGTGCCGGTATTGGTAGACCCCAAGGGCACCGACTTCAGCCGCTATCGCGGTGCCACCCTGTTAACCCCCAACCTGCACGAATTCGAGGCCGTGGTCGGCCATTGCCCCAGCGAGGCTGAACTGGTGAGTCGCGGCGAACAGTTGATGACGGAGCTGGATTTATCTGCGCTGCTGGTAACTCGTGGCGAACACGGCATGACGCTGCTGCGTCCGGGTGAAGAGGAATTGCACCTGCCGGCGCGCGCTCGCGAAGTGTTTGATGTGACCGGTGCTGGCGATACCGTCATTGCCACCCTGGCGACGGCGGTTGCCGCGGGTGCCGATCTGCCGCTGGCGGTAGGGCTGGCCAACGTTGCTGCCAGTATTGTGGTGGGCAAGCTCGGCACTGCCGCTGTCAGTGCGCCGGAGTTGCGCCGTGCGGTGCAGCAGGAGCATGGCTCTGAACGCGGGGCAATGACTCTGGAGCAGTTGCAGATTGCGATAGCCGATGCCCGTGTCCAGGGCGAACGTGTGGTCTTTACCAACGGTTGCTTTGACATTATCCACGCCGGCCACGTCAGCTACCTGGAGCAGGCCCGGCAACAGGGTGACCGGTTAATTGTGGCCGTGAACAGCGACGCGTCCGTGAAACGTCTCAAGGGACCGGGGCGGCCGATTAATCCCGAGGATCGTCGTATGGCGGTGCTGGCCGGGCTCGAGTCGGTGGACTGGGTCGTCTGTTTCGAAGACGACACGCCGCGCTTCATGCTGGAAGCGCTGCGCCCGGATGTGCTTGTTAAGGGCGGCGACTATGCCGGCAAGGAAGAGGTGGTCGGCTGGGAAATTGTCGAGGGCTACGGCGGCGAGGTGCGGGTGCTGGGGGTGATTGAAAACCTCTCCACCACGGCCATTGTCAACCAGATCCAGCAAGACAGCTGACGCGGTGAATTCGGGTTAGCCGTCGCCGAGCGCCTGTCTTGCGGCAGCCACATTGGCCTGCAGGTGGGCGGGTGTAATGGTGCCGACGATGGCGGCTGTGCTGCCCGCATGGCCTAATATCAAATCCATGGACGCCTGAACCGGGTTGTCGATATCAGCCAGATGGCCACTGGCCAGCGCCTTTTTGATCAGGCCGGCCTTTCCTTGCGCGGCACAGGCGTCGAGTACCTCGGCTTCTTCTTGTTGGGCCAGATTGTAAGTCACCATGACAGCATCGCTCTGCGCTGCGGCGGCCAGGCCTCCCGCAACGGTTTTGGTCGATATGCCGAAGGCTCTGATCAGACCGCGTTGTTTCAGTTCCGCTAATGCCTGCAAGGTACCGAGTGTCTCGATGATGTGCATATCGTTGCCGTCTGAGTGCACCAGCACAATATCAATGGCATCCACACCCAGACGGCTAAGGCTGCGCTCTATCGAGAAGCGCGTGTGCTCCGGGGTGAAATCAAAATGCGACTGCCCGTCAGAAAATTCCTCGCCGACCTTGGAACAGATCACCCATTCGCGCTGGTTCCCGGCCAGCAACGTGCCCAGGCGTTCTTCGCTGACGCCATAGGCCGGCGCCGTATCGATCAGGTTAATGCCCAGGTCGCGGGCCTGGGCCAACAGCTCTAGCGCCTGCCTGTCATCGGGAATGGTAAACCCGTTGGGATACTTCACGCCCTGATCGCGGCCCAGCTTCACGGTGCCAAGGCCAATGGCGCTCACGTCAATGCCGGTGGATCCCAGCGGGCGCATCCAACTCATGAGAACAGGGTATCCCAGGGCGCGCTGGCAATCGGTGGCTGACCCAGTCCCGCAAGGGGCGCGAGGTCTGCGCTGGGTCCGGGGCGCATATCGCGTCTGGCCAGGGTGTGCTCCAGTTCGTTGCCGAGATCGGGGCTCAGGGTCAGCTTTGTGGGCCAGGTCACGAGGGCGTTGTCGACGCTGTCGACAGCGCCGACGTAAGCGGTGTCCGGGCGCTTAAGCGCTGACTGGCGCGGCTCGCCGCGATCGAGGCGCAGGGTGCGCCATTCGCAGTGGCCGAAATCAATCCAGGGGAATAACTCATCCAGTTCTGCCTTGGCGCGCTCAATGACCCGCTGTGGTTCCCAGTCGGCGCCTTCGGTGGAGAGATCGCCGCCCAGATACCACACCGGCTCGCCCGCGCTGGTTCGGTGGCTGGACACCGTCAGGCGAGGGCTGGGGCTGCCGCCGGTACAGTGGCCGAAAAAGGGCTCGGGATACTCGTGTTTGACGATGACTTGCTGCAGTGGACGCCGCTGCATGGCCGGTGAGCTGCCTCCCAGAGCCTGTACCAGGCCCTCATTGCCTGCGCCGGCGGCGAGAATCAGTTGGCGCGGGCGAACCTGGGCAAAGGGGGTATCGATAATGGCCTGGCGGCTGTCGACGGCGAGGCTGCTGGTGTTCCAGTCGATGCTGAAGATAGCGCCGTCGCTTTGATCTGCCAGGGTTTTGACCAAGGAGGGTGCATCCAGTACCAGGTCAATCAGGCGGTAGACCTGACCCTTGAACGCGGGATTGGCCAACACCGCCGGATAGTCAGCGGGTGCCAGGCGATCGACGCGGCCGCGCAGCAGTTTGCTGGCAAAGAACGAACCCACGCGTGAGGTGAGGCCGGTGTCAGACCAGAGATAGAAATCCTCGCTGAGCACCTCGCAGTTGCGCAGGTCGACTTTGCCGTTGCCTGCCAGGCACTCGCGCCATACGCCGGGCATGCTGGAAATCGTTTCCGAGCTGTTGCTCAGGGCACCAGAGAGTGCGTATTTGATACCGCCGTGAATCATGCCCTGGGAGCCCACCGTCTGATAGCTGCCCAGCGCCTCCTGCTCGAACAAGACGGCCTGGTAGCCGGCATTGCGCAGCTGGCACAGCGCCCAAAGGCCTGCAATGCCGCCGCCAATGATGGCAATGTCGGGTTGGATTACCGGTGCGGTCATGCCCGCTCCCTGGAAACAAAAACGCGATTATAACTCGAATCACTTTTCCAGGTGGGCGATTCTCGCAGTGGTCAGTGAAGGGCCACAGGCGGTATGCTTGCCCCACTAACGCCGTTGGAGTTGTTCATGCGCTACCTGTATAGCGCCTTATTCTACCTGTTGCTGCCCTTTATCCTGCTGCGCATGCTGCTGCGCTCGCGGCGTGCGCCTGCCTATCGTCAGCGTCTGGCCGAGCGTTTTGGCTGGTTCGCGCCGCGGCCCGATCTGCCTCGCACCGCAGTGTGGGTGCATGCCGTGTCGGTGGGGGAAACCCTGGCGGCCGCGCCCCTGATTGAGCATTTACTCCAGCGCTACCCCGAAGCTGATATTGTGGTCACAACCACAACACCCACTGGGTCGGACCGGGTCCGCTCGCTGTTTGGTGAGCGCGTATTTCATGTCTATTCGCCCTGGGACATGCACGGGGCTGTGGCCCGTTTCTTTGCCCGGGTAAAGCCCGGACTACTGGTGGTCATGGAGACCGAGCTGTGGCCCAACCTGTTACACCACGCCCAGCGCAATCAGTGCCCGGTGATTCTTGCCAACGCTCGCCTCTCGGCGCGCTCTGCCCGGGGTTACCAGCGGGTGGCCGGACTCACAGCGCAGATGATGCAGCAGTTGACGTTGGTCGCCTGTCAGTCCCGGGCGGACGGTGAGCGCTTTGTCCAGCTGGGGCTTGCCGCGGACCGGCTCCAGGTGACCGGCAGCATTAAGTTCGATATCGATCTGGATAACAGTTTGCGGGCCGAAGCAACGGCCCTGAAATCCTCCTGGCCGAACGCGCCTGTGCTGCTGGGATCGAGCACCCATCCGGGCGAAGACGAGTTGCTATTGCAGGCCCTGGGTGAGGTGCGTGAACACCACCCCAACACCCTGTTGTTGCTGGTGCCGCGCCACCCGGAACGGTTCGACGGCGTGGCTGCACTGTGTGCCCGAGAGGGGTTCAATGTGGTTCGCCGCTCTTCGGGCCGTCCCCCTGAGGCCGGTAGCGACGTTTATCTGGGTGACACCATGGGCGAGCTGCGGCTCTTGTCAGGTGTCGCTGATATTGCCGTCATAGGCGGCAGCTTCATCCAACACGGCGGGCAGAACGTCCTCGAGGCTGCGGCCTGGGGTGTGCCTGTAGTCAGTGGCCCGCATATGTTCAACTTCAACGAGATTACTGAACTGCTCACCACTGCTGGCGCTATGCGCCAGGTTGCCGATGGCGATGAATTGGGTCGTTGTCTGATGGAGATACTGGCGGCACCCAATGTAATGCAGGCCATGGGTGAGGCCGGTGAACAGGTGGTCGCCGAGAATCGCGGAGCGTTGGCGCGCCTGACGGCGCTGGTGGACGAACGAGTGCCCGGCGCTTGAGCAGCGCCGGGCGATAGGGATTATTCGCTTTCGCTGGCTGTCGGCGGCGCAGGTGTGATCAGGAAGGAATCCAGATTGTAAATGTCCTCCGGGCTCAGCAGGCCAGCCTGCTCCTTGAGCAGCAGTATGCTGTAAATGTAGTCGTAGCGGCTATTGGAGTAGTCGCGCACCGCGGCAAACAGGGTTTGCTGGGCGTTGAGCACGTCTACTACGTTACGTGTACCCACTTCGTAGCCCGCCTGGGTGGCATCCAGCGCACTGCGCGAAGAGACAATACTCTGTTTGCGCGCTTTTACGCGGCTGATATTGCTGTTCACTGTCATGTGCAGCGAACGCGTGTTGGTCACCGTATTGCGGCTAAGGTTAATCCGCTGTTCGCGGGCGGCATTGAATTGCTGTGCTGACTGGCGGCGGTTGGCGCTGATGGCGCCGCCAGAGTACAGCGGCAGGCTCAGGTTAACCGACCACTGGTCGCCATCGGTGGCGTTATAGGGTGGGCTCAGGAAGTCGTTGGCCGGATCAATGGTGCGGGAGCCGTCGGTCTCAGTATCGGAGTAGCTGTAGCTACCGGAAATCTTGAAGGCGTGGCCGGTCGCCGCTGACTTGGAGTTCTGGCGTGCTGCTTCCTCGGCGTATTCCGCGGCTTTTAGCGCGTAGTTGTTCTGCAGGGCAAAGTCTACCCAGGCCGCGCGATCATTGGGCTCCGGAGGATTGGGCTCAAATGTATCGGTCAGCACATTCAGGCTGCTGTGTTTCTGGCCGGTCAGTACCGACAATTGCTCCAGTGCAACCGCAACGTCGTTTTCGTTCACAATGCGGTTTACCTGCGACAAATCGTAAGCCGCCTGGGCTTCGTAAACGTCGGTAATGGCGATCAGACCTACTTCAAAGCGCTGCTGGGTCTGTTCCAACTGGCGCTCAAAGGCTTTCTCCTCGGCGATCGAGGCGGTCAGGTTGTCCTGTGCGCGCAGCACTGCCAGATAGGCGTCAACGGTGCGCACTATCAGATTCTGCTGGTTGCCGGCAAAGGTGGCCTCAGCCTGCTTGCTCTGTTCCTTGCCCGCTTTGAAGCTGAACCAGGCCGGCAGGTCAAACAGCGGCTGGTTGAGCGACACTGAGAAGGCGTCGGTATACGTATCTGATGTGGTGGTGGACGAAATCGTGGCAATACCGTCTTCGGTCAGGGTGAAGTTTTCCGAGTCAGTGTCTGTGTCAGAGCCCGAGCGCGAGTAGCTGGCGCCGATCTGCGGTAACAGGCCGGAGAGTCCCAGTGATTCACTTTCCTTGTTGGCCAGGTAGATTGCTTCTTCCGCTTTGAGCTGGGCGTCATTTTCAAGTGCGAGTTCATAGATATCGCGCAGGGATTCTGCGCTTGCGCCCATCGAGAGTGTCAGTGCGAATAACGCCACTCCGGTCCGTTTCATATTGGTTCCCCTGTAAAGGTAGTGCGGCGAAAAGCAAAAAGAGAGTTTAGCAGCCGCAAGTGTTCCTTGCATTGTGTGAACTGCCGCCCAAAATGGGCGTAGTCACGGCCATCATAAGTGGTACACTGCCAGCAGGTCCATGACATAGATCGTGCCCTGCATGGGTTTCGTCGCAAATAGGAACTGCTTTTCGTGCACGCTGCCAGAAGCCGACAATTCAACCTCAACCTCGCAGAGCTTCACGCTGTTTGCGAGGCGAACTATGCCCGGTTGTTGCGCCTGTTTCCCGATTACGAGAGCACCAACACCCGCGAGTTCGCCGTCGGTCCCGCCACGGTGTGCCTGGAGGTGGTCGAGCGCTGTCGATATACGACCATTTTCCGTCTCCACCAGCAGCATGCCCAGGCGCGTTGGCTGGGGAGCCTGAAGGTGGAAGTGCGCGCCTATCACGACGCGGGCATGCTCGAGGTCGGCAGCTTCCAATCGCACCGTCGTATTCAGGGGCGATACGCCTATCCCAACAAGCAGATGTTCCAGCAGGACGAGAAGTCCCAGCAAAACCGCTTCCTGGCGGACTGGCTCGAACATTGTCTTGGCAACGGTCACAGCACCACACCTGTTTCGGTCGGTAGTAGCGGCCCCTAGCCACCGGTATGACGGAACCAGCACCCATCGCGCGCGTAACACCGGCGACAGACGTCGTCCGTCTGGTTCAGCTCACTGATATCCACTTGTGCCAGCAGGCCGGTGGCACCCTGCTGGGAATGGATACTGATGCATCCCTGCAGCAGGTGTTAGCGCAGGTGCAGCGGGAGCGTGCGCAGTACGACCTGGTGCTGGCCACCGGTGACCTATCCGACAAGGGCGCACTGCACGCCTATGAACGCCTCGAATCCTATCTGGAGACCCTCGCAGCGCACCATTACTGGCTGCCTGGTAACCACGACGATCGCGACCAGATGCTGGCGGCAGCCCGTGATCCCGAGCGTCTGACGGGGAAATCAGAGTTGGGCCGTGGCAGATTCTCATGCTCAATTCGCAGATTCCCCGCGAGGTTGGCGGGCGCCTGGGACCTGCGGAGTTGGCGCGCATCGAGACGGCTCTCATCCAGGCTGAAGCCGAGGGTCTGCACAGTCTGCTGTGCATGCACCATCAACCGGTGGCCGTAGGCAGCGCCTGGATCGACGAGCAAATGGTCGCTGATGCGGACGCGTTCTGGGCACTGACGGAGCGTTTTGCCGGGGTACGCGCGGTGCTGTGGGGGCATGTGCACCAGCAGATTGATCGTCAGCGCGGGTCGGTTGAGCTGATGGCCTCCCCCTCTACCTGCGTGCAGTTTGCGCCGGGCAGCGACAACTTCAAGGCCGACGCCCAGGCGCCGGGATATCGCTGGCTCGACCTGCATCCGGATGGGCGGATTGAATCCGCGGTTTCAAGGCTGACCACATCGCTGTATGTCGACCTGGAATCCGGCGGTTATCTGGACTGAAGCAGTCCCGCAAAATTTTTCTCAGAGCTTCCGTCCGCTGGCCGCCCCCTCATGTACAATGCGATGAACCCGGCCAATTCTCCAAGTAGTATCAAGTAACACCATAATGAGCACATATAACGCCGAAGATATCGAAGTCCTGACGGGGCTTGAGCCCGTGCGCAAGCGCCCGGGCATGTATACCGAAACCTCCAGACCCAATCACCTGGCCCAGGAAGTCATCGACAACAGTGTCGACGAAGCCCTCGCCGGTCACGCTGACCAGATCGAAGTTGTGCTGTACAAGGACGGCTCGGTGTCGGTCTCCGATAATGGTCGCGGCATGCCTGTGGATATTCATCCCGAGCAGGGCAAGCCTGGCGTAGAGGTGATTCTGTCCACGCTGCATGCCGGTGGTAAGTTTTCCAACAAGAACTACCAGTTCTCCGGTGGCCTGCACGGCGTCGGGGTCTCGGTGGTCAACGCCCTGTCGAACGAATTGATTGTCACCATTAAGCGCGATGGCCAGGTGCACCAGATTACTTTCTCGGGCGGGGAAAAAACCTCTGACCTCAAGGTGATCGATACCTGCGGTAAGCGCAATACCGGTACCACGGTGAAGTTCACGCCGGATCCTGCGTACTTCGATTCGGTTAATTTCTCCGTATCGCGCATGGTGCATGTGCTGCGCGCCAAGGCCGTTTTGTGCCCTGGCCTGCGAGTGAAATTCAAGGATGAAAAGAAAGGCGAAACGCAGGAGTGGTACTACGAGGACGGCCTCACCGATTACCTGGCTGACTCCACCATTGATTATCCGGCCATTCCGGAACAGCCCTTCACCGGCAGCTTTGCCGGTTCTACCGAGGGCGTGGACTGGGCGGTGCAGTGGCTGCCGGAAGGCGGCGAAGTCATCGCCGAATCCTACGTTAACCTGATTCCTACCGCCCAGGGCGGTACCCACGTTAACGGCCTGCGCACCGGCCTGCTCGACGCCATGCGTGAGTTCTGTGAGTTGCGCAGCCTGCTGCCCCGCGGCGTGAAACTCACGCCCGATGATATCTGGGATCGCTGCTGCTACGTACTGTCTTCCAAGCTGGAAGACCCGCAGTTCTCCGGTCAGACTAAAGAACGACTGTCTTCCCGGGAGGCGGCTGCTTTCGTGTCTGGCGTTGCTAAAGACGCTTTCAGCCTGTGGTTGAACCAGCACACCGAAGAGGCTGAAAAGCTCGCGGAGATGTGCATTAGCAATGCCCAGAGCCGTATGCGCAGCGCCAAGAAGGTCGTGCGCAAAAAAGTCACCGCAGGACCGGCCCTGCCTGGCAAACTGGCGGACTGTTCCGGTGATGACCCCACTCGCGGCGAGCTGTTTCTGGTAGAGGGTGACTCTGCCGGCGGTTCCGCCAAGCAGGCCCGCGACCGCGAGTTTCAGGCCATCCTGCCCCTGCGCGGAAAAATTCTTAACACCTGGGAAGTGGATTCCCAGGAGATTCTGGCCTCCCAGGAGGTGCACAATATTTCAGTGGCACTGGGTATTGATCCGGCCTCTGACGATTTGTCGGGTCTGCGCTACCACAAGGTCTGTATCCTCGCCGATGCTGACTCCGACGGCCTGCACATTGCGACATTGATCTGCGCGTTGTTCGTGCGCCACTTCCGCAGCCTGGTGGCCGCGGGCCATGTTTACGTGGCCATGCCGCCGCTGTACCGCATCGATGTGGGCAAGGAAGTGTTCTACGCCCTGGACGAGGCGGAAAAGCAGGGCGTGCTGGACCGTATCGAGGCCGAGAAAAAGCGCGGTAAGGTGAACGTGCAGCGCTTTAAGGGCCTGGGCGAAATGAACCCTATGCAGTTGCGCGAAACCACCATGGACCCGGACACCCGGCGCCTGGTGCGGCTGGTGCTGGATGCCGGTGACGGCACCAATAACATGATGGATATGTTACTGGCTAAGAAGCGCGCGTCAGATCGCAAGGCCTGGCTCGAGAAGAAGGGCGACCTGGCTGAGGTTATCTAGGCCGCCCCGGTTGTGTCACCGCTCGCGGTGAATCTTGAAAAAGATCGCGTAGAGCGTTGGCGCCACCACCAGTGTCAGCAGTGAGGCAAAGCCCAGTCCCGCCATAGTGGTCACCGACATGTTCACGAAGAACACGTCACTTAACAGCGGTATCAAACCCAGAATGATTGTTGCCGCTGCGAGCATTACCGGCCGCATCCGGCTGACAGCCGAATTCAGAATGGCGTCGTGACCAGGGGTAGTTTCATTGGTGCCATGGTCCAGATTTCTTTGGGTCTTATCTGGACCAGCATAGCACCCGCTCGGTGTGGACGTTGGTTCTCGGGCCTCTTAATAGCTGGTGTCATTTCGCTACAGCGAGCGTTGGTTAACTCGGTTCATGAGATCCTCTGCGGTCTCCTTGCGCTCGGAGTAGCGATCGACGAGATGGTCGGCGATGTCGCGAGTGAGCAGGGTGAACTTCACCAGTTCTTCACAGACATCGACAATGCGATCGTAGAAGCCGGAGGGCTTCATGCGATTGTTGTCATCAAACTCCGCCCAGGCTTTGGCTACAGACGACTGGTTGGGGATGGTGAGCATGCGCATCCAGCGCCCCAGTACCCGCAGCTGGTTGACCACGTTAAAGGACTGCGAACCGCCTTCAACTTGCATCACCGCCAGGGTCTTGCCCTGCGTGGGACGAACAGCGCCAATGCTAAGGGGCACCCAGTCGATCTGCGCTTTCATGATTGCAGTCATCGAACCGTGCCGCTCCGGCGAGCACCACACCTGACCCTCTGACCAGGTCATCAGCTCGCGCAACTCCTGCACCTTGGGGTGGTTTTCATCGCCGTCGTCGGGCAGTGGCAGGCCACTGGGGTTAAAGATGCGTGTCTCACAGCCCATGGCCTGCAGCAGCCGTTCGCTCTCCTCGACGACCAGGCGGCTGAAGGAGCGCTCGCGCAGCGATCCGTACAGCAGCAGAATACGCGGCGGATGGGTGGATCGCTCAGCGGGTACCAGGTCTTCTGCCGTGGGGACCTGCAGGGAGTCAGGGGCGATATTGGGTAAGTCGTTCATAGTCGATCTCAAGCGTTGGTAGCGGGCTGTGACTCAGGCGCGGGGAACCAGTCCCGGGTATTGTTGGCGAACTTTACCAGTGACAGCATCACAGGCACCTCCACCAGTACGCCTACCACCGTGGCCAGTGCTGCGCCAGAGTGTAGCCCGAACAGTGAAATGGCCACAGCGACCGCCAGTTCGAAAAAATTGCTGGTGCCAATCATGGCGGCCGGGGCGGCCACGTTGTGCGGCAGGGCCATCCTTTTGGCGGCCAGATAGGCGATAAAGAAAATGCCATAGGTCTGGATGAGCAGGGGGATGGCGATGAGCACAATTTGTTCTGGCTTGGCCAGAATAGTTTCCGCCTGAAAGCCGAACAATAACACCACAGTTGCCAGTAATCCGACCACAGACAGGGGTTTCAGTTTGTGGACAAAGTCCGAGACCTTGTCGTGCAGGAAGCGGCGGGTGAGATAGCCAGCGACCAGCGGCAACACCACATAGAGCACCACCGACAGCAACAGCGTTTCCCAGGGTACCGTGATATCGCTAACCCCGAGTAGAAAAGCGGTAATCGGGGCGAAGGCGAAGATCATGATGATATCGTTCACCGACACCTGCACCAGCGTATAATTCGGGTCGCCTTTTGTCAGCTGGCTCCAGACGAAGACCATGGCGGTACAGGGCGCGACACCCAGCAAAATCATGCCCGCGATATATTCACTGGCGGTTTGCGGGTCTACCCAGCTGGCGAAAAATACCTTGAAAAACAGCCAGCCAATGGCGGCCATGGTAAAGGGTTTGATCAGCCAGTTAATCACCAGCGTCAGTGCCAGGCCTTTAGGCTTTTTACCGACATCCTTGATGGCGGAGAAATCGACCTGAATCATCATCGGATAAATCATCAGCCAGATCAGCACGGCTACCAGCAGATTGACGTGGGCATACTCCCAGCTGGCCACGGTGGCGAAGGCTGCGGGAAACAGATTGCCCAGCAGTACGCCCGCGATAATGCAGAGCCCGACCCAGACACTCAGATAGCGTTCGAAAATTCCCATTAGTTCTCTCCCAGTGCAGTGAGCAAGGCGCGCAGTGGTTCGGTGTCCAGCGTATCCGGTTGGGCCGCCGCCAACGCTTTGATACGTGAGCGCAGTGTAGCGATGGTCGCCTTGAATGCGGCGCCAATTTCTTCGTCAGTTCCCGCCAGGCGCGAGGGGTCACTGAGGCCCCAGTGCACCTTGAGGGCCTGGCCAAACCACACCGGACAAGATTCCCCGGCTGCCTGATCACACACAGTGATGACCACATCCGGTGCCCAGGCTTCGTGTACATCCCAGGATTGGCTGGTAAGGCCGTCGATGTTTGCGCCCGCCTCGGCCAGGTATTTCAGCGACAGGGGGTGAACCACCCCCGAGGGCTGACTGCCCGCGGAACGTGCTTCCAGGGTGGGTGCTCCCCACTGGCGGGTCACAGCCTCTGCAATAATGCTCCGGCAGCGGTTGTGTGTGCAGATAAACAACAGTTTCATGCGCTGGCTCCGCAGTAGTTTCGATTGCGTTCCGGGCGGTCGCCCATGTTGTGCAGCCGCTCACAGCTGCTCGCCGCGACCTCCTGATTGCCACGGGCGGTGGTAGCGACAATATCTTTTGCCCAGTCAGGCAGCTCAGGGTTAATAGAATAGTAAATCCACTGCCCGGCGCGGCGTGTTGCCAGCAAACCGGCATCGCGCAATTGCGCCAGGTGGCGGGAGACCTTGGGCTGGCTTACTTCCAGAGCTGTGGTCAACTCACAGACACACAGCTCCTGCTCGGCTGCGATCAGCAGCACGGTCTTAAGGCGGGTGTCATCTGCCAGGCATTTAAACAGGGCTTGTGGGTTCATGGTGTCCTCCAGCTTGGCGCATATCATATACGCATAATCATATATATGTAAATGCATATATATAGTAGTGCTGCCATGGCCTTGGCGAGGGTGTGACTCGCCGGTTAGGATGGTGCGCTATTCACAGTTGAAAGGAGGTGACGACCATGCGAGAAACGGCAAAACGAGTGGGTATCTGGGGTCTGACCATGGGCATGATGGCGACCGCACTGCCGACGCTGGCGCAGTGGGAGCTGGACGATGCCAAGTCCAGTGTTGATTTCATCACCGTCAAGAATCTCGCGGTTGCGGAGAGTCACAGCTTTGACAGTCTGATGGGTTTTATCGGCCAGGACGGCAATGCCACGGTGACGATTAACCTGGACAGTGTGAACACGCTGATCGAAATTCGCGATGAACGTATGCGCGAACTGCTCTTTGAAACTGCCGAGTTTCCAACAACGACGATTTCTGCGCTGATAGAGCCCGATATTCTCACCGCGGCTGCCGATGGTCGTGCGATGAGCAGGGACGTTACCTTTGCCGTCAGCATGCACGGTCTGGAGAAGAAATATACGGCGCCGGTGGTGGTATTTGGTGATGAGGCGTCGCTGCGGGTGGTCACTGCAAAGCCTATTGTGGTCAGTGCGGCGGACTTTGGCCTTGCCGGTGGCGTGGAGGCACTGCGAGCAGTGGCCGGCCTGACGAACATCAGCACGGCCGTGCCGGTGAGCTTCAATCTATTGTTCGAATACGCCCGCTAGAAATAGCGGCAAGGTTGGGGGCAGTCATCTGATGCCCCCGGAGTTCAGGTCGCCGCGGTACTAGCCCCGCAGGTGCAGGAATCCTTCTACACCCTCGAAGAACATCTGCACGGCGATCATTACCAGCACCATTCCCATCAGCCGTTCTACCGCGACCAGGCCGCGATTGCCCAGTACACGAAGCAAAAGCGGCGCGCTCATCAAACACACGGCAGATGCGGCCCAGGCGCCGATCAGGGCCAGGGTCCAGTCCATCATCCGGTCCGGATTGGTGGTCACCAGCAGCATCGCAATCGCCAGGGCAGAGGGGCCGGCGACCATGGGAATGGCCAGCGGAACGATAAATGGCTCGCCTTCCGGGGTATCTCCCATCAGGCCGTAGGGTGACGGGAAAATCATGCGAATAGCGATCAGGAACAGGATGATCGCACCCGCAATACTGACTGACTCTTGGCGCAGGCCGAGCAGGTCGAGCAGGGCAGCACCGCCCCACAGGAACAGCAGCAGGACCACCAATGCGATGACCAGCTCCCGCGCAAGTACCCGTTGGCGGCGAGCGGGGTCCACATTCTTCAGCACCGACAGGAAGATGGGCACGTTGCCCAACGGGTCCATGACGAAGAGCAGGGTGATAAAAGCGGTCATTAAGTCCACGGTGAAATCCTGTGTCAGTCGTTAGTTCAGCAGCCGCAAAGACCACCCCGCCAGGGCCCCATCCTCATCGAGAAAGGGTTCGGCCGTGGCATCACTGTAGCCGATATCGCGGGCGCGCGATCTTATGTGTTCGATACGGTCGCTGTCCAGTGCCGCGCCAAAAAGATCCTGCAGGCGCGCCTGTGCGCCGAGGAAGCCGGCCTCCTGCTTTTTCAGTGCCGCCGTGCGGGCCGCGGGCGACATGCGAGATGCGTCGCCGCGCAGATCGTCAATCGCGCAGAACAGTCTTGCTGCAGTCTCGTCATTGGGGAACGCACCGACAAACTGGCGCAATGCGTTCTCCAGCGCATTGTGGCTCTTCTGGAATTTGGGCTTGGTGGTCAGCTTCTCAACCGCCTGCGGATTGCGGGCCTTGCCCCAGCTGTCAAAGTGTCTCTGTAACAGCGTGAATAACTTCAATTGCTGTAGCGCGGCCTGATAAACGCGCGCGCTAAGCACCTGCCGCTTGATCACCCCGGAACTCGCGTGGTGGGCGATGGCCTGGAAGCGGCCACCGGGGCGCAGTAAGCGGTGTACCTCCGCCAGAGTGGCGTCTATATCGCTGTATTCGAATCCGTACTGGGACACGATGAGATCGAAGCTCGCATCCGGGAATGGCTGTTGTTCGCAGGGCACCTCTGCACGAAAACTGATCTGCCCGCGCCATCGGGGGATATTAGAGTCGGTGCTGCTGGTATGCTCGCCGATGGCGGCGATGTCTGTTGCCGTCACCTGAAAGTGCTTGCCATGCGTTTCGGCGCACTCTACCGCGAGCGTGGCCAGAGCGCCGTTACCTGTGGCGATATCGAGGATATCGGCTTCGGATAGTTCCGCGAATATCTGCAACCAGTGCGCTCGCGTCGCGCCTTCATAGTTATTGATGAGCGCGGGGCCGAAGCTGGTGATGTGCCCCTCGGACCACCACTGGCTCCAGTGCTCGGCTGATGAATTTTTACTGGCAGGCACCTGTGCCCCTCCGCTGGCGAAGTGCCTATAATACTCTCCTTCGAAGCGCAGGTAATCCCATGGCCAAACCCAGCAAGAAAAACAAACAGGCAGCGCCGCCGCCCGCTGAGATCATGCGCCTTGCCAATATCATTTACTTTCGCAGTCAGGTGTACGAACACACCGAGTGGATGGGTTACAAGGCGGCAAAATGTCCCATGGACATGTGGGTCTACCAGGAGCTGATGCACAAGTTGCAGACCGACCTGTTGGTAGAAACCGGGACCTTGCAGGGGGCTCCGCCCTTTTCTTTGCCCAGATGTTTGACCTGATGGGACGCGGCAAAGTGCTCTCGATCGACATCGATTTACCCGACGGGCTGCCCGAGCACCCACGCATCGAGTACGTTAAGGGCTCGTCGATCGCAGCTGATGTTCTGGCAAAAGTGGAATCAGAGGCTGCGCAAGCCGCGTCAGTCATGGTGCTCCTGGACGCCGATCATAAGGCACCCTATAAGCATGAGGAAATGCGCTGTTACAGCCGATTTGTGACACCGGGCTCCTATATGATCGCTGAAGATACCTGCTTTGATGCGTTCCCCACCTTCCCCGAATACGGTCCTGGGCCCGCAGCGGCGGTGAAGAAATTCATGCAGGGCAATGAGGAATTTGAAGTCGACCACAGCCTTGAGCGGCACCTGGTCACCTTTGTGCCCGGTGGTTTCCTGAAGAAAAAGTAGGCCGTTAGGCCTCAGCCGAGAGGGATTTCCCCGACCATGGCAGCGTTCCACTTCTTGACGTGTTCGCGCCGGTTCTTGATGTAGTAGCGCCGGGTGGGAATTTTCTTGGCATTGAAGGTGTTGGCGATCTGCTTGTCGTTCATGCCACGCCGGCGCAGTTGAATCAGCGCGTTACGCATGAATTCGTCGCCCGGGTAGGACGCCTTGTCTTTTTTGCCCGCTTCAATTTTGCGCACCAGGTCTTCCCTCGCCTCACCCTGGATGAACTCGGCGTCGTCGATCTGTTGCTTTAGCGTGTCGTTGAACTTCACATCCATAATGAAATGCACACGTTCGGTCGAGCCGTTGACGACGCCGTGCCGGCTGCCGTTGTCAAAACTCCAGGCGTGACCCGGCGCAAAGTGCTGGGCATAGCCGTCCGATATCAGGCGCGCCCGGCTGTTACTTTGGATCGGGAAATGAATGCGGTACATATCAGCCCACTTGGCCATCATGTCACGGTGTGCCTGGGTCAATCCGTTGGGCTCCATGCGGAACAGGAATCCATAGTGGGCGCCGCCGAAGGGTCCGTCGGCGGCCATCAGGCTTTTGATATACGGCAGGCTGTCCAGCAGTGGGCTGTCCGCCACGTCGTCCGCGAAAAAGTCGTGCTCGGTGCCATTCTGCCCGCCGCGCAGCAACAACATACCGACCGAACAGTGGATCGTGCCCCAGTAGGATGCCATCCAGGCGTGCTCGGGAATGGACGCATATTCCTGTTGCAAGCGCGGCAGATCCACAGGGACGGCAAATCGCAGGAATGAGCGTTTGCCGTATCCCTCGGGTAGCTGCGGTGAACTGCCCGCCTGTGAGCCGTCTGCGTTGTACATGCTCGAGATAATAGGCCCAGCGTGATTGCTATGCAATCAATCGGGGCGCTGTGCCACCAGCGAAAAGCCGGCTAATTGACCTGGCGCATGAAAAACCTGGCCCAGTTCAACCCCGGCAAAGCCGGCGTCGCGGCACAAGGTCACTAATGCCTGCATGTCGGCAGTAGATTTTGCAGCTTTTGAGAGATCCAGCAGGCGTTGGTGGGCGTTGCTGAACTCCTCATTCATAGCCTTCAGTTCCGCAATCGTCTCCGCCGGTGACCGCTGGGACGCGGCGCGGATGGCGTGACTGACGGCACCGACCATTTGCTCGCAGCAGGGGTGACCGGCATTGCCCTCGCGCAGGCGATTCACTGCATAGTTGACGCCTTTCTGCTTCTCAGCCTTATCGCCGGCGCCCTGGGCGTCGGCGTTGAAAAAGGCAATGGCGGCGCGAAAAATGTTGTTCTTCTCCAGGCCCTGTTCGTAGATCGCCATTTCCTTGCGGCTTTCCTTCAGGGTGTAGGAGTCGCGGTGATGGCAGATGGCGGCGAAACGCCCGCCCGGTGCCAGTACGCGGTAGATCTCGTGAATGCAGCGCTCAAGATCGCTGTATTCGACGCCGTACTGGGAGCTCACCAGATCGAATCGACCATCGCCAAAAGGCAGCGACTCGCAGGCCACGCCGGCGTGGTATTCGACCGCCGGATGCTGCCCTGCGGCTTCGTTTATGTCGGCCAGGTCAGAGGCGATCACCCGCCAGTTGTGCCCCTGTTGCCGGGCAAATTCTGCCGCCAACAGAGCTAGTGCGCCATTGCCGGTGGCCACGTCCAGCAATTGGGCATCGGCCGGCAGGATCTTGTACTGATCGAGCCAGAAATTCCTGATCGGGCCCTCGTAGTTGTCTTTGAGCGCTGCGCCGAAGGTGGTGATGTGGCCCTGTTGCCAGAAGCGGGACCAGTGTTGCGTCGATGGTTCATTCATAGCTGCATTATACGTTTTGTGAGGCAAAAAAAAGCCAGCCCTAAGGCTGGCTCTTTCATTCGAGTTCCCCGGCCGAGGCCGGGGAGGTCAGATCAACTTAGAAGCTGATCTTGTACTCGGCGTAGTATACGCGACCTGTGTTGTCGTAGAGGTCGTAGTGATCGCGAGGGAACTTGCCTTCGCTGTCAAATACGGGATCTTCGTCAGTCAGGTTACGTACACCCAGCTTGATACGACCCCAGCTCTGGGCGTCGTAGGAGTAGGCTGCATCCCAGGTATCCCAGGAATCCAGGTCCTTGCTGCTGGTGGTCAGCTTGGCAGAGCCGTTGTCGCTGATTTCAACAGAGTCACCTTCGGAGTGCCCGCCGATGTAGTTCCAAACCACGTCAACCTGGTGGTTGCCGAGGGTCCAGATCATCATCGCTTGTGCACGGTCTTCCGGTGTCAGGTTGAAGCCTGCGGTGTCCTGCTCGGGGCCCAGGTAGTAAGCAGTCGAGGAGTACTCGAGCTGGTGCGACCACAGGGCGGCCAGATCGAACATACCGAAGCCAGTTTCAATAATACCGTTCAGCTTCAGGTCAACGCCGTTCACGTTCAGGGTACCTGCGTTGGTGTACGAGGAGTACACAACCGGGCGGCCCAGGCTACGATCAACGTAAGTGTCGGCGCTCACTGCAGAAGTATCAATGCCTGCAGCTTCAGCGTACATGATGGACTGAGTAGACTCCTGACGGATAGTGTCTTCTACTTCAACGTCCCAGTAACCTAGGTCCAGCGCCCAGTTGTCGAAGAACTGCCAGTTGACGCCCGCAGACAGGGACTCGGAAGTCTCTGCGTCGAGGCCGTCATTAGCTGAGAAGTAAGTGTCGTACTGAGTCTCGGGGCAGTCGTCGTTGGAGATACCCTGCTGCTGACAGCTCAGGTAGTCGGTGGCGTCTGACGCTGAGAACGTTGTCGCTCCGTACAGCTGGTCCAGGCCGGGTGCGCGGAAGCCTTGGCCCCAGCGAGCACGCAGGGTCAGGGAGTCCAGAGCGCCCCAGGTCCAGGCGATGGTCGGAGAGGTCTCAGAACCGAAGTCAGAGTAGTCATCGTAACGAACCGCTACGTTGAACTCCATCTCGTCGAATACGGGGATGATGGCTTCTGCGAAGAATGCAGTGACGTCGCGCTCACCGAATGCGGAGTTACCGGCGGAGCCGCCAACGTAGCCACCTTCGGAGTGTGCGTCGTACTTATTCTTGTAGTCCATCTCGAAGTACTCGGCGCCTGCCAGCACGATGAGAGGGCCACTGCCGAAGACATCGCCGAAGTCATACTGACCGTGGCCGTAGATCTTCTGCAGTACGGTTTCGTTGTCCTGCGTGGGTACAGAGCGCAGTGCGGTCAGACCTTCGGGAGATGTGGGGTTGATGCCGTTCTCAAATACGTAGTCACGGCCCAGGTTAGACAGGTAGTAGTAACCGAATTCCTTGGACTCGTAACGGTCGTACTGAGCGTACGCGTCGTAGCTGAAGCGATCGTTGATATCGCCACGCAGACCCGCGGTGAAGTCGTACTGGTAGTCAGTCACTTCGTTGGCACGGAAGCCGACGTCAGTCCAGCGGTAGTAGCCGTACAGGATCGCATCTTCAGTGATGGTGCCATCAGCCAGCAGGCCTTCCATGTCGAACGGTACGTCGGGGTTGTCCTTGGGCATGTCGATCCAGGGAGCAGCTGGAGGCGCGTAACGACCGAAAGACTTAACGCGAGAGAACAGGCCACGAGAGTAGAATTCAACCTTGTCGTTGATCTCGTAGTTGGCGCTCATGTAAGTGTTATAACGGTTCAATTCTGCCTTATTTGCAGACACATCTGCGTAGGCATAGCTACAGAAGCTATTGGGCGGTCCATAGCCGAATACTTCTGCGCCCATCTCGCCAACGAATCCAGGCACTGTCGCGGTCAATTCGTCACAGTTAGTGGCAGCAGAGATCACGTTGTAGCCAGTATTGGGATCGAACAGTTCGATAGTACGGCCATAGTAGGAGATGCCGTCGGTCTCGAGATATGCACTGATACGGCCGTCGCCGTCCAGATCATCTGCGCGCGCTGCAGTGTAGTCGCGGTCGCCATCGAAGATGGGGTCACGACGGTTGTACTCAGCAGCGATCATGATGTTACCGCGGTCATTGGACAGACCGGCAACCATGCTCAGGCCTTCTTCGATGCCGTCATCGCGATCGCGGTCGCCATAGACTGCCTGGAACTCGATGCCTTCGAAGTTTTCCTTCATCACCAGGTTCACAACACCAGCAACGGCGTCAGAACCGTATACCGCAGATGCGCCGTCAGCCAGGATGTCGATACGCTCTACAGCGGCCATGGGCAGCATGTTGATGTTGATCGCGGATGCGCCCAGGTTGGGAGAGCCAGCCAGACGACGGCCGTCGATCATTACCAGAGTACGGTCAGAACCCAGGCCGCGCAGGTTAACGGTAGCGTTGGACTGAGCAGAAGAGCCGGAACGTTCGTTAAATGAACCGAGAGAGTTCAGCGGAGAAGAACGCAGAACGTCGGCTATAGTCAGAGTACCCATCGCTTCGATCTGGACTTCGTCCATAGAAACGACCTGGGAGCCCTCGGCGAAGGAGGAGCGCTTGATGCGGGAACCGGTTACAACAACCTCTTCCACCATCTGCTCTTCCTGGGCATTGGCGAGCTGCGGCATAGCGACACCAGCGCTGATGCCCGCGGCGGCGGATACCGCCAGTGCGAGACGATTTTTTCTCAACATAGGATTACCCCTGTTTTTTTTCAGTTAAAGCATGCTTGTTATTCAACGTGACTGCGGAGTAGCCACTGAACACGGTGATAAAACGAATGAACACAGGTTTTCCTCAAAGCAGATGGGAAATTTGTGACATATTCACAATATTGAGGGGGAACTTGTGGGGTCTGAGGGGGTTTCAGTCGCTTGCCTCAGGGCTAAGCGACTGAAATATATGAATAAATGTTTTATTTGATGCGTTTGACGCCAACGGTCTTGCCGGTGGCCACCAGCTCCAGCTCGTAAAAGCCCAGCCCATTCTTGGTGATGCTGACGCTGGTGTCGTCGCCGGTGTAGTAATAGCGGCCAGAAGTGCGCTGCTGCCAGACCTGGCCATTTTCCAGGTAGAAGTAAGTTTTGGTGGACCATCCCTTGAAGGGCTGCTTGACGCTGGAAGTGATGGCGAATTCTTTTTCTACGGCCTTCACCTCTTCCACGGTCTTGCGGATTTCGGGGGCTTCCCAGGCGGTGTAGCGCAGCAGCCAAGCGTCCAGGGCCTCGCGTTCCTCTGGGGTGAGCTTTTGCAGGCCGGCATCTTCATATTCCTGTGCGCTCATCAGCCCCTTCACGCCGGGGAAATCGTCTGCCTCCTGAGCGACAACCGGCAAAGTAAAGACGAGAGCGGCGGTGGCCGCGAGAAGTAGTCTGGGCATGTGTGTTTCCTTTAAAAGCGTTGACTGAGGCGGGTATACCAGAACCTGCCCTTCAGCTCGTGAGTTCGGCCGTCGATATTATCGTTAAAGGCGGAGGCTGCCAAAGGGGGGGCTTCGTCCAGTAGATTGTCGATGCCCAGGGTCAGGCGCAGCCCGTCGAGTACGTCGAAGGTGTAGTTCAGTTGCAGGTCGTGGACCAGCCAGCTGTCGATGGTGCGAGTCTGGCTGGTGCCTGGCAGCAATTCTTCCATGCTGCCTACATAATGTAATTGCCAGCTGCCTTGCCAGCGTTCTCGCTTCCAGCGCAGCCCTAGCTGGGCCTTCCACTCAGGAATCCCGCCCAGGCCTTCAGAGGCCTCGTCGCGGAAGGTGCCCGCCAGGTCCAGGCTGGGTGCAGTGGAGTCTAGCCGGGCCAGATATTCCTGAATCCAGCTGGCGCTGCCGACGACGCTGAACTGGCCATAGGCCTGCTGCGGATAATGATAGGTGAGGGCAAAATCCGCTCCGGTGACCCGGCGTTCACCAATATTCAGGTTGGTGGCCTCGACCATGGTCAGATTGCCCATATCGTCGCGGGTGACCAAGTCATTCAAGCGGCCGTAAAAGGCATTCTGGTTGACGATGAATTGGGCGCTGGAAGACACCACATCTTCCTGGTCGATACGGAAATAATCGGCGGACAGGGCAAGGCCTGGAATGGCGCGAGGGGTCCAGACCGCCCCGGCGCTATAGCTGTAGGACGTCTCGGGGTTGAGTTCGTCGTTGCCGCCCTTGACCGTCAGGAACTGATTGCGGGTGGGGTCGGCTTGCTGGGAGCAGCCGGGAAGCAACCCGACGTTCGCGGACTGGGTGCAGGGATCCTCGAGAAAGTCCTGGCTCTCGGTGGCGCCTTCATAGAGCTCGTTGAGGCTGGGTGCGCGAAAGCCTTCCGCATAGTTGGCGCGCAGCAGCAGGTCCGGGCCTGCCTGCCAGCGTAAGGCCAGTTTGGGGTTTGTGGTATCGCCAAAGTCGTCGTAATCGGAAAAACGCACTGCCGCTTCCAGGGCGATATGCGATAGACCGCTGGCATTGCGCCACAGCGGCACCACCGACTCGGCATACAGTTCGGTAGCCCGGCGGTCACCGCGGGTGGCCTCGAAGTTGCTCGCGCCAATGGTGCCCGCACCAGCCAGCAGCGGTGAAGGCCGCTTGCTCGTGGCCTCGTCGCGGATCTCCACACCGGCGGCGATGTCGGTGCGTCCGGCGGGCAGCCCGGGCAGGCCGCCGCTGATATTCAGGCTTGCGGACGACATCATGAAGTAACCACTTACTTCACCTGTGGCAGAAATGTAGTCGAGCTGTTCTTCGTCAATAGAGCTTGCCGGCCCGGTTAGGTTAACGGGCACGCAGCCGTCGATGAGCAGGCCCAGGCAGCCGTCGGCGGGGCCGATAGCACGGCGTAAATGATCAGCATTGATGATATTGTAAGTGGTCTCTTGGGCCTCGCTGCGGCTCCAGTTATAGCCGACATCCCAGTTCCAGTCGGCGAACAGGCCTTCCAGTACGGCGCTGAAGCGCTGCACTTCGGACTGGTTGCGCTGGCGCCTGGCGGGCAGTTCCACCAGCCTGCGGCGCACGTCATCGAGCTCGACCCCAAAGGAGTTGTAGGTGTTGTCGGCAGCCACCGGTAGTGGAGACTGTTCGAAGGCGGTGAACACCGGGGTGGGCGCCAGGGTAGACTTGGCATCGGTATCCATGTAGCTGGCTTCTGCGTAACCGGTGACCCGTTCGCTGAAGTCGTAGCTGATGTTGGTGTAGATGCTGCTGCGCGTCATGGGCACGACGGCGCTGGTTTCCTCGCGAAAGTTGTACAGGTCTTCGTCGGTGGCCGTGCGATAGCCGGTCCCGCTGGCAATCACGGTGCTGCCGTCGGGCAGTATGACCCGTGCATTGGGAGTGGCGCTGGAGCGTTCGTCGGTGCCGCCGATGAGGCGGGTGTCGGCATTGGCGGAAATATCGCGATCGCGGCTGTAAAGGGGGCCCTGATCATAGTAAGAGGCTGTTATAAAGAATGAGCCTTCCGGTAGGCCTGTGCCGTATTGCAGCGTGTGGGTCACCGTGTCCAGGTCGCCCTCGGAGGCTTCACCGTAAAAGGTCTCTGCCAGGAAACCGTGAAAATCCCGCTTGGTGATGACGTTGACCACGCCGGCGATGGCATCGGAGCCATATATCGCTGAGGCGCCATCCTTGAGAATTTCGATGCGCTCTACCGCGGCTGGCGCAATACTGTTCAGATCCACTGAATCGCCTGCCAGGCCGTCGTTAGCGACTCTGCGGCCATTGACGAGAACCAGGGTATTACTGGCGGGCAGGCCACGCAGGGTTACCGTGGCGGTACCATCGCCGCCATTGGAAATGGCCGTACTGGTAGCGTTACCAGACACCGCCGGAACGAACTTGAGGAGCTCTCCCAAGGATTGTGCGCCGCTAAGCTCGATGTCAGGTGATGACAGAATATCCACTGGCGCGCCACCGGTATAGCCGGTGCGCCGAATCCGCGAGCCGGTGACGGTCGCGCCGTACACCCAGGTCTCTTCGAGACCGGGGGCGTAAATGGGGTAGTCCGCGACCAGCTCGGCTGCGCCAGCGCAGCCTTCCTCGGCCGCACTACAGTCCAGCGGATAGACCGCAATGACCCGTTCATCGACGATTTCCCAGGTCATTTCAGACCCAGCCAATATGGTGTCCAGAGCTTCGGCAGTGGAACGTGTACCCACCACTGGCACGGCGGGCAGGTCGCGAATCTGGCGATCGGAGAACACCATCGCGAGGCCGCTTTGCTGGCTGAGCTGGATGAGTGCTGAGGATAATCGAGGGGCGTCGAGGGTGAATTGTACCGGCTCGTCGATGCCGGCCAGTGCTGCACTTGTCAGGACAGTGCCCAGACAGGCAGCGAGCAACCTGCGGCGCCACGCAAAGCGTACGCCTGGTCGGGATATTGCTCCTCGTCCATTGGTTGTGGTCACGGCTGCCCCGGCCGCAGCGTCAGATCTGCAAGCCTCTGAAAAATAATAAATTTATTGGAACAGCGCCTGGGTCTAGCTATTAGGCGGGAGTCCCACGCAGGGGACTTTATAGCTTACTGATCTGCTTTGAGCAACCGCACGGTGCCGCTCTCTAGGGTATCGGCCTGGACACCCAGACTGACCTCGAGGGCTTTGAGAATGGCTTCGGGTTCGTCGAGCTGCAACACGCCCGAGATGGTCAGGCGTGCGATGCTGGGGTCGGCGATCAGGTAGTTGGTGTCATGATAGCGCTCGAGTTCGGCCACGAGTTCGATCAGCGGCATTTCCTCGGCGACCAATTCGCCCTGGCGCCAGGCCAGGCGGGTGCTGAAATCAGAGGGCGGGCTGAGCAGCCAGCCATCGCTGCGGGTACGCAGCTGCTGATTCACCTGCAGCATCTGGGTGGCGGGTTTGTGGGCACCCGTTTCGACAATCTCACTGACTCTGACCACGCCTTCAGTCACTGTAATATCAGTGCCGTCCTGCAGGCGATAAACGTTGAACGCAGTGCCGACGGCAGTGACGCGAGTCTCGCCTGAGTCGACGTGGAAAGGCCGATCTTTATCGGAGGTCACCTGGAACCAGGCTTCACCGCGGCGCAGATCGATGTGACGCTGATCTTCGCTGTAGGTGACGCTGATGGAGGAATCTGTGTTGAGCACCACCTGGGAGTCGTCCGGCAGGTCGACGATCAGGCGCTCGCCTACTGCAGTGCGGTACTCGTTGCTGACCGGGTCGCTGCCCAGTTGCGGATACAGGAACACGGCCAGCATGACAGTGGCAGCGACCGCCACGGCGCCGGCATACCAGCGATTCTGGTTGGCCGCTTCACGGGGCAGTTCCGCGGGCGTCGCGTCGGGCAGCATCTGGAGTACACCGAGGTCGTCCCAGAGTTCGAGCATCTGGTCCATGGCAGAACGGTGGCTGGTGTGTTCGCCCAGCCAGAGCGCAAACGACTCGCGATCGGCAGCGGATGCCTGATCGGAGCGCAGCCGCGCAATCCAGCCCAGGGCTGCGTCGCACGCTTGCTCGTATTGTCCGTTGCCTTCTACTTCCACGTTCGTTTCCAGCGGTGCCTTGCCGCGTTGATTGCTAAAGCAGTGCGGATGCAGCTGCTATCGATAGATTCCTTGTCTTGGTGTGACGAATTAGAATCAAGTTCCCTCAATATATTTATGTGAAATATAAAATACTGGCCTTCATGCCTGATCTTCAGGCGGATAATGGCTCGCCAACCGACTGCGGCAGTGCTTCAACGCCTGCAGTATGTACTTTTCTACGCTAGAAACTGAAACTTGGAGCTGTTCTGCGATCGCGCTGTAGGGCATTCCGTTCTGACGATGCAACAAAAAGGCCTGTTTGACCTTGAAAGGAAGCTCTTCAACGGCGCCCTGGATGGCGGACAGCTTCTCCCGGGCGCCAATAATTTGCTCCGGCGATGCGCCGGCGGCATTCGGGTCCTGGAGCTCGCCGTCTTCGACCATGCCCTTTTCGCTATTGAGGTATTTGTAATGCAGCTGCCGGCGCCGCAACTGGTCGACAGCCAGGTTGGTGGCTACCTGGTAGAGAAACGCACGGGCGTTATCGAGATTCTGTGGCTGCTCCAGGCGATGGATGCGAATGAAGGCTTCCTGGGCCAGCTCCGCTGCATCTTCCGGGCTGCCGAGCTTGCGCGCCAGGTACTTTTCGAGAGGCACGCCGTGCTCATTGACCAGTTCAGCGATGAACTCGTCTTTGGATGAGTTTGTGTATTTTTCGGTTGCCATGGCACGATGATGCCACCGGGATGCTGGCTGTGACCAGCCCCCGGCACAGAAGAATCAGAACAGAACGCGTGAACGAATGGTGCCGTCAATCGCGGCCAGGCGCTCAAGTGCCACATCGCTGTACTCGGCGTCCACGTCGATGACCACGTAGCCCACCTCTTCAGTCGTCTGCAGGTACTGGGCGGATACGTTGACGCCGGTCTCGGAGAACACGTTGTTAATCGCGCTCATGATGCCGGGTACGTTGCGGTGAATGTGCAACAAACGGTGGCTGCCGGCGTGCTCGGGCAATGCCACCTCGGGAAAGTTGACCGAGGAGGTGGTAGTGCCGTTGTCGGAATACTTGGCCAGCTTCTCGGCGACTTCCATGCCGATGTTCTCTTGAGCCTCAACGGTACTGCCGCCAATGTGAGGGGTCAGGAAGGTATTGTCGAACTGACGCAGCGGGGAGATGAACTCGTCGTCGTTGGAGCGCGGCTCCACGGGGAAGACATCGATGCCCGCGCCGCCCAGGCGTCCCTCGGCGAGTGCTTCGGACAGCGCGTCGATATCGACAACGGTGCCACGCGAGGCATTGATCAAAATTGCGCCCTGCTGCATTTGCGCAAGTTCGGCTGCGCCAATCATATCCTGAGTGGCGCCGGTCTCCGGCACATGCAGGCTGACCACGTCGGAATTCCCGAGCAGGTTGTTGAGGCTCGGCACCTGGCGCGCATTCCCGAGCGGCAATTTATTAACCACATCGTAGAACTGCACCTGCATGCCCATGCTCTCGGCAATCACGCCCAACTGCATGCCGATATTGCCGTAGCCGACAATGCCCAGCTTCTTGCCGCGAATCTCGTAAGAGTTCACGGCAGTCTTCATCCATTCACCGCGGTGTGCCGCGGCGTTTTTCTCCGCCACACCGCGCAGCAGCAGAATCGCTTCGGCGATGACCAGCTCGGCCACGCTGCGGGTATTGGAAAAAGGTGCGTTGAATACCGCGACGCCGCGCCGGGTGGCCGCGTTCAGATCCACCTGGTTGGTGCCAATACAGAAGCACCCCACCGCTACCAGCTTTTTGGCGGCTTCGAAAATCTCTTCGGTCAGCTGGGTGCGGGAGCGGATGCCCACAAAGTGCGCGCCGGCGATGGCCTTCTTCAGCTCCTCGGGAGGCAGTGCCTTCTTGTGAAACTCAATGTTGGTGTAACCGTCGCGCTCTAGCGTTTCGACAGCGGACGGGTGAACGCCCTCCAGGAGTAAAAACTTGATCTTGTCTTTGGGCAGAGACTGCTGTGCCATGACCGCTCAATCCTGTGTTGTGGAGGCCCGTAAAGGGAGTGGACCAGAAAAAAGGGCGCGTATGGTACCATACGCGCCCCCTGATTCAGCGCCCTGTGAAAAATACCGGAGGTACCCCCTTGGCCCAGCTCGATCCAGCGATTTTGGAGGCTCTCGCAGCCATAGTCGGCGAGACGCGTGTGCTCACTGACGAAAGCAGCTGTGAGCAGTATGGCCTGGACTGGACCCGCTTCTACACGCCGGCGCCCTCGGCGGTACTGCTGCCCGGTTCCATTGAGGAAGTACAGGCCATTGTGCGCCTGGCCGCTGACCAAAACCTCGCGATTGTGCCCTCCGGCGGCCGCACCGGCCTGAGTGCCGGTGCCGTGGCCGCCAATGGTGAGCTGGTGCTGGCCCTGGACCGTCTTAATACCCTTTCTGATTTCAATCTCGTAGACCGCACCGTGCGCTGTGGCGCTGGGGTTATTACCGAGCAACTGCAGCAGTTCGCCGAGGAGCAGGGTCTTTACTATCCGGTGGATTTTGCCTCCGCGGGTTCCAGCCAGATCGGCGGCAATATCTCCACCAATGCCGGTGGCATCAAGGTTATCAAGCACGGCATGACCCGCGACTGGGTGGCCGGCCTCAAGCTCGTCACCGGCACCGGTGAGCTGCTGGACCTCAATCGCGGCCTGATGAAAAACAACGCCGGCTACGACCTGCGCCAGCTGGCTATTGGTGCCGAGGGCACGTTGGGGGTGGTCGTGGAAGCCACCATGTCACTGACGCGGACGCCGGAGAACCTGGCGGTACTGGTCCTCGGTGCGCCTGACATGCAGGCAATTATGCATGTGCTCACCGCCTTCCAGGCCGAGATCGAATTGTCGGCTTTTGAGTTTTTCTCCGAGATCGCCCTGGAAAAAGTGGTCGCTCATCAGGATTTACAGCGCCCCTTCGAAACCGTGTGCGACTACTACGCCCTGATCGAGTTCGAGCAGCCGAACGATGCGGCCATGGAAAAAGCCATGGCGCTCTTCGAGCACTGCGTGGAGCAGGGCTGGGTTTACGATGGCACCGTGAGCCAGAGCCTGTCCCAGGCCCAGAACCTGTGGCGCCTGCGCGAAGACATTTCCGAAACCATTACGCCCTGGACGCCCTACAAGAACGACATCTCCACAGTGATCTCACGCGTGCCGGAGTTCCTGGCGGAAGTGGAGGCCGTGGTTAACCAGAACTATCCCGATTTTGAGATCGTCTGGTTTGGCCATATTGGCGACGGCAATGTGCACCTGAATATTCTCAAGCCCGAGGGGCTGCCCATTGATGAGTTCAAGGCGCAGTGCGGCGAAGTGTCGACCTGGGTGTTTGAGATTGTGCAGCGCTACGGTGGTTCGGTCTCGGCCGAGCATGGCGTGGGCCTGCTCAAGAAGGAGTATCTCGAGTATTCGCGCTCGGCACTGGAGATCGAGATTATGAAGGGCATTAAGCAGGTGTTTGATCCCAAGGGGATTATGAATCCTGGGAAGATTTTTGACGCCTGAGGTTGTGTCTGGCTCTGGCTAGACGCGAATTCGCAGCGGCGTGGGTTTTTCTGCGCAGCCGTATGTTTTGCTCCAGCGGCTGCGGTCGCGGGGCAACTCGGGGTGGGATTGCTGACGCAATCCTCAAACACTCCCCGCGAAAGCCCTGCGCCGCTTCCACAAAACATAAGCGCGATGCCGCACCGGTTAGCCAGCAACAACACCCAAGACCTACAGCAACCGCAAAGGCTCCTCCTGTAAAGCCGCCATCTGCTCCCGCAACTCTAATATATGCTCAGCCCAATACCGCTCGGTGTTGAACCAAGTAAACGCCCGCGGAAACGCAGGATCATCCCAGCGCCTGGCCAACCAGGCCGCATAATTCACTAGCCGCAGCGTGCGCAGCGGTTCGACCCAGCGCAGTTGTCTGGCATCAAAATCGCAAAATTCCTCGTAGCCTTCGATCAGCTCACACAATTGCAGTTCACGCTCGTGGCGCTCGCCGTTGAGGAACATCCACAAATCCTGCATGGCCGGCGCCGTGCTGCAGTCGTCCAGGTCAACAAAGTGCGCCACATCATCGCGCCACAAAATATTGCCGACATGGCAGTCGCCGTGCACACGGGTCTCATCTTCCGGGGCAGGTTGGTATTGCTCGGTGACCGCCTGCAGTAGATCTGCCGTGAGCGAGCTGTAAGCCGGTTCAAGCTCCTTTGGAATGAAGTTTTCCAGCAGGTACTCGCGGTTCGCGGCGAGCATGCGGTCGATATCAATACGCTGGCGATGCTCGAAAGAATTGGCTTTGCCCACGGCGTGGATACGTCCAAGGGTACGTCCGAGGATGAGCATGTTGTCGAGGTTGTCCAGCTCCGGGGGGTAGCCGCCACGGCGTGGGAACAGGGCGATCTGGAAGCCCTCATAGGTATGCAGGGTGGTGCCCTGCTCGTCGGCCATCGGTGCCACTACCGAGATGTCGGCAGCCTGCAGTTCCAGACTGAAGGCGTGCTCCTCTTCGATTTGTGCCATGGTCCAGCGATCCGGCCGATAGAATTTCGCGATCAGCGGTTCGCCGTCTTCAATGCCCACCTGATAGACGCGGTTCTCGTAACTGTTGAGCGCCAGCAGGCGCGCGTCGGACAGCCGGCCCGTGGATTCCACCGCGTCGATGACCATGTCCGGGGTGAGTCTGTCGTAGGGATGTTCGCTCACAGGCTCGCCTCGCTGAGTAGTGCGGCGCTTTTGATCTGGGCGAAGATGTCATCGCCCGCGTTGAGCTTCAGGGTCTCGGCCGATTTGCGGGTGATGCGCGCCAGTAAATATTGGTCGCCCAGAGCCAGGCGCAGCAGCAGCCGCGCGTCTGTGCACTGTTCTATCTCTGCCACGGTCACCGGGAGGATGTTCAGGATACTGCTGTCGGTTGGCTTGCTGGCGCACACGCTCACGTCCCGTGCCGGAATGCGTACCCTGCGGCGGCTGCCGATGGGTTGGTCGAGGTGATTGACCAGTAGTGACTGGCCCGCAATGTGAATCTCGCTGAGGCCATAAGCCTCGTCGTGTGCTGCGATTTCACCGATGAGAATAGCCGCAGCCTGTTCTTCATGAGAGAGCCGGTTGTCCAGGCGTGACGCCAGTTCCAGGAACGGGCCCTGGGCAGTTACCCGACCATTTTCCAAGAGCAGGATGTGATCGGCCAGGGCGCCGACCTCTTCGATATCATGACTGACATACAACACCGGTAGTTCGAGCCGGCTCGCCAGGTCCTGCAGTAGTTGTAGGCACTCGCGGCTGGCGGCGTGATCGAGATTCGCCAGTGGCTCGTCCAGGAGCAGCAGATCCGGGGCGCCAAGGAGGGCGCGGCCAATGGCGACGCGCTGGCGCTGGCCCGCCGACAGCGTATCGGGTAATCGCTCGAGCAGCGGTGTCAGCCCCAGCCATTGCTCAAGTGCATCGCGCGCCAGCGGTGCAGGCCCGCTGGCGCGATTTGCCGCATAGTCGAGATTGCCCGCCACCGTGAGGTGCGGGAACAGCCGGGCATCCTGGAACACATAGCCAATATTGCGCTGCCAGGGCGGCAGGCATTTCTCGCGATTCTGCCAGGTGGCTGCGCCGAAGCGAATCTCGCTACCCGGCGCCGCGTTGCGTAAGCCGGCAATACAGTCCAGCAGGGTGCTCTTGCCGCTGCCGCTGGGTCCGTAAATAGCGGTGACGCCCTCCGCGGGCAAAGCGCATTGCAGTGCCAGTTCAAAACCCTGTTCGCCGGCGCATTGAATATCCAGCAGTAACATCAGTGATTCACCCGCCAGCCCGCGCCCTTGCGGTAAACAAAGAACAGCAACGCCAGGGAGAAGACCAGCAGCCCGGCTGCGAGGCGGTGGGCCTCGGCAAATTTCAGGGTTTCCACCTGGTCGTAGAGGGCGATCGAGAGTACCTGGGTCTCCCCCGGAATATTGCCGCCAATCATCAGTACCACGCCGAATTCACCGACCGTATGGGCAAAGCCAAGCACGGCTGCGGCGATAAAACTGCGCCGGGTCAGCGGCAGGATGATGGAGCGAAACTGGTCGAAGGGTGTGGCCCCCAGCGTGGCAGCCGCTTGAAGCATGCCGCCGGGTACCCGCTGGAAGGCGGCCTGCAGTGGCTGGACCACAAATGGCAGCGAGTAAATGACCGAGCCGATGACCAGCGCGGAGAAGCTGAAGGCCAGCTGCTGGTCGGTCAGTGCCTGCCAGGTTTTGCCCAGCGGCGCGTCCGGTGCCAGCGCCAGCAGCAGGTAAAACCCCAGCACGGTCGGTGGCAGTACCAGCGGCAGCGCGACGATGGCTTCGATAAAAGCGGCGAAACTGCCCCGGTGTCGTGCCAGCCACCAGGCCAGTGGCGTGCCGAGCAGGAGAAGAATCACAGTGGTGGTGCTGGCCAATGCCATGGTCAGGGCAATGGCATCCAGTTCGGCGGGGTTCAGGGGCAAGGCAGGTAACCCGAGTCCAGAATCAGTTGGCGCACGGTATCACTTCTCAGCCACTCGAGATAGGCATTGAGGTTTGGGTGATCCTTGATTACCAGCGCGTGTTGCTGCAGATCGCGATGCCATTTGGCGGGAATGGCGATGCCCGCCTCACCGGCTAATGACTTGGACACCAGGGCCATTTGCACGGTACGGGTGCGCCAGTACTGGTAGGCCTGCAGTACGTTATTGCCCCGCACCAGTCTCTGCGGCTGAGTACCCTTCAGGTTCAGTACATCCATGGCGGCCTGGCCGTAGGGGGCGGTATCGGGATTGGCAATGGCCAGATCCAGCCCCAGGCCCGGCGCCTCAAGCTGACTGAGGGGGCCGCCTAGCAGTGCCAGCTGGCCGGTGGCATAGCAAAAGGGCCGCAGGCCCAGGCCTTCATCGTGCAGCAGTGCCGGTGCGGCGGCGTCGGCCGCCAGGAATAGATGATAAGGGGCGCCGCGCATGACCTGATGGGTGAGCACACCGGTGGAGGCACTACTCAGTCTGACCGGGTGACCGGTTTGGGCGCTGAAGCGGGCGTTAATGTCTTCCAGGGTGGGGCGGAAGTTGGCGGCGACGGCGACGGTGAGTGGTGTCTCAGCAAGCCCCGCCGGCGCTACTGTTATTAGCAGAGCGAGTATTAGGCAGCGCATGGAATATTCCTCGTTCCTCTTACAGGGGGGTGCGGGCCAGGCACCAGATGTCGACCTGCCGGGCACCTGCGTCGAGCAGGGCTGTGGCCGCCGCTTCCGCGGTGGCACCGGTGGTCATCACGTCGTCGATCAATGCGATTCGCAGGCTGTCACAGCGCCGCCGCACTGTAAAGGCACCCCTGAGATTGCGCGTCCTGGCCTGGGCATCCATGGCCGACTGTGCTGCCGTCGCCCGGTGCCTGTACAACAGGTGTGTATCGATCCGGGTGCGCTGCAGCGAGCTGGATTGTGCTGTGATAGCCCGGGCCAATAGCTCGGCCTGGTTGTAACCGCGGGTGAGCTGGCGCCGCCAGTGCAGGGGTATGGGCACCAGCAGGTCTGGCGGTGTCACCTGGGCATGCTCTAGCCACAAGGTGGCCAGCAGGCGAGTGAATCCTGATTGGCGCTGGAACTTCCAGCGCTGGATAAGATATGCCAGATACTCCCCGTAGATGAGCGGCACGACCGCAGCGCTATAGGCCGGTGGGTGGCGCAGGCAGCGGCCGCAGCCTGGCGCGGCGATGTGGGCCGGCAATGGCAGTGCACAACAGGGGCAGGCGGCCTGGTTGATAGGCAGTTCCTCCCGGCAGTGTTGGCAGAGGGGCAGATCGCTGTGGCTGAACATTCCGCAGAGGGCGCAGTACTGGGGTAGCAGCCCATCCAGCAGGTATCTGGCGAGGCGGTTTATGTTGTTAACCATGGCCGCTCTTCCAGGTTGACAGCGCCCGGTCCCGCGGTATCATTTCCCACCACCGAAACAGCATGAACAGAATCAGGTTAACTATGAGCACCGCTGCTACCCCCATTGTTGAGCCCACCGCCTCGGAATTGCGCCACGACTGGACGCGCCAGGAAGTGGAAGCGCTGTTTGCCCTGCCGTTTAACGATCTGCTGTTTGAAGCCCAGAGCCTGCATCGCAAGTATTTTGACCCCAACAAGGTGCAGGTGAGCACATTGCTTTCCATCAAAACCGGCGCTTGCCCGGAAGACTGCGCCTACTGCCCCCAGAGCACCCGCTATGACACCGGTCTCGAGGTGGAGAAGCTCATGGAAGTGCAGAAAGTGCTGGAGCAGGCCAAGGCGGCCAAGGCCGCAGGCTCAACCCGTTTCTGTATGGGTGCTGCCTGGCGTAGCCCGAAAAACCGCGATATGCCCCACGTGGTAGCGATGGTTAAAGGCGTGCGGGATCTGGGTTTGGAAACCTGTATGACCCTGGGCATGCTCACCGAAGATCAGGCCCGGGAGTTGGCCGAAGCCGGCCTGGACTATTACAACCACAACCTGGATACCTCCCCGGAGTACTACGGCGACATTATCACCACCCGCACCTACCAGGATCGTCTCGATACCCTGGACCATGTGCGCAACTCCGGCATGAAAATCTGCTCCGGCGGTATTGTCGGCATGGGCGAGCAGGAAAGTGATCGCGCCGGTATGCTGCAGCAGTTGGCGAATCTGCCCCAGCATCCGGAGAGTGTGCCTATTAATATGCTGGTGCGTGTTGAAGGCACGCCGCTTGAGAGCCAGGAAGATCTCGACCCCATCGACTTTATTCGCATGATTGCCGTTGCCCGTATCATGATGCCCGCGTCACATGTGCGCCTGTCGGCAGGCCGCGAAGAGATGAACGAAGAGATGCATGCGCTGGCCTATTTTGCCGGTGCCAACTCGATCTTCTACGGCGAGAAGCTACTGACCACGCCCAATCCCCGGGCCAACAAAGATATGGCCCTGTTTGGCAAGCTCGGCATTAACACCGAGGAGCTGGCTCTGGAGCAGGCGCCGGAAACACCGCATCCCCAGTTCTACGACGCGGCCCGCGCCTGATTGGTGCCATGCCCGGTTTCAATGAGCGCCTTGGCGCTGTCCTGGCGCAGCGCCGCAGGGACGATCTCTATCGCCAGCGCCTGACCCTGGAATCGAGCCAGGGCCCGCGGGTGCGGGTCGATGGGCGCGAATATCTCAATTTCTGCAGTAATGACTACCTCGGGCTTGCCGCCCACCCGCAGGTGGTGGCTGCGCTGCGCGCCGGCGCTGAGCGCTATGGTGTGGGCAGCGGTGCTTCGCATCTCGTGTGCGGCCACAGTACGCCCCACCGCGAACTGGAAGAGGCTCTGGCCGAGTTGACTGGCCGCCCGCGGGCGCTGTTGTTCTCATCCGGCTATGCTGCCAACACCGGTACCCTCACCACGCTGCTTCAATCCGGCGACCAGGTGTTTCAGGATCGCCTCAATCACGCCTCGCTACTCGACGGCGGCCTCCACAGTGGCGCGCGATTCCGCCGCTTCGCCCACAACAATGTGACCGACCTTGAGCACAAAATCATCGCAGCGCCGCCTGACAGCGCCAAACTTGTGGTGGTGGACGGGGTGTTCAGCATGGATGGGGATACCGCGCCCCTGGCCGACCTGGCCGCCCTCTGCCAGCAGCACAATGCCTGGTTAATGGTTGACGATGCGCATGGCATCGGGGTGATGGGCGAGGGCGGTGCAGGCAGCGTTACCGCCGCCGGGCTTGATTCTGCCCAGGCGCCGGTACTCATGGCCACCCTGGGTAAGGCGCTGGGTTGCGCCGGGGCATTTGTGGCCGGTGACGAGCTGTTGATCGAAAGCCTCATTCAGGGTGCGCGCAACTACATTTACACCACAGCGATGCCACCGGCGGTCGCCGCGGCTGGTTTGGCGGCGGTGCGCCTGCTCGCGACAGAGGCCTGGCGCCGTGAACATTTACAGCAATTGATAGGGCGCTTTCGCGCAGGCGCTGAGGCGCTTGGCCTGCCATTGATGGATTCCGACAGCGCGATTCAGCCGCTGCAGATAGGTGACGCGGGTCGGGCAATGGCATTCAGTGCGGCCCTGCGCCAGGCGGGCTTTCTGGTGGGGGCGATTCGCCCGCCCACCGTGCCTGCGGGCACCTCGCGCCTGCGCATTACCTTGACCGCAGCACACACTGACGCCGAGGTGGATGCGCTGCTTTCGGTCTTGGCCGATGTGGCCGGGGAGCAGCTGTGATGTTGCAGCGCGAATATTTGCCCGCAAGCGGTGAGCCTCGTCAGAAACTGGTGTTATTGCACGGTTGGGGTGCCAATCGCGAGGTGTGGCGGCCGATGCTGCCCTCCCTGCGTCTTTGGGCCGATGTGACGTTACTGGATTTGCCCGGGCTGGCTCCCGGCTGTGGGGACAAGGCGCCGGAGTTCGATGTGCTGCTCGACGAGATCCTGGCCGCGGCACCTACCGGGGCGGTTTACCTGGGGTGGTCGCTGGGCGGCCAGCTTGCCCTGGCCCTGGCCGAGCGAGCACCGGAGCGCGTACGTGCGGTAGTGACGCTGTGTACGAATCCCTGTTTCGTGGCCCAACTCGACTGGCCGGGAATGCCGGCGGCAGACCTAGCCGTATTCGCCTCCGCATACCGCGATGATGAACAGCGAACCTTGCGCCGCTTTGACAGCCTGCAGGTGGCGGGCGCGGAGAATCCACGTGCACTGCTGCGCGAGCTTCAGGCCCTGCGTCCACCGCAGCCTGGTTTGGCGCTGGAAACCGGTCTGATCTGGCTAGCGCAACTGGATCAACGCCAATTGCTGTCGTCATTGCTGCCGCCGCAACTGCATTTGCTGGCCGACAACGATGGACTGCACCCGCCGGAGTTGCAGGACTCGATGCGAGGACTGCCAGCACGAGTGTGGGTGTTTGCTGGTTGCGCACACACCGCCCCTCTCGAACAGCCAGAAGCAGTCGCCGAAGCGCTGCAGGCATTCCTGGCGGAACAGAATCTATTGGCTGCGGTAGCGGCGCCACTGGCACTGGCCAAGCACGATGTGGCGCAGTCTTTCAGCCGCGCGGCGGCAGAATATGACAGTGTCGCCCAATTGCAGCGAGACGTCGGTGATCGTCTGTTGGCCAGTATTAACGCGCTGCCGGAGGCGCCGGAGAAGGTGCTGGATCTCGGGAGCGGCACCGGCCATTTCAGCGCCGCGCTCAGGCAACGGTTTCCCGACGCCACGTATATCGGCCTGGACCTGGCCGAGGGCATGGTTCGTTATGCACGCGATGTGCATCCCCAGGCGGGCGAGTGGCTGGTGGGCGACGCCGAGGCATTGCCACTGGCCTCCGCCTCGGTTGATCTGGTGTTCAGTAGCCTTGCCATTCAATGGTGCTTGCGCCCGGAGTTGTTGTTCGCCGAAGTTGCGCGGGTACTGCGGCCGGGCGGGCGCTGCGTCTTTACCTCGCTGGGGCCTGCCACGTTGCATGAACTGCGATCTTCCTGGGCAGCCGTGGATGAGTATCAGCACGTTAACGAATTTCTCCCTTTGGAGCGTCTCGATCAGGCGGCGGCGCGCACCCCGGGCATTGCGTTGCAGGTGGATATTGAGCCGTTCTGTATGGAATACCGCCAGGTGCGCGAATTGCTCAATGAGCTGAAAACCCTGGGGGCCCACAACGTCAACCGCGATCGTCCCGTCGGCCTGACCGGCCGCAGGGCCCTGCAGGGGATGTTGCAGGCGTACGAGCAGTGGCGGCGCGATGGACTGCTGCCCGCCAGTTATGAGGTGTACTTCGGTACCCTGACGAAAGTGTGAGAGAGCGAATATGAGCAAGACTTTCTTTGTGACCGGTACCGATACCGAGGTGGGGAAGACCGCGGTGAGCTGTGCCATTCTCGAGGCGGCGGCTGCGGCCGGGCTCAACACCGCGGCCGTGAAACCGGTGGCAGCCGGCTGTGACGATCAGGGCCAGAATGAAGATGCTCTCGCATTGATGGCCAGTATGACCGCGCAGCTGCCCTACGCCCAGGTCAACCCGGTGGCACTGGCACCGGCAATTGCCCCGCACATTGCTGTCGCCCAGGTGGGCCGGACCATGAAGGCCTCGCAACTGGCGGGGTTTTGCCGCGGCGTTATGACCGGGCCGCATGATCTGGTGCTGATCGAAGGTGCCGGTGGCTGGCGTGTCCCGCTCTCCCCTCGGGAGACGCTCGCCGACCTCGCCCGCGAGTTACAGGTGGGTGTGATTCTTGTCGTCGGCATGCGCCTGGGCTGTATTAACCACGCCCTGCTGACGGCCGAGGCCGTGTTAGGTGACGGCCTGCCGCTGGCAGGCTGGGTAGCAAATCAACCCGGTGAGCGAATGACGTGCCACGAGGAAAACCTGGACACACTGATGCACCTGCTGCCTGCACCGTTTCTGGGTGAGGTGGCCCATATTTCCCCCTGGAGCCCTGTTGAAGCAGGTCAATCTCTTGATATTCGGGAGATTATGCAGTAGTAAGCGCTTACTATTATCTGATCGCAAGACGCCCGTTTGATCGCTTTATAACCAGAATATCTGACTCCGCCCGGGGCTAACCCGAAAAAGGTATTTGACTTCGGGGGCGTTTTACGCAAAATGTGTGCACTGCTTACATGGTCCCTATGGGGTGGCTGCTGCCACCGCGGGCCGGTTTAAACAAAGAGAGGTAAAGGACAATGCCAGACTATAAGGCTCCCCTGCGCGACATCGGTTTTGTTGTCAACGAAGTACTGGAAGCGGAAAAAGTTTTCCAGACCCTGCCCGGCTACGAAGAGGCCAGCACCGACCTGATGGACGCGATTGCGGCCGAAGGCGCCAAGTTCTGTGAAGAAGTTTTGCAGCCCCTGAACCGTGTTGGTGACGAAGAGGGATGTACCTGGAGCGAAGAGGGTGTGACCACCCCGGCGGGCTTCAAAGAAGCCTACCAGCAGTATGTCGACAATGGCTGGCCCTCGCTGTCTGCCGATGTTGATTACGGCGGTCAGGGCATGCCCAACCTGGTGGGCATTGTGAACACTGAAATGGTGGGTAGCGCCAACTGGTCCTGGGGTATGTACCCCGGCCTGAGCCACGGTGCTGTTAAGACCATTGAAGAGCACGGTACCGAAGAGCAGAAGCAAAAGTACCTCACCAAGCTGATTTCCGGCGAGTGGACAGGCACCATGTGTCTGACCGAATCTCATTGTGGTTCTGACCTGGGCCTGCTGCGCACCAAGGCCGAGCCCAATGCCGACGGCTCCTACGCGATTACCGGCCAGAAGATCTTCATCTCCGCCGGTGAACACGACATGACGGACAATATTGTCCACATCGTACTGGCTCGCCTCCCGGACGCACCGGAAGGCACCAAGGGTATCTCCCTGTTTATCGTTCCCAAAATGAACGTGAACGATGACGGTTCTGTCGGTGAGCGCAATGGCGTGCACTGTGCATCGATCGAGCACAAGATGGGAATTCACGGCAACGCCACCTGCGTGCTGAACTTCGACGGCGCCAAGGGCTACCTGATTGGCCCCGAGAACCGTGGCCTGAACTGCATGTTCACCTTTATGAATACTGCGCGCATCGGTACTGCTGCCCAGGGCCTGTCCCACATGGAGCAGAGCTTCCAGGGCGCCCTGACCTACGCCAAAGAGCGCCTGGCGATGCGCAGCCTCACCGGCCCCAAGAACGCCGATGGCCCCGCGGATCCGATCATCGTGCACCCCGACGTGCGCAAGATGCTGCTGACCCAGAAGGCCTTTGCCGAAGGCAGCCGCGCGTTCCTGCTGTACCTGGCCATGCTGGGCGACATTGTGGACAAGGGCGCCGAGCAAGAAGCGAAAAACGCTGATGACCTGATGTCACTGCTGACCCCGATCGCCAAGGCATTCATGACCGAAACCGGTTACGAAGCTGCCAACCACGGCGTTCAGATTTTCGGTGGCCACGGCTTTATCAGCGAGTGGGGCATGGAGCAGATCGTCCGCGACTGCCGTATTGCCATGCTGTACGAAGGCACCACCGGTATCCAGGCCATGGACCTGATCGGTCGTAAGGTACTGGGTTCCGGCGGCAAGATGCTGCTCAACTTCACCAACATGATCGACGAGCTGTGCCAGGCCAACACCGCCGAGGAAGATAAGCCCTTCATCGACGCGCTCAACGCCAAGAAAGACGAGTGGCTGGGTGTGTCCATGCAGATTGGCGAAGCTGCCATGAGCAACCCTGACGAAGCGGGCTCCGCTGCGGTGGATTACCTGATGTACTCCGGTTACATCACACTGGCCTACTTCTGGGCCAAGATGGCGATTATCGCCCGCCAGAAGATTGCCGCTGCCGACGGCGACACCTCGTTCTACGAGGCCAAGCTGATGACCGCGCAGTTCTACTTCGAACGCCTGCTGCCGCGTACCGAGTCGCTGAAGACCACCATGCTGGCCGGCGCTGACAACCTCATGCAGATGCCCGAGGAAATGTTCGCGTTCTAAACGTTTGCTGCTGGGAAATCGCGCCGGTTTGGCGTGACATTCCCTTTATTCGGGGGGAGAATACGTACCGTGTTCTCCCCTTTTTTTATCTATGAAACAGCCTGAAGAACAGCAAGACCGCAGCTACCAGAATTCCCTGTATCCCGAGGATCAGGCTAAGGTCGACGAATTCCTTAAGCGCGGCGTCAACTCGGTCGAACGCAAGCCATTTCGTCCGTTCTATATGATCCTGCTGCTGATTGGTTCCGTAACCATTCTCAGCTTTGTCAGCCAGTGGATTGCACGGGCGGCCGGCATATACTGAGGGCATTGGCGGCCCTTAAGCCATTTGGTATAGTGGCGCGCCTTAAATTAACGGTGTGTAGCGCAGCCTGGTAGCGCACTTCCTTCGGGAGGAAGGGGTCGGAGGTTCAAATCCTCTCACACCGACCAAACACCAAAAAGCCCCGACATTCGGGGCTTTTTCGTTTCAGGGCGGTACTCCCTTCACTCAGCTCGAATTACGGCCTTTTTATCGGCGGCCGCTCTTTCTCGCCGCTGGCACTGGCCCGGTATTTAACGGTGATACCGTGTATATGAACTCAGGCTATGGGATTTACTTCCACATGCCGGGCAATGTGTTGCTGGCCTACGAGATCGCGCCGCCAGCGGCGGCGGCAGACTAAGCCTCTTCGGTGTAGGCCGGGCCCTCAAAGCCCGGCTGTCCCTGCTGGTTGAAGGTGAGCACGTTAATCTCCTGCCACGGCGGCGCTTCCATGCGCAGTGCAACCAGGGCCTTTTGCTGGCTCCACTTCATGACATCAAACATGAGTTCAGCAATTTGTGCGGGTGAAAAATGCTCGCGCAGGTTGGCCTTTAAGGTTGCGTCTGCAAGGGACGGAGTCAGTATCATGGCGTCGCAAAGGCGCAGCGCAGCAATCTGGTGAGGAGCCAGGTCGCTCTGCTCATAGCGGCTGATTTTGGCCTGCATGTCTTCGTCAAAACCTTCGGCAAGTGCTTCTGCATTGCGCAGCGATCCGCAAAGTCTGCAGTCGTGAATCTGGGCGCAGCGCAGGCGCACCAGTTCAGTGGTCAACGGGTCGACCCCTTTTTGGCGCACGACAGATGCGGCGAAGCCGGCAATCGCCCGATCGAGTTCACCATCGCCGGACACGCCGGCGGTGAGTGCATCTGCGGGTAATCTGCTCATAGCAATACCTCCCTGCCTACCATGTCAAAACGCAGCGACATGTCCATGAGATACAGGGCGTGTACAAGGGCATAAACCTCGTCGGCCCTGAAAAAAGGCAGGAGTGCCTCGATGCTGGCTGCTTCCAGTGTGCTGACCGACATCACAAACTGCTCAGTGAGCTGAATCACCGCCTGCTCTTTCTCTCCCCAGGCATCCGCGGGGGCCGCCAGTCGCGACAGTGGAGCGCAGCGTCGATATAGCCTCTGCACAAGTCGAGAATGTATGGATCAACCCCGGCTTCGCCAAGAGCTATTGCCTGATTTAGTTGCATCGTAATCTCGGGTTGGAGATCGCTGGCTACCGATGAAAGCGGATCCGTCTGCATGTTCACAGCCTCGTGGGAAGAAGAGACCATTTTGCCTGTACTGGCGCGCAACACAAGCGCCAGGTCGGCCGCCGAAATCGACGGCGTGACACGTTGTTACTGCGGGCTGATGCCGGCCATTGTGGAGAGCTGCTCAAAGGTACTTTGGGCCTGGATACACTGGGTATCGAGTTGCTGCATTGTCTTGCCCAGGCGCTTGGCCTCGGCATTGAGAAACTTCACCACAAACTCGTCGCCGCCTTCCAGCTGGGCGGCATCCTGAAAAACCTTCACCTGCCGGATGCCTTCGCAAAGCCCGGCAATCCGCGACACAATCATCGCTTTGCCCATGATGTCATTGCCCTGTGGTGGCTGAGGTGCCTGCGGGGGTTGGGGGGCGAGCTGGGCATGCGCTTGCATGCTCAGTGCCGCCAGAATACCAAGTAGCCAATAACGCATCGGCGTGTCCTCCTTCTAAAACGCGCATCCTATCACGAGGCGCGGGTCAGCGCGGTATCGGCTGAGAAGAATAATGCCCATCACTGTCGGCATATCCAGGGGGCAGTGCCTCGGCTCTTAAGCTATAGTCAATTGCTTATTATCAGACCCGTTACTCAGGAAGTACATCATGTCCGCAGCACTCGTCACCCCTCTGGAAATGTTCTATCGCTGGGAGCAGGAAACTCCCGACAAGGTATACCTGCGCCAGCCGAAAAACCTCGAATGGTCGGAGCATACTTGGCGCGATGTGGGGAACCGGGTGCGCCGTATCGCCGCATTTCTGCGCGACAAGAACTACCCGGCAGGCAGCCGCATTGGTATCTGGTCGTCTAATAGTATGGATTGGCCTATTTGTGATCTGGCGATCATGCTCGCTGGCCACATTAGCGTGCCGATCTACCCGGGCCAGGACATCGGTTCAGCGAACTATATTTTCAACCACTCGGCCGTGAAACTGGTGTTCTGCGGCGATTTTGATCAGCACGCGCGCGTAACCGAGGCCCTGCCCGAGGGTGTAGAGACGGTCGCGATGCTGGGTTGTAAGTTCGCGGCGGATACTAGCCTCGACGAAGTCATTGCTAGCTATGAGCCTTACCTGGAATCGCCGGTGCCCAATGGCGAAGACGTGTTCACCATCATCTATACCTCCGGTACCACCGGCAATCCCAAGGGGGTCATGCATATGCACCAGACGCCCGGCCATGTCGTGCCGGGGCTGGTTATAAGCTTCCGCATGAATGAGACGCCCAACGAATTTTTCTCCTTTTTGCCCATGTCACACGCGGCGGAGCGCATCATCGTTGAGATGACCAGCCTGTACAGCAATGCCTCGATTTCATTCTCTGAGTCTCTGGACACCTTTGGTGACGAGGTTCGCTCGGTGCAGCCGACGTTCTTCTTTGCCGTGCCGCGCCTGTGGGTGAAATTCAAAGCGGGGATCGACGCCAAGATTCCGCCCGAGGCGCAGGCCGGCCTCAACGATGAGCAGAAAGCGGGCATCGCCCAGGCGCTGGGCCTGTCGCGTGCGCGCTGCATTATCACCGGCTCTGCGCCTTGCCCGGTAGACGTGCAGGACTGGTTCCTGTCCATGGGAATTGCGTTGCGGGACGGCTACGGCATGACGGAAAACTTTGTCCATGGCATCGCCTGGACAAAGGATGATCAACCCATTTCCGGCTGTGTTGGTCAGCCCATGGACCCGAGCGTCCAGGTACGGGTATCGGACGCGGGCGAGATTCAGTTCAAAAGCCTCGGTCTGATGAAAGGTTATTACCTCAACGAGGAGAAAACCGCGGAAGTATTCGACGATGGCTGGTACTGCACCGGTGACTCAGGGCGCTTCGATGACGATGGCAACCTGTGGGTGACAGGGCGGGTGTCCGAGGTCTTCAAAACCTCAAAGGGTAAGTTCATCGTGCCGATGAAGCTCGAATCGCTGTTTGGTCGCAATCCGAATCTGGCTCAGTTCTGCTGTATGGGCCATGGCCTCGACCAGCCGATTGTTCTGGTGACGCTGTCAGAGGTTGGTCTGGCCAAGGACCGGGCAGCGGTGCAGGCCGAGCTGGAATCACTGCTCGAGGAGATTAACAGTGAAGTGCCGTCATATGAGCGCATTTCCAATATCTTTGTCTGCGATGAGTGGACGATCGAAAATGCCCTGCTCACCCCGACCATGAAGTTGAAGCGCAAGCAGATTGAGGACGAGTACAAGGCGCTGGTTCAGTCCCACATGGGTGCCGGGCCGGTCAGTTTCCTCGATTAGTATCTGGATCAGGCAATCCGTGTTTTACCGGGCTGACCCGCTTCCTCGTGCACTAATCGTGGCACCAGATAGCCGGGTAGCTCGGTCGCCATGGCATCTATGAGCGCAATACCCTCTGCTTGAGGGACATCGAAGTGAGCCGCCCCGCGGACTTTGTCGAGTAAGTGCAGGTAGTAGGGGCGCACGCCGATCTCGAACAAACGCTCACTGAGATTGACAAGTGTTGCCGCGTGGTTGTTTACGCCGGCCAGCAGTACTGACTGGTTAAGTAATTCCACATCAGCCTCCCGCAGCCGCTGCATGGCCTGCGCCACGGACGCATCCAGTTCGCGGGCGTGATTGCTGTGAATCACCATGACACAGCGCAGTCGCGAACCGGTGAGTGCCTGGAGCAGCCCGTCGGTAACCCGTTGTGGAATGACCACCGGAAGCCGGGTGTGCACGCGTAGGCGCCTGACGTGTGGAATGGCCGCGATGGTCGCGACAAGTTCCGCGAGTGCAGCGTCGGCGACCAGCAGCGGGTCACCGCCGGACAGGATGACCTCGGTAATACTGGTGTCCGCGGCCACATGTTCGAGCGCCTGCAGCCACTCCTGGCGGCTGTTGCGGTTTTCCTGGTAGGGAAAGTGGCGGCGGAAGCAGTAGCGACAATTAATCGCGCAGCCACCGGCAAGAATAAGTAATACCCGGCCGCGGTACTTCTGGATAACGCCGGGGCGCTGGATGGTCGCGCCGGTCTCTCCGACGGGGTCGTCGCTGTAGCCCGGTTCGACCAGTGTTTCCTGACCTGTAGCGAGGACTTGTCGCAATAGCGGGTCATCGGGGTCGCCAGGTGTGATGCGCTGTAAATAGGGGCGCGGTACCAGGACAGGAAAGTCGCGTGCGGCAAGTGCCGAGTAACCCAACTGCTCGGGGTTCAGCTGGAGGCGGGCAAGCAGTGTCTCGCCGTCGGAGACAGCGTGGCGTAACTCTGACCGCCAGTCACAGATATGTAGTTCGGTTTGCGGGATCACGGGGGTATTTTACCAGCGATCGATCGCGGTTGCGCGGCCTCCCTGCCGCGGCTGAATGCGTGTATCTCAGCCGAGTCGGTCGCGCAGGGAGTAGAACAACATGCCGGCGACCAGGCCTGGCCAGCGCAGCAGGGTGCCGCCTGGGAAGGTTCTGGAAGGAACCGAAGCCATGACATCAAAGCGCTCCGCATCTCCGGCAATCGCCTCGGCCAGCAATTTTCCGGCCAGGGTGGCAATAGGCACGCCGTGGCCCGAGTAGCCGTGGGCGTAAAAAATGTTGGCCGAGAGCCGCCCGAAATCCGGCATTCGGTTCATGGTAATCGCCAGGGTGCCTCCCCAGCCGTATTCAATCCGGGTGTCGGCCAGTTCGGGGTAGATTTTCAGCATATACTTGCGCACAAAACTGCCAATATCTCGGGGGAATTTGCGGGTGTAAGATTCGCCGCCGCCAAACAGCAGCCGGTTGTCTGCCGAGAGCTTCCAGTAGTCGATCACAAACAGGCTGTCGGACATCGAGGTGTCGTCGCGAATCAGCTGTCGACACAATGCTTCGGGCAGAGGTTCGGTGGCCAGCATGTAGTTGTTAATGGGCATGATGCGGCCCGCGGTGCGCGGCTCCAGCTTTTCCAGATAGCCGTTACAGGCCAGCACCAGCTGTTTGGCCTTGACGGTGCCCTGATCGGTGCTCACCGTGACGCCGTTGGACTCCGTATAAGCGGTAACGCGGCTACCTTCATGTACTGTAGCGCCGAGATCGCGGGCGGCCCGGGCCAAGCCCAGAGCGTAGTTCAGAGGGTGTAGATGGCGGGACCCCGTGTCCAGTACGCCGCCGTGAAGTCCCTGGCCGGAGGTCATCTGCGCCAGTTCCTGGGGGGGCACGTAGCGAATCTTGTCGTAACCGTAAACACGCTCCAGGTGCTCGACTTCCGCCATCAGGTCGGGCTGCTCTTTCGCCTTGGAGGCCACGTGCAGGTTGCCGTATTTCAGTTCGCAATCAATGGCGTGGGTGTCGATCAGCTCGCACACCGTATCCACCGCCTCCAGCCCCAGCTGCCAGAGTGCCCTGGCGTGCTCCAGGCCTACCAGTTCCTCGAGTGTTTCCTGGTCTGCTCGCTGGCCGGTGCCGACATGGCCGCCGTTGCGACCCGAGGCGCCCCAGCCCACTTTGTTGGCCTCCAGTACGACCACGGAGTAGCCCTGTTTGCGCAGATGAATTGCCGTGGACAGGCCGGTGTATCCACCGCCAATCACGCATACATCAGCTTCTGCTTCGCCCAACAACGGGGGGAAATCCAGTGACTGGTTAGCCGAGGCGGCGTACCAGGAGTCGACATGAGGTAGGTTTTGCATGACCGAACTATACTCCGAAGCTGAACCCGCCGCTGATAACACGTTCGGGGTAGCTCCCTTGTTTTGCCCTTGAACCGGATGTCGCGGCCCGCGATACTGAATTTTTAGGCAATGTGGACATTTTATGAGTACCGATACCCAGGCCATTAAGGACTGGCTCAAGCAGCACCAGATCTCCGAAGTAGAAGTGCTGGTGCCAGACATGACCGGTAACGCACGGGGCAAATTCATCCCCGCGCACCAATTTCTCGACATGGGCGAGCCCAAACTCCCCGAAAGCATTATGGTGCAAAGTGTCACCGGAGAGTACAGCGACGAGCATTGGGAGTTGGTCGAGCCTACCGACACCGATATGATTCTCCGGCCAGACCCGAACACCATGCGAGTGGTGCCCTGGGCTCGCGAGCCGACCGCCCAGATTATTCACGACTGTTACAAGCAGAACGGTGAGCCCCACCCGCTGTCTAGCCGCAATGTGCTGCGCAGGGTGCTGGAGCTTTACGAAGCCGAGGGGCTGCAACCGGTGGTGGCGCCGGAAGTAGAATTTTTCCTCGTCGATCGCAATACCAATCCCGACAATGTCCTGATTCCTCCCAGCGGCCGTTCTGGTCGTCGCGAAACTTCACGTTTGTCTTACAGCATCGATGCTGTTGCAGAGTTCGAAGATTTCGTGGAAGACATGTACGACTACGCCGAGGCGCAGAACCTGGCGGTGGACACGCTGATCCACGAAAATGGCGCCGCGCAAATGGAGATCAACTTTTTGCATGGCAACGCCATGGATCTGGCCGACCAGGTCTTCATCTTCAAGCGCACTATCCGCGAAACCGCGCATAAGCATGGCATTTACGCGACCTTTATGGCCAAGCCCATGCAGAATGAGTGTGGCAGCGCGCTGCATATTCACCAGAGTATTGTGCGCGCTGATACGGGAGAGAATATCTTTGTCACGCCCGATGGCGAACATACGGAAACCTTCCTCAGCTATATCGCCGGCCTGCAGCACTACACGCCTGAGTTGATTGCATTCTATGCGCCCAATGTGAACTCCTACCGTCGCCTGGCGCCCGATATTTCGGCGCCGATCAACCTCAATTGGGGTCTGGACAATCGCACGACTGCTTTCCGGGTGCCTGAGAGCAGTGCGGCGGCGACGCGGGTAGAGAACCGCTTCCCCGGGGCTGACACCAACCCGTACCTCGCTATGGCGGCTACTTTGGCGTCCGGCTACCTCGGGATGAAAGGCAAATTGAAGCCCACCGAACCGCACCAGGGTACGGCCAATGAGGACGAGGTGGAAATTGCCCGCAGTCTGGAGGAAGGTCTGCGGAATCTGGATAACTCGCCCGAGGTTCGCGAAGTGTTTGATCCGCTGTTCCTGAAGGCCTTTGCCGCGGTCAAGCGCGATGAGTTCGAAGAATTTAACCGGGTAATTTCTTCCTGGGAGCGGGAGCACTTGCTGCTGCAGGTTTGATACTGGAATGACGAAAGATTCGGACACGCTGCTAGGCGGCAGCGATTTCAACTATCGCCTTTACACCGGCGTTAAATACCTGGTCTATGTGTTGCTGACATTCAATGTTTTCCTGTTCTTGCAGGAGGAATTGGGCGCGCTGGAGCACACCTTTGTCGATGGCTTTGAGCCCTCGCAGATTATTCAGGTCTTTTCCGCCACCATTGATACCACCGCCTGGGTGTTGCTCTTGCTGCTCTTTGAGCTGGAGACATCGGTGCTCGATGACAATCGTATTCAGGGTTGGGTTAAGCGCGGTCTGCACTGGGTGCGCTTGCTCTGTTATGCCGCGGTGTACTACGCTTTTACTGGCTACTACGCCGAACTCACCATGCTCTACGACGCCTCTCCGTTGGTGGGTTTCGACCCTTGCGCGTCGCTGGATCAGGGATTGTCGATGCAGGTTGATATCGACGAGTATGTCCCGCTGGATGCAGCCAGCTGTGCGGTATCCGGTAACCAATGGTTTCAGCTCAACGGATTCCAGATTGTCTCCGAGAGCGAGGTGCTGGCCGCGGCCCGGGCCCTGGCCTGGACGGATGTCATCAACTCCGCCGCCTGGTTGTTGGTTGTCATCATGCTGGAAGTTGAAGTCCGCCTGCAGTTGCGCGGTAACCTGTCTGACCAGATTATGGCCTTCACCAAGTGGATTAAGTTCGCGCTGTACGGCACCTTGTTTGGCGCAGCGGGTTACTGGGGTGTGGCAGGTGACTTCCTCGACTTCTGGGATGCGGCACTGTGGCTGTTTGCGTTTATTTTCATCGAGCTGAACGTGTTTGAATGGCAGCATGAAACTTCCCATACCGAGAATGCCACTGCACAGGAAGCCTGAGCGTGTTTTCATCGGATGACTTGTCCAGCCTGCGCTGGGACGCTACATCCGGCGCGGTAGAGGTCATTGATCAGACCTTATTGCCTCACACGCTGCGCTGGGTGCACCTCGAATCACTGGAGGACTATTGCCATGCCATCAGTGCCATGCAGGTGCGGGGCGCACCCCTGATCGGCATTACCGCGGCCTTTGGGTTGGCCCATGGGTTGCGTGATGATTCGAGTGATCAGGGCCTGGCCGTCGCTTACGATAAGCTGCTCGCAACCCGCCCCACCGCGGTGAACCTGCGCTGGGCCCTGGAACAGGTTCGCGATGAGGTTGGCGAGCTGATGCCCTTTGCCCGGGCTGAGGCGGCGTGGCAACGCGCCGTGGAATTGCGCGCCGAGGACATCGCCAGTTGTGCGCGTATCGGTGAAGTCGGTCTGCCACTATTGCGTGAGGCTCAGCGCGGCGACACGCTGAACGTGATGACCCATTGCAATGCTGGCTGGCTGGCAACGATTCAGTGGGGTACTGCGCTGGCACCGGTTTACAAGGCTGTGGAAGCGGGACTCAACGTGCACGTGTGGGTGTCGGAAACCCGTCCCAGGAATCAGGGTGTGAACTTGTCGGCCTGGGAGTTGCAGCGCGCCGGTGTGCCCTGCACGGTGGTTGCTGATAACAGCTGCGGGCAGTTGATGCGCGAGGGTCTGGTCGATTGCGTCGTTGTCGGCTCAGACCGTACCGCCGCTAATGGCGATGTCTGTAACAAGATAGGGACTTATCTGAAGGCGCTGGCCGCCACAGACAACAACATTCCTTTTTATGTCGCCTTGCCTGCGTCCACGGTCGACTGGCGTTGTGACGCCGGTGAACACATTCCCATTGAAGCCCGCGACAGTGGCGAGGTGCTGGCGATGGCGGGTGTCGACGGGGCAGGTGAGTCGCGCCAGATCAATCTGGCTGCGGCCGGCACCCGTGCCGCTAATCCTGCATTCGATGTCACGCCAGCTCGCCTGGTGTCGGCGCTGATCACCGAGCACGGCTGCTGTACGGCTGACCCTGCCGGACTCCAGGCGTTGCGCGCACAGCTGTACGATTTATAGGGCTTCGTCGGCGCCGATGTAATCAATGCCTGGGTATGCGCGCCACTGAAACGTCTGCTTGTGATCGCAGATCAGGCAGCGGTGCTCGATGTCACCGCTGGTTTCGTCCATGAATCCACATTGGGCCATCATTCCCTGGTTGCATTTGTCGCACAGGTAATTGACGTCGACGGGCCGAACTTCGTGTTTTATTTCTGGCATAAATTGGCTCCCCCTGATTGCGCATGCTAGCGCGAGAGCCGGGTGTGCGGGAAGAGGGTGGGGTTTGAAAGCTGCGAAGCCGACCCTGTCACCACCGGTTGCCCCGTGGCGGCCGTGCCTGCGCCCAAAGTCAGCGAAACTTCAGTGGCTTGCGCCGACTAGAAGTCGTCCAGCTCCAGATCGTAGTAACCTAACTCGTCCCGCAGGCGTTTCTCTTCCAGACGTTGCTCAGCGCGGCGGCGTTTCTCCGCCAGGCGTTGCTTGTCCGAGGCCAGCGGGGCCAGTTCGGCCAGGTCCTCGTCGGACATGTCGCCCAGGCCGGGTTCGAACATATCCTCCAGGGGTTCCGAAGTATTCGGTTCCTGGTTGCGCTCTCCCATAAATCACCTCCCGATGATTTACACAAAAACCAAGGGCCAGCTCGTTTAAGCATGCCTCAAGGCGGAGTTAAGCAAAAAATATCGACGTTGGGAATACTAACTTTTTGCCGGTAGCTGTCGGGCGGCCCGCCACCCTCCATGGTGTTCTCTGCGCTCCGTTGACGTCCTTGTCGCCGGGTGCCCATTAGTGCAGAGATGCGGGCCGCCTCGACAGTTAATTTGCAAAGGCCGTGCCAGCGGCAGACTCGGTAAATCGAAGGATAGTGGGCTCCAGGTGCTGTCCGGACATGTCCACTACAGCTGTTCCAGCTGCGCGAGAATGGCGGCGGCCACCTGATCTGCCGTCCCCGCGGTGGCGTTGATCGTGATGTCGCTGTAGCGCTCGTAAAGCGGGGTCCGCTCCGCATAGACACCGGCGAACCCGTCGTCGCTGTCACTGGCAATGCCCCGCGGTGGCGCGGCAGCCACCCGCGCTTCCAGCGTTGCCAGGTCGGCCTGCAGATAGACAATGGGACCGGCGGCGGCGAGGCGCGCCATGGCATCTTCGCTGTAGACCACGCTGCCACCTGTAGATATCAGCGCGTGGTCCAGGTCCAGTTCCATGAGCACATCGTGCTCGATCTCGCGCAGGCGCAGATAACCCTCGCTGTCGACGATTTCCTGCAGCGTGGCGTTCTCGCGGACCTGGATGTCGAGATCGGTGTCGACAAAGCGCAGGCCGGTTTGCTTGGCCAGAATCACGCCAACGGTACTTTTGCCCGCACCGGGCATGCCAATCAGATTGACGGTATTGAATTTGTACACGGGCCAGTCCTGGTAATTCGGGGGCGCGCATTATCCCCGAACCTCGCCTGGCTCGCCAGTCGGACAGCAGTTGCACCGGCACCGGGCTGTGGGTAGAGTGCCGGCTTCTTCTCTTATTCCCGGAGCCTGACCATGAGCCTGCTGACCACACCCCTGGATGGATTGCACCGCGAACTCGGTGCCAAGATGGTGCCTTTTGCTGGCTATGATATGCCCGTGCAGTATCCCTCCGGCATCATCAAGGAGCATTTGCATACCCGGGCTGCGGCTGGACTGTTTGATGTCTCGCATATGGGGCAGGTGATTATCACGGGCGCTGGAACAGCTGCGATGCTCGAGTCCCTGGTGCCGGTGGATATTGAAGGGCTGGCGGTCGACGGCCAGACCTACGCGCTGTTTACCAATGAGCAGGGCGGCGTGCTCGACGATTTGATTATTACCCGCTGGGCCGAAGACCGGTTCTTCCTGGTGGTCAATGCTGCCTGCAAGGCGCAGGATATCGAGCACCTACAGGCGCATCTTGCCGGTCAGACGCTGGAAGTGCTGACTGACCAGGCCCTGTTGGCACTGCAGGGACCTGCCGCTCGCGAAGTCATGGCTGAGCTATGTCCGGCCGCTGCGGAGCTGGTGTTCATGCAAGGTTGTCGCGCGCAAATCGATGGGGTCGAGGTCTACATCACCTGCTCCGGTTATACCGGCGAGGATGGATTCGAAATTTCAGTCCCCGCAGCGGCAGCCGATGTTCTGGCTCGTCGCCTATTGGCGTTTACCCAGGTTGAGCCGATTGGACTTGGCGCCCGGGATTCACTGCGCTTGGAAGCGGGGTTGTGCCTGTACGGCCATGAACTCAGCACCGAGATCGATCCTGTTCAGGCGGGCCTGCTGTGGTCTATCAGCAAGGTGCGTCGCCCTGATGGCGCGCGCCCCGGAGGCTTTCCGGGTGCGGATGTGATTTTCGATTGTATGCAAAACAAGCCGGCGTTGCGTCGGGTTGGCCTGGCTGTTGACGGCAAGCGACCCGTTCGAGAAGGTCAGCCGGTGGTCGATCAGAGCGGTCATAAGGTGGGAGAGGTCTGCTCTGCAGCCTTTGGCGCCAGCTACGGTGGCCCCATTGCCATGGCGTTTATTGAGCGCGACCTGGGAGAGCCGGGTACAGCCCTGGCAGTTGAGGTTCGCGGCAAGCAGGTGCCGGTGACCGTGACTAAGATGCCTTTCTGTCCGCAGCGCTACCACCGCGGCTAGTGCCCGGATTGAGTTGAGAGGGCAGCCCGGGCTGACGCAGCGCCACCAGGCCCCGTCGCGCATCGGCTATTGGCTTGGCCAGCCAGCGCCAGGGCCGGTAGCGCAACAAGCCGGCGGCGATGAAGCCCAGGGCCACCAGTCCACCTATACCCATCCATTGAACACTGCGCAGTGCATTGTTGGTTGCTGGCTGCTGATTCATGTCGCCTTCGACATGGATCTGGACGGCCGGAACCGTGATGACCTCCAGGGTGTTGGTCTTGGTATTCCACCAGAAAAAGTCCTCTGCAGGGAGCAGATAGTCCCCCGGTTGTTCGGCCACGTAGCTGACGGTCTCTATCCGGGTGGCCTTTGACTGGCCGCGATTCATCCGGTTTTCCAGATTCGGTGTGCCGGGATATGCTGCGAGGCCGGGCGTATCGCTCTGGCGCAGTGTGGGCAGCATCATGGCCTGAACATCACTGGCGCGAAACTCCACTCGTCGTTCAAAGGCATCGCCCGGAGTCAGGGCGTCGGTCTCTCGGTCGAGGGACTGGCGTGCGCTGAACTCCGGTGCGGCCACCCAAAAGGGCGTGTTCGCAAGTGCCTCAGGAACGATGACTTCGAGCTCCGTGGCTGGTGCAAGCACGGGGCCTTCCAGATTGCCCAGCTCGCCCCCGTTGACCTTCAGCGTGACTTCAATCGGCCCAATAGTGAAGAGGCCGGCCTGTTGTGGATAAACGTCAATGGTCCAGCGCTGCATGACCCAGGTTTGACCATCGCGACGCTCCGAAGAGTTGGCGGCAAACTCCTCGGTTTGCAGGATCACCAGACCGGGCACCTCCGGTAGGCGTATACGAGCACCGCCGGTAAACCAGGTGCCGGTGCCGATCTGGATATGCAGCAGGGCCCGCTCTCCCGGCACTACGCCGGTGGCGGGCGTCATGCTGCTATCGATCGTAAGTTGGCCCGCCTCCAGCAATGGCTGCAGTGGGCTCTCTGCGCTTACCGCCGGTGGCAGCAGCAGGCTCACGCACAGCAGAATCAGCCCGGCCCTCACGGCGCGGGCTCCCGCTGCTGCAACTGCATATTGAACTTGACCGCCAGGAAGTTTGAAGGATCCTTCTGTACCCCGCGCAGCCACATATCGCGGGTGGCCTCACTGCCGAGTATTTCCTCGGCGGTGTACTGTTTCAGTTTGACCTGCTCGAAGCTGAGGACTTCCGCACCATCGGCGGGAATCGCGTCATCGCCCCCCATTTGTTTCTCTTCCGTGCCGACACCCTGTTCCTGCATTTGCGCCTCGCTCATGCGATTGATGTCGTCGATGATCGTCTGCACTTTGTCCCGATTGGCCTGGGCGCCGGGATAGTCCGGGGTGCGTGCCAGCAACTCGTCGTATCGCTTTACGGCGCGCAGGAAATCCCGCCCGTGACTGCGGGCATTGGCCTCGTTGAACAGGGCGTCATCGCTGTCAGAGCGCGAGAAATACTCGGCCGCCTGCATAAAATCCTCGTTATAGTAGCAGGCGATGCCTTTCCACATGGGGTCGGCAAAATGGCGGGCGGCGGCGCGATAGTCGCCGAATTGGAGTAGCAGGCGACCCTGTTGATCGGGCGTGAACCAGAGGTCCGCAAACCACTGCACGACCACAGGCGTGTGCGCCTGTTCCTGGATTTCTGCGTCGCCGTCTTCCTGGGCGAGCGCGGGCTGGGGTGAGCCAGTAAGCAGCAGCGGAACCAGCAGCCAGCTCCAGCTGAGTGTCCAGCCCTTGCGGAACCACATGAGAAACAAGGTCAGGCAGACAAACACCAGCGGGTAACCGCTGTCCAGCCAGGGCAGCGCATCGTCATCAATGATGACATAGTGCGATTCAATACGCCGTTCGATGGCGCGCACGTCGCTGTTGTCGATGGTCAGATCAACATAGTGGCCTCCGGCTGAATCGGCCAGGGATTTGAGCGCCCGTTCGTCCAGAGGCACCAGCCCGTCGTCGTCGCTGTTAGTGCCGATGCCCAGCACAATGAACTGGTGGGGTTTGTCGGCAAAGTAAGCGCTGAACGCCGCGATTGAGTCAGCGCCAGCGCCATCGCTGAGAAGCACGACCGTGGCAGGGGCGGTTGTGTCGCGCAGAATTTCGTCGATCAGCGGCAGCGCGTACTCGGGGAATTTCCCCTGGCGCGGCATCATCACGGGTTTTATCGCCTGCAGGTACTGATTCAGAATATCCTGGTCGGCGGTCAGTGGAAGTACTGTGTGTGCGGAGCCCGCGTAGGCGATCAGCGCGGAGCGCTTGTCCGGCCGCAGTGCGAGCAGGTCAGAGGCCTTGTGGCGGGCCCTGACCAGTCGCGAAGGCTGGATATCCTGCTGGGTCATTGATGACGATGCATCCAGCAGTACTACCAGGGCGGATTTGTCTTCGGATAGCGGTGAGGGCTGTTGTCGCCAGCTGGGCCCGGCCAGGACAATAGCCGTCACGACGGCAAATACGATTCCGAACGTGGAAGGATTCAGCCAGCGCGAATCACGCTTTTCCAGTCGCAGATGTTCCAGCAGGTGGGGCGCGATAATACCTTTGAACATGTCGCCCTGGTCCTTGCGTAGCCGCATGACTACCGCCAGCGCTACCCATACCAGTAATACCAGCAGCCACCAGGGTCGCAGAAAGTGGAAGTAGGTCAGGTCAGGCAGCACGGCGCAGCCTCCCCTGATGCCATGTCCAGGCCGCCATGAACAAGTGGTAGCAGATGAACGCAATGACAGCGACGGCCACCGGTACCCAATGCAGGCTCTGGTGAGGGCGGAACGAAACACTTTCGTAGAGTTCCGGTTCCATGCTCGCAATGGTGGCGTAGGCCTCGCGCATCTGCGCCTGGTCCAGGGCCTGGAAGCTGCGGCCCCTAGTGAGTTCGCTGACTCGCTCGATGGTCTGTGTATCCAGCGCGTCCTCACCTACGGTCGTCGGGTCGCCAATGGCGATGGTGTAGATGCGAATGTTGTTGGCCGCGGCGACCTTGGCCGCATCCACAGGTGGTACCGTACTCCCGGTATCATTGCCGTCAGTGAGCATGATCAGCACACGGTTGTCGGCATTGCTTTCACGAAAGAGCTTTATGGCTAGACCAATCGCATCCCCAAACACCGTACTGGGCCCAGCCATACCAATTTCCGTCTCCCCCAGAAGTTGTTGCCATACTTCGTGTTCGTCGGTGAACGGTGTCTGTAGATAGGCGGCGGCGCCGAACACGATCAGTCCCAGCCGATCGGAGGCGCGCTGACTGGCCAGTTCATCGAGGACAATTTTCACCGCTTCCAGGCGGTTCAGCGTGGTGCCGTCCGGTAGCGCAAAATCGCGGGCTTCCATAGAGCCCGACAAGTCCACGGCCACCATCAGGTCGCGGCCTGATTTCTGTTGCTCAATCGGCGCGCCAATCCACTGCGGTTTGGTGGCCGCAAGTACCAGGCATAGCCAGGTAAAGGCGACGAGAATTTTTTGCACGCGATCGCGGCGTAGAATTCGGGCGCCCTCTTCAGGGCGTTGCTCGCTGAGCGCCACAAGTTGATCGAAGAACGGTACCTTGACGGAATCGCGGCTTTCCTTGTATGCCGGCAGCAGGCGCATCAGAGCCGGCAGCGGCAACAGCAGCAGCGCCCAGGGCAGTGCGAGTTCAATCACCGTAGCGATTCCTGTGTAGATTGAGCCACGCCTGGCTGGCGGCGATAAGATCGTTGCTGACGCGCGCGTCCAGCTGACGATCGGTGTACACCGCTTCCGCCAGTAATTGGGCTTGCTCAGAATCAAACACTGGCGCTTCACAGCGGCTGTTGAGGAAGTCGACCCAAGGCGTTCCCGATAGGCGCGCCACCTCTTCCCGGGGGAAAGCGGCCAGCGCTGAAAGCTTGAGCACTTGGTTAATTGCTGCGACTGCCGCACCATTGTGCTCGAGGTTGGCGAGCTTCTGCCGGGCTTCCTTGCGATAGCGGTTACGATACCAGTAACGCAGCCGCCGCCAGCTGTAACGCGCAGCATAGGCAAGCGCTATTGCACCGACCACGTACCAACCGGGCGTCTGCGGCAGCCAGTTGACCGCCTCGGGGGAGACGACCTCGTTGAAGTCCTCGCCCAGAACGTAGTTGCCAAATATGTCCGGAAGGTCTGGCAAGCTCACCGCAGCGGCCTCTCGCCACCCAGTTGCTGGCGCAGCTGGGACGCAGTGTCTGCGTCGGTATGCAGTTGGATGACGGGTACCTCGTGGCGCATAAGCGCCGCCTGTACTCTGGCAAAGTTGCTTTTGAACTGATCCTCAAAGCGCTGCCCCAGGCCTTCTTTGCCGGGATTGATCTCCAACTGATAGCGGCCATCGCTGACCACCAGTTGATCCGCCCGGGAGATATCGCGCTCCAGAGGGTCGTAAATCATGGTGCAGATGATGTCGTTGTGCTCGCCAATACGGCGGATACTCTGCAGTGACTGGTCGTTCCAGCCAAAAAAATCGGAGACCAGAATAACCAGGTAGTCGTGGCTGATCATTCGCTGGGTGGCTTCCAGTGCCTGGGCCAGGGCATCGGGTCGCGCGGCGGTGCCGGAATTGACTGACAACTGGCGATTCATGTCTTCCAGGTCGCCCAGCCATGCCATGACCTTTTTTTCGCTGCGGGCTGGGCGTATGTCGAGTACACGCTCGTCGTTGAACATAATGGCGCCAATCCGGTCGCCGACGCCCAGCACGCGCCAGGCGGTAATGGCAGCGGCTTCGGCGGCCACCACTGACTTCATTTTCCGGGTACTGCCAAAGAACATCGGCATTCGCTGGTCGACCACTACGACCACCGGCCGGTCCCGTTCCTCGGTATATACCCGCACGTGGGGTTTGCCGGTGCGGTTGGTGACCCGCCAGTCCATGGTGCGGATATCGTCTCCGGGCCGGTAGTGACGCAGTTCATCGAAGTCCAGCCCGCGGCCGCGCAGCTTGCTGCGCTTGCGGCCCGCCAGCAGTGAGCGCACCGGCTGCTTTGGCAGGTAGCTAAAGCCGCCGGCGGTATAACGCAGGCGAACGAGGGCGTGCAGGTTGGTGTAAATACCGTCTTCAGACACAGCGTCAGCCAACAGCGACCTGGGCTATGATCTCGTCGATCACCGTGTCTGCGCTGACCCGGTCGGCCATGGCGTCGTAGCTGAGGATGAGACGGTGGCGTAGCACGGCGTGGGCGACGGAGCGAACATCGGCGGGGGTGACGTGATCGCGGCCATCAAGCCAGGCACTGGCCCGGGAAGTGCGATGCAGGGCGATGGTAGCTCTCGGGCTGGAGCCGGTATCTATCCAGCCAGACAGCTTGTTACCAAAGGCCTCCGGTTGACGCGTCGCCATGACCAGATCAACCAGGTATTGCTCTACGGGAGGCGATATCTGCATTGCGCCAATAGTGTCGCGCGCGGCGAAAATATGTTGCTGGGCAATGACCGTGAGCTGAGTGCCGGCTTGCGCTTCCTCTTCCTGGAGCATACGCACAATCGCAAGCTCTGCCTCGGTGTCGGGATAATTCACCGCGATTTTCATCAGGAAACGGTCCATTTGCGCTTCCGGCAGCGGGTAGGTGCCTTCTTGCTCGATGGGGTTCTGGGTGGCCAGTACCATGAATAGTTCTGCAAGCGGGTAAGTTTTACCGGCCACGGTGACCTGTCGCTCTTCCATGGCTTCCAGAAGCGCGGCCTGTACCTTGGCTGGGGCGCGATTGATTTCATCAGCCAGTACCAGCTCGTTGAAGATTGGGCCCTCCTGGAAAATCAGTTCCGATACGCCCTGGTTATCCTGATAAACCTCGTTGCCGGTGACGTCTGAGGGCAGCAGATCGGGAGTGAACTGAATGCGGCCCAGGCGAGCTTCGAGCACTTGCGACAGGGTTTTAATGGAGCGGGTTTTGGCGGTGCCTGGCAGGCCCTCCAGCAAGACGTTGCCATTGCATAGCAGGGCCAGCGTCAGCGTGCGCACTACTTCATCCTGGCCTATGACCGAGCGGGCCATTTGCTCCATCATCGAGTTTACTGCGCTTAAGTGTTCGCTGGACAAGGTGGATTCCTTCTACTACTGGCGGGCTGGCGTAGAGTATAGCCAAGCACTCTGGGTGGTGCAGGCCTCAGCGGCATGAAAACTGATTGCAGCGTCGGCGGTGCTAGTTCGCCCAGTCCCGCTCTGCGTTGAACTGCCGGGAAAGGTATTCCATCTGGTCCGCCAGGATGCGCTCCTTGGCCAGGAAGTGCCACTCAAATGAATTGGGTCTGAATGGCACCGCCAGCAGCGGCATGTCGGCTTCTTCCGGTGTCATGTTGTCTTTCTGCCAGTTGCAGCGACGGCAGGCGGCGACCACGTTTTCCCAGCGGTCCAGGCCGCCCCGCGAAGTGGGCATTACGTGGTCGCGGGTGAGCTCGCCACGGGTATGTTGCTGACCACAGTACAGGCAGCGATAGTCGTCCCGGCGGAACAGGGTGCGATTACACAGGGGGGGGCTGAAGCCGCGGAATACTCTGCCCTGCAGGGCAATAATGGGTTGCAGGTCGATTCTGGAGCGCAGACCGGTGAGCCGCTGAATGCCACCAAATACCGGGGGGAGGGGATCCCCGATGCCCCAAATAACATCGCCTCTGGCATAGGCAGAAACTGCCTCTTGTGCGCTGATCCAGCCTCTCGGCTGACCCGCTACGTCCAGTCGCAGGATCGATTGCATGAGCTCTCACTCGCAGACCTGCTATCAAGCTACTGCAAAAGCATGAAGATAACAATCGCGAATTTGGCGCTGTGCTTGCTCAGTTGAGCGAGGAGGGCGGCTTTGATCGCAGACGCCCGGATGCGTCACGGGCCAGCCCGTAGTCGAGTTCGAAGACTTCCACCGGCAGGGGTTTATCGAACACATAGCCCTGCAATACATCGCAGCCGAGATCCGACAGCTGTCTGGCAATGTCCATGGTCTCTACACCTTCGGCAACCACGCGCATGGAGAAGTTGTGGGCGAGGCCAATAACGGCTTTCACAATAGCTAGGTCTTTTTCCGACTCAACCATCATGCTGACAAAGCTCTTATCGATCTTGATTTCGTCAACGGGAAGGTCGCGAAAGTAGGATAGTGATGAGAAGCCTGTACCGAAATCGTCGAGGGAAATTTTTACCCCGAGTTTCCGCAGCCGGCCCAGTTGCTGCAGCATCACCTGGGGGTCGTCAATCATGACTCGCTCGGTCACCTCAATGGTGAGTCTTCCCGGAGTGACGCCGTAAATATCCAGCGCATCGTGGACTACGGAGAGAATCTGGTCATTGAGCAGCAGGTTGGGTGCGACATTAACAGCGATGCTGAGCTCTTCCGGCCAGCGCGCGAGGCGCGCCACCGCCGACTTGATGGCAAACCAGGTAATGTGGGTGATCACCTCGTGGCGCTCGGCGATCTGGATGAACTTGTTCGGGCCGATGAGTTTGTCACTGGTGTGCCAGCGCAGCAGGGCCTCGGCACCCATGAGAGAGTGATACTTGGCGTGTACCTTGGGCTGGTAGTGAAGCTGTAGTTCACCGACTTCCAGAGCGTTCTCCAGCTTGCGGACCAGTTTGCGCTCCGCATCCGGATCCATTTCCTGCTGGGGTTGGTAGAGGTCGTAGGGGCGCGAACTGCTGCGCGCCTGACGCAGCGCCACTCCCGCCTCGTGCATGGCGCTCTTGCGATTAATGTCCACGCCCGACACCTGGGTGAAACCGGCGGTAAACTCGAGTCTGACCGGGCGGCCGAACTGGTAGTGGGGTTCCTGGAAGATGCGTTGCAGTTTGGCCGTGGCGAGCTCGAGTTCGCCGCGACTGCCCACGCCTTTGAGCTCCACGTAGTAGCGGCCGTCCTCGAGTTGATTGCACTCATCCTTGGCCCGGACCCAGCCTTGCAGGCGCTTGCGGAATACCTCTTTGAGTTCCTGGAACGAGGCGTGACCGTGTCGGTCGCGCAGGGTATCGGCATCTGCGAGTTCGACCAAACCAATCATGTTGCCGCGCCGGGGCATTAGATGAAGTACTCCTCACTGTCGACGCCGTAGCTGCCGGGCAACAGTTCGCGGGCAATCCAGCGTTCGTTGCTGCTGTCCTGCATGCTCAGATCGACGATACAGGGGTCGCGCTCCTGTTGCTGCTCGTCGAGCACAATAATGATCTCTGGTTTCAGGCGACGGGTTTCGTTCTGGCGGGTGACAATCCCCACCTCGCCGGAATTCAGCTCTACCAGCGTGCCCGTGGGGAACAGACCAATGGCCTGGATAAACTGTTCTACCAGCGATTCCTGGAACAGCGTGCCCTTGCCATCCATGAGTTCCTGGATGGCTTCGTGGGAGGTGCGTGCCGGTGCATAGGGTCGCGGTGTAATCATGGCGTCATAGGCATCTACAAGACCGGCGATACGCGCCAGCACCGGGATGGACGTGCCATCCATGCCTCTGGGATAGCCTGATCCATCGGCGCGCTCATGGTGATTCTCGATAATCGCCAGCACTTCGATATTGACGTTTTTATTCTGGGCGACAAGCTCTGCCCCCATCTTGGGGTGGGCGCGAATAATGCGCAGCTGCTGGTCAGTGAGGGCCTGGGGCTGGCTGAGTAAATCGCCCGGCAATTGGGTCATGCCCACATCGCACATGGCACAGCCCAGGGCCAGGGTCTCCAACTCGTCCTGGTGCAGGCCGATCTGACGGCCGAGAATGGCGGCCCAGACAGCCATGGAAATGCCGTGGTGATAGCGATAGTCGTCGCTCTCGCGCAGTCGCAGCAGCGCCGCTACCGCTTCCTTGTTATTGAAGACGCTTTCGATGAGCGGCGTAATCGATTCCTGCACTGCCTCAAAGTCGCCGTTGCGACCACTGCGCAGTGAATCGTAAACCTTGTCGAGGGTATTGGCGGCGTTGTCGAAGCAGATTCTCGCGTGGGCAATGTCTTCTTTTATTTCCAGGCGCTTTTTGCCCTGGTCGGCGGTGGGCTCCAGGGTGAGGTTCAGGAACACCGGGCGGCCCTTGTACTCGGCGTCAACATACACGTGATCGACGTATTTGGAAACGTAAAGGACCTCGGAGGTGTTCTGGATGACAAAGCCCTGCAGTGAAAACGGTGTCTCCAGCCACGGCCGATCCAGCTCGGCGACAAACATCCCCGGCTGTAGGCTCATTGCTGGCATCTTCACTAGACGCATTGTCGCACTCCGTGCGTTTTTATAAGGCAATTCAGGCTATTGGCCGAATTCCTGCAAGTCGATTAAAAATCCGACAAATTAGCAATTAGTAGCCAATTGAGTGGCGATTTTGTGAGCCAGTTCTCGTTTTCATTACATCGCCTCCCAGAACTGGCTGGTCAGGGTGTTGTCGCCGTGGCGGATACGACCGGTAAATTGGCTTCCCGCTTCTACTTCGCCGACGCCTGCCGGGGTGCCGGTCATGACAATGTCGCCATCTTCGAGCGTCATGAAAGAGCGCAGTTGAGAAAGAATGGTTGCCGGTGGATACATCATCAATCCACAGTGACCGGTCTGGCGCAGTGAGCCGTTGATATCCAGTTCGAGTGCCAGGTCATCGACCTCGCCCGGGAGTGGAACGAATTCACTGAACAGTGCGGCGCCATCGAATGCCTTGGCCCTTTCCCAGGGCAGGCTGGCCTGTTTCAGGGTGCCCTGGAGGCGCCGTTTGGTGAGATCCAGGCCAAAGCCTGCAGCACTGAAACTGCCGTTTTCTACCAGAAGTGCAATCTCGCCCTCATAGTGGAGTGGCTCGCCGTCGCGAACGCTGTGCAGCGTGTTGCCGATGGCGGAATTGGGTTTAAGGAACACCACCATGTCGTCGGGAATCTCGTTGCCGAGTTCCTCAATGTGGGCCACGTAGTTGCGGCCGATGCAGACGATCTTGGAGGGCGTTATCTGGCGCCCCTGGCAGGAAACAGAATTCACGAGCGAAAATACCCTAATCAGTGGTCATAGAAATTATAACCTCCGGGGGACTAAAGTCGCCTCACAACTGGCCGATAACGCTGGATACGCGGCGTTGCAGGGCGCATAATAGGGGCCTGCTCCGGCCGTCCTGCCAGCACCGGCAGCCCATTCCATGGACAGCGACAATGAATAACCGCAGTACCGACACAGATGGACGTTCTTTTTTCCGCTCCGAGCGCATGATTCTCGAGGGCGATAAATGGTATTTCCATACTCGCGAAGGCACCATTGAGGGGCCCTTTGCGTGCAAGCATGATGCGCTGATCCAGCTCGACATGTATATCCGCGTGCAGCAGCAAAAGTACCTTTCCCGGGAATACGACCAGCTCAAGGTCAGCTAACCCCCGTGTTGCTCGCCTGTGCTGCGCTGATAGCACAATACATAAAACAGGTGAGCCCAATGGATTTCTCTTCAGTCGATTGGATTGCTGTCGTCGTGGCGGCGGTATCGGCGTTCGTGGTCGGCGGAATCTGGTACGGCCCTGTCTTTGGCAAGCGTTGGCAGGCCCTTGAGGGCCTGTCGGACGAAGACATTCAAAATTCCGGGCATCCGGCGGTGATTATGGGCAGTGCCTTTGTGTTTACGCTGGTGCAGGCCGCCGCGCTGGCAGCGGTGATGCCCGCTGACGGTGGTGTAGTCGGAGGTGTCGCGAGCGGAGCGTTTATCGGGGTGTTCTTCGTGGCCTCGGCTTTCGGTATCAACTACCTGTTTTCACGCAACCCGCGCGGACTCTGGGGTATAGGCGCCGGCTACAATGTGGCCCAGTTGGCCCTGATGGGCGCGATTCTTGGCGCCTTTGGATAAACATTCCCTGCGCGCCAGACAAGCGGAGTTGATTAACGCATAATCGCCCTATGTCTTATGAACTCTTTGCCGGCCTGGCGATGTTTTCCTTTGTCAGTTCTATTACGCCTGGGCCGAATAACCTTATGTTAATGGCTTCCGGGGCGAACTTCGGTCTCACGCGTACGCTGCCGCATATGGCGGGCGTGGCCCTGGGTTTCACGGGTATGGTGGTGTTGGTGGGTCTGGGTCTGCTGGGACTGTTTGACGCCTATCCCGTCAGCTATGCTGTGCTCAAGGTCTGCAGTATTGCCTATCTCCTGTACCTCGCCTGGAAGATCGCCACCGCCAGCTCGAATCCGGCCGGTGAGGAGAGTGAGGAGAGCACCGGAACGCCCATGACGTTTGTTCAGGCGGTGTTGTTTCAATGGGTTAACCCCAAGGCGTGGACGATGGCGCTGACAGCCTTGAGCGTTTACGCCCCCGACCAGAGCCTGCTGGCGGTGCTGCTGGTAGCTGCGGTGTTCGGAGCGATTAACCTGCCCTGTATCTCTGTGTGGACCCTGGCCGGGCTGCAATTGCAGCGTGTGCTGACCAGCCGCCGGCGCCTGGTGGCATTTAACGTCTCCATGGCCCTGCTGCTGGTTGTCTCGCTGTATCCGGTATTTCTCTAGGGGTTCAGCGCGCGTTGCCGCTGGACGTAACCTGGTGCGGGCCGCGGTAGTCCAGCGTATCTGGCGAGAGCAGTTTGCGGTCGAGAAACTCGAAGATATCGCGGGTCAACACGTTGCGTCCCACTGGGGTCATCGAGAGAAACGGTTGCCAGTGGTTGTAGGGATAGACAATGCGTTCGGGTTTGCCGGTCGCAGTGAACAAGGCGGCGCGTGAGGCCGCGGGAATGCAGTCGTCGCGGCTGCTCTCAATGATGAGCGTGCCCTCCGGTCGATATCGCCCTCGCCAGCGAGCGGGATCGCCGGCGGCCAGTGCCTCGCTGAAGAAGGCGCGATACTGCTCCTGATCCCAGCCCAAGGTGTCCTGCACACTCTCTCGCATATACTCAACCACGAGGTTGCACTCGGCCATCATATCCCCGGGGCGGGCCCCTCCCAGTACGTACACAGCGGTACTTACCCGGGAGTCGTTGCCTGCCACATTGGCCCCTACCAGGGCACTCATACTGAATCCGATAATGCCGATGCGGTTGGTGTCGATTTCGGGACGAGATGCCGCCCAGTCGATCAGCCGACGAACGTCGATGGCCACCGCCCGAAAACGCCCCGCAGCAGCATCGACCTCGCGGCGGAACTCTGCCTCGTCCTGGATATCGGCGATGTGGAACCAGTCGAACAGGGCGCCGTCTCCCTGCATCCACAGGATATTGGCCTGCCCTTTACTGTGCACTGCATAGCCGTTTGAGACCACGGTGGCGGGAAAGGTGTGGGTGGCCCAGATGGGCAGCACGATGAGCAGAGGTTTTTTGCCGCTGTCGGCAGAGCGATAGTAGCGTGCGTCAACCATGTTGTCCGGCTGTCCGTTTAACTCGCTGGAGGGAAAGCGCAGGCCGCTTACGTGGTACCCGGGGAGTTGCTGGAAGGGAAGTGCGTAGGTCTCAGGTTGCGGCGTGTCTGCCTGGTATTCGTAGTAGCCTGTTTCGAGCGAGACCTTCACCGCGGTTGGGCTGGCAGACGGCTGATAGGGCTGATGTTCGTGCGTGGTACAGGCACTCAGGAGTGCTACTAGCAACAATGTCCCAAGGCGCAGGTAATGGCCAGGTTTTGGTTGGAAACAGGCGATCAACGGGTCGTCTCTGGGATCTTGGGCATCTGGCTGAACAGGTCTTGGCGTCAATCTAACAGATTGTCGTTGCCATCATCCAACAGTTGCGGTGGTTTGTGCGACGAGTCGCAGCTGGTGCAACGGCTGGCGGAGGCCAGTACCTGTTGCTCAAGCGTATTGATCGGGTCGTGGTTCATGGTGGTCTCCTCAAAGTCCACTTCTGCAGTATAGCCAGCTCAGAATTAAACTATAATTGAATATTCTAAAGTGATGCTCAATAAGGTGCGCCATGAATCCGCAACAGGCGACGACCTTGCTCAGTCAGATGCTTGGCCTGATCGAGGAGCAGCGCAGCCAACACGGTGAGAGCGGTGTATTGCGCGTCAACGACTACATCTGCGCTGAACGGCTGGAGCGTGAGCTCGCGGTCTTGTTCCGGCAATATCCCCTGCTGATTGCCCATGTGAGTCAATTGCGAGATCCGGGTGATTTCGTGACGGCGCAGGTAGGTACCATGCCGCTGCTGCTCAACCGAGATCGTCACGGCGGGCTCAATGCATTTATCAACGCCTGCCGGCATCGTGGCGCGCGCCTGACCACGGCCCCTTGTGGCAGCGCCCGTGCGTTTAAGTGTCCCTTTATGTGCCGAGTCAGGTCGCTTTTCCCGACCTGGCGTTGGAGGCGCATTCGCTGGTCAAGCTGCCGTTGGTTGAGCGAGCGGGGTTTGTCTGGGTGCAACCGGGGGGTGGGGAGATCAATTGGGACGCGGGCCTGAGCGAAGTAGCCGCGGACCTAGATTTCTTCGGCATGTCCGAACATGTGGTACGAACCGGTGACCGTCGCCGGGCCAACTGCAATTGGAAGCTGGTCGTGGATGCGTTTAGCGAGGGCTGCCACCTGAAGAGCCTGCACAAGGATTCTGTGGAACCTTTTTTTCTCGAACACGGCACCGTGTTCGCCAAACTCGGGCGCCATTCGCGCTCAGTGGGTGCGCGCAAGGCCATCCTCGAAGCCCGCGCACTGCCGCAATCACAGTGGAATCTGCGCGCCTGGACTACGCCGTTTTACACTCTGTTCCCCAATAACATGCTGGTGTTTCACCCCGACTGGGTATCGAGGATTACGGTTTATTCCGACGGTACCGACCACTGTGAGGTCCAACACGATATGTTGATCCCCGGCGATGCCGACCCGGAGGCAGGATACTGGGACACGAGCTTCAGGCTTATCAATGAGCAGGTGTTCGCCGCAGAAGATATTGCGGCCTGCGAGAGTATTCAGCGCATGGCGCGTTCTGGCGCGGACAGCGAGTGGCCGATTGGTGGCCTTGAGACACCGGTGTTGTGGTTTCACCAACACATCCGCGAGGCGCTGCAAGAGGCTGGTTAATCCCGCCTCGTTCGATACACTGACGGGAAAAATAATCACAATAACAGGACCGTGTATGTACGACATCGCCAGTACCGTTTCCCGGGTGGCCAACGAGACCTATACCCACAGTCGACGGATTATGCCCGAGCAGCCCTGGTGGGATAATCTCGAGAGTAGTTTTCACAAGTTTCCCGACGACTTCGAACTGGATTTGCGCACCGAGTTAACTGTGGACGCCACCGCCTTTGGTGACCTGTTGCTGCGTACTGTCGGTGCCAGTATGTTGAGCGGCCTGGCGGTGCCCCGCAGTTTTCAGCCCATGCAGTTAAAGCGTGATGCCGGCCAGCGCCCTTACTATCAGCGCAAGGCCGATCAGGCTGACCCCGACGCTTTCTTCAAGCGACCCAACTCCTCGCGCGTCAGCATGGAGCGATCCAGTGCCGGCTTGTGGCGCTTCCGATCCCGTGACGGCCGCTGTGAACTGCTCAGTTTTGAGAGCCCCTTTCGCGCTGTTAATCCGAAAATGCGCGACCGCTATGCCCGCCAGAAGCGCAATGCGCGAGCACAGGCCCAGTACTGGCGCCACGATGATGGCCCGCGCCCGACGATTGCGGTTATTCACGGATTCATGGCTGACCCCTACTGGCTCAACCGGATGTTTTTTGCCCTGCCGTGGTTTTACAACCAGGGATACGACATTCTCCTGTATACCCTGCCACACCATGGCGCTCGGGCCGAGCGCCTATCACCGTTCAGCGGTCACGGGTTTTTCTCTCATGGCACGGCGCATATCAGCGAATCGTTTGCACATGCGGTGCATGACTTCCGGATTTTTATGGACTGGCTCGAGTCTGAGGGCGTGAGCAAGATTGGGGTGACAGGGATTAGCCTGGGCGGCTATACCTCGGCGCTACTCGCCTCGGTAGAGGATCGGCTGGAGTTTGCGATTCCCAATGTGCCGGTGGTCAGTCTCGCCGATCTGGTCATGGAATGGTTCCCCGTCAATTTGCCCATTAAGGCGGCGCTCAAAGCCACCGGCACCAGCATTAGCGAAATCCGCCATGAGCTGGCGGTACATTCGGCGCTGACCTATCGACCGAAATTACCGCGCGAGCGGCTCATGGTCATTGCCGGTGCCGGCGACCGGCTGGCCCCACCCAAGCATGCGCGCCTATTGTGGGATCACTGGGACCGGCTGCGTATTCACTGGTTTCCTGGCAATCACCTGGTGCATCTGGATAAGGGCAAGTACCTCAAGCAGATGGCCGGCTTCATGAGTGAAATCGGCTTCGATCAGATGTAGCGGAGCGCGACCTCGAGCGTCGCGAGCCGCGCTGGATACTAGCCGCGGGGCGTGAGTGCCAGCTGGCGCGAAAGCGCGACGAGGCGGCCGCTCTCGTCCCAGATTTCGCCGTCTTCCTCCAGCACGCCTCCGGTGATGAAACGCGTGGAAAACCGACAGCGCAGCCAACCGGGTTCCGGTATGCCGCGTATTTGCGTTGTCATTTCGACGGTGGGTACCCAGCCAATCGGCAATTCGGTATTGAATATCGTCGGTGGGAATGCGTCGGCAAACAGCATAAGCGCAAAGGCATCGACGGGTTCGTCATCCGGAAAGCGGATCCAGCCGCGGGTTTGCGGCTGGCCTGTGGGGCGGCCTTCAAAGGCCGCGGCATCTTCTGGATGCATGCGCATATCGAGTTTGCCCATCAGCGGCGGCGGAAAGCCCCTCTCGCTGGGTTCAAGTTTGAAGCATTCGTCCGGCGGCGGCATGGCGGGTGGCTCTGCGTCGACCAGAACCGTGCCGTCGACGTTCTCGACTTCGCCAAAGCAGCCCAACAATTCCAGAATGGGTTTTTCCGGGCCCATCACAGTGCCGCGCAGGGTGGTAAACGTGCGGCCGGTCTTGACGACCTGGGTGCTGATATTGACCGGCCCCGGCCGCCCAGGAGACAGGTAGTGGGCGGTGACGGAAACCGGGTGGGGTCTGCTGGCGGCCGACATGGCCCGGGCGGCGAGCGCTATCAGGTAGCCGCCGTTGGCATTGCCGCCGATATCCCAGCCGGGATGGATTTCTGCATTAAACGCGCCGTTGTCGGGCGTCACTGCTGTGGCCTGGGCAAAACTCATGGGCAAACCTCTTGATACCATCTATAGTTCTATTTTGAAACTAATGCTTTCCAGCGTCAAGACGCCGTTTTGCTGCGTCGGTAGCGATACAGCGACAGGGCCGCACTGGCGCCCAATACAATAGCGCAGCCCAGCAACTTGCGCGGCGTGAGTTCCTCATCCAGAAACACCGCACTGCCGATAACCGCGCCGGGCAGATAGAGAAAGTAAATCATGCTGGAGTAAATGGCGGGCAGCTCGGTGCTGCTCTTCACCCACAGGCCGTGAGAGAGCACCGTGCAGAGCAGTCCCAACGCGAGTAACTGGTGGATATCGGTGGGCTGCAAATCCCAGTTGGCTTGGCCCAGCAGTGGCAGGAAGATAATCAGCGCGAAGAAAAACTGGCCGAAAGTACGCTCCAGGGTGCCGATCCCCTCAGCGCGTTGGTGCAGCAGCGGCATGGCAGCATACAGCAGCGCCGATAACAGTCCCACGGCAATGCCCAGGGTAACCTGATTCTGGAATGACAGTTCGGGAGACACGAGAATGCAACCGCTGAAGCAGATCGCGATGGCCAGCCATTCGACGGGACTGACCGACTCCCGGTTGAATACGTACGCCAGAATTAAATACTGCACGCTATAGGTGAGCACGGTCAGTGTGGCGATGGCGGCAGTGGCGAGCTTGATGCTGAGAAAATAGGTCAGCCAGTGCAGCCCGAACGTACAACCGATGATGGTCAGCTGCAGCCACTGGCGACGGGTAAATCGGAACACCTCGCCGCGGATCAGTACCAGTGGGACGAACGCGAGTACTGCGATGCCCAGGCGCACAATTCCAATGGTCACGGCATTCGCGTCGGTGGACTTTACCAGCACCGGCACGGCCGACATGGTCAGCACGGCAATAACGCCAAGAATAATCAGCCTGGAGCGATCCATGGCTAGCGAGTGTAGGCCTGGATAAGTTCGGCGTGCTGCGGGAACACCTCGAGCAGCGCTGCGCGCTCACCCAGCGTCATGTCTTCGTACTCGAAGCCGGGTGCCACCGCTTCGCTGATCAGGCCGTAATCGCCCCCGGGCAAGTGCGATGCCTTCCACACGCCACCGCGGACAGTGAGCTGTAGTTGCTGGCCTGCTGCGAGATCCGGTCCGAGTACTGCGGTTTCGAGGCGACCGTCGGGATGAATCATGTAGTAGTGCAACGGCGCCCCGAGATGGTAGTAGTGCACAATGTCGGAGCGATTGAGATGCCAATGCCCTACCGGGGATTCGGCCGTGAGCAAATAATAAATCGAGGTCATCGTGAAGCGCGGGCCGATGCCGGCATCTATCCTGGGGCGGTGATCGGCCTGAAACGTCCGCTTGAAGTAACCACCCTCGACGTGGCCCTGCAGGCCAAGCTGGGCAATAACAGTATCGCGATCGGGGTAATTCACGTTGGGCATCTCCTGGGCCAATGCACTGGTGGTGAAGGCGGCGCAGCATAGCGCAATCAGCCTCATTGCGGGGCGCCCTGTGCCGATAATGCTGCGCGAATATCATTCGCAGCCCGGTTGACGTCCTTGCGTAGAATCGCTTCGTCCAGCGTGAGCACCTGGCGATCCTGCATCAGCACCTTGCCGGCAACAAGGGTGGTGACCACGTCGCTGGCGTCCAGGGTGTACACCAGATGGGAGCGAATGTCGTACAGTGGCTGGCGCTCCAGTCCGGTGTAGTCGACCTGAATCATGTCTGCCTGATAGCCTGACTTGAGCTGGCCAATGTGGTCGCCCATGCGGATTGCCGCGGCCCCGGTGCGTGTCGCCATGGCGAGCGCCGTGGTGGCTGGCAGGGCGGTGGGGTCGCCGCTGCTGGCCTTGTGTAACAGGGCAGCCATGCGCACTTCTTCCCACATGTCGAGATCGTTATTAGAGGCTGCACCGTCCGTGCCCAGGCCCACATTGACACCTGCGCTGAGCATCGCGGGTACCGGCGATATGCCCGCGCCCAGTTTCATATTGCTGGTGGGGTTGTGAATCGCGCCCACCCCTGCCTTGGCGGTGATGGCGATGTCCTGCTTATTCAGCTGCACCATGTGTGCGGCGATCAATTTGCGGTGGAACATGCCAAGTCCCGCGACATGTTGTACCGGCGTAGTCTTGAAATGTTCTGCAATATAGGCCGTTTCCGCCGGCGCCTCAGCCAGGTGCATGGAAATCAGCGCATCGCTGTCTGCTGCCGCCTCAACAGTGGCCTTGAGGTGCGCCGCTGAGACGGTGTAGGGGGCGTGTGGTGCAAACGCCGGTGTTACCCGGGGGTGTTTGCCGGACCAGCGCGCGACAAAGTCCTTGGCTGCGGCAAAGGAGTCATCCCAGCCACTGAAGCCCGGGCTGGGATAGTCAATATGCGGCGCTGCCACAATCGCTCGCACCCCGCACTCATCGACTACCCGGGCGATTTCGTCCGGGTAAAAGTACATATCGACGAAGGTAGTAGTGCCGCCACGAATCATTTCCCAGCAGGCCAGCTGGGTGCCAGTGCGTACAAACGCCGGGGTGACAAATCGACCTTCCATGGGAAACACATAGTGGTTCAGCCAGGTCATGAGATCGAGGTCGTCGACCATGCCCCGAAACAGGGTCATGGCGGTATGGGTGTGGCCATTGATCAGACCTGGCATCAGGACCTTGCCTGCGCCGCTTAAAGTCCGGGACGCGACAAACTGGCTGTCGATATCACCGCGCTTCCCGACGGCGATGATCCGGTCACCATTAATGACCACGGCACCGTCCTCTATCAGGTCTTGCTCCGGCGTCATAGTCAGCACATAGTCGCCGTAGACAATGAGGTCGGGCTGCCGGGCGCTGAGGGCAGCAGGTGCGCCAAGACAGAGCGCAAGGACAATTAATCTGGACAAAAATGCGCGCACAGGGCGTTCTCCGGAACGAGTCAGCGAGGAGTGAGCATAGCACCGCGATGACGGGCGCGGTAATTCCGGTACTTTTGCCGCAGATTGGGAATGAGCTGTGGTCTGTGCAAAGAATAGGCGTAAAGTTTGCATTGAGCACACGACGACAGCCGCTGGAGCGGTGTCGCTGACAAAAGAAGCTATCCAAGCACAGTAGGGAGAATTCCATGACTCGCACCAATGCCCCCAGAATGGCTATTGCGGCTGCCGTTGCCGCTGTGATCGGCACCAGCGCGCCCGCCATGGCGCAACTTGAAGAAGTGGTGGTTACCGCGCAGAAGCGCGAGCAGGGTATTCTCGATGTACCGCTCTCGATTGCCACTTTATCCGGGGAGCGCTTTACCTCCATGTTTGAAGGTGGTGCAGACATTCGTGCCCTGTCCGCTCGAGTGCCGGGCCTGTACGCCGAATCGTCCAACGGCCGTGTTGCCCCGCGCTTCTACATTCGCGGACTGGGCAACATCGATTTCGATCTCGCGGCCTCCCAGCCAGTGTCCATCATCATGGATGAAGTGGTTAAAGAGAACGTGGTTCTGAAAAGCTTTCCGCTGTTTGATATCGAGCGCGTTGAAGTGCTGCGCGGTCCCCAGGGCTCGCTGTTCGGTCGCAACACGACCGCCGGTATCGTCAAATTTGATTCCTATAAGCCCACTCAGGAGTTTGAAGGCCGGGTGAAGGTCGACGCGGGTTCGCTGGGTACCATTAATGTGGAAGGTGCCGTCGGCGGCGGCCTGACGGACAACCTGGCTGGCCGGGTGGCGGTGCTGGTACAGAACCGCGATGACTACATCGACAACGACTACACGGGTGAAAGCGATGCCCTGGGTGGCTTCGAAGAAAACGCCGCCAAGGCTTTCCTGCAGTGGGATGCCACTGATTCACTCACTTTCCTGTTGGGCGCGCACTACCGCGACCTCGATGGCACCTCGGCCATTTTCCGGGCCAACGTGTTTGACCCGGGCAGCAATAGTCTCAACGAGAACTACGATCGCGAAACCGTCTACTTCGATGAGGGTGACAACAACCCCCAGGAATATGAGAGCACCGGTTACAACCTGAAGATCGACTGGGATATCGGCGGCATGACGCTGACCTCTATCACTGCCTATGACGAGGCTGATGGCTATTCACTGGGCGATATCGACGGTGGCTTTGGTGCAGTATTCCTGCCGGAGATGGGGCCGGGCTTTATTCCGTTCCCCTCCCAGACCGCGGACTCTGCGGATACGGATCAGCTGACCCAGGAATTCCGTCTTGCCAGTGAGTATGGCGATCGCTTCAACTGGCAGGTGGGTGCCTTCTACTTCGACTCGGAACTCGAAGTGGAAACCAACCCGTTCTTTATCCCCGCGACCACTGTTAAGCACGAGAACACGACCTGGGCGGTATTCGGCCAGGGTGACTATGCCTTTACCGATGCCTGGACCCTGACCGCGGGCCTGCGCTGGACGGACGACGAGAAAGATTTCACCGCGCCGGGTTATTCCGAGAATGTATCTGACGACCAGATCAGCGGAGATCTCGCGCTGTCATACGCGGCAGACGAGCGCTCGCTGTTCTGGGCCAAGGTCGGCACCGGTTTCCGTGCCCCCACGATTCAGGGCCGCGATGTGGCCTTTGGTGGCGCTCCTTCGGTCGCCGATTCCGAGACCATCACCTCCTTTGAGTTCGGTTACAAGTCTCAGTTCTTCGACGACACCATGCGCTTCAACGCGGCGTTGTTCTACTACGAAGTAGAAGATATTCAGTTCACCGCTGTGGGCGGTACCAGCAACAACATCCAGCTGATTAATGCCGACACAGGTACCGGTATGGGCCTGGAAATGGATGTGGAGTGGTTGCTGACCGACAACTTCGTGATGACCTTCGGTGTGGGCTATGCAGACACTGAAATCGAGGACAGCGGGCTGCGTGTCGGCGCCTGTGGCAGCGGCCGCTGCACCGTGACCAACCCTGTGGATGAGAACGGCTTTGTGTTCATTGATGGCAACCCGTTCCCCAATGCACCGGAAACCACGTTTAACGTGACCGCGAGCTACAGCTACCCCATCAGCGACGCTTCCGAGCTGTTTGTGTTTACCGACTGGTCCTACCAGGGCGACACCAATATCTTCCTGTACGACGCCAAGGAATTCCAGACCAATGGCCAGTATGAAGGCGGCTTCCGGGCGGGTTGGCGCCGTGTCGATCGCGGCCTGGAAGTGGCCGTATTCGGTCGCAATATCACCGATGAAGAGAATGTCATGGGTGCCATCGACTTCAACAACCTGACCGGTTTCACCAACGAACCCCAGGTATTCGGTGTATCGGTCTCCTCTGAGTTCTAAGTTATGAATATGATACTTCCCAAAGCCCTGCTGCTATCCGCAGCCGGGCTCTTCGCCGGCTGTACCGTGAGTGTCGATGTGGATACTCAGCAGCCGGTGCCCGTAAAGGTGGTGGTGGTCACCATGTTTGAAAGCGGTGAGGACAGCGGCGACAAGGCCGGTGAATTTCAGCGCTGGAACGAGCGGGTCCCGCTGGACAAGGTGTATCCCGCTCCGCACATGCACCACGATATTCACTTCAACGAAGACTCTGGCGTCATGGGCATTGTCACAGGCATGGGTACAGCGAATGCCGCGGCCAGTGTTATGGCGCTGGGTATGGACGAGCGCTTTGATCTCAGTAAGGCCTACTGGCTGGTCGCAGGCATTTCCGGATTTGATCCGGCGGATGCCTCGCTGGGGTCTGTGGCCTGGGCGAGGTTCCTCGTTGATGGTGACCTCGCGCATGAGATCGATGCCCGTGAAAAACCCGATGAGTGGGAGCATGGTTACTTCCCGCTGTTCAGTCAGGGCCCGGCGATCCGGAGCGCCTCAGCTATAGTCTGGGTGAGATGTTTGAGCTGAATAACAGTCTGGTGCAGTGGGCGTATGAGTTCACCGTGGACATGGATTTGCCCGACCACCCAACGCTGGAAGCCACGCGCAAACTGTATGTCAATCACCCTGTGGGCCAGCGCAAACCGTTTGTATTGAAGGGCGATCAGCTGGCCGCCATGACCTTCTGGCACGGTGAGGTACTTAATGACTGGGCCAATGAGTGGGTGGATTACTGGACTGAAGGTGAGGGTAATTTTGTCAGCTCCGCGATGGAGGATACCGGCACTTATCAGTCGCTGACTTATCTGCACAATGCGGGCAAGGTCGATAAGAATCGGGTTATGGTATTGCGCACAGCGTCTAACTACACCATGCAGCCCCCGGAAAAACGGCCGCCCAGAACCTGCTGGAAGAGCAGCACGACAGCTATGCGGGCCTGGACGCAGCGCTTGAAAATGCCTACCTGGTGGGCAATGCCGTGGTTCAGGAGCTGGTCAAGAACTGGGACAGGTATGAGGACACTATCCCCAGTCCCTGAGCTGGTAGTCAGCACAAAAAAGGGCGGCCATGGGCCGCCCTTTTTGGTAGTGTCGCTCGCGATTGCGCTTAAAAGTTGTAGCGCAGGTCTACGCCCTAAGTGCGCGGCATATTGGCGATCTGGGAGATAGTACCGAGAATTCGCTGGCGGAAGAGTACAGGAATTCATCGTCCGTCAGGTTTATGCCCCAGACGGCGGCCTGCCAGTCACCGCTTTGCGATTCCAGGCCCAGGCGTGCGTTAATCAGACCGTAGGCAGGCAGAGCGCCTAAGGACACGGTGCTGCCGTCGAACAGGAAGTGCTCGGTGACGTTGTCTTCCTTGACGGACACGTCGTCGGTGTAGGTGTAGTCGACGTTGGCATGCGTGGGCTCAGGCCGCGGCGGTCTTGGCCTCGCTGGGCGGCTGGTCGGTGCTGCGCTCGAGCACTATGGGGTCGCTGGCGACGGTAGTTGCCGCTTTTTCCTCGGCTTGCGCGGCAGGATTGGTGTGCTTGGCGTAGAGGAACTCAAGCACCTGCTGGCGTAAGTGGACGAACTCCGGATCCTCTGCAAGTGCCAGTCGATCCCGTGGCCGGGGCAGGTTAACGTCGAGAATTTCACCGATGGTGGCCGCCGGGCCATTGGTCATCATGACGATTCGATCAGACAGCAGCACCGCTTCATCGACATCGTGGGTAATCATGATAACGGTATTGCCCAGCTCAGCCTGGATGGCCATTAGCGAATCCTGTAAGTGGGCCCGGGTCAGTGCATCCAGGGCGCCGAAAGGCTCGTCCATCAGCAGTACTTTGGGTTGCATTGCCAGGCAGCGGGCAATGCCGACGCGCTGCTTCATGCCGCCGGAAATTTCGCCCGGGAGTTTGTGCAGGGCGTGATCCATGTTCACCAGTTTCAGGTTGTGCTCGATCCATTCCTTGCGCTCGGCCTTGGATTTCGTTTTACGAAAGACCTGGTTGACTGCCAGTTCGACGTTCTCATATACCGTCAGCCACGGCATAAGCGAGTGGTTCTGGAAAACGACGGCGCGGTCGGGGCCGGGCTCGACGACTTCCTTGCCTTCGAGGACAACGCCGCCCTCGGTGGCGTTGTACAGTCCGGCGACAATATTGAGCACGGTAGATTTGCCGCAGCCTGAGTGTCCGATGAGAGAGACAAACTCACCCTTGTCCATTTTTAAATCAACGTTCTGCAGCGCGCGGAACTTGGTGCCGTTGGTATCGAACTCGATGCCAACGCCGGTAATGTCGAGATACTTCATAGCCATGGTCTTTGTTCCTTAGCGCAATACTGCGTTTTTGTCCCAGCTCACCTTTTTCTGCAGGGTCAGCATCAGACGGTCGAGGAGAAATCCGATCAGGCCGATCGCCAGCACGGCGACCATAATGCGGCCGAGTGAATTGGAGCTGCCGTTCTGGAATTCGTCCCAAACGAACTTTCCAAGGCCGGGGTTCTGGGCCAGCATCTCGGCGGCGATCAGCACCATCCAGCCGGTGGCCAGTGACAGGCGCAGGCCGGTGAAAATCATCGGAATAGCGGCAGGTACAACGATCTTGCGCACATGCACCATGGGCGACAAAGCCATGACGCGGCTCACGTTGACCAGGTCCTTATCGATACTGGCAACGCCCACAGTGGTGTTGATCAGCGTTGGCCACAGACAACACAAGGCGACGGTGATTGCGGAGTTGAGAAACGATTTTTCCAGCATAGGGTCTTCGGCGACGTAGGTGGCCGACACCACCATGGTGACCAGTGGCAGCCACGCCAGTGGCGATACGGGTTTGAAAATCTGGATGATGGGATTCATGGCCTTGTACATGCTGGCGGATAGCCCGCACACGATGCCCAGGGGAATCGCGATCATATTGGCGATAATAAAACCGGCGGCTACGGTCACCAGGCTGGTAACAATCTGGTCGATGAAAGTTGGCTTGCCAGTGTACTGGCGAATCTTGATGGTAGCGTCCGGATCCTTGGCCAGTTTCTTGGCGTTGCGCTCATCCTGGCGCTGGTAGAAAGCGGCTTCCTTGTCGCGCTCGCGAGCGTGCTCCGTACCAAGGTTCTGAATTTGTTCCCATACCTGCACCGGACCGGGAAATTGGCCCAGGGAGGTGTCGATACGATTGGCCGAGAATTGCCAGACCAGCAGGAAAATCACGATACCGACCGCGGGTAGTACCAGGCCTTCGATAAAAGACCGGGAACTGAGCCGCGACAACATCTGTTGGAACCTGTTGTCGGGTTGTAGGGCTGCTGCTTCTGACATGCTGTGTGTCCTGTAACTTGCGAGTGATGCCGCCCCCGTGTCCGGGGGCGGTCGTTATTTACTGGATGACGTCGGTGCCTTTCAGGCCGATCGGGAACTGCTCCAGATAAGCATTGGGCTTGGAGCCGTCGTAGACTTTGCCGTCGATAAAATCAGTCTGGGCCGGTTTGAAGCCAGTCTCGGTGGCGAAGGCAGGAAACTCTGCAGCGTCCATTTCGCCTTCCTCGATAAGCGCCTCGGCGGCGGCCTGGTAGATGTCCGGACGGTAGACGCTTTTGGCGACATCAAAGTACCAGTCGTCAGACTTGGGCTCGGATATCTGACCCCAGCGGCGCATCTGGGTGAGGTACCAGATGGCGTCGGAGTAATAGGGGTAGGTCGCGTTGTAGCGGAAAAACACGTTGAAATCGGGGATTTCGCGCTTGTCGCCCTTCTCGTACTCAAAGGTGCCGGTCATGGAGTTGGCGATCACGTCGTAGTCTGCGCCCACGTACTCGGAGCGGGACAGAATCTCCACTGCTTCAGGCCGATTGGCGTTGTCGTTTTCGTCCAGCCACTTGGCGGCGCGCAACAGTGCTTTGACGATACGCACGGAGGTGTTGGGATACTTCTCGGTGAATTCCTTGTTCAGGCCGAATACTTTCTCGGGGTTGTTCTTCCAGATCTCGTAGTCGGTGATGACCGGTACGCCAATACCTTTGAACACCGCCTGCTGGTTCCAGGGCTCACCCACGCAATAGCCGTAGATTGTGCCTGCTTCCAGAGTGGCGGGCATTTGCGGTGGGGGTGTGACTGACAGCAGCGCCTCGGCGTCGATCTGGCCGGAGATGTCGCCCTTGTGGGGTGCATAATAGCCGGGGTGGATGCCGCCAGCGGCCAGCCAGTAGCGTAGCTCGTAGTTATGCGTGGAGACCGGGAATACCATGCCCATATTAAAGGGCTTGCCCTCGTCGATATAGCTTTCGACAACCGGTTTCAGGTAGTCGGCTTTGATCGGGTGTACGGGTTTACCGTTTTCGTGCGGAATATTCTTTTTCATCTCCTTCCACACCGCGTTGGAGACGGTAATGCCATTGCCGTTCAGGTCCATGGAAAAAGGCGTCACGATGTGTGCCTTGGTGCCGAAGCCAATGGTCGCCGCCAGGGGCTGGCCGGCCAGCATGTGGGCGCCGTCGAGCTGGCCGTCGATGACGCCGTCCAGCAGCACTTTCCAGTTGGCCTGCGCCTCGAGGGTGACATACAGGCCTTCGTCTTCGAAGTAACCATTTTCGTAGGCGACCGCCAGCGGTGCCATGTCAGTGAGTTTGATAAAGCCGAACTTCAGCTCATCCTTCTCCGGCTCGCCCAGTTCGGCGGATGCGGAAAAGGGTAATGCAGCGCTGAGCATAGAGCCCAGGGCGAGCGCGCCAAAGCGGCGGCGCGTCATGGAGAAGATTGCTTTGCGAATCATCGGGTACCCCTTGTGTGTAAAAACGAAAACATGCAAACGCTCCCCTCACGCACCGGCGGTCAAGCCAGGGAGGGAGAGCGTCGATGCTCAAGGAGAGGTTCGCGATGTCATGGTGTTGCTTGGGTAGGGATTACAAAAGCCGCGCCAACTTTATATAACCTCAATAGATTCAGAGGTTTAGGGAGATTAGGCGGGTGAATGCAGGCGTGGGGGGGTGGGCTGGAAAGTCGCTGGCGCACCAATGTGGCACGCCAGGGCGCTATTTTCGGGCGCTCAACAGGCGAGCATCAGGTCGGGCCCGAGCTCGATGCCTGGTTCTATTTCCCAGGCTTCGCTGTGCTCGCCTATGGGTTTGTAGTCCTGGCTGGGGCAGGGCAGTGACAGGTGGCGTGCGGCTTCGCGGTAAAGATCCGTGCGGAACGTGCGCTGGACCAGGGCTTTCACATCTTCCGGTGGCAGCGTCTTGCCCATGAGTTCGCCCACCTGGTTGAGCAACCACTCGCCATCCGAGCGCCAGGGAAAGCCCGCCTGAAATCGCCCGAACACATGGAAGTGCGGCAGGTCTACCTCGGCCTCACCTTTGCTGAAGGCGAACTGGCCGGTCAGGGCCGGTCGCAGCACCTCCGGCGCCAGGTCCAGGTATTGCGGTTCAGACAGTAGCGATACCGTCTGCTCACGGTTAAACGGGTGAGCCAACCATGCACAGGTTTCCATCAGGGCCAGGCGCAGCCGTAAATGGGTCCCGGGATGGTTCTGATGCCAGCTCTCGGTGACGCCGAGCACCTTCTCCACGCCGTTATTCCAGATCTGGTAGCCAGTCGCCTGGACAGCGCCGATACCATACTGCACGGCCATGCTGTTCCAGGGCTCGCCCACACAAAAGCCATCAATAATGCCCCGGGCGAGGCTGTCGACCATTTGCTCCGGTGGCAGGACAATAATGTGCACATCGCGTTCCGGGTCGATCCCGCCGGCGCGCAGCCAGTTGCGGAGCAGCAGGGTATGACAGGAGAAAGTGTGCGCCGATGCCAGGGTAATCTGCCGGTCGCCCGCATCGAGGTAGTGCTTGAATGCGGTGGCGGTGCTGCAGGCACCTGCCGCTGGGTCGCCGCCGTGCTCGACGATCTCATTAGCCAGGCGTTGGCCGACGGTAATGGCATTGCCATTCAGGCTCAGGGCGAGGCCGGTGATCACCTCTGCGCGCATTCCGCCCACGCCCAGTGACGTGGCCAGTGGCAGCGGTGACAGCATCTGCGCAGCGTCCAGTACGCCGGCTACCAGCTTATCGCGCACGTTGGCCCATGAGACTTCGCGCTGCAGGTCGACGCTCAGTCCGTACTTTTCGTAATAGCCCAGTTCCTGCGCCATGATGAGCGGCGCGCTGTCGGTCAGCTTGAGGAAGCCCAGACTGAGGTGTTGTTTCTCCGCCGGTGACAGGCGTTGTACATCGCTCATCGGCTTTGTCCTTTTATCGGGTTGCGCTCGAGGATATCAATCACTTCCTTGGCGACTTCGCCCAGGGTGCGATTTTTGTCCATGGCGAGCTTGCGTAATGTAGAGAAAGCCTCTTCCTCATCCACCTTGTGTACCGACATCAACAAACCTTTGGCCTTTTCCACCAGTTTGCGTTCTTCTAACTGGCGCCGTGTCTCGTCGAGTTCCTCGCGCAGGTTGTTGAACGCCGAAAACTGGGCCACGGCGATATCGATGGCCGCGCGCACTCGCTCGGCACTGATATCCTGTGCCTGGTATGCGGTGACGCCGGCACGGATGGCGTCAGTAATAAAACCCTGGTCGCCGGACTCGGAGAACATGACTACGGGTCTTGGGTTGTGACTGGAGGCAATGCTGAGTGACTCGAGGACATCCCGGTCGGGTGAATCGAGGGCAATAATAACCACATCGGGTTCCTGTTGTGCCATCTGGTACAACAGGCCCGATGCTGTAGGAATGACGGAGAGCACATCGAAGCCGACGTCTCTCAGTTTGCTTTCTACGCTGGTGGCGCGGGAGCGGTCGTCGTCGACGAGGATCACTCTGAGTACGGCACCTGATGGATGGTGTGTGGACAAGGGCAGGCAGGCGCCGGCGAGACATTGCTCGCCGGCGCCGGTATCTCCAGGATCAAATCTTGAAGTTTACCGTCATCCAGACCTTATCGGTATCGGCATATGCATCTGAATCAGACGAGAAGCTCGCGTACTTGAGCTGGAAGTTCCAATTCTTGTTCAATACATAGGTGCCCACCAGGTCGATTTCGGAGCCGTAGTCTGCAGAGGAATCCTCGGCGCTGAAGTCGTGGTAGGTGCCGGCCACCTTCACCGGGCCAATTTTGCCCGCAAGGCTGACGTAGATATCTTCGATCCCGTCGCCGGGAGTGATCAGGAACAAGTCGGCCCAGCCCTGGAATTTGTGCAGGGTCGCGTAAGGCGTTTTGAAGCCGACGCCGTTGTCGCCGCCCAATACCTCATAGCCTGCGGTGGCCTTGAGGCCGCTGAATCCAAAGGCGCCTTCCACCATGTAGTAGTCGGCGTCATAGTCCAGCGGGCTGTCACCGGCGTCAGACTGGGTTGCCCAGGCCGCTTTCAGCCCAACCGGGCCAAAGCTGCCCGCATACTCCACCCCGTAGGTGTCCGAGGAATTACCGACAGTTTTGCCGGCTGCGTAGTCCTCGTCAAAATCGATATCAATGCCGTAGTAGAAACCTGTCAGCGTGTGGCCGTCGCCGATTTTCCAATCGCCGCGTGCAAAGTGGTTTTCGCCGTGATGATTGGCTGGCTGGACCGGTCCGTCGTCGGGGCCGAAGAGCCGGTTGATGTTATACACATAGGCATAGTCGAGGGTCAGCGCATCGTTCTTGTACATGGCGCGGAAGCCGTCGTAGGTCTGCTCGTTCTGGCGCCAGGCTACGCCGCCGATAAAGCGCTGGCTGCCGTGGAGAATGCGTTGCCGACCGTAGGTGCCTGACGCCCCGCCGCTGGCGTATTTAGCCCATACCTGGTTTACCTCGGTGCCTTCAGGGTCTGCCACCACTGGGTATTCGGTATTGCCGTTGGCCGTTGAGTTGTAATTGTCGCTGCCAATAGCGGTAACATCGTCAAACTCGGTCAGGAAGGACAAGCCTTTATATTGTGCAGAGGCAAAGGTCAGCCGCGAGCGCAGGGTTGAGGCCTTGGCGTCTTTGCTGAAGCCGTCCTGGTCGACGAATTCGTAGCGGTAGCGGAAGTTAAACGACGCCTTGCCTTCAGTAAACATATCGGTAAGTGACGCGGATCCTGCCTCTTGTGCATATGCCGGGGTGGTCATTGCACCGACAACGGCGGCCGCCAGGATACTACGCCTGTGAAAAGATACTGCCATGTTTCTACTCCTTAAAAACGACGAAAGCCTGTGCGCCGCAGCGGGATTACTCCCGTTGTGCGCACAGGCTTCATTGCCAGATAAAGTCAAATTGTTGGAACGGCTGTGACAAAGCAAGCATCGGGCCAACCTGACTCAAACCCTTGTAAATGCTGGGTTCTCGGCAATCTCACTACGTCAAGTGTGCGCTCTTGGTGCATCTCCTGCACCGATTTGGCCGCGGTCTTGTGAGCTTAAACTAAAAAATCCACTCCAGCCTGTGGCGTGTCAGCCAGCTTTCAACAGCCGCTTGATGAAGGCATAGCGACTGCTGATGCCGTTGCTGTATTTGGGCAGGTCATCATCGACGTCAGCCACGCGCGTACCGTAAAACACGTGCATCTCGGCGGGCGGCAATTGTTCTGGCTGCAGGTAGTTGCGCGTCCCGATAAACGCAAAATCCTTTTGGCTACTCCCGGTCCTGGCGAGTATGGGCTTGTCACAGCTGGCGCAAAAGCCGCGCTCCACTGCACCAAAGCGCTTGTATTTGCCGAACACTATTGCATCGTCCGCCGGGGGCTCAACGGCACTTAACTTGAACAGCGTGACGTCGGCGAAAGGCGCCTCGTACTTTTGCTGACATATTGTGCAGTGGCAGATGAATCTTGAAATGGGTTTGCCTTGCACCGTCAGGCGGGTAGCACCACAAGGGCACTGACAGTTGTAGGTCATGCTGATCCCGTTGTTGTTATTAAGGTTATCCGTTCAACCACGCCAACAGTGTAGCGAGTTGCGTCAGGGCAAGTATAGCTGCAATGACCTTCCAGGCTTTGACAGGATCGCGTTCCAGCAGCGGTCGCTGGCGGTATTCCAGGTATTGGGGATTGGGATGTTTTAGCTCGTAGGCGAATTCCATGACATCGCCATGGCGGCGCTCTGGCTGGAAGCGCAGGCCTTTGCGCAGGGCGCCGTCGATCCAGTGGGGAACCAGGGGGTTGATCCGGTAGCTTTCGCTATAGCGGGTGTTCAGAAAGTCGCGCTGGCTTTTGCAGTGCTCGAGCTTGCCGTTGAAGGGCAACTCGGAGGTGAGCATTTCGTAGCTGATGACGGCGAGGGAGAACAGGTCCGCCTGGTAATTTGGCTTTCGGGCCACAGTGTATTCCGGTGCAGCGTAGCTCTGTGTGCCCAGGGCTATATCGCGCTGAATGGGCGTGTTGATCTCGCTAATGCCTGCGGCGTGGCAGGAGCCAAAGTCGATAATTTTTATCTGGCCATGCCGATCGATGAGGATGTTGTCTGGTTTTATATCCTGGTGAAGGGTTTCTCGACGATGGAAGGCACGAATACCCTTGGCAATCTGGTCGATCAGGTAAACCGCTTCTTCGACAGCGGGGCGCGGGTGCTCGAGCATCCACCTCGCTAGCGTAATACTTGGTACGTACTCGGTCAGGTAATAGAGACAGGATTTGGGCCGGGGCGGCTCCGCCACTCTCACGACATACGGGCTGTTGATGCGGCTGCCAATCCAGCTTTCCATCACGAAGCGTTCAATGTAGGCAGCATCGTCCTCGAAATTGACCGAGGGTGTCTTCATGCAGAACTGCTCGCCGGAATCGACATCTTCGACGTGATACACCTGGCTGCGATTGCTGGCGTGCATCTCGCGGATGATGCGCAGCCCGTCGAGTATCATCCCCTCTTCAAGAAACGGTGGAAACCGCAGTTCGGTCAGTCGCTTGACCACGTCGTTGATATCTGCCGCCGGCAGTTGGTCGACGCGCATTAGCTGACAGCTCAGGTTGTCGGTGCTGCCAGCTTCAAACGCCGCTTCGGCCAGGGCCTGGCATGCGTGGCTGAGGTCACTCGGCAGCGACTGCAGCATGTACTGCATGCGATCGCGGCCAAGAATATCGTGAATGCCATCTGTGCTAAGCAGGAACAGGTCCCCCGGCACAATGCTGAGGCTGCGATAATCCATTTCCAGGTGGACATCCAGGCCCAGGGCGCGGCTCAGGTAGCTCTGTTTTTCCGACACCCTGGTACTGTGGTCATCGGTTATCTGCTCCAGGGTGCCATCGCGCAGCCGATAAATTCGACTGTCGCCGGCGTGAAACAAGTGCGCTTGCTGCGACTTCAATACGAGTGCGCTGAAAGTGGTGACGTAGCCGCGGGTACTGTCAGCAAAGCCCCTGCCGCGGCTGTATAACCAGCGGTTGAGGGCGGTCAGAACCTGCTGGGCTGACTTTTTGACACTCCAGGACTCGGGGGTGGAAAAATAATCGGTCAGGAAATTCGTCACCGACGTCTGGCTGGCTTCCTTGCCCGCCTCTGCGGCGCTGACACCATCAGCGATAATAGCGACAGCGCCCTTGGTGGTGAGCAGGTTGCCCTCCGGAATGCGAATGCCGATGGCATCCTCATTTTCCGGCTTGCGCCCGGCCACGGAATACTGGCCCACCGAGAGGGTCAGATTACCATTCAGGTGCTCTACCTGGTTCGTATCGGGCGCTGTCATTCCATCCCTTTAGGCCACGTCGATCAATTGCACGGTACCGTCTGGCAGGACTTCCTGCATTTGTCCCGCCGGTTCGTCGATGAATTGTACGATGACAAAGCACACCGCTGCACTGGCGGCGATGATCGTGAAGAAGGTCGATGCGTCGACGAACGATAGTATGGTCAGATAGGTTACCGCGCCGACATTGCCAAACGCACCTGCCATGCCGGCAATCTGTCCTGTCATGCGGCGTTTAATCAGAGGCACCATGGCGAACACTGCCCCCTCGCCCGCCTGAACAAAAAAGGAGCAGCACATAGTGGCGATCACTGCCAGTGGAATGAGCCAGGTTGCATCCACCTGGGCCATGATGAGGTAGCCCACCGCCAGGCCGGCAATCAGAAAAGAGAGGGAGCGTTTACGCCCGAATCGATCAGAGAAATAACCGCCTGAAGGTCGCGCTACCAGGTTCATGAACGCAAAGCCTGAGGCTAGCAAACCCGCTTTGACTGCGTCCAGTTCAAAGGTCTCCATAAAGAACAGCGGCAACATCGACACCACCGCCAGCTCTGAGCCGAAGGTGACGAAGTACGCCCAGTCCAGCGCCGCGACCTGTTTGAACTTGTACTGTTCAATTTCCGGTACGCCGGTACGCAAGTGGTCCTTGTTCACCTTCCAGATCTGGCTGACCTGAAATATGAACAGGGCAATCAGGATAACGTAGATGGAGACCACCGCGGTTTCGGTCAGCAGGGCCAGGTTGGTGGGCGACAGACGCCAGGTCAGCAGTGCCAGTGCCAGGTACAGGGGTATGGTCATGCCGATGTAAAAGTACAGGTCGCGATACGAGCTTACTTCCAGGCCGCCGGTGCGCTTGGGCTTGAAGTAGGTGGAACCCTTGGGCGTATTGCGGGCCTTGATGAAATAGAAGATCCCGTAACAGAACGCCAGCAGGCCAGCCATGGCGATGGCATAACGCCAGCCATCGTCTCCGCCTATCAGGAGGGCCACCGTGGGGAGTGACATGGCTGCGGCGGCGGAGCCAAAGTTACCCCATCCGCCGTAAATGCCCTGGGCCATTCCTACCTGCCGTGCGGGGAACCACTCGCTCACCATGCGGATACCAATCACAAAACCTGCGCCCACGAAGCCGCCGAGGAAGCGAAACAGCGCCAGGGTTTCGTAGCTGTCGGCAAATGCAAAGCCCCAGCAGAAGAATGAAGACGCAATGAGCAGCACGCTGAACACGGTGCGTGGGCCGTACCTGTCCACCAACATGCCGACCACAATCCGCGCGGGAATGGTCAGGGCCACATTGAGCATGAGCAGCGCTTTGACCTGAGCATTGGTCAGGTCGAAGGCTTCTTTGATATGAGCCATCAGCGGTGCGTGGCTGAACCACACAACAAAAGTGATAAAGAATGCGACCCAGGTCAGGTGCAGGGTTCGGATCGAGGGGTTGGCAAAGTCCAGGACTTTGACGGGGCTGCTCATGGCATAGCCTCCTTGATAGCGCAAAAGGATAGTCGAAAAAACATCGAGGAAAGTTTGTTGCGGCTCGACCCGCCGTTAGGCCGAGTAGGCATGGGTTTTGCAATGACTATGCCAAACGTGTGGATTTTCCAACACCAGACCCTCAAACCGCACGGTTTCTGGGCATTCCGGGAAATTCACGCACCAAAATCAGGAATTTGCTCCAACGGTGGATGCGCGGAAAAGGTGCGCATGCACCGCCTATTTGCACGTTTTTGGTGCGCCCTCCGCTCTCCCTCGCAAGAAGCGTGGCCTCTCCCGGCCGTCCTGTAGACACATACACACGCTGTAATAACAGGTAGGTCAACATGACACAACGACTGGTAGTAGTAGGTAACGGGCCCGTGGGGCATCGGCTGGTAGAACAGGTGGTCGACGCGGGCGCGTGGGACATCACCGTATTTGGCGAGGAACCCCGGGTGGCCTATGACCGGGTCCACCTGACCGGCTGGTTCGAAGAGCGTAGCGCCGAGCCGCTCAACATGGTTGTGCCCGGTTTCTACGAGCAACACGGTATTACCTGCCACGTGGGTGATAAGGTCATCGCGGTTGATCTCGCCGCCAAGACCGTCACTTCAGAGAAAGGGCTGACAGTGGCCTACGACAAACTGGTGCTGGCGACGGGCTCGTTCCCCTTTGTGCCGCCAGTGCCGGGCCACGACCGCGATAACTGCTTTGTCTATCGCACGATTGAGGATCTCGAGGCCATTACCGAGGCTTCCAAGAGCGCCAGGGTAGGGACCGTGGTTGGCGGCGGTTTGCTGGGTCTGGAGGCCGCCAAGGCGCTCCACGATCTTGGCCTGCAAACCCACGTGGTGGAGTTCGCGCCCCGATTAATGGCGGTGCAGGTCGACGACGGCGGCGGTGCGTTGCTGAAGCGCAAGATTGAAGAACTGGGTGTTTCGGTACACACCAGCAAGAATACCCAGCAGATTACCGACGGAGACGGTGCCGTGCACAAGATGTGCTTCGCGGATGACTCAGAGCTCAATACGGATCTGATCGTGTTTTCAGCCGGCATTCGACCCCAGGACGAGTTGGCCCGTTCCAGTGGACTCGCGATTGGCGAGCGCGGGGGTATTGTGATCAACAACTTCTGCCAGACCTCCGATGAGGACGTTTACGCCGTGGGCGAGAACGCCCTCTGGAATGGCCGTATCTATGGTCTGATCGCTCCGGGTAATACCATGGCGCAGGTGGCGGCTGAGCACTTGTGCGGCACCGGCGATACCGAATTCAATGGCGCGGATATGTCGACCAAGCTCAAGCTGATGGGCGTGGATGTCGCCTCGGTCGGTGATGCTCACGGCAACACCGAAGGGGCGCTCAACTACACCTACATCAACGAAGTAGAGCAGGTGTATAAAAAAATTGTGGTGTCAGCGGACCAGAAGCATCTGCTGGGTGCGGTGCTCGTGGGCGATGCCGAAGAATACGGTAACCTGCTGCAGTTCGCGCTCAACAAGATTGAGCTGCCTGACCAACCCGATGCGATGATACTCCCCAGCGTCGACGGCGCTGCCTCGACGCTTGGCGTCGACGCTCTGCCTGACACTGCAACGATCTGTTCGTGTAATAACGTGAGTAAAGGCGATCTGGTAGCGGCGGTTGCAGGCGGTTGTTGCACCATGGGGGATTTGAAAGCAGACACCACCGCTGCGACTGGCTGCGGCGGTTGTACGGCGCTTGTCACCCAGGTCATGAACGCGGAGCTGGAGAACCTTGGCTACGAAGTGAACACGGATATTTGTGAGCACTTTGCCTACACACGCCAGGATCTCTACAGCCTTATTCGGGTCGAGAACATCCGTAGCTTCGATGAGCTGCTGACCAAGCACGGTAAAGGCCAGGGCTGTGACATTTGTAAGCCGGCGGTCGCGTCGATTCTCGCAACCTGCTGGAACGACTACGTGCTGGAGAAGGAACACCAGGGCCTGCAGGACACTAACGACCGGTTCCTCGCCAACATGCAAAAGGACGGCACTTACTCCGTCGTGCCGCGTGTGCCGGGTGGCGAAATTACCCCGGACAAACTGATTGTGCTGGGCGAGGTTGCCAAGAAATACGACCTTTACACCAAGATCACGGGCGGCCAACGCGTAGACCTGTTTGGCGCCCGTATGGAACAGCTGCCGGCGATCTGGGGTGAGTTGATCGACGCCGGCTTTGAAACTGGCCACGCCTATGGCAAATCACTGCGTACGGTGAAGTCCTGCGTCGGCTCAACCTGGTGTCGCTACGGTGTGCAGGATTCCGTGGGTATGGCGATTGATCTGGAAAATCGTTACAAGGGCCTGCGCTCACCCCACAAACTGAAAATGGCGGTGTCTGGCTGTACGCGTGAGTGCGCGGAAGCACAGTGTAAGGATGTCGGTGTCATTGCGACTGAAAAAGGCTGGAACCTGTACGTTTGCGGCAACGGCGGGATGAAGCCACGTCACGCCGACCTGTTTGCGACAGACCTCGACGACGCAACCCTGATTCGCTACATCGATCGATTCTTTATGTTTTATGTGCGCACGGCGGATCGGCTGCAGCGCACATCCGTGTGGATGGAAAACATGGAGGGGGGCCTCGAATACCTGCAGAAAGTCATTATTGAAGACAGCCTCGGCATTGCCGAAGAGCTGGAGCAGCAGATGGCTGCGGTAGTGGGCACCTACCAGTGTGAGTGGAAGACCACCATTGAAGACCCCGAGAAGGTGGGGCGCTTCAATCACTTTGTGAATTCAGATGCGACTGACGACAACGTGGTATTCGTGCGCGAGCGCGAGCAGATTCGCCCGGCCACCACCGAAGAAAAATGCGATCCGGCTGATGTGCTGGCAACGGCATCCTGAAGGAGAAGTAACATGACTAACTGGACTGATATCTGCAACGTGAATGACATTCTCCCAAACAGTGGCCGTGCGGCCCTGCATGAGGGCGAGCAGGTGGCTATTTTCAGAATTACCCGCTCGGGCAACGACGCGTTCTTCGCCGTCGCCAACTATGACCCCTGCAGCGGTGCCAACGTAATGTCGCGCGGCATTGTCGGCAATCTTGGCGACAAGACGGTGGTCGCCTCGCCTGTCTACAAACAACATTTTTGCCTGGACTCCGGACAGTGTCTGGAAGAAGACGCCAGCCTAAAGACCTGGCCTGTGCGTGTCGATGGTGATCGGGTCATGCTCGCCAGCTGAGCACAGAGGTAATACAAAATGCTGTTTGGACGTAAGAAAAAGAACCCGATTATTCTCCGCGACAAAGGAGTTGTGGAGTGGAAGTACGCAACTTGCGGGTATTGCTCCACAGGTTGCGCCATCGAGGTCGGACTCGATGCTCAGGGCACAGCGGTCACCACCCGCGGGGTCGCCGATGCGCCCGTAAATCAGGGCAAGCTCTGTATTAAGGGCATTACCGAGGCGGGTATTCTGAACGCCGAGGGGCGTGGCACCGAGCCATTACTGCGCTCGAGTATTCAGCAGCCCTGGGAGACCTCTTCTTGGGGCGATGCGCTGGATACGACCGCAGCTGAATTCAAGCGCATCCAGGCCAAGTACGGACGCGATGCCGTGGCTATCGTGTCTACCGGCCAGATTCTCACTGAGGAATTCTATACCCTGGGCAAGCTCGCTCGCGGTGTGATCGGCACCAACAACTATGACGGCAATACCACGCTGTGCATGGCGTCTGCGGTGTCAGGCTACAAGCGCTCCTTTGGCAGTGACGGTCCGCCCGGGTGTTACGATGATTTCTCGCATACCGATTGTCTGCTGGCTTTCGGTTCGAATCTGCCTGAACAGCATCCGGTTATATACTGGCGATTGAAAGAGGCGCTGGAAAAACGCAAGTTTCCGATCATTGTGGTTGACCCGCGTGTCACCATGTTTGCCCAGTTTGCCGACATTCACCTGCCCATCACCCCGGGTACTGATCTGGTCTTACTCAACAGCCTGGCGCATGTCATCCTCAACGAGGGGTTGGCGGACGAAGACTACATCGCCGCTCACACCAATGGCCGGGAAGAATTTTTCGAATTGGTGCAGCGCTACGATCCTACGACCGCCGCGCGCATTACCGGCATCGATGAAGACACTATTCGCAATGTAGCGCGCCTGTATGCAAAAGCCGGCGCGGCGATGAGTATCTGGACCATGGGTATTAACCAGAGCACCCACGGCTCTGACGGTGTCTGCGCTATTAACAATCTCAATCTGATTACGGGCAACATCGGCAAACCGGGTGGCACTTCGCTGTCGATTACCGGTCAGTGTAACGCCATGGGCACGCGTGAGTGGTCTTCCTGCTCCGGGCTGCCGGGTTATCGGGTGCTGGAAAACGAGCAGCACCGCGATGAGATTGGCAAGTTCTGGAACGTGGATCCAGAGTTCTTCCCCAAGCAGCGCGGTCTGTTTATGACCGATATCTTCCCCGCCATTGAGTCTGGACAAATCAAGGCACTCTGGTTGATTGCCACGAATCCCATGACCTCGATGCCCAACACCGGCCGGATCCGTAAAACCCTGGAAAAGCTCGAGTATCTGGTCGTGCAGGATTCCTACGTGGACGTTGAGGCCACCCAGTACGCCCATGCCTTCTTCCCGGCCAGTGTCTGGGCAGAGAAGGATGGGTGCTTTACCAACACTGAGCGGCGCGTCAATCGAGTCACACCGGTAACGCCGCCACTGGCCAATTCCAAGCCAGACCTGTGGATATTCAATGCATTGGCCAAGCGTTGGGATCAGGCTGATGCCATGAACTTCCCGGACAAGGCCAGCGATGTGTTCGAAGAAATGAAGGCGCTTTCGGTGGGCAAGGGTCCGAATGGTCGTGAGCGGATGCTGGATATTTCGGGCATGGACCACGACAAGATCCTCGCCCAACGGGGCATCCAGTGGCCGATGCGCGAAGGAGAAGAAACTGGTAGCCCACGGCTGTATACCGATGGCGTGTTCCAATTCCCTGACGGCAAGGCCAAGCTGCTCGCCATGGAGTGGAAGGATAACAATGAGAAGCCCGACCAGGACTTTCCATTCTGGCTGAACTCCGGGCGGGTGGTTGAGCATTTTCACACCCGTACCCGTACCGGCAAGGTGGGCAACTGCAACAAATACAGCCCTACCGCTTACATGGAGATGAATCCTGATGCTGCGGCCGAACTCGGCGTAGAGCATATGGACTATGTGCGCCTGGTGTCTCGTCGCGGTGATGCGGTGGTCATGGTGCAACTGACCCAGCGGGTGCCGTACAACATGGTATTCGTGCCGTTTCACTTTCACGACTGCGTCAATCGCGTGTCACTGGGATTGCTCGACCCACATTCCCGTCAGCCTGCGTTCAAACAGGCGGCGGTGCGTATTGAAAAAGTGGATCAACTGGAAGCAGCTCGACTCAATCGCGAACTGCGGGCGTTTTGATAATGACCAAAGAAGAGACTTCAATTCCCAGCGGGAAACCTAAGACATCGCCGAGCCTGCTTGGCGCAGCGGGGCTTGTACAGCAATTCGATCCTATCGACGCTGCCCGCCCGTCCAAGTCACTGTTTCCGTTGCGCGAGAACGAGCCTGAGTACGCCTTGCTAAAGGACCCTGAGACTCAGGAGCACAATCGCTACGGTGACAGAATCGCCCTGATCGACCTGGTTGATGAGGCGGTATCGCTTAATATCAATGGTGTTAGCGAGGTGGGGATTAACCCGAATCGCAACAAGCAGCATGCGTTTCATTTCACCGCCGATAACTGTATTGGTTGTCACGCCTGTGAGTCGGCCTGCTCGGAAAAAAATGATCTGCCGCCCCATCTGAGCTTCCGCAGTGTGGGTTATGTGGAAGGGGGAACCTTCCCCAATTACACGCGAATGAATATTTCCATGGCCTGTAACCATTGCGACGACCCGGTCTGTCTGAAGGGCTGTCCTACCCGGGCTTATACCAAGCACGAGGAATACGGTGCGGTCATTCAGGATCCGGATATCTGCTTTGGCTGTGGCTATTGCACCTGGGTCTGTCCCTACAATGCGCCGCAGCTCGACCCGGTGGCGGGACAGGTGGAGAAGTGCAACATGTGCGTCGACCGGCTTGAGGTGGGTCTCAAGCCTGCCTGCGTCTCTGCGTGCCTCGGCAATGCACTTAATTTTGGTGTAGTCGAGAATACCCCGGAAAATCGCCAGCAGATCGATACACGTATACCCGGCTTCCCGGATCCGGAAATTACCCACCCCAATATTCGTTTCCAGCAGACCAAGTCCATGCCGCGGGAGGTGACGCGCACGGATTCGATGCCCGTTAAGTACCGCCGGGACGACAAGGCGGGTCATTACCGGCCGGCGGTCGATCAGAAAGCCGGTACGGCCAGGCACTGGAACCTCGGCCGCCTCTATAGCCGGGAAAACCCCCTGGTGCTGTTTACCCTGGCGTCCCAGGCTGGGATTGGCTTGTTCGTGTTGAGCTTTGTCGGTGCTTTAGCCGGTGTGTCATTTTTGCAGGGCGCTGCGGGTAGTGCCATCACGGCAACAGCTGCGTTTTTGGCGGCAGCGTTGGCTGCATTTGGCTTGCTCATGTCGACCACTCACCTTGGCAAGCCGTTGCGTTTTTACCGTGGCTTTAACAACTTGCGTCATTCACCCATGGCGCGAGAGGGCGCGGGAATAGCGGCGTTTCTGGCCTTTGCCGGACTGCACTGGCTGGCCCTGATGGGGCAGTCGTCATGGCTGATCGAAACACTGCCGGCACTTGCCAACATGCAGCCCGTGCTGGGTACGGCTACCGCGGTAAGTGGCTGGTTCGCCATGGCGGGAGCGGCTGTGGGGCTTTATTACATGATGCGCTGTTATCTCATCAAGGCGCGGCCGTTCTGGAATCACGGCCAGACTGCCACGGCGTTTGTTGGTGCCAGCGCCTATCTGGGCGCGCTGGTACTGGGCGCTGTTGCTGTGGTCTTTGCTGGCCCCGCTAGCGCAGCGTTGGAATTCTGTGCGGTAGCCATGGGCGTCGGCCTTATCATCGAAGGTCTCGGGCTGTGGGTGCATGCCCGGCAGATGTTTGCCGCTGACCACGAGGGGGGCGTCTCGCACTATGTACAGCGCACCACGTTCGGTTACACCTGGATGGCGCGCAACGCGCTGCTCGGGCTCGCCGCGGTTGGCCTTGTGAGCGCACCGCTGTGGCTGGACATGGCAGCAGCGCTGCCGGTGCTGGTCGCGATGGCGCTGATGGCCATTCTGGTTGCCCTGGTGGGTCGTGCGCTGTTTTACATTCTTGTGATACCGACCACCATGCCTGGCGCTTTCTTCTGGAAGAACAAGGCGTTTGAGGATCATGCCCGGGACATCGGCCTGGCTGATATGCCGCAGGTGGGCGTTGCACCCCACGCCCACTAGTGACGCGCGCAGCCCTGTCGCGATGATGGGGCTGGCTCATAGTTAGGCAACACAGTCGCTCGGCTTGTGCTATTTTCATGGCATAGATCAATTGGGCGCAGGGATGTTAGAAACAGAAACCGAGTTTGGTGGCAGCAGTATCCGCGATTCGCTGCTGGTGTTCGCCTCTATTGTCATCATCCTCGCCGGGGCTCGTCACGCAGCCCATTTGCTGGAGCCCTTTCTGCTGGCGATCTTTCTGGCGGTGATTTGTGCAGCGCCACTGAGAGCACTACAAAAGCGTGGCATTCCCCGTGGCCTGGCGGCCATTCTGGTGGGCATTGGTGCATTTGCCATACTGCTGGCCGTTTTCTCCCTGATTGGTTCTACTGCCGAGGATTTTTCCAAGGCAATGCCGGGTTATGAAAAGCAATTCACGGAACTGGTCAATCTCTGGGGTGCCAGGCTCGAAGGATGGGGACTCAATGTGAGTCGTGAAGGTGTGCAGCGGGCGCTCGACCCGGCCGCCGCAATGACCTATTTCGGCAGTTTTCTCGGCGGCCTCGGCGACGTGCTGGGCAACTTTGTGTTGATTCTGTTCACGGTCATTTTTATTCTCGCCGACGCTGTCAATCTGCCCGCGAAGATGCAGGCCATGTCTCGCGGCGGTGACAAGGACTATATTCAGCCCGCCACCGAGTTGCTGTTGTCGATGAACAACTATATGCGTACTAAGGCTCTGGTCAGTGCGGTCACCGGCACAGTCGTCTGGGCTGGCCTGGTGTTGTTGGAGGCGCCCTTTGCGGCCCTCTGGGGGTTTCTGGCGTTCTTACTCAACTTTATTCCCAATGTCGGGTCGATTATCGCCGCCGTGCCTCCGGTGCTGTTGTCGCTGCTGGAGGGTAGTCTGTTGATCTCCGGTTCCATGATTGCGCTTTATGTGGCGGTGAATATGTTGGTCGGTAACGTCATCGAGCCGCGCTGGATGGGCCAGGCGGTCGGGCTGTCGACACTGGCCGTCTTTGTATCGTTGGTGTTCTGGGGGTATATGTTCGGTGCAGTGGGCATGTTGCTGTCTGTGCCTTTGACCATGGTGATTAAGTTTCTCGCCTTGCAACACCCCGGGAGTGCCTGGTTTGGCATACTTTTATCCAATTGGCCGGCCAGCCCGGTATCCGATCTACAAGAAGTGGAGTCGCCATGACCGAGCGCATTGATGAACTACTGGCATTGCAGCGCGAGTTGATTGAGATGGAAAACCAGCCGTCACCGCCGCCGAGGCCAGACCCCGCCCAGGAAGTTGAAGAAGATTTGCAGGCCTGGCTTGAAGACATGGATCCGGAGACGCTGATGCAGCGTGCGCGCGAACAGTTTGGCGGCTGGCTGGAAGGCCTTGACCACGACCTTCGAGACACAAAACCTTCCACTATTTTGCTGCTACTGGGCCTTGGGGTTCTGGTGGGGCGTTTAAGTAAATGAGCGACAATAAAGATGGCAGATAACATGTTTAAACTGCAACTACTGGCCCGGGCTGAGCTCGCTGTCAAAGATGTACAGGCGCGACGCCTGCTGGCGCGCTCCTCCTATCTTGGCTTTGCGTTGGTGCTATTCCTGCTCGCCCTGGGCATGCTCAACCTTGCGGGCTTTCTCGCCTTTGAAGAGGTGCTAAGCCCGGCGGGAGCTGCCCTGGCAATGGCCGCAATCAATGCGGTCGGTGTGGCACTGCTCATGCATTTAAGCAAACGGGCCGGGCCCTCGGAGCGCGAGGAAGCCTTAGCCCGTGAGATACGCGAGATGGCGTATCAGCAGGTGAATCACGATGTTGAGGAAGTGAAGGAAAAACTGGAGCATGTCGCCAGTGAGGTGACGCGGATGGGCGAAAATGTCCACCGCGCTACGGGCGCAGTGCGCTTCCTGCTTTCAGCGCTGGGCAAAAACAAGTAAGCGCCGTAGCTTACATCTCCGGTTCGGCGTTCGTTGGACAGTTCTTGTCGACAATTCTCAGGCTGGGATTGCGCGCCTGCATGGATCCGCCTGCCTGATGCAGGAAGCTGAGGCGTAACATATTGGTGCGCGGTGGCAGCTTGGCGACGATCCTGGCGGTGAACCAATCGTGTGTGCCCATGTGAGGATCGTGGGGCAGTTGGCTGCGCAATACGATCTTGTTGTTCTTTTTGGCCAACACGGCCAGACCTCCCCCCGTTTTGAAGTTGTGCTTATGGTTGGATTCGGTCAGGTCGAGTTTAAGTTCTGCCGTAAACTCGATTTTTTTGCCGCCCAGTTTGTCAGTATCGGGTAACTGACTGAGCAGGAACCAGGGCTCTGAGCCCACCTGCGTAATGGTTAGCGTGCCGTTGTCTGCAGCATAGGTAAAGGCCTTGCTATTGGCGTGCGCTGAAGCAAACCACTTGCGATCGCGACGGGCGCCCGTCAGTTGATTGAACCCTGGATCTTCCAGCAAGTTGCCGCTTAGGTATTCGCAGCTCGACGCGGTATCTGACCCCGTTCCGCATCCGGCCAGCATAAGCGCGGCGACTGCCACGTAGATAGATCGCAAGATCATGAAAGTATCCCTAGTAGGTGTAGCTCGACTGCAGCCCCAGTGGCAGCCCCAGCGCCCAGTATGCCAGCAGGAAGGCTGTCCATAGAATGATGAATGTGATCGAGTAGGGCAACATGAGTGCCGTGACGGTGCCAATGCCGGCGCCCTTTAGATAGCGCTGGCAGTAGACCACGACCAGCGGGAAGTAGGGCATTAGCGGTGTAATAATGTTGGTGGTGGAGTCTCCCACGCGGTACGCGGCTTGTGCCAGGTCGGGAGAAATGCCCAGTTCCATCAGCATCGGTACCAGAATCGGCGCCAGCAGCGCCCACTTGGCAGACGCCGATCCGATGAACAGATTGAGCAGACCTGTGAGCAGTACCACACCGGTAATCGTAAGGCCGGCGGGTAGCGCCAGCGCCTTGAGCAGGGCCGCGCCCTCCAGCGCCAGCAGAATACCTATATTGGATTGGGCGAACGAGTAGAGGAACTGGGCGATAAAGAACATGATGACCAGGTAATAAGCCATGCTGTTCATGGCCTTGGTCATGCCCTCGATGACATCCCGCGAAGAGGACACCGTGCCCGCGCGCACACCGTAGACAAGCGCCGGTATCAGGAAAAAGATAAAGATCAGTGGCACGATGGAGCCCATGAGCGGGGCACCGCGCTCGGTCAATGATCCTCCGGCGCCGCGCCAGGCAGAGCCTTCCGGCCATGCGGTGGCAATCAGCACCGCAATACACAGCCCCATCGACCATAATGCCGACCGCAGTCCGCTGCGCTCTGAGTCGGTGAGTGGATCCATGGAGGGCAACCCCTCCAGGTCACCATCCAGGGCCTGTCCCGCCAGTCGAGGCTCCACAATTCTGTCCGTGATAAACCAGCCCAGACCGATAATCACCAGCGAGGAGGTCGCGGTGAAGAAGAAGTTGTTCAGCGGATTCAGGGAGACTTCCGGGTCGAGAATCTGCGCCGCCGATTGACTAATGCCCTGCAGCATAGGGTCGATGGCCGATGGCACAAAGTTGGCTGAAAACCCGCCTGATACGCCGGCAAAGGCGGCGGCAATACCTGCTAGCGGGTGCCGGCCAGCCGCATAAAAAATAACGCCTCCCAGGGGTATAACCAGCACGTAGCCGGCGTCAGCCGCGGTGTGGCTGACAATGCCGACAAGAATAATCATAGGTGTGAGCAGGGCTTTACCGGTCACGCTCATCATGGCGCGCAGCGCGCTGTTAATGAATCCGGTGTGCTCCGCAACACCAATACCCAGCATGGCCACAAGCACAACGCCTATGGGATGGAAATGCGCGAAGGTAGCGACCATGCTTGAGAAAAATGCGGTGAGGCTGGTGGGTGCCAGCTGATTAACAATGCGCAATGGTTCGCCACTTCGAGGGTCAGTGAGGCCGAAATCGATATAGCTCAGCCCCCAGGACAGCAGCCAGGTAATGAAGAGCAATCCCACGAAGAGCATGGTGGGGTCAGGTAGTCGATTGCCGATGCGTTCAATAGCGCCAAGGATTCTGCCGTTGCCGGTTGTCATTATGTTCTCTCTGATGCAGGCCTGTGAGCCGCACTCTAGCACAGCTGGTCTACACTTGGAGCGAAGCAGCAGGAGTATCGAAATGTGTATTCTCCGTATGCTGGCGGCCTTGGCCCTGTGCTGTGCTGTCAGTTGACCGGCGCAAGCAACAGCACTCGTTGATTTGATTGAAGGTGGCATCCAGGTGGTTTCCAAGGAGCAGATCAGTCTCGCTCCGGATTGTGGAATGTGGTTCCTGCCGCGGGAGTTTGCACTGGCCAAATTAAAGGCCATGTGTGAGGCCGCTAATCGACTGCGGAGCAAGTACGCCTGATGTGACAAGGCCCGCTATTGCCTTGCGGGCCTTTTTTCAGCCAGTCATGCCGGCTGTTTCTTTTCCCCTGGCTGGCCTCATGGTTTGGCCGCACCACTGCCCCGAATTGCCTGTCTGTTAAAAAGGCTGCCCGAAGACCTGCGTCCAGTAGTGGCGATAGCGGCTATTGGCGTTGGTGGCCCGCGCGCTGCCGAACTCAGTGAAGCGAGAGGTCATCATGTTGGCGCAGTGACCATCGCTTTCCGCCCACTGTTGCATGGCGTCATTCACATCGCTCCGACCTGCGGCGAGGTTCTCGCCATAAGCGCGCCAGTTGTAACCCGTTGCGTCAATCCGGTTGCGCGCAGATGATCCATTTGAACCTGTGTGCGAGAAGAAATCGTTCTGTGCCATGTCGGTGGAATGGCCCACGGCCGCAGTCTTCAACTGACAGTTCCAGCTCAGGGAGCCTGCGGGCGGGAAGACACCTTCGGAGCCGCAGTCCTGGGTTTGGGCGCGGAAGGCGTTAACCGCATCCAGCATTTCCTGATCGAGTGCTGTGCGCTCGCAATCAACCGGCGCAGGATCGGGCTCCGGTGCCGGGTCCGGCTGCTGGTTGTTGTCGGTATCGTCACAGGCGTCGCCGGCGCCATCGCTGTCGCTGTCTTCCTGTCCGGGGTTGGAGGCATTCATGCAGTTGTCGTAGCGATCCTCTACACCATCGTTATCGCTGTCGGTGAAGTCGTCACAGGAGTTACCAATGCCGTCGCCATCCGCATCCGCCTGGGCGGGATTGTAAACACTCGGGCAGTTGTCGCCGGCAATCGTGGCATAGCCCACCGGCCGGAGCACAGCAAAGGTGGTCACGTCGGCATCGCCAAAGCCGTCGTTATCGACATCGCGGTAGAACTCGCGTTCCTGGAAGCCTTCATCGATCTCGCCGTCACAGTTGTTGTCTGCGCTGTCGTACTGTTCCTGAGCGCCGGGGTATATGTCGTCGTTGTTGTCGTCGCAGTCACCGGGTTCGCTGACATAGCCGTCCTGGGGCTCGTCGACACTGACGGTGTCGGTATTGACGCCATAACCGTCGCCGTCGACATCGCGATACAGTAGATCGGCCGGATCTACTGTTTCCAGGCCCTCGTCAATGAGGTCGTTACAGTTATTGTCGATACCATCGTCCAGCTCGTCGCGCCAGGGGTATACGGTTGGATTGGTGTCGTCGCAATCGCGATCATTCACCACATACCCCAGCGGCCGTTCGGTACTGGTCATTGTGTCAGCGGCGGAACCGAACTGGTCGCCATCGGCGTCCCTAAACCAGGTGCGGACTTTAGACTTGCGCTCAAAGTTGGCCCACAATTTGATTTCGGGTTCAACGCCCTCAATTTCTTCCTCAAGTGGCGAAACGGTTGCTTCACATACCGGCGTTACTGAGCGGCTGCAAATGCCCTGCCAGCGCACAAAGCGGTAGTCTTCTGCCGCCACTGCTGTGAAGGTGTCGGTCATTTCTTCGGTGATTTCAAAACTACAGCTTGGCTGATCACAACTATGCAGATGCGACGCAGATTCGATATGGCCTTTACCGTCGGTAATAATGACCAGGCGACATCCGCCCAGGGCCAGCGCGAGTGATGTGTAGGCGACCAGGCGTGGGAGAGATTTTCTCATGTTGTGCAATTGCATAGTATTGGTCATTTTACGAGCGACGGCTCCTGCCGATTTAAGGTCATATGATCGGCACCTTCCACGAAAAACTTGAGAAAAGTCCAGATGGGCCGAGAAGTGAGAACTGGTTCGCAATGAGTGCGAGTCGGAAGGGTTTTAGCGAAGCTGGAAAACCGTTTAAAAAACAAACTTTTGCTGTACGATGGCGTAAAAAATTACAACACTTGCAGCAATAGCAAAGTACGACGAGAGGCAGGGGCAGTATGCTTGAGACAGTCGAATCCGTTTCCAGGGAACCGAACGGTCCTTCATCTGAGGACATTCGGGTGGGAGTGCTGGTCGAGGTGACCGGCGAATCATTCAGCGCCAGGCTGGATACGGCGGGCACGGAAGCCGCGGCAGCGAAAGGCATCACTGCGGGGCAGGTGGGTTCCTACCTGAAGATACGCAGTGCCACGCGCGATACGCTGGTCATGGTGGATCGCAGCTACCGGGTAACCGATAAGCAGGGACAAGCGGTGCAAATGGTTCAGCTCAGCCCGCTGGGTGAGTTGCCGCACAGCGGTGGGTTCGAGCGCGGAGTCTCCCAGTATCCGGCCAGTGATGCCGATCTCTACACGATTCAAGAAGCGAACCTGGAGAGCATCTTCAACACCAGTGAAGGTGCAGAATTTCATGTAGGTCAATTGACCTCGTTTGATTCCATCGATGTGCACATGGACGCCTCGGCGTTTTTTGGACGTCACTCGGCCATTCTCGGTCAATCCGGCTCGGGCAAATCCTGGACAGTGACCAGCGTCATCCAGTCGGCCCTGCGTAGCATGCCCCAGGCCCATATCATCTTGCTGGATATGCACGGTGAATATTGCGACAAGGAAGTGAACGGTATCGTCAGCAAGGCGCCGTTTCCGGCAGATCTCACCCGCAGCTTCCGCGCTGATGAATTGGAGTTTCCCTACTGGCTGCTATCTTTCTCGGAATTTTGCGAACTGGTTATCAACTCCGAGGATGAGCACGCCTCGGTACAGATGTCCTACTTGCGCTCGACGCTCACCCGTCTCAAGGAGGAAAGTAACGCTCACCTGGGTCTCGGACACATCACCGTAGACTCGCCACTGTACTACTCCATTAAAGAATTAATGGACAATATTAAGTCGGCAAATCGCGCCGCCACGGACTTCGGCAAGAAGAAATCGCCGCTCAACGGTAAATTTGACCAGGTGATGGTGCGCCTCGAAGGTCTGATGAACGACACGCGCTACGACTTCATGATGAAGCCGTCCAAGCGTAACGCCACAGAAAAGTTGCCGGATCTGATGCGCGATTTGGTGGGGCTCGGTAGCCCCAGTGCTTCGATTACCATCCTCGATCTCAGCTCCGTTCCATTTGATGTGGCACCGCTGGTCTGTGCTCAGATTGGCCGCCTGGCCTATGAGTTCAACTACTGGAATCCGCGCTGCACGGAGTTCCCGATTTTCCTCGTTTGCGAGGAAGCCCACGAGTACATTCCTCGCGAAGGTATGGCCAAGTTTAACGAGGCGCGCCGGGCTATGGAGCGTATTTCCAAGAATGGCCGGAAGTATGGGGTTGGCCTGTGTGTGGTCAGTCAGCGTCCGGCGGACGTATCCGAGACGGTCCTGGCCCAGTGCAGTTCCTTCCTGTGCCTGCGCATCTCCAACCCGGATGACCAGGCGTATGTGCGCGCCATGGTCCCTGATGCGGCTCGCGGTACGTTCTCAGCCCTGACGTCATTGTCCAAGGGTGAGGCGGTGATCCTGGGCGAGGCGGCCGCGATGCCGGTGCGGCTCAAGGTGCGCATGCCGGATCCGCCCCCCAATTCTGTCGACTTGGATTACGCCGGCAAATGGCGCGATGGTGGCCTGCCTATCGACGTCGATCAGATGGTCGCCAACTGGCACGCGCAGGAGCGTTAGCCACTGATCTGCTGGCCGGTTTGGCGGCGTATAGCTTGGAATAGAGGGATCACGTCATGAGCAATCAGCCAATACACTCCGGGGAAGGTAATGCGGGTACCTTGCGCTCAATATTGCGCCTGGCTGCCATGCACCTGATTATGTTGATCTTGAGTCTGTTTCTGTTTGATCTCGCCGTCGTGCGCGAGGATTTCAGCCTTGCCCCTCTGGTGATCATCGTGACTGGCCTGGTCGCGGGCTTCTTGGTGGTTAACCTCGCCCATGAGTGGTGTCATTACATCGGCGCACGTGCAACTTCATCGCACTACAGCGTTCGCGACAAGCTGGGTATGTTTCTATTCGACTGGGATTTTGACGCTAACAGCACGCGACATTTCCTGGTCATGAGTATTGCAGGCAATGTCGGTGGTGCACTTGCTCTCATGGTGGTGGTGTTAACCGCGCCGGCACTGGATATCGCCAGGGCGTCCTACATCGCAGGCGCTGCCGCATCATTTGCGCTCGGGGCGTTTATCGAGTGGCCAGTGATCATGCGCACTCTGCGCAGCGGCAACCCCTTTGCCGAGCTGAGCCGGTTGTCGCCAGTGGTGTTGGTGTCGTCACTAGTGGGCAGCGTTGCAGTTGGAGCGGTGGCCTGGCAGGTGGCCTAGGCCGTGAGCGCGCGAATGGCCGCCGTATGCGCGGTGAAATCACGGTGGTAACGACGAAGCGTTTGGGGATGGCAATAATGGCCAGTATGAGTACGACCCCCGCCAAGGGTACGACCAATGATGGCAGGTCTTCGTTGCCAAACATGGTGATGTTGACATAGGGACGGATGCCAAAGTAAAGCAGCAGTGACAGCGCGGAGAGTCTGCCCAGCCCCTGGCTGTGCTCCAGAGAACTCAGCTTTCGTCCACTCTCAGGCACGGGCAGCGACATGTCCGCAGCTCAATAGACACAGATTGCGCCTGCGGTCACCACCGCAAAGTCTGCGAAACTCCAGTCGGCAATGCCGCGCAACCCCCAGCCAACCCACCAGAGTTGCAGGGGGTAGCTTAGTACACATCCCGCCTACACCGCGGTGGCCCAATGGAGCGTCACCTCTCTGTGCGCGCGAAACAGCATGCCCATGGTATGCAGCAGACGGGTAATGACCAGGCCGAGAATAATGGATATGGCGACGAACACATATTCGTGTTGGGTCATGCCAGGCGTACCTCGGTCTTGAAGGGACTGACAGGCTCGTTGCACTCTGAGCAGTGCAGTGTGGCGTATAGGGGGCCATTAGCACCGGCGGCGTTTTTGCCAACGAACTGACGAATCCGCGCAACCGCGATCGGTTCGCGGGGACAGCCTTTCACAAATTTGTGCCGGCGCGTATTTGTCCGGCCTAGCGCTGGGGTGGCTGACTAGTGCTGCGGGTCGGCCTTGGTTTCCCTGATCTGGTAGATGGCCTTCTCAGAGTCCATGGCATGAAGGAAAATCAAGTATTCACCCCGGAAGGTGCCGATACTCATTTTGTCGGTATCAAACGCTACCCGCAGGCGCAGTTAGGCGACTTCTCCAGGCTCCAGATTCAAGGTATAACCCCGGCCCCTGGGCTCCCAATTGGCGGCTTCAGTCAGCCCGGTCGCAACAAATTCGTGCTGCCCCGCTGGTAGCTCCAATCTGATATGGCGATTGTAGCGGAGCAATCCCGCCCCTTCGCCATCGACCAGAATTTCTGGATAATTGGTGCGCAGCGGCTTTTTTCCGAGGTTGGAAGCGGCCGCTCGATAGATGTAGACCACAGAGGTGTCCTGCGCCTTGGGCGGTTCGGGGCTGAAGTAGTCGCCCCGGGCTGGTGTGGCCAGCAGACTCAGTGAGAGGGCGAGGCCAAGCAGTACTCTGATCACGAATGACTTCCTGTTTATTTTTCTGTGCATATCCTACACGATACGCACCCTGGGGCGGTCCAATAGCGCCCTGAATCGGAGAGTGCAACGTGAAAGTATCCTGGAAATCATCTATCGCCGTCTGCCTGTTGGCCGCTGCGGCTGCCATGCCCGCTGTGGCGGAGCTCAACCAGCTGACGGATGAAGAGCAGCAGCAAGGTTGGGAGCTGCTGTTTAACGGCAGTGATATGAGCCAGTGGCGCAACTTCAAGCGCGATGACCTCAACCCTAAGTGGGTGGCAGAAGATGGTGTGATGAAGCTGACCGAGAAGGGCGGCGGCGACATCATGACCCGCAAGTCCTACCGCAATTTTGATTTGCGCCTTGAGTGGAAGATATCCGAGGGCGGCAATAGCGGCATTTTCATTCTGGTGGATGAAGCGGGCCGGAATATTTATTCCCGCGCGCCGGAAATTCAGATTCTCGACAACGAGCGTCACTCCGACAACAAAATCGATTCCCATCGCTCAGGTTCGCTGTACGACATGATTCCCTCTCACCCGTCCTCGCATAAGCCGGCCGGTGAGTGGAACCAGGTGCGCATCCTGTTCGTCGATGGGTTCCTTCAGGTCTGGCAGAACGACGTGCAGACAGTCACCATCACCCTCGGTGACAGCGCCTGGAACACGCTGTTGGCGGCGAGCAAGTTTAGCAGTAGCCTGATGAGCTTTGTCAGCGATTTCGAAGGTTTTGGTGAGGGGCGGGAGGGCCATATCGGCCTGCAGGATCACAGTGATCCGGTAGCGTTCCGCAATCTCAAGATTCTCGCGCTCGATTGAGCGTAGTCAGGTAGCGACCAGGAGGTAAAGCATGGCCGGTTCACTACAGGATCAACTGCTCAAGGCAGGACTCACAGACGCCAAGAAAGCCAAACAAATGGCCAAGGAAAAGCGCAAGCAGACCCGGGTTGCCAAGAGCAGTGGTATCGACATTGTCGACGAAAACAAAGAGGCCGCGCGTCAGGCGCTGGCGGAGAAGGCCCAGCGTGATCGGGAGCTCAATGCGGCGCTGAATGAAAAGGCCCAGCGCAAGGCCATCAACGCCCAGATCAAGCAGCTGATCGAAACCAGCAAGCTGGAAAAGGGCAAGGGCGACATCGGCTATAACTTCACCGATGGTAAGAAGGTTAAAAAGCTCTACGTCTCCGCCCTGGAGCAGAAGCAGCTGTCAGGCGGTGTGCTCGCCATTGCCAAGCAGGGCGACCAGTACGAAATCGTACCGCGCCCGGTGGCCGACAAAATCGCCGAACGCGATGCCGGCCGGGTGATTTTCAGTACCGAAGAGGCAGCGGCAGATCTCACCGAGGAAGAGAAGGACTGGTACAAGGACTACGAAGTCCCCGACGATCTTATGTGGTAGTCGCCTGTTCCTCGCTGAGCTTTTCACGCACATTCATCAACACTTTCCCGTACATATTCTCACCGCGCCGGTCGCGGCCGCAGCCCCAGAAATAGTCGTAGTTGCTGCTTTCGATCAGGGTTTTGTCCCCGGTGGCCAACAGTGCCTCGGCGATATGGGGGTAAGTGCGACACTTGGTGTAAACGGCCCGGGTCATATACGTCACTTTGAGGTTGCGCCAGTCGCTGCGTCTTTTCTGCCAGCGGCTACGGCCTAATTTCCGCGCTCGTTTCGGATGGGCAGCCTGGCGAATTTTGTCCTGATAGTCCGGGTCGGCAAACTTCATGGCCTGGTAGTAGTGCTCTACCGAAGGCCACTCGCATTCTTCCAGCGTAAAGCTGTGGTGGGAAAACGTGCCGAAATCGTTGGTCACATCGACGCGCGACAGGTAGGTGGCATCGACGATGTCGGGTGGAAAAAGCGCGGCCATGGGGCTCTCACATATTCTGCTGGGCTTGTGTGAAGGTATGCCACGCGAGGCGCAGCATATCAACGTCACCCTAGTGTATCAGAGCGCGGTCGCCCGCTGGCTTACTCGGCAGTTGCCGCGCCGGCTTCTGCCGCCTGGCGCAATGCCTGCAATGTGGCGATCTCTGCTTCGCTGAGCGCCGGGTTATCTTCACAGCGAGGGTCTGTCTTCTGCAGCAGTACAATCATGTCACGGGTCAGGGGTATGGGATCACAGCCGTGGCCCTGCTCGCAGATCATGTCCCACTCGGGCTTGGCCTGGGCGTGGCAGGCCAGGCAGTTGCCACCAAAACGATTGACCACGTCGGCGTAGCCTCGCTTGCGAATCGATGTGCCTTCACTGGAGGTATCCAGTTCAAAGAATTCCCAGTCCTTGGTGGCGGGGCTGGTCCCTGGGCTGTGCTTGACCATGGCTTCGCCAGGCACCAGCTGCACCACTGAGCCCGGAGGGTATGCGGCGCCTTCGGGGGCATTGGCCGCGGCGAGGGTGGCATCGAGGTCGCCGCCCAGATTAGCCACGTAAAAGCCCCGCACCGGTGTCATCTCGCGAATGCAGTCGAAGCTGGCCTCGCTGACATCCAGTGCGGCTGCGTCGTCGGCGTGGCTATGAATGGCCCCGAATAATGGCAGAAACAGTAGCAGTGAGAGCAGGCGTGTGGTGATGTTCATAGCGATCTCCAGGGATGTCACGGTTTGCCGCTGATGGGTCTGGCCGTGATTGTGCAGTTTTTATTAAAAATAAAATTTTACGCGTGCTAAAATTGCGATGTCAAGCTGAGCATTGGAAGCACTATGGAAAACAGCCAAACCGCCCCCGGTCACGCCACGCGTCAGGCCAATAAGGCGCTTCGACGCGAGCGCATTCTAGCTAACGCCCGGGAGTTGATCGCAGGCAAGGGGTTTGATGCGTTTACGATTAACGAGCTGGCCAGTATCTCCGGCGTTTCGATCCCCACTGTGCACAACCTGTTTGGCAAAAAGAATGACATTGTTCTGGAGTTGTTTCGGGAGCTCGTCAATCGGATTGACGAGGCCCTGGCCCAGCCGGACCTGGTGGATCCGATTGAATCTCTGGAAGCGTTTATCGATAAACTGCTGGCCCTTTATCGCGAGGACGAAACGTTTTATCGCGCCGCCTTTCTGGGTGGCGAAAGGTTGGGCTTGTTTGAGCACGAGATGACCGATGGCATCTTCAACAAGTCATTGCGGGTCGCAGAGCGCCTGTGTGAGCGTGCGCGCGATCGTGGCCACTTGCTGGGGAGTATCGATAGTCACTGGCTGGCGCAGCAGGTGTTCGGTGCCCAGCGTCTGGCCCGTCAGGACTGGGTTAACGGCTACATTAACCTGGTCCAGTATCGCCGCCAGGCGCTGGTGGGCATGTTGCTGGCCTTTGCAGCAGACGCTTCACCGCAGCTGCACGGGCAGATCTGCGCGCGCTTGCAGCACCTGACCGGTTAACCTAGCGTTTGCAGCCAACAATTCTGGCTTCAGGGGACAGTGAATCACGGGCCCCGTTTGCTTATAGTGCAGTTTCCATCTCGCAAACAGGACGCTGTTATGAGTACCAATAAGTGGATTGCGCTGGCGGTGTACGCTGGCCTGGCTATTTATGGCATTGGCTTCGCCTCGCCTGAGGCGGCGAAAATCGTCATGTATATTTTCATTGCCCTACCGATTATTCATGTTCTGGAGTTTCTGTTAGTACTCAAGGTCCTGAAATCAGCGGGCGGGTCTATGGGTGGGCACTTTCTGCAGACACTGATTTTTGGCTACGTGCATTGGCTGCCCATCTGGAAGACAACTCGCCAGTGAGTCAGGGCACCAGTTCAGCATTCACGGCGTAGCAGGTACCGTCGCTGGCGGGTAAACCGCGGTGGTTACCGGTGCCAATACGGGCCTTGGTTTTGAAGCAGCAAAAGTTCCGGCGCAGCGGTGCATGTGGCCTCGCTAAACGGCGCGGATCAGATGTGTCAGGAGATGGCTTCCGCGCAGTTGCAAAGCCTCGCTCTTCCACAGCACCGAGTCAGCCAAGCCATTGAGTTGCTTCACACGCAGCGACGCTCCTAACCTTAGCCCGGACGGTGCGCGTCGCCTAAGCGACCTTGCGTTAACCAATGAGGATCTTCTGTTAGCGATCCAATGGCTGAATTCGAGAGGCTGTTCACTTTCTGAACCGTGTTTTTCATCGAATGTGGACCGGGACCCGACTTGCCGGGCGTACGGCTTCTGAGCCTCTCTTTCAGCAATAACGGTTCGGGCTGGCCTCCCGCCCGACCCACCACCTCAGGCGAGCGGTGAGTTTTGCATGCTTCGCCTGGTCGCATGTGTCATCGCTTGTGTGGCAAAGCGGGGGTGTTCTGCCCCTTGCTCTCAAGATGAGCCAGGATCCGGTTGATGAAGTCCTGATCCTCGACACAACGGTTCGACGCCTCGACGATGACTTTGACGGATCCACCGCAGCGACTGCAGGCTTCGATGTCGATATTGAATACGCGCTTGAATCGCTGGGCCCAGGTCATAGCCGCATGATGCTCGACCGGTGTCCTTACTTCCGCATTTGCGCCCGTCTTAAGTGCCTTGCCACGTCCGGCCGGAGTGACTTCTCCGCGCCATCGGTGGTTCGGTGCGAGGACGCCGTGATAGCGGGTGAGATTGATTCTTGGTTTAGGCGCAAGAGCAGCCAAACGCGTGATGAATGCTACCTGCGTGGCGCCATCTCGTTAGAACGTCTGCATTGACCATCGCCCTGCCCGGGAGCTGCCGCGTTATCGCGCCAATCCTCGCAGCCTATACGACCTGATCCTCTACTTGACGGCCTGACTGGCGACTCAACTACTGCGCTGGCAGCAGGGCCTCAATCGCACTGAGGAGTTCGTCCCCGTCGGGTGAGGTGTTGCTGCCAAACTTCTGCACCACATTGCCATCGGCATCGACCAGGTACTTGTTAAAATTCCAGCTCGGCTCGTCCGATTGGCTGGCCAGGGCCTTGAATACCGGGTTGGCCTCATCGCCCTTAACATGGCTGGGCGCAATCATCGTGAAGGTGACGCCGTAGTTGACGTAGCAGACTTCCGCCGCCTTTTCTTCATCCTTGGCTTCCTGCCGGAAATCGTTGCTGGCAAAACCCACCACCGCAAGGCCGCGGTCCCTGTATTTCTGGTTCAGTGCCTCCAGCCCCTTGAACTGCTTCGTATAGCCACAGTGGCTGGCGGTATTGATCACCAACATGGGACCACCGGCCTGCACCTCACAGAGGTTCACGGTGTCCTGGGAATGGAGCTTGCGCAAATCCTGGTCCAGGTAGTCAGGGCAGGTGGCGAAAGTCACGGAAGGCAACATACTGAAAGCCATGGCGGCGAGAACAGGTTTCATAAGCACTCCATCAGCTGGGTTTGAGGTCGTTAGCGCATGATACAGAAGTACGCCCCGGCCGGAGTTTTGGTTTACCCTGTTTGCCGACTCAGCATGTAGACATGGATAAAGATGCAAGCTCGGGAAGTTTCCGTTGAACAGGCTATCGATGATGCCCCGGACGCCAGCAAGCGGCTGTGCTCGCTGGCGGCGCAGCACCGCCAGAACCACCGTGAGGTGAATTGCCACGATACCCGGCGGCACTGGCAGGCCTCGGCCGGCACGTACTGCTACCAGACTCACATAGCCATCGAAGGGCAGCCGCACACACGCCTGGATTGGCTCGCCGGGGTTTTCTACAACCATGCGTCACTGCCGGCACACGCCTGGTATCCCCAGTTTCTCGGCGGCAAGGTACAAGCGCTTGCGGCGCCACCGGCAACCGGTATCGAGCAGCATCAACTGGCCTGGGGACGCTTTGATCTCGGGCTGCCGACGCCGCGCTACTACCGGCAACTTCTGTCACTGGCCCAACCGCAGGACAATACCTGGGTCATTGTGGCCCGCTCGGTTACGACGGGCCCTGAACTGCCACAGGCTGCAAAGCTGGCCTACACGCCAGATCCGAATGGCGAAGTACTGCACTTTGAAAACGGCAGGCTGCACTGGCACCACATTTGCTGTGCGCCCGGCGCGGGAATGCTGCCGGGTCGTCTGGATCGCTGGTTGATTAATGCTATGCGCCGCACCGGGCTCGATGGCGCCGAACGCAAGACCTACCGCGACGAAGCGCTTAAGTTACGCGATTGGCTGGACACCCAGCCGGTGGAACTACCGGGCTGATCAGGCCGGGGGCGTTGCGGCGGGACCGGCGATGGACATGGCCTTCTTGTAGGCCGGCCGCGCGCAGATTCGCTCTACGTAGGCTTTGGTATTGGGCAGTGACTCGTCGACTGGCCTGGCCCCCAGCATCTCCAGCGAGGTGAGATTGAACATGGCCATGATATCCGCACAGCTGAAACGCGCAGCCCCCAAGTACTCGGACTCGCCAAGACGCTGCTCCAGGTAGTCGTACAGGCCCTGTTCGCGACGCAGCATCACATCCACCATCTGCCCTCCGGCCACCAGGTCGCCACCGCCGGCCTGGTAGGCCATCTTCATGAACAAGACAGACTGGAAATTGTTGTTGAAGTTCATCCAGTACAGGTAATTGGGATAGTCCTGATCTTCTATAGCAACCGATAGCTTGCCCTCACCGTAACGCTGTGAAATGTACTCAACAATCGCCGTGGACTCTGCCATCACCAGGTCGCCGTCAGTAATAATCGGGGCGGTTCCCAGGGGATGCAGGGCGCGAAATTCTGCCGGTGCCAGAAAATCCTCGCCACGGTTATACCACTTCAGCTCGTAGTGCAGGCCCAGTTCTTCCATGAGCCAGACCACACGGTCCGATTGGGATACCCCTAGGTGATGAATGGTTAGCATGCTGTTCTCCCTATGGTTATTGCTGTAAGCCAGTCAGACATGATGCCTTTACGCAGGGTTCGTCCGTTCAGCCCACACTCAGGCGCCAAGCCACACCCACGGTGCAGTGGCCATGAGCCCAAGGCCTATCATCTTACCCAGTAAAGGACCGGCAGCAAGCACCGAACTACCCGCGATGAGGCATGGCATCCGTGACGTCTGCAGGCTCCAGTCCCAGCCAGGCGCTCTCGGTGTCCTGTTCCAGCAAGCCCTGACGCTCCAGACAGCGACTTATCCGTTGGCTGATAAGCTGAACCAGGTCCTCGAGTTCGCTTTTATCCGGCGCTTTGAGTGATTGAAATCGGGGTGATCGATCGCCGCGATACACATAGACGCCATCGATTGGCATGTGCAGTGGCGCTCGATGCGAGGAGTGCAAAGTCTCGGTGAGGCGCTGGGCTATTGTTTTGGTCCGCCGGACTGGCAGCCTGCGCGGCTGCGCGAGGCGCCACCTGCGACGCCCGAGAGAGCCTAGTCTTCGTCTGGCTCGGCAGGGTACTGAAAGAGCGAGTCGTTGATCGAGTGCCAGGGCGCCTTCGAATCAACGAAGATATGGTAGCCCTCCGGAAGCGCGGGATCTCCCTCAATTGTGCCCATGGCGAGATACAGTTCGTCTGGCTCTGCCTGTAATTCCACCAGAATGTTTGAGCCACAATGGCCGCAAAACACTCTGCCGTGGGTGGGTGAAGAGGCATAACATTTCAGGTCCGACTCGCCGCTGTCGTAAGAGAAGTCAGCACGGCGGACACCAGCAAAACTGGCGAACGCGGCGCCGTGCAGACGGCGACACTGGCTGCAATGACAGTGACTGAAATCGCGGATATCGCCATCGATTCGGTATTGCACCCGCTTGCATTCACACCTACCTTTAATCATGGCTAGTGGCTCTCTGTTCAGGTTCAGGTTCAGGTTCAGGTTCAGGTTCAGGTTCAGGTTCAGGTTCAGGTTCAGGTTCAGGTTCAGGTTGCTGCCGCTGCAGTTCTCGGCTGTGCTGCTTTGTGAGTGAGGATGGCTGTGCCAAGGCCCATAAGCAGCAGCGACAGGTAAGGTTCCAGGGGCCAGAACGGCAGCCACAATTCGAGCTGTGCTGACCACGCGGGTGTTGTGAACGCGGTGGTGACAGCGTCCTGCCACGCCCGCCCGGTAGCTGCCATCACGAGGCCACCCAGTATGAGCAACCAGCCCGCGGTTCTGGCGAGGGCTGAGCTGGCCGCGTCACTTGTCTTGAGGCGTTTCTTGCCCCACGCGGCAATGCGCAGAGCGAATGCGCTAAAGCCCGCCCAGTAGTAAACGGCATCCAGTGTTTGTGGGTCCGGGTAGTAGTACATGTTCCACCAGTACACACTGAAGGCATAACCCCAGAGCACGTAGGTGCCACCGGTATGAATGAACTTCCACTGACCGCGGCTGAGTCGTTTACGGGTGATCTGGAACGAAGTGGCGATCATGCCTGCGAGGAACAAGTAACCGAAGGTGCCCTCCAGTTCATCGCGGAAGTAATAGACTTCGCTGACATAGTAGTCGCGAAATACCGTCGACAGAATGAAGATAAACAGCCCTTGCCAAGCCATACCGACAGCAAAGCACAGGCCGATATAGCGACGATTACGCAACCACCAGCGGCCAAAGGGCCCTGGAAATAATACCTGGAACGCCGAGGCAGCCATTGCCAGAAAGATAAAGGGTACTGCGAGCCGCACCGAGAAGCCGATCATCTCTGAGACACCAGCGCCGCCGGATACGTCCGTCTGGGTCAGCTCCAGGATCACCACGGCAGACAATGGAAAGGCGATCAATGCAAACAGGCGCCAGCCGTTTATCCACTTGCTCTCTAGTATTCCTGTCATGCGGTGCTCCAGAAATGACGGCTGCGGTAGCCCAGTTCCATGAACCTCGATTCTGGCATTGCCCTCGGTACTGGGCTTCCGTGCCGATAGGGGACGAAAAGACGCCACAGGAAACGTGCTACGGTTCTTTCACAAGACGAGCAAAAACGGAGAAGTGTGAGGCTATGTCGGGCCTTGTGACGCGAATTCTAAAGCGGGTAATTGCCATGGCGCCAACAGTGGTCGCGATGTGGGCGCTGTTCACGATGGAGCAGAATGGCACCTGGCCACCCGAAATGCCCTATCGGGATGTGCTGACTATCGCGGTGCTAGGGGCAGCACTCGCCTTGTCATTTGTACTGTATTCCTGGTTGCGGCCCTGGGAGTCTTGATCAAAGTGCGCTTATAGCACTGTCAACCTGATGTTTACCCCGTCAATCCAGAGGCCGGTCAACGGCCGGGAGGACATGACGGTCTGCGACAATACCGTGTCATTGGTTTTTGATGCTAGACCCGCCAATTATTTTTCTGCTACCGTGCAAGTGTTCAGTTTTCCCATAACTAAATAATCAAGGGTAAACCATATGCAACGTACGCCGTTTGATCGCAAGTTGGTGGTAGCCGCACTTCTTGGCACTGTCGCAACCACTCAAGCACTCGCCCAGTCCGTGGGCACTCTGGAAGAAATTATTGTTACCGCTGAAAAGCGCGCCACCACGGTGCAGGATACGCCGCTGGCAGTGACAGCGTTTAGTGGTGAAGAGCTTGACCGCGCGCTGATCAGCAAGCCGCTGGATCTTCAGTTCAGTGTGCCTAACATGTTGATGAGTAAAGATAATTTCACTACCGCTGCCATTTCCATCCGGGGTATTGGTAACCTTGCGATTGGCGCAGCCTCCGACAGTGGTACCGGTGTTCACTTCAACGGTGTCTACCTGAACGGCGGGCGAATATTCGAAACCGAGTTTTATGATGCGGAGCGGGTGGAAGTACTGCGTGGCCCCCAGGGTACGCTCTACGGCCGCAACACCACCGCGGGCGTGGTCAACATGATTACCAACAAACCCACGGACGAATTTGGCGGCAATATCAATCTGGAGGTGGGCAACTACAACCACGCCAAAGTGAAGGGCGCGCTGAATATTCCCCTGGGCGATAGCTGGGGCCAGCGCTTCGCCATGTTCTACAGCAAGCGCGATGGCTTTGTAGACAACGAGTTTGATGGCGGGGATGTGGATGATCGCGATATGTGGTCGCTGCGCTCATCGACTAGATGGGCAGGCGACAACGCTGATGCCACGTTGGTGATTAATTACTTCGAAGAAGATTCCAGCCGCATGCGCGGCAGCAACCAGCGATGCCTGAAAGACCAGGAGGCTATTCTGGGTTGTTTGCCCACGGGTCTTGCGGACCAGCCCACCAACAGTGGCGCCACCGTGACCGGCTTTCTGACCCAGATCGCCGCGGGCATTATTGGCCAGCCGTTCCCTGCGGATGACTTTGCCAATTCCCCCAAAGACGCTGATCCGCGCAAACAGTACCTGGACTTTACGCCGAAGTACGAAGTGGAAGATCTGATGGTTTCGTTCGAAGCCAACATGGACTTCTCGGACTACACCCTGACCACCGTCCTGGGTTACCACACCTCGGATTTCAACGCACGCAACGATTACGACTTCACGGTGGCGTCAGAGCCCTGGCCAGTGCCGGTTGATGTGAATCGCGGCCCCGACGGTGTGATTACCGTGGACCGCGCCTATTCAACCGACCGCTCCACCACCGAGCCTGAACAGTACAGCGCTGAACTGCGACTCGCTTCAGACTACGACGGCGACTGGAACTTTATGCTGGGCGGATTCTACCTGGATTATGAATCGGACGTTCACTACTACGTGTACTCGGCTGCTCTTGAATTGTTCGGCCAGACCACCGGGGTACCCCCTGAGCAGCGTCTGTTTGACAATGACACAACCGATTACCAGCTGGAGACATGGGCGGCATTCGGTGAGTTGTACTGGCAGGCGACGGACTCCATACTGATGACCGCCGGTTTGCGCTACAGCGAAGAGGAAAAGAGCTCGCAGCAGCGCACGATTTATCTGGGTTTCCTGACTGACCCCACCGTTCCCGGCGGCGGCTATGAGGATTTCGGCGGCTCCTGGGAAGAACCCACGGGTAGGTTCAATGTTACCTGGGATATGAGCGACGACATGATGTCCTATGTCACACTGTCGCGTAGCTATAAGTCGGGTGGCTTCAACCCGATCTCCGCGGACTCGCCGGTGCTTGCGGAAGACCCTTCGCTGGCCGAGTTTGATCCCGAATACATTAACGCCTTTGAAGTCGGCCTGAAGTCGCGCCTGTTTGACCAGACGCTGCAGGCCAATCTGACTTATTTCTACTACGACTACGAAGGGCTGCAGATCTCCACCATTAACAACCAGACATCGCTGAACCTGAACTATGACGCCGTGGTGCAGGGCTTTGAAGGTGAATTTGTCTGGGTTCCCACCGACAGTTTGCGCTTCAGTGCCGACATCGCCTGGCTGGACACCAAGATGGATGGCGGCTCCAGCCTGGATACCGCGGACATCAATACTCTCGGCACCACCGAGAATATTATCTCAAGCCCCAATAGCAATCTTTATATCGGTCCTGGGTGCCCTGAGGGGATCTTCCCCTGTTCGGGCCTGGAGAAACCCCTGGACGGCAACGAGCTGCCCAATGCGCCCAATTTCTCCGTCAACCTGGGCGTGTCCTATGGGTTTGACTTCAGCAATGGCATGGAACTGGTCGCGGCAACCAATTACTACTGGCAGGATGAGTTCTACACCCGTATCTTCAACACCGGTAACGACACCGTGGAAGAGTGGGATGTATGGAACGCCACTCTGACCCTGTATAGTGCCGACCGCACCTGGTTTGCCGAGCTGTGGGGTCGCAATCTCAATGATGACGACCATGTCACCGGTCAGTACCTGGGCGACCAGAATGTAGGCCTGGCGACAAACCAGTTCCTGCTGGAGCCGCGCACTTACGGCGTTACGCTGGCGTACCGTTTCTAGGAATCCGGCTGTGGCCGGGCTGAGTGAGGCCAGTAGGTATTATGCCCACGGAGCCCGGCTACGAGGCCCGGCGCAAACAGGAGTCTGAGCGCAAGCGCCTGCGAGTATTGCAGGCAGCGGGCGCGTGTTTCGCCGAGCGTGGTTTCAAGAAAACCACCATGGATGCGGTCGCAAGGCGTGCCGGTGTGTCCAAGGGGTTGGTATTTCACTTCTTCGGTAACAAACAGGCCATTTTCTCAGCGGTCATCGAAGATGGCTTGCGCCAGTGGTCGACACTCTCCGAATACCGTGCCTCATCGGTCGAGGATGATCCGCTCGGTGAATTGCGCGCCCTGTTCCTGGCTTCATTTGATTTTGTCGAGCAGCATCCGGTGTTGATTCTGTTCGCCCGCGACGACGAAGGCTTGGGCCAGCAGTATCGCAAGCAGGTCGTGTTGTGCAATAGGCGCTGGCGCGACCGGGCCCAGCGTATCTTCAAGCGTGGAATACGCGACGGCGTTATCCGGGATGTCGACGCAAGACAGGTTGCGACCATCTTTCATCGCACCCAGGTCGCCCTGCTGATTGCCGAGAGCCGCCATGGGGCGATCCCGCGCTACGACCGGGCCACCATTGAAACCACGCTGGATATATTTATACGCGGTATCCAGCGCGGCTGAACGAGTTAGTCCGCCGCGGCGAGAATCGGGTCGAGAATGTGGAACAGTGGGTTGTCCGGGTCAGGATTGGTGCCTGCAATAATCATCGACAAACGCAGCGAGCGGTGGTGCATGATCCGCACCAGCGCTTCGTCGTCATCGGAATCATTGTGGGCGATGAGGGCGACGATAGCCTTGTCCGCCGCCGTCAGATCGGTGTGACGTCCCCCCGTGAGTTCGTTAATGTCGCGAATGCTTTCGCCTTCGAACCAGTCGCGATAGCGGCTGTGGTTGAGCAGGAATTCCGGAATGGCGTGTAACAGGTCGCGTTCCCAATCCTGAAAGGCGCTCGAGGTGGGGAGCCGCGCAATATCAGCGAGCATTTTTTGCAGTGCCGATTCCTCCAGGCTTTTGAAGGCAGGTTCCGGCAGCGTGAGGTCGTAGTCCAGCTCAAAGCCTTGTAGCTCGGCAATGGCTTCGCAGGCCCGGCGGGTAATGCTCGCGTATTCAAGCATGCCCTCGATCCAGTTGCCGCCAATAGCTTTGGGGTCGCCGAAAAACTTAGTGGCAATACCGGCCAACTGTAAAAAGGCCACGGTGTGATAGGCCACCACCGGTAGATCGACGGGTTCGCCCGTGACTTCTTCGTAGCGTCGGTACAGTGCAGGAATATCACCCATGTTTTCATAGGGGTGTCTTCCCCGGAAGCAGGCCAGGTCCCAGTGAGTGTCACCGATATTGGCAATTTCGAAGTCCAGCAGGGCCAGAACTTCGGTACCGGCGGACATGAACTGGCCGGCATCGCCGGCTATGAAGCTCGCTTTGGTGCGGTGCTCGGGCACATTGCGGCGCAGCCAGTGCTGCAGGAACTCGAATACGGAATCGTTGTTGTTGGTGTAAACACCGGCCATATACATGCGCTCGGTGGCCCGCAGGGCGATATCGGCAGCGGTCTCGGGCGGCTCGGACAGCGACTTGATGTGGGTGAATTCGGAGACCGGTACAGCGTGCACCTGGGCGAGGTGATCCATGTAGCTGAGCATGGCCTGCCAGCGCTCGTCGCTCATGGTTGTGGGATTTTCAATCGCGGTGTGCAGCATGCCCGGGGCGCGGTCTTCGGTATCGATCCAGGTCATGACGAATGCCTTGGGGGTGTCCATCCAGCCATAGATATGCGGCACCCGAATGTCGTTGGCCTCCAGTGCCGCCATTACATCCATTTCAAAGCGCAAGTCGTGCTCGCCGGCATTCGGGCGATTGCCTCGCACCAGCACAGCGTGCTCTTGCCCGTCGACCGTATAGCTCACTTTCCACTGTGGCCGCCAACGCTCCAGACGCTTGGTAGAGACGACCGTGCCACCCAGATTCTCTGCGACCCAGTCCGTGATGCCCGCAATACACTCGGCTTTAAACTGGTCCTGGTCAAAGGTTTTGCTCGATGTTTCTGCTGTCATGGAATCGTCCTTGGCCGATGGCTGTGCTGCTGATAACAAGAGCATAGGGTAGGATCGTTGACTATATAATTACCTTCTGGTCAATGGCTGTCGTGATAGAAGCCAGTTCACCGAACTGGCAGCGCTCGCCGGTTAGGGCTTGAGGGTGGGTCGTGGAGGAGGGATCGCGCCGACCAACCAGAGCCGGCCGGCGCGAGTGTGAGGTAGTTCTTAGAACCTGAGGCGAATACCGGCTTCAACGGACTCGCCGGCCTCCGGCGCGTAGTTGCGCAGGAACGAGGTGCTCAGGCGGATCTCATCGTCGCCAATGTTCTTCCATTTCAAGAACACCAACAGGTCGCTGTTGTCTGAGAACGTCCAGCGATAGTCCGCGCCCATATCCCAGCGGGTGTAGCCGTCTGTTTCGGTTTCGAAGTCACCGGGGTTGTCCTGATCAGCGGCGTCGAGCACGCTCACCCAGGTGCTGAAGGCATCGCCGGTCCAGCTGAGGGAGGCGCCCAGACGCAGGGGTGGGAGTCGCGGAACATCACCGCTGGAGTCAAACTCGCCGCTGATCATGTCGCCGCGCAGACCCAGGGCCAGTGCGCCACCGCCAACTTCCGTCAGATGGAATTCGCTTTCCAGTTCGACACCGTAGAAATCCGCATCCTCTTGCTCGTAAAAGTAGATGGCGGTTTCGTCGACTTCCTCGGTGCTGTTGAGCAGGAAAATATAGTCGGAGAAGGTGTTGTAGAAGAACGCCAGCTCTGCCCAGGATTCACCCGCGTGCCACTGCAGGGCGAGGTCAGCATTGACTGACACTTCTTCATCCAGATCAGGGTCACCGACCTCAATGATGCCTGTGGCCGCGTGCGTCACGTATTCCTCTGGATCCATCGCGTCAACATTGGAAAACAGCTCTTCAGTGGCCGGAGCACGCGCAGAACGCGACAGTGAAACACCGGCCTGCCAGGTGTCACTGAACTGCCAGAGTGCGGAACCGGAGATCGAGTAGCTGGTGAAGTCTTCTTCGGAGGCGTTTGCCGCGTCCGGGTCGCGCTCCACCAGGTCAACGCGCAGGCCTGCCTCGTAGATCCAGTCACCACTGTGGAAGTCCTCCAGCAGGAACAGACCCAGCTCTGAACTGTCGGTCTTGGGTACGTAGGCCTCCTCGCCGGCGGCTTCAAACTCGTCGGCGCGATATTGCAGGCCGATCACACCGTTGTTGCCCAGGAACGCGTCGTGAACCATCTCCAGGCGGGTTTCCCAGGTCTCGCGGTTGTACATGGTGCCTACCTCTACGCCTTCGAGTTCGGCATGTTCGTAGTCGGTATAGGTCAGGAAACCACGCACGGCCTCAATACTGTCCGATGGGTTTTGCAGGTGCAGCATGGCGTCGTAGCGGGTCTGCTCCATATCGAGGCGGATGACTTCCTCTTCTTCTTCGCCATGCTCGTGCTCGTCATGTTCATCGCCGTGCTCGTCGTGCTCGTCGTGCTCATCATGCTCTTCGCCGTGCTCGTCGTGGTCATCGTGTTCCTCGCCATGTTCCTCGTGCTCTTCGTCGTGGCCATGGTCGTGGTCATGGGTGCCCGGTGGAATGCCATATTCACTTTCCAGGTGGCTGACGGATAGGCCGACAAAGCTGCCCTGGCCAAAGTGGAAGCTGAAGCCACCCGTGAGGACGTCGGTATCACTGTCGGTGTTGGCGATATAGCCGTCGGTGTTCTCGACCTCGTCTTCACCGTGTTCATCATGTTCGTTGTGTTCATCACCGTGTTCGTCATCGTGATGTTCGTCATGATGTCCAAGCAGTTCTTCCTGAGCTTCCAGCGCCGCCTCATCAATGGCCATGCCGGGAATATCGAGATCACTGGTCTCGCGCGTCGTGCCATCGAGGTGGAAGGCGAAATTCCCAAGACCGGCTTCCACCATGAAGACGCCCGCGTCCATGTCGGACGCGTCGTCATAGCGATACTCAACCGCTCCGTCGATGCCATCGACCGGCTGGCGTGGAATACGGTTGTCGATGACGTTGACGACGCCGCCAATAGCGCCACCGCCATACAACAGGGTGGAGGGGCCGCGCAAAACCTCGATGCTCTCGGCGGTCAGCGCTTCAACATTCACAGAATGATCCGGGCTCAGGCTGGAGACATCAGCAGACAGAATATTGTTCTGCAGGGTAATGGCGCGCGGGCCCTGCTGGCCGCGAATCACGGGTCGGCCGACGCCCGGTCCGTAGGTGGAATTGGCGATACCGGCACGGTTGCCGAGAGTTTCGCCAATGGTCGTGGCGGCCTGGCGGCGCAATTCGTCACCGCTGAGAATGGTGACGGGCAGGGCGGTGTCCGCCTCCTGTTTGTGAATGGGCACGGAAACGAGCACGTGCTCGAGGGTACGGTCTTCGGCTGCGACCGACGCGGACGCAGCAGCGACTGCGAGGCATATCAAACGCTTCATGGTTCTCTCCTGAAAAAATAGTAAAAAAGGGGCTATTTCAGGAAAAGTGAGGGGGTGCGCGGCCGTCGTAGTGGCGAGTCAGTGCCTGATAAGCAGCGAGCGTAGTGTCACTGCCAGTCGTCGCCGCTTGGAAAACAGAGAGGGGTGTGACCGCCGGTGTTGTGACCGCCAGCAGGGAACAGGTGTCGCAGACCAAACATTCGACCTCTTCACTAGGTTCGAAATGGCCATGTGCGACTTCAACCGATTGCATGCCCGCCACAAGCAGCAGCGCCAGCAGCGCAAAAATGCGCGCGGATTGAGCTTGTTTGAGGGCGGAAATCACAGGGTTGGGGTATTGGTCGGCTGATTAATTGATCAAGGGTACACGCATTCGTGTAACAAGTGGAAGAGCTCTGGTTGTGGCGGTTGTGCAGTGGTCAGTTTTGTCCGAGCTATGACCAGGCCGGAAGCAGCGTTCATCTGGGCTTAAATGTTGTCGGCCCTGCATCCTGCGGGGCTGCGTCGCTAGTGGCGCAGCGAAGGCAAATTCTGGCGTGGTCGCCAGGCTGGAGATGCACAGCGATCCTTGATATTTGCCATTGTTCTTTGTGGGCAGTCCTATTGCGCAAAGGTCATTCTAGGTCCATCCGCCCCGGCACAACTCATATTTACTAAGTGGTCACATAAGTCTTGCTTATGTTGATCACGCATTGATCACAGCGGGCCGCGTGAGATTCCAGAATCGCGATATCAGGCCAGGGTTTCTAGCTGGCTGGCATCGAGCCAGCAGCCATGGACACCGTAGGGGACGCGCTGGGGCAGTGGTAGCCGGGCCAGTTCTGTCATGTTGCGGGCGTCAAGCACCAGCACAGCCGCGTCCTCGTCCGCCATTAGCAGCTCGATCAGATAGCCGTCGTCTTCTTCCGTCGCTCCTTCGCGCGGTACAAACAAGGCTTCGCCACCGCGGTAGTCGCCGTAGCTGAACTCACCCACGGCTTGCTCGTCGATCATGTCGTACTTGAGCACGCCGCTGGCCATGACGCCGCCCGCGCCTTCTTCGTCGAGCAGGTAGGCGTAGCGGGTCTGCTTGCCTATCCAGGCGGTATTGAAGCTGGGGCGCTCATAGAAGTGTTCCAGCAGGCAGCGGCTGTCGCGGCGTTCACCGGTGGCCAGGTCAAAACGGAATTTATACAGGTGCGCATGCGGCTCTTGGGGCGAGTGAATGGGCACATTGCTCGGATAGGCGCGAAATACCGGCGCCACCAGGACCAGATCGGCGCCGCCATCAGCGCGGGCTTCCTCCCAGCCATTCACCGTGTGCCAGATATGGCCGTCCATGCCCGTATCGCACCAACGCACCTCCGCGTGCTCAGGGTCATTGCGATCAATGACGCCAAAGCGCATCTCATAGTCGGGGTCATAGTAAAACGGACTGGCGTGCTCCTTGAACATCTGGCCGCCATCAAAGCGTAGTGACAAGTCCGGGAACACGGCGGCATTAGGGGTGAGAAAGCCATCGTGGACGAAAGCCAGGGCGGGCTTGGCCTCGGTGATCTCGCGGTAAAACTTCAGTTGCCCTGCGGCGAGCACTGAATAGAAAATTTTGCCGCTTTGCAGGTGGGTGCTGAAGGAGTGCCAATCGCCACTGGCGGGATCTATCTTCGGGTGGGCGGTGAAGGGCCCGGTGAGCACGCCGTCGAGTTCGTCAAATGCCCCCTTGCCGCTAATGACCAGGTGGCCGTTCTCCATGCGCGTCTCCAGCGCAAAGGGATGGGCGGTTTCCTGCAGAGCGTAAAGTTTGCCGTGATGGTACTGAATCGCCGTGGTGGAGGAAGCGCTGGTCTCGTTACTCATCTTTGGCGCCAGACCAAAGCGCTGGGCCATGGCGCTGCTGATGATGCGCGCAAACCCCTTCTTGCCATTGCCTGCGATATCACCGAATTCGGGATAGAGTTCGTGTCCGGCGGCGCGCTCATGTTCGAACCTGGGTGTGCGAACAAAGGTGTTTGAGTACCACGCCTGACCGTCGCGGAACTGGATTTGATGCAGCATGCCGGCACCATTGAACATGTGCAGCCGCGAGCGACTGTCCTGTACCTGCCGGTTGGTGCCGTTGCGCAGGTATGCGCCTTGCAAGTCAGGCGGAAGCTCACCCTGAATGGGCAGAGCGACATGCGCGAGCTCGGTATGGACCGGGTCAAATCCCCTTTGGCTGTAAGCGCTGGCTGCGTTGTACTCGTCAATGGCAGGGTCAGCGCGCAACCGCGCTATCCAGCGGCCGACCAACACGGGGGCTAAAAATCTGCGCGCTATCAACAGGCCGAAAACAATAACAACAAGGGTAGTCAGGGTGGGGCTCATAGATATCGTCTCCGCGAATCTCGGGTTTGCGGCGCGCGGCTGCGTGGCGCATTTGGCCGGGCGAATCCCGCCGGACCTGTGCATGCTAGAGCAATCTTTTTGAAAATAAAACAGGATGAACGGATTGTTTAATTGTCATTGTGAGGCTATTCTGTTCAAAAATAATACAAATAAGATTCTGAGGTGTGTATGCAAGCTTGTCGTTTCGTTAGCCCTCGCCGCGTGCTTGGCGCGAGTGTCTCCCTGGCCCTGATGGCTGCAGTGATGCCATCGACTGCCCATTCCCAACAGCAGAGTCTCGCGCTAGAGGAGGTCATAGTGACGGCCCGCAAGCGCGCCGAATCGGTTCAGGATGTGCCAATCGCGGTGACCGCAATCACCTCTGAGCTTAAAGACCCCAGTATCCGCCGGCTCGAAGACATTCAGGGTATTACCCCGAATGTGATTATCCGCAATATCAATACCGTGCCAGGTGGCTCCTCCATCAGTATTCGCGGGGTCAGTTACCAGGAAATCGACAAGAGCTTTGATCCTGCCATTGGGGTCATGCTCGACGGGGTATACCTGGGGGTGAGTAGCGGTCAGTTGCTCAACAACTTTGATATCGAACGCATCGAGGTGCTGCGAGGGCCGCAGGGCACGCTGTTCGGCCGCAACACCATCGGCGGGGTCATCAATGTTATCCGCACCGATCCGACACTGGACTGGGGTGTTGACGCAAGCATCACGGTAGGCAGTGAGGGGCGGGAAGACTATAAAGCGGTGGTCAATGCGCCGATTATCGAAGACCGCCTTGGCATAAAGCTGTTTGCCAACTCGATTAACAGTGATGGCTGGATCCACAACACGACACTCGATAAGGATGTGGGCGGCGACGATTATCAAACCTATGGCTTTGCGCTGTTGGGGCAACCTACCGATGATTTGAGCGTCAAGTTCCACTACGAGAAGAACAAGGACGAGACAGATGTCGGTGCCTGGTCGAACTTCAACCAGCCGGAAGACCTGGTCTGCACCCTGTCGCCGATACCGTTCGTGCCCTGGGGACCTGAGCAGGGTTGTGAGGCCTTCGATGAAGGCAGCGACGAAGAACACAACTCCATGAATGGGCGCAATCCCAACGATACCGAGTATGACACCAGCATTCTGACGGTCGATTGGGATCTCGGTGGCGCGGTGCTGACCTCTATTACCGGCTATCGTGATCAGGAAGAAAACACTGTCTCGGAATATGACGCCAGTTCCGCCCCTTTCCTGTTCCTGAGCTTTGAGCAAACCTACGACCAGTTCAGCCAGGAATTCCGTCTCGCGACTGAAATTGGCGATAGCCTGGAAGTGATTGCAGGTGTGTACTACTGGGAATCTGAATACACCCAGGACTTCTCTACCCACCAGTTGTTCTATGTGCTAGACCAGATTGGCTCGATTGTGCCCGGTGTACCCGGGGGTGCGGGTTTCACACCAACGACTATCGGCTACGCGGAGCAGTCCCAGGACACCATGGCCTGGGCGGGCTTCCTCTCGGCCGACTGGTTCATCAGTGACAAGTGGACCATTACCGGTGGCCTGCGCTACACGTATGAAGAGAAAGACTTTACCGGCAGCAACTCCGTATTTTACGACCCACTGACCATGTCGCAGCCGGCGTTGACCCGGACCGACCTGAGTGACGACTGGAGCGAGTTGTCACCCAAGATCAGTGCCTCCTATGACTACAGCGAAGACATCATGTTCTTCGCATCCTATGCAGAGGGTTTCAAGAGCGGCGGCTACTTCGGTCGTAACACTGACTTCTCCACAGCTGAATCCTATGATCCTGAGTTCGTGGATACGTTTGAGTTAGGCATGAAAAGCACGCTGTTTGAGAGCCGCGTGATCTTCAATGCCTCGGTGTTCTACAGCGACTACTCTGATAAGCAGGAAGAAGTATTGATTGAAACGGCACCGGGTATTGTTGCCACGAACGTGGTCAATGCGGCGACCGTCGATATTTTCGGTGTCGACCTGGAGCTGCAGGCGCAGCTCACCGAGAGCCTGTCGTTGCGCGCAGCCTACGGCTATCTGGACGCGGAATACGATGACTTTGTCGCCGATTTGAACGGCGACGCTATCGCCACGGATAACTCCGGTCTGATCGTGCGCAATGCGCCCGAGAATACCTTTGGATTGTCCACTACGTACACGCGCACAATTGGCCCCGGTGATTTCTCCGCCTATCTGTCCTACCGCTATCAGGACCAGATTGAGACGATTCTCAATAACGACCCACTGGGCACCATCGATTCGATTGAGAACCTCGACCTGACCCTGAGCTACGCCTGGGCTAACTACCGTATTACCGCCTTCGGTCGCAATCTCACCGACGAGGTGTACGCACGTCGGGTGCGGATTGAGCCGTTGGTGACCTTCGGCCAGTACACCCAGGGAACAAACTACGGCGTGGAATTTTCGCTGAGCTTCTAGTCCCTGCGGGCGCGATTCACGCAGTGAATCGCGCCCGTTATTACAAGAGATGGTTCGATGACGCTAGATACGCTGTTTCTCATTTGTAATTACGCAGTCCTGCCGGCCTGGCTGTTGTTGTTCCTGTTGCCCCATCACCCACTAACCCAGCGTATAGTGCATGCTATTTGGGTACCTTTGCTGCTGGGGCCGGTTTATATTTATGCCTTGTTTTTCGGCCCTCCGGCGGCAGAAGGGGCGGGCTTTGGCAGCCTCGAGGCGGTGATTCTGTTGTTCCAAAGCCCCTCGGCCGCCTTGGCAGGCTGGGTGCACTATCTGGTGTTCGACTTATTCATTGGTGCGTGGATAGTCAGAGATGCGCGGCGCGAGAATATCAACCACTGGCTGACAACGCCGTTGCTGTTCGCGACTCTGATGGCAGGGCCCGCCGGGCTCATGGCTTATCTGCTGCTGCGTCTGGGTATGCGGCGCAGCTGGGCCCTGAGCGAGACTTAGCTGTCGTGAGGCAGGGGCTCTTGCCTGCCGATTTCTTGAGCTACAGTGAGTTCAGTTAGGTTTGAATTCGATCAGGGGGTGTGCATGACGGGCAACCGATGCGGCGGTTCCGTTTTGGTAAAACACTTGGCATTGGGATTGTTGTGCCTCTGTGTCAGCATGGGAGCGAATGCATTGCCCAATACCGTACTGGGTAACTTCAACCAACCCAGTTCGGGTGGCTATCAACCCATATCTTCCCTTGACTATATTGCTGTTCCCTTTGTCACGGATGATCGGTTTCTCAGGGTGGATGGCGTAGAGATCAATGCCGTTAATCTGCTGGCGCCCGGAAATTTCGTTGTCGAAATCTGGGATATGGACGCATTCGCTCAACCTGGGAATCCGGTGGGTGCTCTAAGTCGTCCCACCGACCCTGCTGGGCTTAGCCAATACACCGGCAGTATCGATTTACAGGCAGACACCTCGTATTTCCTCGTGATCGCGGCGGGCAATGGCGCCGGCAGCATCGGTACGGCGATTTACACTACCGACGGTAACCAGGTGGATTAACAGCCTGCCCCTATTTATTGTATTGGCACTGACTTCGACGGCAATGGCTCCATCGATTTCGTGAACAAGTGCCTGGGCTCCGGCATCGGGCCCAGCTGGCAGTGCGCTGGCCCCACATCTTCGTTGTTTTTTCCCGAATTTCAGATCCTGGCAAGTGATATGGCACCGCCGGCCCCTTTGAGCCTGACTGCAAACCCGCTGAGCCTCGATTTTGGCTTGGTGGCTCAGGGTGGTACCAGCGCCGCAATGACAGCGGAGATCATCAACGACGGCGCCGCGCCCCAGACGCTGGGAACGCTCACCGTCGGTGACGGGTTTGCGCTGGCAGTCGACGGTTGTTCCGGGCAGGTCCTCGCCGTCAATCAAGCTTGTTCTATCGACGTGACATTTACCCCCCAAGCATGGCGGCCACAGTGCGGGTACGGTAGTCATTCCTGCCCAGGCAGATCCTCGCTCACCCTATGGCCTGGTATTAGGCGGTGAGAGCGATGAACAGGGCATCGAGCTGCCGCCAAGCGGTACGGTCCCGCCGGAGTAGGGCTCTCCCCCAGTACCCGTGCCCTTGCAGATCACCCTGATCAGCATTCAGGCGCTGCTTGCAACTGCACTCCAATTCCAGCGACGCCGGCGCACTTGACGCGATTAATATCGCTGCCATAATAAATGATATGTTATATCATCTAAGTTGAGACATTCTCTTCACCTGCCGCGTTCAGCCTGATCGTGGCATAGCGCGTGTGTCGTTCCTCCGTTCTCTTAGCGGCAGTCGTCCTGATCGATTGCTGCTCCTTGAGAGCTTGGTGTGCCTGTGCGAGAGTCTGCCTGTTATGAATCTGTAGAGGAATGAGTAATGGCTCTAGTCGATCTGGATCACGTAAGACGTTTCTTTGGAGGTGGAGAAGATGCCCAGCCGTCCCGGGAAATTTACCGGGAACTTCTGCTTATGGTGCTTGCGCGTGCCACAGATGCGGACGCTTATACCCACCCGGTCGAGGTTGAGGTGGTTAAGAAAACGCTCGAGGAAATGCTGGAAGAGCCCGTTGCCAGTAGCGACATTCGGATTGCTGCGCGCTCAAAACTGTACGAAGCCGCGCCACTTGAGAAATACATAGCTCGCATGGCGCCACAACTACCAAAGTCTGAGCGCCTCGCGATACTGAACGCACTGATAACAGTATTGAAAGCTGACGAGCGGGTAGCCACCTCCGAGGTGCGCTACTTCAATATGGTCGCCTTGGCCATGGAATTAAGTTTTGCTGACGTCGCAGGATTGAGCGCCGATTAGCCGGGGATAGAACTGATGCAAACCCATGTCGAAAACACGCTGCCCGTGACAGTATTGTCGGGCTTCCTGGGGGCGGGTAAAACCACCGTGCTCAGCCATGTTCTAAATAACCGTGAAGGCAAGCGGGTGGCAGTCATTGTCAATGACATGAGCGAAATCAATATTGACTCTGAAATCATTCGCAACGAGGTCTCGTTAAACCGCAGCGAAGAAAAATTGGTCGAAATGAGCAATGGCTGTATCTGCTGTACATTGCGTGAAGATTTATTGGAAGAAGTGACGGCGTTGGCCCAGGACGGCAGATTCGACTATCTGCTGATCGAGTCGACGGGTATTTCCGAGCCATTACCTGTAGCGGAAACCTTCACCTTTGCTGACGAAAACGGCGTGTCGTTATCAGAGGTGGCAACTCTGGACACCATGGTGACGGTAGTCGACGCAGTCAACTTTCTGCGCGACTATGACGCAGCCAAGTCCCTGCAGGACACGGGCGAATCGTTGGGTGAAGACGACGAGCGTAATGTCACCGATTTGTTGGTCGACCAGGTGGAGTTTGCCGATGTGATTCTGGTGAGCAAGACGGACCTGGCCGAAGATGATGACATCAAACGCCTGACGGCCATCCTCAGAACCTTGAATACCGAAGCCAGGATCATCCCGATCGCCAATGGCAAAGTGGACATTAATGCGATTCTCAATACCGGCCGATTTGATTTTGCTCGGGCCCAGCAAGCGCCGGGGTGGCTGAAGGAAATGCGCGGTGAGCATGTGCCGGAGACAGAAGAATACGGGATTGGTAGCTTCAGCTACGGAGCTCGCCGGCCCTTCCATCCAGCCAAGTTTCACGCGCTTCTTCACAGCCTTGATGACATCGGCAGACCCATTAGATCCAAAGGCTATTTCTGGCTGGCCTCGCGACCGGAATTCGCGGGTCAGTGGAGCCAGGCTGGAGGCATTGCCCACTACGGCTTTGCGGGTATGTTCTGGAAAGCGATTGCGCCGGAAAAATGGCCCCGTGACCCTGAGCTGATCAAGACCATTCACAACAATTGGGTTGAGCCTTTTGGCGATATGCGTCAGGAGCTTGTCTTCATTGGTCAGGGCCTGGATGAAGCCAGAATCACCCGGTTGCTGGATGACTGCTTGCTCACTGAAGAGGAAATGCTGCGTGGCAAAGACTACTGGTATTCGCTGGAAGATCCATTCCCAGCCTGGGACTGAATGTCTTTTCTGGCAGAGGCTTGTTCTGATCCCATACTAACGCGCTGAGCGGTTGTAAGCTGGCATAAGATACCAGGGCTGCTATCGGTAATCCTGGCCTGAATGTGGCAAGATAATCAGCTCTGCATTCAGGAGGTCTGTAATGGCTGATTCCCAGCGCGTGTTGGTCGTCGGTGGTACACACGGCAATGAGGTGACTGGCGTACACCTTGTCCGGCGCCTGCAGCGCAATCCACAGGAGCTCACACGCGATAGCTTTACGGCACAAACCCTGCTCGCCAATTTGCCCGCTATGGCGGCCAATCGGCGCTATCTGGAGCAGGATCTGAATCGCTGCTTCACTGCGGCGCTGCTGAACAGCGAGCCCCAGAACGGCGAGCAGGTGCTGGCGCACGAGATTAACGAAAAGTATGGGCCTAAAGGGGCGGATAGCCCGACCGACTGGATTATCGACCTGCATACCACCACCGCTAATATGGGAGTCACCCTGGTGGTGCAGCAGCACGACCCTCAGGCGGTGGATATGGCGCTTTATGTGCAGCAAAAAATGCCCGATGTGGTGATTTTCGATGAGAACTGCACACGCGATGAAGACCCCTTCTTGTGTTCGATTGGCCAGCACAGCATGCTCATCGAGGTGGGGCCTGTACCGCAGGGCCTGCTGCGCTGGGACGTGTTCGAGCAAACCGCCCGTGCCCTCGCGCACGCCCTGGATTTCATTGACTTGCGTGCCCGAGGCGAAGATAGCTTACCCTCGCCGCGGCAGGCGGATATGTATCAGTTTATCGAGAAGCTGCATCTGCCCCGTGATGAACATGGCGCCATCTGCGGCATGATTCACCCCGAGTTACAGGATCGCGACTACCGTGAATTGTCGCCCGGGGATCCGATATTTATCAGCGTGGACGGGGAGACCATTCCCTTTGACTATCCCGAGAGTGTCCATGTTGCATTTGTGAATGAGGCGGCCTATTACGATCAGGCCCATGGCCTCTCGCTAATGCGCAAAAGAACCGTGAGCTGGGAAGGCGAGTAACGCGGGAGCGCATTGGCTCAGGGCTTTTCTGCTGTTCACATGGAGCGCTGCGCTGCTCGGCTGCAGCACGTCACAGCCCGTTGCGGAGCAGGCGACGCCCGCTGCGAAAACTCGCTGGCTGGTGCAGTGCGAAAGTTCTCTGAAGCCACGTGTAGAGCCCGGCGAGGACCCCGAATCGGCGGCTCCCAAGGGCTGGATTAATGCACGCACACCGAATGACGCTAAGATTTTCGTGCTCGGAAAGCTGGACGACGGCTTTGTGCAGGCGACCGCCGCCGCCGGGGGGATTGTATCGGCCGGGCCTGGTGCGCACCCTGAACCCGGATACTGACGTGTATACCTCGATTGTTTTTGATGACTGGTCGGAGCGGCCCGAGATCACTCGATGGGTGGTGTTTGGCGACAGCCTCAGTGACACGGGTAATCTGCGCGGCGGTTTAAGCTGGTCCCGCGCAAGCCCTACTGGGTGGGGCGTTTTGCCAATGGTCCTGTGTGGACCGACTACCTGGAAGTGTCTGCCAATCTTGCCCTGCAGAACCTCGCCCGCGGTGGTGCCATGGCTGCGACCAGCGAACCCATGAGCAGTGAGGAATTAATCCAGCGGATCTATACCAACGGACAGTTCTTCGTCAGTGGCCATATCGAAGACCAGATCGATAACTACGCCACGCGTTATCTCAAAGGCGGGGCTGTCCAGCATGATGCTCACACCGTTGCCGTGCTGTGGGCCGGGGCCAATGACTATATTTCCAAGGAGGCCTACGACAGCTCGATCAGTTCGCTGTTAGGTCAGTCTTTCTCCGAGGATGGATACCGTGAGCTTGTAGCCCGTGTGGTTGGCTCGCTGCGAGTGCACCTTGAACACCTGCGCAGTCTCGGACTGCAGCGCTTTCTGGTGATTAATCTACCGCATCTTGGCAAGACACCCATGGTGGTGCACAACGACCGTTTTCTGGTGTCCCGTGATTTCGCCAGGGGCGAAGAGCAGCTGCTGGAGTTCTCCAGTCGGCTGCATGAGCTGACTGTCTGGCACAATCGGGCGCTGGCTGAAATGGTGGCTGAATTTCGGGCCGAGTCGCCGAGGGCAGAAGTGGAAATCGCCGATGTCAGCGAATGGTTTACACGGATTTTTGACCTGCAGATCGGCGCGGCAGAACTGGGGTTCAATCTCGCCGCGAATGAGGTGTTGCTGGGTTCCGCAGGTGCTGAGGGGGCGCTCCAGGATTGCTGCTATAACGGCATGACTCTCGGCGTATTTGCCACTAACTCCACCGTGTGCAAAGACGCATCCCGCGCCGTGTTCTGGGACCTGGTGCATCCCTCGACGTATCTGCAATGTTGGATGGCGTACTGGCTCGGGGAACAAATGCACAGCCAGGGCTGGCTCCGGCCCATGCCCGAGGAAAAAGCCTATGGCGCATGGTGCGCCATGATAGCCGATGCCTATTAATCCTGGGGCGCTGGTTCTCAATCGGCAAAGCGCAGAGGGAGTTGTTCAAAGCGCCGCACAAAAATACTGTCCGCGTACACCGGCTTGGGTGTTGTCATCAGCTCTAGCCTTCGCGGATCAGTCAGCACCGTTTCCACAATGATCTTCGCTTCCAGTCGTGCCAGGCCGGCGCCGATACAGAAGTGCATTCCACGGCCAAAGCTGAGGTGCTGTCTGCTGTGCCTTCGATCTAGCCGTAGGGTGTCAGGATCAACAAACCTTGCTCCATCGCGATTCGCCGCCGCCCATAGCAACATCAGCCTGTCCCCGGGTACCAGGTCAAAACCTCCGAGTGTGCAGGCCCTGCGCACGGTCCGATAGTGGAAATTGAATGGCGGCTCCAGGCGAATCACTTCCTCGATGAACAGGGGTATAAGCGCTGGTTTGCGGCGAAGTTGCTCCGCCAGTTCTGTATTACCCGCCAGTCGGTAGAGGGCCGAGCCAATCAGTGCGCTGGTCGATTCGCCGCCCGCACCAAACAACACAATCGCGATGCCAACAGCCTCTTCCCGAGAGATGGTTTCCTGCGCTATGGCCTTGGCCAGCGAGTATAATATGGGGGAATGGGCACCAGCATCGATGTGATTTGGCACGGCGTCCAGTTGCGCTGCCAAATAAGTGGCCATTTGCGTTGTTTGCTCTGCCAGATATATCAGGCGCTCACTGGTGATTTTGCCCGCCAGGATATCACCGCCCATCATGGCCCACTGCCGGTGTAGTGGCATATCTTCCTGGGGTAGACCGAGCAGGTGTGCGACGGCTCTGGCGGGTACCTGTTCTGCCAAGGCCGTGAAGTCGCCACCGCCTTCACTCGTGAGCGGCGCCAGGGTGGCGCTAGCCCAACTGCGCAGGAGTGGCTCCATGGCTTTTATTTGCGCAGCGAGAAATGCGGGCTGTAGGAGGGTCCGGTGGACCGCGTGCCTCGGGTCATCTGCGGTGGCAATCACAGTGGCAGAGCCGCTCTGGGGAAGCTCAAAGCACGCTGGCTCGCCACTATCGCCCAGATACAGCACCCCGGTCAGATTCGCCGAGAAGTCATCTTCCCGGCCGAGCACTTCCTCAATGTGCGGCCAAGTCGCCACGGTATGGAACCCTGAGTCACCTATACGGGCGATCGGTGTGTGCTCACGTAGCTGCGCGTAGAGCGTGTGTGGATGGGTGATCGCTGCCCTCGAAAGGATTTCATCGGCGCGTTTTGAATATAAAGGTGCTCTGGGCATGGGGGTTACGGCTGCGCGCTCAGCGTCGCCGCGGTACACGACCTCATAGTACTGCTCCAATGCCCCCGAACAGGCTCCAGCCACCCAGGGCAGGGATGGTAACGGGCGGTATCGACATATGTCAGGAAACTGGGCGCGTTATCCGGGTCAAAGTCGAGGTCTACTGCGCTGTCCAGAGGGAGATCTTCCCGGCCCACACCGATATCCGGAAGAGGTTGCACTATGGTGTTGATCACTGCCCTGTCCGTTTGAATTAACACGCCGTTTCCATAGAGGTCGACACGCAGATCGATGATGTCCGCTGAGCTGCCACTGCCACTGCCACTGCCACTGCTTAAATCGGTGCTCCAGCTAATCACGGCGCGATCGCCGTAGGCAGCGTCGTCAGAATGATCCGGGAAGTTGGCCGTATCGGGCGTCCATGTGATCACGGTCTCATACGTGGCAGCGCTGGCGATACCTGTCCAGATGGCCAGTACGAGCCCGACAACGGCTTTGGATTGTGATATCTGCATGTCTTCTGAAATGCCTTTATTGGTCGTGCTCCCGTCCATTGTCCCACGGGCAGGAATCGTAGCGCCAGCAGAAGTTCGGTGGGCAGATGAGGCGTGTATTGTTGCCGTTTTCCGGCCAGGTAGCTGGCCATGACGTGGCCTGGTTGTGCCATCAGGCTCCAAAGCGTGCGTGCAATGCGGTCATTGATGTCGAGCGCCTCCCGCACCGTGTCCCTCAGGAGTAGGTAAATTGACCGCTACAGATTGACGTTGCGCTGGCCACACCGATAGCAGTAGCTACCCTGAAGCGGGACGTCGCAATTTTTGCGGTGAGGCGGCGTAGGCAATGTTCTGAGCCAGCCGAAGTGAGTTGGCCAACATTCCGCCATAGACCATGGGCTCGTGATAATATGTAGGCTTCGTCTATTCGATGTCTCAAGCGACCATGACGCAAAGTATGCGGCTACCCGGTTCAGGAGAAATCTATGCGTTCTCTGTATATTTTTCGGTTTCTCACATCTGCGAAAAAGCCCGCTGGGCGCTGTACTATCTGTATATTCCCTACGAACTGGTGAGCCTGGCGCCAGGCCTGCACAGTGTGTGGGCCTCACGTTGTGGCTTGACCAGCACGACCTTGCCCACCCTGGAGATTGATGGCATCTACACCCAGGGGGCAGGTGACATCATTGACTGGGTAGAGCAGCGCACGAGCACGCTCAGGCGGTTAACACCCGAGAATGATGCATCGGAGGTGCGTGCGCTGGAACAGCGCTTTGGCGAAAGCATCGGTTTCCATACCCGTCGCATGTTCTACTCTGAGGCCTTGCTCGAGTATCCCGCGACAGTAAAGCCGCGATTTCTGGCGGGCCTGTCCATCCTTTCCCGCCTGTTCACCCAGCTCATGTGGCCGGTGATTCGTAAGGGCATGATCCGAGGTATGGAGCTCGGGCCAAAACAGGGCTAGGAGTCTCGTGCCGTGTTGGAGCGCGAGTTGGACTGGCTCGATGCACAGTTGGCTGACGGGCGTCGATTTCTGGTAGGCGATAACTTCAGCCGAGCCGACATCTCTGTAAATGGAGGCGTAGTTCGCGTGGTTGGCAAGCAGGCCAGGATCGGTATGACATAGCCGCTGAATCCAGGTGAAGTTTTCCGGTTGTAGTGTTGCGAGACAGCGTTGAGTGCTCAGATTCAGTCCCCCCACAATAAAAAAGAAACAGGCGGCTCATTCTTTTGCGGATAAATCGCTGTAGCGCTTCCGTATCGCTCGCTCGCAAGGGCATAACGCCGCCGGGGTAGTCTCTTTCAGAGTAGATAAACCGCGCATCAGTTGCAGCTGCAATTCCGGCGATTTCGTCGGGGTTTTGCAGGAAATCGTCAACCACAATGCACTGCGTTGTGTCGTCGATAATGATGAGGTTTATTTCAGCGCTGTGGTTTAGCGCTAAAGTCATTCGGCGTCCCTTGGATTGTCACTAAGGAAAACACAAGGTTTGTCTGCTCAGGCAAAGATAGAACTTGTCAGCAGCTGGACCCGCTGCGGCTTTCCCGTTACCTTGCATGAGCAATCCATAACAACACAGGTCCAAGAAATATGCCCCAAATCGAACTCCATCCACTGGCCAGGATTGAGGCCAAGCTCGGTGAGCCAGTTAACGTCGGCCGCGGCCCTCTGGGGTCCAGAGTGGTCATCGACGTCACTTCGGTAAAGCTCACTGGCGAACGGATCAATGCAGAGCTGGCAACCAATGACGCTGCGGATTGGGCCACCTTTAGTGAAGACGGTACAGTTGCATCGCTGGATGTGCGCCTGACACTGAAAACCGATGATGGTGAATTCATCTTCGTCGAGTATACCGGCAGGATGGAGACAGCCACGGGGCTGATTGCAGTTGCGCCTACCTTCCAGACCGGCTCGGAGCGCTACGCCTGGCTCAACAGTATCCAGGCGGTGTCCGCTGGGCAGGTGGATCAGGAGACAGGTGTGCTCGTGTATGAAATGTACGAGGCGCGGCCTGTAGCCTAGGCCAATGGTGCTTTCGCTCGAGGCCCTTACGTCTCGAGAACAGGCGCCGATGCAAGCCGTCGAATGAAATAGATATAACCCTGGGGCTACGATGTCTGCCGAAATGCCCCTCTGTGAGCCTATCGATGATTGCCGCGCCTGGAGGGCCGCCGATTTCGCCGAGGAGGCGCTGTGGGTTCGGCACTTCACAACCTTGGAAATCGAGGAGCTCGAGGCAATGGGCAGGACTATTGCCGAAGGTAGTCTGGCAGCTGAATATGCCGTGGCCATTCAGGCTGCTATCCTCAGTGTGGTGCCGCTAGTGTTGGAGCTGGCTGAAACAATGGCGCAGGGCAAAGGGTTCCGTTTGTGCCGGGGCTGTCCGCGGAGCGCTAGGGTGTTGAGCTAAGCGATATTGTCTATCGGGCTTTTGCCGAACAGCTAGGGCCGCTGGCCTCGCAAAATGCCGCGGGAGATCTACTGGGACATGTGCGGGATACCGGTGAAAACCAGAGCGCCCCGTCGGTCTGACGGCGCCGATTTGATCGGTTTGCTCTGCCTGAACATCCCTCGCAATGGGGGCCAGAGCCGTGTTTGCAGCTCGGTGACGCTGTTAGATGAAGTTCTTGCTCGTAGACCCGACCTGACAGCGCGGCTGTTTCGGCCCTGGTACTACCGCCGGAATAATGAACAGGCAGAGGGCGAAGCCCCGGCGTTTCCTAAACCTATCTGTTTCTACGACGGCGAGCACTTGCGCACATTCTTCGTGGGCTGGTATGTGCGCGACGCCCAGCGCGATTCGAGCGTGCCGCGGCTCACCGAAGCTCAGAACGAGTTGCTCACTCTGATTGACGAAATCTGTCGTGATCCCGCTGTTTATCTCCCAATTGATTTTCGCACCGGCGATATCCAATTGCTTAAGAACTGCTATACCCTGCATTCACGCACGGCGTTTGAAGACTGGCTTGAACCGGAGCGGCGGCGTCATTTGCTCAGGGTCTGGATCAATGCACAAGCCCTGAACGCCTTTGTTCATGCGTTGCCTGACATGGCCGGTGCCAGAAGCGACGATAGCTTTCTGTAGAAGGCTTGCCAAAGAGCGGCCACCGCCCGCGGGTATTTGATTCGCTTGCTCTCACCTTGAATTGCAAGACGATTCGCAATTTGCACGCTGAGATGAGTCACCTGCCGCCCAAAGCAAAAAACCCGATTAAAAACAGTTGCTTGAGAATCGAAAGGCATCTGGTATAGCCATTGCAGAATCCTCCTTACGATATACGAACCGCCTTCACAGGCGCCGGAGGAATCGATGAATCAGATTATTGGTACAGTGGCGAAAGTGGAGGGCGTAGTTTTCGTCCGCGGATTGGATGGAAAAATTCGTGAGCTCAATGAGGGTGACAGCCTGATAGCCGGTGAGCAATTGCTCAAAAGTCCCGACGCCAACGTTGAGCTCAGCGCCTGGGATCTTCCCTTCTCAGCGAATCAAGACGCTGAAGTGTCTACCGCTATGACCGAACAGCATGTGCCTGAAGGGCCTCAGTCGTCGAGAGAGGATGCACCCGATGATTTAGAGGTATTGCTGAGCAACTACGACGGCGACCTTATGGATCTGTTGGAGGAACCCGCGGCGGGCGCTGTGACAGGTAACCTCGGGAGCTCTTTCGTGCGGGTCGATCGCATTGGATTCGAGCTGGACGAAATAGGTTTCGGGGTTGCGGCAAACTCGGAGGCCGAGACGCCGCTGAATAGTGTGGGTAATGCGGGCGAAGCTATCGAGTTGACACCTGATGACACGCCAGAACCGGAAAACTCGCCCGTTCTCGATCCGCCCCGGCAATCAGGTGACGAGCCAGAAACGCCGGCAGTGTCTGAAAACCCTCCCCTCGAGGTTGCTCCTGAAGATCCTGGCGCGTCAGCTCCCGAGCTGCCCTCGGTTCCAGGGACAGACCCATCGCCGGAGTCGCCTATACAGCATATTCCTGCGTCTCCTGAGACACCCTCGCAACCTGAGGCATCCGCACCGTCGTCGTTGTTACAGTCGGGCTCATTGTCCATAACAGCAGTCACTGTAGTGGAGGGCTCCGGCGATGCGACGCTGATAGCAACTCTCGATGTTACGCCCGCGCAGGTCTTTGAGGTGTCGCTCAATAATGGCGCGACCTTTCTGTTCGATACAGACTATGTGCCAGGTACGCCGGTAGTCTCCAGCGCATTCCCCGTGCAGGATGACGACGCTATCGTCGATGGTATGACATTGATACTGGAGGTTGTTGCATATACGTCGGGTGTATTCGAACAACTGCAGGTGCCGGCTTACGTTGCCTTCAACGTGGTGGACACTATTGACCCTACCCAGGTCGAACTATCGGCCGCTGATATTGGCAAAGGTGGCGATATCACCGTACAAGCGACGCTGGAATATGCGCCGGAAACCGACCTGAACCTGACCCTGACGAATGCCGAGACCATTCTGATCCGGGCCGGTGAAACGGTTGGTGAGGTAACTTTTCCGGGGCCGGCAGCGCTCGATATGGGGCCTGAGGGATTGACGCTGGAATTGGGTATTGCCTTTGCCATCGGGGGCAATTTTGAGCGGCTTAATCTTGATGCCGTGGTAAACGTACGGGTGCTTAATGAAAGCCCTACAGTGATTTTTCATCCGCTAGATGATCTTCCGGATATTGAAGGTGTTCAATCCGAGGTTTACGAAGCGGGACTGTCGCCCAACGGCAGTGCCGAGGGTAAGGATTCAACGACCACCGGCGGAACTATCACGATAGCGGACGGTGATGGTCTGGCAGACATCACGGGACTGCTGGTGAGCGATACCTCGGTAGAGGCGGGGCAGACGCATATTTCAATCGAAGTCCTGGCTTCACTTGATGTGACTGACAGCACTACCTGGGTAACGTTCGCAGGCCAGTATGGTGCGGTCACCTTGACGGGCTATGAGGCGGGTAGCATTTCCTATCAGTACGATTTGGACGGCCCTGCCAATCATACAAATCAGCCGGTGACCGATGCCTTCTGGGTGGCGGTGAGCGATGATGGCTCAACCTATTCAGAGCCCGCGTCCATCGTGATCAACATCGTCGATGATGTAGTTGTAGCCGCAGACGATGTGAACAGCCTGGTGCCGGGAGCTTATGGGCCCGTGTCGGGAAACGTGATCGCCGATAGCGATGTGGTAAGCGCTGATGGAGCCGCAATTTCCTATATCGCCGGTGTGTCGGTAGTCGGCTACTCAGGCGACTACGATTTCGCCATGTTGGGCAGATATGGCGTGCTTGAAATGAATGAGGACGGCAGCTACCAGTACACCCGCAATGAGAACACGCCTGGTGGTGTTACCGACCAGTTCACCTACACACTGACCGGCGATGCCGACTTCGATAATGCTGAGCTCACTATTACCATCGGCGACCGTGACGCGGTCATCAGTGCACCTGATCTTGGTGCCTCGGGTACCGAAGTATATGAGGCAGGCTTGCCCAGTGGACAGGGGGGAGAACCTGGCGGGTCGGGTGAAATCGCCGATGAAGACGGCAACAACAACTCAGACCCATCTGAGACGACCATGGGTAGCGTGGTGTTTTCAGGAGATGGCGGCCCGTTAATCGTGTCCATTGAAAGGGGCGGTGGACCTGTCGCGCTCACTGGTGTTGGCCAGACTTTTTAGGTGAGTTCGGTGTTTTGACGGTCACTGCCCTGGGCGGCACCGGACTCGAATATAGTTATACGCTCAGTGGCCCGACTTCAGGAACCGAGGTGGTCGAGAGTTTTCAATTACAGGTTGTGGACCTCGATGGCGATCAGGTAAACGATGTACTGACGATTAGCATTATCGACGATGAGCCAGTAGCGCTCGACGACAACCGTGCGTTGGCTGCACTGCCGGAGGCCTCGGAGAGCGGCAATGTGCTGACGGGTGCTGGCAATGGCGACGCACGGGATGTGGCCGGGGCGGACAGCGCCGGTTTTACGATAACGGCGCTGCGCACTGGTGAGGAAAGCGATAGTACTGGCACTACTCAGGGTGTTATCGGCGTGGGCTTACAGGGCATGTATGGCTTTCTCACGCTGGGCGCGGACGGTGCATATACTTACACGCTCACCGCAGACCTGGTCGGCCTCGACAGCGGAGAAACTGTCTACGACGTTTTTACTTATACCGTGAGTGATGGTGATGGATCCACTGACAGCGCTCAGCTCACGGTGACGATTAATCCTCTCAACGACCAGCCGACAATCACTGCCGAGTATGACCCCATTGAGATCACCACTGCGAATGTGAATAACACTGACGAAGACTTTCTGGTGTCAGCATTTGATTTGAGCGGTGATCCGGCTGCGATTTCCATCAATGGGCAGCCCGTGGGTTTCGGTGTTGCTGGAACAGCGTCTGGTGCGAATACGGAGCTTGGGCAGAGCGGGGGAGAGAGCGAGAGTCTGGTGGTATCCTTTGATACCCCTGTCTATGGTGCCGAGGTATCGTTCTCCTGGATGAATCCCCGTGAGGGAGCCTCCTTCACTTTCTTGAGAGACGGCGAGGTAGTGGGCACTGGCGAGCATCGTGGCGGTAGCGATCGCGTCGATCCGGCGATAACGCTGGCGCCGGACAATGGCGAGGCGTTTGATGAAATCGTGTTTACCGCCCCAGGGCGTGGCGACGACTACCTCATCTACTCGATTGTCGCCAGCACCGTTTATGAAGCGGGCCTCGAGTGCGGTTCAGGCGAAGGTCCTGTAACCACCCGGGCGTCGGGTACGTTTCAGGTAGGTGACCCCGATGGCCTGGACGACATTGAGTCAGTCGCCATCAATGGCGTGGTAGTCAGCGTGGCTGCGCTGACGGCCGGCACCGTGAGCATTGCTGGTGCCAGCGGCACCTTATTGGTGGAGACCTATGATCCGGCCAGCGGCAGTGCTACCTATGTCTACACACTGGAGCAGCCGCTCGAACACGGTGCAGGCCCGGCGGTGGAGGAATTCACCTTTACGGTGAGCGATGGTGATACGACAGCAACCTCAACCGTGCAGATTGACATTGTGGAAGACCCCGCAGCGCCGGCGGTGCAGATCGACGCCGCGGAGGATTGCGACGCACCTGTCGTTGTCGATCTCGATAACGACGGCATCGACTATCTTGCCCTGGATGCCGGTGTGAGGTTTGTGGATGAATCTACCAGCGTGGTCAAGCAGACGGCATGGGTGGCACCGGAAGATGCCCTGCTGGTGATCGACGCAGATGGCTCCGGAACAGTGAACACGGCTCAGGAGTATGTGTTCACCGAGTGGAGCGACACTGCCGAAACTGACCTGGCGGCAATTGCCGAGGTATTCGACTCCAATCAGGACGGGGTTCTGGATGCTGAGGACGAACGATTCGAAGAATTTGCCCTCTGGCAGGATGCCAACTCCAATGGCGTCACCGATGCAGGTGAACTGTTTGCTCTATCCGAGCTGGGGGTCGATGCTATTGCGCTGACTTACAGTGACGGTAGTGAAGCGGGCAGCGCCGCCGGGGGTGATGTGAGAATTTTCGGTGAGTCCGAGATTCGCTATACGGATGGATCCACCTCGACGTTGCACGACACCAGCTTTAGCATCGAGGTGCATGACATGCTCTCCGGCGATAATGAGCTTATATTGCCGATATTTGAGGAACACAGCGGCCTGCTGGAGCAGCCTGTGGATTCTGCGCAGCTATCTGGCGCTGAACATCAAGCCGCAATGATAGCGCTGGATATGCCAGTGGCGCTCAACCTTCAGGACGAGGCCGCGACCGACTTTAGCTATTAGCCTGACGACCGCATCGAGCGGTAGAAGCGCACTACACAGCCAAGCATGGCCAGACAGAGCGTGATAATGGCCGCAAATGAGAGTCCGGGTACTGGACCTATCTCATCGGAGCAGTCAAAGACGACAGGGGTGCTGGCGGAGGAAGCCAGGCTGCCACAACGACCAAAAACAGTGAGTAGGGCAAAGAAAACAGACTTGCTGAACTCTCAGGCGCTCTTTTCATAGGCTCATAGATTCGTTCTAGGTGGCACGTTATCAGGTCTAACCAACATAGCACGTCAGCTCTGACCGGATCGGGTGTCGCACTTCTATACTTTTGGCCGCATGATTATCGATGTCGGAGGTGGCGCTCAACACCCAGAATAGAGGTAAAAAATATCCGGTAATCTCTCTGATCACCGTCGCTCGTTTGGCGAGGCTTCGCCTAGCCTAGCCTAGCCATGGCCAACTTTGGTTCTGAGTGCCGATCGCCACGAACCGCCGAGGACAAGATCAGGGAGCAAGTGTTGGCGTTGTCTGCGCAGTATTGCGCAGTGGTCCGATATTTTTGGGACCGAAGTGCTTACTGCTGGCTGTATAGCCAGGCCAAGGTCGCAGTTCAGTGGCCCCATCCGCCGCTATGGTAACGAAACCAAACGGGCTCTTATGGTGGGTCCCCAGCCAGAGGCGCCGATTGCCGCCCAGCGCGGGAACACCAATATGCCTGACGCCTGCCGATGTAACACCGTCGAAAAACGCATGGTGATGGCCCGAAACCCAGATCTCGCCGGTGCCGGGCGAAGATGCTTCAAATGTTTCTGTCTCCCTGCCCTCAGCCAGTGGGTAGCGCGGTAAGTGGGTGATCACCACCAGTGTTTGTTGTTCATTTTGGGCCGCCACTCGCTGTTGTCGGAGAAACGTCTCCTGGGCCGCTGGCAATGGTCCCGGCGCGGTCACATCTAGCCCCACAAGCCGAAACGCGCCTGCATCGAGTGCGAAGTACCAGGGAAAGTTCGACTCCCCATGCAGCGCGCCTGGCTCATAGCGCTGCCAGTAAGATTCAAACTCATCGCGCTCGAGAGCGAAGCTCGGATAAATCGAGGCATCGTGATTACCGGGTACTGCGAGTACCGGGATGCCAGCATCCCGCAGTGGGCGGTGAACCGTCCGATCAAAGCTGGCCCACATTCTCTGCAGTTGTGCTGCTGTCAGCGGCGGGCGGGCTTGGCCGGCGATCATGTCGCCGGCAATAACGACCGCTGCAGGTCGCATCTCAATTGCTTTGCTGACCGCTTCTGTAATGCGAGGGTGATAGTCAACACTGCCATAACGACCATTGAGATCAGCCATAAACACCAGTGGCTCTGCATGTGCGGTTACGCTGAGCCACAGGAACAGCGGCACCACCCACTTAATCACAGGCAATCTCCGTTGCAGTGTTGCGCTGCTCAAGAACATTGCCCGGCGTCAGATCAAAGCGATACTTACCAGCTTTGCAATCTGCAGTGATGATGCGAGCAATTTCATCTGCGCGCGTGCTTATGTTGAGCACCTCACGTTTGGACAGGTGATAATTATCCAGTAAAGCCTGATACATCGGGCCCTGTGTTTCGAGCTCGCGCGCGAGTGCTTTCAGGCGCTGGTAGCGGACAGGATTGAAATGCCGGAGGTTCTTGAGCATATCTGTTGTGCGGGCGTAGTTGGCATAGCCAGCACGCACGCCGGCGTCATTGTCGTTTAGCCAAGTGGTGCGTAGGCGCACAGCATTGGAAACGGGAGGTGCCGAGCCATTGGCCGCTTCACTGTGCATGGTTTTGTCCTGCAGCCAAAGCCAGCGCCACTGGTAATCAATGTTGCCAACCCGGTCCTGTTGGCCCAGCAGGTAATCGAGGATGATGATATCGAGCAGCTCCAGCATCCACCAGGCGACCTGAGTGCGGCTGATGTCGCCGGCCACAGCCTCGGACATGACAGGATTGGCTCTAGCCTGTGCTATGCCTGCATCTACAGCAAGCATTAGCTTCTCAGGATGTCGCAATGCCAGAAACGGTGCGGTCTGCTGGAAATCTAAATTCTGCCCTTTGCCCCAGCCCGATTCCCGGGTGCCGTTGATTTCCGCACCGTAGCGGCTGCCAGTGAATAGTAGCGCTGTACCCCAGATGGCAGGTGGCTGGCGGAGAGTAAATTCGCTGACGTCATCTCTGGAAGTCACATCTTGCTGGAGGTGCTGCCAGGCAGCGAGCAACATTTGGCGTGACGGGTGCTTCTCGGCCAGCGCTAAGCCTGGGGCCACAACGCGTTGTGCATACCATGCTTTGTCAAAGCGAAGCTCGGCCGCTGCTGGCACCTGCACAACAGTGCCTAACCAGCGGCTGAAGTGATCGTAGAGCAGAATCGCCGGCGCATAAGTGCCGCTGGTGTCACGAAAGTTCATGCTGTGCTTGAACACAGCAAGCTCACGTTTTGCTCTGCCGCGAGCGTGTTTTCCCTCTGGGCAGATCTCTGCTTCAAAGGCAGTGTTGCGACCCTCCCAGGCCGTTCCAGAAAGATCGTACACCAGCATGGCTGCACTGGTGCTCCAGTTTTTAGGGCAGACCGCGACCGATGGTTGTGAGAAATCTATCTCGCAGTAAGAGCGGCTGGTCTGTGCTTTAGTCGGATCGTCGGGTGTACCGGGTAACAGCGGGACAACTCGGCAAACTGAGTTGTTGGCATGAACAGTATTCACGCCGATCATAACCTGCAGAACCAGCAGCAGGATGGCGCAGCTATTCCGGCTGACTTGGTAGCGAGCTGTCATCGCCCGGCGTCCTCCCAATCACTAAATGGTAATTTCCTTCTTAAGAGCGTGTAGGTAGGGAGCGGCATCCGTTAAGCCTTCGTAACCACAAAGTCATCAGCAGAGGGCCCGCGAGTTTGCTCCCACCACTGAAAATGTGTGCCCGGCCAGTTCTGCGATACCCTGCCAGTGGCGTTCTTATACCAGCTGCCGACAGACTGTGAACCCCAGGCCCGTTGCAAGTTGAGCTCATCCACCCACTGGTTGTATTGCTGGAAACGCTCCGGGCGGACTTCCAGGCTGGCCAGGCCCTGCTCAAACTGCATCTTCAGGCAGCCCATGATGTAGCGCATCTCGCATTCGCTGAAAAACACGATACTGGCGCCAACGACGATGTTGCTGTTGGGGCCATAGAGCAGATACAGATTGGGGAACTCGGGAATCGTGACACTTTTGTAGGCACGGGCATCGCCATTCCAGCGCTGGTGCAGGTCACATCCCTCTTTACCTTTGACGTCGAGTGTGGACAGGAAATCATGGGCATTGAAGCCGGTGCCGTAGATGATCACATCGCATGCATGCACAGTACCGTCGTTCGTTCTAATACCCTCGGGTGTGACAGCTTCGATGCCTTCGGTGACCAGCGTGACATCGTCTCTTTTCAGGGTGCTGATCCAGGTGCCGTCATCCAGAATCGGGCGCTTGCCGCCGGGTGGATAGTCGGGCACCAAGGCATCGGCCAGCGCAGTGTCATCACCGGCCTGTTCGCGAATATAGGCCTCCATGCCCTCCCGCAGCATGGCGTTAGCGCTGCCCACCGATTGCGGTTCCCCCGCCCAGCCGGGTTCGCTGTAAAGGAATGGCAGTGGGCCATCCATAGCTCGTGCACGGAACAGGAAAAACCGGTACCAGCGATCATAGAAAGGGATGTTGCGCAGGCACCACAGCAGCCCTGGTTCCATGGGCTCATGGTAGTTCTCCATCGGTAGCAGCCAGTTTGGGGTGCGCTGGAAAACCAGCAGCTCCCCGGTGGACTCTGCAATTTCCGGAATAAATTGGGTGGCGCTGCAACCGGTACCTATCACGGCCACATGCTTGCCGGTGAGATCGTGCTGATGCTCCCAGCGCGCGGAGTGGAAGCTGGTGCCCTGGAAGGAATCGATCCCCGGGATGTCCGGCATGGCCGGTTTGTTCAATTGGCCGACTGCGCTGATCACCGAGTTGAACTGTTCCTCGTGCTCGAGGCCGTCGTTGCCTACCAGTGTTGCTTTCCAGCCGTGACAGTGCTCGTCGTATGCGAGACTATCCACTCGCGTTGCCAGGCGCGCTCGCGCGCTGAGACCGAAGGTGCTGACAACGTTCTGAAAGTATTGGAGCAATGAGGCCTGGCTGGAAAAGTGCGCGGGCCACTCAGGGTTGGGCGCGAACAAGTAGTTGTAAAGATGATTCGCAGAATCGACCTGGCAACCCGGGTAGGTGTTCTCGTACCACGTGCCGCCAAACGCCGGATTTTTGTCCACGATGAGGTAGTCTATGCCTGCCTCCTGTAGGCGGATGGCGGCCAGTATTCCGGACATGCCGGCACCAATAATCAACACCCGATAGCCGTCGGGCACTGAGGTTGCAGGGATATGTACGCGACGCCGGTCCTCCCCGAACAAATTGAGTTCCTCGCGCATTAGCGGCAGTTGCTCATCGGGAATGGTATGGCCGGTGGTGTAGTGCATGGCCTTTTCAATTATTGCATCGCTTGGCGTGACAAGTTCCGGACAGCCCCTGTCGCGGTATGCCCTGAGTATGTCAAATGCCAGCAGGCGGGCGGTCTGGCGCGCTGCCTCTGTTAGTCCGTCCTCCTCTTCTGCCAATGGAATGACCAGCGGCTGTATATCACCGCGCAGGTGGCTGCAATCATTCGTGAGGTGCGTCATCGTGGCCATCAGCGCCGGAATATTGGCTACAGCAAGTGCCGCCTGCAGTTGTGCATCGCTGATCTTATTAAGGTCTACGTTCCAGTCCATGCCTATTCCCTAGTACTTGTGACTGAGTATAGACATTGCTGGCAAGGGTAGGGGCCAGCTTGGACTTATTCGCGATGCCTGCCTGAGCACCTCGACAAGCCGTAGCCGACTTCTATACTTACTTTGATTGTGACAGGCCGCTTTCGACACCCCGCGATGAAAAGTCATGTCCCGTTGTGGCGTAGGAGCAGGAGAAGCAGGTATGTGGAAGTACACAGGTAGTGAGCGGCCGTCATTCGCTGAGGAGCCCGGCCCCGGGCAAGAGTCGGTGTGGGATTACCCGCGTCCCCCTGAAGTGGTGGCCTGCGACAGCCTGGTGGAGGTCCAACTCGGCGCCGCGATGCTGGTCAGCACGCGCCAGTCACGGCGGGTTCTGGAAACCGCCAGTCCGCCCACTTACTACCTGCCGCCCGACGCTGTGGATTGGTCTCTGCTGGTAAAAACGGCAGATCGCTCGTTCTGCGAGTGGAAGGGGGCGGCCACTTATTGGGCGCTGGCCTACGATTCGAAGAAGGTGCCTGTGGCCTGGAGCTATGAAGGTCCGTCGGAACGCTTCGCCGCCATCGATGGCTTTCTGTCATGTTACCCCGGGCGGATTGCCTGCTTTGTGGACGGGGAGCGGGTGCAGCCTCAGCCGGGTGAGTTCTATGGCGGCTGGGTGACCAGCACTATTACCGGGCCGGTGAAAGGCGGGCCGGGCACCGGGCACTGGTAGAGAGGTCAGCGATAACGTGCTGCGGTAATAAACTGGCTGAAGGATTCGCACCAGATGATGACGGTGTTGTAGCGTTCCAGATCAATGTCTGCGCCGACCGGGACGATAAAGTTTTCGAAGGTGTCCACCGGGCCTACCTGCACCATGCTCGACCTGATGGCTTCAAACCCCGTCTCTGTTTCGACGAATTCGGGCGATAAATAGAGTTTGTATGCCGGCCCCGGCGCCAGTTGCCCCAGCAGGGTAATGGCATCGGGGCCGACTGAGATCACGCCTTCGCCCCAGTGCAGGAAGTCACTGTCTTTAAGGTCACGTCGAAATTCACCTGTATAGGTAGCGCCTACCTGGGCAGCGGCAACGGTCTCTGCCTGTGGTGCATCCGGGGCCATAAGAATCGGGAGTGCGAAAATCCCCGCCATAAAGCCGAAGATGGCCACTGCAATGTGGGAAGCAACAAGTAATAGTGCGCGCATGGGCGAGTCCTCCGTTTACCCCTACACTATATACCTGTCGCGGCCTCGGTGCGCGAAACAGGGCCCGGCGCGCTTGACCTTTGACGCGATGGCGCTAGGGTGTGCGAATGCCGACTCCCCCGCGGGGCTCAGGCGAACTCGCACACCGCTCTGCATTCGCCTCTGCAACCTATCGCCATTACTTTCCTTCCGCTGTCTTTTCGACGCTGGGGAGTTGGCTGCTGCGCTTCCTGTTGGGATGGAGTGCCTGGGAGCTGACGGAATCAGCGACCTGGGTGGGCGTTGTGGCGGGACTGACTCTGGCGCCGGCGCTGGTGTTATCACCGCTATTTGGCATCGTTACTGACCGTATCAATCCACGCAATGGCCTGCTGCTGACCATTGCGCTGCATGCGCTCTTTTCGGGTATCGCGGGGGTGCTTGTTGCCGCCGACCTGTTCAATCTCTCCGCGCTGCTGGTACTGGCCGCAGCCCTGGGCGTCACCACATCGGCGCATACACCGATACGCCTTGCCTTGGTGCCTCTGTTGGTGCCCCGGCAATCGCTGCCCAGCGCCATTGGCTATTCGGCAATGGTCTTCAATACCTCGCGTATTCTCGGGCCGGCGCTGGGCGCCTGGATTTTGACCCAGACGTCCTCCGCGTGGGCCTATGGCTGTGCCGCCGGCTTGATGCTGGTGGCAATGCCGTCGCTGTGGGACACCCGGGTCGCACCCCCGCTAAGACAGCGCCCGCAGGATATAGGTTTCCGGCAGCAGCTGCGCGCTGGTCTGCGTTACACCGCCGGTCACGAAATGATCAGGTTGGTGTTTGGTTTCACACTTATCAACGCACTGTTGGGCCGTACCGTGATCGAACTGCTGCCGGCGGTGTCCGGGGTATTGCTGCAGGGCGACTCTGCAACATTGGCTACCCTGACGGCGGCTGCAGGCGCAGGTTCCATCATCGGCGGCCTCGTGGTTAGTCGCCAGGGCGGAGGGCACAGGCGCTTGTTGCGCCTGCTGGCACTGAGCCTTGTTGTCAGTGCATTGTTGGTGCTGGCCTTGGCCGGAGCGGGTGACTTGCAAGTGGCCGCGGGGCTGGTCGGGTTGCTGAGCATGGCGGCAACCATGGCCGGCACGTCCAGCCAGGCGCTGGCGCAGCTTGTGGTCGACGACAGTTACCGGGGGCGGGTGCTCAGCTTGTGGACTATGGTTGCCATGGGTGCTCCTGCCGTGGGCGCAATGGCCATGGGCGGCCTCGTAGACTGGCTGTCATTCCCGGTGGTATTGCCGGGTTTTGCCCTGGTGTGCGCTGTCGCGACAGCGGTCTTATATTTGATCGGTCAGCCGGAGAGAGACAACCGCGGCAACCCTGCGTAACAAGCCCATCGCTATAAGGAGAATTATTGTGCGCGATTACGACATCATTCTATACGGCGCCAGCGGCTTCACGGGACGGCTGGTGGCGGAGTACCTGCAGGAGGTCTACGGCAATGGCGAAGACCTGGTGTGGGCCATAGCCGGCCGCAATGAAGACAAACTGCGTGAGATCGCTAACGCCATCGATGCCCCAGATACCCCGATTGTTGTTGCCGATAGCCGCGATTCCAATGCCCTGGCATCTATGGTCGCCTCGGCATCGGTAGTCTGTACCACGGTGGGCCCCTATGCGTTGTACGGCAGTGAGTTGGTGGCCGCCTGCGTCGCCGCGGGCACGCATTACTGTGATCTCACAGGGGAAGTGCCCTGGATGCGAGACATGATCCGGCGACACGAGTCTGACGCCCGGGACAGCGGTGCGCGCATCGTGCATACCTGCGGCTTCGACAGTATTCCCTCAGACCTGGGTACGCTGTTTCTACAGGAGGCCATGCTGGCGGAACATGGTGTGCCAGCCAAGCGAGTGAAACTCATGGTTGATCGCTTCAGTGGCGCGTTCAGTGGCGGCACGGTTGCCAGCATGATCAATATCATGGAGACCGCGGGAAAGGACCGGAAGGTGCGCGAAGTGGTAGCTGACCCCTATGCGTTGTTGCCCGAGGGGGCGCCGCGGGGGCCGGATGGCAATGATCAGACCAGCGCACTTTACGATGACGACTTTCAGCGCTGGACACTGCCTTTTGTTATGGCTGGTATTAATACCCGTGTCGTGCGGCGCAGCAATGCCCTGCTCGATTTCGCATGGGGCGAAGACTTTAGTTACTCCGAATCGATGCTCGCCCCTGCCCGACAGGGAGCGGTGACGTCAAAACTCGCCGGGCTGGCGATGACGGCGGGGACCGCATCGCTGGCCATTGCGCCTCTGCGGGCCATTGCCAGGCGCTTCCTGCCTGCCCCGGGAGAGGGGCCCAGCAAGGAGCAGCGCGAGAAGGGGTTCTTCGATATTTACTTGTACGGTGTCCACCCCACTGATCGCAGTGCCGACATGGTGGCTCGCGTCACCGGCGACCGGGATCCGGGCTACGGCTCCACGTCCAAGATGCTGGCGGAGGCCGCAATATGTTTGGCCCGTGACGACCTGGACTGCGAGGGTGGTTTCTGGACGCCGGCCTCAGCTATGGGAAGTGTACTTATTCAGCGCCTGCAGGAGAGCGCCGGCCTGACCTTCGAGCGGGTGGCAGACGTACCCTGATCTCTTGCCACTAGACCAGACTCTGTCGACCTCAATTGGGGGCGTTGTCTGGTCAGTGGCCAATACCTGGACGTATCTTCAGCAACTGTCTAATTATTGCGCCAGCGCAGGGAGAGGATCATGCCCGAGGGCCCGGAAATACGGCGCGCGGCCGACGCTATAGGCGACGTGCTTGTCGGCGAAGTGGTCGACACCGTGCGATTCGGCCTGCCACGCCTGCGGAAATACGCGCGCCAGCTACGCGGCCAAAAGGTGGTGGATGTAGAGACCCGGGGCAAGGCGATGCTCACACATTTCGATCACGGCTACAGCATTTATTCGCACAACCAGCTGTATGGCGTATGGCAGGTGGTCGAGGGCAAGAAACTCCCCAACACCACTCGTTCAATGCGCCTCCTGCTGCAGACTGCCGACCACAGCGCAATTCTCTACAGTGCATCTGATATCAGTGTTTGGCCAACGGAAGAGCTGTCCGAACATCCGTTTCTGCAAAAACTGGGACCCGATATTATGGACCGCCGTCTCACCTGGCGGGCCGTGGCGGCGCGGCTGGAGGATGCCAGATTCGCTGGTAAGTCGCTGTCAGTTCTCTACCTGGACCAGGTCTTTCTGGCGGGAAATGGCAATTACCTGCGCTCCGAAATTCTGTTCGATGCCGGCCTGGACCCGAAGCGCACCGCGGCAGACCTGACCCGCGGTGAACGCGGCAGGCTGGCCAGGAGCACCTTGGATATTAGCCGACGCAGCTACGACACCGGTGGAATCACACTGGCGCCGCAGCTGTCGAACTCGCTGCAGCGCCAGGGATTGACGCGTGAGTGGAGACGGTTTTACGTGTTCGGGCGCGCTGATTATCCCTGCTATCGCTGTGGCAGCGAGATTCGCCGCGAGGAAGTGGGCAGTCGGCGCCTCTACACCTGTCCCGGCTGTCAGCCGAGGGATGCTGGATGACGCTGGCGCAGTCGGCATGCAAGCCGCAGTACTCGCTGGGAGATGAATACGTGGAAGCGCCCCCGCGATGTCCCGGCGTATATCGATTTCTCGATGGTGAGGGCCAGGTGCTCTACGTGGGTAAGAGCATTGATATGCGCAGTCGCATTCGCTCCCACTACGCCAGCTCCAGCCAGACTGAGCGGCAGAAGCGAATGTTGCATGGCACCCGGCGCATCGACTTTCGCCCCACGGCCGGTGAGGCCGGGGCGTTGCTACTTGAGAATGCGGCCATTAAACGTGAAATACCCCTCTACAATCGGCGCCAGCGCTCCGTCCGCAGGCTCTGGTCGATCGTGCTAACTGCCAATGCCGCGGGGTTCCTGCAGCCTGAGCTTGAGAGCTTCAGTCTGGAAGGCCTGGACGTTCGTGCAGCCTACGGTTCGTACAGGAGCCGCTATCACGCCCGCCAGGCCATGGATAAGCTCGCCAGGTCAGAGCAGCTCTGTCCCGGAGTGCTTGGGCTCGAGCGCGGCAAGGGGCCGTGTTTCCAGCGCCAGATTGGACGCTGCCAGGGCGCCTGTGTGGGGGGCGAAGCGCCTGATGCTCACAACGCGCGGCTCCAGAGCGCTCTGGCATCCCGGCGCCTCAGTGCATGGCCAATCACGACCCCGGTGCTGCTGCGCGAGTTGGCCGAAAAACCGGATATGCACCAGCCTGCGCAGGAATACCATTTGCTGCACAACTGGATGTATCTCGGCACCTATGCGTCACCCGAAGCGGCGAGGGCAGTCGACGGAGCGGGAGGCACGATGTTCGACCGTGATACCCATCGTATTCTGCGGGCGACGCTTGGCCGGGGCGAATGTGACCTGCTGGATCTTGAGTCAATGAAAGCGGTGGATTGGCCAACAGGCGAGCTGATTCCATGAGTATTTCCGTGGTCTGGTTCAAGCGCGATTTGCGGTTGCGCGACCACGCGCCACTGACGAATGCGATTGCTGCAGGCCGGCCGGTCTTCCTGATGTATTGCTTTGAGCCCGAACTTGTCAATGACCCCCGCTACTCATCGCGGCACTGGCGGTTTGTCGGCGAGTCCCTGCGCGACATCAATGCGTCGTTACGATGTTTCGGTGCGCGAGTTCACGTGTTCAGCGCTAATCCTCTGTCGGTGTTTCGATTGCTGCACGAGCAATTTGGCGTGGCCGCCGTATACAGCCACGAAGAGACGGGCCTTGAGATAACCTTTCAACGAGACAAGGCCGTTGCCACTTACCTCAAAGCAGTAGGTGCTACATGGCAGGAAACGGCAACCAACGGTATCCAGCGGGGGCGCCGCGACCGGCGAGGCTGGAACAGGCGTTGGCGCGAACTGATGAACTCGCCCCAGATACAGCCGAACCTTGAACACTTGCAGCCCCAGCCCTGGCGTCGTGACGGGCCCTTGGTGGCACTCTTGCTACGCAGCCCCCCCGCGAGTTGGGTGACGGAAGATGCTGAGTTCCAGCCAGGCGGTCCCGATGCCGCAGATGCCTGCATGCAGTCTTTTTTCAGTGACCGTGGGCGCGACTATGAAGGCAATGTGTCCAGTCCAACAGCGAGCCGGGAACATTGTTCAAGGCTCTCTCCCTATCTTGCATGGGGCAATCTATCCATACGACAGGTTTACCAGAGCCTGGAAGCCAATCGACAGCGCTACGGATGGGACCGATCGATGGCGGCCTTCGAATCGCGCTTGCATTGGCATTGCCATTTCATTCAAAAGTTCGAGATGGAATGCCGTATGGAGTACGAAGACGTTAACCGGGGTTACCGGGATATGCTCCGGCCGCCCGATGCTGAGTTGCAAGCTGCGTGGCGTGAGGGGCGCACCGGCTTCCCCATAGTGGATGCCAACATGCGCTGCCTGCAGGCAACCGGCCACACCAACTTTCGCATGCGAGCCATGTTGGTCAGTTTTTTCTGCCATCACCTATGGCAGCCGTGGCAGGATGCTGCGGCTCACCTGGCGTCGCTGTTCCTCGATTTCGAACCCGGCATTCACTATGCCCAACTGCAGATGCAAGCCGGGGTCACAGGGACAAACACGATCCGAATCTACAATCCGGTAAAGCAGTCGCAGGAACATGATCCCAATGGGCGCTTTATTCGCCGCTGGTTGCCCGAGTTGCGTGACGTCCCGCTGCATCTGCTGCATGACCCCAGTGAGGCGACGCCAATGGAGCGCATGCTGGAACTGGCGGAATATCCAGAGCCCGTTGTTGACCACCGCCTGACGTACCGACAGGCCCGGGATCGACTGTGGGCTATGCGCGACAATCCACACGTCAGTTCAGAGGCAGCGCGTATCCTCGATCGCCACGTCGAGCGGCGACCGCTAACCGGTTAGCTGCGACGGCGCTGCCGGGACACCCACGCAAAGTGGCGAGCCAGCTCCGGGTCGGACAGCAGTGCCTCTGGCGTCGCCAGGCCTTTTGCCAACTCCATTTCCGAGTAGGCCCTGTGGATGCCGTCATGGCAGTCACGACAGACATAAATCCCCTTAGCGAGGGTCGCTTTGTCGTAGTGTCGCTGATAGTGCTTGCGCCGGTGGAGCTTGCGCGGGATCAGGTGATGAAATGTCAGTGGAAGCTCGCGCGCGCAACAGGGGCAGCGGCCCCGACGTCCGGCTCGCCGGAACTGCGTGACTGCGTTACCGTTCAAGGCTGACTCGGGGTCGACGCTAGCTGCTTGCGCAACTGCTCTACCCGGGCGTAATTGGCCCCCATATCGCCAATACCCAGGCGCGAGGAGGAGCGCACGTGAACAACGTTGCGGGCGGCATCGTACCTGAGCAGGACATCGTCGCGATAGCGCATGACGGGGGTGGTTGCTACTGCTTGAACAAGGTCGCCATCGTCTGCAGTAATGGTCCAGTTTTGCTGTGAGGCCAGCCATGCTTTTAACGCCTGCCACTGAGTGAAGCTGGCCTGAAGCGGCTCGATCGCCTGATCGCCTGCGCTGCTTTCTGTGTTTACGCAGTTCGGGAGCGGCCCACAGGGTGGCAGAGAGGTGCCCGGTGGCGGTTTTTCAGGAGGACTGGTGCAACCTGTAAGCAATAGCGCGGTCAAAGCCAGTGTTAAGTAAATGTTTCCCATACGGTTAATGTACCTGCGCTGCAGGAAAAGGTGTATCGAGGCCCTGTTATGTCCAAAATCTGTCTGAAGAAAATCGCCACGCGCCTCATCCTGGTGCTTTTCGTCTTGCCTTATTCCGCGTTGGCGCAGTTGGACGTGGGCAGTTGGAACGAGTTGCTGGGAGAGGCCGTCAACAATGGCTATGTGCGGTACAGTCAGTGGGACAACAATGCTCGTTTTGATGCGCTAGTAGAGGAGATTGCCGCTGCTGACGTCAGCGAGATGACGCGAGATGAGAAGCTCGTTTTCTACATCAATACCTACAACATTCTCGCCGCCAGGGGCATTCTTGATGGTCGTTCACCTGCCACGCTCTGGGGGCGCTACCTGTACTTCAAGCGCGACAAGTACACGGTTGCGGGCGAACCGTTGAGTCTTCACGCGCTAGAGCATGACAGGATTCTCCCACTCGGTGAGCCGCGGATTCATTTCGCTATCGTTTGCGCCAGCATGTCCTGTCCTATCCTGCAGTCAGAGGCCTACACCGTACAAGCGCTTGATCAGCAGCTCGACAGCGCGGCCCGACAATTTATCAACGACGAAGCACGCAACAAGTTCTGGCCCGATGAGGGCCGCGCTGAACTCAGTAGTATCTTCAAATGGTTCGAAGAGGACTTCGTCACAGCGGCGGGGTCAGTGCAGGCCTACGTTGCGCCTTATGTCGAAGGCGATTTCGCCCCGCTATTGCGCGAGAAAAAGTTGAAGGTTGAATACCTGGACTACGACTGGAGCCTCAATGGCGAGCTATAGAGCCCGACTTGCTGTACTGCAGGTCCGCTTGAATAGCGTCCACCTGCTCGCGGCTGAAGCTGATCTTGTAGGCGTAGAAAAGCGCAATCAAGAGCGTGGGAATCACGACCAATAGTACTGAAATCATCAGGCCCGCCAGCACTGGTTCGGCAACGTTGCCTGGCAGGTCCTGCTGGTTGAGGCCTATCACATCCAGCACGATACCACCGTAGAGGGGGCCCACCAGTGATGATACCTTGTTGGTGAAGGTGATGACCGAGAAAAAACCGCCCTCGCGTCTGCCGCCCTGTTCCAGTTCATGCTGGTCGGAAATGTCGGCGACGATCGACATGGCACTGGTGATACGCAGTAAAAAGAAGAACATGAGCACTGTGAGGTTGATGATGTTCAGTGCAAGAATGACGGGACTGTCGTTCTCTGGCAGGGCGCCCGCCAGTTTGAGTGGCAGTAGCCACAGGCTGTTGAATAGCAGGGCCCAGAGGGCATAACGCATGATCTCCGGCTTCTGCCAGCGCGCACTGATAGGCTTGATTGAAAGCCACACCAGCAACACGGCAATCAAACTTGGGACGGCGAGAATAATAGCCATGTCGTCGGAACTGAATTCAAACACGTAGGTGCCTACGAGGATGTTCAATGTGGCAGCACAACCCCAACCGATAGACGCTGCCACGTCGTAGGCAATCAGGGTGCGAAACGTCTTGTTGCGTAATGTCTGTAGAACGTCGGTGAGATAATCCTGCAGCCTCGGCAGGCCATAGTCCTCACCCTCTGTGTTGGGTTGACTCATGTGCTCCCGCGTACCCATGATCGTCACAGCCGCCAGCATAACCGCGACCGCTGCGGACATCAGGCCATACCAGGGATAACTCTGGGCGATAAATCGGCCATCAACTTCTGGTTCTGCCCCGAAGATAAACACAAAGCCAGCGGCTGGCAGAAACAGGGTGACAAGAAACATAAACCCAAGGCGCATACTCATCAATTGACTGCGCTCGTGGTAATCGTGGGTTAGCTCTGCGCTTAAGGCGAGGTGTGGAATCGAGAACGCGGTGATAAAGGTGCGAACCCACAGCGACCAGAACAGCAGCCAGCAGGCGAGTAAGCTGGATGATGCCACAACGGTTGCCGGAGGTGAGAACAGCCCGATAAATCCGATGGCAATCGGTACCGTGCTATACACCATGAATGGGTGGCGCCGGCCATAGCGGCTGCGCAGCCTGTCTGACCATCCGCCAATCAGCGGGTCTGAAATGCCATCCCACACCAGGCTGAGGGCGATGATGAACCCCGTGACGAACCCGGATAGACCGAGGACCTGGGTGTAAAACAACAGGATGAAAATGCCGTAGGCTGCTTCCTTGACCGCATAAATGCCGCCACCAACGCCATAGAGCAGCCTTGTCCGGGGAGTGAGCATTGGCAGTTGAAAGTATCCACTGTTATTTTTAGTTGCGCACTATAAAAACAGATCAGGGCTGCTAAGGCCAGTGCAGGATCGGCCTTGGTATTGGCCAGCTTCCGGTCATTAGCGGTGCTCGGAAAACGCTGTTCGCGTGGAGCCTGAGCGGGACTTTTGCCATACTCGAAGGCAACTCGCGCAAACGCAGCGCGTGTCGCAAAGCAAGAACAATTTTGAGGGTGGTTACACCATGACAGTACAAGGACGCCATATTGCCATCACCGGCCCCACAGCAGGCATTGGCAGAAGCTGTGCATTACAACTCGCCGCCAGAGGTGCATCGCTGGTTTTGTTCTGCCGCAATGCCGAAAAAGGTGATGAACTGGCCAGAGAAATCGTTGCTACCAGCGGCCTTAGGCCTGAGATTGTCATTATGAATATGGCGGATCTGGACAGTGTTCGCCGCGCCGCAGAGCAATGCCTGGCGCTGGAGCAGCCGCTGGATATTCTGCTCAATAATGCCGGTGTGGTGAACACCGAGCGTAGGGTTACTACCGACGATTATGAGGAGACGCTGGCGGTTAACCACCTGGCGCCGTTTCTGTTGACGGGCTTGCTATTGCCGCGAATGGCGCAAAGTCGCGCGGCCCGCATCGTGAACGTAGCCTCCGATGCACATCGTTTCGTTAGCGGTATGGGTTTCGATGATATGCAGGCCGAGCGAGGCTATAAAACCTTTCGCGAGTACGGTCGTTCGAAAGGCGCTAACGTTCTCTTTACCCGGAGCCTGGCGAAACGTCTGGCAGATACCACCATTACGGTGAATTGCCTGCATCCCGGCGCAGTGGCAACGTCTCTGGGTACCCAAAACGAAGGCTTCTTCTCACATTGGTTGCCCGCGCTGCTAAAGCCCTTCTTTCGCAGCCCTGATCGAGGCGCAGAGACGTCCATATACTTGTGCGAGAGTGATGCCGTCGTAGATGTCAGCGGCCGTTACTTTTCCAACTGCAAACAGGTGAAGCCCAAGTCATGGGTGCTTGATGACGCCACTGCAGAGCAGCTGTGGGCGTTTAGCGAGACGGCAACAGATTTTCGCTATCCCTAAGCAGTCTCGCGCTCTGCGCGTGGCGTGAAACCAAATTGTCACTGGATAGACACCTAAGCGTCACCGTAACGACATGTGCAGCTTCTACGCTGTTCTCTCGCTGTGATGACTGGCAGGCAATGACCGCGCCGGCGCCATGGCTCTGCTCACATTATCAATGAAAAGTAGGGAGAAACTTCATGAGCCACGATGAAGACAGTTGCAATTCTTCGGGTAACCGCACATTCGCTGAAGTCGTACAGGCGGCTTCATCTCGACGTTCATTTCTCACTGGTACGGTTGGGCTGGCGGCTGCGACCTTTATCGCGCCCAGTCTGGGTCAAACCCTGACACTGACCCAGAATAATGGGCTTGGATCGCGGAATGTGGGAGAGACGCGGCTGCGGAAAGGCAGAATCAACTTTTCGCCGGTGCCGGTGAGTGAAGGCTCGGGACCCATGCCTTCGATCAGCAGTGACTACGAGTATCAGGTGCTGATTCCCTGGGGTACGCCCCTGCAGTCCGGGATTGCAGAGTACACTGGAGACCCCAACACTCGCCCCAGCGCGGCAGACCAGGAGCGCATGGTGGGTGTGGGTCATGATGGCATGCACTTCTTCCCATTTGACGGCAAGAACAAGGAAGGGATTCTTGCCATTAACCATGAGTTTGGTCGCAATAGCCACGTACTGGGCAAGTCAGCGCCAGAAGACGATGAAGACATCCGCCTGTCACAAGCGGCCCACGGAGTGGCTATGGTGCATATCCGTCGCAGCATGCAGGGCTGGAAAGTGGTTGTGGATAGCCCTTACAACCGCCGGATTACGCCGAATACACCGGTACTATTCTCAGGCCCGGCGCGAGGCACGCCTTTGCTGGCTCCCGAATCTGGCGCAAAAGGCACAGTCAATAATTGCTCCAGTGGTTTCACGCCCTGGGGTACCTACCTGACCTGTGAAGAGAACTTCAACGGATACTTTGGCGACAGCCAGGGCAGTTGGACACCCACTGAAGAACAGGAACGTTACGGCTTTTCTCCCGAGGGCTTTGGCTACGGCTGGGAAACCCACACGACGGACCGACGCTTCGACCTGGGTAGCGCTGAACACCCCAATGAAGACAACCGCTTTGGTTGGGTCGTAGAGATTGATCCCATGGCGCCGGACCAGCCTCCGGTGAAACGTACTGCACTGGGTCGCTTCAAGCACGAAGGCGTAGCGATTGTTGAAGGCAAAGACGGACGTATTGTGGCGTACATGGGCGACGACCAGCGTTTTGACTACATCTATAAGTTTGTCTCCGCCCGCAACTGGCAGGAGATGCGGGCAGAAGGACTCAGCCCTCTCGATCAGGGTCGCCTGTATGTCGCCAGGTTCAACGAAGATGGCACTGGTGAATGGCTGTGGTTGACGATTAACGATCCGGTGCTGGCAGCGCGCTTCAACAGCCAAGCCGAAGTATTAACCTACGCGAGGGTGGCCGCCGACTTGTTAGGCGCCACACCTATGGATCGGCCCGAGTGGACCACCGTGGCACCGAATGGTGATGTCTATTGCACGCTTACCAACAACAGTCGCCGGGAAGAGCCCAATCCAGCTAACCCGCTAACGCCTAACGAAGATGGTCATATCATTCGCTGGCGTGACAAAGGCCAGCATGTGGGTAAGCGCTTCACCTGGGATATCTTCTCCATTGCCCAGGACACCCATGCCGAGGGCGACGAGCGCACCTTCAGCGATCCCGATGGCCTGTGGGTGGATCCGGGCGGCCGCATGTTCATCCAGACTGATGGCGGGCAGATGAAGGGCCTGAACAACCAGATGCTGGTGTGCAGTGTGTACGACGAGGGCGGTTCTCAGAATCTCGATATCAAGCGCCTGTTCACCGGTGTTACAGGTGATGAAATTACCGGGCTGACGACTACGCCGGATCGTCGCACCATGTTTATCAATACTCAGCATCCTGGCAATGGTGATCCATTGGCCAGTAATTTCCCCGCAGAGCCGGATGGGGTGACCATTCCACGGGATAGCACGATTGTGATCACACGTAAGGGTGGCGGTGTGGTTGGCAGTTGAGCCGGTAAGTGAAGGATGTGGGCGCCGTTGGTGGTGCCCTTTTTTTCAACCAAAAAAGAGATAGCTTCATGGGTATAAGTGGTATCGGAGTCTGGCAACTTCTTATCGTCTTGATGATTGTGATCATGCTGTTCGGCAGCAAGCGCCTTGGTTCGCTGGGTAGCGATCTAGGTAGCGCTATTCGGGGCTTTAGAAAAAGTGTCGGGGATGAGGAGCCCGAGGAAAGGGTGGGGTAATCCGCAATCAAGATCGCCCGCTGTTCTGTCCGTTCCTAGGATAACTCGCAAGCGCTATACTCAAGGGGCGCAGGACGGTTAGCCGTTTTCAGCCACGGTCACTGTGAGTCCGTCGAGCGCATCACTGATATCAATCTGACATGACAGTCTACTATTCTCACGGCGCTCACTGGCAGCTGAATCGAGCATCACGTTTTCGATAGCATTGACTTCGCCCACGAGGCTCATGCCGTCGCCTTCGATATAGCAGTGGCATGTGGCGCAGGCACAGCCGCCGCCACAATCGGCGAGCATGCCATCGACACCCGCTTCCAGGAGAGCATTCATGAGGGAATCGCCATTGGACGCATCGACCACCTGGTCCGTACCACTGGCGTCAGTGACGTAGATTTTAGCCATTACTTGTCTCCTTGGTGTATCAGCGAGTTTTTCATTGCCTCGGGTGTGCGATGACCTGCATGTCCTTAATGCCGTGAACGAAGCTGTGTTCGACGCGCTCCGGTTCGCCGACCACTTCCAGCCTTTCGAAGCGCTTGAGGATCTCTTCCCATACGATGCGCAACTGGGCTTCGGCCACACGGTTACCCATGCAGCGGTGAATGCCAAACCCAAACGCCATATGGCGGCGGACATTGGCCCGATCGATAATAAATTTGTCGGCGTCTTCAAAGAACGATTCGTCGCGGTTGCCCGACGCATACCACATGGCAATCTTGTCGCCCTTCTTGATCTGCTTGCCGCCGATCTCCACGTCTTCCTTGGCGGTTCTGCGCATGTAGGACAGTGGCGTCTGGTAGCGAATGATCTCAGATACGGCTGAGGGGATCAGTGCCTCATTGTCCTTCACCTTCTGGAACTCCGCCGGGTTGTCATGCATAAACATTACACCCGCTGACATGGAGTTGCGGGTGGTGTCATTCCCACCCACGATGAGCAGCATCAGATTGCCCAATAGCTCGACGCCATTCATGTCGGCTGTGGCCGGGTTGTTTGCCAGCAGTGAAATGAAGTCCTGGCTTTCATTGCCTTCGAACTTACGTTCATGGAACAAGGAAGTAAAGGTCTGCAGACATTCACCGAGATGGTTTAGTCGCTCTTCAATTGTAAGGCCCATAAGAATAGGCGGGGTAGTGATCACTTCAGACCAATAGGTGAGTTTGCGACGGTCCTCGAAGGGGAAGTCGAACAAGGTTGCGAGCATACGCGTAGTCAGTTCGATAGAGACCTTGTCCACCCAGTTAAAGGGGGTGCCAACAGGCAATTCATCGAGTACTTCCACCGTGCGTTCGCGAATCAGTTTGTCGAGGTCCTTGAGCCTGACAGGCCCTACCGCGGGTGTGACCGCACCGCGCTGCTCATTGTGCTTTGGCGGATCCATGGCAATGAACATGGGTGCCCGTTCCTCGCCCAGCACTTCATCGTACAAGGCAATGGAGGGCTCGGAGGAAAACCGTTCGAAGTCGCTGTCCACAGCCATGATGTCTTCATAGCGTGTGAGTGACCAGTAGGGGCCAATCTCCGGGTTCTTGTCGTGATAGTGGACCGGGTTTTCCTGGCGCAAGCGTTTGAAGTATTCGTGGTGTTTCTGGGCCTGGAATATTGAGCCTGTGGCAAGGTCGATATCTTCCAGAGCCAGCGCCCAGGGGTCGGCCTCCGGCGTGGTGGTGGGGGAGCGGTAAAACTCTTCCGGGTTGGCTTCAACGTTCTGATCTGCGGCGTTATCCATGATCATCAGCCTCGTTTGTTGTCATCGTTAACATTATTGGCAACAGACTATACAACAGTTTAGTTTGTCGGGAACAGGCTTCGGCATCATGAGCTGGAAGTCGTTTTGGGCTACAGATGGGCAGCTGTTGTCAGGTGAAGATTCGCGCGGCTTTGAGGGGGGTGACGTATTTTACTGTCGCATCGTCTTTAGCCAGCGGCCGGGTGGCGTAGCGCCCCAATCGCCCGGCGGGTGCGGGGCTCATGGAAGCAAGGGACGCTACTCGGTTGGTAATTACTGGGGTGTGATTATCCAGCCCTGAGAGTCTGAGCCATTACAGGCGGTGGTATAGCTATTGCCACCCAGCAAGGGCCCAGCGCCTGCACTATTCCCGTCCATGCAATCATTTAGCGACTCTCTGAACTTCGATTGAAGTGTGATGCCGTGCTCTACAGGCTCTTCGTCTATCAGCGGTTGCAGGGTGCCGAATAGCCAGTCCCAGAACAAGGTGATAGATGTGTAGTTGGTGTCCATATACAGCAGGTTCTAACCGTGGTGGAAACGGTGACAGCTGGGGGTTGGCAGCACGTACTCCAGTGGCCCGTAGCGCCCTTGTACCAGTTTAGGGCTGATATGCAGGAACTTACCCCAGACACCATCGATCAGGCTGATCACTATAATTACTTCGAGGGGAATACCTACAAACACGACATTTTTGAGCGGCGCTGCGTAGGCGTGTACAAAGCTCTCCTGGTTACTGACGACAGTCAGGTAGAGCATCTCAGCCACTGAGATGGTAATGGACGCGGCAAAGAAAATGCCGCTGATCTGCGCGAAAGACACCGGTCCAATTGACCGGTACCCATTTGCCGGCACCACTGTTGGCGCCTGCGATGCTGTGGTTATTATGCCAAAAAGTATATCGTGAGATTATCGATAATCACAGCAAGTGGCTCCGCACTGGCCTAGGGTTCGTAGATGACGAACACCTTGGTGGTCGGCTCGAGCACTTCCCATTCACCCTCGAAGCCGGCAGGGATGCACAGCTTGTCTCCGGGGTTGAGCTCGACCTCATGGCCGGCGCTGTCCCGCAGAATGGACTTACCCGTGAGAATGTGAAAGTACTCATTCTCCGAGTAAGTCACTTTCCAGCAGCCTTCTTCCGCGCCCCATTCCCCAGCGAAGAACGTCTCGTCGACAGCAAAGTGGGTTGTAGCATGTTGCATCGGCGTGCCGCGCAGGCGCTTTTCCTCAGGGGTAGGGTAGCGCTCTGTTTCAGCTGTACTTGTCGCGAAATTGATAACGTCGTTTAGCGTCTTGGCCATGTTGGGTTCTCCATTGCGTTGCTGTAAAGCATAGGGGTGGGGGGCGACGCTGACTATTACCTCAGAGAGGTATGCCTCGGATAAAGCGGGTTCAACTGAACGGTCACACGGCTAACCGACACGCGGTTAGCCGTGGAATTGCTGGAGAAAGCCTTAGTTTCCCTGGGGTTTCATGGTGCCGATCTGAACGTCGACGCGACGATTCTGAGCGCGGCCCTCCCGAGTGTCGTTACTGACGCTGGGGCTTCGTTCGCCCATGCCACTAACGTCCATCAGGTTGGCGGGCAGACCCTGCTGGGCAAGGAAGTTCGCCACGGTCTCAGCACGGCGCATGGACAGTCCCTCGTTATAACTCTCAGCGCCCAGATTACAGGTGTGCCCAGTGATCTTGAGGTCTTTCAAGTCAGAGCCATGCTCTTTAATGTATGCGGCGAGTTTGCGTAGGTCTGCCTGACCTGTAGAAGACAACGCAGCGCTATTCAGCGCAAACAGAGTGTTGGCTGACAAAGTCTGCTTTTCGTAGGTCACTTTCGGTACTGGTGCCATGAGGGTGTCTGCCACAAAAGCCGTCATTGCATCCGGCGAGGCCAGGTCTGAGGCCGCGGTAACCCCGCCGCAGCTGGCACCGCCAGTAATGTCCGCGATCAACGCACCTTTATCTCGGTAGTCGCCGACGGGAATGGCATAGACGCAGAGCCTGTCGCCATGTGTGCCCCGCATGCTGGTCACGGCAGACAGCGCGGAGGCGGACTCTTCCCACTCGAAATCGCTGACAATGAACACCGCCAGGTTACCCGTGGCTTCGGCCAATGCTGAGGCTGTCTGGCCTAGTGCGTCGCCACTGGGAGTGCTACCTCCAGTGCACTCGATTGCGTTCAGAGCGTTGCGAAAGTCAGTTTTGTTGTGAGGGCTTACGCCGTAGATCTGCTTGGCCATGCTGTGGCCAGCACAGTTGCCGGCACCTTTGCCAAACAAGACCAATCCTGAATTGATGTCGATGGCTGGAACGGCCTGGTTAAAGCTGGCGACGCTATCCAGCGCCGTCTGAAACTTGTCTTTCTGGCCATCACTTTCTTCCATGGAATCTGAACTGTCCAAAAGCACGACAAAGGTATCGACTTTGGGCGTGAAGTCGTTGAGGTCGACGGCCTGGGTGCCACCGTCGGATGGCGTTCGCGGGCTGCCCGCGCATGCGGTCAAAAGGATGAGTGCGCCAATGCTTGTCATTAGCGATATACAGGGCTGTTTCATATTGTGCGGTCTCCTATAAGAACTTAAGGCCAATGGCTGCCCCGACGAGGCCCACGCGAATACCCGAGAATGGTTGGCTGCTCCAAATTGGTGCACGTTGTTCAGCGGAGCATCATCCCGTCGGCGTTTGCCAGAATTGGGGCGAAAGCCTGAGTGGCCTTTCGAGGCTGTTTTTTCAGCGTAGTTTGGAAGTGGAAAAGACGCAAGAAAGGGAAGAGCTAACCCGCGTGCAGGCCGCTCAATCTGTTTGATATTGCTGCTGTCTCTGCTTTAGCTGATGCAGAGGCAGCGCAATGCGTGGCTCACTCGCTGTCGTGCTCCGGAGCACCGGCTGAGATTGATGCGTCGTGAATATGCGGTATCTCAGGCGCCAACAAGTTGTCCAGGTAGCTGGCTTTTTCCAGAGGCTTGAAGCGCCCTTTTTTTCCACGGGGTAACGAATGGGTTGGCCCGGGACAACCTCTAGCACTTTCGAATCGTCCAATACAACAATGCCATTGACCAGCACATAGGGAATGCCGGTGGACGGCAGGCCATCCCTGCCTGCAAGTTAGTTGGCGGTATCGGTGATGGCGATGATACGGCCGTCGCGGATGCCGACATTGCGAACCTCGTCAAAATTGGTCTCCGGGTCCATCACCCGGCCATCGGAGATAACCACGTCATAAGTTTCGGCGTACACGGTGCCGGAGAAGCACAGGGCCAGTGTAGCGAGCAAAATTTTTCGAGAGGGCATACAGCGCCCTAAAGGCTGTGAAAGGTGATTCGCAGGTAAGAATGTCTTATCCCTTACTTCAAGTCTATGGCTGACACCAGGGCTCGGAGAAGTTACCACCAACCCCGCTTGACTAACACCTTGATATTAAGGCGCAGCGTAGCCAGGCAGAGATGGCTGCGATCCAGGTTTGTTGGACCGGTCGACAATAAATTGCGCTATTTCGCCTACTCTTCGCTCACCGGTATCAAGGTAACTGAGCGGAGTTGGATTGGGTTCCAGAGTGATTCTTGCGGATGTACCTGGATCTTTGATTCACCTGGCATCAGAGTCACTCGGCCGAGCGACTGCCGCTGAAATCGCGCCTCGCTATCAGTGGGTGTTAGGATGAATGGGGCCTCTGTATCGTTTACTATCATCAGGAATCCGGCGGAATTTTTCGCGCTAACCTCGGCATATAGCTCGAACGTCCCACCTTTGTCGATCTGCACCAACCAATCTATCTGGCTGCGATAGTCCGTCCACCCGTCCAGATAGGCTGGTGAATCATCCTCCTGGCGCAACTCCAATCTCCCCCCGTATCCAGGGTTATGAATATTGACGTCGTCCAGGGCCAGCACAAGGGCACCATCGCTGTCCTGTTTTGGGAGTATTCTCTCGACCTCAAGCGTACCTTTGACTTTTAGCACGATGACCGTCGCAGTCTTGTCGAGCGGTTTTTCCGGAAGTTGCAGGACGGTGCCGGTTGCGGTCTTTTCGACGGGGATTTGTTGTTGAAAATCGGCCATGAAGTAAGCGCCAGTAACTTCACTGTGCAAGCCGTCTACTCTAAGGATGCCGTCGCCCGGCCAGTCGAACACGTGCAGATACAAGACTGTTGCGTTGGGAAATTCCTTCTTGGTGGCCCGCCCCCATTTAAGACGCACGAAGGGGCTGGCGGTCGTGCCATGTATCGACGCGCCATTGATGCTCATCCATTCCCCGACATCGCTCAACCGCTCGATACTTGGCTGTGGAATCTCACCCGTTGCCATGGGTCCGACATTTAATAAATAGTTGCCGCCTTTGCTGGCGACATCGATAAGGTTTCTGATGAGCTGTTCGCTCGATTTCCAGTCGTCATCGTAGGATTTATAACCCCAGGTGGTGTTCATGGTTTGGCAGGCTTCCCAGTCGAAATCCAGGCCGGTTGCGGGAATGTGCTGTTCGGGTGTACGTAGGTCGCCATCAACGCCGTACAGCAGCCGGTCATTCACAATGATTCCAGGCTGAAGGTCGATCAGCCCGTCAAACATGGAGGCCCGCTCGGGTGTCATGTCGATGGGTGTGTCCCACCAGAGAATCGACACCTCGCCATAGTTGGTCAACAACTCCCTGACCTGGGGGACGGCGATATCGCGGAGATAGTCATCCATGCTGCCCTCCTGCGCAGGATCCCAGCGCCCCTCCCATGTCGAGCCACCAGGATGGACCCAATCCTGGGCCTGCGAGTAGTAGAAACCGAGTTTTATGCCGTGTCTCTGGGCCGCTTCTGCCAGGGGCTTGAGAACATCTTTACCATAAGGCGTTGCCTTCACGATGTTCCAGTCGCTTGCTGTCGTATCGAAGAGCGCAAAGCCGTCATGGTGTTTTGCCGTAATGACGATGTACTTCATCCCGGCGTTCTTGGCCATACGCACCCAGGCATCGGGGTCATAATTGACGGGGTTGAACCCTTTGGCGTACTGCTGATACTCGGCGACCGGGATCTGCCCATAGTGCATGATCCACTCACCAATATTGTCAATCTGTTGGCCCTTGTGGTTGCCCGCGGGCACAGCGTAAACGCCCCAGTGTATAAACAGCCCGAATCGTGCTTCACGCCACCAGGCCAGGCGTGCATCGCGTTGCTGTTCTGTCTCGCCGGCGTAGGGACCCTGGAAGACGGGCTCCGCTGTAAACCCGGCGACACAGTAACCGAGTAATAGGAGCGAAAGAAGAATGCGTTTACCAAAGATCTCCAAGTCAAAGGCTGTTTGGCTCATTAGCTTATCCTTCATGCGGACACGGGCCATCGTCACCCAACGTGCCTTACTGACGCGAGGTTAGCATTATGCGAAGACCGGTATGACATTGGTTAATTTTCTTTTTCAATCGCCTCAGCAAGCTTTCGTGAGGTCATGTGCCGCACGGGTAACCTTAACCGATTCTTTCGGAATAATCAGGTTTTACCGCGCCGAGTAGCGATTGTAATCAAACAACCCAAATTCAATGCCATCCTGTGCTCGGGATATCCGGTGGAACTTGTCGCTCACCCGCCAGAACCACGTAGCGTTACGGCGTACTCCGTAGCGTGCTTTTAAAGCAGCAAAGTCGCTGCGAGACTTCATCGCCTTCAGCTCTGCGGCAAATAGCGGAATCTGCTTCTCATTCACTTGGAAGAAATAGTTCGGGTAGGCTCCGAGAAAGCCGCGCGCCACGGTGAGCGTGTCTTCTGCAGGCAGGCGCCGTTCCTGCTCCCTGAACAGCTGGGCAATATTGGAATAGCCAGCATTGTTCACCAGCGTATACACATCGTCGCGCTGGTCGCCGATCACGTTGATAAAGCTCACCTGAGGCAAGAAGCTGTTGTGTATTCCCGTGGCTTTTTCTAGCTCGCTAAAAGCTTTTGCCATATCGGCACTGGCTGACTGTCGATAATCGTAGCGCTCGGCCTGGGCGCCGTGAATACGCTCGCGTAGCTTCTGTAGCAGCTCGGTTTTTGGATCGTCGGTTTCAAAGTGGATGTCTGAGGTTCTCACGTTCAGACCGCTGTTGTCGGCGAAATACTGCTTGCTGCCCTTGCGTGAATCTCGATACCAGTGTTTCCACAGCGCTTCCCGCTTCTCTTCGGGCATGTATAGCAGAAAGTTAAACTCGCCTTCCATACGCAGGAAGTCCATATACAGCCTCGACTCCAACTGGTGTGACGCTGCGCCATACACATCGAAGCCTGCCACGAGCAGGTAATGGATTTTCTCCAGCAGGGAATAGCCAATGACCCAGGCGGTCTTGGGTGTCTCGCCCACAAATCCTTTGACCACTGACGCGGTGTCGAAATGCCGGAATACGGTTAGCGCGGCATTGTCGTTGTGGCCTTCCCCGTCCCAGATCGACTCGATGTCCAGATTGCGCAGTTCGCCGCTGGAATGGTTCTCGATGTAGTTCGCCCGTGCCTGGTGGTAGTTACTGTTTGCCTTTGCGTAGCTTCGCCAACTAAACAGATCGAGTAGCGTGCCTGTCCGCGGCGTGGGTAGGTAGAGGTTGTCCATTTCCTGCGCCAGAAAATTACCGGCCTCGACGGGGTCCAGTCGCTCTGGATTGACGAATATCACCCAGAAATGATCGTCGATAACATTCAGGGCTATCCGCCCTCTACACACTGGGCCCTTGATGAAGTTCATGATAGTGAACTGCGCTTCCTCGAGGAGGAAACGGTAGCGGGCGTAAACCGGGATTGGTTCAAAGCGTTTGAATGGGTTTGCCCTTTGGTTGGGGTCGTAGGCTGGCGGAGCGTCCAGTTGCCAGTCATCACCCAGAAACAGGTCCCGATACCAGTTGAGCCGGGCCCGGTCGAATCGATAGGGCATATGCGTTTTCGCCAGCGGTGAGGTAGGCATGCGCTGTAGACGGTAATAGAAGCGATCAGTGCCCGGATCATCATAGGGCCGCCTTGTTGCGATGACGTCCAGTGGCTCGCCCGGGGCAGTGCGCGATCTCACCAAGCGGAACCAGGCAGGATTTTCCTCTGTTTCGAGATACAGTGCTGCCAGGAACAGGTGCTCGTAAAGGTAGCGGGCTACGAGTTGTGTACGGTTGTCCTTGGCATTAAGGAAGGTTTCCCAATCCTGCCAATTGGCCTTTTCCGCGCCGGTCAGGGCCGGCAGCTCTGGCGCGGGTGCGCCTCTTTGCAGCCAGGTGGTCAGGGTGGTGTGTTCCTCTGGGTTCAGGCCGGGCAGACCGAACGGCATACCCCATTGCGGGTGCTTGCTGGCGTAGCTGTTAAAGTCGTTCTGTTTGGGGCAGGTCTGTTCCCGGTACAGTGAGAAATCAAAGTGACTGGGCAGATCTCCTTCGGTGGGTAGCGGGTTGTCCTGCTTCAGCTGCAGCATGCGGTACATAACGCCGTGCTTGGGCTTCTCCTGGTCGATCACAGGGTGAAAGCCTTTGTCGCGCCATTCCTGCTCCGCTTGGGCGTCATCAAACAACCGGGTCAGTTCCGCGGCGCGCAGCCGCCCGCCATCGTACACGGGGGCCAGTGTGCCACCGCGCACCACGCCGTCGTGCGCCTCCAGCTTCAGCTGACAGGGAGCGTCGTAACAGCCGTGGCAAACGACGCACCGCTGCTCCAACACCTGGGTCGCCGTCAATGGCGTCTTGTCTGCGGCGCCAGCCAAGGAGCTGAGCATGCAAAAAACGAAAGCGAATAACGGGGGTTTCAAATACGGCATGGCGTGACAGTTGTAGGTTTGCGGGAAACCCAAGTATAGAACGGAATTGATCTCACACTGCAGCGGGCAGACCTCTAGACTTAATAGCGCTATGAAATACAAGCATAGAGCGGCCGCGATACTCAAAGATCACCCGCCTGAAAAAGGTTAGACGCCGAGCTGGTGGTTCTATCGGGCTTATTGCCTCATGACCCAAAGCAGAGCAGATTGACTCACCGCTTTGGCTTAAGAACCAGCTATCGTATGGCCCTGCTTCTCTTTCCGCTGATAGGACGGAGCGCGATAGCCAGTAGTGCTAGTGCTGTGAACAGCAGTGTAATGGCCGAAGATGTGGGTACCGCAACCGGAGGTGGCGCGGGAGCCGGCGGTGGAGAAGGCGTGGGAATGTCTCGAAACAGCCATGCGCCTATGTCCGAAGCGGGATTGTCCTCGGGGGCGCCAAAGTTGCTGTCAGCAGTGTCCTGAAGACCGTCGGCCCCATCAATCATCGTGGGTGCTGCCACAGGGAACCCTATGTTCTTAGTGTCACGAGACATAGCAATGATGCAAGTGCCACTACAACCTGTGGATATGAAACCGGCGGCGAAGAAGGCGGGCGCCCACGCCGAGTCGATTTCGCTGATTGATTCTGGTCCTACCAGCGGCGGTGAGATTCCGAAAGAATTAAACAGGGCGTTTACGTCATTAACATTGGCCCATGTGTAGCCCGTGACATCGATGGCGCCCAACATGCCATTACACGCGCCGGTATTCGAATCGCAAATGGCGGCAACATCCAGCCATGACAGGTTGAGAAATTCCATAGGCTGTAGCCATTCCCTGCTATCGACCTCCACGGCCTTGGCTGGAATGGAGACGACCATGGTAGTGATTACCAATAGAAATGCTCTGGAAAACATGTTGGCGCCTTTTATGTTGATGACTGTATCACTCGCTGTCGTGGCGAGAGATTAGCCTTATCCTTGTTAGAAAAAAGACTAAACGTTCTGAGTGGGGACTGCCAGTGTGACTGGGCACGATGTTGCCACAGATTCGTATCGGGATTCTTGGTGGTTCACACGTCCTCCATACGACTCAGGATCTCATGCGGCACGTCACAGCTTTGCCCCTGACCATAGTCATAGTATACGAGAAGTCCCTCACCCTCAGCGGCAATAGCATCGAGTTTTTCGCTGTAGACCGCATACTCCATATTGATTTTCTTAGGCGATGGAACGGTGTATCGCGCGCCAATATGGATGCGATCAGGGAAAGCTAGCGGCAGTCTGAAATCACATTTTGTTGCCGCTAAGATGGGGCCGATATTGTGCTTCTCCTTGTACGCATTCACCCCGGACCGATTGAAGAACTTCCATCGAGCGTCTTCAAAGTAACGAAAATACACCGTGTTATTGACGTGCTGAAACGCATCCATATCGCCCCAGACCACATCCTGAATGAGAATGATCGGATAGTCTTCTTCTAGCTTACTCATATTCGGTTACATCCTGTGTCTGCTAAATCTTATCAATATTCGGTAGGCTCGGTAATTGGGGAGGTACTTAGCGAGTCCGATTATGCACAAGCATCTCACATGCTCAACTTCGAAGGTTTAACGAACTCTTTGGTAGCGTTTGCGTAGCTCCCCGGGGGTCGTGTTGAAATGTTTCTTGAAGGCCTTGCTGAACGCGGCCTCTGAAGCGTAGCCGGCGCTCTCAGCAATGCTGAGAGTTGATTCAGCGGTAGATTGAAGCTTTATCCGAGCTTTCAGTAATCGAGTATTTGTCAGGTAAGCCTTGGGTGTAACACCGACCAGCTCTGCAAACCTCCGCGTAAATGTTGTGCCGCTCATGGCGACTGCACGGGACAGCGATTCAACCGACCATTTCTTTTCCGCTTCAGTATGTATGAGGTTCAAGGCTTGACCGATGTTTTGGTCAGCCAGAGCTGCCATATAACCGCTGGGGCGTTGTGCTTCGCGAATGTGTGAACGCAGCATCTGAATGAATAAAACCTCGCTAAGATTATTTACCATCAGACTTTTGCCAGGGTAGGATGAGGCGGATTCTTCGGCGAGTAAGCCGGTCAGAAGTTTAAGTGTCCTGCGTTCGTCATTGGTTCGGGGGCCTACGTGTATGAAGCAGGGGAGACTTCTGAGGAAGGGGTGCTTCAGGCTGGCGTCATATGATAGCGTCGTACAAAACAGCACTGTGCTTGTGTCAGAGCCCGGTGTTTCGTTGGGCGTTTCCGAAGAGTAGTCATTGGATGTGAATGCCCTAACGTCACCATTTTTTAGCAGTAACAGGTCCTCATCCCCGCTGACAGTAACCACGTTTTCTGACGGTAGGTTTTGGCTGTCGGGAGTATCGCTGATCCAATGAGCTCCACCGGTTGGAAAAGCCACAGCATCACCTTCCTGCAGCAGAATTGACTCCTTCTGGCCACCTTCCCGTAAGTAGCATTGCCCCTGCAACACGATATGGAAAATTCCCTCAGGACGATACTGGAATTGCATATTCCAGGGCCCGCTCAAACCCTCGCAGAAGTAGGTCTTGGCGGAGAGTCCTATGGTTTTCAGAATATGTGTGAGGGCGTCCATTTTCTCCATGGTAATCCAATGACCACTCGCTTGCATGAGTGGTCAGGGCTTATAGAGAGAAATGACAAGAAATACGGCGAAAAAACGTGTCATTATTGACAGCGTTTAGTGAGACTCGGCTTTTTTAAGCACCCGGACTATTTCCGAGATTGAAAAGAGGTTGTTTATGGCGGACATCAAGCTTTATGGATACTCCACAAGCCCCTATGTGCGAAAAGTGGGTTGTTGCTTGTATTACAAAGAGCTGCCTTTCGAATTCGTGCCCGTCAATCCGATAGAAAACAGCCAGATCCACTTTACGGGTCAGACTCAGGTCCCAGTGCTGGAGATCGATTGCGAGTGGCGTTTGGATTCTACACCCCTGGCTCTGTGGCTGGATGAAATGTTCCCGGAAAAGCCTTTGTTCGGCAAGACTCGCGAGGAGCGAGAAGAAATCGTGCTGATTGACCAATGGGTTTCCGAGAGCCTTATCGTCAGTGGTTTCAAAACTGTTTATGAAACACCAATGAACTCAAGGTTGCGTGCCATGGCGTGGCGTATGGCAAATATCGTCAGCAGCCAGACACCCCTGTCGGATGAGGTGCGCAATGCCTGGCCCAAACTGTTGCAGACGGCACCTTTTATTAAACAGATGGTCCGTTGTTCTGACACTACCGAGTCCGCCAAGGCGATGCGTGATCGGGTGGGTTTTGAACTGTTTCAGCACTTCGGGGGAGGACCCTACTTCGGATGTAGATCAGAGCCCTCGCTGGTCGATTTCGCGATCTTTCCCCAGATCGTATTCGCATACATGGTTGGTCTTGAAGATGAGCTGGCAATTGCTCAGGTTCCCGATTTGCACGATTGGCTACTCAGAATGTCCCACTGTCTGCCGAAAAATCCTCTGTTGGTAGAGGACTTCATGATTGTCAATTCGCTGGAATAAATCACCGTGGCAGGATGGCCCGTTCGATCACCTAACAGACAGTTAAACGCGAGATAGAAATTAGGTAGAGCCAGTGGAAGAAGCTTGGCAGCTTTTCTGTTGTCAGGAGAGCGCGCCGCAAAAACGGAAGCTATTCCGAACCTGGTCGAATTCGATCTGCCGGGTCGGTGGTAAAAGTTGGAAGGTTCCTAAGCGGCTTTTCGTGCCGATTTTCCAAACTGGTGCCGAAGCGCTAGATCACTCAATAGACGAGTATGTCTTATCATTCTGTGCTGATCAGGATGGCTAGCCGCGTCACCATTCTAGAGCGCTATCTCAATTAGGGAGGCGGATATTTGAAAAGGGTTCTCTCTGATCACGTTACTCGCTTGCAGCGTTGTGCCTCGCAAATTGCGAGATGAAGTCCGAATTTTGCTAGCAAACTGAGAACTTCCAAGCTGTGGTACAGATGAAAGACTTTCATCTAGCTACCACAAACCTCTGATATTAAACGAATAAAGAAAATTCCAGTCGCTGGCATTGATATTGCAAAAATGAGGTCTCGCCACAACAGACGGTGCCATCCATGCAGGGACTTAGCAGTCAGAGGCAGTTTTGGTCGGCTTTCGTGTCGCCGATATCGGCACGCTGTTCTGCGATTCCCTGTAAGTCAGCGAAGTTCCGCCTGTCGTCGGGCAAGCCACCCCAGCTATCAGCGCAAGGTGCGGAGGCGTTCCCAGTTCCGTGTAAATATGGACATTCTGGGGAACGAGCCCCAACAAAGACAACACCACCAGCTTTGCCCAGCTCGTTCCAATCGGGGAGCTTGCTGTGAACTCCCTCCTAAATGCTTGCGAACACCAAGCCCGTGAGCACGTCAAAGCTTCATTCAGACAAGGTTTCCTCAAGCTTACGAAGTTGATGTGTTGCCTAGTGGTAGTGGCGCTGTCAATGACGGTGTCCGCTCAAGTCACGAATCCTAACTTTAGCGTGTCTGTAAACGCTGGTCTGAATGCGCCGAACAGTACACTTGTGTACCCAGGTGAGAAAACCAGTCTCAGAGTTACTCTGTCTAACGGATCGACAACTACTGAAATTACTGGCGTTAGTTTCAGTAATGCGCTACCGACCAGCGCCCTCAGCGGTTTGTTGGTCGACGGCGAAGCAGAGATTAGCGGCCCAGGTTGCACTTCCGGGACTCTGACTACCCTTCCCGGTGAACCAGATATATCGCTTGGCAACTTGACTGTTCCAGTTAGACAAGAAGGTGTCGCTGGTTCTGGCGAGTGCTATCTCGATATTCCAATAGTGGCTTATTCTGCCGACGGTGAGAGCACGACGTTAGCGTATTCGCTACTCGCTGGCACGGTTAACTCTGACCTGGGCGACAATGAAACCGGTGGGGGGCAGGGCTTCACATTGCGTTCTACAGTGGCGCCGGAGTGGAGTAAAGGTTTTGTCGGGAAGAAACCTGGAAACACCTTGATCGTTGGAGGAAGCTCCAGCACTTTGCGGTTCACGCTGCACAATCGAGATCCGAACATCAGTCTGACTAATATTAGGTTCATTGATATCTTCCCTGTGGCTGGTAGTGCTGGCGCAATCATCGAGCCGACCGGCGCAGTGGCCTCCGGTAGTTGCGGCGGCTCTGTCGGATTGACGACCGGCGCTGATGCACGGGTAACGGTATCTGGCGTCGACCTGACGCCGAACAGTAGCTGTACAATTGATATAGCTGTGCAGGCCCGTCACTCCAACGGTGTACACACAGTCAGTCGAACTAATGTCGTCGCTTCTGACGCCTTCATAAGTGCAGAAGGACTAAAGCCGGTGAACAACGCTTCAACGAAAGTTCGGGCTCGCTCCCCCTTGGCAGTCGATAAGCGTTTCAGGCCCGATGTAGTGGCTAGCGGGGAGCCCAATATTCTTCGTATCACATTCACCAACAGCGGAACAGACGATCTACCCGTAACTAGCTTTACAGACAGCCCAATTGCTGCAGAACCCTTTGTTGGCCACCTTTCCATAGCTGCCGCAACCGACATTTCTAATTCTTGCGGTGGAATTGCATCCTTGGTTGATGCGGGCAACGGTTTCAGTCTCTCTGGGTTCTCGATTCCCGGAGGCGGCAAGTGCACAGTCGACGTCACCTACTCGGGCATTACTCCCAGTGACGATACACCCACGACTTACACCAATGCTATCCCCGAGGGTGCGGTTCAGACGATCGCTGGTGTGGTGAGTCAAGCGAGGTCGGCAACCGTTCTCGTCGCAGATCGTCTGCGGGTATTGAAGTCTGTCGCTGCGGACGATGCGGCCCCGGGTGACCCTGTGAACTATTTGATAGAGGTCCAAAACTACTCTACTAACTCTCTTACAAACGTTGACGTCACAGATCGACTTCAGAACGGATCGACTCTGCTGCTAGATGAGGGTTTTGCGCCTTCCTTAAGTGGTGAGTGTGGTGAACTTGACCTGAACGGCGCGGTCACCGGACAGACGTCGGTGACCTTCACCATATCCACTATTCCCGGACGTAGCTCGCTAACTAATACCCCTGGCAGTTGCGAGATTTCGTTTTGGGTTATGTTAGATCCAAATGGTAACGGCAACACTCAAAATGAAATTGCCGCTGGCGACGTGTGTTACGGAACCTCACCCCGAATCTGCAACAATGTCGGTTCCGGCTCTATCGGAGTGAAGCCAGTCCAAACCATGACTCTGGTCAAACAGTTTGACGGTGAGGATAGCTTGTCACTCAACGAGGGTACTCCTGCGAGAATGAGTTTTACCGTAAGCAACAGGTCAATCACCAATCTTATAAATCTTACACTCAGTGATACATTTCCATCAGCAGGCCCTTTTCAGCAACTGCGTGTTGCGGACCCAATGAACCTCACGAACACCTGTGGTGGGGATATTACTGTCAGCGCTGGTTCTACTTCTTTTGCTCTCAATGGAGGTAGTGTCCCTGCGCGCGACGGCAACAGTCCCGGTACTTGCAGCGTTGCGATCGACACAGTTGGGCCGGCTGGCAGTTATTCGAATACCGTAAACGGCTCTGCTGTGCATCAGAACGCAGATGGATCTACCAGTGTCCTGAATGAATCTGACAGCGCGACCCTTACTTATATCGACGCGCTTTCGGTGAATAAATATTTTCTCCTTGAATCTGTTGGATCGGGTGGGCGATCTACAGTTAGCATTGAGCTGGCCAGTTTTGATGACGCACGCCCGATTACAGGAATTAGTCTCACCGACGATTTGCCTACCGGTATGGTGGTGGCAGATCCTGACAACAGCTATACCACCTGTAGCGGGCCAACAATTATAGATGCTGTCCCCTTCAATAGTAGCGTTAGCTTTAGCGGCGCAACCCTGGCCCCGCTTGCGAGTTGTGAATTGCGTTTTGATGTTATTGCCACCGGTAATGCTAGCTGGGTGAATGAAATACCTCCAGGTGGTGTTACGGCTGATGGTGGATTACTTAACCGTAATCCAGTCAGTGCTACATTGAACTACATCCCATTGGAGTTTCCGCTGATATCCAAGTCCATTTCGCCGGGTACGGTAGTGCCCGGCGAATCGGCGCTACTAACCATTAGCATAACCAATGCGGATCAGAATCTTACTAATGTGGAGGTTACTGACTACTTTAGCCTCGATGGTACGAGCGGCGCGTTGCCCAACGGTATGAAGTTGGCACCAGCCCCAGAAGCAAGTACCGATTGTCCCGGAGGTATCGTGGCTGCGGTGCCAGGTTCAGACCGTCTCGGCTTATCGGGTGCATCGTTAGGAGCCAACGCGAGCTGCATAGTGCAGGCGAGAGTTATCTCAACAACCGTGGGTGCGATCATTAATACTATTCCTGAGAGCAGTATGATCTCTGATCAAGGCGCGACCAATGCGAGCTCATTTGCCCAGAGCACGTTGAGTACAACCTCAGATGCAGGTGTGAGTAAGACGTTTACCCCGTCTGTAGTTGGCCCTTATGAAGTGTCGACATTACGGATAACGATCTTCAATGCGAGGGCCGAAAGCATTACCGCTATGGAACTTGTCGACGACCTGCCGGTTGGAGTCCTCATTGCAGATGAGCCGAACGCGTTCTCAAACTGTGGCGGTAGCGCTGTGGTCGATTTCCCAAGTGAGGAGAGCGTTCGTCTTCAAGGAGGAGCCATTGGACCTGCCCAGGGTGATGAGGCAGCGTATTGCTATCTCGAAGTTGATGTGTTCTCCATTGCGGAGAACAGCTACCTCAATGTTATTGAGGCGGATGCGCTTACCTCCAACGGTGTTCCAATCCCCCACCCTGAGGCGACGGCCAATCTGGAAGTACGTCAACGCTTGATCGTCAATAAAGCATTTGATGACCTGACTTTGGATGCAGGTGATCCCATGGAATTTACGACCGGCGTTGCATCTCGCTTGCCTGGAGAGAACGCGTTAATGACTATTCGTATCGAGAACCCTAATACCGGGACTCTCACACAGGTAAATCTGATTGATAGTTTGCCCGATGGACTGGTGCTGGCAGAGTCACCGGACATTGCGACTGACTGCCTAGAAGGTGTTCTAATTGGTGTTCCTGCTGGTCGCGAGTTGCGCCTGATCGGTGCGACATTACCACCCACGGGTGAGCCGGGAGCGGTTTGTACGATTACGGCGGGAGTAGTAAGTAACATTCCAGGCACATACACAAATGAAATTGCTGCTGGGGATGTGACCAGCTTGGAGGGTATTGATAATCTGCCGGGCACGCAGGCTCAGATTGTAGTGGCGAAACTGCCATCAGTATCCAAAGAGTTTTCGCCGCCCGTAGTGGCGCCTGGCGTTGCCTCAACACTGAGCCTTGTAATCGGCAATGACAATGACGCCGATGCGACGCTTTTGGCTGATCTAGTCGACAACCTGCCCGTCCAGCCCGCTCAGATGGTAGTAGCCAACCCTCCAAACGTGACCACAAGTTGTCCCGGTGGTGTGGGTATTGTCGATGCTGATGCCGGTGATACTGTCGTTGCTGTCGAGAGCGAGACGGTTGTGCCTGCAGGAGGCTGCATGGTCACCGTAGAAGTGGTTGCACCGGTCTCTGGTGAGTACCTTAACGAAGTCCCGGTGGGAGCCTTGGTCACTGATTTTGGAACCAACCTAGTACCTGCTGAAGCTCCACTCAAGGTTAGTACTTTGGGCTATGTTTCCGGCAAAGTTTTCTTAGACAACCAGTTATACCCGGACGGGCAATTCCTGCCCGGTGATTCAACTCCGATCGTGGGTAACCCCATCGAGTTACGCAGTGGTTCTCAGTGTAGCGGCGCTTTACTTGAATCTACTTTGACTGATGATAGTGGAAACTATTTATTCAGTGAGCTGATTGCTGGTTCATATTCCGTATGCCAACCCATTCAGCCAGGCGGAACTCTTAACGGACTCGTTGTCGCCGGAACGATAGAAACCTTTGGCGACAGTACAGGCACACCAGGTACTGCGTCTAACCCCATAAACGGCTCTCCGACCAGTCAGATCGTAGCAATCACTCTTAATAATAGTGGTGAGCAAGACGAGGTCAGCGGCTCACCTGGTAATGATTTTACAGAGATAGCGCCAGTCAGCATCGCTGGTAGCGTGTACTTCGATGCCAATGATGACGGCATTTTCTCCGTCGATGAGAATGGGATCGAAGGTGTGACGGTAGCGCTATCTGGTCCGGTTGATCTGGCGGTGATTACGAGTCCGGATGGAAGCTATATCTTCGACAACCTACCTCCAGGTGATTACACAGTAACAGAGACGCAACCGGAAGATTGGACTGATGGTAAAGATACTGCAGGCAGCGTCGATGGTGTAACGCGCGGGAATGATTCTGTGAGCGATATTATCAGCGAGATCATTCTCGCGCCGGGCGAAAACAGCACAGGGAACAACTTTGGCGAAACCCTCTCGTCGGTTGCTTTGGGTATGAACGGCACTGCTGCATGTATCCAGAACGCCGCCTATATCAATTACAAGCTCGAAAATTACAGAGGTAACGATGTAACTGTGGAGTTGTTCAGCACTGGTGGCAGGCTGGTGCAGCGGTTACTAAACCAGCCATCGGGTGGGCGTTTACTATGGCCGGGCATGGTAGTCGATGCATCTGGCAATGGCGTTGGTTGGCCTGGTTGGGCGCTAGATTCAGGTGAATGGGTGCAGGTCGCTGACGATCGGGTGCCACAGTTAATATTGCGTCTCAGTGTTAACCCTGCAGTGGAGCAAACGTTTGACTACCCACCTGCCACGCCTGCATGTCTTACTCAGCCGCCGGAGACTTTGCCTGAGCCGCCCGAGCCGCCCGAGCCGTCTGAGCCGTCTGAGCCGTCTTTGCCTCCTAAAGCGCCCACGCCTCCTGCCGATATATCAAGGGATCTTGGTGTTCCCCCACACGTAGTCCCTGTGGCTCCGCGAGCAATGTTATGGATTCTGGTGCTGCTCATACTGGCTATAGGTGCCTATAAGACTCGGTCATCGGGTGGTTTCACGACGCAATGAGGATGCTTGCTCATAGAAATTCCAAGTCTCTCTGGAAGCCTTAGCACGCGTCTGTACATGGTTAAAAACTGTACTACACTGAACAAGACTCAACACAGGAGCGGCATCATGGAGAAATTTTTTTCACTCTCTAAGCGTTTTCTTGACCTTTGGATATCGGGCGCCCTAGTGGCACTTTCAGTGAGCGTTCACGCTTATGAGATGGATCGCTCGCACCTGCCGATAGCTGAGCCCGCGCCGCCAAAATTTAAAGAGTTGGATGTCCGCAATGTTGAGGCACCACCCCTGTTTACGGTGGAAGCGCCCGAGGGTGCGCCTAATGTCATCATCGTGTTAATTGATGATGTTGGTTTCGGTGCAACCACTCCGTTTGGTGGCCCCATTAACACGCCCACATTGGATCGTTTGGCAGAGGGCGGTTTGCGTTACAACAACTTCCACACGACGGCTCTCTGTTCGCCGACCCGTAATGCGTTGAAGACGGGCCGCAACCACCACTCGACCAATACGGGCTCCATTATGGAGACCGCGACGGCTTTTCCGGGTAACACCGGGCAGGTTCCTAACAGGGTTGCCCCTCTTGCTGAGATGCTCCGACTGAACGGTTACAGTACGGGAGCTTTCGGTAAGTGGCATGAGACAGCAGCGTGGGAAACGAGCGTTTCAGGTCCCTTTGATCGCTGGCCAACTCACTCGGGCTTCGACAAGTTTTACGGGTTTATCGGTGGTGAGACAGACCAGTGGTACCCGCTTGTTTACGATGGCGTGACCCGCGTCAATCCGCCGCATGTCGAGGGCTATCACTTTACTGATGACATGACCGATCAGGCGATTGGTTGGATGAAGGCACAGCAGTCCATGACGCCCGACAAGCCCTTCTTTATCTATTTCGCGACAGGTGCGGTCCACGCACCGCACCACGTCCCTAAAGAGTGGGCAGACAAGTACAAAGGCAAGTTTGATGAGGGATGGGACCAGACCCGGACTGCGACTGTCGCCAGGCAGAAAGAGATGGGCATCATCCCAGAGACCACGCAGTTGGCGGACCGCCCCGAGGATCTCAGTGCATGGGCAGATTTACCTGAAGATCATCGCAGGCTGTTTGCGCGGCAGGCTGAGGTGTTTGCTGGGTTTATGGAGCACACTGATGTTAACGTCGGGCGGCTTGTTGATGCCGTGGAGGATATCGGTGAGCTGGATAACACTCTGATTATCTACATCGCCGGTGATAATGGCACCAGCGCAGAGGGCGGTTTTATCGGAATGTACAACGAGATGACCTACTTTAATCAGGTTGTCGAGAAGGTCGAAGATCTGTTGCCGCGACTTGACGATTGGGGGGGGGAATACACCTTTCCGCATATGTCGGCGGGTTGGGCGGTGGCTTTCGACGCGCCGTTCAAGTGGACTAAGCAGGTTGCATCTGATTTCGGTGGTACCCGCAACGGCATGGTCATTCATTGGCCTGACAGAATCGAGGGCGGTGGCGGGATTCGCAGTCAGTTCTCCCATGTGATCGATATTGCGCCGACTATTCTTGAGGCAGCGAACCTGCCCGAGCCTACCAGCGTTAACGGTACAGTTCAGGAGCCCATGGCTGGCACCAGTCTGCTGTTCAGCCTGAACGATGCTGACGCACCCGAGCGGCATACCATTCAATACTTTGAGATGTTCGGTAACCGCGCACTGTACCAGGACGGCTGGTTCGCACGTGTGCTGCACCGGGCTCCCTGGCAGACGGGCGAGCAGAAACCACTCGAAGATGATGTGTGGGAGCTCTATAACGCAAAAGAGGACTTCAGCTTGGTGAACAATCTGGCTGATAAGTACCCCGAGCGTGTAGCAGCCATGGAAGCGAAGTTCATGGAGGAGGCGGAAAAGTACAACGTATTACCGATCGATGATCGTTCTGTAGAGCGCGTTAATCCCGCCATCGCTGGACGTCCTGATTTGTTGGGCGATCGCAAGTCACTCACGCTTTATGAAGGCATGAACGGCATTTTGGAGAATACGTTCTTAAACTCCAAGAACACCTCTAAGACAATCACTGCGGAGGTAGAGGTCGATAAAGGCACCACAGGCGTGATCCTGACACAGGGTGGGCGCTTTGGTGGCTGGTCGCTCTACATGAAGGATGGTAGACCCATCTACACCTACAACTTCCTCGGTCTTGAGCGATTTACCGTGGCTGGGAAGAAGCCGATCGCCCCTGGGCCGGCCACTATCGTGATGGACTTCGATTATGACGGTGGCGGTTTGGGGCAGGGTGGCGATGCGACGATCACGGTGAATGGCAAGAAAGTGGCCTCAGGTCGTATTGAACGAACCCAGCCGCTCATCTTCTCAGCCGATGAGACCGCTGATGTAGGCCTAGATAACCAAACGCCCGTAGCTGAGGATATTGGCGTTGGGCCGGTTGAGACGCGCTTTACCGGTACCATCAATAAGGTGGTGATCGCGATCGAGTAACTGCGGCATCGGTGGCATTGGTGCATGCCATCAGTCACCGAGTTGTGGGGCTTGTGGAGCGCCGGGGGTTGTTGGCACGTGATATGGAGAGCAGTTATCTGGCGTTGGAATCGGGTGACAACAACGCCAGATGGCCGCCGGTGGTTAAGCTGGATTCTGTACCCTGGACGTCCAGATCAAAAAAACAAAGCTATGATCACAAAAGCCTGTAACCGCAGACCACAGCACCATGGGCAAGGTCAGACTTTGCACCCATCGACTATGGATAACCAGATGTAACCGATATCTCCGGAATAATCGGGCGCACTAGCTAAATCTATATTTATGAATGGCTAGATAAATGGTGGGCCCAGAAGGACGTGAACCTTCGACCTTCCGATTATGAGGAGCTCGAACAGAGCCAGGCTGGAACAGTAAGCTGAAGAAAGTTACGGGATTTTGTTGGCCGATACCGAACTCACAGCTAGGAACGAAGCTATCCCGAACTTGCCCAGGGTCGGTTTCGGTGCCTGCTGGCACTATGTCCAGGATTTCTAACAGCTTTTCAAGACCGAACTCCGAACTGGAGCCGAACAATCTCTCTAGCCGACCTCGCACAGAGAGTGGCATGCGGCGATTCAAATCAACTGGGCAGGCCCCGAAGTTCCTGGTTGCCCATGCAGTGGCTTGAGGTCGCATTCGATTGCATGAATTAGATTTTTAGTCTCAGGTTACTAATTTAACGATATCGGCAGTGTTGGAACACTTCTCAAAAGGATGCCTTCTGGTATTGCTCCCTCACCTGCCAACTTAATATTAGGGAACCGATCAGCCGTTATTCGCAGCGCAGACGCCAAATTCTTTTGAGCCAGATGCATGCCCGGGCAGGTACGCAAGCCTGGGCCAAAGGTCAAAAGGTTTTTTGCTTTTCGACTAATATCGAAGATATCTGGATTGGGAAAAACACGAGGGTCGCGGTTCGCAGCAGCAATCCCAAACAGAACCGCGCTATTGGGTGACATAGTGACACCACTAAACTCAATTGTGCGATCTGCCGGCGTGAAGCGCGGTTGCGCCGCGACTGGAGGGTTCCACCTGAGAAGTTCATTGACGGCACCAACCTGCATCTCTGGCTCTTCCACACATTGCTGCCAGGCATCCTTATGGGTCAGCAATGCATGAAACAGGTTGCTCATGGCGTCGGACGTAGTGGTAGCGCCTGCCGTAAAGAACAACCGGACGTGAGCAAACATAGATTCATCACTAATTTGCTGTCCTTGAATTTCGGTATCTAACCAACGACTTATTTGGTCCTCCTGCCGTTCTTTACGCCGGGCATTAATGACATCCCTTACAATGGATGTAAGTATCCTATCCGCAGCCTGGCTCTTCTCCAGGTCCCGCCCCCCAAACATTAAATTCATAGACCACTGATAGTATTCTCCTTCCTCCTCTATCGGCAGGCCCAGCAGTCGGCAGATCACACGAAATGCAAATAGGCGCGTAAATGCGGTAACGAAATCTATGTTGTTTTGGGGCTCAATCTGATCTAGTAATTCATGGCCAATAGAGTCCAGTAAGTCTTCATCTATCTCATCAATGGCATGGCGACGGAAAGATGGCGTCATTGGAGGGCGCCATTCTCGATGCTGATCCTCATTCATTGACATGAAGGTCTCGCCAATAAAGGGTAAGGAAATAATTTGGTAGGCATGCCCTGGTGGAAAACAATCAGCGCTCTTGAAGGCATCGCTCAGGGCTTTGTGGCCGACAATATAGAAGATCGACATGGAGCCCTCCATGGCCATTGCAGGCACAATATCCGCCTGGTGCCGCAAGTTGTGGAGTTCAGCTGCAAACTCGCCTCCCCGCAACTTATCGTAATACCAATCAATCACTTTTTGCCTCCATCGCAATAAGACGCGTGTCTCATTTTTATCGAGGCCGAGAAAGGTGTCAAGACGCGTGTCTCATAAATAGGTATTATCCCAACTAATAGGTTCTTCTAACGATCAGCATTGGGCCGAATTTCATGACCGCACAACGCCAGCACGAAAGTATGAGCCGTACCCAGCAGGCCACGCGGGAGAAGATCCTGCATGCAGCATGGAATCTATTGGATGTAGAGGACCAAGAAAGCGTAAATATGATGGATATCGCAAAGGGAGCCGGTATTGGTCGAGCTACCTTGTATCGCTATTACGAGACAAAAGAATTCATCATCAGAGACCTGACCCTGGAATGGGGGCGGCGTTTCTCAGCCAAACTTTTTGCGCAACCGCTAGACGGCGTGACCGTTGGCGAAAGGATCTGCTATATAGTACGCAGTATTCTCGTGGAGGCCTACGCTCACCCCCACATTATTCGCGCAGCTTTGCCTGTAATTGTTGCTAAGAATGAAAGCATGTCTGGTTCACGAAGCGGAATTCGGAGTTTATTGCCGGGCCTTGTTGAGCCAGTTATTGCTGATATCAAGATTGTCGAGAAAGAGAAATGTCTGGCTGCGACTCACCGGCTACTGTTGGGTAGCTTGTACATGGTGAATTCTGGTAGCGATAGCATCAGCATCTCAATGGATACCATTTCGTTTACTCTTCGAAAGCTGCTCGGGGAAAGAGCCTGGCAGCGGGCACTGCCTGGTTAAGGTGCGGGAATTGCGCTCTCCAGCGCTACATCTGCTGACACCAGTCAAAGAGACAGTGACCATCGTCGCGTGCTCTACGCAGTTATAAGCCAATGATTTTTGCTGAAAATGGTGGGCCCAGAAGGACTTGAACCTTCGACCTGCCGATTATGAGTCGGATGCTCTAACCAACTGAGCTGTAGGCTTGTTGCGAGGGAGCGGAGTTTATAAAGAATTGGTCGCTCGCCCACCCGCGGATCACGCGCCATATCCTCGCAAAATGACTGTAACAGGGGGCCATATATGGGGTTGCACGGGTGGGTGGCTTCCACTCACCGTGATTGCAGTTCGCGCGTGCCCCATGAGTTGGCCGTTGCGTCCAGCGCTGTTATCGGAGCGACATGTGTCCCAACCGTAAGAAGTCTGGCTTCATGACATAAGAACGATTAGGGGCGGTAGGGCTCCCCATGAACGTAATGACACCACCATTCATGTGAACCCTTGTGCACATCCAACACGTCTGGATCTGCTATCGCGTAAGGTCGACGTGGTTGAGTACCTACCCCTCATAGTTGCCGGATGATGACACGGAGGTGCCCTGAGCCTCATTCTCTTTGGCTAGAGGCACGTCGCCAGTTGGCACCTTCGCGATCGGAGGTTCATCTACACCTGTGTCAGCGCAGCCCGACAGGGCATGACGGTTACAGGTCTTTCTCGCGTAACTTGAGCAACCAGGAACTCTTGTTTTTCTCGGCGTCATAAAACACCGCCATCGTGAAGAAAAACATGAGAATGAGCACAATATGCGCAGCAACGCTGAGCCCAAAATAAATGATACTACCGAAATATACTGCGAAGGCACCGCTCCACATAAACGCGAGTATAGTCATGATGAACATTCGGCTAGTGGGATCAGGTATGTGCCGCAGTGGATTTTTACTGGAGTCGAAAACGTAGTTGTAAGCGTCATAAACGCGTAAAGCAATTTTCTTCATGGTCTACCCTCATTCGAGAATATTCATAAATGATACGGTCGCCACTCGTGCTTGGATTTTTTGGGCTGAATGGCTTTTACGCTTGTGGCCAACGTAGTTTCATGCAATCAAAAGTGTTCACCTAGTACATTTGCGATGGTATGTCGTTCCTGCAGAAATCGCGCATGCCTGTGAGCAAGAGAAACTAACAATAAAGCCATTTGCTAAATGGGTATCTATCAAACTGGGATTGCGTTGAAACCGGCTGGCCCAAACAACTCAATCTTGAAATGTGAGTCCACGCTAGTCTGGGATACACATGTGTATTTCTCTGTAAAGGTGGCCGAGCGCGGTCACAAGGTTGCACCTCCAGTACATAGAAATACTGAGATAAAAAATATGCGTGTACGACGTGCAGTTGGAGTAAATGTGAGCTTTGAAAGGCGCTCGATATAGATACGGAACCGCAATTACGCACAAAAATTGTTTTTAATGTAAGCGTCCCCTCGACTTGGCCACACGTTGTCAAGTGACGCTGGATGTCGTCGGCCAGCTGCTTGATTGAGTTATGCGCGAAGAGGGCACCTGAGGTGCGTAGGGCAGAGATTGCCGCGAGGAGTTGGGACCTAAATGCACTTGATTTTTACCCGTGTGGACGCTGGAGTAGCAGTGTATAGAGCATAGACGTTCCTGTGCCTGGTGACAGCATGCTAAGTCGAATGCAAGAGAGTTGAAGTCAAACATAATGGGGCAGTGAACCTTGGCGGGGAACATCCGAGCCCATCAGCAGCTTGGTTATATTCGAGCAAATCAGGTTTCACTCACCGACTTCAGTTTATTAGTCGGTACACATAGTGTGGAGTAGATTAGCTTGCTTACAGCGATCCGGACGGCCTGTGGGTGGTTCCGGATGGCTGCATGAAAGACCTTAACAACCAAATGTTGGTGTATATCGCTTACGACATGGGGTATGCCCAGAGCATAGAAATCAAACGCCTGTTCACGGGTGTGATTGGCGATGAAACTACCAGCCTTATCACCACACGATATTGCCGGCACCATGTTCATTAACAAGCAGCACCACGGTAACGACGAAAGGCTGCTAGTAACTTACCTGCTTAGCCCTATGAGGTGACGACACGAGTGACAGCACCATCGTGATCGCGCGCAACGTTGGCTGTGTGGTCGGAGGCTGACCTCTTATTGTAGCCGAAGGGCGCCATCGCGGGCGTTCCTTTTTGTGTAGTCGATCTACAGGTAAATGAGCTATGGATATGAGTGGCATCGGAGTTTGGCAGTCCCTAATTATTCTCATGATCGTGAGTATTCTTTTCGGCACAAGCGCCTTGGGTCACTGGGCGCCGATCTTGGCAGTGCACGCCGGGGTTCTTTAAAGCGTGGGGGAGTTGACCCTCCGGAGGCCGCTGGGCAGTATAATGGTCAGATGGTGCGCGCAGCTATGACAGCGGCGGCTGAGCCCCACTCCACGAGCTTTCTCCAGCCGATGTAGAAAGGCCCTTCGTCTCCGCTGCGCCTGGTCCGAGCGTCCTCGCAGTGGTGGCCTTCATCGCGCATAAACTGGGTCAGGATTAACGCCACCTCCGGGTGAAGGTCGTTGAGCGTCAACCGGTCGATTTGCTGCTGATAATGTTTCACCACGAAAGTCTCCACGGCGTCGATGGTCGCAAAGACACCATTGCGACCCCCGGTCGACGCGAGTGCTCCCAGTATCCAGCCGGAAGCGCACCATGCAGGGAGCAACAAACTCTTGATCGATCGAGGAAGCCACTGCTCGAAAAGCTCTAGGTGGTCTTGTTCGGTCTCCAGGTGCTGCTCAGCGAAATCCCGCACCACCGGGTCGCGGCTGCATCGAAGAATACCGCGATAAATCCACACGGCCCCTGTTTCACCTGCGTGATCTGAACGCAGTTCGGCCTGGAGCCATGTAGGCAGGGTTCTAGGGTCCGGGAGTGCGCCGATGGCGGTCACGTTTGGCCTCATGTCGATTCCTTCATGCATTTACACAAGGTACGACTAGCCGCCGGATGCGGTTTGCGGCGATTAATGATTTGTCCAGTTTGAAACCAGGTTGGCCACTGAGTTGACTATAGGCGGACGAATCCTGGTCATATTGGCATCCTTAAAATATAACCCCGGTCGCTGTGGCTTGTTTGCTACAACGGTGTCGCGATAGCTTGAGCTACTTTCGTATGAATATTGAGTTCAATATTGGCTGAGAAACTAAGCACCCGGTCCGTCGGAGCGTCGCGACGAAGTGGGCTCTCACCTGGTGGTGAAAAACTAGTGATTCGTATGAGGCCCATTCTGTATAGAACGGAGCGTAGTACGATTCCACTATGAGTCCTTCCTCGACAAATCTCTGGTTCCTAACGCCGGGGAGCCAGGGCGTACGCGGAACCACATTGAGTCGGCTGGCAGAGGGTGATCACCCTGATATGGATCTGGAACCCTTGGATACAGCGATCTTCAGATCGAGGACGATACCGGGCAACGAGCTTGCTCCAGGTATGCCAGCCATCATAAGGGAGATAGCCTGGTCTTCGCCGATTTTGTCAGGCGATTAAGCCTGATGGCTCCGTTTCTTGTCAGCTACGCTCCTCCTAGCTTCACCTACATGATTACACAGCAATGGCCATCAGATGTTCGATATCTCGAAGGCTGCGTCCCAGTTGACTTGGCAGCACCATGAAAAAGCTAGAAAAACAGCGAGATATGGTGAGCGCAGAGGGACTTGAAACTTCGATCTGCGATCTTACGAGAAGCAACGGGAGACTGCTCCGAATGTTGCGCTCGCCTGTTAGGATGCACTGCGCCACCCGGCACGCCCAGCCATGGACGGTTTACTCCACGGCGATGGACGAGGCCTGCCAGAGGCTGTCTATCAATATCGCGAACATATAGAACGCGTTGGCTTTCACGTTGAGGCTTGAGGGGAGATTCGTGTTGTTGGCTAATAAGCCCTCTGTGCATAATCCCTGACAGCATCTCGACAGAAAGAGCAGCGAGAACTTATTCGAGCTACGGTTTCGTGACTGTCAGTTGGTGGCCTAGGGCTGATAGCGTATGCCAGGAGCTGGACTTTATCGGTCTGAGTGTGAAACTTGTGGGGGGATCTTGTTGAATCTATTTCGTCTTAAGCAGCGCAAGAGTGCTCTATTCGCAGCCGCACTGGGAGCCGCGCTGGCACTGTTGGCGAGCGCCGGTGTTCGCGGTTACGGCCAGGCTGATAACGAAGATATCGGAGCAGACGCTAACGAGCGTCAATATACGTTCTCATGGCAGCACGCGGTGTCGGGCGACATGGCGCCGCGCGGCGGTACCACGCAGGGAGCTGAGGTAATTTTGGTGACGGAACCATCACCAGAGTGGTTGCGTCTGCAGGAGCCTGGGATAAGCAAAAAAGAACGTGACAGGCGCGCTATCCTGAGCATGGCAGGCCCTTACCGAACAAGCTTCGATTTCATTGAGACTATTGGCTTTACTCACGGCTATGCGCCAAGCAATCCCTATCAATCTTGGGGGACTGAGTACGTCTATGTGGTCACCGATAAACCGGACATGATCCAGCTACAACACATCCTTGTGATGGAAGTGAAGAAAGAGGACGGTTCGGCCATGGATCCAATCGTTGTCAAACACTGGCGCCAGGATTGGATGTTCGAGGCGCCCACGATGCATACGTTTAAGGGTAACCGTGAGTGGAAAAAGCAAGCGGTTAGGGCTGAACGCCGCGGGCACTGGGTACAGGCCGTCTACCAGGTGGATGACTCACCTCGCTACACGGCGGCAGGTGAGTGGCAGCACACGGCCAACTTCTCCAGCTGGAAAAGTGATGAGACTTGGCGACCATTACCGCGCAGGGAATTTAGCGTGCGTCAGGACTACGACGTCTTGATTGGCACTAACCATCACACGATAACGCCGACTGGCTGGGTACAGGAAGAACAGAACTTAAAAGTGGTACTTAATGGCCGGGGTGGAGCCGCAGAGGTGCTCGCGCGAGAGAACGGCTTGGCGCGCTACGAGCGCATCGCTGAGTTCAACTGGCTGCCGGGGGATGATTACTGGGAACGCACTAAACCCTTCTGGGCTAAAGTCAGGGCGTACTGGAGCGAAACCTTTACACGCGAAGACCACATAGTGATCGCCAAGCAAGCTGATGGCGCATACATGTTTACGACTCTGTTCCAAATGGCCGAAGAGCCTGGCATCGACTGGAGTGCGAGTTCCGAGCAAGCTAACCTTGAGGCAGTTATGGCTCGCTATGTGACTTTCCCACCCTAAAGTTTTCTGTGCGGTGCCACTATGACGCATGTCATACTCGGACGGAGAGTCTATCCCCGGTCTTATGAATCCTGTCTATGACCTGTATAAATGAAAACCATACTCTGACAGGCGTAGCGTCGTATAATAGTGGTCAAAGAACGGTGCTGGAGGTGTTGCGTGGAATTCGACCCTATTGTCTTGGCCCGTATCCAGTTCGCGGCCAACATCAGCTTTCACATTCTCTTCCCGGCGATCACCATTGGTCTAGCGTGGTTATTACTCTTTTTTAGGGTGCGGTTCACTCTGACCGGTGATGCGGCGTGGGAATATGCGTATCAGTTCTGGGTCAAGGTCTTCGCATTGACCTTCGCGTTGGGGGTTGTTTCCGGCATCACAATGAGTTTCCAGTTCGGCACCAATTGGCCGGGGTTCATGGAGCGTGCGGGTAACATTGCCGGCCCGCTGCTTGGATATGAGGTGCTCACTGCCTTTTTCTTGGAGGCTTCTTTCCTCGGCATCATGCTGTTCGGCAAGCAGCGCGTATCCAATCGGGTTCACCTCATTGCGACTTCCCTTGTCGCCGTTGGAACGTCTCTGTCGGCATTCTGGATTCTCGCACTCAATTCCTGGATGCAGACCCCGGCAGGTTTCAGTATCCAGAACGGGGAGTTCTACGCCGAGAGCTGGGCGCAGATAGTGTTTAATCCCTCCTTCCCCTACCGGCTAGCGCATATGATGCTCGCGAGCTTCCTGACTAGTGCATTTTTGGTCGCCGGCGTCTCGGCCTGGCGAGTGCGCCGCGGGGTTGATGGGCCTGCAACCTGGAAAGTTCTGAAGACCGGTGTCTTCGTGGCCGCCGTCCTGATCCCCGTACAGGTGCTCGTCGGTGACCTGCATGGTTTGAATACCCTTGAGCACCAGCCGGAAAAAATCGCAGCGATGGAGGGAATATGGGAAACCGAGAAGGGCGCGCCTTTCACGATTATCGGCATCCCCAACGAGGAAGAGAAACGCACTGACTTTGCTTTGCAGATTCCCAACGCAGCAAGCCTGATCCTGACCCACCGGCTCGATGGTGAAGTTGAAGGGCTCGAAGCCTTCGAGCATCATCCCCCGGTGGCACCGGTCTTCTGGTCGTTTCGCATCATGCTGGCGACGGGCGGGTTGATGCTGCTCGTGTCCTGGTGGGGTGCTTGGACTTTTGCCCGCGGTCGTTCCCCGAGCACCGCGCTCATTACCGCGCTGTCGATCATGACCTTTTCCGGCTGGGTTGCGACACTGGCAGGTTGGTATGTCACTGAGATTGGCAGGCAGCCCTGGGTAGTGCACGGCCTGTTGTCGACATCTCAAGTCGCGGCTTCTCACCACAGTGCCACTCTCATAGGCACGCTGCTGGGCTATATCGGACTCTACGTGTTCCTGCTTTACTCCTATATCCACGCCCTGCGTCACCTCGCGACTAAACCTGCTGGATCGTTGGCGCTGTTGCCGCGACGCAAGGTAAACACGGTGGAAGGTGTCGCGACATGATCGAACTTCTGCCGCTATTCTTTGTGTTCGCCATGGGCTTGGCGCTGTTGATATACGTGTTGCTGGATGGGTTTGATCTTGGCATCGGCATCCTGTTGCCTTTTGGTAATGAGCGAGAGAAAGACATCATGGTCGCCTCGATAGGGCCCTTCTGGGATGCCAACGAGACGTGGATTGTTCTGGGTGTGGGCGTGCTCCTGATTGCCTTTCCGAAGGCGCATGGCATTGTACTGACTGCATTGTATATACCGGTGACGATCATGCTTTTCGGGCTGACGTTGCGTGGAGTGGCGTTCGATTTCCGCGTTAAGGCCGGGACGACCGGCGCTCACTATGGAATGCGGCGTTCTGTGCGGGATCGTTAACCGCGTCTATGGCTCAGGGCTGGATGCTCGGCGCCTACATCACCGGTTTGCAGAACACGGGCACCAGTCTCGCGTTTTCCTCCCTGATAGCGCTAACGCTGCCGGCACTGTATATCATGCTGGGAGGCGCCTGGCTGATGATCAAGACCGAGGATGTATTGTTCGACAAGGCGGTGCGATGGTGCCGGCGGGCGTGGTTACCCATGGGTCTGGCTTTGTTGCTGGTGTCTATTGCGACGCCACTGGTCAGTGAGAGCATTGCCAGTCGCTGGTTCACTATGCCCAGCGTGATCGGGCTGCTACCGATACCGGTGAGTTGCGCCATCGCTTACTTCGGCATCGGCTGGATTTTGCAGCGCCCCGAGATACTGCACGCGGGCTATGGCTGGCTGGTGTTCGTTGCGCTGGTGGTAATATGCCTGATGGCGGCCATTGGCCTGGCCTACAGTATCTATCCCGATATAATTATTGGACAGATGAACTTGTACGAGGCGGCGGCGGCCACCGGGTCGCTGGTCATTATTTTCTGGGGGGTGGCTATTACCTTACCCTTGATCGCAGCCTACTCTGTGTTTGTCTACCGGGTATTCGGCGGCAAAGCAACAGAACTACGCTACGACTGAGCGCGTACCGCGATTGTCATGAGGCGTTACGCCGGGCTTGCTGCTGCAGCTCGCTCACCGCGAGCGCAGGCAGCATGGTCAGTGTGACGAGGGCAGCCCCGAGAATCCCGACATGACGATAAGGTCAACGCCGCGATAGAGCTTGGTACCCGCGCCGGGCAGAAACACGAATGACGCGAGTCCAAACAGGGCTGTTATTGTTGACATGGCGGTGGGCCTCAGGCAGATCTCCACCGCTTCTGATACGGCTTCGATGGCCGCCATGCCGGCCTCTGAGAAATTCTGTACTGCACGATCTACCGGGATCGGGCTGTTGACGATCGTTCCCATCAGGATCTGACTTTTCCAAGTGACTAAACCAGACGTGTAAGACCCTTGATGGGGAAGCTGCCTGCAACCAGGATGGGCAGCGCGGCTAGAAAGCCCAACAATACGACTGGCAATGCTGGCACGCCATAAGGACTACTAGCTGCGATCAAAGGATTACTGCAAAACGCTCCTGCGCTCGGATAGGGAGCAATGCCATAACCTTCACCACCTCGACACTGGCAATTGCACCCGGCCCTGCACCGAAGGTCTCAGAAATCGCGCTTAATAACTTCCGCACACCTTCTGGGCATACCGCGCGGTAGTCCCGGAGGATCAGGGAAAACGCCATAGGCAGCAACATCAGGGAGGAGACGGGCATGGGCACGGACACAGCCCCCGGAGACGAGTTATCTGACAGCAAAACCTAGGTCTGTGCGCCCCGTAGATTGTGCATGAGTGAATTACGTATAAACAAGAGTCAGTGGAACAGGCGCAAGCCTTGCCGCGCTCATATAACGTCTCAGCGACTAACTTTGCAAGGCTAGTAGGCTGTCACTTTCTTATCCATTGAGGCGAGTACCCTAGTCGAAGAACCCCGAATTTCGGCAATGGCCTTGCTGATTCTGCCTGCGGGCCTGTCATGAAGAGCTGTCTTGTTAGACATCTCTGTCATTTCCTATGAGCAAGCAAATGCTATTTTTAAATTCAGGCTCGACCATCGTTGAGAACGAATCTAAGTAGTGTTGTAATCTTCCAAGCTGATCTCTTCGTGCAGCCCCTTATATTCCTTGAAATTTCCTGGAAACAGGAAAGGGGCGTGACCGGCCGCATTGCGGTAATAACTGTGACAGTCGCTGGCCCCCCAGGTAAACCGACCAAAACGATCGGCCATCCACTCGTTGTATTCATCAAACGCTGTCTTTTTGACTTCGATGGCCTTGGCATTCCCCGCTTCCTTCTCGACCAGTAACCGTGCAATCGTTTCGGCATTCTGCTCAGCGGTTACAAAATACGAGACGTTTAGTACCAGACCATTCGGACCTACCGCGAAAAAATAGTTTGGAAAGTCAGGCACTGCGATACCTTTGTGGGCCCTTGGATTGTCGCCCATTGCGTCCGCCATAGACGTACCGCTAACCCCGGTAACTTTGATGCGGTCGAAATCGAGTATGCGGTATCCGGTACAGTAGATAATAATATCTGCTTCAATGGCGCGTTTTTCCGCCGTAACAATACCGCTCGGAGTAACCTCCTCTAGAGCGCTGGCCACCAAATCTACGTTGGGTCGGTTTAAAGTTGGGTAGAAGTCATCAGACACCAGACCGCGCTGACAGCCATAAGGGGTAGATGGGACGAGCGCTTTTCTAGTGACGGGGTCGTCCACAGTCCTATCTATAAATCTTAGCACCCGGGATTCGAACTGCCCCATACGTTTATGACCCTTGGTGACTGCATATTCTACCTGTCCCATTAGCAATCGCTGCCATTTCCGAATGAGCTTAATAAGTGCAGGGTAGCGTCTCGCCCTGTGTATCTGCCTCTGAGTGTAGAACTTTCTACCGCGCGGCATGATCCAGTTGGCAGACCTTTGTAATACGGTCAGGTGACCAACTTTAGGAGCGATCTCGGGAATGATCTGGACGGCGCTAGCCGCAGACCCGACCACAACTACCCGCTTTCCGGTTAAATCTACGTCGTGGTTCCAACGCGTGCCGTGCCAGCTGTCGCCGAGGAAAAGGTCTAGGCCCGGTACGTCTGGGAATCGAGGTGTGTGTTGATTGCCCATAGCATTGATGACAATGTCAAAAACGTAACTTTCTCCCGTCCTAGTTTGCAGTTGCCACGTTCCATCTCCTTGATAGTCGGCGCTTTCGATATGGGTATTCAAGATGAGGTGAGGATCTAGCCCGAACACCGTGGCGCACTCTGCCAGATACGCCTGAATTTCGGGCTGTTCAACAAAGTTAGCTGACCAGTTTGGGTTGGGTGCGTACGAAAACGAGTAGGAGTGAGCCCAAACGTCGCAAGCTAGACCGGGGTAGGAGTGAAGATGCCAAGTGCCTCCGGGGGCGCTCAGAGAGTCAAAAATTGTCAAGTCACTGAAGCCTCGCTGCAATAGCTCTCGCCCTGCGGCAATGCCAGCGGGACCTGCACCGATTACAGCAATACGTAGGTTGAGCTTATCTATCATAGTGCCCCCACAATAATTGAAGTTGTAATCAAAAGTCGCTCCATGGGTTCTGTCGTATCATTCTTCAACTCGCGGGAGCAGCGAAAGCTGAGTTTCTGCCCCGATGGGCTTGATGTGACCGCGAACTTGCTGGCCCGCGCCAAGGATTATCTGCAGGCGGAAAACATAGAAATCATTGTGTTTGTCAGCTTTCAAAACACGTTCACCTAGGGCTCTCGGAGGCATAGGGTCTGCGGTACGAACTGACCTATACCGTGAACAATACCCCAATGATTCACTCGCAGTAGCCACACATGTTCATGCTCGGTCTGCTCCTAAACTTGTTCGCTGGTGTAAACGGTTTCGTTGATACACAGCATGTGTAAACTATCAAGTTGACCGCTGGCAGCCCATCGCATTGTCGCCAATGACTCGCCAGAGCCGTCACCGAGAACTGAGACGATCGCTTCAACGTCGAGTGCAGCGATATTTACCACCGGTTCGTCCAGTTTGTCATGTTCAATATTTGCTCGTACGACAGCCATTGCCGATTAGGCAAAAACTGGTTCTATTTACATGCAAGTAATGCTAGCAGCACCGGTTACTCTGGTATTTTCTTCTTCAAATAAGTTCATTGCTAAATCCTATATCCAGATTTGATACTTTACTATCAGTCGCGCTACACCACCGGACATCACGTTGCCTAGTGTCTCGGCGGCGTTATAAGTCACTACAGCGCAAGCTAATAGGGAGATTGCTGAAGGTCAACCGCCGGCGGTTCATCAATGTGATCAACGCGTCTGAACAAAGCGCGTCGTCATAAGATACTCTTTTAAAACGTCGCAGCCTCGAATTTGCCAGCGCTCATTGTGGAAGGAAGGAATGTAAGGCCACGCTCTTGCAGGGAACACCACAAACAGAGAAGTAGTCTCAGATAAGAATAAGTGATGATAAAAAGTATGCTTTTAGCGATCACAATCACCATCTGCTGTGCTTGCTTGCGTAGTTACGGCCTGCCCAGTGATTATATTTGCTATAGTTCTATTTGAAGCGTTGAATCTTGATCATCTATTTAGGCTACCGAATACTGACAAGTTATAAGTTTCGGCGCTGCTATTACTTCTGAATGCTTTTAGTTTCACGGCGGCAGCAGTGTAGCCGATAGATTATTTGTTAGCACTAAGGCCTTGAGTCTGATCATCTTCCGGTGCGCAAACCCGTAGAGCCCGTTCAAGCTCCGATGAAAGATGTGTCAGGTAGTGATGCAGCCAAGGTGCATATTTGGCAGGCTGGCCACGTACATCTTCCAACAGTTCTTCCCATGTTACATAGTCGTACTGCGCGATCTCGCTTGGATTTGGCTGAGGGCTCGCGTCGATTCGGCAAACAAAAATATGTGCTATTTCGTGCTCGACCAACCCTGAGTCAACATTAACGCAATATCGCGTAGCCGTCAGCGGCCTTAGGCAAGCCCGTAGCCCAAACTCTTCATTGAGTCGGCGCACTGCACCTGCCTGTACGGTTTCACCGGGACGGGGATGACCGCAACAGGTATTTGCCCACAGACCCCCACAGTGATACTTGGACAGTGCACGCTGCTGGATTAGCACTCGTCCCTCCGTATCGACACCAAATACAGAAAAAGCTCTGTGCAAGCTACCGTTTCGGTGTGCATCGAGTTTTCCGGCATAACCTATTACGCGGTCCGATGTGTCCACAAGTAAAACGCGTTCATAGTGGTCATTCACTTGCATAGGGAATGTCTCTGACAAAACCATCGATCAATATCATATGCGGCACCGTCAACGCTGCCAGTAACTGGAATGTCGCCTTGAGCGGAATACCTAACGCCTCATTTGCGTCCCATTGCGAAATGGCCAGCGCAAAACCAATAGCAATAGCCACCAGTGTATACGCAGATGCTATGAATACTGTACGCGAGTTTGGAAGAAACCCGGTGCTAACAAGGTGACGCATGCTATGTAGGCCGCAGAAATAAACTGTAAAATACAACAGAGGCGGCAGCGTCCAGGCTAGCGTGAAGATCATCACCATCTCTACAACAAGATGAGGGTTGCGACCTAAGGCGGCCGAGCTCACGACGACGGCACCCACAAGCGCTATCGGGGCCAACATGCCCTGTACGGCGACTAAGCTATGCAAAGACTCGCCCGTGATTGTCGAATACAAGACGACCATCTGCTCGGCGTTAAACGCCGCTGGCAGGCTTAAGACCATGATGCCCAGTATCCAGCAACCTGCGCGGTTGGTGACTCCACACCAGTCGCCGCCGAAGTGCCATGAAGAAATCAACAAAAAGCCGGCTAGGCACCAAGCCGGAGCGAATGACCAAATAACGAGAACGAAAGCTACTAGGGCGAGGTAAAACACATGAAAACCTAGTAAGCGCCTGGTAGTACTAAATAGGCCGAGACGCTGCGAGATCACCACATCCAAAGCCCCGTGAGGTAACCCAAACACTGCTACGACGATCACCACCAGCGCGATCTGTGAGTGAAACGAAAGGCTTAGATCAACAGCTGTCCACGCTACAAGGCAGACTAGGCCTACGAATATGAAGAAAATATTGTCAGCTCGCAGAATCATGACGCGCTTCCAAGGGATAACATAGTTTTGCGGGCAGCCCGCATGAAGGGAAGCGAGGGCAGTGCCCAGGCAACGCGCAGCCAGTCGAACATGCCTGCTTTTCCAGACATGAATATTGCAAAGCGCCTGGGGCCTAGTGCGCGAGCAATTTGCAAGAAATACACACCTCCTTGATCAGGACGATCAACTAGCGCCTGCAAGAAAATACGATCCATGAACTGCTCGATCCCTGGCTGGGGCGGATGCCCACAGGGAAGGCCTGTTTGACGAATGTGACGAGTGCAGAGCTCAGCCCAAGTTTGGATACGTGAAAAGCCATAGCCTGATGACGGTCGAAGTGCGCCACCAGCAATACCGGCCTGCACAATGCGCCCCGTTTGGTCTGGCACTTTCTTTGGCTGTGGCCAACCCATGGGCAGTATTGCGCCTTCTCGGTATTTGATTTGAAACTGAGCGTGGCCGCACACGGCATTGAGATCCTGCTCTAACTCTGAGCTTAGAGAACTAACAGTGCGGGGCGACGGGCTAAACCGTGTCGTTTCGACTAGTGCACGCGACCCCGAAAATGGCAAAATGTATCGGAACCTGAATCCGTCGGCGTCTGTCGACATATCGGTCATCAGCCCGGCACTCGCTGACTCGAAGATGGCTCTGTCTGTCTCAATTTCAACGCCGCTGAAACACTGATACAAGTGCGGTTTTTGCAGCGGTATAGCCGGATCATTGCGGGTATCGACGATTGCTCGCGTACGAATAACTGAGTCGTTTGTGTGTACAAAGATATCCCGCTCACCTCTCTCGAAATGTGTTACCGAGGTGTCCAGTCTCAGCTCACATTTCCCACTGTTATTTATCGCCAGCTGTGCATCCTGATAGAAATCAGAGCTACGAATGGCTTGGTATGAGTAAGCGTAAGAGCGGTGCGAGACACCTTCGCCATCAGCAGTATCCATTAGCCACTCGTTCCAATGGTTCGATACAAGATGCTGCAGAGCGTGCGATTTACTTTCCCAGAAGCACCAGGTGCGGTCGTTTCGATAGTGGCTCCGCGGCTCAAGAACCAGCACACGCTGGTCCAGGTCGGCGACGGCTAGATTGCGCGCCAAAGACAGGCCTGCACATCCGCCTCCGACGATCACGAGATCATAGCTTCTATGGTTCATCCTAACCGCCGGATAATGCGTTGACACCGGGCAGGCCGATAAGTGCTTCGTGCAAAGCTGCTCGATGTGAAGCTCCTGCTCGGTGTAGCTGTGGTGTTGAAAAAAAACGCAGGGCAGCGCCAAAGCCGTGCTGCATCTTTTCCGGAGTGGACAGAGAGGCGCGCTCGAGCCAATATGCGTAGTCGCGGGCAGCCAGAGCAGATCCGATGCGCCGATAGAGAGCAGATGCTAGGTAGATGGTAAATCGCGCGCGAAGTGGCAGGTAGGCCATTCCACTAGCGGCGCTGTCGTAGTAGGTGTCTGCTACAGAAAGCAGTCGCTTATTGGCGGCCCGCAGATCATCTTCAGTGGACGGCTCTGGCTCTACCAGATAGTTCAGGCTCGACGCATCAATCCAGCTTGCAGGCAAGTAGCGCCGACCCATCTTCGCATCCTCGGATATATCGCGAGCAATGTTTGTAAGCTGCATCGCTATACCAAGATCTATGGCGAACGGGTGAGCTTGATCAGTTTCTACGTCAAGGACCTTGCACATCATCAGCCCTACCACGCCTGCCACGTGATATGCATAACGCAGCAGACCGTGCTCATCGGCAATCGCAACATCCCCCAGGTCGCTTCGTACACCAGCAATCAGCAATACGCCCAGCTGCCGGTCCATTCTGGTTTCCTGGCACAATCCTATAAAGTCGTCTGCAATTGGGTCCCCCGTGGTTACACCCCTATCGAGGATGACACTAAGGACAGATAGCTCCTCACCTGCGCGTGATCGGTTTGGCGACTCATCGGCGAGGTCGTCGACGTAGCGACAGAATCTGTAGAGTCGGGCGGCTCGGTTAGCATGTCGCTTACTTAGGAAAGGTTGGGCGAAATGAAACGTTTTCCCGTGCCTTCTGAGCACCGCTTCTGGACTTTCGCCAGCCGCGGCGGAGACCGGAGCGCTCATGCCAATGCCAAGTTAGACTTGGACCGCGCGTCGACGCCAGCTGCTCGGGGCACTAACACTTCGAGTACTTTGGCAGAACACAATACACCGGGAAGGCCGGCTCCGGGGTGAGTACCAGCACCTACGAGATAGAGGCCATTAGGGCCTTCCGCTTTGTTGTGGTATCGAAACCAAGCAGATTGATAAAAAGTAGGGGCAATTGAGAAGCCGGCCCCGTCGGGGCTAAGATAATCCTGCTGGAAGTTCTCCGGAGTCATAAAGAAATCGCTGCGTATGCTCTCTTTGAGACCAGGCAGTAGTGTCGATCCCAGGGCTTCGACGATACGGTCTCGCAAACGAGGTCCCTCAATATCCCAGGCCACGCTGCCCTCCAGGTTAGGAACCGGGACTAGCGCGTAGAAGCTTTCGTGCCCCTCTGGTGCAAAAGATGGATCAGTCGCGGTCGGACGGTGAAGGTAAATAGAAAAGTCGTCAGCTAAAACCTTGTGAGTAAAAATGTCGGTCAACAACTCCTTATAGCGGCTTCCGAGCCAGATGGTATGGTGAGCCACGTCGGGGTATAGCCTGTTCGTTCCGAAGTAAAGTACGAATAGGCCCATGCTCTTGCGGGCATATCGGGTTTTGATCCGTGCACTTAAGCAGCTATCCTTGCGCTCCAGCATATTGTCATACAGGTGAGCGGGATCCACGTTGGATATCACTACATCTGCAGCGGTAAAACCATGCTCTGTGAGCACGCCTTTCGCACGGCCATTTTCGACGCAGACAGATTCCACGGTCTCTCCCAGGCGAATAGTGATGTCCTCTTCGGCCATCAGTCTGCCCAGCGCATCCGTCAAAGCTCCCGTCCCGCCCATGGCAAAATGGATGCCGTGAGCCCGCTCAAGAAAATGAATGAGATTGTATATGCTGGTGGTCTGGAACGGATTACCCCCAACCAGAAGCGGCTGTATTGAAAAAGCCTGGCGTAACCGCTCTGATTTTAAGTGCCGACTGACCAAGTCCCAGACGGAGCGATAGCTGCCGAGCTTCAACATCGCAGGCGCCTGAACGCATAGCTCGCTCAGACGGTGAAAGGGCTGGTGCGCGAGTTGCTCAAATCCCAGTTGATATATGGCCCTTGAGGCATCCAGCAGATCGAGGTAACCCTGCTTATCAGCCGGCTCTATCTGCTCAATCTGTGCGAGCGTGTCCTCTATAGAGCCGCCGTAGTCAAACTGTATCCCGTCTTGGAAGTGAAATCGGTACCAGGTGTCCAATGGTTTGATGGTGACGTAGTCTTGGATACGTTTACCAAACAACTCGAACAGTTCTTCGAACAAAAAAGGAGCCGTGATAACAGTAGGGCCCGCATCGTGGCGGTAGCCATCGCGCTCAAAAACCTGCGCGCGGCCACCAACTTTTGAACAACGATCTACGACCGTAACATTGTAGCCCTTCGCGCGGAGCCGCAGCGCAGCAGCGATGCCGCCGAACCCTGCACCGATGACAACGGCAGTTGTATTGGTCACGCTACTCGCTCCAGTGCCGATGACAAACGACGCCGGGCCATCTCGGCCATTGTTTCACCAGCTCCATCCGGCAAGGCAGACGCCTGACATGCGGCAGCTGCCCATGCCTCGTCGGCAACTCTGATAGCCATTGCGACTGGGTCCACAACGCCATCAACATTCTGCAATACGGCCACCGCGTTGGGGGAGCCCTGTGCGGCGTCCCGTAACTGATCCTCAATGTCGTCGCTGATTTGATAGGCAAGCGCAAAGTTGGTGGCTGCCTCTCTCGCTAACATCAACCAGTCATCCCGAGCGGCTGTAATTAAGCTAAGCTCTAGCGGCAATGCAAGGAGCGGGGCCGACTTGGCGGTTGCGATTCGTGAGTAGCCGCTGAATGACAGCCCGGCATTCGAAACGACCTCGAGGTCCTGACACTGCCCATGAATAGTTTCGAGGACACAGCGATTAAAAGTTAGTAAAAGTTCCGGAAGCACTGGTGCCCTGGTAAGCGCAAGCATTGTCGCTGCGTTGCTCAACATAGCGTCGCCAACACAAATGGCAACGTCCATCCCAAACTTAGTCCACACGGCGGGCCTACCCCGCCGCAGCTGCTCTCCGTCCTGTATATCGTCGTGTATCAAAGACGCATTGTGAACCAATTCGCTGCTTGCTGCGATCGCTGTAATGGTGGTTTCATCTAGGCTTAACGCGACTCCGGCGTCAACCGCCAGCCTGGCCCTAACTCTTGAGCCACCGCCCTCTAAATGATGTAGCGCAGCGCGCCCCAAAGTCTCGGAAGATGAGCCAAAGGCCGATACCATCTTGGCTTCGACCTTCGAGAGCAATTTCCTGCGAGTGCCCTTGCTCATAACGCCAACTCAGGCACTGGCTTTTTCGTCGGCATCTGCTGCTGTTGCAGCAGCCCAAATCACGACGCCGAAGGCAATCTTGTTGACAAAGTCCGCCAAGTTGTAAATCAGATTCAGTGTGTCGGCATTACCATCGGCGCCATATCCCCAGACATAACCGAGCGGGTAAATCGCCCAGCCAAAGGTCACGATCAGTCTAAGAGCGTTAAATGCTTGTTGGGATGCGATAGTGCCTTCCGCAGCGCTAATCTTGCTGGCTTCTCCTGCGAAAATCTCGTAAATGATGTACAGCCAGGCAGCAGTTCCAAGGACGAATAGACCCCATAACATACTGCTGTTGTTAGAGTTCACCTCCCCGAGGTACCCAGCTACCAGCATGACGACGGATGCGATCAGAAGCTTCCAGAAAAGCGCACTCCTTACGACCGCAATTGCAGCAAGGATGAGATAAAACTCGACGATCTGAAGAGGAACAGTGAGCAACCAGTCCACATATCTGAACACGGTTGGACTCTCGCCGGTCATGACCCACACTTCCCGCATGTAGAAATAGTGAATTGCGGCGATCCCTGTGACCATCGCTGCGACTGTGAGTGACGTTTTCCACTTGCCGGTGGCTCTATCGCGTTCGACCCAGAAGAAGAAAGTAGCTGCGACCATCGCTGCCGAGATGATCCAAAAGCTCACGCCCACGTAATCGGACGGGTTTAACATTAACATCTTTTCCATAGCGCACCCCTTTGGTGTTTGGCACTTGTTTTGTCGGTACGCTTTGCGACGATGCTGGAGATCAGAGCTGTACAAATTTTGACCACAAAGCCAGGCCGAAGCTTTTTCTGCGGCGAAAGAAGCCTAATTTTCCTCATGTCGACGGGGCTGAGTTGACAGATGACCTCAAGCTTATCGATCCCGTGTTTATGTCTTGTCGAGTTATTCCAATCATTTCGCGTACGTCTGGATGGTTTGTTTGTCTTATTCCCGTCTCTATCTTTGAGTCTAGACGTAGGTGAGAAGCGTCTAGCCGCGGATTTGCAGGGGAAGCCGCGCCCAACGACGTCAAGGATCTTTGCGCAGAATCTGCTGTCGTCGAAGAGGTCGTGGCCGAGGCACTCGTGGAAAACCGTTTGCTAGAAAAGCGTGACCGGGGACGGGGGCGGTATGCGTGAGAATTGGCCACAGAGGAATATGGAATTATCCGGCTGTCGGATCAGTCCAGCCTGTCGGTCAAACACACACTGCTTCGCGTGTATCCGCACTGAGATGCATTCTAGGCCTAGTTGAAACACTAAGGGGCCGTGGGTATTGATGTGCTTGAGGTTCGTAAACTTAGTCCCCGGTCAGCCTAGAATAAACTGCTTGAGGATGAACAGGGCGCCATCGTAGACCCGGCGCTGGAGAAAGCGGCACTTTCGCCTCGGGAAATTGCCTGCAACATATCGGCGAATGTATAAACTAGTGCTAACGCAGGCGTTACCCCGAAATACTCAAAAATCTGACGCCAGCTGACACGCAGTATGGTCGCTGACGGCAGGTCCTGAATCGCCGTGAGGAGATTAAACTGTAGACCTTGTTGATGCGCCGAAAGATGCATTGTGCTGATCAGCACAAACGACAGACACGTAAGTTCTGAAGTGCATCTCAAATCAGATCGAGATCTGTCCAGGGGGTTGTGACAACGTACAATTGTTAGTGTTAGTTTCCTTTAACCCATGGTAACCAACGCAGTGTCGGCGAGATTCTGCAAGCACTCCTCGATAGCTCCCTGGTGAACTAAGTACCAAGCTCCGAGATGTATTACTTGAAATCGTTGAGCACTGACAACATACCGCCAATGCAGTAAGGAACAAATAACGGCCCGTCGTAGCCAGGGTGCGAAATAGAAATCCCGTATCCAAAAAGCTGGCCACCCACCAACCGGTGGATGTCATCCTTAGTAGTAACCATCCGGAAAGCTCAAAACAAACCCCAAATGATGGCTAGATGTTTGTAACGTAAAGTCGCATTGTCCCGCCAAGATCATCTGTCGCTCCGGTAGATGCGTATTCACACGCAGTGTCATGTGTCTTAAAGCGTCGTGTTAACGGGAGGGATCAAGTTGAGCAGAACCGTGAATAGTGAAGAAATTAAACGCTACAATCAGCTTGCGCACACGTGGTGGGATCCAACGGGTCCGATGTGGCCCCTGCATCGACTGAACGCCGCACGCACTCCATTTGTCGAGCATACCATACGGACGAAATTACGCCCGGGAGCAAATATAGAGAGACCGCTGGCAGGCCTCAAGCTGCTGGACATCGGCTGCGGGGCAGGACTTCTGTCTGAATCCATGGCTAAGCTCGGTGCAAGTGTCACGGCGGTCGACCCGGCCGAGCGCAATATCGACATAGCTCGATCTCACGCTCGGTTGAGCGGATTAGACATCGATTATCGGTGTGCTGCGATAGAAGACATCGATGCGGAACCGTTCGATGTTGTGCTCAACATGGAGGTAGTTGAGCACGTGGAAGCGTTGCCCGATTTTATGGCTAAGTGCTGTTCGCTCACGGCGCGGGGGGTTTGCACTTCGTCGCAACGATAAACCGGAATCTATTGTCGTGGTTGGTTGCTATCGTCGGGGCTGAATATATTTTAGGCTGGTTACCTAAGGGTACCCATCAGTGGCGCAAATTCGTTACGCCAGAGGAAACCGCAGCGATGTTAGCTGGGGGAGATATGTCGATCGTTGAAAGGTGCGGCGTATCTGTCAACCCGGTTACTCGAGAGGTCAAGATAGGCAGCTTCACTGGCATTAATTATATGGTCGCGGCAATGCGTCATAGCGGGTAATTCAGCCTTCCTTAGGTGTTGGACAAGAGCGTGACATTCGCTGGTATTCCTGAACTGCGCCAACGATTGGCGCGTAGCAATGTTACCTACAGCAGAGGTATCCGCAGCATGCGCTATGAAGCCCCCCTCAACGACTTCTTATTTTTACTTTTCGACGTTCTTGGCGTAGAACAACTACAACATCATGACAAATATGCTGAAGCTACACCCGATCTGATAGGCGCCATCCTGTCAGAAATGGGCAAATTTTCTGCCGACGTCATACAGCCTACAAACCAGGCCGGCGATATCCAGGGTTGTACCCTTGATCCAGAGACTCACGATGTCACCACGCCAGAAACATTCAAGAATGCATATACGAGCTTTGTCGAAGCGGGATGGACATCGCTGGATGCACCCGTTGAGTATGGTGGGCAAGGGTTGCCGCACGTGTTGAAATTTATTGTAGATGAAATGGTGTGTTCATCGAATATGGCATTTGGCATGTACGCAGGACTTACCCATGGGGCTATCAGCGCGCTGTTCGCGCATGGTTCCGATGAACTGAAAAGCATCTATCTGGAGAAGTTAGTGAGTGGAGAGTGGACGGGCACGATGTGTCTGACTGAGCCCCAATGCGGTTCAGATCTTGGCATGATTCGCACGCGGGCGACCCCCAGGGATGATGGGAGCTATAGTTTAGAAGGCAGTAAGATATGGATCACCGGCGGCGAACACGACCTTACCAGTAATATCGTACATCTTGTCTTGGCTAAGCTTCCCGGCGCGCCCGACACAAGCAAGGGAATTTCACTGTTCGTTGTCCCGAAGTTTCTAGAAAACGGAGAGCGCAACGGCGTGTATTGTGGTGGTCTTGAGCACAAGATGGGAATCAAGGGGTCCGCCACATGTGTAATGAATTTTGAGGGTGCGACAGGGTGGCTGGTCGGAGCGCCAAATGATGGGTTGCGAGCCATGTTTACGATGATGAACGAGGCGCGGTTGATGGTGGGAATGCAGGGCCTTGGTATCTCCGAAATGGCTTTCCAGGAAAGTTTGGGATTTGCGCTAGATCGCTTGCAGGGGCGAGCTCTGAGAGGGGCTGAGAACCCTGAAAGCCCCGCCGACCCGATCATCGTTCACCCTGACGTGCGACGCATGTTAGTCCGGCAGAAAGTTGTGAATGAAGGCATGCGCGCACTTGCCCTGTTCACTGGACATCAATTGGATATCTCTGTTTCACACCCTAACCAAGAAAGTCGGCAGGTCGCAGACGATATGGTCCAGCTGCTGACTCCAGTCGTTAAGGCGTTCCTGACTGACGAGGGATTTACTAATGCTAATCTGGGATTGCAGGTTTTAGGCGGGGCCGGATACACCAGCGACTGGCCGCTGGAACAGTTGGTCCGCGATGCAAGAATCACTAAAATTTACGAGGGTACCAATGGCATACAAGCCATGGACCTCGTGGGCCGAAAGCTTGGCTTGGCCGGTGGTCGGGCGATCAGCGCTCTGTTTGCACTTATTGAGAATTTTATCACCGAGGATGAAGAAGTACCTCATGCCAAAGAGTTACGTGCAGCGCTTAACAGGTTGCAGGAAGCGACTTCTTGGATCGCTACAAATGGCGCGGTAGATCCTGAGCAGGCAGGCGCAGTAGCGACACCGTACCTAAGGCTGATGGCTCTCACCGTGATCGCTTATTTGTGGTCACGTATGTCCGCGGTCGCGAGTAGAAAATCCGCTATGGGGGAGGGCACCCAGGCGCTCATGAATGGTAAGGTGCTCAGCGCACAGTTCTACTACGACAAGGTGTTGCCAGAGACAGAGGGATTGCTTACGGATATTCTCAGCGGCGAAGGGGGCATGATGGGTCTCAAGGAAGACTACTGGGCGGCGTGAGCCATTGATGGCTCTGCAGGCTCCCTTAGAAGCGCTAGAAGGCTTTATCAAACTGCATCGTAACTCCGATGTGGGGTAGCACTGGACAAAATAGGACTTGCGCTGGCGTGAGTGAGATCCGGGTCGAGTGTTCGAGCGGCAAATCACTGGCATCCCAAACCCTATTCTTCCGGGCCGTAACGATCGAGTGAGAGCTTCCCGGTTGTTTGCCCTCCGAATAGACTGCATCGGGATGCTTGCGCATGCCAAAAGCGGTATGCCTACGCCAGGGCGGCCAGATCATTTAAACTAGAATACAGAGAGTAGTTTCGTCTATAAAACACTCTGCAGCACGGTGCGGCTATAAGACAGTTTCAGGCCCAGGCTATCAAAATATCTAAAAATGATAGTCTCGGACTACTAAAATCAATACAAAACTTGCAACACGATCCAATATTCCAGAGTACACATGACCCAGAAAACAGCCTTACTTTTAATTCAACTTGGGACGCCTGACAGTCCATCAACGAAAGATGTCAGGCGCTATTTACGAGAGTTTCTTAACGACCCGCGTGTTATAGACTTGCCATGGCTAGCAAGAAAAATTTTGGTTAACGGCGTTATCGTGCCGTTTAGAGCGCCTAAATCCGCCAAGATATATCAGGAGCTTTGGCAAAAGAGTGGAGGCTCATCTCCTCTCTTGTCCCATACTACCAACGTACAGGACCAGCTTCAGGCGCGTCTTCAAGGCGAGGTAGATGTCTACATGGCAATGCGCTATCAGAATCCCTCCCTGTGCTCTGTTACCGAGGCGATGAAGGAAAAAAACTACGAACACATCATTATTCTACCGCTGTTTCCTCAATATGCGAGTGCATCAAGTGGTTCAGCGATAGCGTTAGCTACAAACTTGATAAGTGAGTGGTGGGCTATTCCTCAGATGTCAATCATCAATCAATTTTGGGACAACGAAGGCTACATCGATTCTATTGTTGCAAGAGCGAGTGATTTCAATCTGGCAGACTATGACCACATTTTATTCTCATATCATGGTTTGCCGGAGCGTCATGTTGACAAGGTCTATCCGGGGGATCAGCTTTGTAGGGATCAATTCTGTGAAGATGAGATCAATGGCACAAACGCACTTTGCTACAAAGCAACCAGTTACGCCACTACGAGAGAGCTCGCTAGAAAACTTAGGCTTACTCCCGAGCAATATACAGTTTGTTTTCAATCACGCCTCGATAAGGAATGGCTTACACCTTTCTCTGATGAAGTCGTAAAAGAGCTAGCCCAAAAAGGCTCACAAAAGATACTGGTGTTCAGTCCAGCATTCGTGGCGGACTGTCTAGAGACCGTAATTGAAATTGGAGATGAATATCAGGAAATATTCACTGAACACGGCGGGAAAACGGTGCAACTTGTTCCGAGTTGTAACGACCATCCCCGTTTTCTGGATGGTCTCGAAGAAATAGTGCGTCAGAAGATGTAAGCGTCGTCTGATTGCTTCTGCTCCTGTCAAGAGGCAGTTTTATCCATAATTCTTTAGTCACTTATAGATACACATTCTTGTTTTGTGCCTCCAGATCTATGCGCTTGTCCGACAGGCCGCAGGTAAAGCTCGTGTTGGTTTGCCACCGTTCGAGCTCCTTCAGTGGCTTATGGCGAGCATTAAGTTATTCAGATGGTAACTATGAGAGGTTGGGCAGTTCAACAGCGCCGCAGCTTTGAGGGTGGTTCTCTGAAAACCAGCAGCTTTTGAGTCTTCTTAAAGATAAGGGCGAATCCACATGTTGGGGAAAGCTCCTTAGTCTACTTTATATAGGAGATACTGGTTTAGTACGGCAAGGTGAGGAAGCTGTTACGAATAACCATAGTGTCGTTATGGTCCAGCTGCATTGCTACTATAGTTGCTTTGTGCGCCGCCGAAATCCACCATGCACCTTGAAACAGATTTAGGTAAGCTGACACAAACAACAGCAAAAATTGAACGACCATGGACTCTTCAGATCTGGCCTCTCTGATTACTCGCTACTATCTGGCGTTTTTTTTTAGTGCTGTTGCACTTTTTTATACAATGAGGGTGCTAAAACTTAAACGAAGAACATCACGAGACATCATTTTTCCTGGAGATCGTTTCTGTCGTACATGGTGGAATCATTTCTTCTTCAGAGTATTCAGAGTCATCATTTGGCTGATTTGTGTATCTCGTGCTGTGTATTTTTCCGTTGATGAGCACCTGATTGTGTTTGAGTTTCTCTACCAGCCAATATTGCTTATCAGTGGCTGTATAATGCTTACAATTGGATTTGTCATAACGGTTCGAATTCATTGTAACTACGGAGATCAGTGGCGCTCAGGCATAGATCCAAACGGTCCAGATAAAATAATTACACATGGCTGGTACGGAATCTCCAGAAACCCAATGTTCTTATCTATTGGGCTTGCGCAAACAGGATTCTTCTTCGCTCTTCCCTCAGCCTTCAGTCTAATATGTTTATGCTTTGGATTGTGGACCCTTTTTCGTCAGGCCCATGCAGAGGAAAAACATCTAAAGCGCATTTTTCCAAATGAGTATTATATCTATGCCACCCATGTGCCACGATGGCTATAGGATACTGAAATTACTCACAATGATAGGATGACCCTTAGCGGCTCGCGTATTCGACGCCTCAAGAATACTGCAATAGTTGTATAAAATTTCCACTTCTCGGCGTAGCTACCATAGTATCCTGCAAGCTAGCGCCTTTTCGCATCAGCCCATATCCTATTGCCTATAAAGTCCTCTTACAGGCACCGAGCCACTATATAGAGAGTTCACAGGAGATTCGCTAGTGAGCTCGCATCCTTCATGTTCCAGCGACTAATTGCTGAAGTCGCGGGTTCGGTCACGTACTTGAAATCCGCTCTCCATTTCGACAACTGTGGGTTCGGTAATTGCGTTGATCACGGCCGTTACATTTACCGATTCAACTGCTTGAGTTACGTATGTTTTGTAATAATAAACGGCGTTCAATGTATCAGCTGCCGACGTCCACAGTGTGTAATCAGTGAATGGCACATCTTCATCTGCTTCACGGATGGCACCTTTGGGAATGTCGAAAACATTGAGGATATGGAACGCCTTGAAGATGGCCTCATCCACTGTTTCAGATGGAAGTGAACTGTTTGCAAAAGCCGCCGCCCGTACAAAACGTGTCGGCGACGTCATATCACCTGGCAGTCCGAGCATACCGCTGCCCTGCCCAAAAGGCGAAATGATCTCTGAGCCTACCTCTATCGCTTTCACGTTGCGTGGTTGAAGCCCGACGTAATTACTTAGGTTCGTGAGATGCCAATCATAGGTCGGGTTGTTGGTCACAACGTTTACAGTGTTCTGGTGTACTTTTAGTCCATCTTTAGTATATTCGATCACAACTGCTGCGCCTGTCCGATCTGTAACTGCATAGTGAAACGGAACTCGGCCACCTATTTCTTCAACGTAGGTACCAACCACTTCGATGGAAGGCAACGCGGCAATTACCTCGTCGACCGTGGCAAATTGGCCGAGAATCCAATTGCCCATTTCCTCAGAAGAAACGGCACGGTCGCGATTCTCATCGCTAACGGTTCCAAATTCAGCCTCGCCAGCGAAATAGAAAGCACCATAGTAAAGTCCCTGTGTATTCATTCCGTCGAATACGATCGGCTTGTCGAGGCCGTTTGCACCAAGGAAGCCGTATTTCGCCTTGAATGTGAAGCCGGTGTTGTCTCTGTCCAGGACTAAGGTGTCGATTTCTGTGCCAGCCGGAATAGCGAGTAGGTTAGATTCTATATCGAAAGCAAATTCCATGGTCCGTGCTGGAACAGTTGCACCATCATTTGAGCGTAGGATGATGCCCGTACATGCCAGCGCTGCTTGGCTGCCAAGAATCAATGCCATAATGACAAGAGTCAAAGTTTTCCCGTAGTTACGTTTCGAAATAAAAAGCATCGTTGTTCTCTCTTTGATTCATTCCGTCCAGCCTTAGTTCTGCGCAAAGCACCAGTCTAGAAAGGATCTCTATAAGTTTTGTTAAAACATTAGCTCAATTCTCGAGCTTTGGCCTGAGATTAGATCAAATAAATCGAGAAGATCGATCTTGTGAATCAAATCTAATCGCCTTCTAGCTACTACGGCGACTATGCTTAGGTAGCCCCTGCGTACCTATAGACTATTGATCCAGTGCTTAATCGGCAGTTGCCCATGAGAGACCTCTTTTTACTAGTTGAGGCTCGAGGAGGTCTGAAAATGGTGGCACGGCGAACTGATCGGTGCTTGGCCATGTGGAGAGCAAATAAAAGTCCTCGGGCTTTATGCTGCCCTTGTGGGGTTCCACCTGGCAATTCTGAGAGCGGCTCTCTTTGATCCTATTGCTGAAGCCAGGGCTGCTGTCGCTCATACCGCTGTCTTAAATTTTACTGCTCTCTCTGTTCAATTATGCAAACACAAGCCCTGAACCTACAAGCACCCCTAAAAAACACACAGTTTCGCTCCAAAATAGGGCAGAAGCGGTTCAGGCCGCATACCCGATAAATATTCCTTGCGCGCGGTATTTGGCGTAGGTCTAGTTGGATTTTGGCGCTACGCGTTGCGTGTAATTTGGGAACTGGCGAGACAGGGTTTGCTATTTTTGCAGCTGTGTAGCATGAGCTTTTTCCGAAATTAGGCACTGGTAACGAGTGCGGCGGTTAATCTTCGTCCCTTTCCAGGACAAGCACTGGAAGACGGCGGCTTGTCGCCTTCTGGTAGCGAGCGTACTGCGGGTTGAAGCGTACAAGGTGTTTCCAGATAGCCGCCCGTTCCGCACCTTTTAACTCACGGGCGTTCATCGGACCAACGTAACCCCGAAAAGTCGCGTAGCACTTGTCGTTGGCGCGCAGATTGTGCACCCAGGCCGGGTCGCGCTCCTGACCCCAGTTCGATCCCACCAATACAAGGTCGCGACCCATTGGCATACACAGTGTTGCAATGGTGCGCCTCTGACCGGAACGAGCGCCGGTGGTGTCGAGTAGGACCACTGATTGCAGGCCCGTGTTTAACCATCCCCTGGTAAGTCGCAGCAACGCCTTGTCAGTTGGGGGAACTGTCCTCTTCAAAACCGAAACGAATATGTCTGAGGCCAGGGCGTTTTTTAACAGGTCGGACCGGATAAGTTCCATGATAAATATCCTGATGCATGTAAATTAACCTACGGTTCGGCTGCATAGCTGGATTAGGTATCATGGAATGAACATTTAGATCTATTGAGGCCCAAATCATAGAGCGACTCGATCAAACACGAGCCTGAGCAGCGCAAAACTTCGCTGGAAAGTATCTTCGGAATCCGGCGACAGTTCTGCCCACGATGTATGCTAATCTCGGTGTCGTTTTAAGAATTGGAACATCTAATGTTAGGTGATGCTTTATATGCAGTTTTAAGAGGCGGCATACCAATGCTCGTGCTTTCTTTCGGTATGGTGTCATGGGCAATATACCGCGGGTGGCTATCGGGCGACAGTGTTAGTGAGATGCAAGAAAGTATTGCGGCTCTGGGCGAACACCAAAAGGATAGAAAGCGTCGACGTCGAATGAATCCTGTCATGGATAAGTGGTTTCAGTTCGGGGGAGGATTTTACGGCCTAGTGGCCTTTTACACCTGGCTGTTGCTCGAGTGGCCTGACGTTAAAACTTTCATCAGCAGCATGAGCGAACTGTTATTCAGCTTTGAAGCCGGTGCGGTTTTTCATGTTGTTCTGCAACTGTTCATCGACTCGCTGATCAATTTCGGGCTGGCGATCGCCTGGCCCGCTTATTGGCTGCAAGATAACCGCGGCCCCTGGGAGTTGCTGTTCGTGGCTTACGGTGGGTACTGGCTAGGGATCAGAACAGCACAATATGCATGGCAACAGGGGTGGACGAAGTCAGCCGCTGAAGGCCTGCAGGCACGATGGAAATCGCTGATCGCCACCACCGACCGGGAGTAATATCCAATGGGCAGTATGACGCGCGAGAGGCGAGAAGCATACTTAGCAGAGCCCCGCATCGCCGTACTGGCGCTGATTGAGCAAAACAGCGGGCCACGGGCAGTGCCTGTTTGGTGTTGAGATGAACCGGATAGTGATCTTTAGTTTGAGACAAAACCTGAATCGCGTAGAAGTCCAGTACTGGCGGTCGATACGCGCGTTGGCTTCTGTGTACAGAAAACAGAAATCTGATCGCCTATGCAAGCATTGAAGGGCCCGTTATAGAAATCGCCGAGGGTGATCGGCGGCTGGATGAGATCCAGATGGACCAGTGTTACCTGGGCGAAGGAAGAGGTCTGGCTTATACTTAGGGCTTTACGACTACCAGTCGGAACAGCCGATGGGGTGTTATCGTGATTATTGAGCAAATTATTGATTTTTTAAAAGAAGCAGCGAAAATATTCTTAACTAAATTTGCTCAAATGCTATCCATATTTTCGATCGGCACCGGGGCCGCGGCTATTGCATGCTGGGTGTATGACGCGCCTATGAGCCTTTCTCTAGTTGGCGGCATAATGGCTCTTGGGATTTCATTAGGTGTTTATTGGTATTTGACCGAATGGTAGTGCCTTTAACAACTGCGATATCGCCCTTGCTGGCGGGTTTTTTTCATGATTACCGCCCTTTTTCATGCCGCGCTATTCGATCGCTGCCTGCCACTGCTCGTGCCAAAATTGCAGTAATGGTTCGTTACGCCCGATAATAAGATCGGCTCTTGACGCTGCGATACCCTGCTGACATTGGGGTGCTATTGCCAAGTCCTCATTCTCGAACACGTCGCCACCGAACTCATAAGCTAACCGTGCCTGATCCAGATCGCTCCCGGGTTTGCTAACACCTGCGTAAGTTACACGACAGTGACCGGGGTCTTTCCCGGGCTCCGCCCTTATCATTTGTGCGCCTAGCGCGTTGACCACAAACATCACTCCGGGATAGAGGGTGTAGGTACAAGAGCCACGAAGTATATCCGGCCACGCACTTTCTTCTGTGTTACTCAGTTCGGTGATGGTTTGCAAGGGGAAGGCCCAGCGACTGTGACGACCTATCACGTCAAACACCGCGTTGCTTTCCAGTAGCTTGGCAACACTGTTGCGATGCAGCGCCGCGAAGTGATAACTCTCGAGGCTCAGATCTGTCACCAGTTTCCAGTTTGCCGCGACTTCAAATTCGCGTCTTTCGATCGCGCGGTACTCATGGAAACCGTATGATTTCAGCTCTTGCTGCAACCCGGCCGGCGCGTTGTCAAGATCGGCCTGAGGCATACCGGTTTGAAGCGATACAAATACTACGCCGCACTGTTCAGAAACGGGCAGTGGTTGAAGTTTGAGCTGGTCTGCGTCGGTGCAGAAGTAACTATCACCAGGCCTTCCCTTCAGAGCGCCATCGTGGTCATAGGCCCAGCCGTGAAATGGGCATACCAGCGAGCGGCTAGCGCCGCTACCATGACTGACCTGCGCGCCGCGGTGCCGGCAGGCGTTGATGAAGGCTCGTAATTGTCCTGCTGTGTTGCGCGTAAGCAGCACCGGCGTATCTAGCACATTAATAGCCAGCGATGTTAGAGGCTCGGGCAGCTCACCTGAGAATGCCACAGGCTGTGGTGTATGGGTGAATAGTCTGTCACGCTCAAGTGCGTGGGCAGCGGCGTCTAGTAAGATATCGCAAGACAGACGGGCCTCGCTGTCAGCAAGCTCTGTGGTCCCGCTCGTTACATGCGCGAGCAGGCGTCGGTTGAGAGCGGTAGCTGTTTCTCGGTTCACGATAGCGCCTCAGTTGGTTGGATGGCAGGCAGGGGCAATACTGTTCTATATTTCCCCAGATGGCCAGCCCGCGGGTGGGATACTGTCACAGTGGTTGCATGTGGTTGGATGTCCGGGTTTGGCTGTCTCATCGCTTCGCTAACCTATGGCAGGACGATCGCGTTAGTGATGCCTTGGAAGCCATATTGGCAGCCCATACAACCGTGACGCTGTCGATTTTCACACAGCCATCCTAGTGTCGATGATAATCTCACTTTTCTTTTCAGTTGAGTAGGCTGTTACTAGCGTATCCCACGGTGCGGGCACCAGACTAGCGCAATGACAGAACACAGAGTGGCCCGCGATGCTGTGTCAGCGGCTATTCGCCGAGGCCTTCGCTTGGGTGAGCGCTATGCCGGCCAACACGAACAGCAGGCCCAGAAACTGGCTTGGACGCGCACTTTCACCGAGGAAAAGCACCCCGGCCGCGAAAGCGATCGCTGGGATGATGTAGTTAATGATCGACAAAAAAGATGGACCGCAGTCTGCCACGACGCGGAAGTATATCCAGGTGGCCAGGCCAGTGGAGGCGACGCCCAGCGCTAAAGTTGCACTGAGCGCAGGCAGCGTCGGTGCTGTCCAGGTCTCAGCCTCGAGATACAGCGTAACAGGCAGGAGGAGGACAGCGCCGACCGATAGCGACCCGGTCGCAACCGCGAGCGAATCAATAGGCGGTAACCGTTTGGTCTGCACCGCGTTACTGGCGTAGGCGAGTGTTGCGAGTAATACTGCAATTTGTGCCAGCAGGGTCCCGTCGCTTCCTTCCCGCAGCGGTGCGCCGCCTATCAGAATCACAACGCCAGAAAATCCTAGCGCTACGCCGAGTAAACGGCGCGTAGTCAGCGCTTCTTCGTGTACGAAAAAATGGGCGAGAACCATGGTGCTGATAGGCATCAAGGCCATGAGCAACCCCGCCTGGGAGCTACTGATCTCAGTTTCGGCCCAGGTTATGAGCGAAAAGGGGATAAGGTTACCGAGCAGAGAAAGTAGCGCGAACCGCCCCCACCAAATCGGTTCGTGCGGCAGCCGTTGCCCTTGCCATCGCATGATGACGTACAGTGTGGCCGCGCCCACGACGAGACGGATATTCACGATAGTCAGAGGAGCAAACGCGTGCAGCGCAACTGCGATGAGGTAGAATGCAAAGCCCCAGGCAAGGCTGAGCAGTAGGAGAAAAAACCAGTGTTGTACTGTTGGTGATTGCATGTTTTTTTGTCACTGCTTTAACTAGGTGCGGTTTGATACGACAGTGCATCTGCACTGTCTGCGACGCGTCAAAAATCAAGAAGAACACCGGCACTCGACATTCCGGAGTCAGCTTCCGTATCCCACTTCAGGTGGCCCGCGCTGATGTATATTTTATAGAAAATGTAAAAAGTAAAGCATTTGCCAAGAAATGCCATGTCTCCGTCCAGTTCAACGGAACTCATCGAGACAATGTCTGCGGAAGCTAGCCCGCCTTTTCATATGTCAGATATCGGGACACGGGGTAAATACGCGACGCCGAAGAGGTTCACTGAAGAACCATCAAATTCGACGTTGCTATCGTCTTACTCACCTAGATCGTAGCAGCCCAGCTCAGGCGAGAATATCAAGAAAAACGTGTCGGGAAACTGGTATCTAAGAAACGCTTTGTACTCAGTTGGCCCCGTCACCTTATCGACAGGAATCATATTCGCAGTTCTGTCGGAGTGAGTTCTGGATTCTGAACTTCCTTCTGTGAAATGTGTGAGTCCGCATCGGCAGGCCAAACGTTTACATCCTGCCGAGCCTGATGAGGTTCTGGGTTGCCGCACGACTCATCTGAGACTGATCGCCGATCGAAAAAGCCCGCCCTTTGGCTCTTCTAGGTTATTGCAACGCACTTTACTCTGAGCCAAAGGATTCTATGTCGCTAAGATAAACTGCTTCTTCATTAGAATTGACTCAGTTGCTGGTTACAGGCCAAAGAAGGTGTGGTACAAGACAGCATGAATAGTACAGACTTCGATAGAGCTAGTGGTAGATTGTTGCGCGCAGGAGATTTTCGCCGGCTAGTGGCGCTCTGCAGAGCGATGCGAGCTGAGAACCCCCTTTACGCCGACGCATGGTTTCTCGAGTCGGTCGCTGCCGAGGTGGGAGGAAATCTGGGTGCGGCGTTGAAGTTGGTTGATAGGGCTCTTGAGATCGATCATGCGAATCCTGAATACCTGACCCAAAAGGCAAGGTATCACTCATCGGCCAACCAAGACGCCGAAGCCGGCAATGCCGCCGATATGGCAGTTAGCGTAGGTGTCCGATCGCCTCAATCAATGAATACCCTAGGTGTGGTCTACACCCGATTGGGTAGACACGAGAATGCGCTGAAATTGTTGACTCAAGCTGCTGGCCTTAAGCCTGCGGACCCGGAGGTAATTTTCAATCTGGCAGCCTCAATGCAGTTTATGGGCAGGCATGATGATGCTCGTAAGAATTACGAGCGTGTGACTCAGTTGCAGCCTGACAATGCGAGAAGTTATTGGGCGCTTTCTGAACTGGAAAAAGTGGACGTCAGCGATCGTTATGAGAGTGCGATGAGAACGCTGGCCCAAAGGCCTGGGCTTAGTGATCGGGACGAACTTTACTTAGCCCATGCTTTGTCTCGCATAGAGGAGTCTCGTGGAGAATATTCTTCGGCGCTGCGAAGACTTCGTGCCGCTAAAACTCGGCGCAGGGAGTCTCTCGAATACGAGTTTGATCAAGACGCTGCGCTTTTCAATGCCGTGATCGAAAGCTTCACGACGCTACAGCCGACAAAGAATGCGGATGCCTCGTCGGTGCCGTTGCAAACCCCTCTGTTTGTCGTGGGGCTTCCGCGGACCGGCACAACGCTAGTCGAACAGATACTGACGGCTCACAGTAAAGTTGCCAGCTTAGGTGAACTTCAAGACTTACCATCCGCCGTAAAACGTCTGTCTGGTGACACTGGTTCCAAGATCATATCCCCCGAGGTCATTGAATCAACAGCACGCGGCGAAATTCCCTTAGAGCGTGCTTACATACATTCGATCGCCCCCCGGCTCAAAAATATACCCGCCGGTACTAGCTACTTCATTGATAAAACACCGTTGAATGTTTTTATGCTTGGATATGTCATGCGATTCATGCCAAGGGCAAAAGTAATACTTTTGCGCCGAGATCCAATGGATACGGTGCTATCCAACTACCGCCAACTTTTTTCAACTGACTACTCGTATTACAACTACAGCTACGATCTAGAGGATACGGCGTGTTACGTAGCAGCATTCGAGGCATTAGTAGATCACTGGAAGACAGTGCTAGGAAAAAGAATGCTTGTCATCGACTACGAGCTTTTAGTTGGAGATTCCGAATCCTACTCACGGGCCATGTTTGACTATCTGGACCTAGATTGGGAGCCTAGTTGCCTTCGCTTCTTCGAAAATAAACGAGCTGTAGCCACACCCAGCGCGCCCCAAGTTCGGACGCCTGTTTACTCTTCCGCTGTCGGGCGCTGGAGGAAGTACGGCTCTATTATCGAGCCTGCTAAAAATAAGCTAGCGGAGCTAGGTATTACTCGCACCGCGAGTTAAAACGTGATTCAAGATGGGTCGCACTAACGGCATTAAGGTAGCTCTGCTACGTCCGATACCTCAACTCATGAGGCTGTTTGAGATCGGAGTACTTTCCACGGCTTAGACAAAGACGCCGTCATTGCTGACGACGTCGCAGGAGACGTCAAAAGCCGTAGGTGGCGCGCAAACCGATAGTACGCGGAGCTCCCACGAAGTTTCCATATGATCTCAGCGTAAATCCACCGATATTGTTTCCCGGCCCCGTCCGCTCGTCCTGTAAGAACCTTCTCGTTGTTCGGGTACCAGTTACGTACTCCTCATCAAGAAGATTGTCCACAAAAGCCTGCAACGTCCAACTGTCTTTGCTGAGCGTCGCCGAGAAGTGATGCACGTCGTAAGAGGGTATAGCTTCGCCACCAAAATCCCCGGGGTTTCCATCGCTATCAACTAGGGGATCGTCGCCACCGCCTGTGACATTCAATACATCGCTGGAGTATACAAAGCCGTAGTTAATGTCTAGATCCATTTCCCCGAGACTCGTGCTGTAGAAAATATTGAAAGTGCCTTGATGCTCTGCGTGTCCTGGCAGGCGTGCCCCGCTAAGTGCTGTAAAATTGCCTACCAGGCCCGGCGCGTCCTCGACTAACTCCGCGTTCGTATATGCATACGTCAACGTTGCTTGCAGCTTTGAGGTCAGCGCCCAGGATCCCTGGAACTCCAAGCCCTTACTCTCGGCGGCAGAGCCATTGCCTGTGATTGGCAGGCTACCGAAATCGGTGACCGTGCCGACCTGTAGGTCAGTCCAGTCGATATAGAACAGGGCGGCCTGGATAGACATGGCTCCTTCAAGTAAATAGCCCTTGTAACCGAGCTCATAGTTGTCGATCTGATCAGGGTCTACAAAAACTTCGTCGGGGAGAGCACAGAGTTGCTGTGTACCACTATTGATCTGCTCATCGGTGCAGGCAGGCACCGCATTGACGCCGCCATTCCGATATCCCTCAGAATAAGTCGCATAGATCATGTTGTCTTCGTCGATGTCAAACGAGGCGTTGAGCTTTATCAGATCTCCATCGTCGTCCCCCACGTTGGTACCTAAATCGATATTTATAGAATCCTGCGGTTCGCCTAGGAATACTGTTTCGAACAGTGGCAGACCAAAACCACTGGTGTTGTCCACCTCGAACTCGTACGCCCGATAACCAACCGTAAATTCAAGGCGTTCGTCCAACATTCTGTAAGAGATCTCACCGTAGAATGCGGTTTCTTTTTCGCTGTTAAAACCACGAGAGATATATTCGAGGCTATCGGGGCGCAGTTGAACACCGCCAAAGTTTTCAACGGCAAACTGGTCAAAGCCTGGCGTGAACTCGCGAGACTCATTAAACGCTTCCAGTTCGTTCTGGAAATAGCCAGCTACCCAGGATATTGGTCCGTCATGCTGCGAAACTAAGCGAATTTCAAGCGTGTCGGTTTCCTGTTCCACAACTTCTCTGGTGAAAGATGAAAACTGTGGGAAAGCCTCATATCCATACTCGAAATTGAGCAGCAGGTCCGTTTGATCACGCTGTCCCAGTTCGTCAAAGTCAGTTTCGCCGTACACGAAAACTGCCTCTGCGAAACCAAGATCGGCCTTCACATCAACGCTGATGAGCTCGTTTTCATAATCGTTTGGCTCTAAGTAGCGAAGTCCTGACTCATAGAAACTCGTCCCAAAGGCCAACTCGTGGGATATTTGTCTGCCACCGCTTTCGGTATCCTGGTTGAGATACCACAGGCTAGCATCCAGCCAATCGTTTGGAGTCCAGCGAAGATTGACCCGGATGGATAAGGTTTCTTCGAAATTGACGTCTTCAGCGTTTCGAAGGTTCGCCTCTACTTCATCAGGGTTATCAAAGTCTGGTTCTGGATCGGAAGCCCCAGACTCCCGAACTACGAATGAATAGTCGATGAAGCCTGGGTCGTCCAGGCGGTCAACATTTGCTCGGAGCGCCAATTGACCCTTGATGATCGGGAGGTTGACTGTGAAACCGGCGTCATTAAGGAAATCATCGGCCTCGCCACTTTGACTAATGACCCCACGAACGTCGAGACTGAACTCCTCTGAATCAGCGCGCTGTGGTAGGTATCGGATGGCGCCGCCCATGGTGCCTTGACCATAGAGGGTTCCCTGCGGCCCGATGAGCACCTCCACGCGCTCAAGGTCGACAGGCTTTACATCGAAGGCTACGGGTATGTCTCCGAAGTATGTAGCCACTGTATTTGAAGAAAATCCTGGTCCCAGTCCTGTGGTGTTCAATCCTCGCACGAGAATATCTGGCACTTCGTCTCTTGGGCCACGGTCTATCACTTGCAAACCAGGTACATATCTAGAGATCTCGTTGATCCCAAACAAACGCAGCTCGTTGATTTTTTCGCCGGTGACCGCCGAAATATTGATCGGGATATCTTGGACTGATTCACTACGGCGAGATGCGGTAACAACTACTTCTTCGAGCATGGCTCCGCTAGAGTCTTGCGCGAAGGTATGAGGTGTGGACATCGCAATAGCTGGTGCAGATGCCATCGCTACAGCGTGTGCAAGGGGATTTCTACGTTTCCTGATTCCAGCAGGCATTTTGTTGGTTCTCCTCTCGTTAGAGTACGGGTGATCTCGCATTCTCTGCGGTTAATCGCCGTCAAAGACGGCCGATAAATGGTATCCATCGCTTTTGGGTGATATTTTCCTCGAGATCATGGGGAGGCGGTAAGGCAATACCTTAAGAGTACCCCCTCTTATGAATTAGATTAAAGTATGCAATGTTTGCGCCAGTGACGAAAAGTTATGCGAAAGCCACAGAATGACATCAAAAAATAGCGCTGCGCTGTGGATAGGCACTTTAGATGAAGCCGATATTGAACTCGCGCTGCGCCATATTGGTGCATGACTCTTGCCGGTCGTGCAAATTTCTTCGTTGGCGATGTACTTGATACCTTTTCCGCGCCTAGCTGCTGTGACTAGTGCACAATATCGCTTTCTTGGCGCCAGGACGCCTTGGTAACGAGTGAGGTTGACGCATGCTTTGGGTTCCAGGGTAGTCAGACGGGCAAAGAAATCCATTGGTTCGAAGGCCACCTCGCTCGCTCCATCCCGGTGCGGTCTCTTCAGGGTCTAGATCACTTTGCCCGTGGAACTCAATGAAAGCCGGTGAGCTGCCACGGCGAGTCGGGAAATGTATCGACACAGGCGCTCAGGCCCGTCTTTCTGATATCCCTTACAGCTGACCTCGGCGTGCACAGAGACGCCTTGGGCCTTGGCCACTCGCTCCAGTCCAGACTCAGGCTGGTAGCGAAGCGCTCACGGGTTCCTGTTCTAGCAAGTCTTGGCGTTCGAGGCAGCGGCCAACGCGCTGGCTGATCAGTTGAGCCAACTCTCCCAGCTCGCCTTTGTCCGGTGGCTTGACGCGTTGAAATCGGGACGGCCTGTTGTAGCGATAAACATAGATGCCCTCCAGGACCTGGATGTGACAGTGAATATTCAAGTTGAGAGCGAATCCGAGCGGCCGAGTGGCAGGCGTACGAGGAGGTCAATCAACAGTTTTGCGATGCCCAGCGGACCTTCGACGAGGGTATGATCGCGGGCAACGTTGATCTCATATATCGATTCGACAATGGCATGCTACAAAATGGTGATGTCAATTTGACTGCCTGCACAATCATGGTAGGTGGCTACTTGGTGGATCTGGAACTCAGATCGCCGCTTGCCGGCATGAAGTTATGACAGCCTATGCGTTTGTCGCTATGTGGGTGGTCTGCGGTGGTATCGCCTGGAACACCGCATCAGGTCGAGGCGGGAGCAGCGGTCTATGGGCGCTATTCAGCCTGTTGCTAGGACCGTTTTCGATTCCCCTAACGTTGCTCGTCAGTCCACAGGGCAAGTCCTGGTGCCGCACACGAACACTGGTGGGGGGCAAACAACGTGACTTTTGCGGCTGTATACGTGCGTTCGCTGGCGCTATCATGCCCACATCCCCTTGACTGAAAGAGATCGTCCCCGATGATGCGTTTAATTCGCGTTGTACTATCGCTAGGTGCCTTTTTCTTCGCTGCGCCTTCGCAAGCGGCCAGCCTGGCAGACTGTGCCACGATCACTGCCGACACGCAGCGACTCGCCTGTTACGACAAGCTGGCCCGGAATGCGGCGCAGTTCTCGGTCGAGCCGGTCGCCGCTGAAGAGCGCGAGGAACACACAGGCCCACTCACCGCGCGCCTGGAAAAGGAGGAGGAACTCGTCGACCAGATCTGGGCCATTATTCCTCACAAGCGCAATTATCTGTTGCCCGTCACCTACAACAGCACACCGAACGAGGAAGCCTGGACCGATATCTTCCCGGACGCCGAGATGGATAAGATTGAGGCGAAGTTTCAGATCAGCTTCAAGGCGATGTTATGGCGGGATATTTTCGGCGAGGGCACCGATCTGTGGGCTGCCTATACACAGGAAAACTGGTGGCAGGTATACAACTCCGATGAATCTGCGCCGTTCAGGGAAACCAATTATCAGCCCGAGGTGATGCTCACCCGCTCGAACGACTTTAAAGTGCTGGGTTTCCGCAATACCATGCTCGGACTCAGCCTGACCCACCAGTCTAATGGACGCGGCGACCTGCTCTCACGCAGTTGGAACCGGGTGATAGGCAGTGCGACCTTTGAACGCGAAAACTTTGCCCTGATCGCCCGCGCCTGGTATCGACTCCCAGAGAGTGAGGAAGACGACGACAATCCCCGTATTTATCGCTACATGGGCTACGGTGACCTGAACGGTGTGTGGCAGCTAGGTCGGCAAGAGCTCGGCTTTACCCTGCGCAACAACCTGAATAGCGAAAACAAGGGCGCCATCCAGCTTGACTGGACGTTCCCGCTCGGGAGCAGCGATCGTTTTCGAGGATATGTGCAGTATTTTAATGGTTATGGCGAAAGCCTGATCGACTATGACGAATCCACCAATCGCATCGGCATCGGTGTGACCATGACGGATTTACTGTAACCACAATACATTGCGGGCGATATATATCTGTGGCTTAAGTCCCGGTTTTGCCTGGCGCGGAGGACGATCTCGGCGCGATCCGGTTCGATAATTGCCTGCGCCTCCAGCCTCGAAGCTCCTTGCTGGCGGTGTCTACCTCGGGATAGGCCTGCTCCCAGAGCGTGCGCAATTCTGCTGCGGGGTTGGCGTGGCTCTGGGTGCCCCCGACACAGCGGGTACGGTCCCGGGCTCAGGAACGGGCGCTCCGCCGTGGTGTCGTTCGCGAAAACCCTATTAGATACAGTGCCCTCGAGCCAGATTAGGTGCGGCCTCCTGGACTGGAAAGGCAGTACATTCTCTGCGGTGATCGATGCGTTCAAGGCCTGCGCCAGGTGCTGAGTGGTAGCGCCTGTCCCGCTGCCCATATCGGCGAAAGCTGGCTCTTTTGCTATCTTCCAGGTCGCACAGAACCGTTGAAGTCAAACACAGTGTGACTGTGAGCCTTGGCGGAGAATATAAGAAGTATCAGTCGCTTGAGTAAATTCGAGCCGCTCTGGTTACTTCCAACGATTGGTGGACAGACTGTGGTGCTCAGAATGAATCGGGTATTTATTCACTTATACTGACCCATTATTTAGTCGGTTTAATAAAGGTTACTCTTAAGAATGAATACGATTAAGTTGGTTGAGGAGAGCTTCGCGAAACTGCCCGATGGACAGAGGTTTGCAGAGCTCTTCTATCAAAGAATTTCAGAGCAATCGCCGCATCTGATGCCACTCTTTGCGAACACCTCGATGACAAAAATGGCCAATAAACTGCTTGCTGCTTTAACCGCCATGGTTGCGGCTTTGCATGACCCTGATAAATTGCAGAATATGCTGGGGCCACTGGGGCAGCGACATTTGTCTTATGGTGTGCTGGAGTCACATTATTCTATAGTGGGCCAAACTCTGCTTCAGACCCTTGAGGAGCAGCTAGGTGAGCTATGGACGGATGACTATGCCGTAGCCTGGTCAGAAGTTTATAGCAACGCTGCTAAAATCATGCAGGCGGGTGCGGCGAGAGCGCAAGCGCAAAACCCAAGCACAAGCGATTCCGCAAAGAAACCACAAAAAATCAGTGCTTTAGGCTGGCTATACTCTTTGGAGGTGCCAGCGTTATTAGTATATTGGTTGGTGTTTTCGGCGGTGGTATTGCAGATTGCCGCGATTTATGGGGTTCCGGATTGGACCAGGTTACTCAGCGCGTGCTCCTTGGTGCTGTTAGTGCTGACGATGCTTCGCGGCAATAACGACGCAGTAAAGGCCGGACTGCTTGAATGCTGGAAAACGATTGACAGTTCCAACGGCGTGAAGATATCACGGGCGAGACAGATTGCGATGGAGCGTCTGAATCAAAAGAAATGCGCCATGAACAGAATGGAGCTGTCAGAAGCAGGCCTGATGGATATGTCATTAGATGGTGCTGACCTGAGTGATTCAAATCTCAGTAAGGCAGACCTAACGGAATCATCGCTAGTTGGCGCGAACTTTACGAAAGCCAGATTAGATAAAGCATTATTGGTGGGTGTCTATGCGCCGAAAGTAGACATGTCATTTGCCACTTTGGCGAAGGCTAATCTATCTTCATCTGATTTGGAAAAGGGCTCGTTCCTTTTCTGCAATATGAAAGGCGCCAATTTGTCGGGCGCCAATTTGCAGGGTGCAAACTTAACCGGCGCACTGATGGATAACAACACCTATTTATCAGGGGCTGATCTCCGAGGTGCTGTTATCGATGACAACACCTTGAATCAAGCATACGCCATTGGAGCGATCAGACCAGACGGCAGCGTAGTGACCGAGGGGTAGGGCTCCACTGAGTGGGCATGTTATTTTGAGATTAGACCCCCTCGTTGATTTCGTCGACTGAGCCAGCTTATCAGGGGAAGTGTCCCCTTGTTGATCCAAAAATCCTGTTCACTGCCTTGGGCATGCTATTCATATCCGTTCATTCCCAAACGAGAATAGGCAACAACTCGTACCACGAGATTTTCATTAGCGTCCTTGCTGACTTGGGTTCGTGGATTTGCTTCCTGCGAAAAGTAGTTATGCCTAAGTCGACGTTTTTGGCCGGTGTTGCCACGTGTGGCAGTGCAGTGGCGTTCTGCTCCTTTCTCTCAAGATGAGCAAGAAACCTATCGATGATGTACTGACCTTCGCTTCACGTGATAACTCTGTCAGATCTACTGCAGCGACCACAAACTGCAATATCGATACTGAATACTCGCTTTGTGCGCCGCTGGTCTGGTTGTGCGCTCCGGATGGGAAGGCGGCCCTGTATGCTTGGTTGGGCATGAGCACGACTTAGTTTAGTTTTCTGCTACTCGTTGCCACCCTTCCCCTTGCGGCAGTCGGTGGGTGAAAGACTCTATAAGTCTTTGAAAATCGATGAGAAATGGTGGGCCCAGAAGGACTTGAACCTTCGGCCTGCTGATTATGAGTCGGAGCCGCTAACCGATCTAGTGACGGGCTGAAGCTGGTCAGCCCCTCTGATCGCGGTTGCGGTTGAGCGATAGTTTCCGCACTTTGAATTTGCGGCCCTTGATCTTGCCGTTGGACAACTGCTTCAGGGCGAGCTTGGACTGCGACCGCTCGATGGCGACATAAGCCACGTGCTCCAGCACGTCTATTTTGCCCACTGCATTCCCTTCGATACCGCCTTCTCGGGTCAACGCACCGAGTATGTCTCCCGGACGTACCTTATTTTTGCGTCCGCCGGCAATGGCCAGGGTCACGAAGGTGGGCGGTGGCAGACTGGCCGCTGTGGGGCGCAGCGTCTCGACGGCTTCGAATTCCACTTCGCGATCAAGGTATTGGCCGATCGCATCCAGGCGATAGCGCTCTTTGTCTGTGAACAGGCTCAGGGCCAGGCCGGACTTGCCTGCTCTGCCGGTACGGCCGATGCGGTGCACGTATTGCTCGGTTTCCCTGGGGAGGTCGTAGTTGATCACTGCGGGGAGGTCGTCGATGTCCAGGCCGCGGGCAGCTACGTCCGTCGCCACCAGCAGGCGCACGCTGTTGTGCTTGAATTGCACCAGCACCTGGTCGCGTTCGCGTTGATCGAGGTCGCCGTGCAGGGCCAGGGCGTCATCGTGGGCGTCGCTGAGAGCTTGGGTTACTTCCCGCACGCTCGCTTTGGTGTTGCAGAACACCACTGCCCTGTCGGGCTGGTGTTGGGCAATAATCTGCAGTAGGGCCTCTCGCCTGGCGGCAGGCTGGCAGATGTAGAACAGTTGCTCGATCTGCTGGTCCTCGGCCTGAGGCGCCACCTTTATCATCTGGACGTCGTCTGACTGGTAGCGGTGGCTCAATCGCCTGATATCGTCCGGGTAGGTGGCAGAGAATAGCAGGGTTTGCCGCGATGTTGGTGTGGTGCTGATGATGTCGCCGATGTCCTCTGCAAAGCCCATCTCGAGCATCCTGTCCGCCTCATCCAGTACCAGTGTGTTGACGCGGGATAGGTCCAATGTCTGTTTACGCAGGTGATCTTTAATTCGCCCGGGAGTGCCCACGATTATGTGGCCACCGTGTTCAAGTGAGCCAATTTGTGGGCCGATGGACTGGCCGCCACACAGGGTGACCACCTTGATATTGGCCTGATAGCGCGCCAGTCGCCTGATCTCTGTTGCAACCTGGGTGGCCAGTTCACGGGTTGGGCACAGCACCAGGGCTTGTGCGCCAAAATCCCGGGGGTTCAGCTTGCAGAGCAGTGGCAGGGCAAAAGAGGCGGTTTTACCGCTGCCGGTTTTGGCCTGGGCGATCAAATCCTGGCCCGCCAGGGTGAGCGGAAGTGAAGCAGCCTGGATCGGCGTCATCTCGCGATAGCCGATTTGCTCGAGATTCTCCAACTGGGCAGGTGGTAGCGGTAGCTCTGAGAAGGAGCTGTTCATCTGATTAAAGTGTCCTGGAGCCTATGGCCAAGTCTGTTGCCGGAAATGTGGTGCGTTAACAGCGATTCGAGGCCTGAACCTTCGCTATCCGATCTCTGAAGGTTTCGGGTACCTCGATGACGCAGCTGGCCTGATAATCAAAGAAAAGTAGTGTTGTGACTACCCGGGCCAGCTCGCGGTCCTGAGTCAGATTCTGGATACGATACACCAGATTAAAACTCTTTCGGCCCAGGTTGCTGGGTGTGAGTTCAATCAGCAATTTCTCTCCGTACTTGGCTTCCGACAAATACTGTACTTCAGAGTGCGCCATGATCAGCCCTGCATCTTCGAACGCCATGGCGTCTGTGTAGCCCAGGCGCTTGATAAAGCGCAGTTGGGCCTCCATGGCGATGGGGAGCACTCGATCTGCACCGAGGTGATTGGCGGAGTTCACATCCGAGTAGAGAACCTCGTACTCGGTCGAGAAAATAAAGCTTTCGGGAAGATCGATGTGCTTCCGCTGTACGTTTTCGTCCTGTTGCTTCATCGGAACCTCATCATTCCGTGCGTTGATTGCGTTCGCAGTTGCCGCCCCTGCAATACGCAACCAGCGGGGTGGGCCAGAGCCCGCTTTACGCCGCCTCATCCTCCGTCCCCAGGCTCGCCTTCAACTGCGCCAGCTCATTCCTGACTTCCTTCAACTTTTGGTTTTGCTCGGCGTTCGCGCCGCGAGCTTCCTTGAGCGACTTTTCGAGCAGTTCATTGGCTTTGGTCTTCTCAGCCAGTTTTTTCTTGTTCGCGTCCAGGTTCTTCTTCATTCGGGCGGGATCAAACTGGGCCAGGGTCTTCACCTGCTGGCGTTCTTCAGCCAGGTCTTTCTGCAGATTTTTGATTCGCTGCTTCAGTGTAGTCACCTCGTCCTGCAAATTCTGGCTGCGGTTACTCAGTTCGCGGTTCTGCTGCTCCACTTTCTCATTGGCTACCGCGCTGGCGGTAAGCTGCTTAATGCTTTCCAGTTGCTGGTCGATGGTCGTCTGCAGCTGCTCCTGCTGATCAGCCAATGCCGCTCTATAGCGTTCGGCCTCGGCGGTGAGCGCATCCAGTTTGTCCTGGTATTCAGCGCGAAGGTTTTGTTCGAGTTCGATGATTTTTTCGAGTTTACTTGCGGTTAGCATGAGCGGTACAGCGGGCCTCTTGGATATCGGGGAGGCCTCCGACCATGGGCTACTCGTTGCCACCCTTCCCCTCGCAGGCAGTCGGTGGGTGAAAGACTCTATAAGTCTTTGATAATCTATAAGAAATGGTGGGCCTAGAAGGACTTGAACCTTCGACCTGCCGATTATGAGTCGGATGCTCTAACCAACTGAGCTATAGGCCCTTTGCGAGGGAGCGGGGATTATAAGGAAGAATCGGTCGCTCGCCCACCCCCGAGTCACGCGCTGTCCCGACGTGTAGCTTGCACTTACTGCCATTCCGGGCAGAATTGACCACACTGATAATAACAAACGTGGGTCGGTTCCAATGCAACGACGTTCAGGTGTTCTGTCCTTAGTGGCGGGTTGGGTGGTTCTGTTTTCTCTTATGGGGTGTAGTGGCAAAACCCTGGATCCCGGGGTGCCAGCGGCGCAGGAGAATCCAGGTGAGGTCGAGAACCTCAGCTGGTGGAGCCGGGCCGCCATGGATGCCTATCTGCGCCAGGATGTCTGGCGCGGCAACCGCGCCGGCTATGTGCTGATGTTTGCCCGCGACGGTGTGCCAATTCACGCCAATGCCTACGGCTGGGCCGATATCGCCAGCGAACGGCCGATGATGCTCACCACCCCTATGCGCTTCGCCTCGATGACCAAGCCCGTGATCGCCGTGGCCGCTATGCAGCTGGTCGAGCAGGGGCGCATGGATCTGGATGATCCTGTCGCAAAATATATACCTGCTTTTGCTGACAGTCAGGTCGCGGTAAGTCAGGCCCGCAATGCACAGGGTGACTTTGATACCCGGCCTGCTCAGCCGGTGCTGGTCCGCCACCTGTTGATGTTTGCTTCGGGTATCGGCCCCGGGCGGGATGAAGAAACCGAACTCTGGCAACACTGGCAGGCCAACAGCCCCCGCGAAGAGGGCGCCGGCACATTGCAGGGACGCATTTCGGCCATGGCCTCATTGCCCTTGTTTGAAGAGCCGGGCACCCGTTGGCGCTATGGCTGGTCGGCGGATGCCCTGGCCGCGGTCGTGGAGGTTGTATCCGGGCAGCGTATCGATGCCTATTTACAGGCAAATGTGTTTGAACCACTGGGCATGGGGCACACGCGCTACCTGGTCAATATGGCGGATCGCAGTGGCCTGGCCACTGTGTATCGTCACGATGCCTCGGGAGAACTGATCGATTTTGGTTCTACCATTGATGCTGATTTCCCCGAGGGCGGCAGCGGGTTGGTGTCTACGGCAGGGGACTATCTGCGGTTCGCCCTGATGCTGTGGAATGATGGCACTTACCAGGGCGTGCAGGTGCTGCAGCCCGACACGCTCGCACAGATACAGGCCCTGCATGTCCCTGGTGGGGTGATGGCTAATGAGGGAATTGAAGGCATTGGCTGGGGCCTGGGGTTTGCGGTGGTGGCTGATGACGAAGCGAGCGTGACACCCGATCGCACGGGTGACTTCTGGTGGGCGGGGTACTTCGGTACCCATTTCTTCGTCAGCCCGGAAACCGGGCTGGTGGGGGTATTCCTGTCCCAGACCGAGCCCTCCCCCGGCAACGAAGTTCCCTTTGCCCTGTACGTGGCTCAGGCTATTGCCTTTGCCGGGCTCTGATCAGTCCACCACTTTGGCTTTACCGTGGATGAGGGGGAGGTCCAGGTAGGTCTTGATCCCGGGTTCGGCGCGGCATACGAAGGGGATGCTGTTCACACAGTGCATGGCCGTGGCCACCATGCCGGGGTTGCGCCGGTGGACTTCGCTCCAGTCCATGTCCCGGGTGGGGTGTACGCCGTGCGTCTGTATGTACACTGGCGGATCACCCTCTACCCGCATAGCAAAGCACTCACCGCTGGCTGCGATTTTGTCCGCCTCAAACCAATCGGTTTCGATATTGTCGGTGCCCATGTACCAGTTCACCTCAGCCTTCACCACCGGCTCGCCGTTGCGCAGGCCCTCCCAGCGAAAGCGCTGGGCGGCCACGTGGTCAGGCTGTATCGCACCCATGGGAGTGTCGATGGGGGCGGTGGCGAGGGCGAAATCGTGACTGGCGCGCAGTGGGCCATCCAGAGTAAAGCCCATGGCGTCTGCGATCATGTGCACTGACTGGCCGAAGCCTGAGCCCAGCAATTGCAACATGGGACTGTTGGCGGCGTCCTCGGGTGTTCTGCCGAACAGCATAATGTCGTGTAGCACATCGGGTGCGCCGTAGGTGCGACAGTCTGAATACTCTTCGCAGCTGACATAGGTCACATCGCGTGAGAACGAGGACATCACCAGCGGCCATTTTTCAGTCACGCCGCCGGGGTGAATGCCAGTGCCATGTAGCGTGCTCTGGCCCTGCTCACAGGCGGCGTCGATGGCGGCTGTTTTCAGGTCGCGGGGATAAAACCAGCCCAGTGGCGTCACCACGTTAATACCCGCCTGGAGAAACGCGAGGATCTCGCTTTCGATGGGGACCAGCGGGCTGTAGAGAATACAGTCTGGCGCAAGCCCGATCAGGGCATCGATATCGTTGGTGGCTTTAACGCCGGTCACCAGGTCGGGGCGATCAGCCAGCGCGCCAGCATCCTGGCCAACCTTGCTGTCGCTGTGCACCCATACCCCCGCCAGTTCCAGTTCCGGGTGGGACACAATGCCCTCAATGGCGGGCCTGCCGAGATTGCCGGTTGCCCACTGCACCACTTTATACGTCATGCTCCGAACTCCTGTTGTGATTATTGTTGGTGTTACTGGCTGCGGCTTAGCCGCGGTATAAACCCTTGCCGGAAATTTTGGGCAGATCAAAGGCCGCGACCATGCCGGGGGCGTGGTTCACCACGGCCGGAATGGCATTGACGATGGCGGTGGCAGTCTGGATAACACCGGCCACGGCATGATCACCGTGTTGATCTTCCATATCCATGCTGATTTCCATGCGCGGTTCGCCCTCGATAATGACGCGATAGCCCTTTCCCATGGGCCATTCAGGCGCGATGTTATCGGTGATGCGGGTAATGTGTTCCAAGACGATGGCGTCTTTGCCATCGATCACGCCGCGCACTTCAAAGCGCATGGCCCCGGTGGTGCCGGCCTTGAAAATACCCATAGCATTTTCAGTGTCAGATTCCAGCGGCAGGCGCTCGTGTACCTCGTACACCCGTTCCAGTTCGACCCCCAGCCCGGCTGCCACCGAACGCACCGCGCCGCCCCAGCCCAGGGACAGGGCGCCGGGTTCGAATAGCATGCACTTGTGATCCACGGGGTAGCCGAAGCCCATCACCTCACGAATCGTTTCTTCCTGCTCGTAGGTCGAATAGTTGATGATTTCCTGCATGCGCACGTGAGTCCAGTATTCGGACAGGCCGGTGAATACCAGCGGCATCGTGTCGTTGGCAAAGCCGGGGTCGATGCCGTTGTTAAAACAGGTGCTCTGGCCTGCTTCACAGGCGGCCTTGATGGGTTCGGCCAGGAAGCCCACATCGGGACTGTCAGGCTGTTGCAGCATGAACAGAGAGCTGGCCACCACGTTAATGCCCTGTTGCAGGCAGCGGGCCTGGTCCTTGGCGGCCTCCAGCATGCGGGTTTCCGAGTGGGCGGTGTAGCACACGCAGTCGGGTTTGAGCGCGAGCATGGCGTCAATATCGTTTGAGGCGAGGATGCCGGTTGGCGTGTCCAGCCCGGCGAGTTCGGCGGCATCCTTGCCGGCCTTGGCATCGCTGCTGACGATGTGGCCCACGAGTTCGAGTTCAGGGTGGTTGATAACGGCGCGCAGGGCGTATTTGCCTACATTGCCAGTACCCCAGGTAACGACGCTTAACGGCATGGTAGCTCCTTATTTTTATGCAACGTACAGAGCTTATACGGCGTTGGTATATCGCTGGACTGTTAGAGTGCAAGGGAGTGCGCGATTCTTAGCGGTGGGATGACATGCTGGACTACCGCGCTGAGCGCAGCGCCGATCTGGGCGGGATCCTGATATTCGTCTAACGCGACTATGCGTCCGTCTGCAACCTTGCAGATCGCAAAGGCTTGCAGCGCGATCTCGGTGTAGTCTGCTGTGCTGGGTGGAGCACGGGCGGCTGGGATAAGCCTCGCGCTGACCAGCCAGCCGAACCAGTTGCTAAGGGCATCCCGCTGTAGTCCAGCCGCAGCGCGAATACGCGCCCAATCCTCCCCGAGCAGAAAACGTGACGCCACAGCTTCGTCGGTAGCGACATCGACCGCATTGATGTTGACTTGTCGGTCGGTTTAGAGCGTGGCCATGGTGGCCGGGTCGAACAGGGTGGTGGTGCCGGAGAGGCCACAACCAGGGTCGCTAATATTGGCTTTACCCGACATGCGCGCCAGTGGCGTGTCGAAATAGGGCGAGTGCACCCTGCCCAGCACATTGCCTACATCATCAAACAGCAAAGCCGAGTGGTCATCTAGCGATGCAATTCACTCTGCCTCCGGCGCTGGTGTACCGTCGCATATCCACAGTTCCAGATTACGCAGTGCCTCGCGCGCCATGTGGGGCCGATGTAGCCAGTGCCGCCGAGTATCAGCGTCTTGCGTCAGGGATAGTCACTCTTTCACCAGCCCCGCGCCTTGGTCAGTGTTGCAGAGGCGATTGCCCTGGCGGTGATGCCGGCCTGGATAGAGCGAAATCTGCGTGCGTCCATGATGGTCTTTTCCTAGGTCTCTCAATGACTGCTTCGAGCGAATAGTAGACCTGATACCCACACGGCACTGATATGTTATGGCGTTATCTAGGACTCGCCACCAAAATCGGCCGCAGTGTGGCTGGCCATGACCTCCAGGAACCAACCCGGAAACTGGCTGATAAATTTGTTCATGTCCCAGTAATCGCTCCAGCGATAAATCAGGCCGTTGCGTATCTCGTGCATCGTGGCGAAGGTGTGCTCGGCTGTTTCACCAGTTTTGAAGATCCACTTCTCGGTGTGGTCGAGAAAAACTACATCGCCATCGGCAGCAATATGGTGGGTGATCTGTTCCTGTCGCTCGATATGATCCCAGGCGATGGAGAGCCGGCGAACAACATTTTCCGGGCCGTGAGCACCTGGGTCGTCACTGGGCATATCGCGGTAGTGAATGTCTGGATGCAGGCAGCTCTTGAGAGTGTCCCAGTCGTGCTCGGCCAGGGCGCGCCACATCTTCAGTGCCAGCGCTTTATTATTTTCCGACATTATTTCTATCCTGTGGGATGGCGGGTCGCAGGGCTTATTAGCGCAGGTTCACCGCAGCGCGTCAATGTGCTTTAACCGCAATAGTGGATGCACTAGACTGGCGCGCCCTTCTCCAAACGGTATTTTCTCGTGAGCGGCAATGCCCCGGGTCTAACTACTATGACAGCGCGCAGCCAGCAGAACTTCCTGCTCGCTGCGGCGTTCATCATGCCGCTGACGTTTTCGGTGTGGCAGGCGCTGCTTAACAACTTTGTCGTCGAGCAGGCGGCCTTTACCGGTGCTGAGATCGGCATGCTGCAAAGCCTGCGTGAGGTGCCAGGCTTCCTCGCGTTCACCGCGGTGTACGTGCTGCTGGTGATACGCGAGCAGCGCTTTGCATTGGTGTCACTGCTGGTGATGTCCGTGGGCGTGGCGCTAACGCCTTTCTTTCCCACAACCTATGGGCTGTATGCCACAACCGTGTTGATGTCGCTGGGCTTTCACTATTTCGAAACCATTAATAAGTCCCTCACGCTGCAGTGGGTGCCCAAAGCCGAAACCCCTCACTTTATGGGCCGCGCCATGGCGGTTAAGGCAGCCGGTGCGATGCTGGCTTACGGCGGCATCTGGGTGCTGATGGAGCTGGCGGGCGTAGGGTTTAGCGGCATGTACCTGTTGGCGGGCGGGTTGGGCATTGTCATCACTTTGGCGCTGTGGGCGCGCTTCCCGCAGTTTCCCGAGCAGGCGCAGCAGCACAAGAAGCTTCTGGTACGTAAGCGCTATTGGTTGTACTACGCACTGACGTTTCTGGGCGGGGCCCGCCGTCAGATCTTTATGGTGTTTGCCGGATTTATGATGGTGGAGAAGTTCGGCTACTCCGTCGCAGATATCAGCTTGCTGTACCTGGTGAATTACCTGTTTAACCTTTTCTTTGCGCCCAAAATAGGCGCCTGGGTAGGGCGAGCGGGCGAGCGTCGCGCGCTACAAGTGGAATACGTGGGCCTGATCGTGGTGTTCACTGGTTATGCGTTTGTGGAGAGCGCTACCGTGGTGGCGGGGCTCTACATTGTCGATCACCTGTTCTTCGCCCTGTCGATTGCCATCAACACCTATTTCCAGAAAATCGCAGACAGTCGTGATATTGCCGCTACCGCCAGTGTCAGCTTTACCATCAACCACATTGCAGCGGTGTTTATCCCCGCGCTGCTGGGTATTCTCTGGCTGAGTTCCCCGCCCGCGGTGTTTCTCATTGGGGCGGGGATTGCGGTGGTTTCGCTGGTGCTGTGTAACCTGATTCCCAATACCCCTGAGGACGGGCATGAGCTGCGCTGGGGACGCGCTGCCTAGTTCGAATCTCGCAGCCGGCCCCGGTATTTGTTGCGGGCCAGTTCCTGCATGTCTTCAACCGTGTCGCTTTCGTCCATGATCTCCCGGCCCAACAGGGTTTCCACGGCATCCTCGAGCGTGACTATACCTTCGGTCTGGCCATATTCGTCCTCCACCAGGAACATGTGCTCGCGGCGCTTAATGAATAAATCCAGCAGCCTTAATACGGGCAGCTCGCCGGACACGCGGTTGATCGGAATTATGAAATCGCGCAGCGGACGGTTCTCGCCATCCTCCCGTTCGACCTCATGCAGTGTTGGGCGCAGGGCCATGCCGACGATGGTGTCGAGGCTCTCCTCGTAAACCGGCAGCCGGGTAAACGGCACTTGCGCCAGCTTCGCCAGGGCCTCACCGACGGTGAGCGAGGCATCGATGGCGCTGACCACGGTACGGGGGGTGAGAATATCCTCGGTGCGGGTCTGGCGCAGCTTGAGCATGTTCTCCAGCAGTTCACTTTCCTGGGATCCCAGCGAACCGTGGCTGGCGCCAAGACGTGCCATGGCGGCTAATTCGTCGCGGCTAATGGCGCTGGAGTGGCCGCCGCGGCCAAACAGGGCGGTGAGCTTGGCCGAGAACCACACCAGGGGGTACAGGAGTTTTACCAGCACCTGGATCACCTGCGCTGCAGGCAGGGCTAGCTGCTTCCAATAGCGAGCGCCGAGCGTTTTGGGAATGATCTCTGAGAGATACAGAATCGCCAGGGTGAGCAGAAAGGCCACCAGTGTTTCGTATTGGGTGCCGAACACTTTCAGGGCCTGAGCGCCGACGCCGGCTGCGCCCATAGTGTGGGCAAAGGTGTTCAGAATCAGAATGCTGGAGATGGATTCATCCAGATTCTCTTTGACGTTTTTGAGTGCTTTGGCACGTCGTGGTTTGTCAGTTTGTTGGCTGGCGACAAAACCCGGGGTGACCGAAAGCAGGACCGCTTCAAGAATCGAACAGAGAAAAGATACACCGATTGCGATCAGCAGGTAGGTGAGCAGTAGTGTCATTCAGGGTTCAAGACCGCGTGTTTGGGAAACACGATTATAGGTCAATAGTGGGTTTGTCCCAAGGCGTGCTTGGCAATGTAGTGTGTGAGGTGTTTAGGGGAGAAAGCGGCCGGCACAGGGGTGTGCCGACCGAAGCGGGATAGTACTGAGAAATCTTACAGGGCCGGCAGCAGTACGCTGTCTATGATCCACACAGTGCCGTTGTCGGTCTTAACTGCGGTGCAGTCAACTTCTGCCATGTTCACCCTGGCCTTGCCGTCTGCACGGCCGAAGTACACTGACTGGCCCTGGAGCGTGGCTTTACGCTTCGCGATATTGTCGAAAGCGCGACGGGGGTCGGGAGCACCAGTGGTCACGTGGTAGGTCAGTACCGCAGTCAGCAGATCGGTGTCTGCGACCACAGCATCAACCAGCGGTGCAGGCAGTGCGCCGAACGCGTCGTTGGTGGGGGCAAATACAGTGATGTCGGGAGTAGTGGCCAGGGTATCTGCCAGGCCTGCTGCTACCACCAGATCAACCAGGGTGCTCAGGTCCGGGGTTGCGATAGCGGCGTCAACAATGGTGCCATCAAAGGTTACCTTGTTGGCAGAGGCACAGTCGCCGAAGCTCTGTGCATTCGCGCCAGTGGACAGGGACATTGCCATGGCAGCGGAGGCGGCCAGCGTCATTAATTTTTTCATAATCAGCTCCAAAAAAGTTCAGGGTTCAAAGAGTAAGCCCGGTGTTTGGCAGCTGTTGCTGTCCGTGCAGCGCTTACTTGAACAAAACTACGGGGCCATGATTTGTCCAGATCAGGGGGTGGTAGCAAAAAGCGGGTTTTGTCCGATATTTGTCCAGAAGAGGGGGCGGGAAAATTGATTTTTGTTTAAAAACTGACCGGGACGAACGTGCTACACGAGCGCCCCGGCGCTTGATCAGCTTACTCGTCGAGGAAGCTGCGCAGGTAGTCGGAGCGCGTGGGGTGACGCAGCTTGCGCAGCGCCTTGGCTTCGATCTGGCGAATCCGCTCGCGAGTTACGTCGAACTGCTTGCCCACTTCCTCGAGGGTGTGGTCGGTGTTCATGTCGATACCGAAACGCATGCGCAGTACCTTGGCTTCGCGGGCGGTGAGGCCGGCCAGTACTTCCTTGGTGGCTTCCTGCAGGCCCTGGCCTGTGGCGGCGTCCACCGGTGAGGAAATGGTGTTGTCCTCGATAAAGTCGCCCAGGTGCGAATCTTCGTCGTCGCCGATGGGCGTTTCCATGGAAATCGGCTCTTTGGCGATCTTCAGTACCTTGCGGACCTTGTCTTCCGGCATGTCCATGCGCTCGCCCAGCTCTTCAGGTGTGGGCTCGCGGCCCATTTCCTGCAGCATCTGGCGGGAGATACGGTTGAGCTTGTTGATTGTCTCGATCATGTGCACCGGAATACGGATGGTACGGGCCTGGTCCGCAATAGAGCGGGTAATGGCCTGGCGAATCCACCACGTAGCGTAGGTCGAGAACTTGTAACCGCGGCGGTATTCAAACTTGTCCACGGCCTTCATCAGGCCGATATTGCCCTCCTGGATCAGGTCGAGGAACTGCAGGCCGCGGTTGGTGTACTTCTTGGCGATCGAGATCACCAGGCGCAGGTTGGCCTCAACCATTTCTTTCTTGGCACGGCGGGCACGGGCTTCACCCATGCTCATGCGGCGGTTGATTTCCTTGATCTCCGTGACCGTCAGGCCGCACTGTTCTTCCAGCTGCTGGATGCGGCGCTGGCAGCGCTGAATGGCTTCTTTCTCGGCGCTCAGCTTGGTGCCGTAATCTTTCTTACGGGCGTGACGAGAGACCCACTTGAGGTCGGATTCGCTGCCCTGGAAGGAGCTGATGAACTCCTTGCGTGGCATGCCGCAAATGCGGGTGGCCAGACGCATGATCTCGCGCTCCTGGTCACGCACGCCAACCAGGATGTTGCGCGGCGAATCCGTCAGGGGATCGAAGACACGGGGGGTGAGCTTGAAGAACTTGAACAGCTCGCCCAGCTTTTCCATTTCTTTCTGGCTGGTGGCGTCATCGCGGCCTTTGGCGGCAATGGCCTTCTCGGTTTTGTTGTACTGGCGCTTGAGCGCTGAGAAGCGCTTCTTCGCTTCTACCGGGTCGGGACCGTTGTCCGACTCTTCGTCGTCATCATCGTCGCTCTTGTTGGCAGCGGCCTCGGCCATTTCTGCCGCAGAGGGGACATGCTCCGCCGGATCCAGGTAGCCGACCATGATGTCAGCCAGACGGCGCTCTTCCTTGGCCACCAGGTCGTATTCGTCGAGAATGCTTTTCACGGCACCGGGATACAGGGCCAGGGCGGCCATCAGCTCACGGATACCCTCTTCGATACGCTTGGCGATGACAATCTCGCCTTCGCGGGTCAGCAGCTCCACGGTACCCATTTCGCGCATATACATGCGCACCGGGTCGGTGGTGCGGCCGGCTTCGGTTTCTACCGCGGCCAGGGCGGCAGCGGCTTCGGCTGCGGCGATGTCGTCGGCGGAGGAATCGCCTTCGGTCATCAGCAGCTCATCGGCATCGGGGGCGGTCTCGAATACCTGGATGCCCATGTCGTTGATCATCTGGATGATGTCTTCGACCTGATCCGGATCGGAAATATCCTCCGGCAGGTGGTCGTTAACCTCGGCGTAGGTCAGGTATCCCTGTTCCTTGCCTTTGGCGATTAGCGACTTGAGTCGGGACTGTTGTTGGACGACATCGTTCATGTAACTGAACCTTTGAAATTCGCGGAAAAAAATCAGCCGGCAATTATATCCGGAAACTACACGCTTAACTACAGCTAAGTAGGGCGAATTAGCCGTTTATTTGGCGCAAATACCCTCACAATCGCCCCAGAATCAGCTTTGCTTATGTATGGGCGACCAGCTCGATTACAAGGGGGTCACGCTCTTCGGGTGCGGAGGTCCATCGGGGCGGGTTTTCCGCCTCCCCAGCGTCGGCAACTTATGCCTTTGGCACGCCTATGTTTGGCGATGTTGGCACTTACTTGCGCTGCGCATCCCGCTGCTGCTTCTCTTGCAGTAGCTCCCTCAGGCGCTGCTTTTCCAGCTCGCTGAGATCAGCGTAGTTGGTGCTTCTGAGTTTGTCGACCTGAGCGGTCAGTTTTGAATGATGCGGGAGCTGGTGGGCCAGCTTGTCGATCGTGTCGAGGAATTGCTGCTCAATGCCCTCGGTGGGGATCAGGCGCTCCAGCCCCGCCAGGCGATTCAGCAGTTCGCCTTCGGTAGTGCCATACCAGTGGCCGAGCAACATGCCGGTATTGGATTCCGGGCGCCGGTGTACCAGCTCCAATAGTTGGCGTAACAGCGCGCCGTCACTGTCGCCGAGCTCAGCCAGGCTGCCGGGGTCAACGCCGCGTGCAATCTCGGGCTTGTGGAGTACCAGGGCAATGGCGCCCTGGGCGAGGTTGGAGTAGCCCGCGGGCAGTTGCATGGCCGGCCGTTGGCGGGGTTGGTGCTCGTCACCGGCCTCCGGGTCGTAGTCGGGGTAATCGGCCAGTTCGGGCGGTGGCGCATCGTCATCCGGTCCGGGGCCCGCCTCATTTGCAGGCCACCCCTGTGCCTGATTAGCATGTCTCGTTGCCTGCCCATCGGTGCCCTGGCTGGGCCCCTGGCTTGCCAATGGCGGAGGCTCCGGTGCGCTCACCTCAAGTTTCATGAGGCTTTCAAGTTCCAGCCCGGTGCGCTCGGCGAGGGCCTGGAACATGAGCTGGCGATACACCCCTTCCGGGAGCTGGCGCAAGTAGGGCAGGGCCAGCTTGCTCATGCGCGCCCGTCCATCGAGTGTGCTGGTATCCAGCCCCTCGGCAACCGCTTCGAACAGGAAGGTTTCCAGGGGCATGGCCTGGCTCAGCAGTGTTTCAAACTGTTCCTTGCCGTTGGCGCGTACCATGGTGTCCGGGTCTTCGCCTTCGGGCAGGAACAGGAATCGGGCCTGGCGCCCGTCTTCCATGCACGGCAGGGCGGCCTCTAAAGCGCGAAAGGCTGCCTTGCGGCCGGCCTCGTCGCCATCGAAGCAGAAGATGACTTCAGGGCAGCGGCGATAAACTCGCTCCAGGTGGGCTTTGCTGGTGGCGGTGCCGAGGGTGGCGGTGGCGTAGTTAATGCCGTACTGAGCCAGCGCTATCACATCCATATAGCCTTCGACGACCAATAGGCGGTCGAGCTTGCGATTGGCCTGCAGTGCCTCGTAAAAGCCGTAGAGTTCGCGGCCCTTGTGGAAAATCTCGGTTTCCGGGGAGTTGAGGTACTTGGGTTTATCGTCGCCCAGTACTCGCCCGCCAAAGGCGATTACCCGGCCGCGCTGGTCGCGGATCGGGAACATGATGCGATTGCGGAACCGGTCGTAGACGTTGCCCTTGTCGTTTTCCACCAGCATGCCGGTCTGCATGAGTTGCTGGTTGTGAGCCTGGCTGTCGCCCAGGGTCTCGCGCAGGTTCTGCCAGCCGGGGGGCGCAAAACCGATGCCGAAATCCCGGGCAATCACGCCGGTGAGGCCGCGATCCTTAAGGTAATTGACGGCCTGGGCGGCCTGGGGGTGGCTGCGCAACTGCTGCTTGTAGAAATCCGCTACCTGCTCCATGAGTTTGTAGAGCGATTTTTTGCCGTCTTCCTTTTCGGCGCGCGCCCGGGCTGCAGGCCCCTCTTCCCGAGGTACTTCCAGGCCGACGCTGGTCGCGAGGGTTTCCACGGCCTGCGGGAACTCTACGTTCTCGTAGTCCATGACGAAGCCGAGGGCATTGCCACCGGCGCCGCAGCCAAAGCAGTAGTAGAACTGCTTGTCAGGGTTCACGGTGAAGGAGGGTGTTTTCTCCTCATGGAAAGGGCAGCAGGCGGAGTAGTTTTTGCCGGTTTTTCTTAGCTTGACGCGCCGGTCAACCACGTCGACGATGTCGACACGGTCCAGCAGGTCATCGAGAAAAGCTTGTGGAATTCGTCCGGCCATAGGGAGAGTAGTCTAGCCTTGCCGGTGCCGTTGGCGCCACCGATGTTGCGCCGGGAATGTATTCAGGCGGTGAGGCGCTGCTTCACCAGGCCGCTGACGGCGCCCATATCGGCGCGGCCGGCCAGTTTTGGCTTGAGCTGGCCCATGACCGGGCCCATGGCCGCCATGCCCTCGGCGCCGGAGGCGGCGATGGCCTCGTCAATCAGGGCAAAAATTTCGTCTTCGGAAAGTTGCTGGGGCAGGAAAACCTGCAACACCTCGATCTCGGCGTTTTCTTTTTCCGCCAGTTCGGTGCGGCCCGCATCAATGTACTGCTGGGCAGAATCGCGGCGTTGCTTGACCATTTTGTCCAGCACAGCGAGCGCCCGAGCGTCGTCTACTTCGACGCGCTCGTCCACTTCGATTCGCTTGAACTCGGCCTGAATCAGCCGGATGGTGCCCAGTCGCTCTTTGTCCTTGGCCTTCATGGCCGCTTTCATGGCGGCCCTGATGGTGTCCGTGAGGGACTGATCACTCATAGGAGGGAAGCTCTAGCGTCTGTTAGTACAGACGAACGCGCTTGCGGTTCTCGCGAGAAACCTTCTTCAGGTGACGCTTAACAGCAGCAGCGCCAGCGCGCTTGCGTACAGTAGTGGGCTTCTCGTAGTGCTCGCGCTTACGAACTTCAGCCAGAACGCCAGCTTTTTCACAGGAACGCTTGAAGCGACGCAGTGCTACGTCGAAAGGCTCGTTTTCCTTGACCTTGATGTGGGGCATTAACTCTATACCTATTTCTGTGTTGGGTGCATTTCCCGGGCTTTCGGTCCGAGATTGCCTAAAAGGGCGCGCATTCTATACTCACAGGCCCCCGTAATCAAGTATGATGCGCGTCGTGAAACAGAGTGAATTTTCCCTATGCTAATCCTCGGATTGGAGACGTCCTGCGACGAGACAGGCGTGGCCCTATACCACACAGAACGGGGGCTGCTGGCGCATGCCCTGTTCAGCCAGATAGACATCCATGTGGAGTATGGCGGCGTGGTGCCGGAGCTGGCCTCGCGCGACCATGTACGCAAGACCTTGCCCCTGCTTGAGCAGGTGATGGCCGAGGCCGGTGTGACCGCGGCAGATATCGATGGTGTGGCCTACACGGCGGGCCCCGGGCTGGTGGGCGCCCTGATGGTAGGTGCCACCCTGGCGCGAGCGCTGGCCTGGGGTTGGGGGTGCCTGCCCTGGGTGTACATCATATGGAGGGCCATTTGCTGGCGCCCATGCTGGAAGAGGAACACCCCGAATTCCCGTTTGTGGCCCTGCTGGTGTCCGGTGGCCATACCCAGTTGGTGCGTGTCGATGGTATTGGCAAGTACAAGCTGCTCGGCGAGTCCCTGGATGACGCCGCCGGCGAGGCTTTCGATAAAGTGGCCAAGATGCTCGGTTTGCCCTATCCCGGTGGACCACATGTGGCCAAACTGGCGGCCCAGGGCAACTCAGAGCGGTTTGATTTCCCCCGGCCCATGGTCAATCGCCCCGGGCTGGATTTCAGCTTCTCCGGGCTCAAGACCTACACCTTGAATACGGTGGAAGACTGCAAGATTGATGGCGTACTGGGGGAGCAGGACCGGGTGGATATTGCCCGTGCCTTCGAGGATGCCGTGGTATCTACCCTCACCATTAAGTGCCGCAGGGCGCTGCAACAGGAAGGGCTCAAGACCCTGGTAATGGCGGGCGGAGTAAGCGCTAACTTAAACTTAAGGGCAGAGCTGAAAAGGGCTCTGGCGAAAGAGCAGGCGGCGGTGTTCTACCCTGCGCCGCAATTTTGCACCGATAACGGCGCCATGATTGCCTATGCGGGGCCCAGCGCCTGCGCGCCGGACAGATCGATGCTGCCGATGTCGCCGTGCGCCCGCGCTGGCCGATGGATCAATTGCCCCCGATCGAGGCCGCGTAATGGACATTGTGTATATAGAAGGCCTGCAGGCTGATGCCGTAATCGGCGTGTATGACTGGGAGCGCGATATTCGCCAGCCCCTGGTGATCGATCTGGAGCTGGCCTCAGACAATCGCCGGGCCGCGGCTAACGATGCCATCGCAGACGCGGTGGATTACGACGCCATCTCCCAGGCGGTGGTGGCCTATCTTCAGGCCAGTGAATTTGAGCTGATTGAAACCCTGGCAGAGCGGTTGGCGACGCTGGTGCGCGAGGAATTTGGTATTGGCTGGGTGCGCCTGCGTTTGGCCAAGCCCGGGGCCGTCAAGGCCGCTACCAGTGTCGGCGTGATCATTGAGCGCGGGGAGCGCCGCTGATGGCGCAGGTGTACCTAGGCCTGGGGAGCAATATTGAGCGCGAGCGCTATATCACGGCGGGCCTTGATGCCCTGGCCCAGCGTTTCGGTGAGTTGCAGGTGTCGCCGGTGTACGACAGTGCCGCTGTAGGTTTCGAAGGTCAGCCCTTTCTTAATCTGGTGCTGGCGCTGAATACGGACCTGCCGCTGGGTGAGCTGGCCCGCACCTTGCGCCACATTGAGATCGAGCATGGGCGGCCGCCCAATGCGCCGAGGTTTTCACCGCGCCAGCTGGACATCGATATTCTTACCTATGATGACCAGGTGGGGATGATTGAAGGCGTGGAGCTGCCGCGGGGAGAAATTCTCGAAAACGCGTTTGTACTGCGGCCGTTGGCTGACCTGGCGCCGGCGGGTGTGCACCCTGTTGCGAAATGCACGTACCGTGAACTCTGGGCAGATTACGATCAATCCTCTCAGGAGATTGTTGCGGTGGCTTTCAGCTGGCGAGGGCGAACACTCTAGCGTAGGTGCGCTTAGTCGACGCCCTGGCTAGCGCGCAGTGCATCCAGTCGACGAATCTGCTCCTCTGCCATGGCCTGGCCAATGGCGGGCCCTTCAAGATCGGGGAATTGCGAGGCGTTCACTGTTAGCGCGATGTCCCGGGCCTCGCGCAAGTAATTCGCCTGGGGATAGGGGCGGTCTTCCAGCCCCGTTCTTCCGCGGGCATCGGCCTCGCAGGCGAGCAGAAAGTTTTCCCACCGCTGGGGCTGACGCAGCCCGCCGGTTTCCTTCAGCAGCTTGAGCAACGTTTTGCCTCGCAATTCCATCGCGCGATGGCTGTGCAGGTGGTATTCGCACACAGCCAGGGCCAAATCCCGGTACTGATTGGGGCCTTGAGCCGTTTGCACGCCTTGCGCACGAGTTTGACGCCGCGTTTCTCATGGGCGAGATGGCGCGGCCATTCGGCCTCTGGCGTGGTGCCCTTACCCAGATCGTGCATCAGTACCGCAAAGCGCACGACTTTGCTGCCGCCCAGGACAACGGCCTGTTGCAGAGACAGCAGCGTATGGATTCCGGAGTCGATCTCCGGATGATGCTCTGGCGTCTGGGGTACGCCGAACAAGGCCTCGAGTTCAGGGATGAGGTGTTGCAGTGCCCCGCATTCACGTAGGACCTCGATGAACACCTCGGGATTGCGTTCTCCCATTGCCTTTTCCAGCTCCACCCAAATGCGCTCTTTGCTCAGGTGGGCCAATTCGCCTGCGGCAACAATGTCTGCCATAAGCGCCATGGTTTCCGGTGCCACTGTAAAACCCAGGTGATGGAAGCGGGCCGCAAAGCGTGCTGTGCGCAAGACCCGCAGCGGGTCTTCCACAAAGGCATCTGAAACGTGCCGGAGCAGCCTGGCTTCCAGGTCCTGCTGGCCGCCATAGGGGTCGATAATGTGGCCCTGGTCATCCTGCGCCATGGCATTCACCGTCAGATCCCGGCGCAGCAGGTCTTCTTCCAGGGTGACTTCGGGTGCGCAATACACATCGAAGCCATGGTAGCCGTGGCCGGCCTTGCGCTCGGTGCGGGCCAGGGCGTGCTCGTCTTTGGTCTGGGGGTGGAGGAAAACGGGGAAGTCTTTGCCTACCTGCTGGTAGCCGAGGTCGAGCATTTGTTGGGGGGTGGCGCCGACAACGACCCAGTCCTGCTCTATTATCGGGTAGTTCAGGAGTTGGTCGCGCACGGCGCCGCCGACGAGATAGGTATCCATGTCAGTGTACTGGCTGGCCGTCTTTGCAGCGGCAGTGGGTCCAGGCCCTGGTGTCCAGGCAATACAAGGAAAGCGAGCCCCCCCATATGCAGCCGGTGTCCAGCCCAATGGCATTGGGCGTACTGGTGCGTCCCTCGAGTGCTGCCCAATGGCCAAACAGAATGGGATCGTCGGCAGCTTTGCGATGCTTGTGGGCAAACCATGCGTCGACCTTCTTGCTGCCCTTGGGGGCTTCTGCGCCCTTGCTCTCCAGGTCCAGTTTCCCTTTGCGGGTGCAAAAACGCATGCGCGTCAGATAATTGGTGATGACGCGCAGCCGCTCCATGCCTTCCAGGTCGCCTGACCAGATCGCGGGTTCATTACCATACATCGCTTTAAAGAACGCGATGCAGTCTGGCCCGCGCAGCACGGACTCTACCTCGCGGGCGCGTTTCAGGGCCTTTTTGATCGACCACTGGGGCGGGATGCCGGCGTGCACGAGGGTGTAGCCGTGTTCGTGGTGAATCAATGGCTGATGGAGGAGCCAGTTCAGCAGTGGCTCACGATCGGGTGCTTCGAGAATGGCGTCCAGGGTATCGGAGCGCGAGGGTCGACGGGCGCCACTGGCCACCGCCAGCAGATGCAGGTCGTGGTTGCCCAGCACCATCACCAGGCTGTCGCGCATGTCGTAAAGGAAGCGCATTGTACCCAGGCAATCGGGACCGCGATTGACGATGTCGCCGGCGGACCAGAGCACATCTACCTCGGGGTCGAATTTCACCGTCTGCAGCAGGCACTTCAGAGGCTCGAGGCAGCCCTGTATATCGCCCACGACATAGGTGGCCATGTCAGTTCAGCGCCGTGGGCGTGTGCAGGGTAAACGCAGGAATGGGCACTTCGAAGGTCGGCAGATCTTCCGGGGGAACTTCCATGGGGTCGCGTACGACCATAAAGTAGCTCCCCTCCATAAAGCCGACCGGCGTCTCCAGACTGGCCCCGCTGGTGTAGCGGAAGGAATCGCCCGGTGGAATTACCGGCTGTTCGCCCACCACGCCTTCGCCTCTCACCTCCTGAACCTCGTTGTTGGCATCGGTGATGACCCAGTGACGCGACAGCAACTGCACCGGGCTGTCACTCGCATTGCTGATTGTAATGGTATAGGCGAACGTGTAGTGATCTTCGTCCGGGCTGGAATGGCTGGGCAGATAGGTGGTGACCACGTTAATCCCGATCAGGGATGTCTTGAACGGTGCGTTAGGCATTGAGCCCCCTGGCAATGTCTACAAACTGATCGAGTTCCAGCGTTTCCGCCCGGGCGCCCGGATCGATGCCCAGGGATTCCAGCTGCCCGGCGCTGACCAGGCCCTTCAGGTTGTTGCGCAGGGTTTTGCGCCGCTGGGCGAAGGCGGCCTGTACTACCTTGCCCAGCTCGCTTTCGCTGCAGTCCGGCCAGGGCGACTCGCTGCGAGGCGTGAGTCGCACGATTGCCGACTGGACCTTGGGCGGCGGGAAAAAGGACTCTGGCGGCACGTCAAACAGGTGATCTACCTGGCAGTGGTATTGCGCCATGATGCCCAGGCGCCCCCAGTGTTTGCTGCCCGGGGTAGCTGCCAACCGCTGCACGACTTCCAGCTGCAGCATGAAGTGCATGTCCTGAATGATGCTGGCGTTCTCAAGCAGTTTGAAAATTAGTGGCGTGGAGATGTTGTAGGGCAGATTGCCCACCACCCGCAGCCTCTCGCCCTCATCGGTGAGCGCGGCAAAGTCAAATTTCAGGGCATCGGCGCTGTGTAGCTTGAACCCCGAGTAGACGCTGAAAGCGGCCAGCAGGCCCGCCACCAGATCGCGGTCCAGTTCCACCACATCCAGCCGGCATCCCGTCGGCGCCAGGGTCTCGGTGAGCGCGCCCTGGCCGGGGCCGATTTCCACAATATGGTCAGCCTCCTGTGGGTTGATAGCGGCGGCTATGCGGCCGATGACGCCTTCGTCGGTCAGGAAATTCTGGCCGAAGCGTTTGCGGGGGCGATGGCTTGAGGGTTGTTTTGACATAGGCGCATTGTACCCGTCGATTGGTTAAATACTACCGACCCGCGGCATTGTGGTGACGAATTCTGTTACACTCCGGCACCATTAGTTGGACCGATCGGGCACTCGAATTCACACCATGACGCTTTACCAGTATTTCAGTCTTATCAATGTGCAGGCACGTATGCTGCTCAAGGCTGATGCCTCCAAGTTCAAGCTCGGTTTCATGTGGTGGTTTCTTGAGCCTCTGATGTGGGTGGGCGTGTTCTACATCGTGTTCAGTCTGATTCTGGATACCGGGCGTAAATCCGGTGATTTTATTTTCTTTCTTGCCTGCGGCAAATTCGCCTTTATCTGGTTTTCCAAGACGGTTATCCAGGCCTCGGGCAGCATCGTGGCCAGCCAGGGCCTGATCGGCAAGGTGAACATGCCCAAGTCACTGTGGCCCATGTCGGGGATTCAGGAGAGTTTGTATCGGCAGTCGTCTGTGTATCTGCTGCTACTGGTAATCCTGTTAATAGGCGGCGTATCGCCCAATGCGGGCTGGTTGCTGCTGCTGCCGATTGCGGCGGTGATGTATCTGTTAATCGTAACCTGCGGATTAATCGGCGCGTGCCTTGTCTGTATTGCCCGTGATTTCCAGAAGTTCATCCCCCTGGGTATGACCTTCCTGCTGTTTACCTCCGGTATTTTCTGGGATGTCCGTGACATACCCAACCAGGATAAGGCCGAGATGTTGCTGACGGTCAATCCGCTGGCCTTCCTGCTGCACTGTCATCGTCAGGTGCTGCTCTATAACGAGACACCGGATATGGCGCATCTGCTATCGCTGGCGGCGATCTGCTGTGCTCTGATTGGCCTGACGGTGTTGTATATGCGTCGCTACAGCAAGTACCTGGCGCTGAAGGTGTTGACCTGATGAGTGACGACAACCGCAAGGTCATGCTGGAACTCAAGGACGTGTCCCTGAATTTCCGCACCAGTCGAGGCACCTTCGATCACGGCGTACATCACGTGCTCGACCAGGTGTCATTCAAGCTCTACGAGAACGAGACGCTCGGCATTATTGGGCGCAATGGGGTGGGTAAAACCACGATGTTGCGGATTATGGCGGGAATTCTGGCGCCGACAGCGGGTGAGGTTGACACACGACCGGGCAAGACGGCTTCGCTACTAACCATCGGGCTTGGCCATAAGGTGGATTTGAGTGGTCGAGACAACGCTATGTTGTCTGCCATGCTACAGGGCGCAACGCGAGACGAGGCGCTCGGCTTTCTGGAGCAGATCAAGGAGTTTTCCGAGCTGGGTGACTCCTTCGAGGAACCCGTGAAGACCTATTCTGCGGGCATGAAATCCAGGTTGGGTTTTACCACCGCACTGCTTACTCGTGTTGATATCCTTTTGGTAGATGAAGTGCTGAGTGTCGGTGATGCTGCGTTTCGCCAGAAGGCAGAACAGGCGATGAAAGAGCGAATCAGTGGCGAGCAGACGGTTGTATTTGTGTCCCACTCGGATGCTCAGGTAAAGGCGCTTTGTGATCGGGTGATCTGGATCGATGAAGGGAAGATATGCGGTGAGGGTGAGCCGAAAGTAGTTATCGCTAAATATCGAGCGTCGCTCAAGAAGTAATTTCTCTATTCAATGTCAACGCTGCAATTCTTGACTACTTCCTCGTGGCTTTTGCTGTAGTCTCGCCTTAGCCCGTCCCACACCGCGCTGGCTGTGATCGACAGGAACTTTTTGTACTCGAATTTTTCATAGAACCTGAAGGTCATGAAAAAGCTTGGTATCTTCACTAGTAATACCAGTGGATACCATATTCCGGAAGCAATGCGGAATAGTTCTAGCCGGTTTCGGTAGGTGTAATAGACCTTCCACAGTGGGCGGTAAACGTCCTGTTGGTTGACCAAAGTCTCGCAGTCGTGGCGAAATTTCATAGTCGGCACAAACCAGTGGCGTAATCCTGCCTTGCGTGAATCCAGCAAGTAGATGATATCGTCTGCATATATAAACAGCTCGCTGCGAGGTAGCCCAATTTTTCCATCACGAATGTTCGCGACGCGGATGAAGCAACCCACGAACGAAGAGGTATCAACATCCAGAGGTATTTCGCTGTCGTAGGATTCATCGCTGACGTGAAAGCCCATCCGGCCTTTGCGCGCGGTTCCTATAAATTGACCAAAATGCCAGAACGGGTTGTTGCTGGGTCTGTTCATTTCACTGATTCGTTTGCCATCCGGCAGGTAAACGGCTCCGGCCATACTGCCCACATCTGAGGGAATCGATAGTGCGTTGAAAATATCAACTACACCCTCTTCCGGATAGGCGTCGTCATCAAAGCAGACCAGCCAATCGGCTTTCGGTAACTTCTCGACGACGTAGGCGAAACCTTGGTTGAATCCACCGGCGCCTCCGAGATTGGTTGGGCTGTGAATGATTTTCAGCCTTGTGTCTGAGAGGGAGTCTAACCAGTCTCGGCTGTTGTCGGTAGAGGCGTTGTTGACTACGACGATCTTGTAAAAGGCATTATCCAGGGTGCGGGCTATCGTCTCTTTCAGCTTTTCGAGGCGATTGAATGTGACGATGACAGCAACGAGATTTACAGGATGAGACACGTTAGATTGGCTCTACGAAGAAGGGAGGAATTTTCCTCCCCTGTTCCACCAATGTCAAAAACTCATTGGCAGCCTCGAGGGCCTCGGCGATCGTTACGTCCATGTCGAGATAGCGATAGGTGCCAAGCCTGCCCACAAAAGAAACCCCTTCCTCATCCCGAGCTTTTTGAACGTAATCCCTGAGCATGGCCTCTTCCTGAGTAAGTCGGATAGGGTAGTAGGGGATATCTTTTGGTCCACAGGCGCGGCTGTATTCTTCGAAGCAGATAGTTTTCTCGTGTTTTTCCCAGGGGGAAAAATGCTTGTGTTCGGCGATCCTAGTGTAGGGAACGGACTCGTCACCGTAGTTCATTACCGCACAGCCCTGATAGTCGCCCTCGGCACGAATCTCCTTGAAATCAAGTGTCCGGTAACCGAGGCGCCCCAATTCGTAGTCGAAAAAACCGTCTATTGGACCGCTGTAAAACACATGGTGGAACTCTTGGACATGCTCCCGGGTGAATTTGGTCCCGAGTTCTACCGAAATGCCGGGGTGATCGAGTATTTTCTCTACAATGGCGGTATAGCCATCCCGCGGCATCCCTTGATACTTGTGGAAGAAATAGTTGTCATCGTAATTGAAGCGTATTGGTAACCGTTTGAGGATGCTGGCGGGGAGCTGGTTGGGCGAGCAGCCCCACTGCTTCTGGGTGTAGCCCTTGAAGAAAGCCTCGTAGAGGTCTCGACCGACAAAGCGCAGCGCCTGTTCTTCGAAAGTCTGTGGGTCCGCGATGTTGAGATCAGCCTGCCCTTCGATAAATGCCATTGCTTCAGTTGGTGACATTGCCTTGCAAAAAAACTGGTTGATGGTCAGCAAGTTGATGGGTAGAGAGTAGACTTTATTGCCGCTGGTGGTCTTTACCCTATTGGTATATGGCATGAGTTCTGTGAACTGGTGCAGATATTCCCAGACTCGTTCGCTATCGGTGTGGAAGATATGTGGCCCATAGCGATGTACCATCACGCCCGAATCAGGGTCACGCTCTGTATGGCAGTTGCCGGCAACGTGGTCACGGATGTCGAAAACCTTGACTCGATAACCGGCCTCAACAAGACTTCGAGCGATGACTGCGCCGGAAAAACCTGCGCCTACTGCGGCAATATGCTTCATAGGTGTGGTAGTACTCGAGTCAATATGCGTTTTTGTGGATAAAGCCCCTGAACAGGGTGAGGAAGATGATTTTCATGTCTAGCCAGAACGACCAATTGTCTATGTAGTAAAGGTCGTGCTCAACCCTTTTTTGCAAATCGGTATCGCCGCGCCAGCCATTGACTTGGGCCCAGCCGGTGATGCCGGCTTTGACCATGTGTTTTTGCATGTAACTGGGTATTTCGTCCTTGAAGCGTTCGACAAAGACCTTTCGTTCCGGCCGGGGCCAACGACGGACATGTCACCTTTGATGACATTCCAGAACTGGGGCAGCTCGTCCAGGGAGGTCCTACGCAGCAATCCGCCTACCGCGGTAGCCCGTTTCTCGCCGGCCTTTGCCCAGACTGGACCACTCTGGTTTTCTGCATCAACCGGCATGGTCCGAAATTTGTACATTTCGAACTCGCGACCGTTCCAGCTTAGGCGAGTCTGTTTGTAGAATACCGGGCCGGGGCTACTCATCTTGACAGCGAGTGCAATTACTAACATCAACGGACTAATTAGCAGCAGAGTCACCAATGAAATAACCTTGTCTTCCAGTTCCTTAATCCAGCGGTTGACGCCGTCCATCGGTGTCACAGAGAGATTTATTACGGACATACCGGCTATGGAGCTAATGGAGTGATTGATAAGTCGGTAGCCGAAAAGGTCTGGCACTAGGCGGATGTCTGCAGTGACATCGCGTAATTTCCCCATAATCTCCTCAATCAGGTCCTCTTCCCGCAATGGCATTGCCAACCAGACTTGGTCAATTTGGTGAGTTGTCACATACTTTATGCCTTCTTCTATGCTGCCGGTTTGGGCTGTTTCGATGGCTTCGCTGGGCATCTTGGAAGAGTAGTATCCGACGATATTGAACCCCGTCTCGGGATTTTCGCGAAGTTTTTGGAGTACTTTTTCGCCCGTTTCACCCTCAGCCAATAAGATGATATGTCGCAAATTTAAACCTTTTGCACGCATTCGACGTAAGACCGCGCGCAGCAGGACACGCTGTGCCATTAGCGTGGCGTATCCAACCACGTACCACATCATTAGCCAGGCCCGTGAGAAGCTCGCAGTTGTCTTTGTGATTACCGCAATGAAAATCAGGACGCCAAACACGATGGTCCAAGCCAATAGTAACCGAGTGAATTCTTGCACCTGGTCTTCGCCGCGCCAGGCACGATAGAGTTCGGTTGCGTTAAAAGTCACCAGCTGCAATAGCAGTGCAAGAATGACGGAGATCTGATAAAGGAGAAAGCTAGGGGGGGTCGAATCCGCGAAAACAATCCTATAGGCAAGTGCACAGCAAAAGAGTGACAGCAATAGGTCTGACGTACGCATTAGCCACAGAAGCAGGTCTGAATGTTCGCGTAGATAGCCTTTGTGCTGCATATGCAGGATTAGCCTGTATTGTCGTCAAGTGTTGCCTAGGTTACTGTGAGGCGTATTCAGTGGCAATATAATTGAAAATTGCATTGCGAAGGTAACATTGAATTGTGAATCATTGAACAATGCTTACAGCTCCTCGTTGAGATAGCTTCGATCACTAGAGAATCAGTTGAAAGGCGCAACCCGTGTGTAAGTGGACAATTCCACCGAAGAGGCTTTATGGGATCCGATTGCTATTCGATAGGAATTCTGCCCGTATCCCTGCAAAGGGTTCCTGGCGGTTTATTTAGCTCACCAAGCTACCTTCGAGCTTGATATAGCGAGCGGAGCTGGTCGTCAATCCCGAGTTGGCTCAGTATCACCACGGTATCATTATAAGAAGCCACTATTAGAGTAGAGCGTTGGTTGTTCCTTCTAGCACCGCGGTGATCGGGTTTATGTCTTTCTTGTTACTAATTCGGTTCAATGTCAACACCCGAATAGTTAGGCCGCTTGCGGACAGTCATCAATTCAAACAGCGGCAAGTGATTATCTGCAGGGCACTGTTATCTCCGTATTTTCTATTATTTTATACGGGCGTCATCATTGATCGCTGGGGCCGCAGTTTTATATACGTTGTGGCTTATCGGAAGTAGGTGGTGCCGTTCAAGTCGCCAGCCTGTAGTTAAACCGTTACGGGTGGTAGCATCTGGGCTTCAATATATAAAAGTCGCTGTTGGTGATAGGGTACAACCTCTGAGTAGCACAAGTTAAGCAGCGTCAAATGTTCAGGGTCACGTTAATTCTTTAGGCGATGTCAAATCAGCGAAAACTCATACTGCACCTCGGCTGCCACAAAACTGGCACCTCGGCTATTCAGGGTGCGTTGTATAAGTCGCGAGCTCTCTTGAGCGATCAGGGCTTTACGTTGTTTTGCAAAAATCCTGATGGCACTGAACGAGTCTCAGGCGATGCGTTGACCTGGGTGCGTTTTAGGTTTTGTCCGCACAGGCGGGTTCACGGCCTCGTTAGGCCCGGTTTTGCAGAGGCATTGGCTGCAAGCGAGGGTAATGTGATTGCATCTGCAGAGACTCTCTCTTGGATTTTCGACCCGAAGGAAATTCATCAACTGGCAGAAAACTTATATCAACATTTTGATAGTGTCCGGCTTGTGAGTTACGTTCGGAGGCAGGATGAGCAAGCGGTGTCCCACTACCAACAAGCGGCCAAACACAGCGGATTCATTGCCTCCAGGTATTTTGGCACCGGAAACAGGGCTTTACCTGAGTATGGCGAGCACCTGCAGCATTACCTGAATTATAGCTGTCGCTTGGGCTACTGGGCGGACGCTTTCGGACAATCTAATGTTAGTATCAGAGTTTTCGATCCGAGAAAACTAGTCGGTGCCGACGCTGTAGCCGACTTTTTCGAACTGACCGGGCTGCCTTGGAATGGGAAGTCCGAGAGGAAGAACGAGTCGCGTGGACTTGTATTTACCAAAACAGCCAGGCTGCTTAGCCAAGGTAGGCTTGACTATACTAGCTGGAAAGACCTGATGCAGCATATTCCGGACTCGCAACCCATGCTTCCTTCGCGCAAAAGTGCCCGAGAGTTTTACGAGCACTTCAGAGAGGGAAATCTTTTGCTGAACGAGAAATTCAAGATTTCTAAGGATACAACGCTCTTCACCGAAGACTTCAGTAAGTATCCGGAATCGGATATGGATTGTTGGGATGAAGATAGCGCGAATGCGGCTCTTGAAGCGTTAATCAAGGGTTTTCTGTCCGCAAACCCGGTTTCAAGCCCGGATATTGAGGTGATTCGACGTGCTGCAAATGCGATTCAACCGTTAGATCCGAGCTTGAGTTACGATCTGATAAACGTTGCTAATTCCTTGGGCGGGATCCGACCAGACCTTAAAATTGAAGCCGGTTTTCGCTCTAGAGTTAGGTCTTTCTTGCGCAAGCGTCCTCTTTTTCCATGGGGGCGATAAAATTGACAGGCTTTAGTCTACTTTAGCGGCACTGCTGACTCGCCTTTCGAGGTCAAAGTCTTATTATGGTCCAGTATCCGGTTAAAGCTGAGAAAGTGCGTTTTGAGATAGTGCAATAATGAAAACAGTATTCATTCATATTGGCAACTTCAAAACTGGAAGTTCTGCCATTCAAGAGTATTGTCTCGAGCATCGCGGCGCCCTTTTGTCTGCCGGGTTTGATTACATACTCTCGGGGCGACCCAGTAATCGGAAAAGTCCTAACCATGGTAAAATCCCACTCAGCTTTCTATCTGATCTTGGAGAGCACACTCCAGAATGGTATGTCGATTCCGAGCGCTTTGAATCTGTTGTGCAACGCGTAAGAGCTGAGATAGAAAACAGTTCGGCTGCGAACATCATATTGTCCTCTGAAGAATTTTACTTCCTCGGCACCCGAAGTCACGTTGTGAAAGAACGAGCAAAAGAATCCTTTCAAGCGTTGTTTCATGGAATGACAGTTAAGACAATCTTGTTCGTCAGAGAGCCATATGACTTTATTTGCTCTTGGTACAATCAGGCGAATAAAAGTCAGAGTTTGCGTCCCAATCGACGTTTCACGGATTTTTTTTTCATTACCAATGATAAATTGATGCTTCCGCGAGAGACTTCTGATTTTTGGCGTGATTGTTTTGGGTACGACAGTGCCATTATCCTTCCGTATCGAAATGAGCCGCAAGAACATCTGAATATGTTCAAGTGTGCTCTAGGGATGGAGTGTCAGGACCTCAATGCTTCATCACCCTCCCGGGTTAATGTAAGTGGCAATCTTAGAGCGCTAGAGATAAATCGGCTCAACAAAATCAGACTCGTTTGGCCAAGAGAAACTCGCCGAACCTATTTATGCAGCCAGATCTTAACGAGTCGCGAGAATATGGAAAAGCTGCATCGTAAGGTAGATCAGATCAATGAAAGGTATGAGTCTTTCTGTCGAGAGGAGGGGCTCCCAGCTGCCAAGTCGCGATTTACGATGAACGATCTGATTGTTCACGAGGAGCTTGTTAACAGAAACGATGCCATTCTTGATCAGCGATTCTTTCCGTTTCTCGGGCAGGTTTTGAAACTGTTGTCTGTGAAAAGCTATCGGAAGCTTAAAAGAGCATTGTGGTAATGCAAGACCCAAGACGGGAAAATGAATCAGCTTATCGCCGGTTTTTACGGCGAATCTACTACACCAAGCCTGGCCAGTTGCTTTGGCGCGCAATCAGCTCGATAATTTCGCATCCTCGCAGCAGAGTCTTTATCGATAAGGCCCTGTCTTCAGAGTTCGCGCGTGGAAAGCTGCCGCACGGTCAATGTTTGGTGCCCACTATCGAAGCATCCTCTGACCTTGACCGAAGGGCGATTCTCCTGGTTCTACCGTTCCATGGGTCTGATGCGTCGAGCATTTATGTCGACAGTATTTGTAGGCAGTTTGTTGCCCAAGGTTACAAGATCGATACGGTAATCTATGGGCACAATAGCTGGCAGCCTCGGTCCAAGCTATGGGACAACGCCTATTATCTGCGATCCGGCGTAGATGTCACCAAGTTAAGTGAGTCGCTTACGCCGACGAATATTAACAATTTAGATGCTCTATGCGGTTTTGACCTTATCCAGTTTATAGCCTCCCTAGTGCACTTAAAGCGATATGAGCATTGCATAGTTAGTTATGTGTATTTGAGTCGTGTTTTCGAGTATCTGAAACCTGAAACCAGTAAGATATTGGTCAGTCACGATGTTTTTTCCGACAGAAACCAGCGCATTTTCGACAGTATTGGTGACAATACCGCATTTTTCTATTCACTCGATCGGAATCAAGAAAAGAAAGGTTTGGAGCGTGCTGATCTGACTATTGCCATCACCAACGAAGAAGAAACATTCTTTAGGAGTGAATTGGGAATAACTGATACGATCACCTTACCCTATATCCCGGCAGAATCGATTTCCATAAACGAGCTCAAACCTAGAGCGGGCTCACCCCTTATTCTCGGATATTTGGCCTCATCCCATAGACCAAACGTCAACGCAATACGCAATTTCATCGCGCAGATTAGGAAGCGCTGTAGTTATAGGCTCATAGTGGCTGGTAGCGTCTGCGGTGATTTGGCCGGTGATCGCTTGCCTCCGGAGGTAACGTTGCTTGGTTTTGTAGACAATGTTGATCAACTGTATGAACAATGTCACATTGTTATTAATCCGGATACTTTGGTCTCTGGTCTTAAAGTCAAGAATGTGGAGGCACTTGCGCACGACAAACCCCTACTGACTACCAGGGCTGCGAGTGCAGGCCTGGATGCGACTTCCATATTTCATTTGTCTCAGGACAGTAAAGCATTGGTTGCACTTGTCGAGAAAATTGCCGAGTGCCCGGAGATGCTTGTTGAGGCACACCGGGATAGCCGAGACCTTTACAAGGCTTACATCAAAAAATTCGAAGGTGTCGATCTCGTTTCGACGATTTCAGGTGTGGTTAATAGAGATGCTCCCGCTTCAACCTGAGGATGCTATCCGAGGTTACATTTTACAGTCTTACGAGGCTTCGCGAATAATCGCTAGTAGCGGCTTCGACATGACAGCTTCATTTACGGCTTCGCGAAGTGCATCAGACGGCTGAATACGCAGGTGTGGGGGCCAGTCGTCAACCAACTGGATACTCCCAAAAGAAGACTCAGTCGGGCGAATCCCGGTGACCTGTTGGAAAACATTTTCAAGATAACCTGCTGATTGCTTCCTGGCAATTGAGAAAGTGGTTACGGGTGCGCCGCGTTCTATTATGGCGTCGAAGCCATCCTGGCTCTTTGCGTACTCTTGTTAAATATAATTGGCAAAGTTCTCTGCCTTTTCTTTTGTGCTGTCGCCCACTAACCCTCCGCACCAAGGCATGGACAAAATAGATTGTGCCACCTCAAGAGGGTCCCTAAGACATTGTACTACACTGATTTCACACCCTGCGAAGTCGTCAATGAGTTCTGGCAGATATTGTTCGATGCCTGGAGTTTTGTTACCTACGATTTGGCACTCTTCGACTTTATTCCGACTACCTGAGTCCCACAGCGCTAAATGAATTCTACGTCGCCCTTCTAGCAACATGTGATCATTAAGACCTCTCCAAGACTCCCGTTCGTGAGCAAATCCTTGGTTATAGTCGCGCCAGAATGTCCAGAACGACGGATGACGGTAAGCATGTCACTCATCCGTAATGTGAACTGCACTGTGCTGATTCAATAGTGACGCCGCAAATGTTGTAGAGCTCCGTGGCATTCCGCCGATAAATACGAAACGCCCAAAGTTCGACATTACTAACAATCCTTCAGGGCTACAAGTGTCCAGATACCTATGTACATCTTGTATTCGCGGTCGATTCTGTAATGAAGACTTGAAAGGTATTCTTTGCAACTTGCTGCTGTTGCATCGGTCACTTCCACGACGATGACGGGGCTGTCTCGTTGAATCAACTTCTTCGCGCTCTTAAGCACATCTAACTCCATTCCCTCAACATCGACTTTGATTAGACCGACAATATCTCTTATGGGAATTCTATCGATACTTATGCTCGGAGATCCTTGCCCTTCTCGCGGTGAGTATGCGACGCCTCCAAGATTGCCCTCTGGATTATGTGAAATCTCATACTCAAGATCGAGATGGCTGACAACCCGTCCCAGGTACGCGAGGTTAATATTCGTCAGCCGGTTGAGTCTGCAATTCTCGATCAATGTTTGGTATGCAGCCGGGTTTGGCTCGAATGGGATCACCTCCTTCGCTCCATAATATTTTGCGTAGAATACTGTGTGGTTGCCCACGTTTGCACCAATATCGAGTATAAGCGTATCTTTGGGGACGAAATCTTGAGTATATTTGAGCAGAGATTCTTCGTAGAACCTTCCTGATCCGTGATAGCCCCCTGAATGGCGTCTTCCGAATCGCAAACCATAAAAATTGAGCCATCACCCTCGAAATTCACTACTGAGCAATAAGGTGTGCGTCCTACAGGAATTGCATTGAATGGCCGGACCGTTCCAATGTTGAACTCTCTATCTCCAGCGCATGCGACCAATCCGAGCCCTTCCTCCGCGATTTTCTCAACTTGCAGTGTAAGAAGAAAGCCAGACTTGGAAGCGCCGGGCTCATCAGGGAATCGAGTTGCCATAAAGTCAGTTTCTAAATTTATTTCCGCACTCGAGACAATGCCTTTTTCAGCATCGACTAGTGATATTCTCTGAATAATATCCTTTCTAAAGACGGCATAGCCTTTTATAGAAATTATTCCGGCTTCTGACGCAAGGTAGTTTCGCTCGTCTACGAACAAAGACAGGAACTCTGCTGGCTTTACGATATCGACTAGCAGGCCTTGTTCAGGTTTAGCAATCATTGGATAAGGTTTGACCATTTTGACTCGTAAGACTCCTTCGAAATTTGAACCTTGAGCTTCCTCGAAGTCTCTAATCGCTGCTCATAAACCTCGGGGTCCGATAAAAGCGCTACAATATCTGCTGCCATGTAATCAGATTCTGCAACAGACTTGCCTCTGACATTCCATAGGCCATCAAGATCGAAGCCTCGCATAGCGAACTCAGTAGCGGCAAAACACAGCTCTTTAGATATTACTGTATGCGTCTTGATCGGTATGCCCGCGCCATCAATATCTGGAAGTATATTGATCAGCGCAAAGTCATAGATATTGGCTAGGCTATGCAGATAGCCGACTCTATGTATTCTTTTGTTTAACTCCGAAGAAATATTCAATTTAGATCCGATCGACCCTACCACTAGTAGAGAGGTATTTTCAGTCTGACGGAAGACCTCTTCAATAAACCAATTTAGTGAGTTTACATTTGCCGGATGTCCGTCTCCTATAAAAATGAGGTCGTATTGCTCCTTCAAATCAACGGATAAAGCAGTCTTATCATGTGATTCACTTTCAATGAGGCGATGGAGTGTTTCGTAGCTGGTATCTTCTGAACTTTCGTTGATATAGGGCGAAATAAAGACTGATTCGGTCGATACCAGTTTCTTGAAAAAGCAATGCTCCGCATGGTTAAGGTTTACCAGAACGTCAAACCTCTCCAGAAGTTGAAGTTCAGATATCAATGACTGCTGATAGCTGACTTGGTTACCTAGTTCGATCTTCTCTTGTCTCGCTTGGACATCATGTGTCTCGATAATACGCCTATTTGGGGTGAACAGCTTTTCCATCATGAGCGTATTATAAATATGGTTTGTGATCTCAATCTCAACTGGATTCTGCTTAAAAAACCTCGCGAGCGGTTTGTCGATCTTACCCCAAGCCCGCTTGATCGTTCGCTGCTTCAAACTACTTTCACGCCGACGCTGTAAAAGATAGCTTAAAAGGTCGGATAGGTTCGGTGATTTTGGAATTACACGAGCGATTGAGGCACCTACATACTTTCTGTTGCTCCTAAGAATCTCCGCCTTCCAGCGGGATAACTTACTGTCATCAAAGACAGGGAGACCACTATTGATAAATAATTCAATAACAAAGTAGTCGTTATCCAGAGTAGACTGAAGCTGGGCTTCAAAGATGGAAGTACTTCCACATCTATGCCAGGACGGTTTACTTTGTACTGCTATAGGCTTGTTCTTGAAGTGAGTCCAACCATCTGCGCACTCAAGGTGCTCGAAAACTGTTCTATTCGAATTTTCATTATAAAAATCTGAGCAATCGTAAGATGAATTTACTATTTGAGCTGTTGCTTTTGCGGCAGTCTCTACATTCTCAAAGGTGCCAATGGGATCCTTAATGTGAACTGCATCTGCGATCCTCTTCCAGCATAAGCATGGGGTACCAACAAGCGCCGCCTCGTTCAGGATTCCTGAAATTCGATTAATATACTCTTCGCCATAAGGAATGAATATGACATCGGCATCAGCAATAAGCGTTATATATTCTACGTAGCTCGGCAAAGTTTCGTAATACGTCACAAAGGAATACTCCGCGAGCTTCGGGCCTAACTCAAGGAGAACGCTTTTGTGAACCATCAAACAAAGCTCTGGAATTCCCAGAGAATCTAGGTAGTGCGCATAATCGAGGACGGACGAAAAATTCTTGTCGCCGCGATATGCTCCAGGAACAAAAACCAACTTCGTTCCTGGCTGTGCTCCTTTCTTTCGGTCGACATTAGCTAATATGGCTTTATCATTGACATCGGCAACGACTTCCGTCCTTGCTCCATACTCTATGTCAGCAACACGTTGTAAGTTGCTGCTTGTGACCAGTATTTTGCTTTTAATAAAGGGTAGATTCTCCTGCACTCGCTGATAAAACTTTCGCAGTGGAAACTGGTTGTAATGTGAATAATAGGTTCTGGCATCATCATGGACCACGAACAATGCATGAGCTTCGTACGGCTTTTTCTCGGTCAGAACAAGCAATTCCATCATAGAGTCGAACTGAGGCCACAGCATAGTTTGAAAAACTACGAGGTCGTGTTCAGTCAGACTGAGTGGCTCAAGAATTTTGTGAAGGCTAGAAGCGAAATCGTCATCGAATTTGGTGTGTCTGCGGAATAAGCTGCCCAGAAACTCTGATAGCGAAATCGTGAGCTTCGATAGCATCAAGCAGGCTCGAAGAACAAACATCGCAGCTTTCGACAGCCCCGACTTTTGATTAAATTCATCCACGTTTGCTTGGTATATGTACTCAGCTCGGCGAAGGATTCTATGTTTTAATGAGATTCGCCCCAATTTGGTCGTATCGTATATGTCTTCAACCACGGCTGGTAACAGTTTTACTCCCGCTCCTGCGTCAGATAGATTCTTGGTGCCCGCCGAGAGAAAGATTTCAGATTTCGGATAGTTCGCTGCCAGAGTCCTCACATAGCGATAGCTGTGCCCAAACGTGTCTTTAAGATTTGGGTCTATGATAACTATTCGTTTGTACATCGTTGAAAAATTACTCCTAGGATATTTCGCCGCGATTCCATTTTCTTTGCGACGGTCGTCACCGCGCGCTCTAAATGGTTAATTTTTTTTGAACGTGGATTTCAGGGGGCGCAATTTGTTTCTGATTTTACGCACTATTCTTCGTAGATGAGTTTGATTCTTGTATCCACAATTTATTGCGAAAATGCAGGCTTTGGATTGATGCCAGTGCATACTATTATAAATTTCTAGAAAAACGGGATTAAACTGTCTTATAAATTTGCGATCGATACTGTGAACGTGACCCGGAATTAGGTTTGAGCTAGGTTCTTCAAAGGGGCACGCGATGATGACGAACTCTTTGGCAATATCACACAGCCTATCTATAAATGCGGCAGGATTAGAAACATGCTCGATAGTATGGCTACAGATAACAATTTCTCTAGAGTTAGCGGGTAAATCAAAAATATCCCCCACTGTGTAACTGATCTCAGGGGAAAAGGCATTAACGTATGGCTCAAACTTTTCTTCAATGTCGATTGCTTCAACTTGCATTCTCACTGCACTGAAGGACTCTGGATGATGAATTTTTTGAAGCAGTGCGCTGCCTGCGCCTGTGCGTGAACCCACGTCTAATACGCGCTTTATGCCTCCATCAATTTCAGGGTAAAGCCGACGCAGGTGAAACGCGATATCGGAGTAGAAAGAAAGGGTTTGCGGGTCGCACTTGGTCAGGGTGAAATGCACGTCGTCCAATGTCAGATCTCGAAGTCGGTCCTGTGCTTTCTCTTTGTGGTAAAACGCCTGTTCAAAGTTCATTGAATCGTATTCGAATTGCGTTCCGCTAGCTTCTCTCTCTGTCAGCATGCTTTGATAGGCCTCATCTACTGGTTTAAAGATCTCTTCATTAGCTTCGCGAAAATTTTGCACAATTTGCTGATTGTCACGATAGATTTGGTAGTAGCGTTGAACGATTTCCAATGTGCTCATTGGATTACCTTGTATTACATAGTCATGTTCACTTCGTATGGAGCACGCTTGCAGGCTATCTCTTACTTCATTTTGAAGTGGGAAAATATCGAATCCGAGTAATTCGTGGGGTACGGAGGGGATAGGTGTGTGTTCAAGGCCAAGTTTACTTAAGAGTTGTTTTACAACTTCATAAAGGATCTTGTTGCTTGGATGATTGAAAGTGAAAAAAAGGCGATCATGAAAGCAGTTCTCTGCGATGTAATGCTTCAGCCTTACACTTAAATTCTGCTCGTTCTCTCGCCGTTCGAGTTCCTCTAGAGATAGCTCAATATTTCTTCTCACTGTCTCTCTGTGTAGCTGAAAGTCCCCTAGCAGTCTTGCTGTTTCATACTCGGGAAGGCCCATTAAGTAGCAGTAAATTATTCTTTTATCGTGATAGTCGCATAGACCATTATTTAAATGACTTCCATCGGGTTTTCGGACGTAGGTGAGTTCCGGGCTATACCCGGAAAAGTAAATCGACGGAAAGCTAATGATTTGGGTCGCCACGGTAGTTCTAGTCCAGTAGTCGCTAGTCTTCCATGATGGTAACCAGGTATGAGCAATATGCGGCTGATACAGCAATATATCAGCGTCAGCGAGCGCTGAGTTCACGGCGGTTTCGTCACAATCCTCCCATAGGAAAGTTGGCTTTCTAAAAATGACTTCAAATCGGGGGGTATAGATTCCATCAACTAGGATTGCTAGTGCTTCGGCTTGACAGTTAGCGAATATGGCAATCTTCATTGGTTAAGAAACGAGCTTTTAAGATCAAACTGTATGCGGTCTGCTTGTCGCTGAAATTCGTCCCAATTGTTTACTTTTTCCGAGTAAGACTTTGACCGATCTTGCTTTTGCAGAAGATTTTCTAACTCTCCTTCACGACTCTCAACTTCGATCCCCACACTGCTCAAACTGGAATGGAAATCGCGGACAAGGTCTTCTGGAGACAAAGAGGAAATCTTAGAATACGGGTAGTAGATATAATCCTGTCCGCTGGACTGCAATATTTCGAGAGCATGGGAATACCATCTCCGCCTTTCCTGCAGCCACTTTTCAAATCTGCCGAAGTCGATCATGACGCGGATTTCCGAGGTGTCTTCGTGTCCCCATTTCTGGATATGGCCCGCTTTTAGCTCGCTTATATAAACGTCGATTACGTTGCGGTCAACTATAACTTTCTGAACCTTCTGGTTTTTAAGGATTTGCCTACGTACCTGTTTCGCATTTAGGTGATTCGGGAAAATTTTGAAAAGCGAAGTTTCTTCGAGCCCGGATAGGTATGTGACCATGCCGCTACAGTTTTTTCTGACCAGAGAAGCACGATCGATGTCGGACATTTTTTGTACTCGCTCTATTGAAATATTGCACCCCGAAGCAATGTCCTCTGGCGTGAGCCCAAACGGCACGTGTGGGTGAAAAATTTCCCACATCTGCTTTAGCTGCAGTCCTTTTCCAACGAGGTCGCAAAAGTAGTTGGTGCCTGTGCGTTCAGTCGCGATAATCGCTATTAGTTTTGATGGGTGTTGCATCATATTTTCTCTAGCGGTGAACCTTGGTCTATCCTTCGTAGTAGGGGATTGGTGAAGCGAGGTGGCCAGGCTCTTGAGTTCCATTTCATTAAAATCACTAAGTGGGCCAACATGTTGTGGCCTTGTTTAACTTTGGCATCAAGTCCCCAAAAAATTGTAGCATATACAAGACTCGCTATGTTGCTGACATGTGTGAGCATTAAGGTGAGCCTGTGAGGCGCTCTTTATCCTGTCTCACATCGAGTGGTCTTCAGTTCTTTGCTGCTGTTCTTCGTTGCCTATTGTTTAATCCCGAAAATCTGAAGAATTCTTCTGATGAGAGGAGAATCGTGTTTGCGGAAGAGGTGCAAATCTCAGCCATAAGTTCGCGGATGACCGAAGCTGCAGTTTTGCCGCGGCTTTACCACTCGGGCGTGTGCTCACCAAACTCGTCTAGGGTGCTAAGCGAAAGGACTCCATAGCTGATAGGCTTGCTCCGTGGCCTTGCCGAGGCAGGGTAGTTAATGCCTCGTTGGTAGAGTTTGTCTCGATTTTCACTGAGGGATGTTTGCAGGGCTGTCGAGCCTGTATTGAAGTCACCGATATGGAGTGTCAACCGCTTCTTCATGGTTTCCTCCCAAAAAATCGGAACTTTTTTCTGATTGTACATTTCAGCGTCGCTCGCAACGAATCTTCCGCGTGCAGTTGCGGATCGCGACTCTGATATTTCTCACTTAAATTGGCCAATTCTTGACTCAATGCTGGGTCACTTTCGAACAACGCTGCAGCGGCTAGTCCAATGAGCTCGAGTTCACTATCTGGGATCTCTTTCATTTCTCTTACTCCCTGTAGCATACCCGTGATGGCGGCATTTGCGGACTCTTCATTCGATTTTTCATTAGCGATTGTAGGATGGGGATCGAAGTCTGAGCTAAAAGGAGCGCCTTTTGATCTGATCGTGAAACGTGAATTCAATTGCTTATTGCTATTGATGAAATTGGCATAAAAAAACGCTTGCGTGGTCTCGACTCGGTAGCATTTTTGTGATTTAGGAAAGTGATTCGCCAATTGGTCCCAGCTGCCTTCGGAAAAACTAGATAAGCTAAGCAGCCTGCCAACTTTGGTGCGGATCTTTCCTGCGGATTCATTCTTAGTTTTAGACTTGCCTGGCCATGGACGCCCTGTGGTGTGGAGAAATTTTCGACCACATCATTGTTGGTGAGAGTTCTTTTCGAACACCCGCATTGAGATATTGTCGCCACCAAATGCGTCAGCCTAATGTCCGAGCCTTTGGTTGTAGTTGAGATACTTTTCAAATGTGGGCGGTACACAAGCAAGGCTTGGTTCCCTAGTCCATAAAAGCACGATGCTACAAACCCGGAGTAACTTGCAGCTTGTTGATACTGCGATATCGCTTGTTGATCCTGTCGCCGTATATAGGAAATGACCTTGATCTAGCTGAAATATTTATCCAGCTGGTCTTATAGTTTGAATATGCATTTTCTGTCGAATATCCAGGGAAAAGTCTCAGCCGAAATGACCACGTCGCCATCCAATCTGGCAAACCTTTTGGCAAAACCCGGGCGCACTCATCCCTCGATTCTGCTAATGGGATTTAGCAGGAATCTTATCCATGTAATGGCGGCTCCGGTGGTGCGCTCCGTTCCGTCCGGGTCTTGGCAGAATAAGCTGATCCCAGCTTTGGACAATTGATCGCTGGATTCATACAGGCAGTTTTGTATTGATGAGGAGCCCGTCTCGTGGGAGCCAATGCGCAGCTATAGCGTTCTGCTATTGCTCAAGCTTTCAGGTCTCTACACTGGGCCACTCCTGGCACTTGAAGTATCAGTAGCAGTACGGGCAATATCGCGTATATCAGCGCTCTATTTACCTGAGTGTAGTCATTGGCGAATTCATACCTCCCGGTGAAGTAGTAGACGAAAAAAATAAACCCAAGCGTGACGGAGGTCGCTCTAAGTTCAATGCTGTATAGCATCACCGCCGGTTGTTTGAAAATCGAGATCAGCAGTGCTGGCGCTAGAAAATACCATATTATGTTCCAGTTAATCATAAATAGCATAGTATTTGTCATTGCGATGCTAACGTCGTGAAATTGGAGCGGGAAGCTACCAATAAATGGCAGCGCTATGATGTTTGAGCTGATTGAAATATCGCCTATGCCTTGCAGATTCAGGTGGATTCCGAAAATGAAGGCATACGTAATTGTCAGCGTGAGCATTACGAAGAACCCGATCATAACTGTGCGGCTGACGGGAAAAAATGTAGTGGCGAGTATTGCGACAATAAAGCCTCCCATGATTATTCCTGGAGTCTTGAGTAGGGCGCAGAACAGCGCCATCAGAACTGCAAGTATCGTATAGGGCCACGATCTCGAGGCATTCCATTCCATAATTGTGAGAATTCCCATTCCATAGGCCACCCCCACCCATAAGTCAGCATATCCTGCCAGCGCCGAATGCACGTTGACGAAGGGCATGCTGAGCAGCAGATAGCCGGCAACGACTGCAATCAATGTGCTATGCCCCAGTAATTTGAGGTGACCATAGAGCGCCAGCCCCATCGCCAGCGCAATCATGCCCCAGGGCAAATATATTAGTGTGCTGTCATTGGTGCCCAGAGCCAGCATTCCCCACAGTTGCACCAGTGGTACGCCGATGGGATACCTCCAGGCATTCTTGGCACCTTCAATATGGACCAGTTCACTAGCGGGGGCGTTGAGCCAAACCTGCTGCGCAGCGAAGGGCACCATGGATTTGTGCTCAAACCACACGATGGCTTTTGGCGCCCAGTTCATCCAGGCATCCCAGGGGAACAGCGGCCGGAGAATGATTTCCTGGAAAATGGTGAAATAGCGATAAGCTATGAGTGCAAGTAGCACAGCAATAATCGCCTTTTTCCAGGCTGGCATGGTGGGTGAGGGGGCAGCAGCGGCTGGCTGCCCGGGTTGCAGCTTGATCAGCGCGGCGCCAAGCAAAGTGACACCAGCTAGCAAGCCAGCTATTCCTCCAAACTGTAGCTGCAGGCCGGCAGCGTCCCACATCCTGATGCACAGCGTCATGATGAACAGGCCGAGCACATAGCCATGCCCGGCGACAATGGCCCAGTTCCAGCGCTCATTGCGTGACACCAGCCAGTATGTCCATACCGCGCCGGCCAGCCAGGGAAGTAGCAGGGCTACCGTCGCCGTCATGATCCCTCACCTCTGTAGCGGTATAGTTGAGCGAATTCACCCTCATCCACAAGCTCGACCGGGATGGATTTATTTTTGGGCCACCGCAGTTCACTGTGGTCGGCGTTAAATCTGAGCCCCTTTACTTCATCCAGTACCAATAGATAGTCGCCATCCTGTAGTTTGTCTGGCGTGGGGTACCAGCCGAAATTGAACACATTGTGCGGCAGCAGGTAGTACTGCATGCGCAGACGGCGGTAGTCGCGTATTGGTCCTTTGTTTAGCAGGAAAATTCTTACGCCCGGCGTCGGCAGCACATTCTCTTTCAAATGCAGGCCATAACTGTACAACTCGTGCTCACGGTCAGCCAGGTGCTTCTCGTGCTGAGTTTTACCTGCAAACAGGTAGCGCGTTTCATCCAGTTGCGTGTTGAGGTTCTTTTGCCACAGCAGATCGAGTGCCAGCCACGGAATCAGTACCGCAGCCGCGCAGGCCACAGGGCTGTGGCGGTGGCGTGCGAAGCCCAGCAGCACCAAAAGCAGAACAGCGGTGCCCGCCCATGCGGCCATGGCTGCTGTGACAGACTGGGTTTGGCGTGGTGGTGTGCCTTTCAGGTGGTGGGCTGATTTTTGGGTCCATACCCGGAAGGCGGTCCACTCACCCCAGATGGCGCGCAGTAAATGTGAGGCGGACGTCGGTTGTAAGGTCAGTTCGCTGACCAGTGGGCCCTGGTTGCGAAGATCGCCATACACATCAATACCGATTTCGGTAATGGTGCCGCGCCACTCTTCATGCTTGGCCAGCAGCTTGAGCTGTGGTTTGTCGTTCGTCCAGTAAATGGGCAGGTAGAAAACCTCTTCGGGCGCCCTTGCGGTGCGCCAGATAAAGTACATGTGCGCACCGGGGTGACGGTCGGCGATCGTGCTTTCCAGGAAGGGGTAGTCCGCCGCCTGCAGCCGGGTCCGGCGGCTGAAGATGGCACGCTCGTCGACGCCGCTGGCAAGCTCGGTAATGCGCAGCGATTTGTCTTTTGGAAGGGCTTTGCCCATGCGCGGTGCCAGGTCGGTACCCACAAAGGACCAGGGGCGAATATTGTCTCGGGTCGCCTCCTGATCAAAGCGATCGAGTAGTGGCGACAGGCAGATATAAGTGGCGATGACGATCAGCGCACTCAGGGCGAGTGCCAACAACGCCCAGCCAAACTCTACCGCAAATGCGCGGTTGCTGATTGTCTGCGCACTAGCGGGAGTGGAAATGGCGGGAGTGTGTGTGGAGGTCATCGCCAGCGGTCTACGGTGCTGATACCCATTGGTCGGCTTGCTTGGCAGCCTCCTGGCGAATATCGCTCCACGCGTTCAACGCCTGAGCGAACGAGCTGCAGTAGCCCTTGAAGCGGGGTAGCAGTTGCTCCGGGGCAATCGCCAGGTCCTTGAAGTCCCCCAGCGCGGCGGGCTGCTGCATCTGTGTCGCAACGCTATTGGCGCTGCGTTGTAGCCAGTCCTGCCAGGAGGGTTCGCGAATGGTGCCATCCTGAAGATGCCGCGACAGACGGCTTAATTCCGCTCCCTGGTTCTCAGCCACCTCTTTCCGATAGATCGTGGTCAGGCTGCGATCATCTGCCTCGCCCAGTTCAGCGGCCATGGTTGCCAATGATGCGAGGCGGGTCTGGGCGGATACACCGGGTTCATAGCGGGTGCGGTCAGTAATGTACTTGTTCACGCTGGCTTTGCCTTTGCCGGTAATTGGCGCTGGCTCAGGGTTACCCGGGCGCGGCTCAAGGGGGAGGTGGGGAACGGCCCATGCGTAGTCGAGCACGGCAGCGTGAGGATGCAGGTATTCCGTCATCGCGCCAAACAGATAGTCTTCGCCGCGGTGCGCGGGGAAGTAGGGCGGCAGCAACTGGCTGTTGTCCAGGCCGGTCATCTGCGAAATCACGGAGAGCTTGGTGAACAGTGGCTGCGGTTGCCCCAGCCAGTAGTGGCGCGAGGCGAGGGCGCCGGCGATCCCACCGTTGAATTGCTGTAGCCGCTTGGTGGAAGCCGGATCGAGCGTGAGCAGCCATTCAGTACCCGGTGTGCCAGGGTCGCCCATGGTGCCGCTTTGGGTAACGAGCACGGGAGATTCTGCTGACCACAGGCTGACATAGGCGGCATTGGCGCCTTCAAGGTCGGCTGGGGTGATGGCTTTGCCGTTTAGCTTGGTAATCGCCTGACCCATGGTCAGGCCCAGGCACTGGGCGTGGCCGCTCAGTGGGTCAAAGTCTGCTCTCTGGGTGCGCCCCAGCATTTCCTGCTGATCGGTGTAGATGTCCACTTCGCGCGGTGTGTGGCCGAAGTGTAGGCCCGGGCGAGTGTGTGGGGCATTGATTGCCGCGCAGATGATGTCGTCGTCCATTACGATTGCGCGGCGGTCCATGGAGAGCAACAGGCAAAGGTTGCGCGCCAGCCCGTAAGTTTTGTCCGCTGCCCATTGTTCGCGATCTACCAAGAACCGGATGGCGGCCTCATGCTGCGGCAGTGCCGCGATCAGTCCATTCATCAGGGCCTTTGCTTCTGCAGCGCCGATATACTGAATTTCCTTCGGACAGGTGATGTTGAAGTCTTCCATGGCCTCGCGATTCAGGCGTGCGTTTTCCGGGTCGCGGGAATCGTCGATCAGGAACAGGGCCTCGTGGCGGGTCAGATTGCCGGCGTGGAGCATGGATTCCAGCAGGCGTTTCACCGCAGCTGGCCGATCACAGGTAATGATAAAGGCACGGGTCGCCGGCAGATCCACGGCGGGTGGCACAGGCGCATTCAGCCGCTCGCACACGCTTTCGGCGCTGACCAGCAGACCGGCACTCTGGAGCATGCCGAACACGTTCATCACGTCCGCCTGCTGGCCCTTGAGTTCGGGAATAGCATTGGTGAGTACACGGGCATGGTGATCCAGCGTACGGAACTCCCGGCACATTTGCATGGCCTGGGCTACGGTAGGCGCTACCATTAACTGGCCATCACCGTGCCGGTCGATGAGCATTACAGCCCCGTTTTGCATATCGACGACTTCACATTCGGCGAATGCGTAGAGGCCGGAAGGGGCGGAAGTTTGCTCAGACATTGGGGGACTCTTGGGTTAGCGAAAACAAAGCGTAATTTTAGGGTTGTGCGAGAGGGGTGTAAACCGGCGGGGTGTTTACTGACTGCTGGCTGATGCCATGGCGATCGCGGCATCGAGAGCGGCAGCCAGGCTGCCCGCGTCGGCCTTGCCACTACCGGCCAGATCCAAGGCCGTGCCGTGATCAACCGAGGTCCGGATGATGGGTAGTCCCAGGGTGATATTGACCGCTTCGCCAAAGCCCGCATATTTGAGGGTGGGTAAGCCCTGGTCGTGGTACATGGCGTACACCGCATCGCATTGGTCCAGCACTTTGGGGTTAAACGCGGTATCGGCCGGCAGGGGCCCCTGCAAGTGGATTCCCCGCGCGCGCAATGTCTCCAGGGCGGGGATAATCGTGTCGATTTCTTCGTGGCCCATATGGCCACCTTCGCCGGCGTGGGGGTTGAGCCCGAGCACGGCAATACGGGGTTCGCTGATGCCGAATTTATCCCGTAAATCGGTGTGGAGGATGGTCAGCGTCTCTTCAAGCAGCGCCGGCGTAATCGCATCGGGTACGTCCCGCAGTGGCAGGTGGGTGGTGGCCAGGGCCACACGCAACTCGCGGGTGGCCAGCATCATGACGACGCGGGGGGTGTCAGTGAGTCCGGCCAGCAGCTCGGTGTGGCCGGAGAAGGCCACGCCGGCGTCGTTAATGACCGACTTCTGCACGGGCGCGGTGACCATGGCGGCATAGGTACCTGCGGTGCAGCCCGCAATGCCGTGCTCAAGCGTCTTCAATACATAGTGGGCGTTTGCGGGGTCCAGTTGCCCCGCATGCACAGTGTTTGCCACGTTGATGGGGGCGACCAATAATCGCCCGGGCGCAGCTGGCTCGGCCGTGGCGCCGGGGTCAAAGGGTTGAATCTGGATGTCCAGGCCCAGCTGTGAGGCCCTGGCCTGCAGTAGATCCGGGTCGCCGATGGCGACCAGCTCAGCGTCCCAGGCCCGCTGGGCAACAGCCAGGGTAATATCCGGGCCAATTCCCGCAGGTTCACCCGTGGTAATGGCGATTCTGGGCGTCAAACGGGCTATGCCTCGGTGTCGTAACGGCGGTCAGCGCCGTTACTTGATGTCGACAAACGCCTCATCGCGAATCTGGCGCAGCCAGGCATCCAGTTCTTCCTGGTATTTGCGGTTGTGCAGGTAGTTTTTGGCGCGATTACGGATGGCCATGCTGGTCATATCTTCGTCGCGGCGATCTTCCACCTCGATAATATGCCAGCCGAACTGGCTGCGCACCGGGCTGGAGATGTCACCGATTGCGGTGATGTTCATCTCGTTCTCAAACTCGGGCACCATCTGGCCGGGGCTGGTCCAGCCCAGCTCGCCGCCCTCCTGGGCGGAGCCGATGTCTTCGGAGTATTCACGGGCGAGGTCGGCAAAGTCTTCACCCCCTTCAGCGCGGCCCTTGAGTTCGGTTGCCAGCTGTCTGGCCTCGTCGTCGGTCATGATTTCGGAGGGCTTGACCAGAATGTGTCGGGCCTTGGTCTGGGCGACCATCATCTGCTCGGTGCCGCGGCTGTCGGCCATGTTGATCAGGTGAAAGCCGCTGTCAGAGCGAATCGGATCTGAGGTTTCGCCTTTTTTGAGTGTGGGGGCGACATCGGCAAACAGCGAGGGCAGATCTTCTGCCGGGCGCCAGCCGAGATTGCCGCCGCTGAAGTTGTAGGTGCCGGGTGCGCTGACCGCCTGATCAAAGGGCGTACCACTGCGAATGTCGGCGAGCACCTTGTTCACGTAGGCCTCGGCACGCACCACTTCGTCAGCCGGGGCATCTGGCGATATTGCTACCAGGGCGTGCAGTACCTGGTACTCAGGCTGCGTCAGCTTCTGTCCTTCTTCGGTTTCCAGGAAGTTGTCTACTTCCTGATCGGTGATCTCAATGCGTTGGTTCACATTACCCTGCTGCACCCGGGAGATGATCATCTCCTTTCTGATCTGATCGCGCAGGGCCGCATAGGACTGGCCATCTGCTTCCAGAACACCGAGGAACTGCTCGAGGCTCAGGCCGTTCTGGGCCGCGATGCGCTGCACCGCCTGGTTGAGCTGGGCGTCGGAGATGCGCACACCCACGCGAGCGCCTTTTTGAACCTGAATACTCTCCAGGATAAGGCGATCGAGGGTTTCGCGTACCAGCTCGTCTTCCGGGGGCATTTCGCCGCCGCGGGATGCCATGCTGGTCTTGATGTCACCAATGCGTTCGCGCAGTTCGCTGGCCATGATGACGTCGTCATCGACGATGGCCACCACCTGGTCGAGCATCTGGGTTTCGGCTTGCAGGGCACTTGCGCCCAGTGTCAGGGCGGCGAGGCTGGCGCCCAGCAGGGTGTTCTTAATATTCACTGTCGTTAAAACCTCGAATCATATCTTTCATGATGCTATTTGCCCGGCTGCCAAAGCCGCCCATGCCCTTGAGTACGATCTGGAATTGGGTGGAATGTTCCCGCGTGAGCGTCGGGTCGTCGAAATCGGTCGTTCTCTGGCCGGAGTCGGTATCGTAGTAGCGCAGGTGCAGCAGGCGCACCATCCAGCAGCAGCTATCATATTCCACTCCGAACATATCTTCCACGCTGGTGTGGGCTTCCACCGAATAGTTAATTCCTGCAAATACCCGCCAGTTACGGCCTGCCGGCAGGTAGAAAGAGAAGTGGGCCTGCTCGGTGGGTGTGGTGTTGGACGTGGTCGTCAGCGGGCGACGATAGGAGTAGCCGACGTTGTACAGGCTGCCATCGCCCGGGTCGTAGGTTGTCTGGAAGCTGCCGGAATTCATCGAATCGGTATAGGGGTCGTACACCAGGCTGGTGCGCAGGCTCAGGCGCTCGTTGGGGTAGAACGTCAGTTCGCCCGCCACCTCGGAGCCGCCGGTCTTCAGGGGTTCGTCGCGAGGGTCTAGTCGCACCTCGCGATCGCGGAAATAGAAAATCTGGCCAATACTGGCGCTGAATTCCTCGCGGCCATCGGTGTCGTCAATAAAGCGGGTGGTCAGGCCCAGCGACAGCTGGTTGGCGTCGTCGATCCGGTCGCGGCCTGAAAAGCGCGTGCCCCGGAACAGCTGGTTGTAGCTGAAGGTGAGCTCGGCGCTGTCGAAGTCGGGCTGGTCCGTCTGGTCGTCATACTCGCTGTACAGGTAGTAAACCCGCGGCTCCAGAGTCTGTAGCAGGCCCCGGCCGGCGATGTTGGTGCTGCGATCGAAGAACAGGCCGCCGTCGATGGTTGCGGTGGCAGCGCCCGAGGTGGGGTTATTTTCCTCGAAGTCCGGGTGTTCATTGAGGTCGTAGTGCAGATAGCGGTATTTGGCGCTGGAGTTCAGGAAGCCGTATTGCCATTGCATGGGATATGACGCGCCGGCCTCGGTGTAGAGTCGGTTACCGGTTACGCGCTCATCATCGGTGTCAAAGCTGGAGTACTGTGCCAGCAGAATCGGGTCAATTTTGAAGGGCTCGCCGGAAGGCCTGTAGCGGCCGGTGATCTGTGGCAGCTTCTTGTAGTCGTTGTTAATGTCGTCCGCCAGGCTCTGGAACTGCTGCACTTCCAGGTTGGCCATCCATTTGTCACCCAGGTAGTCGAGCGAGCCCAACTGGAGCAGGGCGGTGCGGCGCTTGGCGTCGAGGCTGGAGGTTTCCAGGTCCTTCATATAGTCGACGTCACTGGCGCGGCTGTAGTCCACGCGTGAGCGCCAGCGCTGGTTGAACAGGCCGTTGTGTTTCACCACGCCGAGCCAGCGGTCGTGGTTGCGCTCCTCTGGCTGTTCATCTTCATAGCGCTTGTCGTCGTTCATCCACGCGCCACCCACGGTCCAGCTGCCGACAACCGGGCTGAGGTAGCGGGCCTTGGCCTCGTGGTTGACGCCGCGCTCCTGGATATAGCGCGGGGAATAGAGCAGGTCGTAATCGGGGGCGAGGTTAAAGTACACCGGTACCGAGACGTCCAAGCCACCCTTGGTGTCGCTGCCAATGTCGGGCCACAGCAGGCCGGTGCGGCGTCGGTCATCGATCGGGAACTGCACCCAGGGGCTGTAAAACACGGGCACACCCGCGACGTCGATGCGGGCACCACGGGCGACGCCCAGACCCTCCTCGGTATCCAGTTCCAACTCGTCGGCGCGAATCAGCCAGTCTTCCTCGCCGGGAGGACAGAAAGACAGCTGTCCACCGTGAATATGCAAAATGCCCTCGCTGTCCCGGTCGACCTCCTGGGCCATGCCCTGCAGGCGCTGTTGGTGTAGCACGTATTCGCTGTAGCGGAGTTTGGCCTCACCTGTATCGGAATCGAACCAGGCACTCTGGCCGCGCAGCAGCAGGCCGGGTTCGCGCAGCTCGATATTGCCTTGTAATTGCGCTTCGTTCTCGGTCCGGTCGAGCGTGGCGCTGTCGGCGCTCAGGTGGCGATAGCCCTGGCGGACCTCAACCCGGTCCGAGAGGGTAATGGTATTGCCCTGAATGGCGGTGCTGCCGGCAGAGGCATGAATGTCTGAAAGTTCCGGTGATTCGCTGCGATCGAGGTGCCCCAGTGGGTCTATATAGCTGCCGTCACAACGCAGGCATTGCTCGTCGATCTGTTCAGCGGGCACCTGGCGCCGGTGCACCCAGTCAAGCCGCGCGGGGCTCGCCTGCGGGTCGAGTCGACATTCGCTTAGCACGCCCTCGGCATTGGCTTCGCAGACCCAGCCGCTGTTATCCTGTGCGCTGGAGTTTGCACTCAGTCCGAGTGTTACGAGCAGCACAGCCAGGCTGATAGGGCTTTTGGGTGTCGGGGGCCCAGTGGGGCTGTCGATCATAGTTACTTGTTCTGGATCGGGCGTTAAGTGAATGGCGAATTCTAAAGCATCCCCTGCCGATTGTCCGGCAAAATTGTGAGTGTGGAGACTCCCCGACTATGCGGCCAACGCCGACCGATCTGCAACCCTGGGCCCTGAGTGAGTTAACGCGTCGAGGCGAGGGTCCAGCGCCTTCGACCGAGGTGGCATTCGCGCCTCTGACCGGCGACGCCAGTGCGCGCCGCTACTATCGCCTCGAGTGCGGCCAGGCCGGCTATATTGTTGTCGATGCACCGCCTGCTACCGAGAAAAATCGCGAGTTCCTGGGCGTGCAGCAACTGTTGGCCGCGGGCAATGTGCGTGTGCCGGCGGTGCTGGCATCTGATCTCGAGTGCGGGTACTGGCTGCTGGAAGATCTGGGCGATCGGCAGTTGCTGGCGGAGCTCAATGAGGACTCGGTGGCGTCTCGGTATGGCCAGGCTTTCCAGATGTTGCACCAGTTCGGACGCCTGTTGCCGGATGATCCGACCTGGGCCAAATATGACCATGCGCTGTTCAGCGAAGAGCTGAGCCGGTTTCCCGAGTGGTTTGTCGGACAAATGCTCGGTCTGGCCTCACCGCCGCCGAGCTGGCAACACCTGGAAGCGATACTGATTGAAAGTGCCCTGGAGCAGCCCCGGGTGTTGGTGCATCGCGATTTTCACAGCCGCAATCTGATGATCCTGCCCTCCGAGGCGCTGGCGCTTATCGACTTCCAGGATGCCGTCGTCGGCCCCGCCTGTTATGACCTGGTGTCCTTGCTGCGCGATTGCTATGTGCGTTGGCCCGCGGACAAAGTCGAGGCCTGGGCCCTCGAGTATCTTGCCCAGGCCCAGCAGGCGGGCGAGCTTGTTGGCGTGTCGCCGCCGCAGTTTCTGCGCTGGTTTGATCTCATGGGGCTGCAGCGACACATCAAGGTGTTGGGCACATTCGCGCGCCTGTATTTGCGCGACGGCAAGACCGCTTACCTAGATGACCTGCCACTGGTGGTCAGCTATGTGCGCGAAATGCTGGCGCGTTATGGCGAGACGCCGGGTCCGATAAGCGAGGCGGCAGCCTGGTTTGAATCGGATGTCATGGCCGCCGTTCGCCAGCAGCCCTGGGGCAGTGCACTGTGAAGGCCATGATCCTGGCCGCCGGCTTCGGCGAGCGCATGCGCCCCTTGACTGAGCACACGCCCAAGCCGCTGTTGCGGGTGGCGAATACGCCGCTGATGGAACATCACCTGCGCCGCCTCGCAGCGCTGGGGGTGGTTGATATCGTGATCAATGTGGCGCACCTGGGCGAGCAGATCGAACACTACTTCGGTGATGGCCGTGCCTTTGGTGTAAACATAACGTACTCGCGTGAGTTGCAGCCGCTGGAGACCGCCGGGGTATTCAGCAGGCCCTGCCGCTGTTGGCAGGCGCGCCGTTTATGGTCATCAATGGCGATGTCTGGACCGATTACCCCTTTGAGCGCCTGCGCGAATACACCCTGGCACCCTGGGAGCAGACGCATCTGGTTATGGTCGATAACCCCGAACATCATCCCCTCGGTGATTTTTGCCTGGATGAGGCGGGGCGGGTCAGCAAGCGAGTGGGCAGTCGCCCCGGTCATACCTATGCCGGCGTGGCCCTCTTTACCCCGGCCTTCTTCGCTGGCCTGGCCCTGGCCGCCTGGCCCTGCGGCCGCTGCTGGATGCGGCGATAGCCGCCGGTGCCCTGGGCGGAGAGTACTACCCCGGTGAATGGGTTGATGTGGGTACCCCCGAGCGTCTGGCGGAACTCGATACGCTGGTCACAGCGAGGGTGCGTTCGGCGCAGGAACAGGTAGAATAGCGCCACTATTTGAAGGAGCCCTCCCATGGCTGATTACCTGATCGCCCCCTCTATTCTCTCCGCCGATTTTGCCCGGCTCGGAGAGGAGGTCGACAATGTCCTCGCCGCCGGTGCCGACGTGGTGCACTTTGATGTGATGGACAATCACTATGTGCCGAATCTCACGATCGGCCCGATGGTTTGCAAGGCCCTGCGCAACCACGGTGTGACGGCGCCCATCGATGTGCATTTGATGGTGCAGCCGGTCGATCGCCTCATTGGCGATTTCGCCGAGGCGGGCGCAACCTACATCACCTTTCACCCGGACGCCTCCACCCACGTGGATCGCTCCCTGCAGATGATTCGCGACGCAGGCTGTAAATCGGGCCTGGTATTCAACCCCGCCATGGGCCTGGATGCGCTTAAGTACGTGATGGACAAGGTCGACATGATTCTCCTTATGTCGGTCAACCCCGGCTTTGGTGGTCAGTCGTTCATCCCGGGTACCCTCGACAAGTTGCGCGAGGCGCGGGCGCTGATTGACGCCTCTGGCCACGACATTCGCCTCGAGATTGACGGCGGTGTGTCGGCCAAGAATATTCGCGAGATCGCCGCTGCAGGCGCGGACACCTTTGTGGCGGGTTCCGCCATCTTTAACCAGCCCGATTACGCTGCAGTGATTGCTGAAATGCGGGCCGAGTTGGCTAAAGTCTAAGTACGGTGAAGCCGCACCGGCAGGGGGCGGCCGCTGCTAATCTCCCCGGTTGCGATCACTAAGCGGCCATGTACAATAGCTGCTCCACTTATCCGGAGATCGCTGTGCAAACAGCAATGCGTACAGGCATCGACCTGCTGTCGATGCGAGAGGTCACCTGCTGGCGATGGTAGCCAGGGCATTCGTTCGACCTTATTTCTACGCAAACTGACTTCTCCGAGGACTTCCCATGAATCCGCAGGACTTTGCCGCGCTGGCGGCACAAGACTACAACCGTATCCCGGTCAGCATTGAAGTGCTGGCCGATCTGGAAACACCCATCAGCGCCTACCGCAAACTGGCGGAAGGGCCTTATTCCTTCTTCTTTGAATCTGTTCAGGGCGGCGAAAAGTGGGGCCGGTACTCCATTATTGGGCTGCCCTGCCGCACGGTACTGAAGGTGTTCGGTTACCGCGCCGAGACCTGGGTCGACGGTGAACTCACCGAGAGTGAGGAAGTGGCTGATCCGCTGGCCTATGCCGAAGCTTTCCAGGGCCGCTATCGCACCGCGCCCCGGGAAGATCTTCCCGTGTTCCACGGCGGACTGGTCGGCTACTTTGGCTATGATACCGTGCGCTACGTTGAGCCGCGCCTGCGCGCCGGTACGCCGGAAGACGATCTGGGTAACCCGGATATTCTGCTTATGGTGGCAGACGAGGTACTGGTGTTTGACAATCTCGCCGGCACGATCCGCCTGATCGTCAATGTCGATCCCGCTGAACCGGATGCATTGCAGGCCGCAGAAGCGCGCTTGCAGGCATTGGTGCTACGTTTGCCCGAACCCATGCCGGCACTGCCCCCGGTAGTGCTGGATGCCGCCGATAGCGCCAACCTGGAACAGCAGGCCGATTCCCACTTCACCGAAGAGGCTTACTTTGAGGCCGTCGACAAGGTGAAGGAATATGTGCTCGCCGGCGATGTTATGCAGGTAGTGCCCTCGCAGCGTATGAGCGTGCCCTTTGATGCCCCGCCGTTGAACCTGTATCGCGCCCTGCGCAACCTCAATCCCTCGCCGTACATGTACTACCTCGATCTCGAGGATTTCCATATAGTCGGTTCCTCGCCGGAAATCCTCGCCCGCGTAGAGAAAGGCCTGGTCACCGTGCGCCCGATAGCCGGCACCCGCCGCCGGGGCTATACCGCAGAGGAAGACAAGGCGCTGGAAGAGGAGCTGTTGGCAGATCCCAAGGAAATCGCCGAGCACCTGATGCTGATCGACCTGGGGCGCAACGATGTCGGGCGCATTGCCGAAACCGGTTCGGTGGAGCTCACCGACAAGATGGTGGTCGAGCGCTACTCGCATGTCATGCACATCGTGTCCAATGTGACCGGTGAGCTCAAAGGCCAGAAGTCAGCCATTGATGTGCTGCGGGCCACGCTACCTGCTGGGACCCTCAGCGGCGCGCCGAAAATCCGCGCCATGGAAATCATCGATGAACTCGAGCCGGTGAAGCGTGGTGTCTACGGCGGTGCTGTGGGCTACATCTCCTGGGCCGGCGATATGGATACCGCGATTGCCATCCGTACCGCGGTGATCAAGAACGGTCGCCTATACGTGCAGGCCGGTGGCGGCGTGGTGGCCGATTCCGTGCCGCGTCTGGAATGGAAGGAAACACACAACAAGGCCCGCGCCATGTTCCGCGCGGCATCCATGGTATTGGCAGGGGAGGCAGACTGATGCTGTTAATGATCGACAACTACGACTCCTTTACCTACAACGTGGTGCAGTACCTGGGCGAGCTCGGAGCCGATGTGCATGTAGTGCGCAATGACGAGATTGCCGTGGCTGACATCGCTGCGTTGGCACCCGAGAAAATCGTGATCTCTCCCGGCCCCTGTACCCCCAATGAAGCCGGCGTCTCCATGGAGGTCATCCGCGAGTACGCCGGCAAACTGCCTATTCTAGGGATTTGCCTGGGTCACCAGAGCATTGGCCAGGTCTTTGGCGGCGATGTGGTGCGCGCACGCCAGGTCATGCACGGTAAAACCTCGCCGGTTCATCACCGCGGCGAGGGGGTCTTCCGGCGCCTGAGCCAGCCTTTCGAAGCCACCCGCTATCACAGCCTGGTTGTGGCTCGCGACACGCTGCCCGACTGTCTGGAGATTACTGCCTGGACCGAAACCGAGTCTGGCGAGATGGATGAAATCATGGGCCTGCGCCATCGCGAGCTGGCCATCGAGGGGGTGCAATTTCACCCCGAATCAATTTTGACTGCGCACGGGCACGATCTGCTGCGCAACTTCCTGGAGCAATAACATGGATATTCAGCAGGCGATTACCGCCCTGGTGGCAGGCGAAAATCTGGACCGCGAGGCCATGGCCGGCGTTATGCGCCAGGTCATGTCGGGCGATGCCACTGATGCGCAGATTGGCGGCCTGCTGGTGGCCCTGCGTATTAAGGGTGAAACCACGGATGAAATTGCCGGCGCTGCCCAGGTCATGCGCGAACTGGCGACGTCGGTCGAGGTGGATTGCGAGCATCTGGTCGATCTGGTGGGCACCGGGGGTGATGGTGCGAACCTCTTCAATGTCTCTACCGCTTCCACCTTTGTGGTCGCCGCAGCGGGAGCCCATGTCGCCAAGCACGGCAATCGTGGTGTGTCCAGCAGCAGTGGTAGCTCCGACGTACTGGAAACGCTGGGTATGCCGCTGGATTTAAGCCCTGATCAGACCGCGCGAGCGATTGAAGAAATGGGCCTTGGCTTTATGTTTGCGCCGGCCCATCACAGCGCCATGCGTTATGCGATTGGCCCTCGTCGGGAGCTTGGCATGCGCACGGTATTCAATGTGCTGGGGCCGCTCACCAACCCGGCTGGGGTGAAGCGCCAGGTCATCGGTGTTTTTGCCGAGGAGCTGTGCGAGCTGATGGCGAAGGTCTCGCAGACCCTGGGTGCAGAGCAGGTCATGATTGTCCACTCCGAGGATGGCCTGGACGAAATCTCTATTGCCGCACCCACCAAGGTGGCCGAATTGCGTGCCGGCAGCCTGTCTACCTACACTATTCAGCCTGAGGATTTCGGCATGAGCCGGCGCAGTCTCGACGGCCTCAGCGTGCAGGACTCCCGGGCGTCCGCGCAGTTGATTCGCAATGCGTTGTCAGGCGCTGAAAGCGAAGCAGCCGACAAGGCGCGGGATATCATTGCCCTCAACGCCGGCGCTACGATTTATACGGCGGGTATTGCCGCCACCCTGGCCGACGGTGTTGCGATGGCACAGGATTTAATGGCCTCCGGCCAGGCCAATGAAAAACTGAATGGATTCATCGACTTCACCCAGCTGATGCGGGGCAAGGCGAACTAAGATGGCAGTGAATACCCCCACCATTTTGCGCAACATTCTGGCGCGTAAGGCCGAAGAGGTGCGCGAGCGCCGGGCCAAGCGCTCCCTGTCGGATCTCGAGAGTCAGCTCGCTTATCAGGATGGACCGCGCGGTTTCGCCGGTGCGCTCGCCGCCAAAGTGGCCCAGGCTCAGCCTGCAGTCATTGCCGAGGCCAAGCGCGCTTCACCCAGCCAGGGTGTCATCCGCGAGGATTTTCAGCCCGCCCAGATCGCGGCCAGTTACCAGGCCGGTGGCGCCACCTGCCTGTCAGTTCTCACCGATATCGATTTTTTCCAGGGGGCCGACGAGTACCTCAAGAAGGCGCGTGCTGCCTGTGACCTGCCTGTAATCCGCAAAGACTTCACTGTCGATCCGTATCAGGTGATAGAGGCGCGAGCCATCGGTGCCGATGCCGTGCTGCTCATTGTGGCGGCGCTGGATGACGTGCAAATGGAAGAGTTGGCCACCACGGCCGTAGAAGCGGGGCTTGATGTGCTCGTTGAAGTGCATGACCGGGCCGAACTTGACCGTGCTCTGGAACTGGGCACGCCCCTGGTGGGAATTAACAACCGCGATCTGCACACCTTTCATATGCGGCTGGAGACCACGCTGGAGTTGCTACCGCATATCCCCGGGGATCGCGTGGTGGTAACCGAGAGCGGTATCCACACGCCGGCAGATGTTGCCGTTATGCGCGAGCAGAACGTTCATGCATTCCTGGTGGGTGAGGCGTTTATGCGTGCTGATGAGCCCGGCGAGAAACTGCGCGAGTTGTTCTTCTGATAGTGTCTGCGGCGTCTAGCGGGCGCCGAACACGACCATGGTCTTGCCGGAAACCGAGACCAGGCCGTCTTCTTCCAGTGATTTGAGTACGCGCCCTGCCATTTCCCGGGAACAACCCACAATCTTGCCCAGCTCCTGGCGTGTGATCTTGATCTGCATGCCGTCCGGGTGCGTCATGGCATCCGGCTCCTTGCACAGGTCCATCAGGGTGTGGGCGATGCGCCCGGAGACATCGACAAAGGCCAGGTCCGAGAGCTTGCGGGTGGTCTGGCGCAGGCGTTTGCCCAGCTGCCGAGAGATCGCGTACAGCACCTCTGGGTGCTGGCTGCTGATCTGGTGGAATTTTTCGTAGGGAATTTCCGCGACTTCGCAAGCGGTCTTGGCGACGACCATGGCGCTGCGCGGTTGAACGTCGTTTTCAAACAGGCCCATCTCACCGACAAAATCGCCGGTATTGAGATAGCTCACCACCATCATGTGGCCGGGCTGGGATGCGTCTTCAACCATCACCGATACCGACCCATCGAGGATCAGGTACAGCGTATCGCCGGCTTCACCCTGCTTCATCACTGTCGCTTTGGCTTTATAGGCCTTGCGCTGGCAGTGGCGGAGGAAACCCTCAATGTTATCGATGGAGTTAACTAGCTGAGGCTTGAGCACCGCTATATCCCTGTATTCCCGACATATATCCCCGATTCTAGCCCACTCGGGGGTCAAGTAAAACGGTACTTGTTGTGCTAAGCTGCGGCGCGTTTTTGCAAATCCCGGGTGAAAATTTAATGAAAGCAACAGTGAAATGGACGGATGGCGCCATGTTCGTCGGCGAATCAGGCAGTGGCCATGCGGTGGTGATGGACGGCTCTGAGGAGCTCGGCGGGCGCAATCTGGGTCCCCGCCCCATGGAAATGCTGCTCATTGGTACCGGCGGTTGTTCCACCTATGACGTGATGGCCATGCTCAAAAAGTCACGCCAGCAGGTGGTGGATTGCCGTGTCGATATTGACGCCGAACGTGCCGATGCCGTGCCCGCCGTATTCACCCGCATCAATATGCACTTTGTGGTGACCGGCGTTGGCCTCAAGGAAAGTCATGTTAAGCGCGCGGTAGAGCTCTCTGCCGAGAAGTACTGCAGCGCCTCGATTATGCTGGGCGCCGGTGGCGTGGAGATCGGCCACAGCTATGAAATAGTCGAGTTCGAACCCGGCCTCTGAGGCTTCAGCCAAAAAAGCAATGCGCCCAGCGCAGTGCCCAGCAGGCCGGCGGTGCAGTTAAACGCCACGTCGCGCCAGTCGCCCACCCGGTTGGGCAGCCCCCACTGAATTAATTCGTCGATGGCGCCTACCGCGCAAACAAAGGCGAGTATCACCAGCCATTGCCGCCAGCCCGGATGGCGGCCGGTGGCCACCACCAGCACCCCCAATAAGCCGTACTGAAGAAAGTGCACCCGCTCTTCAGCGACCTCCAGTTGTGAGGCAATCGCGGCGATAGCCAGCAGGGGGATTAGTGCCATGGCCGCGGTCAGTAGGCCCGGCGCAGGGCCAGCGCCAGCAGGGCCACGGCGGCCAGTACCAGGGCGATATTCACCAGCACGCCGATAGTTTCGGTGCCCACGCCGTCGCGCAGCGCGCGCAGCACCGAGCGCATCAGCGGCAGGGTGGCGTAGGTCAGGCCGATATATACCCAGATCACTGCCCATAATCGGGAGCGATAAAAAATCTGTGTGGCTGAGATGGAGGCGTCGCCTGACACAGGTTCACACCCGGTATGCGGTTTCCGTCATGACTTTCGACACCGTGGTCATGGCGTCTTTGACCGGGGTCGGGAAATCTTTGCCGCCCGCTTCCAGGGCCTTGTGGCCGTGGCGCTCTTCGTCTTCCAGCATTTGCTGCAGAATCAGCGCTGATTTGCGGTCGTCTTCAGGCAATTGCTTGAGGTGGTCGCGCAGGTGATTGCACACGCGCTCTTCGGTGGCGGCAACAAAGCCCAGGCTGATATCGTCGCCAATGGCGCCCGCCAGGGCGCCCATGGCAAACGAGGTGCCATACCAGATCGGATTGAGCAGGCTCGGCCGCGCATTGAGATCGCGCAGGCGTTCTTCGCACCACACCAGGTGGTCGATTTCCTCGTCTGCGGCGGTCTGCATTTTCTCGCGTACCTTGGGCAGCCGGGCGGTAAGGGCCTGTCCCTGGTACAGGGCCTGGGCACAGACCTCACCGGTGTGATTGACTCGCATCAGTCCGGCCACATGCTTGCGCTCGCCCTCGGAAAGCTCACAGTCGCTGTGGCCTTCGGCGGGTGAAGCCCGGCCTGCCGAGTGGCCTCGGTTGGTAATCGTGCGCATCACCGAATCGACTTCGGTGATGGCGCGGTCCAGCAGGGAAAAGCGGCGATGGCGCATGGTGCGTTTCCTGAAAGTCAGGTCGAATGATCAGTCCTGACTATACCGCGCGATGGCACGCCAGCCAATGTCACGGCGCAGGGTCACGCCGTCCCAGCTGATCTTGTCGGAACCGGTGTAACAGGCCTGCTGCGCGGCGGCGATGTCATCTCCCAGGGCGGTGACACACAATACGCGTCCACCGCTGGTCACGATATCGCCCTCTTTCTGGGCGGTTCCCGCGTGGAAAACCTTGGTGTCGCTGCCGAAATCGGCGTCCAGGCCACTGATCACGCTGCCCTTGGCGTAGCTGCCCGGGTAGCCGCCTGCGGCCAGCACCACGCCCATTGCCGGGCGCGCGTCCCAGCTGGCACTGGCTGTGTCGAGTTGCTTGTCCAGCGCCTGTTCACACAATTTCACCAGGTCCGACTGCAGTCGCACCATAATCGGCTGGGTTTCGGGGTCGCCGAAGCGACAGTTGTATTCGATGACCTTGGGTTGCCCCTCGGGGCTGATCATCAGGCCGGCGTACAGGAAGCCAGTGTAGTCATTCCCCTCGGCGGCCATGCCGCGTACGGTGGGCATGATGACCTCGTCCATGACGCGCTGGTAAACAGCGTCATCGACCACAGGCGCCGGAGAATAAGCACCCATGCCGCCGGTGTTGGGGCCAGTATCGCCCTCGCCAATGCGTTTGTGGTCCTGGCTGGTGGCCATAGGCAGCACGTTTTCGCCGTCGACCATGACGATAAAGCTGGCTTCTTCGCCCTCGAGGAATTCCTCGATGACCACACGACAGCCGGCATCACCAAATGCATTGCCGGACAACATGTCGCGTACGGCTTCTTCTGCCTGATCAAGTGTTTCGGCAACGATGACGCCCTTGCCCGCGGCGAGGCCATCGGCTTTGATGACAATCGGTGCGCCTTGCGCGCGCAGGTACTCCAGCGCCGCTTCAACGTCAGTAAAGTTCGCATAGGCAGCGGTGGGAATGTTCTGCCGGGCCAGGAAGTCCTTGGTAAACGCCTTGGAGCCTTCCAGCTGTGCAGCACCTGCGCTAGGGCCAAAGCAGCGCAGGCCACGCTCGGCGAAGTAATCGACGACACCGTCGACCAGTGGCTGCTCCGGACCGACGATGGTGAGTCCGACATTGTTGTTGCTGGCAAAATCCGCCAGCGCTTCGAAGTCGCCGACGCTGATCGCGACGTTTTCAAGGCCGGACTCTGTGGCGGTGCCAGCATTTCCAGGCGCCACATATACGGTGTCAACGTCCGCTGAATGGGCTGCCTTCCAGGCCAGCGCATGCTCGCGGCCACCGGAACCAATAACTAATACATTCATGAATACCGAAACTCCAGATCAGGGTAACAGCGCGGGGCTGGCTGAATGCAAACGCATCCAGCCAGCCCAACTGCAATTAGTGGCGGAAGTGACGCATGCCGGTGAACACCATGGCCATGCCGTGTTCGTCGGCGGTGGCGATCACCTCTTCGTCGCGGATGGAGCCGCCGGGCTGGATGACCGCGGCAATGCCGCGCTCGCCGGCAGCATCAATACCGTCGCGGAAGGGGAAGAAGGCATCTGATGCCATGACCGAACCTTTTACCTCGAGTCCGGCGTGCTCAGCCTTGATGGCCGCGATACGGGCAGAGTTCACCCGGCTCATCTGACCGGCACCAACGCCCACGGTCTGGCCGTTGTTGGCGTAGATGATGGCATTGGACTTAACAAACTTCGCCACTTTCCAGGCAAACAGCAGATCTGCCATCTGGGTAGGGGTGGGTTGTACCTTGGTCACGATCTGCAGATCGCCTTCGGTCACCATGCCCAGGTCGCGATCCTGGACCAGCATGCCGCCGTTAACCCGTTTGTAATCCAGCGCCGGTGTTGCCTGGCCCCATTCGCCGCAGGCCAGCAGGCGCACGTTCTTTTTCTCTGCTACAGCCGCAGCCGCTTCATCGCTCACGCTGGGGGCGATGATGACTTCAACGAACTGACGCTCGCAAATCGCTGAGGCGGTCGCGCCATCGAGTTCGCGGTTGAAGGCGATAATACCGCCAAAGGCAGATTCCGGGTCGGTTTCAAACGCCAGGTCGTAGGCCTTGCCAATCGTGTCGGCAGTTGCCACACCACAGGGGTTGGCGTGCTTGACGATGACACAGGCAGGCTCGCTGAAGTTCTTTACGCACTCCAGGGCAGCATCGGTATCGGCAACATTGTTGTAGGACAATTCCTTGCCCTGAATTTGCTGCGCCGTGGCGATGCCGGCCTCGGCAGGGTTCTTCTCGACGTAGAAAGCCGCTTTCTGGTGCGGGTTTTCGCCGTAGCGCATTTCCTGCACTTTGTGGAACTGGGTGTTAAAGGTGCGGGCAAAGTTGTCTGAGCCGCCGGGCACCAGTTTGCCGAAGTGGTTGGCAATCGCACCGTCGTAGGCGGCGGTGTGTTCGTAAGCCTTGATCGCCAGGTCAAAGCGGGTGGCCATGCTGGTGGCGCCGTCATTGGCCTTCATCTCTTCGATAATCGTGTCGTAATCGGAGGCGTTGACTACAATGTTCACAAAACGGTGGTTCTTGGCCGCAGCGCGCACCATGGTGGGTCCGCCGATATCGATATTTTCAACCGCATCCTCCAGGGTAGAGTCGGGTTTGGCGACGGTAGCCTCAAAGGGGTAAAGGTTGACGACAACCATGTCGATGGCATCGATACCGTGGTCAGCCATGACAGCGTCGTCCTGGCCCCGGCGAGCGAGAATGCCGCCATGCACTTTCGGATGCAGGGTCTTCACCCGGCCATCCATCATCTCCGGGAACCCGGTGTATTCGGACACCTCGGTGACGTCCAGGCCATTGTCTTTGAGCAGGCGGTAGGTGCCGCCGGTAGAGAGTAGCGCCACGCCCTGCTCGCGCAGTGCGGTGGCAAATTCGACGATGCCGGTCTTATCGGACACGCTGATCAGGGCGCGTTTGACGCTGACGAGTTCGCTCATGGCTTCAGTCCTTGTTGCCGATCAGGTTGTATTGCTTGAGCTTCTTGCGCAGGGTGCCGCGATTCAGGCCGAGCATCACCGATGCCTTGGTCTGGTTGTTGCGGGTGTAGGCCATGATTTCTTCCAGCAGCGGCGCCTCAATCTCGGCCAGTACCATCTGGTACACGTCGGTCGAGAGCTGGCCGTCAAGCTCTGCCAGGTACTGGCGAACGCTGGTGGTAACAGCATCGCGCAGGCTGGAGGCCTCAGGTGTCAGATCGTGGGTTTCGGTGGTGGGAGTGTCTTCCGCGGGGGCGTGGAATGGTTCAGCCCTTGTCATGCTGCGAGTTCCTCATTGCATAGGTGGTGAAAGTAATTCTGGATATGGCCCAGCTGTGCCTCGGCACTTTCCAGGCGGTTAAAGGTCTGGCGCTGGGCGCGGTAGTCGCGCTGGTGTTCCAGGTACCAGCTGACGTGTTTGCGGGCGATACGAACGCCCATAAACTCGCCGTAAAATGCGTGCAGGTCAGTCAGGTGTTGGAGCAGAATGTCGTGTTGCTCCAGCAGGCTGGGCGGGGCAAGTTCCTGGCCAGTGGCCAGGTAGTGCGCAATCTGGCCGCATAGCCAAGGGCGGCCCTGGGCGGCGCGGCCAACCATGACGCCGGCAGCCCCGGTGTGCTTGAGCACCTCCGCTGCCTTGGCGGGCGAGGTAATGTCGCCGTTGGCGAACACCGGAAACTGGGTGGCTGCCGCGATGGCGGCAATGGTGTCGTACTCCGCTGAGCCGGCGAATTTGCAGGCCCGGGTGCGGCCGTGTACGGCCAGAGCGGCAATGCCCGCGTCTTCAGCGATCCGCGCAATGGTCACGCCGTTGCGGGCGTCAGGTGCGGAGCCGGTGCGAATTTTCAGGGTCACGGGTACATCGACCGCGGCGGTGACGGTTTGCAGAATATCTGCCACCAGCGCCTCATCGGCCAACAGCGCCGAGCCGGCGGCTTTCTTGCACACCTTCTTGGCCGGGCAGCCCATGTTGATATCAATAATCTGTGCGCCCAGCTGCAAGTTGTAACGCGCCGCCTCAGCCAGTTGCTCAGGTTCGCTGCCCGCTATCTGCACCGAGCGAGGTTCGACTTCGGCATCGTGAATCGTGCGCAGCGATGTCTTGCGCGTTTCCCGCAGGCTCGGATCACTGGTAACCATCTCCGAGACCACCAGGCCGGCACCCATGCGCGCGCACAAACGCCTGAAGGGCAGGTCTGTAACGCCGGCCATGGGGGCCAGTGCGACAGGGTTTGCCAGCGTGTAGGGTCCGATTTGAGGCATGGGTTCGCTTTTGAAGAAAGGCTGCGAAAAAGAGGCGGTATCATACTCCTCAGACCCAGCGCGGGGAAGAATTTCTGCACAAAAAACACCCAGCTTTTTTCTCGCTGGGTGTTGACAGCGACGTTATGCGGGGCGCTCGCCTCGCAGGCACACCCAGCCCTCGTGTTCCGAGGCGATTCGCAGCGAAAGTTCGGAGGCGTAGTGCGCGATAATGCCTTCGGCCTGGGTATTCAGCAGCCCGGAGAGTAGCAGTGTGCCGCCTGGTTTTAGCAGGTGTAACAGGGTGGGCGAGAGTTCTATCAGTGGACCGGCCAGGATGTTGGCGATGACGGTGTCGGCACGTGCCTGCCAGGCCTCGGAGTCGTAAGCGCCAGGTAAAGCCACCGGGAAAGCATCGGCGTCGACGCCATTGCGCTGGGCGTTGTCACGGCTAGCCACCAATGCCTGGGGATCGTTGTCGACACCCAGCGCCTCGACGGCACCGAGCTTGAGGGCGGCCACCGCGAGAATCCCGGAACCGCATCCGTAATCGACCACGATCTGGTCATTCAGCGCCATGCCGTCCAGTTCCGCCAGGCACAGGGCGGTGGTGGGATGGGTGCCGGTGCCAAAGGCCAGGCCGGGATCAAGCAGCAAATTGACCGCACTGGGTTCCGGGGGTTCCAGCCAGCTGGGGCAAACCCACAGGCGCTGACCAAACTGCATGGGCTGGTAGTGTTGCATCCACTCCCGTTCCCAGTCCTTGTCTTCCAGAATCTCCACTCGCGAATGGCACTTCTCGAGCAGTTCGTCCGGGAAGTGCGCGAGGATGGCTTCGATGTCAGTGTCGGCGGGGTACAGACCGGTGAGGCGGGTCTGGCGCCACAGCGGCGTTTCCCCCACGGCTGGTTCCAGCACTGGCTGGTCGGCGTTGTCTTCCAGAGTGACGGCTACCGAACCGCTGGCCAGCATCAGGTCCTCCAGCGCTTCCACCTGTTCCGGGTGGGTGTCCAGTCGCAGTTGAATCCAGGTCATGGGACGATTCCTGTGGGGGTGGTCAGGGGTCGTGACTCCCTCAGAAAGCGTGATTCCTGAGGGGTCGCGGCGCCCGGGGTAGAGCTGATTTCCGTCAGTCTTCCAGCTTGCTTTCGAGGTAGTGAATGCTCACACCACCCGCCTGGAACGCGCTGTCGCGGCACAGCTCCCGGTGCAGCGGGGTATTGGTGCGAATGCCCTCAACCACCAGCTCATCCAGCGCCTGGCGCATGCGTGCCAGGGCGACATCGCGGCTCTCGCCAAAGGTGATAATTTTGGCGATCAGCGAATCGTAGAAGGGCGGGACGGTGTAGCCGTCATAGAGGTGCGAGTCACAGCGTACGCCCAGCCCGCCCGGGGCGTGGAACGTATTTACCTTGCCCGGCGAGGGCAGGAAATTCTGCGGATCTTCGGCGTTAATCCGGCACTCAAAAGAGTGCCCGTTGAAGCTGATCTCGTCCTGGGTGACGGACAGTGGCATGCCTGCGGCGATGCGCAGCTGCTCCTTGACGATATCGAAACTGGTCACCATCTCAGTGACCGGGTGCTCCACCTGGACCCGGGTATTCATCTCGATGAAGTAAAATCCGCCATCCTCGTACAGGAATTCGAAGGTGCCGGCGCCGCGATAACCGATCTCGATGCACGCGTTGACGCAGGCCTCGTAGACCTGGTTGCGCAAGTCCTCGGGAATGCCGGGCGCAGGCGCTTCTTCGATGACTTTCTGGTGGCGGCGTTGCAATGAGCAGTCACGGTCACCCAGGTGAATGGCGTCGCCCTGGCCGTCGGCCAGAACCTGGACCTCGACATGGCGGGGCTTCTGTAGAAATTTCTCCAGATACACCACGTCAGACCCGAAGGCCGCGGCAGCTTCCGACTTGGTCACTTCAATCGAGGAGATCAGCACCTCTTCGTTGTGCACCACGCGCATGCCGCGACCACCGCCGCCAGCGGCAGCCTTGATGATCACCGGATAGCCAACGCGCTGGGCGATTTCCCGAGTGCGGTCGTGGTCGTCGGTGAGGGGGCCGTCGGAGCCCGGTACCGTGGGAACGCCGGCCCGTTTCATGGCCTCAATCGCAGATACCTTGTCGCCCATCAGGCGAATGGTTTCGGCGCGCGGGCCAACAAAGGTAAAGCCGCTTTTCTCGACCTGGTCGGCGAAGTCGGCATTCTCAGAGAGAAAGCCGTAGCCGGGGTGGATGGCGGTGGCGTCAGTGACCTCGGCGGCACTGATCAGTGCCGGCACATTGAGGTAGCTTTCCTTGGAGGGCGCGGGGCCGATACATACGGATTCATCAGCCAGCCGCACGTGCATCAATTCAGCGTCGGCAACGGAGTGCACCGCAACGGTCTTGATGTCGAGCTCTTTGCACGCGCGCAGTACGCGCAGTGCAATCTCGCCGCGGTTGGCGATAAGAACCTTGTCCAGAATGGGCATCTCGATGTGCCCTCCTTATACGATGGAGAACAGCGGCTGGTCGAATTCCACCGGCTCGCCGTTGTCCACGAGGATGGCTTCAATGGTGCCCGACTTGTCGGCCTCGATCTGGTTCATCATTTTCATCGCTTCGACAATACAGATGACGTCGCCGACTTTGACGGTCTGGCCAACCTCTGCGAACGAGGGTGAGCTGGGTGACGGTGCGCGGTAGAAGGTGCCCACCATGGGTGATTTCACGACATGGCCCGTGGTGGCCGGCGCGGCGGGCTCAGCAGCAGGCGCGGGTTCCGGTGCCGCAGCAATAGGTGCGGGTGCCGGCGCAGGTGCCGCGGCGGGCACGGGTGCGTAGGCAGGCGCCGCGGGCGCAGCCATCATGGGCTGCATGCTGTTGCGACTGATGCGCACAGATTCTTCGCCTTCCTTGATCTCAATTTCGTCGATATTCGACTCTTCCAGCAACTCGATCAGTTTTTTTACTTTGCGAATGTCCATGGTGTTGTTCTCTTCAAGTTGAGGTTTCGTTAATGGGGCAGGGCAGGTCAGGACTGCTCGATATACTTGATCGCCGCCTGCAGGCCGAGTTCGTAGCCTTGGGGGCCGAGGCCGCAGATCACGCCTTGAGCCAGGTCCGAGAAATAGGAATGCTTGCGGAATTCCTCGCGGGCATGAACGTTGGACAGGTGGACTTCTATAAAGGGAATCTCCACCGCCGCCAGCGCATCGCGCAGGGCCACACTAGTGTGGGTGAATGCCGCGGGGTTAATCAGAATGAAGTTCACGCCTTCGTGGCGGGCGTCCTGGACGCGCTCGACCAGCTCGTACTCGGCGTTGCTTTGTACATAGAGCAGGTGGTGGCCTTTGTCGCGGGCTTGTTGCTGTAGCGTCTGGTTGATATCAGACAGCGTGGTGCTGCCGTAAATCTCCGGCTCGCGTTCACCGAGCAGGTTCAGGTTGGGGCCGTGCAGGACAAGTATGGTGGCCATGTTGGGTTCTCAGGCGCTATTTATTGCAGCAGTGTGGCGTAATATCGACATTTTGTCCACGTCTTTGGTAAAAATCGGCATTTTGCCAGCATTTAGCAGCGCGATAGCGGAAGTTAGCAATATTTAGGAAGTTGTGGGCTTCTCCGGGCTGTTGCTGGGCGGTTTCGGGGAAGAAGAACGATCTTCTCTGAAACCGCGCGTAAAGTCAGCTAACATGCCGACAAGTGCGGGCTATTTGCCAGAAACGGCGTTCAGGGCATCGATGACCAGTTGGTCGGTGAGGATTTGCGGCAACAGAAATGGTTCGCCGGCCCCCAGGGGCGGGTACATCACGTACAGGGGAATGCCGGTACGGCCGTGACTGGCGATAAATTCGGCGATCTCGGCGTCATAATTGGTCCAATCGGCGACCATATAGGTGACGCCGTGGTCGGCGAAGGCAGCGGTGATGTCGTCGGTGAACAACACTGCCCGCTCATTGGCGAGGCAGGTAATACACCAATCGGCGGTCACATCCACAAATACGGGCTTGCCGGCGGCGCGCAATTCTTCAAGCGTTGGCTCAGACCAGGCTACCCGGCCCTCGCCCAGTGAGGCTTGGCCGCCTCGCACTGGGTCGAGGTTGTCGATGCTCGCCAGGGCAATGGCGCTGATCACAGCTGCGGCCGCCATCCAGCGGCGCTTACCGCCCTGTTGCCACAGCCACAGCCCCAGGGTGAGCAATAGCGCACCGCAAAGCACGGCCGCCATGGTATTGACACCAGTCTGGCGACCCGCCACCCATACCAGCCAGATGGCTGCGCCATAGAGGGGAAAGGCCAGGAATTCCTTAAGGGTTTCCATCCAGGGCCCGGGCGCGGCATTAGCGCACGGGCGCCACCGCTGTAGCTGAACAACAACAGTGGGGCGGCCATGCCGACACCCAGGGCGGCGAAGACCGACAGTCCCACTACCGGTGGTTGGGTGACGGCAAACCCCAGGGCGGTGCCCATAAAGGGCGCCGTGCAGGGGCTGGCCACCACCACCGCCAATACGCCGGTGAAGAAGCTGCCGCTGAGGCCGCCGCGGTCTGCCAGTGAACTGCCGGTATTCATCAGATTACCGCCGAGGCTGACCAGCCCCGACAGTGACAGGCCCATCACCAGGAACAGGTAGGCCAGCGCGATCACAAAACCCGGCGACTGCAACTGGAAGCCCCAGCCGACGGCGCTGCCCGCCTGTTGCAGGCCGATGAGTACAGCGGCGATCGCCACGAAGCTGATCACCACGCCGGCGGTATACAGCCAGCTGTGCAGGTGGCGGTCCTCGTCAGTGCTCTGGGCGAAACTGAGTACCTTGAGCGACAGGATCGGGAAGACACAGGGCATCAGGTTGAGAATGGCGCCACCGAGAAAGGCCAGCAGCATCATGTAGGGCAGCGAGCCCAGGCCCTGGGCCGGGCTGGCGCCATCGCTCTGGGGCGCACTCTTCTGTGTAGTGACGACGCTGGCTTTGCGCGCTGGCGGCGTGGTTTCGGTGACGGTGCCAGCGTCTGGTGCCCAGCTGAAAAACTGTTTGCGCGGTGGGTAGCACAGGCCCGCATCTGCGCAGCCCTGGGACGTGACGGTCAGCTGTACGGTGTCGTCCCCCTGGCGCTCGGCCTCTACGGTGACGTCGGCCTGGTTGTAGTAGACGGTGACATCACCGAAGAACTCATCGGTGCGGTCTATGCCCTGGGGGAGTTGGCCCTGGAGCGCCAGTGCGCCCTCGTCATCCTCACCCTGGAATTTGAACGCGTGCTGATACAGGTAGTAGCCGTCGGCGATCTGCCAGTAAAAGCGCAGGCCCTCATCACTGGGTTCGACCTCCAGTTGATACGCTTCCTCAACCGGCAGGAAGTCCGGCTGCTCCGCCGCGAACGGATTGTTGGTGCCGGGTAACTGGGCCTGAGAAAAAGTGGATGTAAGAAGTAGCAGTGTGGCCAGTAGCAGGCGCATAGTGGTTCCGTATGTTGTGGCCCCGTCGGCACCGTGCCGGCGGTTCTGGGCCTAAATTCTATCAGTCAAAGGCCCGTGGCCCAATTCGCTGGCTGAGCGAGCCAACCGTGGTGTAGTCTAGGACGCCTTTTCGCGTAAATAGTTTCCTTTGGAGTCACCGTGTTGTTTCGAACTCGCGTTTTCGCGGCAGTGCTCGCCGCTCTGCCGCTGGTAGCCACCGCTTCTTCACTGACGATAGACGATGCCTGGGTCAGGGCCCTGCCGCCGGTGCAGAAGACAACCGCTGCCTATTTATCGCTGTCCAATAGCGGCAGCGAGCCCGCGGAAGTGGTCGCCGCCACAGTATCCGGCGCCGGCAAGGTGGAAATCCATACCACGGCCGAGGTCGACGGCCTGCTGCGGATGATGGAATTGACTACACTGACAGTAGCCCCTGGCGACACGGTTGCGCTTGCCCCTGGGGGGACGCACCTTATGCTGTTCGATCTTGAGGCCATGCCCCAGCCGGGCCAGACCCGCACCCTGTGTCTGACCTTTGCCTCGGGAGAAGAGCTGTGCACTGAGGCCGAAGTGCGCAAGAGCGCGGCCAGCGCGGGCGATCATCACCACCATCATCACTGACAGTAGAGACTAGGGTATGAGTGCAGTAAGAGACACCTTGGACGAATGGCGCGACAGCCTGTTGAACGTTTTGCCCGAGAAGGGCCCCGGCAAGTGGATTCTCTTGGCCGTACTTGTGTACGCGCTGATCATCCTGGTGCTGGCCATTTACTGGAGTGGCACGCCGGATCGCTTCGATCCGCGCGAGAAGGCTGCCGAATACGCCGCGACAGACGGCGGTGAAGTCGTCACCGGTTCAGTGACGACGGCGGCCTTAATGGGTGTGATGGAAACCTTGCTGGACAAACCCGGTGGCTATATCCACAACGATCGTTTCCCGCCCGGCATCTTCCTCGACAACATGCCCAACTGGGAATACGGGGTATTGGTGCAGGTGCGCGATATGTCACGGGCCATGCGCGAGGTGTTCAGCCGCTCGCAGTCGCAGTCTACCGAGGACGCTGACCTCGCGGTGGCGGAACCCCGCTATCACTTCGATTCCAACAGCTGGATTCTACCCTCGTCCGAGTCGGAATATCGTGAGGCCCTTTCCTATACCCGCGCCTATTTCACCCGGCTGTCCGACACCGATGATCCCCACGCGCAGTTCTATGCGCGCGCCGACAATCTGCGTTACTGGCTGTCCACCGTGAACACCCGGCTGGGCAGTCTGTCCCAGCGCCTGTCGGCCAGTGTGGGTCAGCGCCGGATCAATACGGATCTGGCGGGCGACACTGCGGCCAGCCAGTCCACCAATGCGCCGGGCGAGGTCGTGGTGAAAACGCCCTGGAATGAGATCGATGATGTGTTCTTCGAGGCCCGCGGTACCACCTGGGCCCTGATCCATTTCCTCAAGGCGGTGGAGGTGGACTTCGCCGATGTGCTGCGCAAGAAGAACGCGCTGGTCAGCCTGCAGCAGATTATTCGTGAGCTGGAAGGCTCTCAGGAGCAGCTGTGGAGCCCGGTGATTCTCAATGGCACCGGCTTTGGTCTGTTTGCCAACCACTCACTGGTGATGGCGTCCTATATCAGCCGGGCAAATGCGGCGATTATCGACTTGCGGGATTTGCTACTGCAGGGTTGATGGATTATTGCGCCGAGCTAGGCTCGGCGCATGGGCAGGCCTACTTGGAGCTTTCGTAACGCAGCCGGGTGCCTGTATCCAGGGACAGGCGAATTTCTGTGGCGGACAGTTCCTGCGGGAAGTAAGTGCCCGACAGCTTGGCATCCAGCAAGCTGGCCCCTTCCAGATTGGTATTGCGGAAGTCGATGCCGCTGAGGTCCGCGTTGCGGAAGTAGGAATCGCTGAAGTCAAGGCCGTCGGCGTTCATGTTACGCAGATCGCGGCCGCGGTAGTCGCCGCTCTTCAGTTCACCGGTATCCAGCGTGTCGCGTTGCTCGTTAAAACCCTTGATGTCCTCATTGCGCAGGAGCTGGTATAAGGGATCGGGTTTGATCACAGGTTTGTTCATGATAGGTCCTTGTCTACCGTTGCCGGCCCATTCAGCGGGCACATAGCTTAATCGCCGACTGGCCCTCAATTCAATAGATGACCGTATCCAACCTCAAAGGTTTCCTGCTCAGCCGCAACTGGCGCGATACCCCCGCCGGTATCGAATTGGAGCTGTGGTTTACCACGGACAAGGGCCCGCTGTGTGCGTTGGTGCAGGGACAGCGCAGTACCTTTTTTCTGTCCAGAGACGAACTCGGCATTGCCGGCCCGCTATTGGAAGGCACGCCCGGGGTGGAGGTGCAGCCGCTGGAGCTGCGTGATTTTGCGCATACGGCGGTAGTGGGTGTGTACTGCCGAAGTTATCGCCAGGCAAGGCAATTGGCCGACGCGCTCGAAGAGCGTGGCTGCGAGCCCCTGGAGGCGGATATCAATCCCGTCGACCGCTATTTAATGGAGCGCTTTGTTGCCGGTGGCGTCGAGCTCGCTGGGCACATCACTACCCGGGCAGGGCACCTGTGGGTGGAAAACCCCAAAATCCGCGGCGCCGACTACCAGCCCTCACTGCGGGTGGCCTCCTTTGATATCGAGACTGCCATGGAGGGGGTGCAGCTTTTCTCCATCGGTGTGCATGGCTATGGCGGCGAGGGCCCGGAGCAGCGGCGGGTATTCATGCTCGGCGAGGGCGCAACCCAGGATTACGTGCAGGTCTGTGTTAACCAGGAAGCAGTGCTACAGGCCTTTGTCGACTGGTTGGGCGAGTTCGATCCGGACGTACTGATCGGTTGGAACGTGGTCAACTTCGATACCTGGTACCTGCAGCGCGTGGCGGATGTTTGCAACCGTCGACTGCTGTTGGGCCGCGGCCGCCGGCCGGTGCACTGGCGGGAGCTTGACGAGGAGGGCGAGCGCCGCACGGTGCAGTGTCCGGGCCGGGTAATTCTAGATGGTATTGAGCTGCTGCGTGCGGCCTTCTACCGGTTTGAGAGTTTTTCCCTGGAGAACGTGTCCCGGGAGTTGCTGGGTAAGGGCAAGCTTATTCACAGTCCTGATCGCGGCGAAGAGATCAGCCGCCAGTTTGAGGAAGACAAAACCGCACTGGCGGAATACAACCTCAAGGATTGCGAGCTGGTCTCCCGTATTTTTGAACACACAGATTTGCTGGCCTTCGCCGTCGCCCGCTCGCGCATGACGGGTTTGAACATGGATCGCCTCGGCGGGTCGGTGGCCTCTTTCGACAACCTGTATCTGCCGCGTCTCCACCGCCAGGGTTATGTCGCACCCAATGCCAGTCGCGATCTCACCGCCAGTCCCGGCGGCTTTGTGCTCGATTCTGCGCCGGGCATTTATGACCACGTGCTGGTGCTGGATTTCAAAAGCCTGTATCCGAGTATTATTCTTACGTTTGCCATCGATCCGCTGGGACTGGCACTGGGTACCCTGCCGGATATCGCCGCTGATGAGACCGTGCCTGGCTTTCTGGAGGCCCGGTTTATCCGCGAGGGTCATATCCTGCCGGGACTAATCGCTCACCTGTGGGCGTTGCGCGATGATGCGCGGGCCGCTGCCGATGCGCCGCTCTCGCAGGCCATTAAGATCATCATGAATTCATTTTACGGTGTCCTCGGATCCACCGGTTGCCGCTTCTTTGATGCGCGGCTGGCTAGCTCCATCACCCGGCGTGGGCACGAGATTATTCAGCGTACCCGCGAGCAGATCGAGGCGGCGGGACACCGGGTGATATACGGTGATACCGACTCCGTTTTCGTGTGGATTCACGAAGCCGCCAATGACGCGGAGGCGGAATCAGCTGGCCGCGATCTGGAGCGCTCGCTGAACCAGTGGTGGTGCGAAACCCTGATGCAGGAATTCGGCATCGACAGCGTATTGGAACTGGAGTTTGAGACCCACTATCGACGCTTTCTCATGCCGACCATTCGCGGCTCGGATAAGGGCAGTAAGAAGCGCTATGCCGGTGTGGTGCGTAGCGGGGGTGAAGATCGGCTGATCTTCAAGGGGCTGGAGAATGTGCGCACCGACTGGACCCGCCTGGCGCGTGACTTCCAGGAAGAGTTGTACCGCCGGGTATTTGTTGGCGAGCCCTTTGAGGGCTTTGTGCAGCAAACTGCAGCACAGCTCAGGGCCGGCGAACTCGATCAGCAACTGGTGTACCGCAAGCGCTTGCGGCGACGGTTGGATGAATACCAGCGCAATGTGCCGCCCCATGTGCAGGCCGGGCGCTTGTATGAGGCGCGCGGGCTGCCCCCCCCCAGGCGCGGGGCCTGGGTGGAGTATGTGCTGACAACCGCTGGGGCGGAGCCGGCGCAGGCTGCGCTGGCCCCGTTGGACTACGAACAGTACATCGAGCGTCAGCTACAGCCCGTGGCTGACGGAATACTGGGCTTTGTGGGCTCGTCTTTCGACGAGCTCGTCAATAGCCAGATCGGCTTGTTCTAGCCGCCGAAGAATTCGTTGCGCAGGGCGGGGTATTCTTCGGGCTTCAGGCGCGGGCCGTAGTTGGCGACAATCTTGCCGGCGGCCAGGCTGGCAAAGCGGCCGGCGGTGGGGAAATCTTCGCCGCGGGTAATGGCGTACAGGAACGCACCGGCAAACATGTCGCCCGCACCGTTGCTGTCCACCGCGTGTACCTTGTGGGGTGGAATCTCTGCCAGGTTGTCACCGTCGTATGTCAGTGCGCCTTCGGCGCCGCGGGTTATGACAAAGGTGTCCGCTACCTGCTTGAGCTTTTCGATGGCGACCTCGATGTTGTCGGTGTTGCCCCAGCCCAGTGCCTCGGCTTCGTTGCAGAAGATAAGGTTGACGCGCTCGCCAATCATTTCCTGCAGCCCGTCACGGAAGAATTCGACCATGCCTGGGTCCGACAGACTGATGGAGGTTTTGACGCCTGCCGCTTCGGCAATTTCGCGGCCGCGAACGGCCGCGGCGCGGCCGGTGGGTGAGGTGACGACATAGCCTTCCATGTAGTAGTACTCGGATTCGCCAATGGCCTGGGCATTGAGCTGGTCGGTGGACAGCGTTTCGCTGATCGACAGGTTGGTGTTCATGCTGCGCTCAGCGTCCGGTGAAATCAGCACCAGGCATTTGCCGGTAATACCTTCCTCGCGCTCGCCAGTGAGCGCATGGTCGACGCCCGCCGCTTCCAGGTCGGCGATATAGATATCGCCATCGGCGTCGTTGGCCACCTTGCACGACATGAAGGTCGGCTTGCCAAACTGGGCAGTGGCAATCATTGAGTTGCCCGCACTGCCGCCGCTGGCATGGCTTGCCTTGACCAGATGCCCTTCGAGGTGGCCCAGCAGTTCACTCTGGCGGTCGGCGTCGACCAGGGTCATCATGCCCTTCTCGACGTTCATGGCGGCCAGTTCGCTGTCCTCAACCTTGATCTCGGTGTCGACCAGGGCTGCGCCGATTCCATAAGCGGCATATTTTTTCATGGTTACATCATCCTCAGTAAGTTCAGCCGGGTATTATCCGGATTCGTTGATCTATTGAAAGTGGGCTGGTGTACACTCCCGACCCATGGTTAAAACTCGCCGTCTGCTCTTCAAACTCTTTCTCGTGGCCCTGGTTGTCGGTGTCGGCTTCCTGATTTACCTCGACGCCCGTATTACCTCCACGTTTACCGACAAAATGTGGGAACTGCCCGCCAAGGTATACGCCCGCCCCCTGGAACTGTATGTGGGGGCCGAGCTGACCCCGGAGGACCTCGCCTACGAGCTTGAGGTGCTGGGCTACCGCAAGGTGCGTCATGCCAGCGGCCCCGGGCAGGTGGCGCGCAATCGCAATCGCTTTGAGGTTTATACCCGCGGCTTCGATTTTCCCGGTGAAAGCGAACCCGCCCGGCGGGTCACGCTCGATCTTGGTGCTACCCGGCTGCAGGGTATTACCAGCAGCGGCGCCCCCGTCGATCTCATGCGCCTGGATCCCGTTCAGATCGGCGGTATTTATCCTTCCCACGGTGAAGACCGACTGCTGATCCGACTTGCTGACGTGCCGGATGCGCTGTGGCAGGCGCTTCTTGCCGTGGAAGACCAGGACTTTTATGAGCACTGGGGGTTCTCGGTCTCAGGCATCGCACGTGCGGCCCTCAGCAACCTGCGCTCCGGTCAGGTGGTGGCGGGTGGCAGCACGATTACTCAGCAGTTGGTGAAGAACTACTACCTCACGCCAGAGCGTACCCTGGTGCGCAAACTCACGGAAGTGATCATGGCGGTGCTGCTGGAGCTGCACTATGAGAAAGATCAAATTCTCGAGAGCTACCTGAATGAGGTGTATCTGGGACAGGAGGGGCCCCGGGCGATTCACGGCTTTTCCCTGGCCGCCCGGCACTATTTTGATACGCCACTGGAGCAACTGGGCCTGCATCAACAGGCGTTGCTGGTGGGAATGATTAAAGGCCCGTCGCTCTATAACCCGCTGCGCAATCCCGAGCGAGCGATGAAGCGCCGCAATGTGGTGCTCGATGTCATGGCCGAGCAGGGGGTGATCTCTGATGAGCACGCGCTGGTGGCCAAGGCCATGCCGCTGGGGCTCAACAACGCGCCGCGCATTCGCAACAGCTTCCCCGCCTACCTCGACCTGGTGCGTCGGCAGCTGCGCCGCGACTACCGCGAGGAAGACCTGACTACACTGGGCCTGAGCATATTTACCGCCTTTGATCCGATTTTGCAGCGCAAGTTGGAGAGCAGTACTACCAGCGTTCTCAGGGCCATCGATGGCAAGGGCAGTCTGCAGAGTGCATCGATTGTCACCCGCTTTGACAGCGGTGAAGTCGCCGCGCTGGTTGGTGGGCGCAAGGTCAGTTATGCGGGGTTTAATCGCGTCCTCGACGCGCGCCGCCCGGCGGGCTCTTTGTTGAAACCTGCGGTTTACCTTACCGCGCTGGAGCGCCCGCGGGATTACTCCCTGGCCACCCTGCTGGCGGATGAACCGATCAGCGTGCCGGTGCGCGGCAGCGACGACTGGCAGCCGCGAAATTTTGATCGCCAGGCCCACGGCCAGGTGCCGCTGTATATGGCTTTGGCGAAATCCTACAACCTCGCCACGGCAAGTCTTGGTCTTGAGCTGGGTATTGAGAATATTGCCGATATGCTGGCCCGGCTCGGGGTTGAGCGGCCAGTGCCCCAGGTGCCGGCGCTGACCCTGGGTGCCGGCGAGTACTCACCGATGGATATGGCCGCCATGTACCAGACCATTGCGTCCGGTGGGTTCCGCACTCCGCTGCGCAGTATTCGCGATATTGTCGATGCCCGCGGTGAACCGCTGCAGCGCTACGACCTGCAGTACGAGCGTGAGGTGAGCCTGCAGGCGGTCTACCTGCTGCAATACGCCATGCTCGAAGCCATGAAAAAGGGCACGGGCCGCGGCGCCTATCGCGACCTGCCAGCCAATATGCTGGTGGCTGGCAAGACCGGTACCACCAATGATGGTCGCGATTCCTGGTTTGCCGGTTTCTCCGGGGATCTGCTTGCAGTGACTTGGATGGGCCGCGACGACAATGGCGAAACAGGCTTGACCGGCAGCAGTGGCGCCCTGCGGATCTGGTCGCGCTTTATGGCGGGTGCTTCCCAGCGGTCCCTGGCTTACCGTATGCCCGAGGGTGTGGAGGTCGATTGGGTGGATAGCAGCAACGGTATGATTACCGGCGAGGGCTGTCCCAACGCGGTGCAGATGCCGTTTATTGAAGGCTCGCAACCGCGGGCGCATACCAACTGTGCGCCGCGAACGTCACGCATCAAGGGCTGGTTCCAGTCCATTTTTGATAACTAGCCCGGGGCCGCTGGCTTGTGCGGCCTGTTCGGTTACACTGCATGGCCACTACCGCCTCTTTGGAGTTTGCATTGCGCCACCCTGTCGTTATTGCCCGCGTATTGCTGGGAGCATCTATTGTTGCCCTGGCTGCCTGTGGCACCAACCCGTATTCCCTGCCCAAAATTGAGAGTGGCGAGCCCAGTTATGAAGACACCTCGCCTCCTGAGGCGCCTGAGCCTGCGCCGACTCCGGCGCCGGATTCAAGCACGGGGAGTGGTGGCCACAACGTGTTGATTGACCGGGCGGTGCAGGCGCGCAGCAGTGGCGATGCCGATAGGGCACTGGGGTATTTGCAGCGTGCCCAGCGCATCGATCCCGACGATGCTGAAATTTATCTCGAACTGGCGCGCACCCACGCGGTACTGGGCAATACTGCCCAGGCCAAGGCGGTGGCCGAGCGCGGCCTGCTGTACTGTTCAGGAAGTCGTCAGTGCAATGCGCTTGCGGGGTTTGTTGACTGAGCCGCCAGGTTCAGTCCGAACACACCACATCAAAACCATTGTCGCGGGGCTCAAAAACTAGGTGCTGGTTAATGCACGCGGGTAACTCGCCCACCGAATGGCTGACAAAGATCACCTGGGTGTCGGAGTTTGCGGCGATGTGGTCAATGGCCTGCAGCAACTGGCGCCGGTGCGGGCCGTCCATGCCCAGGGTGGGTTCGTCCAGCAGCAGAATGGCCGGCGACTTCACCATGGCGCGGGCCAGCAGCACGACCCGTTGCAGGCCAAACGACAGCGCATCGAACGATTCGCGCAGGTAATCTGCAAGGCCCAGGGCGGCCAGCCATTGGGTTGCAGTGGCGCGCTGCTCGTCGCCCCAGTCATCGTACAGGCCGACCGAATCGAAAAAGCCCGAGATCACCACTTCCAGCACTTTCATACCCGGGCAAAGTTGAGGTGTAACTGGTTGTCCAACTGGCCGTACTTCTGTTTGATGTCCCAGATGCTTTCGCCCGAGCCGCGGCGAATACCGAACAGGGTAATGTCCTGGCCATAGGCCTTGTGATTGTCCCCTGTCACCAGGCTGAGCAGGGTGCTCTTGCCACAGCCGTTGGGTCCGGACACCGCGCAGTGCTGGCCCTGCCGGAACGTCCAGTTAACACCGGTCAGTACGTCCAGCTCGCCATAGCTGACATTGACGTCGCGCAGGTGCAGCAACGGAGTATCCGGATTTAGTTGATAGGGTCGCGGCGCGGGCGCTGGCAGTTGCGCCAGCGCTGGTAAAGTTGGATTCATCAGTGCCGCCACCCGGGGATCGTTGAGTGTGGTGTTCCTCAGCCCCTCGGTGACAATGGCGCCATCGTCGAGTACCAACAGGTGCGAGATGGATTCGGGAACGTCGCCGGCCTGTCGGCACAACAACACAACTTGTTGGCCCGATTGCAGTAGCTCTTCGAGTGCCGCGCGCATTGCTGCCTGGCTGGCACGGTCGAGCCCATCCATCGGGCTGTCGAGTATGAGCAGTGCCGGTTGCTGCAAAATAGCGGCGACCAACAGACTCTTGCGCATCTCGCCGGTGGAGATATAGCGCAGGCCGCGGTCCAGGATATGGCCGATACCGAGTCGCTTAATCCATTGCGCAAAGGCCTCATCCTCGGCCCTGCCGGCGAGTATTAGGTCGCGTACCAGGGTGCCTGGATCGCTCGCATCGGCCCGGGTTTCTGAATCATCGAGCTTGCGGTCGCGCTCGATCAGCGCCCGGGTTTGCTCAAAGCAGACATAGGCAACGCCCTGTGCGCCAAGGGTATCAGCAGCAATGAATTCGCCCGAGTAATGTTTGGCCTGGCCGCTGATGATTCTCGCCAGGCTGGTCTTGCCGGCCCCGTTGGGTCCCAACACGGCCCACTGCTCCCCGGCCCCTATGTGCCAATTGACGTCGCGCAGTGCCGGCAAGGCGCGATACACAAGCTGCACCTGGTTTAGCGTGAGTAGGAGAGTACTGGGCATGAAAATTCCTCATCGGCCGCCCTTGTTGCCTTCATTCGGGGCTGGCTTAATATTGCTCGACAATCACTGGAGCTCACAGTGTCCGTACCACTGCTGCAAATGATAGAGACTGGCCTTGCGGGCCATCGCCCTCATCGCCCCTGGCTGCGCCGGCTGCGAAAACGCTCGGCGGTCGCGCTGATTCTCCAGGTGCGCGATGGCGAGCTGCATATCCTAATGATCAAACGCGCAGAAAGGGAGGGGGATCCCTGGTCCGGGCACATGGCATTCCCAGGTGGGCGCATGGATAAGGCCGACGCCAATGGCTTTGCGGTGTCCTTGCGTGAGACCGAGGAAGAGGTCGGTCTGCAGCTTGAGCCGAGTGACCGCTGTATCGGCCGGCTCTCGGATATCAATGCCCGGCCCAGTCGTGGCGCGCTGGGCATGATTGTCAGTGCCTTTGTGTTCCGGCTGGAGCGCGCGGTGGTGCTGACGCCGAACTACGAGGTGGCCGAAGTGGTGTGGGTGCCACTGGAATTTCTGCTCGACTCGGACAACCGCGAGGAAATGGTCTGGAAGTACAAGAACGTTGAGATCCCCATGCCCTGTTATTTCTACGAGGGGCGACGTATCTGGGGGTTGTCACTCATGATGCTCGATGAGCTCATGGATCTGGTTGAGGGGGATAACCCGAGACGCAAGCGCTGGCGCAAACGTTAGCGCATGTGCCTCGCGTGATTAATCCGCAGCGGTGATGGTGAGCGTTACTTGCCCGAGGCAGGCCCATTGGGCGCGCCAAGCGTGGGCCGCTGACTAATGCCAGATTCGATAACTTCGATGGACTTGCCTGACTGCAGGAACAAGCGGGTCTGTTCTGCGATCGAATCAGATGTCTCGACGGCTGCTGCAGGCTTCTTTTTGGCGTTGCTCTGGCGTGTTGGTTTCCCAGCCATAATGGTCTCCCTGTGTTTGGTATTCTTTATATATGGAGTGGCCGGCGCGGGAGCAATGCCCGCACCTGGCCTGGGGGTGCTTCAGGAAATGACAGTGATGTTCTCTGCCTGGGGGCCTTTCTGACCCTGGGTAACAGTGAACTCAACTTCCTGGCCTTCGACGAGGGTCTTGAAGCCGGAGCCCTGAATGGCACTGAAGTGCGCAAATACATCTGGACCTGACTCCTGCTCCAGGAAGCCAAAGCCCTTGCTCTCGTTAAACCACTTTACTTTACCAGTTGATCTGGACATGAAAATTACCTTCTAGTTACGACATAGATAAATGACCCGCGTGAACGGGAGAAAACTTGAGGGAAAAACTATCTATGTACTGAGGCAGGGAAGGTCGTAAGACGGTTTGCAATCGAGGGACACAAATAAAGAATCAGACAAGCAGGGGGCGGAGTATACAGCTCCGGGCGGTTAAATAATACTCAGATTGTGACCGGTTGCTTCATCGGATGCGCGGCTCTCGTGGCAAAAGCCCGTATTTATTCCTCGTCACCGCGCAGAAACGCACGCGTATTCAGCCGCAATTCCCGCAATGCCGGGTCCTCCTGGCTGGCCGCGAGCAGAGCCGCACTATCGGCCTTGCCCGCGACAAAAGCGGCGATCAGTTCCAGTAACACCGGTGTCATTTTGGGTTCATGGTCCCAGCGAGGGGCGTCCACCAGATTGCCGGTAACGGCGTCGCCTTCCCACTTCAACCAGTAGCCGCCGCAGTTCGAAAGCATGTAGTCGCCGACTCGGCCGTAGCTGTAGTTGGGCGTGTTGGGGTTAAAGCCCCGCTGACCTTTTCGTCGATGCGAGTCAGGGCCATGACCCAGCGACTGCCCACAGGGAAGGTATCTGTTGGCGGCCGGCAGTGGTCTTCATAGGCCAGCCATACGCGCAGTTCCACAGGCGGCAGCGTGCCCCGCAGCACTTGCGCGGTATTCAGGTCGATGGAGTTGCCCTTGGTAGAGGCGACCTCGGCGGCCACCACCAGGTCGGTTTTTGCCTGTACCTCATCAAAGGAACCCTGCCACAGGCATTCACATTCCGCAGCAGCCCACGGTGACAGTGAAGCCAGCGCAACCAGCAGCAGGGCGCGTGATATCACTGCAGGGCTCGCGCCGCTTCCAGTGCAAAGTAGGTCAGAATCCCATTGCAGCCAGCGCGCTTGAAGGCCAGCAGTGACTCGAGCATCACCGGCTCACGCTCAAGCCAGCCTTGTTCGAAGGCCGCCTGGTGCATGGCGTACTCGCCGCTTACCTGATAGGCAAAGGTGGGCGCCTTGAGTTCGTCCTTTACGCGTCGGGCGATATCCAGATAGGGCATGCCAGGCTTGACCATAATCATGTCCGCGCCTTCCTGGAGATCCAGGGCGCATTCGTGCAGGGCCTCGTCGGAATTGGCGGGATCCATCTGGTAACTGAACTTGTTGCCGCCTTTGATGTTGCCGGCGGAGCCTACCGCATCGCGGAATGGGCCGTAGTAGCTGGAGGCGTACTTGGCAGCGTAGGCCATGATCAGGGTATTGGGATGGGCCTGCTCTTCCAGCGCGGAGCGAATCGCGCCGATGCGGCCATCCATCATATCCGAGGGCGCTACCACATCGGCCCCGGCGGCGGCGTGGGAGAGGGCCTGTTTCACCAGCACTTCGGTGGTCACATCGTTCAGCACGTAGGCTGCCTCGTCGATAATGCCGTCCTGGCCGTGGGTGGTGAAGGGGTCGAGTGCCACGTCGGTGATAATGCCGAGTTCCGGTAGTGCGTCTTTCAGGGTCTTGACCGTGCGCTGCACTAGACCTTCGGGATTGTAGGCCTCCTCGGCCATCAGCGATTTCTTGTCACTCCCTACCACCGGGAATAGAGCCAGGGCCGGCACGCCGAGGCTGTGCAGCTCTTTTGCATGCTCCACCAGCAAGTCGGCGCTGAGGCGCTCGATGCCGGGCATGGACGGGATGGCTTCCCGCTCGCCGCTGCCTTCCAACACGAACACCGGGAAAATCAGATCCGCGGGGGTGAGCTGATTCTCCCGCACCAGATCGCGGGCAAAGGCATTGGCGCGTAACCGGCGCATGCGGGTCTGGGGGAAGGGGCCTCGCTGGCTCGAAAAGGACATGTTTGTGCTCCGTTACAGGGCGGCGAATGCACCGCGGGCGGCATCGACGGTGGCGTCGATGTCGGCATCGGTATGTGCGCTGGACATAAAGCCGGCCTCGTAAGAGGCGGGCGCCAGATACACCCCGGCCTCCAGCATCAGGTGGAAAAAGCGGTTAAAGCGTTCGGTGTCGCAAGCCATGACCTGAGCATAGTTGGTCATGCTGCTGGCGTTGGTGAAAAACCCGCCGAACATGGTGCCGCTATGATTGGTGGTGAAGGGTACGCCGGCGCGATCTGCTGCTTCTTGTAGCCCTTCACACAGGCGTGTGGTGTTGGCGAACAGTGGTTCGTAAAATCCATCGGCAGAAATAATGTCCAGGGTCGCTAGGCCCGCGGCCATGGCAATGGGATTGCCCGACAGCGTGCCCGCCTGGTAGACCGGGCCGAGCGGGGCGATCTGTTCCATAATCTCGCGCTTGCCGCCGAAGGCGCCCACGGGCATGCCGCCACCTACCACTTTGCCGAGCGTTGTCAGGTCGGCCTCGACACCAAAGAAACCCTGAGCACCCTGCAGGCCGAAACGAAAACCGGTCATGACTTCGTCGAGGATAAGCACCGCGCCGCTGACGTCACAGCACTCACGCAGTGTCTCGAGGAACCCGGGTTCGGGAGGAATACAATTCATATTGCCCGCAACCGGTTCAACAATCACGCAGGCAATACTGTCGCCGTGCTCAGCGAAGGCTGCGCGCACCCCTTCCGGGTCGTTGTAGGTCAGGGTCATGGTGTGATCCGCCAGTGCCGCGGGGACGCCAGGCGAACTGGGTACGCCCATGGTCAGCGCGCCGGAACCGGCCTTCACCAGCAGTGAATCGGAGTGGCCGTGGTAACAGCCTTCGAATTTGACGATGGTATCGCGGCCGGTATAGCCGCGCGCCAGGCGAATGGCGCTCATGGTGGCTTCGGTGCCGGAGTTGACCATGCGCACCAGGTCCATGCCCGGCATGATCTCGCAGATGCGGTCGGCGAGCTGGATCTCGAGTTCGGTGGGGGCGCCGAAACTGAGGCCTTTCTCGCTCTGCTTGATCACCGCCTCGCGTACCGCGGGGTGATTGTGACCCATGATCATGGGGCCCCAGGAGAGTACATAGTCGATGTAGGCCTTGCCCTCGCAATCGTATACCCGGGCGCCGTCGCTGCGGTCGATGAATACCGGCGTGCCGCCCACAGCCTTAAAGGCGCGGACCGGTGAATTAACACCGCCGGGAATGTGCTGACAGGCGCGATCGAAGAGATCTGTAGAACTGCTCATGGGCCGGGAATCCTTGGTCATTGTTGGCCGGGAGGCGAATTATCCGGTGTTGGCAGGAGAATATCCACCAGCGCCGCTGCCCCGTCCAGGCTGTGACTGGCTACAGCTAAAAAGGTTTCAGTACCGCCAGTAGAATCATGGCAAACAGAAAAATCACCGGCACTTCGTTAAACCAGCGGTAAAACACGTGGCTACGGTCGTCGGTGTGCTCGGTAATCGCCTTGACGTAGCGGCCGCACTGCAGGTGGTAGAGCACCAGTGCCAGCATGCAGCTCAGTTTTGCCCACATCCAAACGGTTTGCAGGTAGTAGCCGGGGTTGGTGGCCAGCAGGCCAAGCCCGAGCAGAATCACCAGCACCATAAATGGCGTGACAAACCGGTACAGGCGCCGCGCCATGCCCGCGAGTACCTCCCGGGTTTCGTCGCTCTCGGCGGCTGCATAGTTGACGAATATGCGCGGCAGGTAGAACAGGCCGGCAAACCAGCACACCACAAAAATGAGATGGAAGGCTTTAATCCACAGCACGTTGGTTTTCTCCTTATTACAACCTGCCCAGGGTGAATTTTTCGATGGTCTCGCGCGTGACGACGCCGTGCAGTATACGTTTGCCCGAGGTGCGGCTGCGTTCATACACGCAGGCGATCTCCGCGGTATTGGCGTTAATGCTGTCCAGGGCCTGGCGCAGGCTGGCCTGTACTGGCACGGAAGAGGTGGTCCAGCGCCGAATGCCCGCATCGGTAATATCCACCGGCTCCTCGCTGTCGTCCTCCCGCGGATGTTCGTGCAACCAAGCCAGTAGTTCCGGCCCCTGCACCAGGTAGAGATCTTCCCCTTCACGCGTGACCAGACACCAGGTGGGGTTGAACTCCAGCAGTGGTTCCAAATCCTCGTCAGTGAGCTTCACTGGCACGCGCACTGCGCGATTGTCCATGATGGCTGTGACGTGCGTGCGGTGTAGCAATTGATTGAGGGGGTCGTCGGGGACCACGCGGCGCAGCTGCTTGAGCACCGTCTGGTGAACTGAGCGCTGGCGGAACAGCCCGGTGCCGGTCAATGTGGCCGTTACGATCGCCAGCATGGCTGGCATGCCAATGCTGGTGGTGTGGGTAAGCTCAACCACCGCTAACAGGCCGGCCAAGGGGGCATTGAGTGCGGCGGCCATGCAGGCACCCATACCGATAACTACATACAGCACCGGGTCGGAGGCGTGTTCGGGCATGAACTGCATGCCCAGCAGGCCGAGCGCGCCGCCGATGCAGGCGCCGATTAACAGGTTCGGGCCGATAATACCGATGGGCATGCCTGCGCCGGCACTGACGGCAGTTGCCACCAGTTTGGCACCCGCCACCACCAGCAGTGTGAGCAGGGTGAGCTCGCTTTGCAGGGCCATGTATAGGGTATCGTAGCCAATACCCAGAATCTCCGGTGCCGCCATGGCCAGCGCGCCGGTCACCAGCCCGGCCAGGGTAAAGCGGATGGCCACGTTCCAATGGGCCAGGCGGGCGGTGGCTCGGGAAATTTTGCTGAAAGCCACTACGGCGAAGCCGCAGCAGAATCCCAGGAAAATAATGTATGGAATCTCCAGCAGAGAGTTGAGCTCGAGTTCCGGGATGGCGAAAAATACACCGCCGGTGAGCAGTGTGCGGCTGACCGCTGACGCGGATACCGCGGCCAGAATCACCGGGATAAAGCCCACCACCGTGTACTCGGCGATAATCACTTCCATCGCGAAAATCACGCCCGCCAGCGGCGTATTAAAAGCGGCCGCGATGCCGCCGGCAGCGCCACAGGCAATCAGTACCCGCAGACTGTTACTCGGCAGACCCAGTCGCTGGCCCAGCAGGCTGTTAATGGCGCCCCCGAGATGCACGCCAGGGCCTTCACGGCCGCCTGACTGGCCGCTGGCCAGGGCAAAGCTGCCGGCAAAGAACTGCACCACTGCGTTTCGCGCCGGGAGAGCGCCGTAATTGGAGTGCATTTTGCTCAGCACGTGAACAATGCCGGTTTCGCGATCTTCCGGTTTCAGGAAGTGGTAGCAAATACCCAGTAACAGGGCGCCCCCAACGGGTAGTGCGAATTGCAGGTGGCGAGGCAGTGCCTCGAAGCCATCGCCGTTATTGCCTACACCCCATATCAGCGCCAGTTGGCTGATCAGCATTTCAAAGGCGATCACCACCAGGCCCGATGCCAGGCCGGCCACAATGCCGAGCACAGAGTACGCCAACACCGACTCATAGTCGGCCAGCAGGCGTCGGTATTCAGCGATCAGTTTGCGCACGGTTTAAGGATTGGCCCGAAACAAAAATCCAATATTACCAGTTATTTGCGCAGGTAATGCTTCTATAATGTCCGGCCCCGGGAACCGGCGGCAGGTTGCGCCCCGTGGTAGTGAAGATTTCGAGGAAGTAGACACATGGTCAAGGTTGGCATTGTAGGTGGTACCGGTTATACCGGTGTGGAACTGTTGCGCCTGTTGGCGACGCACCCGCAGGCGGAGGTGGTGGCGATCACCTCGCGCGCCGAGAGTGGCCGCCGTGTGGACGACCTGTACCCCAATCTGCGCGGCCATTACGATCTGGCGTTTTCCGAGCCGGATGTCGCTACGCTGGCGGCCTGTGACGTCGTGTTTTTTGCGACCCCGCATAACGTTGCCATGAACATGGTGCCGGAACTGCTCGCCGCCGGTGCCCGCATTGTCGACCTGTCTGCTGACTATCGCATCCGCGATGCTGAGCTGTGGTCGCAGTGGTATGGCGAGCCCCATGCCAGCCCCAATATCCTGCGCCAGGCGGTGTACGGCCTGCCTGAGGTGAACCGCCAGGCTATTGCCGGCGCGCAGTTGGTGGCCTGTCCCGGCTGCTACCCCACTTCTGTGCAGCTGGGATTGATTCCGCTGCTGGCCAAAGGGCTGGTGGACCCAGCACGACTGATCGCCAGCTCCGCCTCCGGGGTCAGCGGTGCGGGGCGTCAGGGCAAAGTCGACAATATTTTCCCGGAAGTGGCCGACAGCTTTAAAGCTTACGGCGTCGCCGGTCACCGGCACCTACCGGAAATCGAGCAGGGTCTGGGTGATGTGGCAGGTTCAGCGGTACAGCTGACGTTTGTCCCCCACTTACTGCCAATGATCCGCGGTATTCACTCAACTCTGTTTGCCACGTTGCACGAGCCGGGCACTGACCTGCAGGCGCTTTACGAAGAATGGTATGCGGATGAGCCCTTCGTCGACGTGCTGCCCCAGGGGATGTTCCCCCAAACGCGTACGGTCAAAGGTGCAAACCGTTGTCAGATCGGCCTTCAGGTGCCTCAGGACCGCGACACCGTGGTCGTGATGGCGACCATCGACAATCTCGTCAAAGGTGCGTCAGGTCAGGCGATCCAGAACATGAATATCATGCTCGGCCTGCCTGAGATCATGGGCCTGGAGCAGGTCGGGCTGTTGCCCTGATTTCGGCGTGGTCAGCGTACGGGACAAGCAGCGCCGCTATCGCCGACTGCAGGTGATTGTGGCCACGCTCGCCCTGGCCGTGGTGCTGCTGGCGGGCTTTTATCTTGGTCAACGTGCCGCCTACAGCGGCATGGGGTTGGACCCGGCAACGTATCAGGCTCTCGGTGAAGAGGTGCCGGTTCTGCGTGCCGACGTGGCCCGCCTGGAGGGTGAGCTGGATGTGCAGGAAGCTCGCCATGAAATGGACCAGCAGGCGCTCGAACTGGTGCGTCAGGAAATTGCGGCCCAGAAAGAGCACATCGCCACCCTCGAAGAAGGCCTGAGATTTTACAAAAGTCTGATGGCCCCCGGAGAGATAGCCCAGGGTCTGAGCCTGCGCTCACCGGAACTGGTGGCCCTGGAGCGCGAGGGCCAGTATGCCTATCGTATGGTGGTTCAACAGGAGACGCTCAAGCACTCCCTGCTCAAGGGCTATCTGAGGGTCGAAGTAGAGGGGCAGCTCGACGGCGAGCCGGTGACCATTCCGCTGGCTGAATTGAGCCCGGACGTGGACTCGGACCGAATCAATCTTCGCTTTCGCTATTTTCAATCGATAGAAGGCCAGCTGACCCTGCCTGAAGGTTTTGTTCCCAGCCAGCTGCGCCTCGCCGCGACGGCCACCTCACCGCGCAAAGCGGAAGTGACCGAACTCTTCCTCTGGCAAGTCCAGGCGCGCTTCACCCGCGTCGGTAAATAGTTGTTTGTCCCCCTTTTCTAGAGGCCGGGCCGCTCGTACCGCACAATACCGTGTATGGTGGTATGCCACAGCCGCCCTTCCTGGTCGATCAGTACACCCGAGAACTGGGTGTTAAACCGGCTTGATCCCGTTACCCAGGTGAACTGGGTTTCCCCGGTCGACCAATCAATACCTTCCATGGTCCAGTGGCCGTCTCTGGCGCCGACGGTGTACACCATGTCGGAACCGTTCGAGACCAGCGGCACGCAGTTTACTGAAGCGACGTCTGTGTTTACCCAGGCCACTTGCAGAGCCTGGACCCCAGGATTCCACTCGAATTTCTGTACCCCGTGGGGGGTGAAGTCGGGGTGGTGGCCGGCCAGGCCGATAAACGCACCGTCCGGGGCCTTGCTAATGGGTTTGCTGGCGGGGGCGTTGTTGACCACCAGCGCGCCGTAGCCACCGACGACCACCGATTGCTCGGTCTGAACTTCGGTTTTATCGGCCTGGCCGATATTGGCCGGCAGCATACCGGCGATGCGTCGTGTCGGGGCCTGGGGTAGCTGCTGCCAGTCCTCGGGAATGTCATCGCGCCAGAACAGGGTCAGGTTCATCAGGGTGTCGCCGTCGGTCATCACTACGAACTTGTCCTCTTCGCCGAAGCCCATCAGGCTCATGGTCGAGCCGGTACCCACGTTGACGTTCTCGAAGCGGTAGGCTTCACCGGTCGCCGGATCGATAATGTCCTCAAAGGTCACGCTGATATCGCCCTTGTTACTGTAGGGCTCAACCCAGGCGCCATCGGTCGGATCTGTAGACAGCTGATCGCCGTCCCAGATGACCTTGTGTAGATGTTCCAGCGAGGCGATAAAGAGGTTGTTGTCCTTATCAATGGCCGGGGCATTGCGTACCCAGGTCGCTGCACCCTGGCTGCGGCCGATGTCGAGCATATGCTGGTTCCAGGCCTGGGCGACCTCTGCGCCAGTCAGCGCGATCGTGCGGTATTCGGCAAAATCCTGCTTGATCATGACCAGCCAGCCATCATCAGATGACGACACAATCCAGCCATCGTAGGTCATGTTCATGGAATTGAAGCCACCCTTGATCTCCGGGGGCTTCTTCCACTCCCGCAGCAGGGTGATTTCAGAATCGTGTTCGCCGGCATTGACGTCCCCATAGGCCAGGATCGAATCCTTGCCACCCACGTATAGCGTGTTATCCGCACTGAGCATGAAGTAGACGCCTGCGAGGCCGGCGCCGTAGTACTCTTTGGCCACGGGAATGGTACGCAGCACGGTCAGCAGGCCGGAGTTGGCGAACAGCGGCTGGCTGTCGAGCATGTCGAACAGGTCGTCTGCCTCCTCCTCGCTGTAGAGCTCACCCTTGTTCTGGTAGAGCGGTCCGAAAGTAATCGGGTATTCGGCGATCACGTCCAGTGTGTCGTAGTCCAGTTTGGAGATGCGATCGCCGCCATTGCTCCAGATGACGCGTTTGCCATTCGGGTATTCCGGCGAGATGGCACCACCAAAGTGAGCCGGGCCCAGATGGGTGTAGGTAATGCCGCCATTTTCCACGGTCAGGGCCTCGGCCTTGCCCCGCGGCCCGGCGATATTCACGCCGGTAGACTGTGCGGGATTCACGTGGCCCAGTGGGTATACCGAGTCGGCCAGATGGGGGTTGTGAGGCGCAAAGTTGGGGGCGTCCTCGGCGGCACGAGCCACAGCGGCAGGCTTTGCCGTGGGCAGGCTGGCCGCCACGGCGGCAGGATCTCTGCTTGAACAGCCGGATATCACCAATGCGCCGAGGCACAACAGGCAGGCAGATCGAATCAGGTGAGGCGTCATGTGCAGTTCCATAAATTATTGTTGGCCATAATTTGGTCAGGTTACGGCACTTCGCCCGATGTGGGTATGGCGCTACCGGTCAGCTTTCGCTCACGAGAACGGTCGAAAAAGTGATTTATCGCTAGGCTTTGTTGGTTTCGGCATGGGTCTGGCGGTAAGCTATCCTGTCTGTACAGGCCATGCATTGCCCCGGCAGGGGTGAGATCCAGTGCCAGAAAGTGTTAAGCGAGGTTTACCCATGTGGGGAAGTAAGAAGGGAAAGTTTGGTTCAGCGTCGGGCACCACGCTCGTGGCGCGGGACACAACCATTGTGGGAGATGTCCATTTCAGCGGTTGTCTGGAAATAGAAGGCATAGTTCAGGGCAATCTGGTGGCCGACGAGGGCAGTAGTGGCGAAGTCAGCGTGGCTGAAAACGGCCGCGTCGAAGGGGAAATTCGCGCACCGGTAGTGGTTATTGACGGCACCGTTGAGGGTGACGTCTTCTCCACCGAACGATTGGAGCTGGCGTCCCGTGGCAGAGTGCTGGGCAACGTTCATTATGCGATGCTGGAGATGGCGGCAGGCTCGGAGGTTAACGGTAGCCTGACCCACTCGGATGCAGTGTCGACCCCCGCTGCTAAACAGCCCGATCCCTTTATCGAGGTGACCGAAATGGGCGCTGATGGTGTGGTCCAGGCGGTGCCGTCGAAAGCGGCGAAAAGTTGACTAAAATAGTCGGTTTTACGATAATGGCGATCGATTTTTAACCCTCAGCGGGTGCCGAGAGCAATGTCTGTAGCAGCTTCATTCAATCCAACCAGTATCAATCTCACTTCAAATGCCGTGCAGAAGGTACAGCAATTGGTGGCCGAGGAAGAGAACACCGCACTCAAATTGCGGGTGTATATCACCGGTGGCGGCTGCTCCGGTTTCCAGTATGGATTCTCCTTTGATGAGGACGTTGCCGAGGACGATACTGCGATCACTGAGGAAGGTGTAACCCTGCTGGTGGATCCCATGAGCTTCCAGTACCTGGTGGGTTCCACGGTTGATTACACCGAGGGCCTGGAAGGTTCGCGCTTTATTATCGAAAACCCCAACGCCACCACCACCTGTGGTTGCGGCGCATCGTTCTCCATCTAGGAACGCCTTCGATGAATCACGCCCGGCAGTGCCTGTTTGTACTGCTGGGCTTTTTTTTGGCCGTGCAATCGCTCGCCCAGGGGGGCAGCGATGAGGCGGTGCGTTATGTGGCCGAGATTGAGTTGCAAACCGAGGCCGATCTGGGCGAAATTCTCGGCCGGGCCGACTCCTTGTTCGCCGCCGGTGAATTGACCCAGGAGCAGGGCGCGCCACTGACCATTGTTTTGCACGGGCCGGTGCTGCGCAGCCTGTTGCGTGATAACTACCTGCAGAGTAAGGCGGTGGTGGATCAGGCGGCGAGTCTGAGCGCGCTGGGTATTGTTGAATTCAAGGCTTGCCGCTCCTGGATGGGCAAGAACGGCGTCGATGAAACAGGTCTGCAGCCCTTTGTTGAAACTGTCTTTTATGGCGCTGGTGAAGTCCAGCGGCTGATTCGCGAGCAGGGCTACCTGGTCTTCTAAGCTCCTGGCCCTCAGCCGGCCGGGTATATTCCTCCCAGAATCCGCTCCCCCTGTGCACCGGTGACCTGCGCGGCGTTGCCGCTCTGGTGATTGAGGGTGCGATACGCCAGCCATCCAAACAGCGCGGCTTCCACCCAATCCGGATCAATGCCTAGAGCCGAGGTGTCAGTGACCCGCGCGTTGGGTAAGTGCTCGGCAAGGCGCCGGCGCAACTCGGCGTTATGGGCGCCGCCGCCGCAGAGATACACCTCGGTGGTGGCGGGTTGTTCCCCGGTAATCGCCACGGCAATGGTACGCGCCGTAAATTCACATAAGCTGGCTTGCACATCGACCGGTGTTGTCCCGGAATGTCCCTCTAATTGGCTGTCCAGCCACGCCAGGTTAAACGCCTCTTTCCCTGTGCTACGTGCACCCTTTAGCTGGAAATACTCGTGCGCTAACAGGCCTTCGAGCAGTGTCTCCTGAGCCTGCCCCTGGGCCGCCCAGGCGCCGTCGCGATCGAAGTGGCCATCGCGGTGACGCTGGTGCCAGTGATCCATCAAGGTGTTGCCCGGCCCGGTGTCAAAGCCGGCCTCCAATCGGGTGCCGTCGAGCAGGCTGACATTGGCGATGCCGCCGATATTTACGATCGCCCGCTGTGTTTCAGCTGCGCCGAAGGCGAGCGCGTGAAAAGCGGGCGCCAGCGGGGCGCCCTCGCCGCCGGCGGCCATATCCCGGCGCCGAAAATCGGCCACGGTGGTGATTCCCGTAAGTTCGGCAATCGTATTTGGGTCGCCTGCTTGTAGCGTAAACGCGTATTCACCGTGGCCCGCAGATGGCGGCCGATGGCGCAGGGTCTGGCCGTGGCTGCCGATAGCCCTGATGTCGCCGGCAGCGATATTGGCGTCGGTCAGTAATTGTGTCGCAGCCCGGGCAAACAGCTGGCCCAGGGCCCGGTCGAGCCGGCCTAGCTGCTCTATCTCGTCGTTGCCGCTGTGGCTGAGGGTGTGAATCTGCTCCCGCAGCCCGGCGGGAATGGCTTCTTCATGGGTGTGAATCAGGCGGGTACCCTGTTCGCTGCACGCCACGATGGCGGCGTCTATGGCATCCATACTGGTGCCCGACATCAGCCCCAGGTAAAGCCCTTCGGCCACTGCCTCAGCCCCGGTCGTCGGCTTCGGCCGCGGCGAGGGCCAGTTGAGTGTCTGTAGCGGTCTGCAATTGCGCCAATTGCTGGGCGATTGGCTCGATGGCGGCTTTGAAGCGCGGCAACTCGTCCGTGGGCAGGGATTTCGCCTTGGGCAGCTTTTTGTGGATGGTGCGCGGATTGCGATGCACGCCGTTCATCAGGAACTCATAGTGCAGGTGTGGCCCGGTGGCGGCACCCGTCATGCCCACGGTGCCGATGACCTGCCCCTGGCTGACGCGCTGGCCCTTTTTGGCATGTCGCTTGTGCAGGTGCAGGTACTTGGTTTCAAACTGCTCGCCGTGCTGGATAAAAACGTAGTTGCCGTTGGCTTTGCTGTAGCCTGCCTTCACTACCCGGCCATCGCCCGCGGCATAAACCGGGGTGCCCGTGGGGGCGGCATAGTCAGTACCTCGGTGGGGTCTGGCAGTTTTGTAGATCGGGTGTATCCGGGCCGGATTGAAGTTGGAGCTGATGCGGGTGAAATCCACGGGGGCCAGCAGGAAGGCCTTGCGCATGCTAACCCCGTCGGCGTTGTAGTAGCCGGTTTCGCCGTGGACATCCACGTAGCGATAGGCCGTGAACATTTTGCCCTGGTTATTGTAAGAGGCAGCAATAATGTCGCCGTCGTCGAACTTGGTACCATCGAGCAGGTGTTCCTCAAACACCAGGTTCATCGTATCGCCCTTACGTGGATCGCCGACAAAATCGATGACACCGCCGAAGATATTGGCCATTTCCATGATCGTGGTTTGCGACAGCCCGGCTTCCTGACCTGCCATAAACAGTGACGAGGTAATGACGCCGGAAGCGGTTGAGCGCACCACCTCTGGTTCGCGTTCGAGGATCTCGCTGGTATAGGTGTCGCCATCGAGGCGATACAGCACGGTCTCGAGGCGGGATTTAACGTGCTTGACGCCGGCCAGCTCGCCGTTGTTACCGGCCTGGAAGGCGATCGTCTGGCCGGGGTGGATCCTGGCCAGGCCCTTGCCGTGCTCTGGTTCAGTAACAACCCGGTGGACGTCGCGCTTGGTATAGCCGGCGCGTTCAAAAATCAGCGACAGGTTGTCGCCGCTGCGCACTGTATCTTCCACCCAGGGTGCTTCTGCGGGCAGTGCCGGTGCGGGCGGGGCAGGCGCAACTTCTGGCGAGGCAATTTCAGGTGGCGTAACTGGCTCTAGGGTGGCGACGTCCTGCGATTCGGGCGCGGATTCGTCGTTGCCGCTCAGGCCAAGGCCAATAGCCAGACAACCGGCTACCGCCAGCCCCAGTGTCAGGTGGTTGCGCTTAACTTTGACGGTCGGCAGTGCCCACCGCGACAGGGGTGCTTTGGGTTCGCGAATTGCAGTGGCGCCCCGTGGCCGCTTCGCTCCTGACATGGTCTGACAGAATTTCCGGTTATATCGAGCTGCCAGTATATTAAATAATCAACAACTTCTATAGCGAAGACTGGCGGAAGCTTGCATTTGAAGGTCGGTGTTGTATGGTTGGCGCCCGTTTTTTAGCCACCTGAGAAGGCCCCAATGAGTAGTGCACTGCTTGACGATCTCCGCGCTCGCGGATTGATATTCCAGATTGCCGGTGAGGACGCCCTCGCCGACTGGTTAGATGGCGGATCGCGCACCCTTTATTGTGGCTTTGATCCCACGGCAGACAGCCTGCATATCGGTTCGCTGGTGCCGCTGCTGATGCTGCGCCGCTTCCAGCAGGCCGGTCACAAGCCCCTGGCCCTGGTCGGTGGTGCCACTGGTCTCATCGGTGACCCGAGCTTCAAGGCGGCAGAGCGCCAGCTCAATACGCCCGATGTTGTGGGCGGTTGGGTCGAAAAGCTCAAGCAGCAGGTGTCCCAGTTTATCGACTTTAAGGCGGGCGATGCCTCCGCGGAAGTGGTTAACAACCTCGATTGGACGGCGGATGTGGATGTGCTCACCTTCCTGCGTGATGTGGGCAAGCACTTCTCGGTGAATGCCATGATCCAGAAAGAGTCGGTGAAGCAGCGCATTGAGCGTGAGGGCAGTGGCATTAGCTTCACTGAATTCACCTATATGATTTTGCAGTCCTACGACTTTGCCGAGCTGAACAAGCGCCACGGTTGTTCCCTGCAGATTGGCGGCTCCGACCAGTGGGGTAATATCACCGGTGGTATCGACCTGACCCGGCGCATGCATGGCGAGCAGGTATTCGGTCTGACCATGCCACTGATAACCAAGTCTGATGGCACCAAGTTCGGAAAGACCGAGTCTGGCACCATCTGGCTCTCTGCGAACAAGACCTCGCCCTATGCCTTCTACCAGTTCTGGTTGGGCTGTGCTGATGCCGATGTCTACCGGTTCCTGAAATACTTTACCTTCCTCGATGTTGCCGAGATCGATGCGCTTGAAAAGGCCGATGCAGAGCGCCAGGGCAGGCCCGAGGCGCAAAGCGTGTTGGCCCGTGAGGCTACCCGCCTCGTGCATGGTGATGAGGGGCTGGCAGCAGCCGAGCGAATTACCGAGAGCCTGTTCAGTGGCTCGATTGAGGGGCTGTCCGAGAGCGATCTCGACCAGTTGCGTCTCGATGGGCTGCCTTCCAGTGCTGTAGCGCGCAGTGAGTTTCCTGAGACCGTGACCCAGTTGCTTACGGAGGCTGGCATGGCATCCTCAGGTAAGCAGGTGAAAGACGCGCTGGGCCGCAATGCGGTACTGGTAAACAATCAGGCGATTGGCTGGGAGCAAAATGCCGATGTGGCAGCGTGCTTTACCCCTGATGCAGCCCTGTTTGGGCGTTACTACCTGGTTAAGCTGGGTAAGAAGAAGTATCACCTGTTCGAAATTGCCTGATCGTTGCCGCGGGTCGGCCCGCGGCGCGCTTTGCCAAGCGCCTTTGAGGCGCTCAAATGGTCGAAAAACGATCGTTTGAAATGGCAAAAATCCACATTCAATAATTAATTTGAAAAAGTGCTTGCGCAGCCACTGCTGGCTACGTATAGTTCGCGTCCCTCGAGTGACGACGGCGCCAAAAACGCTCTCGGATCCCACCTGAAAACCCAAGGGTTTTCAAAAGCTTAGGTTGAAAAGGTGAGACGTTTGCTCAGGGCAGCCAAGGCAACATTTTTTCAAAAAAGTGCTTGCCAATCGGAAGGCCGGCTGTATAATGCGCCTCCACTGTTTCGGGGATGACCCGGGACAAAATCCCAACCCTGGCGGTTCGGGAGTTGCTTAACAAGAAGACGAAGACAGATGTGTGGGCACTTGTTGGGATAGTTGTACACGACTATTCAGACACAACAAGTGACCATTGATTCATAAGTTTTATGGAACATTGATTTCGAATTGTGTCTGAGCCGAGATTTGATTGTTATCGCGAGGTAATCGCGCAAACAATCCCTCTTACAGCCGGTAAGGTGTAGAGGTAAAAGATTTAAACTGAAGAGTTTGATCATGGCTCAGATTGAACGCTGGCGGCAGGCCTAACACATGCAAGTCGAGCGAGAAAGCACTTCGGTGTGAGTACAGCGGCGGACGGGTGAGTAACGCGTAGGAATCTACCCAGTAGTGGGGGACAACAGTCGGAAACGGCTGCTAATACCGCATACGCCCTACGGGGGAAAGCGGGGGACCTTCGGGCCTCGTGCTATTGGATGAGCCTGCGTAAGATTAGCTAGTTGGTGAGGTAAAGGCTCACCAAGGCGACGATCTTTAGCTGGTCTGAGAGGATGATCAGCCACACTGGAACTGAGACACGGTCCAGACTCCTACGGGAGGCAGCAGTGGGGAATATTGCACAATGGGGGAAACCCTGATGCAGCCATGCCGCGTGTGTGAAGAAGGCCTTAGGGTTGTAAAGCACTTTCAATTGGGAGGAAAAGCTTGTCGTTAATAGCGGCAAGCCCTGACGTTACCTTTAGAAGAAGCACCGGCTAACTCCGTGCCAGCAGCCGCGGTAATACGGAGGGTGCGAGCGTTAATCGGAATTACTGGGCGTAAAGCGCGCGTAGGCGGTTGCCTCAGTCGGATGTGAAAGCCCCGGGCTTAACCTGGGAACTGCATCCGATACTGGGCGACTAGAGTACGAGAGAGGGGGGTAGAATTCCACGTGTAGCGGTGAAATGCGTAGATATGTGGAGGAATACCAGTGGCGAAGGCGGCCCCCTGGCTTGATACTGACGCTGAGGTGCGAAAGCGTGGGGAGCAAACAGGATTAGATACCCTGGTAGTCCACGCCGTAAACGATGTCTACTAGCCGTTGGGAAACTTGATTTCTTAGTGGCGCAGCTAACGCACTAAGTAGACCGCCTGGGGAGTACGGCCGCAAGGTTAAAACTCAAATGAATTGACGGGGGCCCGCACAAGCGGTGGAGCATGTGGTTTAATTCGATGCAACGCGAAGAACCTTACCAGGACTTGACATCCAGAGAACTTTCTAGAGATAGATTGGTGCCTTCGGGAACTCTGAGACAGGTGCTGCATGGCTGTCGTCAGCTCGTGTCGTGAGATGTTGGGTTAAGTCCCGTAACGAGCGCAACCCTTGTCCTTAGTTGCCAGCACGTAATGGTGGGAACTCTAGGGAGACTGCCGGTGACAAACCGGAGGAAGGTGGGGACGACGTCAAGTCATCATGGCCCTTACGTCCTGGGCTACACACGTGCTACAATGGAACGCACAGAGGGCTGCAACCTCGCGAGAGTGAGCGAATCCCACAAAACGTTTCGTAGTCCGGATTGGAGTCTGCAACTCGACTCCATGAAGTCGGAATCGCTAGTAATCGTGAATCAGAATGTCACGGTGAATACGTTCCCGGGCCTTGTACACACCGCCCGTCACACCATGGGAGTGGGTTGCTCCAGAAGTGGTTAGCCTAACCTTCGGGAGGGCGATCACCACGGAGTGATTCATGACTGGGGTGAAGTCGTAACAAGGTAGCCCTAGGGGAACCTGGGGCTGGATCACCTCCTTAAACGATAGTGGCACTATTTCTTCAAGTGCTCACACATTTGTCTTTGTCTTATTCGGTTGATGCGTAGTTATGGGGCTATAGCTCAGCTGGGAGAGCGCTTGATTTGCATTCAAGAGGTCTGCGGTTCGATCCCGCATAGCTCCACCAGTATTGGGAAACCATAGGCCTGTAGCTCAGTTGGTTAGAGCGCACCCCTGATAAGGGTGAGGTCGGCAGTTCAAATCTGCCCAGGCCTACCAATTCTGTCTTTCGCATCAATTGAAGTTAGAACAGAGCGCATGGTTGTGCGCTGTGTTCTGGTTTCAACAACCGGAAAGTTCTTTAACAAGGTAAATCAAGCTGAGTCTTTGGACTGACATATAGCACCAGATTGTATCGGTGGGATATGCGGTTCATAGATAAAATTGTTCTGATGGCGGGTTTCAATTCCCCGCCATCAACGAGTTGTAATACAACACTGTGACTTAAGCGTCACAACATCCGGCGGACATACATTTTGATCGATGTATGTCTACTAAGTATCCAACCTATGCTTAAGGGGGTTGGGTACAGTCTTCTTGATAAGGCCTTCGGGTCTAAACAGATAACTTCGGTTATATGGTCAAGTGACTAAGCGTATACGGTGGATGCCTTGGCAGTTGGAGGCGATGAAGGACGTAGGAGCCTGCGAAAAGCATCGGGGAGGTGGCAACCAACCTTTGATCCGGTGATGTCCGAATGGGGAAACCCACCTGGTATAAGCCAGGTATCTTGCACTGAATACATAGGTGTAAGAGGCGAACGAGGGGAACTGAAACATCTAAGTACCCTTAGGAACAGAAATCAATTGAGATTCCCCCAGTAGCGGCGAGCGACCGGGGATCAGCCTGCAAGTGATAGCTTGAATGTTAGTGGAACGCTCTGGAAAGTGCGGCGATAGAGGGTGATAGCCCCGTACACGAAAACATTCTTGTGGTACTAAGCTTGCGATAAGTAGGTCGGGACACGTGATATCTTGACTGAAGATGGGGGGACCATCCTCCAAGGCTAAATACTACCAACTGACCGATAGTGAACCAGTACCGTGAGGGAAAGGCGAAAAGAACCCCGGAGAGGGGAGTGAAATAGAACCTGAAACCGTGTACGTACAAGCAGTGGGAGCCCTTCGGGGTGACTGCGTACCTTTTGTATAATGGGTCAGCGACTTATTGTCTGTAGCAAGCTTAACCGTTTAGGGGAGGCGTAGGGAAACCGAGTCTTAATAGGGCGTTTAGTTGCAGGCAATAGACCCGAAACCGGGCGATCTATCCATGGGCAGGTTGAAGGTTAGGTAACACTGACTGGAGGACCGAACCCACTAACGTTGAAAAGTTAGGGGATGACTTGTGGATCGGAGTGAAAGGCTAATCAAGCCCGGAGATAGCTGGTTCTCCTCGAAATCTATTTAGGTAGAGCGTCGTGTCTTACCCTGGGGGGTAGAGCACTGTTTGGGCTAGGGGGTCATCCCGACTTACCAACCCCATGCAAACTCCGAATACCCAGGAGTACAATCACGGCAGACAGACGGCGGGTGCTAACGTCCGTCGTCGAGAGGGCAACAACCCAGACCGCCAGCTAAGGTCCCAAATACCAATTAAGTGGGAAACGATGTGGGAAGGCTTAGACAGCTAGGAGGTTGGCTTAGAAGCAGCCATCCTTTAAAGAAAGCGTAATAGCTCACTAGTCGAGTCGGCCTGCGCGGAAGATGTAACGGGGCTAAATTGGTAACCGAAGCTGCGGATGCATGCTTGCATGCATGGTAGAGGAGCGTTCTGTAAGCCGTTGAAGGTGAACCGGGAGGTTTGCTGGAGGTATCAGAAGTGCGAATGCTGACATGAGTAACGATAAGGGGGGTGAAAAACCTCCCCGCCGGAAGATCAAGGTTTCCTGCGCAACGCTAATCGGCGCAGGGTGAGTCGGCCCCTAAGGCGAGGCAGAAATGCGTAGTCGATGGGAAGCAGGTTAATATTCCTGCACTTCTTATTATTGCGATGGAGGGACGGAGAAGGCTAGGCCATCAGGGCGTTGGTTGTCCCTGTTTAAGGTTGTAGGCTGGTGACTTAGGTAAATCCGGGTTGCTAAGGCCGAGAGCTGATGACGAGCTCAAGGAGAAATCCGCGAGTGAAGTGGTTGATGCCATGCTTCCAAGAAAAGCTTCTAAGCTTCAGATAATGAGGAACCGTACTGTAAACCGACACAGGTGATCAGGTAGAGAATACCAAGGCGCTTGAGAGAACTCGGGTGAAGGAACTAGGCAAAATGGTACCGTAACTTCGGGAGAAGGTACGCCGGCTTTGGTGATGGGACTTGCTCCCTAAGCTGAGGCTGGTCGAAGTGACCAGGTGGCTGCGACTGTTTATTAAAAACATAGCACTCTGCAAACACGTAAGTGGACGTATAGGGTGTGACGCCTGCCCGGTGCCGGAAGGTTAATTGATGGGGTTATCTTCGGAGAAGCTCTTGATCGAAGCCCCGGTAAACGGCGGCCGTAACTATAACGGTCCTAAGGTAGCGAAATTCCTTGTCGGGTAAGTTCCGACCTGCACGAATGGCGTAACGATGGCCACACTGTCTCCACCCGAGACTCAGTGAAATTGAAATCGCTGTTAAGATGCAGTGTACCCGCGGCTAGACGGAAAGACCCCGTGAACCTTTACTACAGCTTCACACTGGACTTTGACCTTACTTGTGTAGGATAGCTGGGAGGCTTTGAAGCGGTGGCGCCAGCCATCGTGGAGCCAACCTTGAAATACCAGCCTGGTAATGTTGAGGTTCTAACTTAGGTCCGTAATCCGGATCGAGGACAGTGTGTGGTGGGTAGTTTGACTGGGGCGGTCTCCTCCCAAAGTGTAACGGAGGAGCACGAAGGTGCGCTAATCATGGTCGGAAATCATGAGGTTAGTGTAAAGGCACAAGCGCGCTTGACTGTGAGTCTGACAAGACGAACAGGTACGAAAGTAGGTCTTAGTGATCCGGCGGTTCTGTATGGAAGGGCCGTCGCTCAACGGATAAAAGGTACTCCGGGGATAACAGGCTGATACCGCCCAAGAGTTCACATCGACGGCGGTGTTTGGCACCTCGATGTCGGCTCATCACATCCTGGGGCTGAAGCCGGTCCCAAGGGTATGGCTGTTCGCCATTTAAAGTGGTACGCGAGCTGGGTTTAGAACGTCGTGAGACAGTTCGGTCCCTATCTGCCGTGGGCGTTGGAGAATTGAGGGAAGCTGCTCCTAGTACGAGAGGACCGGAGTGGACGAACCTCTGGTGTTCGGGTTGTGTCGCCAGACGCATTGCCCGGTAGCTATGTTCGGACAGGATAACCGCTGAAAGCATCTAAGCGGGAAGCCCCTCCCAAGATAAGTTCTCCCTGGGAATTTAATTCCCCTGAAGGGCCCTTGAAGACTACAAGGTTGATAGGCTGGGTGTGGAAGCGTTGTGAGGCGTTGAGCTAACCAGTACTAATTGCCCGTGAGGCTTGACCATATAATCCAAGTTATTTGCTCACCGCCAGGTGAGACAAAAGAAGACAGTTGGATGTTGTGACAAGTCCAGTGTTGAGAAACACGAAGAACAGACAGTTTGATTTACCACCCTATTTGTTGAGACGAGGCAGCGCAAAGTGCGCGTGAGACCAACGACAGCAAGCCAGTTTGCCTGGCGACAATAGAGCAATGGAACCACCTGACCCCATCCCGAACTCAGAAGTGAAACGTTGCATCGCCGATGGTAGTGTGGGGCTTCCCCATGTGAGAGTAGGTCATCGCCAGGCTTCTAAAAAAGAAAACCCCAGTAGTGCTTTGTGCTACTGGGGTTTTGTTTTTTAGGATGGGTTGATTCTCTGCCCCGTTAAGCAACCCGCAGGGTTGCCATGTGACGCAGCCTGTTCACCAGCCGTGAACGGCGAAGGGGTGCCGCAGGCATCGCGAAGCGATTGCGAGCACCGCTCGCAACCCAATGTAGGTCATCGCCAGTGGCGGAGGCGCCCCCCGTTCTAACCCAAAATCCCGCCAATCGAATCGAATGTTCCCATTCACGTGTGTCGGTTGTCCATTCAAGCTCGCATTTAATGATACAATGTATCATTAAATGCGAGGCGGCAAGCTTTAGATGTTGGCCGGCGTTACGAATCTCAAACACCCGAGCGAAGAGGATTGACATGGCTGAGAAGTCCCAGGGATCTCGCAAAAGCACTACCAATGGAACCGACATGCTTGTGTATGGAGTTACGCCCTACAAACCTAAGCGCAAAGAAGAATATATGAGCGACGCACAGCTCGCCCACTTCCGGACCATTCTTGAGAATTGGAAACAGGAACTCATGCAAGAGGTGGATCGCACAATTCACCACCTGCGTCATGAAGCCGGAAACTTACCGGATGCCAACGACAGGGCCAGCCTCGAAGCAGACTTTGGGTTGGAGTTGAAGGCTCGTGATCGCGAACGAAAATTGGTTCGTAAAATTGACATGGCGCTCGAGCGTATCGCCCAGGGCACCTATGGTTTTTGCGAAAAAACAGGTGAAGAGATTGGACTTGGCAGGCTGGAAGCGCGGCCTATAGCAACGATGTCTGTTGAGGCTCAGGAACGTTATGAGACAACCGAGCGTCATTACGGTAGTCGCTAACTCCCCCCGATTAAAGGTGGAATTCGACGAATTTGTCCGCTGGTTTCGAACCTCCTGACGAATTATTGACACAGGGCGGGCAAAAAGTGGTCCGGTGGTACTTTTTTTGACCAGCCGCACTCAAAATCGAGATGCGCAAAGCCCCACTTCCCGCTATGATATGCCCCCCTCGAGTACTGGGACATCCACACATACAGTATGACGACACAAGGTATTCATCATGACTGATTCTCGCCCTGTTGACCGCCCGGTCAATCTTGATCTGGCGACTATGAAATTCCCCATTACGGCCACTGCGTCGATCCTGCACCGGGTCAGCGCCGTCGTCATCTGGGTGGGTTTCGCATTTGCGCTCTACCTGCTCTGGACCATCCAGGCTTCACCCGAAGGCTATGCATCCGTGGCCGCCATGTTTGCAGACAGTTTCCTCGCCAAGTTTTTTGCCTGGGGTTTCCTGACAGCACTGGGCTACTACTGCATGGGTGGCTTGAAGCACATCATCCAGGAAATGGGCTATTTCGAAGAATTTGAAAGCGGCCAGAAAATCTCCTGGCTGGCGATTGGCCTCGGCATCGTACTGAGCGTGGTAATGGGAGTCGTGATATGGGCGTAAATGAGTGGATTTTCCAGCGCGTCAGCAACCTGCTGATTATCGCATTCGGTCTGTGGCTGATTGCCACTGTTATTAGCAGCGGCGGTTTCACCCAGGAAGCGCTTGCTGGCCTGCTTGGCTCCACAGTATTCCGCGTGTGGGCCATGGTGACGCTGTTGTTTGCTGGTCTGAATTCCGTGCTGGCAGGTTGGCAGATTGCCGGTGATTACGCTGAGAAGTTTGGCATTAACCACGGCCTGATGGTGTGGGGTACTGCCATTGTCAGCGCAGCTTACGTCGTGATTGGAGCGATGCTGCTGTTTTAACTAGATTGGGTGCACGGCTGTGCACCCAGCTTTCATGCTCGGCCGCGCCGGTTCTGTGCGCGGCCAGTCAACATTCTTGTTACAAATCCCACTTTACCAGCGTGAGCGTATCGGCAGGTACATTCATGACGCTGGCAATGTGCTCGCGCGCTTCATCTTCAGAGCCAAAGTGACGTTCCTGATCGTACAGGCCCTTGTACATGTTACCGTTCTCATCTTCAAAACGAGCCAGCTGAAATTTGTCGCCGCGCTCGCCGCGGCCGCGGATGGGATAATACTTAACCTGCATGTGGATACTCCGTGTCGTTGAGTCGTGCCCCAGGGCAAGACAACTGCTTTTCGAGGCTGCGAATTATACAGCGAAATCTTGCCGGGCGTGAGTCATGTCACAACAGGGGTAAATCACCGACCGAGCCGATGCATATTGGTCAGGAACGGCCAGCCCAGTGACACATACAGGGCATCGAGACTGTCTTCAGTCCGACCATAGGCCAGGTAGATCGGCCCGATCGGTGAGTCCAGGGCCACATAAACGCTGCCCGCGTTCTGGAAGTCACCACTGCTTACCTCCGAGCGTTCTGACCAGAGTTGTCCGCCCTCGATCGATGCGCCGACGTAAGCGGGCATATCAAAGGGCAGTACCGAACGCTCAGACAGACGATACTGGTACTGTGCCATGGCAAAGGCCATCTGCCGCCCCGAGAAGTAGTTCTGGGTGAGACCGGAGAGGTTGAACAGGCCGCCCAACTGGAAGTAATTATTGGGCTGATTGGGCGCATCCAGTGATTGGCCGGTTTTGCCCGTCAGAATCATGGTGTGTCTGCGGTGGGTGAAGGCCGCCTGGCCCAGTGCCTCCCAGCGCTCATAGTTTGCGTCCGAGCCGAGGTCCTTACTGTATGCCTGGTAGTCGGCGTACAGGAACTGCCCCTGGGTGGGGAAGAACACGTTGTCCATGTTGTCGTAGCGGATGCTGGCAATCACTCCGCCTTCATCGAACGATCCCTCGGGCAACTGGCCGGACACTTCCTTGTCGGAAGCGTTATCGCCCCGGTTGCGGAAAACCCCCAGCCGTCCCTGAATGCTGTCGAACAGGTTGACGCCAGTATCGAGCTGGGCGCTAAGGCGCCGCACGCGCCAGGTGCCAACGACTTCATTAGGATCGTATTCCGGCCCGAGTGTCGTGGCATCGTGGTCCCGGTAGTTTATCTCAGGGACCACAAAAAAACGCGACATGACATCCAGCGGTTGGTAGAACTGGGCGCCGAACAAGATCGTGTCACCCACCTGACCGCGGGCGTAAAGCTCTCCGCCCAGGTCGGTGAGGCCGGTCCAGCGGTAGCTGGTGCCGAGGTTTATTTCGCTGCCACCCTCGAGGTCGCTCGCCAGGTTCATACCGAGCTTGAGCTGGTCGTCACCCCAGGATTTGGCACGGGCATCAATGGCCAGTACATCCCCTTCCGGCTCCCGCATCACCTCGTAGTCGATAATCTCCCAGTGGCCCAGTGCATAGATTTCTTCGATATCCTCACCCAGCTGGTCTCGGTCCAGTGCTGCGTCGGTTTGCTGATGCAGGCGTGCGCGTATCAGGTCGTCGCTGACATTGCTGTTGTTCTCGATGTCGATCCTGGCAACCATCGGTTCTGTTGCAGAGGGAATGGTTCGATGTGCCAGGTAGTCTGCCCAGGCAGCATCGGACACAGCCAAGGGTAGGAGTTGGTTGCGCATGGCCATGGCAGCGTCGTAGCCGCGCTGAAAAATCACCTCGGTTTCTTCGAAGTCGAGCATGCCGATGCCGGTGAGGTCCGGCTTGATCAGGATATCGTTGTCACCAAGGGTCGACAGCTGTTCCAGCGAGTTCTTGCGCGTGAGGAAATTCAGCATCTGGTCGGTCACGCCGAGTATGCTGGTAATCTCTTCGCGGGTGCGTAGCGGCGTGCCAATGTCGACCACGATAAGCCGTTCGCCGCCTATCTGGCGGCCTACTTCCACCGGGATATTCATAGCGAGGCCACCGTCCACCAGCAGTCGCCCATCGTGTTCGACCGGCGCCAGCAGTGCCGGCAAGGACATACTGGCACGCATGGCGGTGACCATATTGCCTTTGGAGAAGATGTAGGCGTCACCGCTCTCGATGTCGGTAGCCACCGCGCGGTAGGGAATAGCGAGTTCGTCGAAATCGCGAATATGTTCTGCCCGGATCACCAGATCCTTGATGATTTGCCGGACCTGTTGGCCCTGCACAATGCCCAGGGGGATGGAAAACTGGCCGTCTTTAAACGCTACCGAGAGGGAAGTAGGGTAGTCGTAGTCGTCGCTCTTACGGCGCTGCGGCAGGTTATTGCGATCGACCGAATCCTGGAAGGCCTCGCCCCAGGCCATGTTGTCGACCACCAGCTTGAGCTCTTCCGGCGTCATGCCAATGGCGTATAGCCCGCCCACCAATGCGCCCATGCTGGTGCCCGCGATGGCGTTCACCGGTATCTGCATCTCCTCGAGAGCGGCAATAACACCGGCATGGGCAATGCCCCGTGCGCCGCCGCCGGCCAATACCAGTGCATTGGTGGTGGTTGCATCATCCTGGCTAGCGATGGCGGTGCTGGCAGTGCTGGCACAGAGTATCAGCGCGGCTATCCTGATCAAGGATTTCATAGATAAGTACCTGATGGTCTTCAGGTTAATTATCTCCGGCGAGTCAAAGTTTTAGCAACTAGCAGGATTCACACTCGCATCAGGGCGGGGCCGCGGGTGAGGCTCAGGGTTCGGCGTACTGGCGCAGCAGGTTGGTATAGGTTTTAGAGCTCAGATCAAACTCGCGACACTTGCCGTTGCGCTTGAAGATGCCATTGCGCACCTGGCTGAGGTCGTACAGCATTTCGCGGACGCCCGCGTCGCGTACCAGGCTGTGAATCCAGCCCACCACCACAATCCGCTCGCCGCGGGTCACCGGCATAACCCGATGCAGCGTGGTTGAAGGGTAGGCAATAATGGAGCGCGGCTTGAGTTTGAAGCGGAAGTCGCCGCTGCCAGATTCAAAGCACAACTCGCCGCCATCGTAGTCGTTGGGATCGGTTAGAAACAGGGTCATGGAGCCACTGTACATCGCGCCCCATCAGTGCGTTGTCGACGTGAAAACCGTACTCCATGCCCGGCTCGTAGCGGCTGACCAATACCGAGTGCAATTGCTTCGGCTGGGTGCCGGCGCGAAATTCTTCCTGTCTGCGCAGTGCATTCAGAACGATTTCATTGACGGTCTTGATGGCGCCGGTGCCGCTTTTGATCTGAGTGTTGTTTTTGACTTCCCTAGCAGCCCAGCCAGCGGTGGCCTTGCCGTCAACAAATTCAGCCTGGGAAACGGCCTGCATAATTTGAGCGTGTTCCGCTTCGTTGATGACGTCGTCGAAGGTCAGGATCATAGGCAGTTCCGTGGTGGGCTGTTAACGAGGGCCAATCTAGCGGGAATGTTCCGACTCGACAACCCGCGGCGTAATCGCATCGACATCAATGTCAGCACGCTGGCCTGTCAGCAGGCGCTTTAGAACATGGGGTAGCAGGCGCCGATGACAACACTCCGGTTTCAGGGGAGCGTCTTGCAGTGCGAACTTTTACCAGCGAGGCTGCCGGTTTGCTCGCCGGGTCACCCAGTAGCGGCATCACCGTGCGCAATCCTTTCAGTTGCGCCTGTTCCTTGCCAGCCAGCACCAGCGGTGTTGCGGTGAGGCCGGTCAGGGTCAGCCCGGGATTAAGCGTTGCCAGCTCGATCCCGTGTTCACTTTCCTCTTTGGCTAGAGACAGGGTAAGAGTCCGCACCCAGGATTTGCTTGCGCTGTAAAGCAGCGTCTTTCACCGGCCCGTTCTCGCCGCGGCCAGTGAGATTGATAATGCGCCCCTCGCGCTTGGCGAGTGACTCAACCATGTCCGGGTCGGTGACATCGAAGACCAGTCCGCATAAGCGATCGCTATCGCCACCCATTTCACTGAGAGTGGCTTCCAGGGCCGCGGAATTTTCGGAACATATCACCAGCCTTGCGCCTGCGCCGGCCTGGGCCAGTGCGGTTGCTTTGCCCAGACCACTGGTCGCTCCGGTGATTACCACTCGTTTTGTCATGCACGGTCTGAATTATGGTTATACTCGCTGCAGCATAGCAGCATCACTTACCTTAAGGAGAATCTCATCATGATTGGTTACGTAACCATTGGCGTTAACGACATGGACAAGGCCAAGGCCTTTTACACCGAACTGCTGGCTGATCTTGGTGCCACTGTGTTGATGGACATTGGCCGGATTGCGTTTATCGGTTCAGGTATGGATGCACCCATGCTGTCGGTGTGTATTCCCTACGACGAGAATGATCCGCAGCCGGGCAATGGCAACATGGTGGCGATTACTGCGCCCAGCAAGGAGAAGGCCGACGAGCTCTACCACAAGGCGATCGCCCTGGGTGGTAGCTGTGAGGGTGAGCCCGGGCAGCGTATCCCCGACATGTTTTACGGCGCCTATGTGCGCGACCCCGACGGCAACAAGCTGGTCTTCTACGTCTTTGGCTAAGGCGTAAACCGTGGTTGGCCCAGGTCGTTTCGCGGCGCGGTTCGCCAATGGCCTGGTATTGGTAATGATCCTGGCCGGCTCCTCCCCTGGCGTTGCCCAGGACGAGCCCGCCGACAACACGGCGTCCCGCTATCAGCGCACGGTGAGTGCCCTGGTCACCGGTGAGGAAACCGAGCGGCGTCGCTTCGCCACCATTGCCCTGCTGGAACTGGCGGAGATCTACCTGGCCGAGGCGGATCTCGCCCGGGGCGAAGCCCGTGAATCCGACCGGGCAGGGCGCTTGCTGGGATGGTCGCGGGCAGTGGAGCAGTACGCCGGCCAGCTGATGCTAGTGCGCGATGATATCGAGCTGGGATTGCCGGTAGAACTGCGCAGCCACGCGCACGAGGTACCGGCTGTGTCGGTAGCGGGGCGGACCATTCTGCTGGCGCATCCACGTAAGGATCAGCAGCCCGGTTATGAACAAGCTGTCCTCACCCGCTTCTGTACCGGCACCCGGTGTAACGAACTCACTCGCACGCTGGTCGCTGAAGCGCCCATTCCGATGTCGGCAGCCAGTGTCAGCCCGCGCTGGGAGTTCAGCGCCGCTGGCCCGGTGTGCAGCCATGCGGGCCTGTCGCTGACGTTCCGGGCGGGTGGTCAGCTCGGTTTGCAGCGCAGTTTATGTGAGCAGTTGATGCAGGAGGCTGAAGAGCTGGCGACGGAACTGGCCTGGCAGCAGCGCCATAGCGTCGCAGTAGACTGGGACGCACTGGAGATTTTGCCCACGCCACAGCGGCCTGAGCATCTGATCTTATTAAACAGTGCCGGCGATTCCCTGCTGCTGACCTTGCCGCTGGTCTATGGCACTCCGGCATTGCTGGGGCAGCTCGCTCCCTGGTTGCAGCAGCGCCACCGGCGTGAGGGTGCTTCGCCTCTGCATCTACATGCCGCCGAACTCGGTTGGGAATGATTTCGGGCCGGGCGTGTCCAATAGTGAAAGAGCTTATCTCAGGAGAGTGCTATGACTGACAAAGTGTTACCCCCGGGTGTCGGCCTGAGCCCCGAGGAGCAGGCGCGTATCGCGCGGATTGAGGATGAATTGCGCGACGGCATCTCCAGCCTCTCGGATATTGGCGCGGCGGTAAGTATATTTGGCAGCGCCCGTTCCAAACCTGAAGACTGGGAATACCAGGCCGCCCGCGAACTGGCCCGCCAGCTTGCCGCCGAGGGCATTACCGTGATTACCGGCGGTGGCCCCGGCGTTATGGAGGCAGGCAATCTCGGCGCCTACGGTGAGCCCGGGCAGTCAGTGGGCCTCAACATCGAGTTGCCGCATGAGCAGCTGGCGAATCCATATCTGGATATCGACATCGATTTTCGCTACTTCTTCACCCGCAAATTCATGCTCATTCGCTACGCCATCGGGTTCGCGATTTTCCCGGGCGGCTTTGGCACCGTCGACGAACTGTTTGAGTTACTCACCCTTGTTCAAACAGGCAAGTTGGAACAGCGTCCGATTGTGTTGGTGGGGCGCGATTACTGGGCGGGGCTGCACGATTGGGTGGTCAACAAGGTTCAGGCCAATCACTTTATCAGTGACGACGACCTGAACATTGTCGACTTGGTAGACACGCCAGATGAGGCGGCGCAAATCCTGCTCGGCTATTACCGTGAACGCTGCGCTTAGGTACCGCGAACACTGCGCCTAGGCAGCGGCCGGCGGTTTACTTGCGCTGCTTGGCGTTGGCAAACGCGGCGGCAAAGGCGTTATTGGCCGCTGGCTTTTCCTGGCGCTGCTTGAAGTTGCGCTGACCACCGCGCTTGTCGCGGCGCTGGCCGCCGCCGCGCTGCTCCTGTTCGCCGGCCTTGTCGCCCATGCGCATGGACAGGCCGATGCGCTTGCGCGCCTCGTCCACTTCCATGACTTTGACACGCACAATATCACCGGCCTTGACGACGTCCCGCGGGTCTTTGACAAACTTGTCCGCCAGCGCGGAGATGTGCACCAGACCATCCTGGTGGACACCGATATCCACAAAGGCGCCAAAGTTGGTCACGTTGGTCACCGTGCCTTCCAGGATCATGTCCGGGCGCAAGTCGGAGATTTTCTCCACCCCGTCCTGGAACTCGGCCATTTTGAATTCCGGGCGCGGGTCGCGGCCGGGCTTATCCAGTTCGGCAATAATGTCGCGCACCGTGGGGAGGCCGACCTGGTCACTGGTGTAATCTGCCGGGTTTAGACCCTTGAGGAAGCTGCTGTCGCCGATGATGCCGCGCACTTCACGTTGCTTCTGGGCGGCGATATCCTCCACGACACCGTAGGATTCCGGGTGTACCGCCGAGGCGTCCAGCGGGTTGTCACCACCGCTGACGCGCAAAAAGCCCGCGGCCTGCTCAAAGGTTTTCTCGCCAAAGCGCGACACATCCATCAGCGCCTTGCGGTTGGCAAATTTGCCCTGAGCGTCGCGCAGGCTGACGATATTGGTGGCAATACTCTGGTTGAGCCCGGAGACCCGTGCCAGCAGGGGGACCGACGCGGTATTCACGTCCACGCCCACGGCGTTTACACAGTCTTCCACTACGGCATCCAGCTGGCGTGCCAGTTGCACCTGGCTGACATCGTGCTGGTACTGGCCGACACCGATCGACTTGGGCTCGATCTTCACTAGCTCTGCCAGCGGGTCCTGGAGGCGGCGGGCAATGGAAATGGCGCCGCGAATGGTCACATCCAGATCCGGGAATTCGCGCGCAGCGAATTCTGATGCGGAGTAGATAGAGGCGCCGGCCTCGTTCACCATGACTTTGCGCACGTTGAGATCCGGGTTGGCCTTGAACAGGTCGCCGACAAACTTGTCGGTTTCACGGCTGGCGGTGCCGTTGCCGATGGCGATCAGTTCCACATTGTGCTGGCGAATCATATGCAACAGGGTAGCTTCCGCCTCCTGCAGTTTTTTCTGCGGCGGATTGGGGAAGATGGCCCCGTGGTCCAGCACTTTGCCGGTGGCATCGATGACCGCGACTTTGACGCCGGTACGCAGGCCGGGGTCCAGGCCAATGGTGGCTTTTTGTCCAGCGGGCGCGGCCAGCAGCAGGTCTTTGAGGTTGTGGGCGAACACCTCGATCGCCTCTGCCTCAGCGCGCTCACGCAATTGCCCCAGCAGGTCGGTCTGCAGGTGCGTGAGCAACTTGACCCGCCAGGTCCAGCGCACGGCTTCGCGCAGCCAGCGGTCGGCGGGGCGGCCGTGATCTTCGATCTTCCAGTGGTCGGCCACCATGGCTTCACAGGGGTGTGCGTCGGTGGGTTTCTCGTCGGCATCCATTACCAGGTTGAGGTTGAGAATGCTCTCGTTGCGGCCGCGGAACATGGCCAGCGCCCGGTGTGAGGGCACCTTGGCGAGTGCTTCGGTATGCTCAAAGTAATCGCGGAACTTGGCGCCTTCGTTCTCTTTGCCTTCCATCAGGCGCGACGCCAGCAGGGCATTGTCGGTGAGGAACTGGCGCAGTTTGGCCAGCAGGTCAGCGTCTTCGGCAAAACGCTCCATGAGGATCTGGCGAGCGCCGTCCAGCGCAGCCTTGTTATCCTCGATACCCGCTTCCTTGTTGTAGTAGGCCGGGGCGAGTGCTTCCGGGTCCTGGGTGGGGTCGTCCAGCAGTGCGTCCGCCAGCGGTTCCAGGCCCGCCTCGCGAGCGATCTGGGCCTTGGTGCGGCGCTTGGGTTTGTAGGGCAGGTACAGGTCTTCGAGGCGGTTCTTGGTGTCTGCCTCGAGCAGAGATTTCTTCAGTTCAGGGGTTAGCTTGCCCTGTTCATCGATGGAGGCGAGGATGGTTTCCCGACGCTCTTCCATGTCCCGCAGATAGTGCAGGCGCTCTTCCAGGTTGCGCATCTGGGTGTCGTCCAGGGCGCCGGTGACTTCTTTACGGTAGCGGGCGATAAACGGGACAGTGGCGCCCTCGTCGAGCAGGCCGATGGCGGCGTTAACCTGTGCTTCACGCACGCTCAGTTCTTCAGCAATACGCTGGGGAATCGATTGAATCATTGGATATTGTTCTTGCTGTTACCGGTGGAGAATACTGCGTAGAGCTGCATTATGCGGCACAGCCGCTCACATGAGAATAGGGTATTTCGTTAAAAGCCCTTAGCGTTGGAACTGGGCAATGGCCTTGAGTAACTGGCGGCAGGTGACCTGGCCAATCAGGCGGCCGTTTTCCACGACCGGGCGGCGGCGTTTGGTTTTGGCGAGCATATCCTGGGCGACATCGATAATGTCTTCTTCCGGGTGTGCCACGATCAGGCCGCTGTCGGCCATGTGATCCCGCACCAGGCCGATGCCGCTGTCGTTATAAAGCGAGCCCAGTGAGGCATTGAGGCAGTCGAGCTCCGAGAGAATACCCACCAGATTGTGTTGGTCGTCCACCACGCAGACGCCGGAGATCTTGTTATTGATGATGATTTGCATGGCATCCAGCACGCTGTCACCGGGTTTGACCGTGGCCGGGTTGGGGATGAGGTAGTCGCGGAGCTTCACCGAATGGGCCATTGTTGGTTCCTCGCGTAGACAGCTAACCAAGTATAGACTCTATTTCGTGGCCTCTGCCGGGAATGCCCATGAAAACACTTCACCTGTTGCGCCATGCCAAATCCTCCTGGAGCGAGCCCGGGCTTGCGGATCCAGAGCGCGGCCTGAATAAACGCGGTCGGCGCGACGCGCCCCGTATGGGTGCCGCATTGGCCAGGGATCTGGCTCCATTGGTGATGAGGGTCAGCCCGGCCCGGCGTGCCCAGCTGACCCGCGAGGGGCTTTGTCAGGGCTGGCCGGCACTGGCGGACTTGCCGCATATCACCGACGAAGCCCTGTACACCTTCTCTGTAGACGTCCTGTATCGCTGGCTACAGCGGCTGGATGACAGCCTCGTTGAAGTGTTTGTGATCGGCCACAATCCGGCGCTGACAGAACTGGTGAATGAGCTCACCGGGCGCCATGCACTCGATAACTTGCCAACCGCCGGTTATGCCCGCCTGTCACTGGGCCTTGAGCGCTGGTCTGAACTGCGCCCGGGCTGCGGTGAGTTGGCACTTACCCTGTTGCCACGTACCCTCCAAGACGGCTGACACAATTGCCAGCCAGTGTTAGGCTTGCGCACAAATAACGCCTTTACTGGAGCTTCCCCCATGCGCACCGCCCTGGGTATTTTGCTGTTGCTGTCACTCGCTGGCTGCCAGAGTTCGCAGCCCACGCCTTCACAGGCCAACCAATGTAGTGGTGAGCGCCCCCAGGTCTGTACCATGGAGTACAACCCCGTGTGCGCTGATCTGGCGGCCGGTGGTCAGAAAACCTATGCCTCCCCCTGTAACGCCTGTGCCGACGATGCCGTGACGGGTTACGAGCTTGGGGAGTGTCCCGAATGAGTCTCACCAATCGCATCCTGATTGCTATGGTGGCGGGTATCGTCACCGGCTCAGTGATTAATCTGATTATGCATAGCGCCGGTATCGGCGACGGCATTAAGCAGATTATCGACGGCTATCTGGTGGGCGGTCTGTTTGACGTAATTGGTCGCATCTTCGTTGCATCGCTGAAGCTGCTGGTGGTGCCGTTGGTGCTGGTGTCCTTGATCTGTGGTTCATCGTCACTGGGTGACAGTGCGCGTATGGGGCCGATTGCGGTCAAAACACTGGGCTTTTACCTGGCAACCACCGCCATTGCGATTACCCTTGCCCTGGTTTTCGCGGCCCTGATCAGCCCCGGCTCCGGCGTCGAAATGGCTGGCGCTGCCGCCTTCGAGCCGCGCCCAGCGCCGCCGCTGGGCGATGTGCTGGTCGATATCTTCCCTTCCAACCCCGTGCGTGCCATGGCTGACGGCAAGATGCTGCAGATCATTGTGTTTGCACTGTTGTTTGGCTATGCCATTTCCCACGCGGGCGAGCCCGGCCGGCGCATGGCCAGCTTCTTCCGCGACATGGATGCCATCATCATGAAGATGGTGGAAATTCTCATGACCCTCGCGCCTTACGGCGTGTTTGCGCTGTTGTCCAAGCTCTTTTCCAACCTCGGTATTAGCGCGATCCTCGATCTGGCCACCTACGTGTTTACGGTCATCGGTGTGCTGCTGTTGCATGCCCTGGGGGTGTATACCTTGCTGCTCAAGAGCATGACCGGTCTGTCGCCGCGCATGCTGCTGAAGAAAATGCGCCCCATCTGGGCCTTTGCATTCAGTACAGCTTCTTCAGGTGCCACCTTGCCGATTACCCTGCGCACGGTAGAAAAACGCCTTGGCGTACACAACTCCGTGGCCGGCTTTACCGTGCCGCTGGGTGCCACGATCAACATGGATGGCACGGCGATCATGCAGGGTGTGGCCACGGTGTTTATCGCCCAGGTTTACGGTGTCGACTTGTCCATGGGTGATTTCATCACCGTTATCCTGACCGCGACCTTGGCCTCTATCGGTACCGCGGCCGTGCCGGGCGTGGGCTTGATTACTCTCGCTCTGGTGTTGGAGCAGGCAGGTTTGCCGGTCGAAGGCATTGCCCTGATCATTGGTGTCGACCGTTTGCTTGATATGGTGCGCACTGCGGTCAATGTGACCGGCGATGCGACGATTTCGGTGATTGTCGGCAAGTCCGAAAATCAGTTCGAACAGGGCGTTTACGACGACCCGAAAGCCGATCAGGAAGCCGACGACGCGGCGGTACCCGCCCGGGCCTGAGAGCCTTTGAATGCCACAGCCCGGGACCGGGCTGTGGTATCCTTGCCGCCCGATCAACAGCAGGGCCTATCCATGTCCATTCAGTGCACCATTGTGCCGGTGACGCCGTACCAGCAGAACTGTTCCATCATCAAGTGCCAGTCCACGAACAAGGCGGCTATTGTCGACCCGGGCGGTGACGTCGAGCGCATTCTTGAAGCGGTCGAAAAAATGGGTGCTACCGTCGAAAAGATTATTCTCACACATGCGCACATGGACCACTGCGCTGCCGGCGATGTGCTGCGCCAGCAACTGGGTGTAAAGATTGAAGGCCCTCATGTCGAGGACAATTTCTGGCTCGAGAAGCTTCCGGAGTGGTGCAAGATGGCGGGCTTTCCCCACGCGGATGCCTTTGAGCCGGACCGCTGGCTGGACGACGGCGACACTGTCACCGTGGGTGAGCAGACACTGCAGGTGTTTCACTGCCCTGGCCATACGCCTGGTCATGTGGTGTTTCTGTATCGGCCCCAGCAGGTCGCCTGGGTTGGTGATGTGTTGTTCCAGGGGTCGATTGGACGCACTGATTTCCCGCGCGGCAACCATGAAGAACTGGTGAGCTCGATTCGCGACAAGCTGTTCCCCCTCGGCGATGACATTACGTTTATCCCTGGCCATGGTCCCACCAGCACCTTCGGCCAGGAGCGACGCACCAATCCCTTTGTGGCGGATGAGAAATATGGCTGATAACCCCCAGACGCCTGCGGACGATGCCCTGTCGGAAGACCGCGAGACCTTGCTGCGCCGTGAATACCACGGCCAGACCGCCCGCATCCAATGGCATGAATTGCAGACCTACTATGCCCGCGGCGCTGTCGTTCGGGTGAGCAGCGAACTCGATCTCGTGGAGGTGGCCGTGCAGTTGGGCCTGGATAACACCGAGCAGTTCCAGCAGTGGATTACCAGTGGCGCAGTGGCCGCGGTGAAGGAATCGGAGGCGCTGGCCTGGTACGAGGCCAATCAGGAACTGTGGGCGGTGGTAGCTGCACCCTGGGTGCTAGTGCAACAGCGCGAGCAATAGCAATAAAAGCCAGGCCTGTGCCTGGCGTCATGAATACTCGGGTTCTTCAGCGAACGACTTTGAACCAATCCCCTGTGCGCGGCTCGCCGCGTGGGTAGAGACCATTGATCAGGCGCAGCTGCGCCTCGGCCTGGGGAATGTTCATGTCTGCGGCAATGCTCGCCACCGTTGCGCCCCGCGGTACCCGGATATAGCGCAGATACTGGCCTGCGCCGGCGGCCCGCTCCTTGGGATGCGTGGGGCGGAAGCTCTTGATACTGGCCAGCAGGGCCGGGTCGGCGGCGGCGAAATCGTCCGCTTGGCCCTCAAGCAGATAGCTATACTTGTAATCGATCACCGCCAGTCGGCGGGCACTGCCGGCGCCGCTGGCGATGGCGGTATAGCCCTTGAGGCCTGCCTGTTCCAGGGCTTCGCCGGCGCTGAGGTCGCCCTTGGCATTGTCTTCCAGAACCTGTTGCGGCGAGGCGTTGGCATCGCGACGGCGCAGGGAAATCGTCAGTGACGCACTGCGATCCGGGGCGCTGGCCACCACCGCCTGTCCTGTGGTCTGCACCGTCCACCCCTCGGGCGGTTCGAAGGTGAATTCGAGCTTGTTGTGGTAGAAGCGGTTGTCGTCGCGCTCGCTCTGGACGCTTTCACCCCACACCAGGCCTTCGGTGCGCTGCTTGAACTCACCGGGAATTTCCGGGCTCTCGATATAGGTGCCGTCATCCAGTTCTGAGGCTGCGCCAATGACCGTTTGCAGGCGTTTGTCATTGCGCGGGTGGGTGGCATACACCCCGTGGTAGGTGCCACCGGGTCTGCCGCTGGCCCGGGCGGCGGTGCGCTGAAACTGTTCGTGGTCCTTGAGTACGCCAATGACCTGCAGCAACGCCTGCGGGTCGTAGCCGGCGCGATACATATACTCTGCACCCAGGCCGTCGGCCTCCAGCTCCATTTCCCGACCAAAGCCGCTGATCAGCTCGGCGCCGTACATGCTCGAAGCGTCCGCAAGATCGCCGCTGCCGGTAAAGATATACGCCGCGGTGGAGATGATTTTGCTGGTGACATCAGCGGTTTTGCGTCGGCCGTGATGATTGCCGGTGATGTGGCCGATTTCGTGGCCGATGACCCCTGCCAGCTCGTCCTCATTTTCGAGGTAGGGCAGCAGGCCGCGGCTGATATAGATATACCCACCCTGGGCGGCAAAGGCGTTGATCACATCGGTGTCCAGCACGCTGAAGGTGAACTTGCCATCCGGCTCGTCGCTGTGGGCAACCAGGCGCTGGCCTATGCGATCGATATAGGCCTGCAGCTCGGGGTCGTCATAGAGTTGCCCGGCGTCGACGATCTTCTGGTGCGCCTCGTCGTATTTGCTGGCGGCCTGGGCGGTGAGCGCGAGGGTCAGCAGGAGTGTGCAACAGGCCAGAAAACGCATCGCCTCAGTACTCGCTGGAGAGGAATTCCAGTAACTGGTCGCCAATGCCATCACAGGCGGTGCCCTGCACCGGCGCGATAATCGGTATGGGCACCACCACGGCGGGCATGTAGGACTGGCCGCTGGCGGTGGTATTAACCCGTCCCACTTCCGCCTGGTCGGTAAAGTCCCAGATCACCGCCTCGTAGTTGGAGTCGTCGCTCCAGGTGCCAAAGCCAAAGCAGCCCGCACCGCCGGGGCCGATGCCGCAGGTCATGGAACCCGCTGAATCGCCGCGCTCGGTGCGCCCGTCGATCCAGATCATATACTCGGTTTTCAGTTCTGCCATGCGCTCGGCAACCGGCTCCTGCTCCAGCAGCCGGTTGATGTCCTGGGGATGCAATGGCGCCGTGCGCGGCTCAAACCAGGGGTAGAGCGAATTGACGAAATCCAGCTCGCCTACCACTGTAATGCTCGGGTCGCGGCTGGAAATATGTTTGCCAACGCAGCGAATAAAATCCGGCTCGGTTTCGTAGTCTGCCGCGTGGCGGCGACCGAGAATGACCACAGTGGAATCGCCGATGCCTTCCACTGGCTCGTTGAACACCATTTCGTCCACCGTAGAGGTGACACAGCCACTGGTGGCAATGCCGATCAGGCCGATGGCAGCGCTGCGCCAGAGCTGTTTAACAACACTCACAACCCGGTCTCCAGCGGTTCGACATGCAGTTCATCGAGGAAAGTTTTCACCTCCGGTACCCGTGCAAAGTTGGTGGCAAAATTGGCCCCGGCATCCCGCAGGGCCATGACCGCCGCCAGGTTTACCGCCGCCGCGTCACTCTGCAGGAAGGCAGTGGGCGTCTTGCCGTAAGCGGTCATGGTCCAGTCGGTAATCGGGTCACCACCGGTTGTCACCAGACGGAAGCGATAGCGCATCCAGATCTCGTAGACCTTGACGTTGGTGTGGGCGGGAATGGCGTACTGCAGTTCGTCGACCTCGGGTATCAGTACGGCATCGACCAGCTGATTCATCTGCCCCGGGCCGGGCTCGCCTTTCATGTGCACGGTTTCAACGAACATGCCCGCCAGCAGGGTGTCCCACATCTGCACCTGGGCGGCGCCGGTTTGCACAAGCCAGTCTGAATCGGAGCGACTCTTGGCCTGGTCGAAGAACTCGTGGCCGCTGAAATCCTCGGGATACCAGATACCGAGTTTCATGGGCAGCGGCGCCATTAGCGGCGGGGGAAAGTTGCCTTCAACAATGACTTTGGCCGGGCCACAGCCAGCCAGCAGCAGACCGAACACGGCCGCCAGTAACCAGCGCAGGTCAGGGGCGGAAATCGTTGAGCGCGACAAAGGTTCCTCCATTGCGATAAGCCAGTTCCCTCATGAGTGTAGCGAAGCGTATGCCTGTCGTCTGCAAATGTGGTGCCCGGATAAATTGTACGGGAAATCCAACGCCGTGGATTCGCACCAGGCGGTTGCCGTTGGCGTCCTCACGATTAATGCGATCGACTGTCTCCACCACCTCGGCAATCGACTGGCCGGTGAATTCGTCGCCGAACACGTACAGGCTGATCTTCTTGCCGGGATCATAGAACGTGCGGATCGCCGCAGTAATGCCCTCGACCGGGCTGGAATTGCTAAACACATTCCAGTTGCGCAAGTTCTGCATAATGACCTGGCGGCGCCCCGGTGTGTCTGGAATCCACTGGCCCCGATAGCGGCTGAACATGTACTGGCCCATGTCGTTCATCACCTGAATGCCCTTTACCTCCGGGTAAATACTCAAGGTAGCCTCCACCTCGCGCACCATGCGTTCCCAGGCAAACGAGAACATCGAGCCGGAGGTGTCGATAATGAAAATAATGTATTCGCTGTCGACCGGGATGCCGCCGATCAGGTTGTTCTTGGATTGGTATTGTCGGCCCAGCAAGCGCTCCATTTCATCGCTGAGTTGCTGGCGCGCCACCGCCAACTGGTCGGTAATGATTTCGTTGCTGCTGGTTTCGGTTTGCAGGCTGTCGTAGCGCGAGCGGGTGGCGGCGAGCTTGCCGCGCAAAATGGCGATGCGTTCGTCCCGTTCCGAGAGTTGTTCCTGCTTGGCGTTGAGATCGCGATTGAGGATAACGGTCTCACCGCGAATTTCGTGGACCTGCTCCTGTAACTCGGCCAGCTTGCCCTCAAGATTGACGGTGGACGCCTCGATGATCTGTGGCTGCACGGTTTTGGTAATCATCAGCAGCAGAATCACCGCGCCGAATCCACAGCAGATCACGTCGAGGAACGACAGCGAGAACTCTTCGGTGGCTCTGCGGCGGGCCATCAGGGCCAGTCCTTGGAAGGGCTCAGGAAAGAGCCGCGGGTATTCTGGGCGAGCTGCCAGAAGGCCGATGCGGCGGCCGGGTCACCTTCCATGGGCGCGAGAATCACGTTCACGGGCACGCCGGCCGGCAGCTGTTGAATGGCTCGCTGGTAGTGGCCCAGCCGGTCGCGGCCGCTGACCTTGCTGCCTCGCGGTGCGGCGCGGCCCTGGGTGGGCAGGCCATCGGTAATCAGGAAAATGTTGTCCGGCGCCGGAGACAGTTTCTGCAGCGCCAGAAACGCGTTCTCCAGGCTGGTGCCACCAGCGGGGGTAATCTTGGTCAGGCGTTCGGAAATATCTTCCAAACGGGCCTGGTCGGCTACCTCCAGCCACTGGCCGGCGGTATCCGGCACCGCCCAACTGGGCTCGGTATTAAACGTGATGATCTGGTAGTCGGCTTTCACTGGTAGCTGCGCCGTCAGCCAGTTCACGGTGTTTACCGCGCGTGTCCACTTGTCTGCCTCGCGCTGCAGCCCCGGGTCCATATTGCGCAGGCGGATGATGTTTACCAGTCGATCAGCGAGCATACTGGCGGACGTGTCCAGCAAAATAGCGATATTGCGGCCGCCGAGGTTGAGCCCGGTCAGGTACTGGCGGTTGCCTTCGCCCAGATAGGAGCGGGCACTGCGACCCCCGTCTTGCTCGGCCGCCGACTGCAGCTTCTTTAGCTCTGACTCCAGCGCCAGAATCTCGGCTTTGAGGGACTCAATATCTTCATCGTCGTCAAAACCCTCGGCGCGCAGCGATTCAATCAGCGCCTCGTACTCCTCGATCTCCTCGATAATCCGGGTCGCCAGTCCCTGGGCTTCCACCATTTGCAGGTCGATATCCGAAAGCGTGTTGCGCAGGCGTACCAACCCCTCCTGGCCCTCGGTGACCTCTTCTTCCAGGAAGTTCACCTCTGAGAGTAGGTCCTGGTTCAGCTCGTCCGATTGCACCTCGATTGAGTGATCGATAATCAGGAACACCAGCACCACCGCGCCGAAGCCACAGGACATGATGTCCAGAAAACTCAGGTTGAAGGTGTTGAACTGACGCTTGCGCCTGGCCACGGTTTACGCTCCGGCGGACCGTACTTCAATGAGCAACAGCCGCTGCCCGTCGGCCGTGTGCAGCTCGTCGCCAATCACCAGACCCCGGCCGGTGCGCCAGGTGTCACCGTTGACTTTGACCGGTGCGGGAGAGCGGACCAGCCACTGGCCGCCGCGTACATACAGCGTCGCCTCAGGACCGATGGGGGTGCCGGCCGGGTCCAGGGGGGTAGCCGTGCTGCCGATGAGTAAATGGCTGGGACCGTCTGCGGGCGCGGATTCCGGTTCGCCGCGCATCTCTTCCACGGCCGGTTGGGTATCGGCCGAGGGGGTGGTCGGGGCTGGCTCCGGCGTGCTCGCTGGCGCGGGACGGTTGGTTGCCAAGCGGGGCAGGCGGTCCACGAAACTGAGGCCTGCGCTGCCCGCACGCAATACGTCGCCGTGGCTGAGCGCGGCCTGCCAGCAGCTGTCGCCGTCGGTTGTGCTCAGGCCAGGCAGATGCTCGGCTGCAGCCGGTAAAAGCGCCAGCAGGGGCTCCACCAGGACGGTGGCGCCAGCGCCCTGGTTTCCCAGCGCAGCGCTGGCGGTCGCAAACAGTTTTTCACCACAGGCATTGAGGTCGTCGCGGCCAATGCGCGCCTGGTAACCCTGGATTTCAAGGTTACTTTCAGCCGTGCCGGCCAGGGTGCGCAGCAGTTCGGGGATAGCATTGTAGAGTTGTTGCTCACTGGCTGCCTTGCGGCGCGGGTCGAAACGGGTCTGGCGAATAAATTGGGCGGCCACAACCTCGACAATCCGTTCCTGCAGCTGCAGCAGTCCGCACCCCGGCAGGGCCTGGCTGCGGCCGACCTGCACGTGTCCGCCATCGTCCTGCATGGTGCACAGCACCGCCTGGTGCAGTTGGATTTCCAGGTGGTAGCTCGCTTCCAGTGGGGCATGGGCGCTGGCCAGCAGGGTGCTGCGGTTAACCAGTCCTACCACCTCGAAGGGGCACTGCTGGGCGATGCCCAGCAGCAGGGATAATTGCTCCCGGCCCATGGTGGCGGGGGCTGCAATCACCAGCTCGCCTGGAGCGCCAGCCTGTTGGTGCAGGGCCAGTAAATGGCCGTGTACCAGGTCAGCGGTGTGGCGCGCCGGCCCCAGCGGCGGCTGCAAAGGTTCGGTGTTCAGTTGCCACCAGTAGCGCGTATTCACTTTGCGCGGCTCCAGCCTGGCCGCTGCCCGGGCGTCGGCACCGTAGCGATAGTCTTTGCCCTGCAGCAGGGCGTAGCCCGGGCTGGGCTGCGGGGAATTGCCGTGCCACAGACGCAGGTTGCAGTCGTTTATGTCCAGCAGTGCCAGTGACATATCAGTTCACCAGGTGGCGCAGCAGGCGTTTGTCGGAGTAGCGCTGGCAATCCAGTACCAGGCGCTCCTGGGAGAGCTGCAGCTGGTGCAGGCAGAACATGATGATGATCGACAGCACCAGCGCCACGAAGGTGCTGTTAAAGGCAACGCCCAGGCTCACGGTCACGCCGGAGATATCGCCTTCAACGGCCTTGTAGGCCTGGCCGAGGGCGTCGCCAATACCGCGCACGGTGCCGATAAAGCCGATCGACGGAATGGCCCAGGCGATGTACCGGACCATGGATAGCTCTGAGTCGAGGCGGTCGGCCTCAATCTCGCAGCTCTCTTTAACGGTATCGGATACCGCCTGAATATTGCCGGTAGTGGCAAAGCGCTGCAGCGCGGCGAGCAACGTGCGCGGCAACAGGTAATCCTGTTCCTGTTCAGGCAGGGCCTCCAGGGAGCGGCTGTACTCCCGGGCGTCTTCCGGCAGGACGCTGGTCCCTTCGGGAATGTCCAGTAGGCGCTGGTCGAGCAGCGATTGCTCAGCCATGGTGCGGCGGCCCTTGTAGCCCATGATGGCCAGGGCCCAGATCAGCAGGATAAAACAGGCCTCCTGCTCGAAGTCGCGAATCACTACCGCCAGGGTGCGCTGGGGCACGTAATCCTCGCCGCTGGCCTGTAAGGCCTGCTGTTGCTCTATTTGGGCCTGCGCCGCCGGGCGGATGGCGCCGACGTAAGCGGCGTGCACCACGATCACCGCGATCAGCAGCGCGAACAGCTGGTAGATAAACTCGGATGACATCCGTTGCTTCATATGCAGGTCCTATATGTCCACCGGAAAGGATACGGACAAGTCTTCTGAAATCTGTTCCGAGGCCTCGTAGTCAAACGGCGACCCCGAGCCACGCTCACTATTATTCGTGTCGCTGGCTTCACTCGCTGGCGCAGACTCGGTCTCAGAAACGTCTGACGTTTCTTCTTGCTGATCAGTATCACTCTCCTGCGCAATCACTGCAGCTGTACTCAACAACACCGCCCACCCCAGTATGACAGCCCGCAGTGTAAAACGTGCGCTACTCATCCGCATAGCGCGCCACCCTGAAGCCCACATCGTCACGCCCACCGGCGCCGTAGTCGCGATAGGATAAACGCAGTTCGCCGATGCGGCTGTGCGACCAGCTGGCGCCGCGAATTACGTAGTTGTCACCGGTCTGTGCCCCCAGCGGATCGGTGCTGGTCGCGCCATCGGCGCTGGGAATGCTGTACACATCGTGGACCCATTCCGCCACATTGCCACCCAGATCGAACAGGCCGCGATGGTTGGGTTTGAAGGAACCCACCGGCGCGCTCACCACAAAGCCATCCTTATAGCCATTGAGGATCCGCCCCGTGACATAGGCTGAGGTGTTGTCCGCGTAGTTCTCGGCGGTGGCAGGCGGCGGAAAGACATCGCCCCAGGGGAACTTCAGCAGTGTGCCTTTGTAGGTGCGTGCCGCCCAGGACCACTCCGCTTCGGTGGGCAGGCGATAGCCGGTCGAGGAGGGGTTAAAGCCGGTGATAATGCCCTGGTTCTCGCGGTAGAAGGGCGGCAGGCCTTCACGTTTACTCAACCAGTTACAGAACGAGGCAGCCTGTTGCCAGCTCAGGGCCACGGCGGGTTGATCGTTGCGGTTGAGGCTGTTGCCCTCGATCTGGCCGGATTTGTGATCGGCCTGGTATTCGCGGAACTGGGCGTTGGTGACCTCGGTGGTTTGCAAATAGAACATGCGCTGCAGTGATACCGGGTGCAATACCTCATTGGCTCGCCGGCCCGCGTCGCGCCGCGATGCCCCCATGGTGAAGTCACCCATGGCCGATGCCTGCGGATCGAATAACAGCAAGGTCTGGCTCACGGAGTTTTCCAGTTCGGGTTTGTTGCGCGCCAGTCTCGCCTGTTGCTCGGTTTGCAGGGTGATCGCCACTTTCTGCAGCAGCCCGGGGCGGGGTGTGACCTGTTGGCTTTGTGCGGCATAGCCCGGCAGCGAGACTTCAATGCGATGGGCCACGGCCGGCAGAGCCAACGTGCGGCTCCCCTTGCCGACGAGCCGTCCATTGACGCGCAGTTCGGCCGACGCCGGAGCGATGCTGAACTTCACATCGCCAGTCTGCGCCTTGAGCACGACGGTGCGCGATTCGGTTTGCGCGGCAGCCAGCTCAATGGTCTCAGTGCTGCGCCCATAGCCAGGCTTGGACAGGGCAATTCGATGGCTGCGGCCCGGGGCAATCGTCAGCTCCAGTGGCGTCTGACCCTGGAATTCGCCGTTCATGGTGACATTGGCGCCACTGGGCGTGCTGTTGAGGCTGAGAATGCCTGCGGCGGGTGTCAGGGTAATAGTGCCGAGATCCTTGTCTGCCCCCGCCGTGACCTCCAGCGCCTGGCGCCAGGGTGCAAAGGCGGGTTTTTGCAGGGTGATTTCCCGCTGGCCCTGAATAATCTCCACTGTGGCCGGGGTCTGCCCCTGGGCCTCGCCGTCGACCAAAATGTCAGCTCCAGGTGGTTCAGAGTTGACCTCGTATGTCGCCCAGGCCGGTGCGAGGGCAACGCTGAGCTGCTGAGCCTTATTGCGGCCGTTCACTTCAAGGTCACGGGTTACCGGCAAATAGCGGGGGCTTCGAACAGCAGTTGGTGTGGTCCGGCTTCGATCGGTAGCGCTTCGAGCGGTGTTATCCCGAGGGGCTCACCATCGAGGATGACAGTGGCGCCGGGCGGTTCGGTGGTGATCGTAACCAGCCCGGGGAGCGGGGCAAGTACCAGCGTTGTGCGCTGGCTGGTCTCGTCGCCCACGGTGATCTCGGTGGTCAGGGGGTGGTATCCGGGGGCAGTGGCCGATACCTGGTACTGGCCGGGGCGCAACAGATAGCGGTCGCCAAAGGGGACGGCCAGGCCGGAGACGCTCACCTCGGCCGGCACTTGTGCTTCAACCACCACTTCCAGTGAGCGTGAACTGAGCAGAAACGCCATGGGCAGACCGAACAGCAGCGCCGCACCACCCAGAATCCAGCGCCGGGTATTGCGCTCGGTGGGTGCAGCGGATGCGGCGGCATCGAGGGGTTCAAACGCACTCGGTGTGATGCTGGCCGGTTGAATGGGGTCGTTGCGCTCGCTCAAAGAATGGGCTCCTGACAGGCAATGAGAATGGTTCCCTCAGGGCCATCGGGGGTAATGGTGATTTTTTCCAGAACGTCGCGAAAGCCATTGCGACTGCCTCTGATGGTATACGTACCGGGGCGCAGCGTGAGCTGTTGTTGCTGAAATTTGCCCAGCCGCGCCACCTTGTAAACAATCACCTCGGTCTCGCCGTCGGAGGTCAGTGTGACATCCACTTCTGTATTGGCCAGGCGCAGTAGTTTGTCGAGCGTAGCGATTTGTTGCTCGAGCACCGGCCCCTGCGGTGTTGCGGCGCGGGCGTCTTCGAGCAGCACGGCGCTGTCCCTGGCCACGGCAATATCGGCGAGCCGCTCCGGCGCATCGATGACGGCGCTGAGTTGCTTGTCCAGCTCGGCTCGGGCGGCGGCGCGGCTCGCACCTTCGCTGGCATAGCTGACGTTGCTGTCAATGCCCAGGGCGCGCTGATAACTGGCCAGGGCCTGTTGCCAGTTTTCGTTTGCTTCGAAGCGCGCGCCGTCACGCTGCAATTGCACCAGCGATGCGCTTTGCTCCGCGCCGGCTAATTCCTGCAGGGCACTGCTGGCTTCGCTGGAGCCCGGTCGTAGCTGGGCGGCCTGCCGGAAACGGTCCCTTGCGCGCTTGAATTTGGCGCTGTCGAGCGCCGCGTAGCCCTCACTCATGGCGGCATTGAATTGCTCGGTGGTGAACGCCTCGGTGACCCGGGCCAGTTCGGCTTCTGCCCGCAAGTGGGCGGCGTCCAGGTTGTTGGCCTGGCTGAGGCTCGCCTGAGCCAGTGCGAGATCGCCGTTGGCTTCGGCCTCCGCCGCAGTAGCCAGTTGTTGCAATAGCTCGGGGTAATTGGCGGCCCGCTGTGCCAGTACCGGCAGGGCGGCGTTCTCCGGTTCAATCAGGGTTGCCAGCGCCAGTGCGGTGTCGACATCATCGGCGGTGCCGGTTTGCAGCGCCTCCTCTGTCTGGGCCAGTAGCGCATCGACGCGCTCTCCAATACCGTTGTTGATGGCTTGCAGTTGCTCCAACCCCTGCTGATAGCGAGCGGTCGCCTGCTCATACTCGCGCTGCCGGTACAGCTCGTCACCCTCCAGTGCCGTGGCGTTGGCGGCAGCGAATTCCTCTCCGGCCCATTGGGCCACACCGCGCTCCTCGAGCTCGAACTGAATATCCAGTAATTCGGCGAGCACATCCTGAGCGGCCTTGCGCAGTTTCGCATCCTGAGCATCGGACCAGGGCGAGGGCGCCGGGTCGCCGGAGGTATCCGCGGGGGCGGGCCGCTGGTGGCCGTGCCGGCGGGTGTTTCCTGAGTGGGCAGTGGCTCCGGGGCGGTGGGTGTGATTGCACTGGGTAACCAGAACACCACAATCGCGGCGAGCAGCAATAAACCTCCCAATGCAGGTAGCATCCAGCTCGGGGTGGTCGTCTTCGGCGCGCTGTCCGGCGTCGCCGTGGGGGCGACGTCAAAGGGAGTGGGCTTGAGTTGCTCGTTATTCGCAGACATTCAGTGAGACAGTCGAAAAACTAGAGTGTATCAGCTGACGCTTCGGGTTGTTCCAGGTTGCCAATCTCTGTGGCGTAAATTTCTGCCAGCAGCGAGCGCCACTGGGCGTACTGGTCGTCCACACTGCCCTGCAGTGTGATGCTACGGTCCTCCAGTTCAATCACCTGGGGGGTGATTTCCGATTCCAGTGACATGCCCACTTCTTCCAGGGCCTGCACGTGGATTTGCGCTTCGTTACGTTTTTCCAGACCGCTCTTGAGCAGGTAACCGCCACCGATAATGGCGACGTTACTGGCTGCGGCCTGCTCATAACTGTCGGAGTTGGCAGCGCCGGCAATACCGGCGGCCACTGCGACCGCGCCGGCGATCAGACGCCGACGGCTCTCGGCGCGCAGTTCCTGCATGGCGATGACTTCCTCATAGCTGAGGCGGCGCCACTCGTCGTAGGGGCCGAGCATCTCCTCGCCAAAGCTGTCGTAGTAGGCCTGCATGGTGTCGATGTACATGTGGTCGCGCTCGCGAATCGTGCGCACCCGTTCCAGCATGGGGTCGTTGTCGGCGGGCAGGCGCATGACCAGATAAACATCCTTGGGATTGCGCGCCAGGTAGCCCTCAAAGGCCTCTGGGGAAAAGTCCTGGGCAAACAGCAGCTCACTGACCAGGCGCACGTTCTGGCGGTCGATGTCGCGTAACTCTTGCAGTGCCTGTAACAGGTCGTTGGCGATGGTGTTGTACACCGCCTGGAAAGGATCATTGGTGCTGCGCGTGGTGGTGCGGTAAGCGTAACTGCTGGCGTGGGACTCGTAGCGTTTGTCGAGCCACTCATAGCCCCGTGAGTCTATCGCCTGAATTTGTAGCTCAATCCGTTCGCCGTCGGAGTGCAGAATTTTACCGTGCACCGAGAGATCGGATACGCGCTCAGGGTCTGGAACCACGCGTACCGCGCCCCAGGCACCGCTTTGTTGCATGGCTTGCGCCACCTGGTTAGGCATGAAGCGGGCTTCCGCCTTGCGCACTTCGGTGTAGACCGGTTGCTCGTCGTCGTCGGGTACTTCGTCAAGGCCCGGGTCAAACACCGCAATACCCACGTCCAGCAGCAACGCGTCGGCGACGGTTTCGGTGGGCGAATTAATCGGCGGAACCGAGGTGCTCTTCACCGTCTGGCTGACGCAGCCGGCGGCGAGCAGGCACACACTGGTCAGCAGGACGACGGTGGCGCTGCAGCGCCAGATGCATTTGTCACTCACTGTGAAATGCCCTTGTACTTGCGGTACTCGTCCCAAAGTTTTTCGCGCACTGCGGGGTCGGCTTCACGCATGGCGGCCTCGCGTAACTGGCGAGCAACCACGTCGTCGTCATCTCCCGAGGGGATGTCCTCTGGCGGTGGGAAGCGAGCGGTATTCTCTGGCATGGGTTGTCCGCCGCCAATACCACCCATGCCGCCGCCGTAGGTGCTGGATGCATCGGCCACTTCGCCACCAGGGTAGCGCGTGTCCAGGCCGCCGTAGCCGCCGCTGCCGCCGGCGCTTTGTTCGCTGGCATCAGTGGTGCTGGTTGGCGTGCTGCTGCGAGTGGCGGAGCGTTGCCGATCCTGCTCTTCCAGAATCATGGCGTCGAAGTCACCGGTACCTGCTTCCAGTTGGGCGTCGAGAATAGCCACTTGCTCAGCAGGCGTTAGCGGGCCACCGGTGCCTGCACCCGTGCCCGGAATAACACCGGTGATCACTCCTGGGATCGCGCCAGCACTGCCTGCGGTGCCGCCGCCCTGACCCTGGCCGGGATTGCTTCCGCCGCTGCCATTGCCCTGGCCTTCGCCTTGTCCTTCGCGGCCGACCTGCTGGCCCTGGCCGCCGTTGCCGGCAGCATTGCCGCTGGCGACACTGTCTTCCATGCTGGGCACGTCTTCCATACTTGGCAGCCCGGCACCGTCACCATTTTCAAAGCCCGGCTCGGCACCACTGCCGCCCGCCTGGCCGCCGTCCTCGCCGGCACTGCCCGCCTGCCCCTCGAGGCCGTTGTCACCGCCGCCAGTGCCTCTGCCCCACCATTCACCGCCATCACCCGATTCGCTGCCATCGCCGCCGCTGGCGCCGCCAGACGTGCCGTTGCTGCTCGTACTGCCACTGCCTGAACGGCTGGCACTGTTACCGGAAGAGGACGAAGCGCCGCTTGCGCCACCCGGGCTGCTACGGCCGGGAGCGCCCGCACTGCTTGCGTTGGACCCGCTGGAGCCGGAGCTCCCGGAACTGCTGCTGGAGCTTGAACTTGAGCTGGAACTGCTGCTTGAGCTGGAATTGCTACTGGAACTTGAGCTGGAACTGCTACTCGAACTGGAGCTGGAACTAGGACTGCTGGGAGGTGTAGTGGGGGTGCTGGCACTGGGGCAGCCAGCCAGCATCAAACAGGCGGCCGTCACGGCAGCACACAGGCTGGCGCGGTGCAGTGCGTTGCGGGTGTTCCCTGGTGCGTCACTGAATGTCATAGGATCGCAGCACCCTTTGTGTGTCGATAGGCTCACCCATGGCCAATTGTGGGCGGAACCGGGTTTTGCGCAATTTGCGCATTAATTTATTGGCGCGTGCGTTGTTGAGCTCGTTGCTGTCTACGCGCTCAAGGTTGCGTACCTTGCCGTCCGCCGTCACTGTGAAGGCCAGTTCTACCGCACTTTCCCCAGCCGGCACTGTCGGCGGAAGGGGGTGTACACCCTCGTAGTTGGGCAGCGCTACGGGCTCTGCAAACGCCGCTTCTATATTGGCTTGGTCAGCGCCCTGAGCAACAAGTTCCGCGGTGACCTCCTGGTAAGTTTGCCATGCGGCTTCCTTTTCACCGTTCCAGAGCATCCAGTCGCCCATCATTACCTGGGTCTTGGTCACTTGCGGGCTGTCTTCTCCATAGAGAGACAACTGCAAGTCGTAGATGGCCTGGATGACGGCGCGACCGCGCTTGTAGCTCTCTCGCTGGTAGCGGTAAAAACGGTTGCTGACGTATTGCTGTTTGATATTCAGGTCCTGGGATTGGGAGTTGCTGCCGGTCTGGGTCCCGCTAATCAGATACTGGGCCAACAACATGCCTTCCAGGGGTTCCAGCAGCGCTGCCGACTGCTGGCCCTGTACCTTGATAATGTCGTTCAGGGCCAGGCGGTACAAGTCCCACATACTCATGATGCGCAGGTACGGCACATCGCCCAGCTCCAGCTGATAGGCATTGTATTGCCACTGTGCCTGCTGAATGAAAGCCTGCGAGCGATCCAGGCTCTTGTCCATGCTGCGCATCTGCACCCGATACATGTAGTGCTGGCGCTCATCGGCCTTGGCGTAGTCTCCCATGGCCATCAGGCTGATAATTTCCTGTTGCAGTAGCGCCACCTGGGCACCGCTGTAGAGACCGTTGTTGATCCGGTTCAGATGCACGCCGCGGCGGAATACCTCGACAGCATCGGCGTGATCGCCTTGCTGTTGCAGAGTGAGTCCCAGGCTGAGAAGTTGTTCGGGGAGTTCCGAGGCGTAGGCGCCACCGGCAGATTCCAGGGCGGCAATGGCTGCACGGAAGTCCTCTCCGCTGGCGCGGCTGACGCGCAGCGCCGGCTCGCCACTAACCGGTTCGGCTGTGGCCGACACTGCTTCGGGCGACGCTGTTGCCACCAGGGGCATGCCACTGGCCAGCGGAGCCAGCAGCAGGGCGCGCAACAGGACCGCAGTGATTGGCGCTGGGTACATAAACGTTGTTTACGGCGAGTTCGCGCCGTGTGGATCTCTTATTAAACTTCAAGCAAGTATATACACTATAGACGCCTTCGGAAGGCTCGGCATGGAGGGAAACGTGGACAATTTGCTCGAGGAGTTGCAGCAGCGCTGGCAACAGCTGTTCACCGCGCTGGCGCGCGGCGAAGATGTCGCGCCATCCGCCCGGTTGCGCGCGGAGGGTATGATGGAAGCCGCTGTGCTGGTAGGCGCCGCAGATCCTGTTGCCCTGGATGCGCTGCTGGAGGCGACCAGTCAAGCGACCCGGGGGAGCAGCCTGGCCGATGAGCTCGGCGCCGACTGGCGCAGTTTTTATCCGTTCCCACAGTTGCCACTGTACATGGGCCGGGCGCCGGTGGTCCCCAGTACGAGTGATTGACTATAATGCTGCTCCAACTTTGAGGATGAACCTATGATCAAACGCAGTCTGCGAACGCTGGGCGCTCTGACCGTACTCGCCCTTGTCAGTGCCTGTAGTACCACCGCCTTCGAACCCACCATGGATTTCGATGACAACTTCGATTTCAGTGATGTGAAGAGCATTGCCCTTCAGCCCGTAGACCGGGTCGGTATGGGCGCGATCAAGATCAGCGATATGCAGGTGTCGCGCATCGACGGCGCTCTCGCGGATGAATTGACCCGCCGCGGTTTCAAGGTAGTGGATGACAACGCTGACGCGGACTTGTACCTGACCTGGCATCTTGTCACCGAGGAGCGCACCGATGTGCGTTCCTATAACAGCATGAGCTACTACAATTGCTGGCGTTGCGGCCCCAGCGTGTCCGATGTGAGTGTGCGCCAGTACACCCAGGGTACGTTTATCGTCGACATGATCGATCCCGAACGCAGCCGCTCGGTGTGGCGCTCGGTGCTCGAATCCCGGCTGCAGTCCAACCCTGATCCGGCTTCCGCTGAGTCTGCCGCGCGTCGTGCCGAAGCAGCTCAGGCTATCCTCGCGGAGTTCCCGCCGAAGTAGTTGCCGGGCGCGCCTCGCGCCACATAAACCAGACCCGGGGTCCATCCCCGGGCAGGCTTTCCTCACCAATCACTTCAAATCCGTGTCGTTCATAGAGCGGCACATTGCGCTCGTTCGAGCTTTCCAGATACGCCGGCATGCCCGCATCATCGACAATGCGCAGGCCCTGTTTGATCAGTGCTGAACCCACACCCTGGCCCTGGCAGTTTTGCCGTGCGCCGACGAAGAGCAAATGATAATGCGGTGCCTTGGGGTGGTATTTGTCGAACACGGCGGCCTGCTGGGGAATGCGGCGTATGGGCGCCAGGCCTGACTTCAGTAACAGTTTCGCCACCAGCGCGACAAGCCCCGCGCTGGGTTTCAGGTCGAATTTTTCTCCCGGCGGTAGCCACAAACCCGCACCGCGGTCGGCGTCGTCGAGGTGACAGATCCCCCTGGGCAGAAAGATGTCCTGGATAATCCGGCGGAAAAATCCGGGGTAGATATCGGGGGCGGGCATGACCCAGTTCATCACCGGGTCGGTGCTGAAGGAGTCGGCCAGGGCGTCGGCCATGCGGGCCTGTTCGCCGGCGGTGCCGTCGATAATATGCGGTGCGCTGACCATAGCGGGTGTTTTGCCTCTGCGGGATTGTGGGGCTACTATGTTGGCCCCGATTCGGGGCCTTTATTTACTGGGCGCAGCGTAGCAGGAATCTCCATTGCATTACGAGGATTACAGGCGGGAATACACCGCGGGTGGGCTGAGCCGCGACATGCTCAATGCCTGTCCGATCAAGCAGTTTGAGCAGTGGCTGGAGCAGTCGGTGCGTGCCGAACTTGAAGACCCCACGGCCATGGTGTTGTCCACCATTGATGCCGAGGGCATGCCCTGGCAGCGGATTGTGCTGCTCAAGGGGCTGTCCCGGGCGGCTTTGTCTTCTACACCAATTACGGCAGTAACAAGGCCCAGGCCATAGCTGCCAACCCTCGCGTGTCGCTGTTGTTCCCCTGGAATGAAATTGATCGGCAGGTCATCGCCACCGGCACCGCTGAAAAAATAACCGTGGCTGAATCTGCCGCGTATTTTATGAGCCGACCCCGGGGGAGCCAGATCGCAGCCTGGGCATCGCGCCAGAGCCGGCCGGTGTCGGCCCGGGCCATGCTGGAAAAGCAGGTGCAGGTGCTTAGGGATAAGTTCGGCAGTGGCGAAATACCCGTGCCCGATTTCTGGGGTGGCTACCGGATTGTCCCCGAGCGCATCGAGTTCTGGCAGGGCGGGGAGCACCGCCTCCACGACCGCTTTCTGTACAGCCGCGACGGCGACGGCTGGTCTATTGAACAATTGCAGCCCTGAGGGCAGACATCATGATTAGTAAAGACGACCTGATAGGCACCTGGGAGCTTGAGTCTTGGACGATTGGTTATTCCGACCGGGATGTCTTCAGCTATCCCTACGGCGAAGAGCCTCGAGGCCTGCTGGTATACGCCAATGATGGTTGGATGAGCGCATCCATTGCTCGCCACGAGCGCGACGGACTGCCAGAAGATGTGCCCTACCGGAAGATTTCCGACGCCCTCAAGGCGGAAGCGTTCTCCTCGTATTTTCACTATGCGGGACGTTACCGGGTGCGCGATGGCGATGTGATTCACTACGTGACCCAGAGTCTCAATCCCGACTTTCCCGGTACGGAGCAGCTGCGCCACGCCGAGCTCGATGGTCAGACCCTGGTGCTGTCGGGCAAAGACCAGGTGGGTGACGTCGTTCGCTTCCACTCTCTGGTGTGGCACCGCACGGTGCCCACCGCGGAAGCGCCCCCGCTGGAGGGGTAGCGCCCCCGCGGGAGAGATAGCCCCCTGTTTGAGCGCTAGGCCTGGGCTTTGGTGCTGCGCTGACGGAAGTATCGCGGTTCACTGTCGATGCCCAGCAGCATGCGCCGAATCATATCCAGGCCCGCGGCGGCTACCATGGTTTGAAACAGGGTGCGCTCCACCGGCCAGCACAGGCAGCGGGTGCGGATGTCATCTTCGCGTCCCCAGGCCAGCCACACCGTGCCTACCGGTTTTTCCTCGCTGCCCCCATCGGGGCCGGCGATGCCGGACACGGCAATGGCGTAGTTGGCGCCGCTGCGCGCCAGCGCGCCTTTGGCCATGTCTCTCACGACTGCTTCACTGACGGCGCCTTCTGTCGCCAGCGTTGCTTCATCCACCCCAAGCACCGATGCCTTGATGTCGTTGGCGTAAGTGACAAACCCGGCGTGAAAGCCCGCTGACGACCCGGGAATCCTGGTCAGCATCGAGGCGATCAGGCCGCCAGTGCAGGATTCGGCCGTGGTCAGGGTCTGGCCGCGATCTGCCAGCAATTCCAATACCCGCTCCGCCAGCAGGGTGTCGCCCTCGCCGATAATGTGCTCACCGAACAGGCTTTCCAGCTGCTCCCGACATCGTTGGCGGGCGGGCAGGTCAGTGCTGCGGCTCACCGTGAGCTTGATTTCCATTTGCGGTGCGCCGGCCCGAAACCCCAGCTCTACCCCGGCGGGCCAGTCCGGGATGTTGTCGGCAATGATTTGTTGGGCCGAGGATTCGCCCAGGCCGAAGGTCTGCAGGCGAAGAATGTCGTGCTCCACCGGTGTGTCCTGCGCAGCCGCGAGCTGGTCGAGGATGATGTCCATCATCGCTGCGAGTTCACTGGGCACGCCCGGCGTGCAGATGACCCGGCAACCGTTGATCTCCAGTGCAAAGCCGACGGCGCTGCCGATGGGATTGTCGACGATCTCACAGCCGGCCGGCAGCATGGCTTGTTTCAGGTTGGCGGTATTCAGCGCCAGGTTGCGGCCCGCGCACCATTGTTCGAGGTGGGCCACGGCCGTCGGGTGTTCAGCGATGGGCGCGCCGGCAACATCGGCGAGGATCTCCGCGGTCAGGTCATCCACAGTGGGGCCCAGGCCGCCGTTGACGATGACCAGATCAGCGTGCTCAGTCATATAGGCCAGTTCGGCTTTGAGCAGGGCGACGTCGTCGCCGACGGTGACTTTGCGATACACGCTCATGGCGAGCGTCGCCAGCCGCTGGGCGATCATGGCTGAATTGGAATCCACCGTATCGCCGCTCATGATCTCGTTGCCGGTGAGCAGCAACTGCACGCGGGGAGGCTGGTTTGTCATATTGAAATACCTGGCTAATCGTTTGCGGGGCAAGCATAGCGCCAATGCTTTCATCGGGGCAAAGTGCTATTTTGATGTGACGTCTATTGAATACAGCGAGATCTGGTTTTGCCCGGCAACCGATACTGCCCCAGCTGTGGTGCAAGCCTTGCCCGCAATGTGGTCGGTGGCGAGCAGCGCAACCATTGGAAGTGCACCGGTTGTGGCCAGCGCCACTATGACTACCCGATGATTGTGGTGACGGCGTTTGTCGCCTACGAGGACCGCCTGCTATGGGTGCAGCGCGGCATTGAACCCCAGCGTGGGCGCTGGGCGATTCCCGGCGGGTTCATGGAACAGCGTGAAACCCTCGCCGGTGCCGCCGCGCGCGAACTGCACGAGGAGTCTGGCGTGTTGTTGCCCGCCGATCAGCTACAGCTCTACATGACCGGCACCATCACCTTTATCAACCAGGTGTTCGTGGCGTTTCGTGCTCGGGTGGATACTGATTATTGTGCGCCGGGCCCTGAATCCGAGGCCTGCGCATTCTTCTCGCGGCGCGACTGTCCCTGGAGCGAGGTGGCCTACCCAGAGGTGAATGACTCCATCGTTCAGGCCTATGACGACCTCGACAGCGGCCGCTTCGATGTCTGGCAGGCGGAGATGACCGAGGGGCGATATGACTTCTGGTCGGTGTCGCAGTCCGGGCGCTGAGCCTAAGGTTTAGCGCCCGGCTCGCCGGCCCGCAGTGTGCTTACAGCAGCCGCCGTGGTGGCGCTAACTCCGACTACTCTGATTCGGCCCCTGGCGCTACTTTCTGGTAGAAACCCTCAAACCACGGCTGCCACTGACCGCTGTCATCCTGCTGCTCACAAAATTGCCGCACCCGGCCGTCCTACAGTGGCCTCCAGCGCCCGCGGAAGGGGTGGCGTTGCTCGGCTTCGAGATAAAAGATCGTGCCTTCCAGCACCATGCTGTCCCCGATCAGCCCACCGCTGATATCGATGATGCTGTAGCCGGCGTCCAGCCATAGCTGGTGCCATTGACCCGTTCCGGGTGGTAGTAGTTGAGGCTTTCGCCGCTGCCGCCACCGGCGCTAGACCAGGACTCGCGCAAAGCACAGTCTTTCTGCACCTTTTCAATTCGGTTATGGCCGGCCAGTTGGCCTTTGGCGTTTTTAACCTCCAAGTGCCCCACCCAGAAATCGAATTGGCGGTGGGCGGCCGAGGCCTCGCAATCCAGCGGTTTGGGCTGGGCTGCCGCGGAGCTGGCTGTAAGGGCCAGCAGGGCGAGCAAGAGGCTCATTAAAAGCCTCCGTGGGTGTTTATGTGTGCCTGCTCCTCAGGGGTGGATTCCCGGCCGAGCACAGCGTTGCGGTGTGGGAAACGGCCGAAACGGGCAATCACATCCCGGTGTGCCACCGCGAAGCGGCTGTAGCCGGCCATGGCCTCCATGCCGGTAATGGCTTCCAGCTCGGCAAAGAGCTCCACGCACTCTTCCTGTACGTCCAGATCCTCGCTGTGCTCCAACGGCAGGAACAGAAACACCTGATGGGCCGCAGGCATGCGTTGATGGTGGCCGTGGGCGATCTGGTGCTGGGCCAGGGCCAGGGCGCGTGCATCGCCGGCAAAAGCCCGGGCGTCGCCGCGAAACAAGGTGCGGGTGAATTGGTCCAGCAGCAAGATCAGCGCAATCACGCCCCGGTCGGAGCTTTCCCATTCGCTTAGCCCGCCTTCCAGTGCAGTCTCCACCAGTTCGCCAAACAGCGCGCGGCAGCGCTCGTCATCCTCGGGGGTGGATTGAAACCACAACTTGTTGCGGCTGGCATCGGCAATGCCGTATTCGTCGAGGTCGCCAAACCAGTACTGGTGGATCGCTTCGATGCTGTCAGTCATAGCGCTGCTCCTGCCAGACGCGGCGCGTCTGATGTGGTAAATTGCGCGTCCTTTTTTTGAACAGCATAGCGGAAATTTCCCATGGCATTACAACCCGAGGTGGAACTGGCCACCGATGAGCAGAAAGTAAGTTACGGTTTTGGCCTGCAGTTTGGCGACCAGCTCAAGCGCAACGCCTTTGAAGGCCTGGACGTGGACGCCGTATGTGCGGCCATCCGTCACTGGTACGTGAACGGCGAAACCGCCATGAGCGACGCCGAACTGAACCCCGCGTTCCAGCGCATCCAGGACAAGGCCAAGGCCGCCGAAGCCGAGCAGGCCAGCAAGCACCTGGCCCTGGCCGAGGAATTCCTCAAGCGCAACGCCGAGCGCGACGAAGTCAGCGTTACCGACAGCGGCCTGCAGTGGGAAGTACTGGAAACCGGCAGCGGCGCCAAGCCCAGCGCTGCGGCGACGGTTGTCACCCACTACCACGGCACCTTCCCTGATGGCCGCGTGTTCGACAGCTCCGTAGAGCGTGGCGAGCCCGCCGAATTCGGCGTCAACCAGGTCATCCCCGGCTGGACCGAAGCCCTGCAAATGATGTCCGTGGGCGACAAGTGGCGCATCGTCTGCCCCCCAAGCTCGCCTACGGCGAAGCCGGCGCCGGCGGCTCCATCCCCCCAACAGCGCCCTTGTCTTCGAAATCCACCTCATCGACATCAAATAACCCCACGGGGTCAGGTCTCGTTTTTCTCAGACAACCCTGGGGTCAGGTCTTAAATTTCTCAGAAATTAGAGACCTGACCCCGAGGTTTCGCTTACACTGGTCGCTCTTCTTTCCAGTGTGACCAGAGAGCGGTTTCCAGCCATGCGACGCGTTGTTTTTAACCAGAAAGGCGGGGTCGGCAAGACCAGCATTACCTGTAATCTCGCGGCCATCAGCGCCAACATGGGGTATCGCACGCTGGTGCTGGACCTCGACGTTCAGGGCAATACCACCCACTACCTGGTGGGCGAAATCGACGCTGAGGCTTTCCCCGCGGAAGCGCAGGGCGTTGCAGGGCTGTTCAAGCAAACCGTGGGCTCGCGGCGCATGCAGAAAAACCCGGATTCGTTCGTCTGGGAAACTCCGTACGAAAATCTATTCCTGATGCCCTCCAGTCCGGTGCTTTCCGATATGGAGAAGGAGCTGGAATCGCGCTACAAAATTTACAAGCTGCGCGACGCCTTGGACAAGCTGGTGGATGAGTACGACCGGATTTATATCGACACGCCGCCCAATTTCAACTTTTACTCGAAGTCCGCACTGATCGCGGCAGATTCTGTGCTGGTGCCTTTCGATTGCGACAGCTTTGCCCGGCAATCTCTGTACTCGCTTATGGACAACATGGCCGAGCTGCAGGAGGACCACAATCCCGAGCTGGTGGTTGAAGGCATTGTGATCAATCAGTTCAACTCCCAAGCTCGCCTGCCAGGCGAGCTGGTGGCTGAGCTTGAGGACGAGGGTTATCCGGTATTTGACACCTACCTCAACACCTCAGTGAAAATGAAAGAGTCACACCGCGAACACCGGCCGCTGATCGATCTTGCGCCCAGCCACAAGCTCACAGGCCAGTTTCTGGATTTACACGCCGAGCTTGAGAACTCCCCCTCGGTGGCTGCTGCCTGAGCAGGTCGCCTGTCTGAGAAAAATAAGATCTGACCCCATGGGGTTGGGGAATATGTATATAAATTTCGGTTATTTGTAAGCGCCGTATTGATTCTTTAAAGTTCTTTCCCTCGACTATTTTGAGCGAATTCCCCGTGTTGGATCTGGATCTGGACAGTGTAAACGCTTCCCTGCGCGACAAGAGCGCCGCGGAGATTGTGCGCTGGGCGCTGGATTTACAGGTGCCCACCATCTCCACCACCAGCATGGGCAAGAACGCGGCGGTGATGCTGCATCTGGTGAGTGAACAGGACGAGAATGTGCCGGTGGTCTGGGTAGACTCCGGGTACAACCTGCGCGACACCTACGTGGTGGCCGAGCGCCTGATTCAGCAGCTCGATCTCAACATGCATGTGTTTTCGCCGCTCATGACCTCAGAGCGCCGCAACGCCATTATGGGCGGCGTACCCACAGTGGATGAGGAAGAGCGTCATCAGGAATTCACCCGTCAGGTGAAACTCGAGCCGTTTGCCCGGGCGCTAGACACTTTCAAGCCCGAGATCTGGCTCACAGGCATCCGCCGCGAAGAAACCGAGCACAGAAAAACCCTCGACATTGTGTCGATGGACAACCGGGGCATCATCAAGGTGGCCCCGATTTTTAACTGGTCAGATGACGATGTAGAGGATTACATGGAGCGTTTTGAGCTGCCCACCTGCCGTCACTACTTCGATCCCACCAAGGTACACGACGGCCGCGAGTGCGGCTTGCACACCGCGGCGTAATCGCGCTTAGTCGGGGCTTAACCCACAAACATTCTTACGCCGACGATCAGCACGATGGTGGCAATCGTAAAGCCAATCATGATGATGCCTAGCGTGCGCAGGGCCTGGCGATCCGCCTGAGTGTCATCTTCGAGTAGGTGTTGGGTCATGCTCTCACTCCTGTTGGTTTTGTTGTCTAAGAGTTGACTAACTATAGAGATAGCAGCGCTTGGCGCCGCTGTCGAGAAAACTATGCCCTGGAGTCGGCTGCGCTATACTGACGGAGGAGGTTGGTATGCGCCCAACACTGCATGAATACACTCGGCTGCTGTCGCCCGCGAGAGGGTGGAAAGGGCTGTTTTTTGCGGTTGGTGCCAGCCTGCTAGCCGCCTGCACGACCGCCCCTCCGTCATTATCGCAGTTGGAACCTATCCAGCTCACCGGCACTTTGATGACAGTCGATGAGGCTGTCTCCTCAGCGGTGACCCCGGATCTACTGGCGCTCGATGACGACATGCGCGAGTTTGTGGCCACCTATGCCGGTGATGATATGGGCAGGCGCCAACGGCTGCGCTCATTGCACCGCGCGGTATCCGGCCCTGCCATTCTCGGTATGGAGTACGACCCCGCTGCCGAAGGCACCGCCATTGAGGTGTTCCACCGCGAGACCGCCAACTGCCTGTCTTATGCCAACATGTTCGTGGCCCTGGCCCGCGAGTCGGGGCTGGATGCCAACTACCAGTGGGTGGAAGTCAGGCCGCAATGGACACGTATGGGCGAGCGCATTGCAGTTCGCATGCATGTGAATGTCGTGGTGAAGATGAACCGTGACGAGCGCTACATGGTGGACATCGACCCGCTTCCCTCGCGCGATTTTGCCGGCTCTCAGGAAATGACTGATCAGGATGCGGCGGCGCTCTATCACAACAACATCGCCATGGATGCGCTCTATCGGGATGAGTTGGAAATGGCCTGGGCTGAAGCCGTGCGTGCGCTGCAGCTGGCCCCGAAAATGCCCCAGCTGTGGGTGAATATTGGCGCAGTCTATCGACGTGCCGGCCAATACGATGCCGCGGAGGCGGCGTATTTGCAGGCGCTGGAGCTCGACAGCACCGAGCGTTCGGCGATGAATAACCTCTTGGTGCTGCACCAGATCACCGGCGATACCGATAAGCGCGCGCATTGGGAAAAGCGGGTGGACCTGTATCGCGACCGCAACCCCTACTATCACGCCTGGCTGGGCGATATGGCGGCGGAGGAGGGCGACTGGCGGCAGGCCAGTGACCACTACCAGTACGCCGTCGGGCTGCAGCCGGAAGACGCCAACCTGTTATTTGGCCTGGGACTGATCTATGAGAAGCTTAGCGAGCCCAAGGCCGCTATGCGCTATGTGCAGCTGGCCCTGGACAAGTCGTCAATCATGCGCGAACGCGAGCTCTATCGGGTTAAGCTCGATGAGCTCAACCGGGCGCAAATGGCCGTTTACTGAGGGATCTCAACGCGTATATAGGCGCGCTTGTCTTTCTTACCCGTCAGGCCCGACAGTAAATCAGTAATCTTCATGCTTAGGCCGTACTTTTTGTGCAGGGCGTTTAGTGCCGTGTCGATATCTTCCGGTGACTCCAGCAGGTACGCCTGCGTGTCCATAAATTCGCCCTTGAGTTTGCCGGAGACAGTACACGGCGCCAGACGCGCTTCGCTGAAATTGCGGAGCCGTTTCACCTTGCCGGCATCCTCGGCGGAGAACAGGTAGTAGTAGCCATCCAGCGGCGCAAACCATACGGGCGTGGCCACGTAGTCACCGGAGCGTTTCAGGGTGGCAAAGCTCACGTATTTGCCTGCCTCCAGTTGTTTGATCTGTTCTTTACTCACGTGCTTCCCTTGTTATTGAGATTGTTTTCGGACACAAGTAATTGGCCCAAGCGACCATTAAAGCGCTATTGTGCCGGGGCGACAATCATTGGTTAACCCCAGAGGAGACAGTCCATGAGCCAGTTCGACCACACTTCCACCACGAATGACGTTATCGCCGATATTAATCTGCACGGGAAGCGGGTTGTCGTAACAGGTGCCTCCTCGGGGCTGGGTGTTGAAACAGCACGGGTGATGGCAGCTGCAGGAGCGGCGGTTACGTTGGTGGCTCGTGATCAGGATAAACTGGCAACCGCCCTGGCGGGTTTGCAGGAAGCGGTGCCCGGCGCAACATTTGATGCCGCCATAGCCGACCTTGCCGACCTCGACAGCGTGCGTACCGGCGCGGCAGCGATTCTGGCGCATGCGCCGCAAATCGATATTCTGGTGAACAACGCTGGCATCATGGCCTGCCCTTTGCTGCGCACCGCCCAGGGGTTTGAGATGCAGTTTGGCACCAATCACGTGGGCCACTTCCTGCTGACGTCGCTGCTGATGCCGGCGTTGTTGCAGGGCGCCCCGGCGCGCGTTGTCAATCTCAGCTCGGCGGCACACAAGTTTGCCCCCGTGAATCTCGAAGACCCCAACTACCAGCAACGCGACTATCAGAAGTGGCAGTCCTACGGCGAATCCAAAACAGCTAACGTGTTGTTCAGCGTGGGCCTGGAACAGCGCTTTGGCGCGCGCGGTGTCCACGCTCTTGCGGTACACCCGGGGATGATTGCCACGGAACTGGGCCGCCACATGGACCAGGCAGATTTTGAAATGATTGCAGGCGACACCGATCCCGCAGACATGCCCTACAAATCCATTCCTGCCGGTGCGGCCACTAGCGTCTGGGCCGCCACCTCACCTGAACTGGCAGGGCGGGGCGGGCTCTACCTCGAAGATTGTCATATAGCCGAGCCGGCTGCCGGTGATTCTCGCGGTGGTGTAGAATCCTACGCACTGGACGCGCAAGCCGCCGATCAACTCTGGTCGCTGACTGAGGAATTGATCGGCGAGGCGTTCGCCACCGGCTGATCCTGGAGGTCTTGTGAAGCACGCCCATCTGCTGACCACGCTGTTCGTCATTCTCATCTGCCTGAGCGCCCCGCTGCGCGCGGATTCGGTAGAAGAAATCAACGCCAAGAGCATGAATGCGCTGGTCGTGTTACGCGATTCAGTGGAAGGGGCAGGAGACTTGCTGCAGGAGGCCGTTGGCGTCCTGGTGTTTCCGGATATCGTTAAACTCGGTTTTGGCGTTGGCGGCCAGTACGGTGAGGGGGCCCTGTTTATCGACGGTAAGCCCACCTACTACTACGCCACCGCCGGTGCGTCTTTCGGCCTTCAGCTAGGGGGCGTCACCAAGTCAGAAGTGATTCTGTTCATGACCGACGAGGCGCTGCAGCAATTTCGCGGCAGCCGCGGTTGGGAGGTGGGCGTCGACGGCACCGTCGCCCTGTTCAAGGCCGGCGCCGGCACCCGTGTCGACAGCCGCACCGTGCAATCCCCGGTCGTCGGCTTTATCTTCTCCAGCGAAGGCCTCATGGCCGACCTATCCCTCGAAGGCGCCAAAATCACCCGCCTCGCCCGCTAACCCTGGGGTCAGGTCTCGAATTTCTCAGACAACCCCGGGGTCAGCCACCGCTTGTCTGAGAAATTCGAGACCTGACCCCATGGTTTGGCTGGGGGTTTCTAGTATGCTCCGCGGCTTTAGTGCCTCGGAGAATCCGCCATGTCTACATTCACTACAGTTGCTGCCGCCCTCAAGGGCGAAATTGCCACCGGCACCCAGGTGACGGTAAAGGGCTGGCTGCGCAGTAAGCGCGATTCCAAGGCCGGTATTTCATTTCTGGCCGTGCATGACGGCACCGCCTTTGACGCCATTCAGGCGGTGGTACCCAGCACGCTCGACAATTATGAGAGCGAAGTACTGAAAACCGGCACAGGGTGTTCCGTAGTGATCAGCGGTGAACTGGTTGAGTCCCAGGGTAAGGGCCAGTCCGTGGAAATTCAGGCCTCGGCGGTGGAAGTGGTTGGTTGGGTGGATGACGCGGAAAGCTACCCCATTGCCAAAAAGCGCCATACCTTCGAGTACCTGCGCACCCAGGCGCATCTGCGCCCGCGCACCAACACTTTTGGTGCCATTACCCGGGTGCGCACCACCCTGGCCAACGCCATTCACAACTACTTCCACAGTAACGATTTCAATTGGATTAACACGCCCATCATCACCGGCAGCGACTGTGAAGGCGCCGGTGAACTGTTTCGCGTGAGCACCCTGGATATGGCTAACCTGCCCAGAGCCGAGCAGGGCGGTGTGGATTACGGCCAGGACTTTTTCGGTAGCGAGGCGTTCCTCACTGTATCTGGCCAATTGGAAGTGGAAGCCTACTGCCTGGCCATGAGCAAGGTGTACACCTTCGGTCCCACCTTCCGCGCCGAGAACTCCAACACCAGCCGCCACCTGGCCGAGTTCTGGATGGTAGAGCCGGAAATTGCGTTTGCTGATCTCGATGACGACGCCGACCTCGCCGAAGACCTGCTCAAGCATGTGTTCACTCGCGTGCTCGAAGAGCGCGAGGATGACATGGCCTTTTTCCAGCAGCGTATCGATAAGACGGTTATCGACCGGCTTCGCGCTGTGATCGACAACAGTTTCGAACGCATGAACTACACCGATGCGATCGAAATTCTCCAGAACTGCGACAAGAAGTTCGAGTTCCCCGTGGAGTGGGGCATTGATCTCGCCTCCGAGCACGAGCGCTACCTCGCCGAGGAGCACGTGGGCCGCCCCGTGGTACTGATGAACTACCCCAAAGACATCAAGGCCTTCTACATGCGCCTCAATGACGATGAGAAAACCGTCGCGGCCATGGACGTCCTGGCTCCGGGAATCGGCGAGATTATCGGCGGCAGCCAGCGTGAAGAGCGCCTGGATGTGCTCGAATCGCGCATGGACGCCGAGCTCAAGGAAGAATTGTGGTGGTATCGCGACCTGCGCCGCTACGGCACCGTGCCACACGCGGGCTTTGGTCTCGGGTTTGAGCGTCTGCTCAACTATGTGACCGGCATGGAGAATGTGCGTGACGCCATTCCCTACCCTCGCACACCGGGAAATGCGCATTTCTGACCAAGTTTTTGTCGGCTGTTGCGCGACAGTTGGTTAATAAATGATCGCTTAATGCGAAATATTGCCTAATATTTGATCAGTGGGGCTCTGGAATTCGCCCATAATCAAATAGACGAACCATGAAACGCCATGGGCCGAGGCAGGCATGAAGCATTCGCACAAGAATATGGATGGCAGCGGAATATCCGAAATGGCCATTGTCGACACCTTTACTAAGCTGATTTTTGGTGAGGAAGACCGCTACTCCCATCGGGAGCTGCGTATTATTCAGGCGTTTCGATCGGTGGATACGAATGTGGTGCTTGACTCACACCGCGATATGGGTGCTTATCTACGCGCGCTGGGTGTGCAGGAAATGATTCGACTGGTTGCCCGGGTGCAGCAATGGCTCGCCAATGACGAGCCGGTGGTCCCCGAAGCGGGTGTGATGAACCAGTCCGGTGATGGCGCCCTCGGGCGCCAGGTGCACTAGCCGCCTAGTCCTCGGCTTTTTTCTCTTTCGATTCCTTTGGCGGTTTCAGGCCGCAACCTTCCACCAACGAAAAGCTTGCCTGGTACTGATTGGCCGGGTCTACTCCGTCAAAGTTCACTTCCACTTCGTGATCCAGCGCGAAGCGGCGAGTGGTGCTGGTCAGGCTGGCTGTCCACTTGTCGTAGCTGAACTTCTCTGGATCTTTGCGCAAATCCACAAACCCATCCAGCCCGGAATCGAGCAGCCGCACGTTAAAGCCGGAGCTGTTCACGTGGGTGATCTGGGCCTTGAAGTTGGGCTTGGTCTCGCCTTCACACTGTCGGGTCAGGTGCTTGCCTGCCAGCCAGCGCTCGGCTTCGAGCGTGGCGGAGCGAGCAATGGTTAAGCGTTCACCCAGCTTGTCCAGAGTGGCTTGTTCTACCAGGTTGCCTTCCTCGCCGTGCAGTAGCGCCTTGATCTGCAGGTGCACCAGGAAATCTGCGTACTTGCGCAGCGGCGAGGTGCAGTTGCTGTAGTGCTCCAGCGCCATGCCCATGTGTGGACCGGGTTCGGCCGTAAACTGGGCACGGGTGAGCAGGCGGTTCACCATGCCACGAAGTGGCAAGCTCTGGTCCGGTTTGGAGAGGGTGCGCATGATGTCCCGGTAACCGGTGACTTCTTTGGGGTCCAGTGCAGTGGTGTCCGGTACATGCATCTCGAGAAACTTTTGGGTTTCCTCGATCCGGTCGCCGCGAAAGCCGGGGTGGGTCACAAATGGCCCGCTCGCGCCTTTCTCTGCGAGAAAACGCGCCGCACAGCGATTAGTGGCGATCATGCATTCTTCCACGAGCTTCTGCGACAGCATCTTCTCGAAGGGCTCGATGTGATCAATCTGCTTGTTGTCACCCATGATCCAGCGGTACTCGCGCCGGTCTTCCATCACCAGGTGGTTCTCTTCGCGGTGCGTGCGTAGCGCGCGATACAGCTGGTACAGCGCTTCTAGCGGTGTGGCGTGCGACATCAACTCGTCGTCCTGGCCGGTGAGGTAGCGGTCGACGTTGTAGTAGGACAGCTTGGCCCGGGAGCGGATGGTCGCTTCCATGAATTCGTATTCGCCGACTTCGCCATCGTCGCCCACGTGGATCTTGCACACCAGCGCAGGGCGATCGGCGCCTTCGGACAGCGCGCAGGTGTCCTGCGAGAGCTCTTCAGGCAGCATCGGCAGTACGTCGCCGTGAAAATACACCGAGGTGCCGCGCGAGGCGATGTCACGGTACAGGCTGGAGTCGGTATCGATATACGACGTCGGATCGGCAATGGCCACGAACAGATTCCAGCCGTTGTCGACCACTTCGGCGTAGAGCGCGTCGTCGATGTCCTGGGTTTTGGCGGCGTCGATCGACACGAACTCCAGGTCCGTCAGGTCGCGGCGCCGCTCATCATCCAGCGGCTTGCACTCGGCCAGCTGCTTTTCGAGATCCTTGCGGCTGCTGCTGCCCCACTCGGCCGACAAGTGGTACTTGGCCATGCTGTACAGGTTTTCAATGCCGGGGCTGTCTTCGTTGCCCACCACGCCCAGAATCTTCGCCTGCGGCTTACCGTCGCGAATTGGGTGACGCAAAATGGCGCAGCGCACGTAGTCGCCTTCTTTCACGCCGTTGCGGGCGTGAGGCGGAATAAACAGCCAGCGGCGCAGCTGCGGCAGATCGGGTTCGACGAACATTGCCTTGCCCTTGCGCACACAGCGGCCGGTAAAGTCACCGAGGGGGCTGTCGATCAGCTTCTCGATGTCGGCAATGGTCTTGTTGTCCTTGGCCGGGCGGATGCAAACCCTTACCCGGTCGTCCGGGAAGGCTTTGAGCATCTCATCGGGGGAATAAAGACTTCCCGGCCGTCATCCAGAATGGCAAACCCGTAGCGGGCCTGGGTGCCCTTTACCACGGCCTCGGCGCGCTCCTTTTCAGCCTCCATCTGGGTTTTGAGGCCTTTGAGCTGGGCGAGAGAGTCCTGGTTAAGCATTCAGAGGGGTTCTTAAAATCAATAAATCAAGCCGCCTATCGTAGCTGAAAACCGCCTCCCTGTCAGGAAATAACCCTGGGGTCAGGTCTCAAATTTCTCAGACAGCCCTGGGTTCAGGTCTCAAATTTCTGAGAAACTTGAGGCAGGGCCCCGCAGGTGTTGACAGCGTGGGGATTCCGGTTTGTAATCGGTATCAAGGCTGTAGAAACAACCTCCCGGTTGGATGTGTATTTTGAATGACTCCGGGACGCAGGGCAGGTGAACATTTGAGCCCATACGCGTCGATCAACAAGCGCACCAGCGCTGCCACTGAGCCCCTCGAGCTCCGGCCTTCTTCGCGCTTTCAGATAGCCACTTCTCTCACCCAGTATCACAACCCTCGCCGAACGCAGAAGTCGGCCACTCTCACGGAAACACCACAACCAGCAGTGCCGCGCACTGGCCCATCCCGTGCGCATCTATCGCAAGACTTCCGACCATTACCCAGTGAACACCTCGTGAGGATTCCTATATGGATTCAGGCTCCACCCTGCGCGTAGAAAAGACACCCACTCAACTCAAGCCCGTCGTTAAAAAAACGTATGTTCTGGACACCAACGTCCTGCTCCACGACCCCACTGCGGTCACGGCTTTCAAGCACAATCACGTGGTCATTCCCATGACCGTTCTCGAAGAACTCGACCATATCAAGGACCGCCGCGACAAAACGGTCAGCCGCGAGGCGCGAATAGCGATACAAATGATCGACAAAGTGGTGGACGCCGCGTCGCCACAGGAAATTCAGGAGGGCGTTGAGGTGCCGGGGTCCGAGCTCGAGGGGATGGGCTCTGGCACCCTGGCCATTTACCCAGACCAGCTCATTACCGATACCTCTGATATTCCCTTCCTGGATGGCACTCAGGATCAGGCCAACGACAACCGCATCATCAACGTGGCCCTCAAGTTGCAGGCGGACAACCCTGGCGAAACGGTCTGCCTGATCACCAAGGACATCAACATGCGCATCAAGGCCAAGGGGTCGGGTCTGATGCATGTGGAAGATTATCGCCGCGACCGGGTTCTCGACGATATCGACCTGCTGGCCAAGGGCTACGAGCACATTGAAGGGGATTTCTGGTCCAACATTAGCGAGGTGGATACCCTGCGTGAGGGCGATATGACCCTGCACCGCATTCCCCGCGAATCCATCCCCTATGCCTACCCCAATATGTTCCTGCACGATGATCAGGAGTTCATGGCATTCGTGAAACGGGTCGACAAGGAGTACGTGTACCTGCGCTGCGACAGCCGCGACAACCTGATGCACAAGCGCTTCTGGGGCCTGGCGCCGCGCAATCTCGAGCAGGCCATGGCGATGTCGCTGCTCAATGACGACAGCGTGGATATGACCGTGATGACCGGCCCCGCCGGCTCTGGCAAAACGTTGCTGGCCCTGGCCTACGGCCTCCACGCCATTCTCGAGCAGAAGAAATATTCCAAGCTGATTGTGGCCCGTTCCACGCCACCGATTGCCGAGGAAATCGGCTTTTTGCCCGGCACCGAGGAAGAGAAAATGGCTCCCTGGCTGGCGGCCTTTGATGACAACCTGGAGATTCTCCACGGCACCGACGAATCCTGCCACGGCAGTATCGACTACGTGAAAGAGCGGGCGAACATACAGTTCAAATCGCTCAACTTCATGCGCGGCCGCTCCTTCAATAACGCCTACATTATTATTGATGAGAGCCAGGGTCTGACCCAGTTCCAGCTCAAGAGCGTGATCAGCCGCGTGGGCGCCGATTCCAAAATTGTGGTACTGGGAAACCTCGCCCAGATTGACAACAAGTACATTTCACCGCTCACCTCGGGACTCACCTACCTGGTGGAAAAGAGTAAGCGCTACCCGCATGCAGGCATCATGCACGTGAACGGCATCGTGCGCTCGCGCCTGGCGGCGTTTGCGGAGGAGAATCTCTAGTCAGGGTGTGAAGTGGGGCTGGGCTGCGGCCTAGTCCCGCTTCTTTTTGGAGAAGTCGCGCGCCAGGTGAATTTCCAGGCGCAGCATGATTTGCCAGGCGACCTCGCGGTCTTCCTCGTATTCCGGCTGGCGGTAGTTCAGCGTGGGCTCTACTTCAAAAAACAGGAAATCCCGGTACACCTGGCGGCGCCAGAGTGTGCCAATGGTGTAATTTTGTACATAGGATTTCGGCTTTGTTTCGCCGCGCACGGTGACGAAGTGATTCATCGCCAGCGGACGTTCGGTGTCGGGCCAGAAGCGCTGGAACAACGACAACCGGGTGCGCCACTCAACGCCGTCGGTTTCCTCACCCCACTTGTAGCGGTTGCTCCAGCGGATTACGTCCTCGTTTTCCAGTGCCTGGTACAAATCCAGCTGGCCGAGGGTGAAAAACTGCTCGTCGTTATCCCACTGCACGCGCTGTACGTAGCGATAGCTGCGGCCTTCGCGAATATCACCCTCGTTTCGAAAGCGAATGCCGGGTTTGGGCGCGCCAGAGGACCAGCTCAAAGTGCCGTCCAGGCGCGATCGTCTACTCTCGCGCACGTTCACGTTGAGTGAGATTTTGTCTTGATCGCCGCGTTCTTCGCGGTCGCCGTCGGCGGTGTCGTCGTCGCTGAACAGCAGGTTTACGCGCTGGCTGATTTTGGGCAGCTGAACCTTACCGCGCAGGCGAACGCCAAAATCGTTGCCGTCTTCCTGGTCCCACTCGTTTTCAAACTCCAGCCGCAGGAAGGATTCTGCCTTCTCCAGGTCGTAGTTCGAATCGCCAAAAAAGTCGTCCATCCATTCCACCAGCGCCTGAGCAGATTCAGCGGCCGCGGTGTGAGAGCTGTCAATCCAGTTGGCAGGCGGTTCGCCCCCGTCGGTGGTTGCCGTGGGAACGGGGGTGTCGCTGAACTCTGGAATCGCCTCGGGCGAGGCGGTTTTGTCAGGATCGGGGCTGTCGACAGCAGGTGCCTGGGCCATTGCCACTGTGGGCAACATTACCAGCAATGCAAGCCAAATCTTCACGCCATTGAATACCGCGTTTCCCCTGATAAGCGATACACTACGCCTCATGGACAAAATTTTCATCTTTTTGCAGTATATCGTGCCCCAGCATCTCCTGTCGCGGATGACCGGCTGGCTGGCGGAACTTGAACACCCGGTCTGGCTCAAGAGCTGGGTCATCGGCCTGTTTATTAACCATTTCAAGGTGGATATGTCGGAGGCCGCCGAGCCCGATCACGAGAAATATCCCAATTTCAATGCGTTCTTCACCCGGCCGTTGCTGGAAGGTGCGCGGCCGCTGGCATCGGCGGATGTCGTCTGCCCGGCCGACGGCGCGATCAGCCAACTGGGGGATATCGTTGGCGGGCGAATCTTTCAGGCCAAAGGCCAGGACTATTCAGCTTTTGAACTCCTCGGTGGCGATGCCGAATGGGCGGAGCGCTTTGCCGGCGGCAAATTTGCCACCATCTACCTTTCGCCCCGTGACTATCACCGCGTGCATATGCCGGTGGCAGGGCGCCTGCTGGCCACCACTTATGTGCCCGGCGATTTATTTTCGGTAAATGGCACCACCGCAGAAAATGTCGATCGCTTGTTCGCCCGCAACGAGCGATTGGTGTGCTATTTCGAAACCGGCTTTGGCCCTATGGCCATGATTCTGGTGGGTGCGATGGTCGTAGCTGGCATTGAAACCGTGTGGGGCGGCCAGGTCGCACCGCCGCCGAAGACACCGCAATCCCAGCGCTTCGACGGCCAGGTAGATCCGGTTGAGCTGGCGCGCGGGGATGAAATGGGCCGCTTCAAGCTGGGCTCCACGGTCATCTTGCTGTTCCCGGAAAACAGTGTGGAATGGGATGAGCAATACCAGGCAGGTACATCGACCACGCTGGGCCAGGCTTTGGCGAGCGCCGTCGACTGATCTACTGGTTCAGGCTGGCCACAATGTGCCGGTAGCTGTGCAGGCGCTCATCGCTGATGGCGCCTTGCTCCAGCGCTTCCAGAATTGCGCAGCCCGGCTCTGACTCGTGCTGGCAATCGCGAAACTTGCACGTACCCAGCCAGGGCCGAAACTCCCGAAACCCCTGCTCAACTTCCTCGCGGCTCATATGCCACAGGCCGAACTCGCGGATGCCGGGTGAATCGATCAGGCTACCTCCGCAATCGAGGTGAAACAGCTGGGCCGTTGTGGTGGTATGCGTGCCCTTGAGGGTGTTCTCCGACAGCGCACCGACGCGTAAGTCGGCCTCCGGGAGCAGCGTGTTCACCAGCGACGACTTGCCCACGCCGGACTGTCCGACAAAAACACTGGTTCGCTCGCGCAGCGCATCCTGTAGCTGCTCCAGGCCGCCTGCTTTACTAGAGGTATGCAGAATGCGGTAGCCGAGCTCCGGATAACCCTCCAGCAACATGTCCATGAGCGTCTGTTGGGCCGGGTCCTCGGCCAACAGGTCTGTCTTGTTCACCACCAGCACCGGTTCAATGCCCACCACTTCGCTTGCTACCAGGTAGCGGTCCACCAGGTTGGCATGGGGCTCAGGGTAGGGCGCTATTACAATCAGGATCTGGTCAATATTGGCCGCCACCGCTTTCAGCTTCCCGTGAGGGTCGGGCCGCGACAGCACGCTGTCGCGCTCCAGTTGCGCCACCACCACACCGGTGGGCTCACCTTCGCACCAGACCACTCGGTCGCCGGTGACCAGCCCCTCGATATTGGCGCGAATATGGCAGCGCTGCACCGCGCCCACACCGGACTCCACAGCCACCTGCGTGCCGTAATGAGCGATCACGGTGCCTTCCTGTTCAGGCCCCAGTTCACCGCCCGCCAGTGACTCTTCCGCCACCTCGGCACGCCGCGCAGCCCGCTTGGCCCGCTCCTGCTGAATTTTCTCGACCCGCCAGGCCTGTTGCCGGCTGAGTTTACGCTTGGACATGCCGCCATTATTGAGCCCCCGCCCCCTCCCGACAAGTGATAAACTCCCAACCACGGGGTCAGGTCTCAAATTTCTCAGACAACCATGGGGTCAGGTCTCAAATTTCTCAGACAAGCAACAAAGGCAAGCGCATGCCGGACGCGAATAATCTGATTTGGGTCGATCTGGAAATGACCGGGCTGGACCCCGACAATGATGTGGTGATCGAAATTGCCACGATTGTGACTGACAGTGACCTGAACACCCTCGCTGAGGGCCCGGTGATAGCCATTCACACCAGTGATGAGCGCCTGGATGCCATGGACGAGTGGAATACCACGCACCACACCCGCTCAGGGCTGGTGGACCGGGTTCGTGCCAGCGTCCACGATGCCGATGGCGCGACGGATGAAACCATCGCCTTCCTGCAGGAATGGGTGCCCGAGAATGCGTCCCCCATGTGCGGCAACACCATCTGCCAGGATCGCCGCTTTATGGCGCGCCATATGCCGCGTTTGGAAGCCTACTTCCACTACCGCAACCTGGATGTGAGCACGCTGAAAATTCTCATGCAGCGCTGGCGCCCGGATCTGGAAGGCGGCTTTCGCAAAACCGCCACCCACCTGGCGCTAGATGACATTCGCGAGTCAATCGACGAAATGCGCTACTACCGCGAGCACTTCCTGCTGCTCACCACCTCGGGGTCCAGTCTCTAATTTCTCAGACAACCCTGGGTTCAGGTCTTATTTGTATGATTCGGTGACGTTTTGCGCGTCACGATGTACCCAATGGTTGATGGGTGTAGCCCAAAGCGTGCGGCAAGTTGCCGATAAGTGTACGCGCCTGACGCGTGTGCCTTTCGAATAGCGTCATTCCTGCCGGATGTATTTCTTTCTACCTTGGGTATTGTTGGTGCCGGGGGGCGACACTGCACCTTGGGCACACCGGCTTCATGGTGTGGCGCACAGCGTTGCACCTGGGCAATAAATGCGTCATCCCCTAGGTAAATCTGTTGGTTCAGCTTGTCCCAGATAGGGCGCTCGATTCCGCGGAGCACGAACTGCTCAAACGCACTGTTGTTTCCTTCGAACCTGCCTAGCAGCGCCTCCTGGTGCAGCCAGTGGGGTGCGGGCGTCGTGCCAAACGTGGCCTGATAGCTGCTCCATGACCACCGCGCCGGGTGCGCAATCAGCCCCGCTCGCACAGGGTTGAGCAGGATGTATCGCGCGACTTCCAGTAGATAAGCCTGACCGTCGACGAGAATCGATTTGTACCGCCCTTGAAACACATGCCCAACCCGCTCGTGGCGTCTGTTGGTAGCTTGGGTAAATACGCCATTGAGATGCCGCATCCCGCGCGACAAGTTTGCGTTAGGGGTTCTGACCAGCAAATGGTAGTGGTTACCCATCAAACAATAGGCGAACACTTGCCATTGGTAGGTGTCAGCGGCATCTCCCAGCGTGTTGAGGAAAATATGTCGGTCGCGATCGTCCTCGAAGATTGACTGCTTGCGGTCACCGCGGGAGGTGACGTGATAGAGCGCACCGGGAAATTCGATTCTAAGCGGTCTGGCCATAAGCGTTTGCCTAGTTTTTCAAATACCCTAGCCTGACGTGAGATGCTCGCGCCACGTCACATCCAGCCAAATTTCATCAAGATACTCCAGACCCGGCCTCAGGCTTGTCTGAGAAAAATAAGACCTGACCCCAGGGTTGTCTGAGAAATTAGAGACCTGACCCCAGGGTTTTGAGGGCCCAGGCGATGTGCTCGCGGACGAGGGGGGAGGGGTGGCCGCTGCGGTGTTTCAGGGCGCTGATGGCGGCTGGGCTGGCAGGGCCGTTGCCCAGGCCAATGGCCAGGTTGCGCAGCCAGCGCTCGTAGCCGATTCGGCGGATCGCCGAGCCTTCGGTGCGAGTGAGGAACGTCTCTTCATCCCATTCGAACAACGTCACCAGGTCCGCTGATTCCAGACCGTGGCGCGGTTTGAAATCGTCCTTGTCTGTGGGTTGAGCGAATTTGTTCCAAGGGCACACCAACTGGCAGTCGTCACAGCCGAACACGCGGTTGCCCATGAGCGGCCGCAGCGCTTCGTCAATCGAGCCGTGGTGTTCAATGGTGAGATAGGAAATACACTTGCGGGCGTCGAGCTCGAAGGGGCCCACGAAGGCGTCCGTGGGACAGGCTTCCAGGCACGCTGTACAAGTGCCGCAGTGTTTGCTGGGTTGCGGCGGGTCGGCCGGCAATGGCAGATCGGTGTAGATCTCACCGAGGAAGAACCAGGAGCCAGCGTCGGAATTGATCAGCATCGTGTTTTTGGCAATCCATCCCAGCCCCGCCTGCTCGGCGATGGCCCGCTCCAGCACCGGGGCGCTGTCGACAAACGCGCGGTAGTGACCGCCACCCGCTTTCTCCTGGATGTATTTCGCCAGCTGCGACAGACGCTTGCGAATCAACTTGTGATAATCACGCCCTAGCGTATAGCGAGATATATAGGCCTTTTCGCTACTGGCCAGCACGTCTTCGGCGCCGGCCTCCGGTACGTGGTAATCCATGCGCAGCGACAGCACCCGGCAGGTGCCGGGCACCAATTCGTCGGGCCGTGAACGCTTCGTGCCGTGCTTGGCCATGTAATCCATGCTGCCGTGGTACCCGGCATCAAGCCACTTTTGCAGATAGGCTTCGTGCTCCGCCAGATTCACGTCAGTCACGCCCAATTGCTGGAAACCCAGTTGCGCCGCGTGGGCGCGGATATCGGCGAGAAGTTGTGAAGGCTGATCAGACATGTGGGTATAATTCTCCCACAACTCAGTGAGGACAACACCGTTGGATTTAAGCTACGCCGACAGGCTCTACACCGCCGAGCAAACTCGCGCCCTCGACCGCAGTGCGATAGATGGCCATGGCGTTCCCGGCATTACCCTGATGTCGCGGGCGGCCCATGCCACGTTTGATGCCATGCTCGACCTCTGGCCAGAGCCGGAACAGTTACAGGTGCTGTGCGGCACGGGAAACAACGGCGGCGACGGTTTCCTGATTGCTGATCTAGCCCACAAGCGAGGTATTCCTGTCGTCGTCTATCAATTGGGTGACGCTGCCAAAATCAGTGGTGATGCATTACTGGCGCGCCAACAGGCCGAGGCCAATGGCGTGGATATTCAGCCCTTTGAGGATACCCAGCTCATCCCATTGGGCATTGTCGTAGACGCCATGCTGGGCACCGGCCTCGGAGGCGATGTGCGTGGCCCCTATGTCGAGACAATCGAAACAGTGAACGCGGTGGGCGCCCCCGTAGTGGCCGTCGATATCCCCTCCGGGCTCTGCGCTGATACTGGCCGCGTGCTGGGCTGTGCGGTAGTGGCGGATCTCACGGTGACATTCATTGGCATGAAACGTGGCCTGTTCACCGCCGCGGCGCCTGACTATGTCGGGGAGCTACAGTTTGACGACCTGATGGTGCCCCCTGAGATCTATCTGCAGGTGGATGCCGGCGTGTTCGGCCTCGACGTTACCGAACTGCTGGAGACTTTGCCGCAACGGCCGGCCAATGCCCATAAGGGCATGTATGGCACGGTGTTGGTCGTGGGCGGTGACTACGGCATGGCTGGAGCTGCAGCACTGGCCGCAGAGGCCGCACTGCGCTGCGGGGCTGGGTTGGTGCAGGTGGCAACTCGGCCAGAGCACGTGTCTGCTCTGGTGGCGCGCGCGCCCGAAGTGATGCCCAGAGGAGTGGAGTCGGGCGATGATCTGGCGCCCATGCTCGCCGCCGCTGACGTTATTGTGGTGGGCCCAGGCTTGGGTCAATCGGACTGGTCCCGGTTTCTCGCCCAGGCGGCGCTCGCCAGTGGCAAGCCGCTGGTGCTCGATGCCGATGTACTGAATTTACTCGCTGCCGGCGAGCTCACATTAACCGGCACCGACCATATCCTCACCCCGCACCCCGGGGAGGCTGCGCGGCTTTTGGACTGCGCCAATGCCGAAGTGCAGCACGATAGATTTGCCTCCGCCCGCGCCTTGCAGGAAAAGCTGGGCGGCGTGGTTGTGCTTAAAGGTAACGGCACCCTGATTACCGGCACGGGTCCCATCATGCTGTCAGATTACGGTAACCCTGGCATGGCCAGTGGTGGTATGGGTGATGTTCTCAGCGGCGTCATCGGCTCGTTCGTTGCCCAGGGTTTGGAATTTGATGAAGCTGCGGCCCTCGGTGTGTGCCTGCATGGCGCCGCGGCGGATCTGGCTGCCGAGGACGGCATGCACGGCTTAATCGCTTCTGACCTCATGCCTTGGCTGCGGGAGTTGCTCGAGTGAGAGAGCCTTATCTGCAGCTTAAAGCCCCCGATGAAGACGCCATGGTGCGGTGCGGCAAGCTGCTGGCGCGCGCGATAGAGCCCGGCACCGTCGTACACCTGGTGGGTGATCTGGGTATGGGCAAAACCACCCTCAGCCGCGGCATCGTGCAGGCGCGCGGCCACAAGGGCGCGGTAAAGAGCCCCACCTACACGATTGTCGAACCTTACAATTTCGGGGAACTAAATCTCTACCACTTCGATCTATATCGTCTGGGGGATCCCGAAGAGCTCGAGTTTATGGGGATTCGTGATTACTTCACCCGCGACAGCATTTGCCTGGTGGAATGGCCAGAGCTCGGCGCAGGTGTTTTGCCCCCGGCAGATTTAGTGATTAACATAGACCGTGACGGCGCCGGCAGGCGACTGCAGGTGCACTCCAATACCGATCAGGGCAACAGGGTGTTGGAAAGACTGCGTCTGGCTCTTTGAGCCACGAGACATAATAAGTACCTCAAGGTGCGGGAGTGACATGGACAGGGCGTGGATCGGGGCGACCCTAAGTTTTCTGGTAGCGGCAACGCTTGTGGTATCGACGGCAAGTGCGGCTGACGTCAAGGACGTGCGCCTGTGGCGCGCGCCAGATCATACCCGTGTGGTATTCGACCTAACCGGCCCGGCCGATCACAAGCTCATGGTGCTGAGTAACCCCTCGCGTATTGTGCTGGATGTGGAAGACACTCGCCTGCGCACCGATTTCTCCGACCTCAAGCTCGATAACACACCCATCCGCCAGGTGCGCTCCGGCGTGCGTGACGGCGACGACCTGCGCGTCGTGCTCGATATCAGCGCCGCAGTAGATCCCCGCAGCTTTGCGCTTAAAGCCAATGACCAGGCCGGCGACCGCCTCGTCCTCGATCTCTACGATAAAGGCACGCAGGCCAGCAAACCCGTGGTGAAAAAATCCGCCACGGCGGCGGGCAAGCGCGACATTATCATCGCCATCGACGCGGGCCACGGTGGGGAAGACCCTGGCGCACTAGGCCCCGGCAAGCGCCGCGAAAAAGACGTGGTGCTGGCCATCTCCAAAGAAATACACCGCCTGTTCAAGGCCGATAGTGGCTTCACGCCCACGCTGATCCGCAGTGGCGACTACTACATCAGCCTGAAGGGCCGTCGCGATCTCGCCCGCAAACGCAAGGCTGATCTGTTCGTGTCCATCCACGCCGATGCCTTCACGCGCAAAGAGGCCAACGGCGCCTCGGTGTACGCGCTGTCCACCCGCGGTGCTACCAGTACAGCCGCCCGCTACCTGGCCCAGCGCGAAAACGCGGCTGACCTTGTCGGCGGCGTCAGCTTGTCAGATAAAGACGACATGCTCGCGGGCGTATTGGCCGACCTTTCCATGACTTCAACTCTGGACGCCAGCCTGCAGGTGGGTTCTCAGGTATTGGGGCACATGGGCGGCGTCGCCCGGTTACACAAGAAAAACGTGGAACAGGCCGGCTTCGCGGTGCTGAAATCACCGGATATTCCCTCCATCCTTGTGGAAACCGGCTTCATCTCGAACCCGGGCGAGGCCAAGAAACTCTCCACCCCGAGCTACCAGAAGAAAATGGCCCGCGCCATTCACGCCGGTATCAAGAACTACCTGATCGCGCACCCGCCCTCAGGCACCCTGATCGCCTACAACAAGGCCCAGGGCGGCGCTGAATACACCATTGCCCGCGGCGATACCCTGTCCGGCATTGCCCAGCGCTTTAACGTCTCCCTGGCTTCCTTGAAAAGTGCCAACGGCATCGACGGCTCTAAAATCATGGTCGGCCAAAAACTCACCATCCCCGCCACATAACCCTGGGGTCAGGTCTTATTTTTCTCAGACAACCCCGGGGTCAGACCTCATTTGTCTGAGAAAAATAAGACCTGACCCCAGGGTTGTCGGAAGCCGAGGTGTTGCGTGGCGCGGGAATCCAGTACCATCGTCTTTTGCCCTGAATATTGTCATTCCATGTCCAAGATCCATCGCTTATCGACCCGTCTAGCCAACCAGATTGCCGCTGGTGAAGTGGTTGAGCGGCCGGCCTCGGTGGTTAAAGAGGTGTTGGAGAATAGCTTGGACGCCGGCGCTACCCGGGTCGACGTCGATGTTGAAGGCGGCGGCGTGAAACTCATCCGCATCCGCGATAATGGCAGCGGTATGCCGCCGGACGATCTCCCGCTGGCCATGGCTCGCCATGCCACCAGTAAGATTGTGTCCCTGGAAGATTTGGAAGCCGTAGGCAGCCTGGGCTTTCGCGGCGAGGCGCTGGCCAGTATTGGCTCGGTGTCGAGGCTTACCCTGACCAGCAATGCCGATGAAGAAGGTAGTGGCGGCAACAGCGCCTCCTGTGAGGGGCGCGACATGGACGTGGTTGTTAAGCCAGCGCCGCACCCGCAGGGCACCACCGTGGAAGTGCGCGACCTGTTTTTTAATACGCCCGCGCGGCGCAAGTTTCTACGTACTGAGAAAACAGAGTTCAACCACCTCGAAGAAGTGGTGAAGCGCCTGGCGCTGTCGCGCTTTGATGTGGCGTTCAGCCTGCGTCACAACGGCCGAACCATTCACCAGCTCAAATCTGGCACCAGCCAGGCGGAACAGCAGCGGCGGGTGGCCACCGTGTGCGGGCCTGCGTTTATGGAGCAGGCCATTTACGTGGAGAACGAGGTGCCCGGACTCCGTTTGTGGGGCTGGGTAGGCTTGCCGACCTTCTCACGGAGCCAGGCGGATCTGCAGTATTTCTTCGTTAACGGCCGGGTGATTCGTGACAAGCTCATCGCTCACGCCGTGAAGCAGGCCTATCGCGACGTGCTCTACCACGGTCGCCACCCGGCGTTTGTACTCTATCTGGAACTTGACCCGGCCCTGGTGGATGTCAACGTACATCCCACCAAGCATGAGGTGCGTTTCCGGGATGGTCGCAGTGTCCACAACTTCATCTTTTCCAGCCTGCATCGGGCTCTGGCCGATGTGCGCCCGGCCGATCAACTGCCGGAAAATACTGTGGCCACCGGCGACGGCATGGCCATCAATACCGAAACCGGTGAAATCACCACTCAGTCAGCACTGACCTGGGGCAGCGAGCGCGCGCCTCTCAATGCGCCGCCGGTCAATGAACCGCGCCCTATGGGCTCAGGCTTTTTTGGAGGGTCGGGCGCCGGCGCAGCTGGCCAGGCGCAGATGGTGGCCTACCAACAAGTGCATCCACCCCTGCCCGAGCAGGAGCGCAAGGAAGATGCTCCGCCGCTCGGCTATGCGCTGGCCCAGCTCAAGGGTATATACATTCTGGCCGAAAACGCCGCCGGCCTGGTGCTGGTGGACATGCATGCCGCCCACGAACGTATTACCTATGAGCGCCTGAAAACCGCCCGCGACGCGGAAGGCATTCGCAGCCAGCCCATGCTGGTGCCGCAATCGATAGCGGTGAGCCAGCGCGAGGTCGCAATAGCGGCAGAAAATGGCGCGCTGTTTCAGCGCCTTGGCATGGCTGTGGATGTGGCCGGTGAAGAGGCACTGGTGATTCGTGAAATCCCCGTAAGCCTGCGTGATTCCGATGTTGAGCAGCTGCTCCGGGATGTGCTGGCTGACCTCATCGAGTTTGGCAGCTCTGAGCGCATCGAAGCCCACATGGATGAAATTCTGTCCACCATGGCCTGTCACGGCTCGGTGCGCGCCAACCGCCGCCTAACCGTGCCTGAGATGAATGCCCTGCTGCGCGACATGGAAGAGACCGAACGCTCAGGCCAGTGCAACCACGGCCGCCCCACCTGGACCCAACTGGGCCTCGATGAACTCGACAAGCTCTTCCTCCGCGGCCGCTAACACCATGGGGTCAGGTCTTAAATTTCTCAGACAAGCATGGTCAGGCCTCTCGTGTCTGAGAAATTTAAGACCTGACCCCAAGGTTGTGGGCGCATGAGCAAGCCGCCGCTGATCTGCCTGATGGGGCCGACGGCCTCGGGGAAGACAGATCTTGCCATCGCGCTCTGCGAGCAGCTCAACTGTGAGTTGGTCAGTGTTGACTCCGCGCTCGTGTACCGTGGGTTGGACATCGGCAGTGCCAAGCCGGATTATCCGCATCATCTCGTGGATATCCGTGACCCGGCTGACCCGTACTCCGCAGCAGACTTTGCGGCCGATGCCAACCGCCTGGCCGTGGAGATCACCAGCCGCGGGAAAATTCCGCTGCTGGTCGGCGGTACGATGCTGTACTTCAAAGCGTTTCTCGAGCCCATGGCGGACATGCCGCCCGCAGACCCAGCCATTCGCGCAAGCATTGAGGCAGAGGCGACAGAGCATGGCTGGCCCCATATTCACGCCGAGCTAGCCAAGGTCGACCCAGCCGCTGCGGCACGCATCCACCCCAATCATTCCCAGCGTCTGGCGCGGGCGCTCGAGGTGTACCGCGCCACCGGAAAGCCCATGTCAGAGTGGCATGAGTTGCACCAAAATAGTGCGCCAGTACCGGCCGACACCTACGACATTAAACAGCTGGTCATCTGCCCCACAGACCGCGCCGTGCTCCACCAGCGGATCGCGCTGCGCTATGAGCTGATGATGCAGGCGGGCTTTCTGGACGAAGTCAAAGCACTCCAGGAGCGGGGTGATCTCACGTCCGATTTGCCAGCGTTGAGGGCCGTGGGGTATCGCCAGCTGTGGGAGCATCTCGAAGGACAAACCAATCTGGAAGAGGCGGTCGAAAAAGGCATCGCCGCGACACGCCAATTGGCCAAGCGCCAGCTCACCTGGCTGCGCAAATGGCCCGATCTTGCATGGACATACACCGATGCAGACGGGAACCTGAAGGAATTTGTATCTCCCGAGGAACCATCGCCCGACGTCTCTGGTCTCACTACTGTGGAGGCGACCTTGAACTATTTGAACATCGCCCCCATGTAGAAATCTGCGGATGCACTATAATGTGCTCAGCGGTAGTGAGGGCCCGCCCCCTCGCTGGACGTCAAGGGGTACGCAAGTACGACACCAGCGCGGGCAGAAGGCCAGTTTTTAATTTTTTTCGGCTCGAGTTGAGCCTGCTAGGAGAGATCCCATGTCAAAAGGGCATACCCTACAAGACCCTTACCTGAATATTCTGCGTAAGGAACGTGTACCTGTATCCATTTACCTGGTGAATGGCATTAAGTTGCAGGGCCAGATTGAGTCCTTCGACCAGTTTGTCGTGCTGCTGAAGAACACCGTCAGTCAGATGGTTTACAAGCATGCGATTTCTACCGTTGTTCCCAGCCGCGTGGTGCGCCTGCCCATGCAGCATCCGCCGGAAGAGGGCGGTGACAGCTAAGAACGCCGGCCGCGGTTGTCAGCGCAGCCGCCCCCCGATTCTCCGCTGCGGGAAAGACTCCCGAGGTAAATTTGTTTTTTGATCGACCCGAGTCCGGGGAACGCGCTGTGCTCGTTCACCTCAACCTCGACAGCGAATCCGAGCGGGAAGACCCCCGCGAATTTGAAGAACTCGTGCTCTCCGCAGGAGGGGACCCTGCTGCCTACATTATGGGCTCGCGCAGTGCCCCCATCCCGGCACCTTTGTCGGCGCCGGCAAGCTGGAAGAAATTTGTGACGAAGTCGCCCTGCACGAGGCCGAGGTGGTGATGTTTAACCACAGCCTCAGCCCCAGCCAGGAACGCAATCTCGAGCAGGAGCTCAAGTGCCGGGTGCTCGACCGCACCGGTCTCATTCTCGATATTTTTGCCCAACGCGCTCGTACCCACGAGGGTAAATTGCAGGTTGAACTCGCCCAGTTACAGCATATGAGCACGCGCCTGGTCCGCGGCTGGACCCACCTCGAGCGCCAGAAGGGCGGTATTGGCCTGCGCGGCCCGGGTGAAACCCAGCTCGAAACCGACCGACGCCTGCTGCGGGTGCGTATCAAGTCGATTACCGCGCGTCTCGAAAAAGTGCGCAAGCAACGCGACCAGGGTCGCCGCTCGCGCAAGCGCCAGGAAATCCCCACCGTGTCACTGGTCGGCTACACCAACGCCGGCAAATCGACACTGTTTAACTACATTACACAGAGCGGTGTGTACGCCGCCGACCAGCTCTTCGCCACCCTGGATCCCACCCTGCGTCGCCTGGAGCTTGAGAATGTGGGCCCGGTTGTGTTGGCCGATACCGTGGGCTTTATCGCCCATCTGCCCCACAAGCTGGTAGAGGCGTTCAAAGCCACACTGGAAGAAACCCTCAATGCTGACCTGCTGCTACATGTGATCGATGCAGCCAGCGACGAGCGTGAAGACAATATTTACCAGGTGCAGGACGTCCTTCATGAGATTGGCGCCGACGAAATACCGCGCCTGGAGGTGTTTAACAAACTGGATCTACTCGAGCAGCAGCCACGTATAGATCGTAATGCCGAAGGTAAACCCGAGCGGGTATGGTTAAGCGCCGCTACCGGCGATGGCGTGGAGCTGCTCCTGCAGGCCGTCAGCGAGCTGGTGGGACAAGATATGGTCAACGAAGAACTGGAACTGGCCCCCGATCAGGGCCAATTACGCGCCGCTTTTTATGCGCTAGGCGCTGTGGAGTCAGAGAACTATGCAGACGATGGCACCGCCCACCTGCAAGTACGCCTGCCCCGCGCCGATTGGAACCGTTTAATGAAGAAAGGCCCCGAGCCTTTGTTCTAACGCCTGGGTTTCAGACAAACCTGGGGTCAGGTCTTAAATTTCTCAGACATTTAAGACCTGCCCCCAGGTTTGTCTGAGAAATCAGAGACCTGACCCCAGGGTTTTAAAATTTGGTAGACTCATTCGACTTTGGATTAAGGAGTTGCAACATGGCCTGGAATGAACCGGGTGGCGGTAACAACAAGGGACCCAACGACCCATGGGGTGGTGGGAACCAGGGGCCGCCGGATCTTGATGAAGCGCTGAAGAAGCTGCAGGAAAAACTGGGCGGCATGTTCGGTGGCGGTTCATCGTCGCGCGGCGGTGGCAGCGGGGGTTTCCCCTGGGCGGCCATGGTGATTGTGGCTGTGGTAGGCCTGCTGCTGTGGGGCCTGCTGGGCTTCTACCAGGTCGACCAGCAGGAGCGTGCCGTGGTGCTGCGCTTTGGTAAGTATCACGACACCCGCCAGCCAGGCCTGCGTTGGAACCCGCCGGGTATCGACGAAGTGATCAAAATCAACACCACCAAGGTTCGCGCCTCTACGCTCAGCGAGACCATGCTCACCCAGGACGAGAACATTGTCGAGGTGAAGCTCTCCCTGCAGTACGTGATCGACGATCCCACCAGGTTCGTGCTGAAAGTGCGCGATCCGGAGCGCTCGCTGCAGCACGCCGCGCAAAGTGCCCTGCGTCATGTCGTGGGCGGCACCAGCATGGACCTGGTGCTCACCGAGGGCCGTGCCAAGATCGGTATCGATGTGAAGCAGCGCCTGCAGGAATACCTGAACTTGTATGAAACAGGCATCCTGGTATCCACCGTGAACGTTGACGATTCCAAGCCCCCAGCCAGGTTGAGGCCGCGTTTAACGACGTGATCAAGGCCCGTGAGGACGAGGAGCGCGTGAAGAACGAAGCCCAGGCCTACGCCAACGCGGTGGTCCCTGAGGCCCGCGGTCAGGCCCAGCGCCAGGTGGAAGAAGCCAGCGCTTACAAGGAGCAGGTTATCGCCAACGCAGAAGGTGAGGCAGACCGCTTTAACAAGCTTCTGACGGAATACCAGAAAGCGCCAGAGGTAACCCGCGAGCGCCTGTACCTCGATGCGGTACAGGGCGTCTACACCAATACCAGCAAGGTCATGGTCGATGTCGAAGGAGGCAACAACATGATGTACCTGCCGCTGGACAAGCTTGCCGAGCAGAGCCAGAGCCGCAGCGCCGGTGGGGCCACCATTGATTCCGCCACTCTGCGTGAGCTCACTAACCAGGTGACTGAGCAGCTGCGTCGCGATGCGGCCGCCGCCGGAAGTTCCAGCCGTCGGGGAGGGCGCTAATCATGTCTAATCGCAATATGATCTTTATGATTCTGTTTGCCCTGGTGATCTTCGTGGGCAGCAAATCCGTTTACGTAATCAAGGAAACCGAGCGCGGCGTACTGCTCAAGTTCGGTGAGGTGGTCAACCCGGATATTCAACCCGGTCTACACTTCAAAGTGCCGTTCGTGAACAACGTGCGCAAGTTTGATGGCCGCGTACTCACAGTGGATTCCCAGCCAGAGCCATTCTTCACCCAGGAGAAAAAAGCCCTGATCGTGGATTCTTACGCCAAGTTCCGCGTGTCTGACACCACCAAGTTCTACACCGCCACCAACGGTGAAGAAGCCCGGGCCATGGGCCTGCTGGCGCAGCGGATTAACGACGGCCTGCGTAACCAGGTGGCTGTGCGCACCATTCAGGAAGTGGTTTCCGGTGAGCGCGACGAGCTCATGGAAGACCTGGCCAACGACCTGCGCGACGTGGTGAAAACCGAACTCGGTGTTGAACTGGTCGACGTGCGCGTGAAGCAGATCGACCTGCCTCGCGACGTATCCGATTCCGTATACCGACGGATGAATGCCGAGCGTGAGAAGGAGGCCCGTGAGCATCGCGCCCAGGGTCAGGAACTGGCCGAGGGTATTCGCGCAGCGGCCGACCGCGAGGTCACCGTTATCGCGGCGAACGCCTACCGCGACGCGGAGCAGATTCGCGGTAACGGTGATGCCGAGGCCACGCGTATCTACGCCGAATCCTTTAACCAGGACCCGGAGTTCTACTCCTTCACTCGCAGCCTCAAGGCCTACCAGGAATCCTTCCAGGGCCAGGGCGACGTGCTGCTGGTGCAGCCCGATAGCGAGTTCTTCCGCTACTTGAAGGATTCTTCAGGCGGGAAATGATCCTTGCACAGAGTGGTCCATTCTGATGTTCCATCGTGAGCGGGAATTGGACTACTCTGTACGATCCGGGGGTTTTCCATGGCCACAACGACATTTGATACACTGAAGTCTGCCCGCCATCGACAGGAGGCCGGCTTTAGCCGTAAACAGGCTGAAGCTCAGGGTGAAATGCTTGCTGAGGCATTCAAGATCACTATGGAAGATTTGGTGACAAGAGAATATCTGGATGCGCGCCTGGAGGCGTTCAAAGCACAGGTTGATGCCAAGTTTCGCCTCGTCATATGGGCGCAGGGTCTCACTATCGCTGTGATCGTCCTCCCCCAACTTCGCGCCTTTTTCACAGCATAATCCATTCCCTTCCAGACACCATTCTGTGGTAGCATCCCGCAGCCGTGGGATTTGTCGTTTGAGCCACAAGCGATGAAGCCGCGGTTTTTTTGTGTCTGGCCGTTTTTGAGGGGAAAAAGTGGACTTTTGGCAGGTTCTCCCGGTGGCCCTGGCACTGGTTTTTATTATTGAGGGCGCGATGCCCTTCATCAGCCCCAATCGCTGGCGCAACATGCTGGCGCTCGTGGCGCAGATGGAAGACCGCGTGATTCGCAACATCGGCCTCGGCAGCATGCTGCTGGGGGTGTTTTTGCTTTACGTTTTTAACTAGGGTTCCAGGTAGGATTCCAGATGACATCGGTTGATCGCTGGCAATTGCCAGACGGCATAGAGGAAGTGCTTCCCGCACAGGCAGCCACGGTAGAGCGCCTGCGCCGCCGCCTGCTCGATTTATTCCGGGCCTGGGGCTACGAACTGGTGATTCCGCCGCTGGTGGAATTCACCGATTCCCTGCTGATTGGCCTGGGGCAGGACCTCGACCTGCTCACCTTCAAGCTCACCGACCAGCTCTCCGGCCGCACCATGGGCGTGCGCGCGGATATCACCCCCCAGGTGGCGCGTATCGACGCCCACAGCCTGGCCCCGGAAGGGGTGTCTCGCCTGTGCTATGCCGGCTCCACCCTGCACACCCGGCCCAAGTCGCTCATGGCCTCGCGTTCGCCCATCCAGTTGGGCGCCGAGCTTTACGGAGACGACAGCCTGGCCGCCGATGTGGAGGTGATTCGCCTGATGCTGGCCACCCTCGACGCGGCCCAGCTTGAAAACACCATTACCCTGGACCTCGGCCACGTGGGCATTTACGAGGCAGTGCTCGCTAGCGCCGGACTGGACGCCGAGCTCGAGGCCACTATCTTCGATTGCTTGCAGCGTAAATCTGTCCCTGACCTAACCGAAGCGCTGGCCAAGGCCGATATCCCCGAGGCCACGGCTGAGCTCATTGTCGGACTGGTGGATTTACACGGCGACGACAGCGTACTGGCCGACGCCCGCGAGCTGTTCGCCGAGCACGCTCCCGAGGCCCTGGCCGCGGTAGAAGCCCTGGCAGACGTGGCCACCGATATCCGCCGCCAGCGCCCGGACATTAACATTTACTTTGACCTCGCAGAGCTGCGCGGCTATCACTATCACACCGGCATTGTATTTGCCGCCTATGTGCCCGGCCACGGCCAGGCGCTGGCCAACGGTGGGCGCTACAATGATGTAGGTGAAGTCTTCGGCCGGGCCCGTCCTGCCACCGGCTTTGCCACCGATTTGAAGGCGCTGATGGCGCTGGCCCCGGTTGCTAAGGCAGCCCAGGGCGCGATCAGCATGCCCGACAGCGACGACCCAGAGCTGCTGGCGAAAGTAGAGGCACTGCGCGCGGACGGCGAGATTGTGATCAACACCCTGGGCGGCGCGTCAGATGCCCGCTGTGACCGGGAGCTGGTGGGTTCCGACGAAGGTTGGATGGTTCAGAATTTATAGTTCACTAAAGTAATCGTCATTCCCGCGAAAGCGGGAATCCAGAAACCGTGAGTGGCAAACCCAACCCTCACTGGATTCCGGCCTTCGCCGGAATGACGGCGGAGAAAGCAACACCATGAGCAAAAACGTAGTAGTTCTCGGCACCCAGTGGGGCGACGAGGGCAAAGGTAAAATCGTCGATCTTCTCACCGACCAGGCTAGCGCTGTAGTGCGCTTCCAGGGTGGCCACAATGCGGGCCATACGCTGGTCATCGACGGCGAGAAAACCGTTCTCCACCTGATCCCATCCGGCATTTTACGCGAGAACGTACAGTGCCTGATCGGCAATGGCGTGGTGCTGGCCCCCGACGCGCTGCTCAAGGAAATGAACGGCCTGGAAGAGGCCGGTGTCCCTGTGCGTGAACGCCTGAAGATATCTCCGGCCTGTCCGCTCATCCTGCCCTACCACGTGGCCCTGGATCAGGCCCGTGAGGCCAAGCGCGGCAATGAGAAAATCGGCACCACCGGCCGTGGCATCGGCCCCGCTTACGAAGACAAAGTCGCCCGTCGTGGCCTGCGTCTGGGCGATCTCCAGGACAAGGACCGCTTTGCCCGCAAGCTCAAGGAAGTCATGGAGTACCACAACTTCGCCCTGGAGCATTACTACCAGGTAGAGCCACTGGATTACGGCAAGGTGCTGGAAGAAACGCTGGCCATGGGCGAGGAGCTCAAGCCGCTGATCGCTGACGTTACCGCCATGCTGCACGAGTGCCGCCAGACCAACGCCAAGATCATGTTCGAAGGCGCCCAGGGTTCGCTGCTGGATATCGACCACGGCACCTACCCCTACGTGACTAGCTCCAACACCACCGCCGGCGGCACCGCCACCGGCTCCGGTTTTGGCCCGCTGTACCTGGATTATGTGCTGGGTATTACAAAGGCCTACACCACCCGTGTCGGCTCCGGCCCATTCCCGACTGAACTGTTTGATGAAACCGGTGCCCATCTGGCCGAGAAGGGCCACGAGTTTGGTGCCACCACCGGGCGTCCGCGCCGCTGCGGCTGGTTCGACGCCGTGGCCCTGCGCAACGCCGTTAACATCAACTCGGTAAGTGGCCTGTGCCTGACCAAGCTCGACGTGCTCGACGGTCTGGAGTCCATTCAGATTTGTGTGGGCTACGCCGATGCCGATGGCAACGCTGTACCGAACCCCGTGGATTCCGACGACTACGAAGGCCTGCACCCGGTGTACGAAGAAGTCCCCGGCTGGAGCGATTCTACCCTCGGTGCCCAGTCGCTCGATGCGCTGCCCCAGGCGGCCCGCGATTACATCAAGAAAATCGAAGAGGTTGTCGGTGCACCTATCGACATCATCTCCACCGGCCCGGATCGTGTTGAGACGATCGTGCTGCGTCATCCCTTCGGTTGATCATCTGCATCAGGATAAAGGGGCCCTCCGGGCCCCTTTTTTTCGATATGTCTCGAAAAATAAAACGTGATTTGCCTATCAACGTTTTGCAGCTAACGCTGGTTCAGCGCTTAAGGCCTGCTGCTACTGGGCCGGTCCATACTGGGCAAGTTATTTGCCCATTACCTGTCTATTCGTAGGTGAAGAGGCAGGCTGATGAAAACAATCTTTTGTAAATGGCTTCTGGCTATCATGACGGCTGTTTTGGTCGCGGGTTGTGCGTCGACCGAACAAGGCCAATCTATAGATCGCGCTAATATGGCCGACCTGGCATCCACGGGATACGCACTTACAGTCGTGGAAGGCGCGATGGAGGCCAACCCCTTAGGCCCTATCCTCATCCCTGTAAAACTCATGATGGGGTCTGTGGTTGAGAAGAGCTACAACTGTGCTGATCGCGCCAAATACGCCAGTACCGTTAACCCCATTTGCTATGGTCTTAGTTGTTCCAACCTCGCGGGCTTTAATCTCCTCATCGGCGCGGCCTGTGGTGTGGGTTACCACATGGCCAAATCCTTCCTTGAGCCGCAAGCGTTCGATTGCAGCTACGAGCCCTTCGAGGCTGAGAAGAAGATTCCCGAGCAATTGGCAGACAACTGGTCGCAGGGTGATACGGATGCCCTGGCGATGCTGTGGGCCGATAACGTCAAGTACGAAAGTTGGGTGGGTATCGGCGAGATGCGCTCTGTGTATCAGGACACCTTCGACTGTACGACCAACAGAAACTAGTCATTCGCTCCACCGAGTGGACCCGAGATCCGGTGACTGTCACGGGAGAAGCGATGCTATACGCCACGGGCTGCGGTTGGTGGCCTGAGGGCAAACTGTTCAAGTACTCACTCACGCTCAATGCGGCGGGTGAGATCGATCAAATGTTCTGGTGGTGGCGAGACGAATTTCAGGTGGCATCCCTGTAATCTCAATACCCCCTCGCTGGCGCTTCTACCGCGGCGCAGGCATGAGGTTCACGCTTCATTTCTGCGCTTTCCCTGCTTGTCTGACTGAATCACTCGCCCCGCAAAGCCGATAGGAACACTACGTCATTCACAGTGGCTGAGGGGCTTCCCGGTATGGGTTGCAAAACGCAAATAATTTCGGGACACAAGCATGCTAGCGATGCGCGCATTCTGACTGTAGCCCTTGTCACCACTACGTTTCACGACGCTGGCAAGTTCCTTGCTTTACCAACGGAGGGCTATCAGAAAGAGACATGTAGATGAGGGTCACGAAAGGTTTACTGAACGTGTCGCTCTCTACATCACTGATGTGTTTGAGTGGCATTGTTAACGCATCACCATTCTCTTCTTGCCCCACGCAGGCGTTTCTCGTTCAGGGTTCGACAGCGAAACTCTACGGTGTCGATCTCTCAACGGGTTACGTCGAAACACTGGCCACCAACATCGGTACCAGTAGCAAGTACAACGGTGTGGGGTTCAACTACGAGGACGGCTATATGTATGGTTGGAGTTACCAGCACAAAACCATTGCCCGTCTTGGGGAGGATTACAGCCTCACGCCACTCACCCTGACACAGCTTATCGACGATAATTTTTTCGTGGGTGATGTCTCGATTAGCGGTAGTGACTATTACATTTACAAACGCGGCAGCGGTGGCACCCACGGACTGTGGCGGATTTCCCTGGACGAGAGTTCGGGCAACTACCTCAACCCGCAGCGCATCACCGATGGCAGTTCATTGTCGCTATCGATATACGATATGGCCTTCCACCCAAGCAATGGGACGTTGTACTCTGTGACCTCTGCAGGTGATCTGGTCGCCATCAATCCCGACAACGGTACAGTAAATTTCATGGGTCGGTTGCCTGAGCGCGGTACCTTCGGGGCGGTATATTTTGATCTGGACGGCAGATTGTATTTCAGCCGCAACACCGACGGCCGTATTTTCCGCGTGGATGTCAGCAGTAGCGATCTTGAGGTGGAGCCCTACGCCCAGGGCCCGAAATCCTTCCAGAACGATGGCGCCCGCTGCGCGTTGGCGCCGGTAGCACCACTACCTACCACCGAGATCGATTTTGGTGATGCTCCCGACAGTTACGGCACTACCTTTGACAGCAACGGCGCCCGCCACCAACTCGAGGACGGTGCTCCCATCCTCGGTAATCTTGTCGATAGCGAGGTCCAGGCGCCTCTTGGGGTTGAATCGGACGACAGCATGGGATCTGACGATGAGGACGGTGTCAGCTTTATCACCGACATCGCCGCCGGACAAAAAGCGTTAATCTCGGTAAAAACCACCGGGAACGGTTATGTAAACGCTTGGATTGATTTCAATATCAACGGCGAGTTTGAAGACGATGAGCAAATTCTTCAGGGTCGTGTGATCAACGACGAGACGCAAGTCCTTTCCCTGGATATGCCTGCAGATCTGCAAACTGGCTCCAGCTGGGCGCGATTCAGAGTGTCCGATACGCCTAAATTGCCGCCCACCGGCGGTGCCAGCGGCGGTGAGGTCGAGGACTATCCGGTTGAACTGTATGGCCGCCGGGTCACTACCAGCTTCTACCCCTCCGAAAGCGGCAGTGTGACGTTGGCGTATGAGGACCTGTGGCCCGCGACCGGCGACTACGACATGAATGACCTGGTGATGAGCTACAGCACTCAACTTAACACCGTTGCGCTGGACAACGACCCGGCTAACCGTTCGGTGTACTCCATCGAAGTATCCGGAGAGATTCTCGCTATTGGCGCCTCGATACACAGTGGTTTTGCCGTGGAAATTCCTGGGCTGCCACGCTCGGCCGTGGATCAGGACAATATGTCACTGAAGATTAACGGCACCTATCAGACCCGCGCATTCCTCGAGGAAGGTGCCGGTTATGAGAATGCGGTGTTTATTGTCTATGACGACGCCCACGACTACGTCACCCGCGGCGAAGGCTGCGAGTTTTTCCGCACGGAAGACTATTGCGGCGGTACGTCTGAGAGCCGCTTTACGCTCTCGGTGCCGGTGAGTGGCGATGTGTCTGACGACGCCATTGACGATCTGCTGTTCAATCCCTTTATCTTTGGCGAGAGCGCGCGCCGAGTTGAGGTGCATCTGAAGGGCAAACCGCCCACAGGGAAAGCTGACACAAGCCTGCTTGGCAGTGGGGATGATGCCTCGAACCCGAGCGCTGGCCGTTACTACCAGACCGCGTCCGGCCTGCCCTTTGCCATCGTGATCGGCGACTCCTGGGATCACCCGGAGGAGGCTCACGATATCGCGCAAACATATCCCTCGTTCGAGCCCTATGCGAGCAGCGGCGGCAGTGCCAATAGCGATTGGTACCGCACCGAAAACGCCGTTACCTCAAAACTGTTCCAGGAGTAATGTTCATGATGACGTCTATCAGAGCCGTACTTAAAGCTGGCCTCACGGCCGCTGTCCTGGCAGCCATGGGCGGGTGTATTAGCAGCCCCCTGCCGGTGGGATCGATTGCCACACTGTACCGCTGGGATGATCGCCAGAGCGCGGTGGCCACACGCACCGGTGAGGCCCATGAAGAGGAGGGCGGCTACTTCAGCGGCGACTTCGATTTCAGCGACGTCTTGACGGACTATCCGGAACTTGCAGAGCGCCCCGATGAGCCGATTCTCATCGAAGCCTGTGCCGAGGAAACCTGTTACCGGGTCGTGGTGTTCGGCAATATGTTCAGCTTGTCCGCCGAGGGACTGGTCAGCGGGTACGCATCGATGAATGCCATCACCACAGCCATGGCCAACCAGGTGTTGAATCTGCCAGTGGAAGAGGTGCGCCCGGCGCTGGATGTGCTCGCCGGTCGGCTCACCGCCAGCGGTGAACAAAACTACGCGGCGTTTTTGGCCCTCGACCCGGAGCGCAAGCCCAAGCACATCGCCCGGCTGGTCAACGCGCGGCTGTACGATACAGCTGAACATATGATGCTCGAGCAGCCCGGCTTTGGTGTGGATGCCTTGCTGGGGCAGTCTGCCACCGAAACCATGGACCTGGTCGTACCTGAGGGTTTCGATTTCGATGACTCCTTCAAGATTAGCGTTGATGTGGATGTGTCATCCATGCTGGAAGAAGAGGCGTTTCTGCTGGTCTGTGCTGAATACGAAGAGAGCGGGGCGGGCTATGAGATTGACTTCGACGCCTGTCAGCTGCGGACGGCGTTGATTGGCGGCCGTTACGTCGGAGAGTTGAATCTCACAGGCACCTTTACGGAACTGCTGGTGGTCGTTCTGCCCATGGAGTCTCCTGAGGATGCGCTCTACTTCCCATGGTCACAGCAAGAGGATGGCAATCGTCTACGGATTTAAGCGGTTCTGTGTTTGCGCGGCGAGGGGTAGCTCCAAACTCGTCGCGCTTTTTTTTGCCTGAGAAATTACCGGGCCTGCGGGCCCGCGGCCGCCGGCAGCAGTATCGTGACGTCGGTACCCTTACCTGGCGTGCTGACAATGCGCACGCCGCCGCCAGCGTCGCTGGCAAAGCGCTGCACCATTTTCAGCCCCAGCCCGCGGCCATCCTGATCGCGCGAATCGCACAAGCGGCATTCACAGGATCCTGGCTGTAACAGGCACCTAATCTGCTCCGATCCCATGCCCACGCCATTGTCGGAAACGGTTATCTTCACGTAGTTGCCGGGCGCCAGTTCCTCACCGCGACCGACACTGGCCTGCTCGAGTATCAGGCGGATTCCCCCGTCGTGTTTCCCTTTCACGGCTGACCGCGCGTTCAGGCACAGGTTAAGAATGGCCGATTCGAGGAAGTGGGCATTCACGGTGGCATAGAGCCCCTGCTCGGGCTCTGAGTAGCTGACCCTGCCCTGAAATACGGTGCGATGGGTCCAGCCATACACAACATTCATACTGTAGTTCACTCTTGCGACAGAGATGAGGTCCTCGCCATTGTCGTTTTTGCTAGACAAGCGAGTTAGGTTGGTGATGGCGTCCTGAAGGGCGCACAGCGCATCGCCAATTTCCTCATTGGCGCGCTGGGTGTTTTTATCCTGCTCCTGCACGAGCAGAAACAGGTTGGTGAAGGCGATATGCAAGAGGTTGTTGAGATCATGTACGGCGCCTTGCCGTAGGTGCTCTGAATCGCTTTTGGCAGGTGGGGCCGCACGTGGCGATAGTTCCCGGAAGGCTCGAGGGTCGTAGGGGCCTGCGGGAATACTCTCTGCGGGATAGGTCTGGGTGTCGTTCGCCGTATTGGCTTGCATAACGAGAGTCCTTCTTCGGGCCTGTGAGGGCCCTGTCAGTGTCAGTGACATCTTCCATGCTTGTCTTGGTCGCCTGACGCTCTTGTATCTATGGACAGCGTTCGGCGGTTACCACGCGTTCTTTTAAATATAGTCACAACGCTTGATTTCTGCCCAGCTTCTGGGCTGCTGACCATATTCTCATCCTTATCGACGCCATGGCTTGAATCTTGAGCGTACTTGGCGGAGGAGGCCACCCATTGCGCGTAATCCTTAAGTTACCCTCGTGTGAGTCGATAAAAGCAGTGTGTAGCGATGCTGTGTGAATGGCGCACAGCGCCGCCGCGAAGTTGTTGTAGAGCTTGCGTACACAAGCGAAGAGGGCGAGGGCGATGCAGAAAGAACAGCTAAAGTTTCGGTGCTTGGGCGCTGTCCTGGTTTTATCTACTTTGGTGCTTGGTGGGTGTGCCTCCGGCGATTGGGCCAGCTACAACTACGGCCCCGCCGACTGGCTTCACGACCGCGGCATTGGCACCTGGGAAACCATCTACAACTACGAAAAGTTGGCGGATCCAGAGATTCGGATTCATCGCGTTTCCAATGTGCAGGAAATCTGCGGCAACTTCTTTGCACTTGGCTGCGCCAAGTTGCAGGGCGACGTGTGCGATATATGGATAGGTGAGCGCGGACAGCGCAGCACTTTGGATCACGAGCGTCGCCACTGTCATGGCTGGGACCATCATCGTGTGGACCATTCGTTTTGGTATTCAAGGGACCGCAGCAGCAGAGAGCGCGAGCTGGCGCGGGCAGGGGATTGGTATCCTAGTCGCAGTGATACAGCGACGCAGGTAGCGGCCGAATTTTAGTCTTGAGAGTGTGGGTGATCGAATTATGCCTGACTTGACTTCGTCTGGATTCAGGGCGAAGCTGTTTTGGAAGCTGATTCAAGGGTGACGGATTGCGCCTTTTTTCTATAGCGTCACGTGCTGCCAGTACCGCGCTGGTGGCCACAGCAGTTGTCACACTGACCTTCGTGGCAAGTCACGAGGGGCACGCAGTCGTGCGTGCTACAGAAAGCCCGGTCGTCAACCCGGATCTCGATCAGGCCTGTGGCCTGAACGTGTTGATGATTCTCGATGAGTCGGGCTCTATCGGCAGTAACGCTGGCAATGTTCGCACGGCGTTCAAGGCATTTACCGCCGCGATTAAGAACACCAGTTCGTCCATGGCGGTGGCGGAGTTTTCCAGGGTGGCCAGGCTGCCAGGCATCGGGCCGTTCCAGCCCGGCGACTACATTACCGTTACCGACCAGACCAAAGTCTTTCTCGACACTTACGTGGATTCTGATTACAACCCTAATGGTAATACCAATTGGGAGGATGGCCTGCGCATGGGTATTGCGGGGTCTGCTTTCGCACCTCGCCCCTCGTTCAACGTACCTCACCTGACGGTGTTTATCACCGACGGCGATCCCACCCGCGTGATTCGAAACGATCGCGTGACTACAGCTGAGTATTACAACAAGGTTCCTCTGGACAACAACGAAACCACCGATTCCAACAAAAACCCGGCGGCCGACCGCGCTGTGGCCAATGCCAATAACCTCAAGTCACAGGGCTCGCATATTCTCGTGGTGGCGGTGGGCAAAGGCGTTACCTCCACGTCTTCTTTGGATCGCATCAAGAAGATTTCCGGTGACGACGTTTATCCTGACGATGGCGACCCCTTCGATATCAGCACCGATGACGTGTATCGGCAGCCGAATTTTTCAGAATTGGAAGACGCGTTGCGCGAAGCAGCATTCCAGCTGTGTTCGCCTTCAGTGACTGTAGAGAAAATCCTCGACCTCACCCCCGACCCTGGCACCACCAGCGATGGGGTTCCTGGCGCCAACTGGGGCATTACTGGTGATGTGGACGCTCCTGGCGTCAATGGCGATTACGCCTGGATCCTGCCGGTACAGGAAGATCCTGCCACTGGCCCAAAGAGCACACTCACGGATGCCTCGGGATTTGCAACGTATCAATGGCGTCCTGCAGACGAGGTCGGTCCTTCGGGCTTTACTGCCACCGAAGTTGTTCAGGCTGGCTTTACCAATGACCCCGATCTCACTAACTGCACCTTCCGCACGCCGGATACACCCGATACAACGCTAAATCTCGATGATGTCGGCGATGGCTTCTTTGAGATCACGGTGCCGGAAGAATCTATTGTCACCTGTAAGCTGTTTAACCTGGCGGATCCCGCGCCCTCAATCACTTTGGAAAAACTTACCGACGGCCTGGACGCGGACACGCCGACAGGGCCAATCATCCCTCGTGGCGATGCTGTGAACTGGACTTACGAGGTAACCAACACTGGGAACACCACGCTCAGCAGTATCAGTATTACGGATTTGGTGACTGAACCCAATGCGTTTCAGGGTGAAGTGCAGTCCGTAAATTGTCCCAAGACGGAGCTGATACAGGGAGAATCCATGTTGTGTACCGCCACCGGCGTGGCGGGCGAGACGCCGCAAGGCAACCCATTCAGCGGGCAATTCCGCAACGATGCCACCGTGAATGCGGTGGACAGCTATGGCACGCCAGTGTCGGCTGCTGACCCTTCTCATTACTTTGAGGTGGAACCGGGCGTCAGCATTGAAAAGTTCACCAATGATCAAGATGCCGATCGGCCCCGGGTCCCTTTATACGTCAGGGCCGCAATGTTGAATGGCGCTACGAGGTACGCAATACCGGATCTGAGCCACTCTCTGATGTCGTCGTAATCGACGATCAGGGCGTGTCAGTGTTCTTCCGCAGCGGTGACCTGAACAACAATGGCCTGCTCGACATCACTGAAACGTGGGTTTATATCGGCAGTGGCACAGCGATTGCCGGGCAGTATGCAAACCGTGGACAGGTAAGCGCTAAGGGCTCTATCCAGACGGTGTCGGATGCAGACCCCTCGCATTATTTCGGGCTCGATATTCAGGTGGATATTGAAAAGTCCACTAACGGCGAAGATGCTGATACTCCACCCGGGCCGATATTGGCGCGCGGTGCTGGTGTGAACTGGACATACACGATTAGCAACGTGGGCAACTACCCCATCGACGACTGGACGGTTGTTGACGATCAGTTAGGTGTGGTGGGAACCTGCCCGAACATTGTGTTACTGCCAGGTGGTCCTCCGGCGATTTGCTCAGTGCGTGGCTTCGCAACAGAAGGGCAGTACCGCAATGTGGCGTTGGTCACGGCGGTGAATCCGGCCGGAGGCACGCCAGCCACCGATACCGACCCGTCTCACTATTTCGGTGCCACTCCTGCTTTGAGCCTGGAGAAGGCCACCAATGGCGAGGACGCCGACATCCCCACAGGTCCCTTCATCGAGGTAGGGGATCCGGTTAACTGGACTTATGAGGCGACGAACTCCGGTAACATCCCTCTGCGCCTGCTTGGTGTGCTGGACTCCAAGTTGCCACTGAGCGAGGTGACCTGCCCGAACGTGGTGCTGAATCCCACAGACTCAGCAGTGTGCACAGCCAGTGGCACCTCCCAGCCCGGCCAATACACCAACGTTGGTATTGCTCTAGCGGTGCCCGCTGCTGAGGATCCTAACAATCCCAGCAGTGTGGTAGGCGACTTTGACCTGTCCCATTACTTTGGTGCCAGCCCGGGTATTGCCATCGAGAAATTCACCAACGGCATTGACGCCGACACGCCCGATGCGGCCACCCGGATTCCCATCGGCGACCCGGTGGAGTGGGGCTATGTCATTATCAATACGGGCAACGACGCGCTTGAGGATGTCGCGGTGACTGATAATCAGGGCGAAGTACCTGTCTATAAGAGCGGCGACGACAACAACAACAATCTGCTGGATGTGGGCGAACAGTGGCTCTATGAAGCCCAGGGCGTGGCCGCCCCAGGTATGTATGCCAACATCGGTAGTGTATTCGGCAGAGACCCCCTGGGTTCTGTGGTGGAGGACGAGGATCCCTCGCATTACTTTGGCTTCGAAAATGCCATCAATGTGGAGAAGTCTACCAACGGCGAGGACGCCGACTTGCCTCCCGGGCCCAATCTGGACGTGGGTGACGCGGTTACCTGGGAATATGTGGTGACCAATACCGGAGCCTCAGCCACGCCGCTAGAGCAGGTGGTACTGGAGGATGACCAGTTGGGTATTATCGCCGGCCCGCAAATGGGCGACGATAACAACGATGGCATACTCGATCCCAACGAAACATGGATCTACACCGTAGGTGGTGTCGCCCAGCAAGGGCAGTACGCCAACATTGCCACTATTACCGGTATTGGCCCTGACAGCGAAGAGGTTGATGATATTGACCCCTCTCACTACTTTGGTGGTGAGAGCTCGCCCGGATTGTCGATAGAGAAGTATACCAACGGGGTGGATGCCGATACTCCGCCGGGCCCGCTGCTGGAGGAGGGCTCTCCACTGATTTTTGTCTACGTGCCACAAAATACAGGTGACGTGCCGCTAGAGCAGGTTGAGATCACCGATGACCGGGGCGTGCAGGTATTCTGTGCCGGAGGAAATCCTATTGCCGAGATTCCTGTCGGTGGCTTCGGCTACTGTGTGGGTCTCGGGACAGTGGGTCGCGGCCAATACAGTAACCTGGGCACTGCGGTGGGCACTAGCCTCCTCGGTGACCCTCTGCTTTCCAGTGACCCCAGTCATCACTTCGGTTATATCGATGATAGGGGCTTTGGAGATCTGACGATCGATATCGAGAAAGCCACTAATGGCGATGACGCTGACAACCCGCCAGGGCCCTTGTTGCAGGTAGGTTCTACCGCCAATTTCACATACCAGGTGACGAACGAGAGTGCGGTGCCGGTGGCTACTGTCTTGGTGACCGATGACCAGGGTGTGACGGTGGACTGCCCCTCGGGCAACCCCATTCCTGTCATGATGCCAGGCGCTACCGAGACCTGTACGGGCGACACGGTCGTTACCAGTGGCCAGTACCGGAACGAGGGCACCGCATCCGGCGTAGGCCCAGGCGTTCTGCCCGACACCGTGGAAGACACTGACCCCAGCCACCACCGCGGCCTGTCCCGCAACGAGCTGTTCGGCGTGCCGGTGATGCCGCTGTTCTACCTGGTGATGTCTGTATTGGCCCTGGCGGCCCTCATAGGCCACGCCCGCCGCAAATAAAACCCTGGGGTCAGGTCTTATTTTTCTCAGACAAGGGTTTGTCTGAGAAAAATAAGACCTGACCCCAGGGTTGTGGTTGGTCGAAAAATAACCACCCTGCGAATTCCTGTCTATACTTCAGAGAAGCTGGAGTCGCTGAACACGCGGGAGGTACAGGATGTACCAGGGAATGCTGTTTGCGTTAGTCATTGTGTTGATGAGTCTGCTCGTGTTGAGGATCTACGGCAGCTGGCGGGATGCCAGGGCCAGTCAGCCGCCCTCCAAACGCAGAACCCGACAATCAGCCGCGGTCGAACAGTGGCACTCCGTTTCTTGCGTGGGCAATTGTCCGGCACTCAATACCTACAAAGGCAAGCGCTTCCTGGTGGCTAATGCGCCACCGCTCCCCGTCCCCGGTTGTAAGGCAGATCACTGCGACTGCAGGTATGTGCACTACACCGACCGTCGTGACGATATGGATGAGCGCCGTGGCCTCAACGGCCTGCGTGCTGAGCTTTATACCCAATCGGGCAAGGGTGACCGCCGATCGCGCAGCGGCGGGCGCCGATCTGAGGACCGCCTCACCTTTCATTAGTCGCATTTACCGACTGCCGTCAATCGATATAGTCTGTGAACCTGTTCACCTTGTGCTGATGCCGCGGGTTACCCTCTCTCATTGATTCTGTTAGTGTCGTCCGAACATCCAGAACAAATAGACTAGCGCCCATGTTTGCTAGACCTGCCAGCGTTGGGACCCCCCGGCTTAACGCGCTGCTATTAACGCTTACGGCTGTGATGTTTGCGAACACCAATATTCATGCTGCCGTTGATGTCCCCCAATTGTCTGTCCCTGAAACGGATTACGGCGACGCAGCGGGCTATGGCGATGCCGGTCACCAGCAGAGTGGGCTGCTGGAAACGGTGGTTGCGTCCGGTGTGGGCGACGCCTGGCAGACCGTGAGCTTACGCACGGTATACGACAGCCCCGTTATCGTCTGTACACGCGAACTGGATAACGCTGGCCTTACTGAGGCGGGAGTCAGGGTCAACAACCGCACCAATAACAGCTTCGATGTCAGGCTACAGGTACCCAGTGACCAGCCAGGCTCGGCGGCGTCCGATGTGTATTGTCTGGTTGCGGAAGAGGGTGATTACGACCTGACTGCCGTGGGCGGGCCAAAGTTCGAAGCGCGGACGACAGAAGCCACCGAGACCAACGGTTTCGAGCTGTTCTTCGGCTGGGACAGCGCCGACACGGTGAATATAACCCCAGCCCTGGCCCAAACTTATACATCGCCCGTCGTGTTGGGCCAAGTCATGAGCTTTAACGATTCCCGTTACAGCCAATTCTGGACCCACGATTGTACTGACAGGGCCAATCCGCCCACGGGGGCGGCCATCTGCGTCGGTAAGCACGTGGGTAAAAACGACGACCTCACCGTGCGCAACAACGAGACCCTCGGTTATATGGTCTTCGAAAGCGCCAGCGGCACCATCAACGAACGCAACTGGGTTGCGGCGGTGGGCCCTGCGTTTGTAGAGGGCGTGGACAATTCGCCGCCTTACACCTATGGCCTGACGGGCAACTTTGTATCGGGCACCGTTACCCAGACGGCCGAGATTGGCGGGCAGGGCGGATTTGCAGTGCTGTTCGGTGGTGACCCTCTCGCCGATGGAGAGTTGGACCTTGCCATTGACGAGGACACCACGTTTGACGACCGCACACATCTTGCCGAGCGCGTGGCTTATTTCCTGATGGAGACGGCCGAAGGTATCCTGCTGCAAGAGCCCTATATGGGTTTCAACCCGGGTGACCGTGAGGACCCGCAGTCAGATGCCAATGCGCTGGCGGATGATCTTAACGACACCAGCGTGCGCGGCGTTGGCAGTGACGAGACGGGGGTGAGTCTGGCGCTGTCCTTCACGCCGACGCTGACGCTTACAGCGACAGTTCGAGCGCAAAACCCGACAGCCGGCGACGTGACGCTTTGCGGCTGGATGGATGGGCCGGTAGTCAATGGCAGTTTTGACGCCGGTGAAGTGGCCGAGGAAGGTTGCGTTGCAGTGGCTCCCGGGTCTTCAGATCAGACACTTACATGGACTGGTTTGCCTGAGTCCGGGTATACCACGTTCCTGCGTTTCAGGATCAGTAGCGACCTATTGACTGCTGCCGATGCAGTCGGCATTGCCACGGACGGTGAGGCGGAGGATTTCATTGTGGAGGTCATCCCGCCACCGTCGCCCGAGAGGGACTTTGGCGATGCACCGGAAGTTGATTACGGGGATGCTTTTCATGGCCAGGCGCCCTTGTTGGAGACGCGGGAAGTGTCCGGCAGCGGCGACAATTGGACTACTGTGAATCTGCGCGGCGACTATCAGGACCCGGTCGTGGTTTGCACGCCCATTTTGTCCTCTGCTGGGGATGCCGAGCGAGTGATTCGCGTTCGTAATGTAGCGAGCGAGAGTTTCGAAGTCCGTGCACAGCGCCCCGGCGGGGTATTTGTGGGTAATTGGCAAGCTTCCTGCCTGGTGGTGGAGGCGGGCGACAGCACCCTTCCTGATGGACGTCGCATTGTCGCCGGCACAGTGGAGTCTGACCTCACTAGTGGCAGCACACTGGCAGCCGGATGGTTGACCAGCCAGACAGAGAATGTGAGCCCGGCGCCGGCGTTTACTGAGCCTGCAGTCTTCGGCCAGGTCATGAGCTTTAACGATACTCGTTTCAGTGCGTTTTGGAGTAACAACTGCAGCGCACGCACGGCACCGCCCGATAGTGGTGGCATTTGTGTTGGCAAGCATGTGGGTGAGGATACATCCGGTCGTGGTTCTGAGACTCTCGGCTATATCATCGTGGAGACTACGGGCGGCACCATCGGTAGCGTTGCCGCTAATGGCGCAGCATATGAAGTGTTTCTTGGCACAGATTCCATTCAGGGTGTTGGAGGGACGCCACCGCCCTATACCTATGCGCTCTCATCCTCAGACTACGTTTCTGGTGTGGCCATCCACGCCGCTATGGATGGTGCAGATGGAGGTTGGGCGGTGCTGCTGCCACCCAACGCAATGACTGATCCTGTTTCCGCAGGAGAAATTAACCTGGCGATAGATGAAGACACTATCGGTGATGGTGAGCGCAATCACACGGCAGAACAAGTGGCTGTCTGGGTGTTCGATCGAGAAAATGCCTTTGTGACCACCGGGCCACATCTCGGTGTGATTCCGCCCGATCTTGAAAGCGCTTCCCAGTACAGTGCGGGTGCTGACGGCGATGACACCAATGATACGAGCGAGGTAAGTGCCGGTAACGATGAGGACGGGGTGACCTTCACTTACACCTCGCCGGGCACTATTCAGGCCAGCGTGACGGTCAACAATTTTGCCGATACGGATGCAACGGTCTGCGCCTGGCTGGATGTGCCCAACCTGGCAGGGGTGGCAGATGGCAGCTTCGATGTGTCTGATCTTGGCACGCCCGGTTGCGTGACCGTCTCACCTAATACCGACGTGCCCCAAGCGCCGGTGCTGTTCTCCTGGAATGGCTTGCCCACCTCAGTGTCCTACTCTACCTATGCGCGTGTTCGGATCAGTACAGATGCACTTACTGCGGCAGATTCCACTGGTGGCGCCAGTGATGGTGAGGTGGAGGACTACCAGATCGTTGTGGATCCAACAGCGGTGACCCTGGCGAGCTTCGGCCTAGAGGCAATGCCGATCGAACAATTTGTGGGATCCGAAGGGGCGCCGGTGCAGGTATTGCTGGCAATGCTCGCAAGTTGGGATGAAAGCCAGGCTGGACTGCTGGAAGATAGCTCACGCGAAGACATCGCCGCCGCGCTGATCGACTATCTTGATCCCGATGGTGACGGCCAGGTCGCGCAGTTGATTTGGGAGACCGTCGAGGAGCGTGGTACTTTGGGTTATTATATAGAGCGGAGGAGTAACAGTGGACATTGGACGCGGATCAACAATCGTATGCTGCCCTCGCTGCCCATCGCACCCATGGGTGCGCAATATCAACTGCTTGATCCAGAGGCGGACCTGCAGCAAGTGTTGCATTACCGGTTGATTGAGCAAGAGGCGAGAGGTAGTAAGCGTACCTATGGTCCGTTCGTGCTGGAAGTGCCAAGCCGATAGGTGGATGTCATGCTTCGGTTAGCTGTGCGCGCCTCAAAACTGAACCCGCAAGGCCCCAATACGCAGGGGTGGGATGCCTGCGCTGACTCATCATTTCGGAACAGATTCAACATATGCGAATAACGAATATTGGTATAACAATTGCCCTAGCCTTGAGTACAGGGCTGGCGGCCACGCAGTCTTCCGCTTATAGCTTTGACTGGGCGGCTGCCACTCGCACTGATCTTGGCAGCGGTGTGTTCACCTATGTTGATACTGTGTCTGGGGTGGGTGCTGATATTCTCGTGAGGGCGACCATAACTCCGCAGGACGTGCAAGATGCCTCGAGCCTTTTCGAGGAAGGTACTCCCTGCACGAATAGCTGCGCATTTGGTGCCCCCTTCGGTCAGCTTGAACTGGCGGCTAATCACGGCAGCAGTGCTGCAAATCCCGATCAACGGGTCGAGATTACGATTGAGTTTTTTGAAACGGATGGAAGTACTCCGGTCGGTGTCAGTGTAGATACAGTGGAGGTGAACGATGTTGATGCCGGCGATAGTGGTGGTTCCAGTTTTGCTGACGGTTATCGAGTTGAGGGTTTTCCTGTATCTGTCGCGACGAGTGTGCCGCCCACTAGTTTTATACCAGGCGCTCAACATGATGTGATTGGAGTGAATGGCGTTCGGCCCGCGGTCACGACCGGTTCGTCTTATGGGCCTGAGTCCAGGTTCACCTTTGGCTTCGAAGGTCGGCAAGCCATCGAGAGAATAGTCTTGACCTGGTTTCCGGTCGTGGAACAGCTTCCGGTGTACCCGTTTCCAAATGACAACCCCACGGTTCAAGGGTCGAGCATATCTGGATTTAGCTTTGAGCGGGGCGCTGCTTTCAGCGATTTTGGCGATATCGATGGTTATGCGGATGCTTCGCATTCTGCAGCTGCGCTCATTGAAACGCGAGAAGTCTCGGGCTCTAACGACGATTGGGTCACTGTCAATTTGAGAGGGAAGTTCGTCAGTCCGGTCGTGGTGTGTACCCCGGTATTGCCTTCAGTTGGTGATGACGAGAGAGTCTTGCGTGTGCGCAATGTCGGAAGTGGTAGTTTCCAAATTCGAGCACAGCGTCCCGGGAAGGCGTTTTCTGCACAAGTAGACTGGGATGCTACCTGCCTGGTTGCTGAATCAGGTGAACAGACTCTCCCAGACGGTCGTCGCATCCTGGCAGGGACGGTAACGTCAACCGTGACAAATTATGGGGTTCAGCCTACCTTTTGGGACCCGGCCTCTACCGCGGATGTCACACCGCTGGTTCCATTTGTGCAACCTGCCGTATTCGGGCAGGTGATGACATTTAACGACGAGCGCTTCTCTGTATTCTGGAGTAATGATTGCGTGTCGGAACTATCTCCACCAGATGCCGATGGTATATGTGTGGGCAAACATGTAGCAGAGGATGTGGGTATCCTCGAAGATGATGGGCCTCGCGCAAACGAAACGCTCGGATACGTTATAGTTGAGACTGAGTCAGGCACGACTGGGCTTGAAGCACAAAATGGGGTCGCCTATGAGGTGGCTCTGGGGTCTGATTTTATACAAGGAGTGACCAATCCCTCGACCCCTCCCGGATACACCCTTACGCCAGCGACGACTGAGTACGTTTCAGGGGTCGCAACTTTGGCGGCGATGGATGGGTTCAATGGTGGTTGGGCGGTGCTTTTTGGTACGCCGCCTATCGATGAGCCACAACCGCCGAACTCTGGTCTGATAAATTTACGCATTGACGAAGACACCATTCAGGATGACGAGCGACAACATACGACGGAGCAGGTCGCATATTGGGTCTTTGATCGGCAGAACGTTCTTTTGACCGCTGGGCCATATCTGGGTGTGGTTCCGCCCGATCTCGAAAGCGGCTCCCAGTCCAATGCGGGCGCTGACGGCGATGACACCAATGATACGAGCGAGGTGGGTGCCGGTAACGATGAGGACGGGGTTGTCTTTACTTACACCTCGCCGGGCACTATCCAGGCCAGCGTCACGGTCAATAATTTTGCCAATACGGTTGCAACGGTCTGCGCCTGGTTGGATGTACCGTCGGGCGCGGTCGGTGATGGCAGTTTCGATACGACTGATCTTGGGACGCCCGGCTGCGTGCCCGTCCCAACTAATTCGGCTGGGCCTCAGACACCTGTGCAGTTCGTCTGGACGGGCTTGCCCACCTCGGTACCCTACTCTACCTACGCGCGTGTTCGGATCAGTACAGACGCACTCACTGCGGCAGACGCCGCTGGCGAAGCCAGTGATGGAGAGGTGGAGGACTACCAGATTGTGGTAGATCCTACCGCGGTGACCCTGGCGAGCTTCAGCCTCGAGGCAATGCCGATCGAACAGTTGCTGGGACCCAGAGGGGCGCCGGAACAGGTTCTGCTGGCAATGCTCGCCAGCTGGGACGAAAATCAAGCTGAACTGCTGGGCGATGCCTCACGCGAAGACATCGCCGTCGCGTTGATCGACTATCTTGATCCCGATGGTGATGGCCAGGTCGCGCAGTTGATTTGGGAGACGCTGGAGGAGTACGGTACCCTGGGCTTTTACGTTGAGCGGCGCGGAAGCGAGGGGGGGTGGAACAGGGTTAACCAGCGGATGCTGCCAGCGCTACCCATTGCGCCCATGGGTGCGGAATATCAGTTGCTCGACCCCGAGGCGGACCTTCAGCAGGTATTGCGTTACCGTCTGATTGAGCAGGAGGCGCGAGGCAGTACTCGGACATACGGTCCGTTCACGCTGGACGCGTCACCCTGATACGGGGCAACGCACAACAGCTTACTAGCGAAGTTCCAGTTCATATGGCCCGTAGGTGTTCTTGCCGCCGCGGGCCTCTTGCTCGATCAACCTGTACTCCCAGGTGCCTGAGGACACGGAGGGATCTACCAGCTGATACTGCCCACCCATGGGCGCGATGAGCAGCGAGGGTAGCATTCTCTCGTTCACGGATTGCCACTCGCCGCCCGGGGTTCTGCGCTCCACGTAGAAGCCCAGTGTGCCTTGTTCTTCGAGCGTTTCCCAGATGAGCAGCGCTACCTGCCCGTCACCGTCGGGGTCCAGATAACTGGTCAGAGCCTGCAGTGTTGCATCGCGGTCTTCGGGATTGGTCTGTGCGGCCAGCGCCGGTGCCCAGACCTGCAAGACGCGATAAAGTGAGGCGGTGTCCATTTCGCCTGTGCCAGACTCGCTCAGATAACTGTCTACTGAGGCAGGCTCCAGTTCAATGTTGCCAATGGTTACAGAGGTGGGGTCGTAGATAAGTTGGTAGTCCTCAACCTCACCATCGCTCACAACGGTGTCAAAGTCATTTGTTGTGAGAACATCAGAGGAGATGCGCACCCTTGCGTAACTGGAGACAACACCCGTATCCGCCGACCACGTAAGCTCAATAGGTGGATCCAAGGCATCCGACGTGCTGGTTCTATCCGAGCAGCGCCCTTCGTCATCACTAAAGTTGCCACTGTTATCGAGATCTACCCAGGCACAAACATAGTGAGTTGCAATCTCGCTGATAGTCTCGATGCTTGCCGTTAGCGCATTTGGAGTGGCACCAGCAGAGGCAGTGAATGTTACGCCGTCTTCATCGTTAAGGTTGTTGTCGTCGTCGCCTACAGCATCTGCTCCAGGGACAGCGTGGGGGGTGGTGTTTTCGAAATCTGGCGCGATGTCGCCCAGGTAAATGACATTGCCCGACGCATTGTGCTGCGGATCGCCGTAGGTTGAGGGCGCATCTCCTCTATCGCTGCCAGGCGTAAACGAAAAATCGGAGATGGTTATAGCTTGACCTATAGGGTCATCAAAATTGTCGAGAGGCTTATGAGTGATGCTTATGGAAGTGACCAGCGCATTGGGGTCACTGAAATTGGTTGTAAGCCAGCCTGTTGTGTCTGTGTAACCCAGCGACGTAAATGTCTGAGAATCATAGTTAATGTTGTCCCCGGCATCCGTTACCGCAGAGCCTACAGTGACATTATCCGCCAGTACCGGGTTCACGCCATCGCTGCCCTGAACTTCCACCGCGTCATTGAAACCAAATCCAAAGAAATCTAGGCTGTCGATATCTTTAATAATGAGCTGGCTCACCGACACAGGGGTAGAGAATGCAATTTGCGCGGTAACCGATTGGGCGGTGGACGAGTAGTTTGGGAAGAGTCTAAGTTCGTCATTGCCTCCAACGTCGAACAGCGCGGGCGTGTTGTTTGTCAATTGAGCGACGTCTCCGGTCACGGTCACGGTCACGGTCACGCCGGAACCATCTACGTCATTGAAAATTTGCGGACCATCATCACCATCAACCCACGTTACACTGCCCCAATCAAAATCAAAGGCGTGGGCGATAGGGTTGTTCAATAGCAAAAGTCCCGTGCCAAGTGCAAGGGCGCGGCGTGATAGCAGCATGGTATCCAAGCTTCATCGAATAAGCGTTTTCCAACTATATCAGCGGCGGTCTTTTCTACAAATGGGGCTTTTACAGTTTGTGAGCACGTTCACGCCATTGGGTCACAATCTAGTGGAAGCGGGTTCCCGGAGGAGTCTGGGTATTAGTGATAACTAAACGGTTTTCCTCGGTACTAGCTTTGCCGTGGCTAGCCGGGTCAGGTGCCAGGCGAAGGCCAAGCAGCATGTTAGGCGCTTCGTGGCCTGGGTGCGCAGCGGCTGGCCCTCAATTTCAATAACCCGCCCCACGACCCTGGTTATGGGGAGCAGGGCGTCTGGCCGAGGTTCACGGTCTGCCTTGCATAGCAGGCGTTCTCCGGGAAGAGTGCCAAGTAAGCGGTGCACAAGCATACTGTCATGGCTGGTGGTGAACACCAGAACGTCACCGGGTAGGTATTTGTTCGCTTTCTGGGCTGTAATACAGGACCCAGGACCCAATGTGGGCATCATACACTCGCCATTGACAGTCAGCTTGAGTGCCTCGCCCTCGCGCAGTACCTCAGCGATATGCGCCCTTGAGGTCATGTATGGTTAGCCTCAAGTATGCGGGAATAAATCGTCGTGAAGTCATCCCCTGCCCGCGATTTGAGCTGGTGAAATGGGAGTATCGCAAGAATCTCCAGCAGAACATCTTCCAGCTGGGGTCCGCGTGAATGCAGGGAATTCACTGTTGGGGCACAGGCCATCAGCCGGCCGAAGGCGACCCCCGGAGACAGGGTCTCTACAGCCAGTTCATCGCTTTGGCACAGCCAGAACAAGCCCGCTACGGGGTAGGGGCGGTTACCCTGGCACGCTGTCTGCCCGAGGTCTCCGGCGAAGGGTACTGGTGCTACCTCGTAGCCGCCTTCTGGGGAGGGGAGTAGTAGATTACCGTCATCACTAAGGATAGTCGCGCCGGCCTCTAGTGCTTTGGCGGCGAGGGTTGATTTACCAGCGCCTGAGCGACCCAGGCACAAGTACGCCTTGTCGTTGATGACGACCCCGGCGCTGTGCAGCAGCAGTCCACGCAACTCTAGAGCCATGAGTGCGCTGAGGATTCGCAGGAAGTTTTCGAACACCACCGAGGTAGCGGCCTCGGTGGCGGTGTTGGTGTACAGCACTCCACCGGCGTCGGGGGTGAGGCTGATTTCGCCGCGGTAGTCGACACCCTCCACGCTCAGTTTGGAGTCGGCAACTTCTTCAATCAATTGTCTGTAGCCGGTTTGAGGGTCGTTATAGCGCTCTATAGAGTGCCTCGGAAAAGCCTTTTCAGCGGCACAAATGGTGGCCTGGCAGCGTTGGATGCTCGCCTGATCAGGGTTTAAGCCATAGCGCTGCCTGATGGGCGCACACTGCTCCTGCGTCAGCCCCTCAATGCGGAACTGGAAGCCGGCGAACGAGAGATCTACGTGCTGTTCGCCCCAGGTGGCGAGTTCCATCTGACAACCTTTTGCTCGTTGTGTGACGCGGATCATATCACGGTGCATTTGTGGTCCGCAGCAACGTTTACAGGGAAGGTGATAGGGACGATAATTGGGGGTCAAGATCGCTTTGGCTGTCCGGATGACAGCGTGCGATCTATCAAATCGATGGGAGAGGTTAATGCCACTATCAGGCAAGTACAATGCAGCGAGAGCTGGCATCGGCGCAGCGGCGCTGGCGCTCGGCCTGATTGCCGCCAGTGCCGGTACACAGGCAGCACCGCGTAGCAGCGAGCAGGCAACGTGGGGCGAGTGGCAGGCTATTAGCGGCGGCTTTGTAGGGCGTCGTCGCGAGCCCCACGGCATGGGAGTGAGCCGCGCTGAGCGACAAGCGCTGCCATCGCCCGCAAAACTATCACGCAATAGTTTCCGCGGTAGCGATCTTGCTGCTGTCTCGGCCAAAGAGTCTGTGCCGCCCTCGGGACATGTTTGGCTATATACCCAGGGTGACGGGGTCCAAAGCGTTTCGATTGCCGAGCTTGCACTGAAGATGGGCAAATCCGAGGCAAGCATCCGTGATCGAGCAGACCAGGGCAGACTCGTGCTGCGTAATGCCCGCAAAGGTGTGGCCTGGTACTACGACGCCGCGGGCGATTCGATTCAATTTGTTGCAGAGACATACGATACATTCTTCACGAGCGAAAATGCCTATCACCTGAAATTCGGTGGTGGCAAGCGTGCGCTGAGAATGGCCGTCGCCGTGGGTGAGGGCCCCGCAGAAACTGCTCTGACTGCCTTCCCAGAGACCCTGTTGTTCGAAGAAGAGCCGGACATGGTGTACATCCCATGGGCAGTTGCCGAGGAGCCCGAGGCAGACTTTTGGTTCTGGGATGTGTTGAGCACCGGTTTTCCCGACTTTATTACCCGTGAATTTACATTCGATGCCCCCGATCCCGATGTATCTGGTAATGCGAACCTGCGGGTGCGCCTTCGTGGAGCCAGCGAATTACAGACGGGCGACGACCATTATGTGACGGTAGCGCTGAACGGTGTCGATGTGGCAGCGCAAAGTTTCGATGGCTTTCAGGAAGTGGTCATCAGCGCGGCAGCTGTGCAGGACTATCTTATGATGGATGGCACCAATACGGTAGCGCTGACAATTTCAGGTATTCCAGATGGCGGAAGCCGGGTTTATGTTGATGACATTGAACTCGACTACCAGCGCCAACCTGTTGCAAAAGACGGTTTTTTACGCGTGCACAATGCCGTGGGAGGCCTCCAGTCGGTCTCTGGCTTTTCTAGCGATCAGATCAGTGTGTATGAAGTGGCCGATGGTGGTTCATCCGTGCGGCAGGACGTTGCAGTGGTGGACGGCGGCACCGATGGTTTTATCGCTTCTTTCGACGCACTCGCTGGCGCAGACTATGTGGTGATGCAACAGGGTACAGCTGCACTTCCTGAAGTCGCGATTGATGAGCGGTCCTCTCTGCAGAAGCGTTCCAATGGCTCTGATTACCTGATCATCGCGCCTCGCTCGCTTACCGAGTTTGCTGAGGAATTGGCAAGCTATCGCCGTCAGATGTTTGGCGCGGTCAAGATTGTATGGCTGGAAGACATCTACGACCAATACGCCCAGGGCCGCAAGGATCCGGCTGCAGTGACGTTATTTATGGAAAAAGTCCGCAAGCGCTGGAGTCAGGTGCCTTCCTACGTGGTGCTGTTGGGCAAGGGCAGCCTCGATTTGAAAGACCGGATGGGATACGGCGATGGCGTTCTCCCTGTGCGGTTCGTGTCAACTCCGTGGTCTATCGTGGCGTCTGATGACGCATTGCTCGGCAATGATGGCCGTAATGACCTGGCCATAGGTCGAATCGCGGTAACGACTAATGAAGATGGCTTGCTGTATCTGCAGAAAATGCAGGCCTATGAGGAAGATTTGCTTTACGGCAACTTCGCCTCGCATGACAAGGCGGTACTTTTTGCCGACAACGCTGATTCCGCTGGCGATTTCCCTGCCAATACCGTGGAGAAGGGCGCATACCTGGGCAACGAGGGCGGCTTCTTTACGGTTGAGCAGAACGTTCACGTGAGTGGCACCGCCGTGCGCACAGCGTTCAATGACCCTGAAACCTGGAATTCCGGCTATGTCTCTTATGATGGTCACGGTTCCACCCAGCAGCTGGGTAACTATTCAGAGAACTTCTTTAATGAAAGCGCAGCAGCGAGCCTCACAAATACTGGCCGCCCGATATTCTCTGCGCTTACCTGTTCCGCGGGCAACGACTGGTATCCTAATTACTTGTCGTTGGCATCGGCACTTGTGCTCAACCCCGATGGCGGCGCCATTGCTGCGCTGGCGCCTGCTGGAGCATCGCTTGATGCGGATGCGCATACGCTAGGCATGAGCCTGGCTGAAGGGCTTTTTGAGACCAATGAATCGATTGGCAACGCGGCAACGGCCGCCAAGGCGGCCAATGTAGGCGTGATTCGGGATTTCATGCCGCTGATTTATGACGTAAAGGGTGACCCTGCGCTGAATGCGCGGTAGTGTGGCTCATCAGCAAGGTTCAGGTGGGAGAGAATACGTGAGTACACAAAAGCACGACAATGATACTCGCAGTGGGGCTGGGCAGAAAGTGCGCAAAGCCTACCAGCCGCCAAAAGTGATTAGTATTGAACGCTTGGAGGCTGCCGCCTCGACCTGTGGGCCGCCGCCCAATCCCAACGGGCCAGGGAAGAGTGTGCCTCTACAATGTTCTACTCTCGGATCATAGCTGGGCCCTTTGTGTTTACTCTCTCCCCCCGCGCCAGGTACCGTGCGGTAGCTGGCGAAGGGGTTGTTATTCAGCTCGATCGCGACCAGATTGTCGTGGTAAATGAACTGGGCCTTGAATTACTCGAACAATTAAAGGCGGGCGCTACGATCGCTCAACTGGCCACCTCTGTCTCTGCAAATTACGAAGTGACGTTTTCCAGGGCGTCTGACGATATAGCGCATTTTATCGCTGAATTGCAGGCACAGGAGCTGGTGAGCCAACAGGCTGAGTCATGACAGCCGACCACTATAGCCGTGTTGTGCTCAGCCGTATTCGCGAGCAACGCCTTCTCCATGATGTCACCCTTGAGCTTACTTACGGCTGCAATCTGGATTGTTTCTACTGCTACAACGATAGAGACAAACCGGGCGAGGCCCTGAGCCTTGCGCAATACCGAACGCTGCTGCACGACCTCGCCGAGATGCAGACCATGTATCTCATGCTGACGGGTGGTGAGCCCATGCTACACCCGCACTTCTTCGCTATTGGTGCGCTAACACGCGAACTCGGTTTTGCGACGACGATACGCACCAACGGCCATTCCCTTGGCGCTCGAAATATCGAGCGCATGCGTGATGAGGTCGACCCCTACAAGGTTGAAGTGTCCCTCCACGGCGCCAATGCCGAAGTTCACGACCGCCAGACGCGGGTGGCGGGTAGTTTTGAGCGCCTGATGGCGAATGTCGCGCAGGCGGTATCTGCGGGGCTCCGGGTAGATATGGTGTGCACGCCAACGAAATGGAATCAGCATCAGATCTCGGAAATGTTTCTATTGTCTGATGCCCTTGGAGTGCGGTTGCGCTGCCAGGGGCCTGTTGCCCCTCGAGACAATGGTGATACTGCGCCACTGGAGCTGCAACCTTCCAGTGCCGTGTGGGATGTGGTGCGTGCTGAGCTCAGTTCTCGAAATCCTCTGCTGGAATCGGAACTTGAGGGGCGGCAGAGTCAGTCTTGCTCGGTCACCGCGACTTGTTCGGTTGGTGTTCAGGGAGTAGACATTGACCCCTATGGCAATGTGCAGGCATGTATTCACTTGCAACGTTCGGCCGGTAATTTGCATGAGCGTTCTATAAAAGATATCTGGACTGCCTCGCCATTGTTTGTCGAGGCACGTGATCGGGCCGAACAGGCGGCTCAGGGCTTTGCCGAGCGCCCGCCCGAACAATACGGTGCGCCGATATATTGCCTCGCGGTAGAAGAGAACGCAGAAAAGGGCTGCAACACTGATACGCCCTTTGATGAGCTGCCCAAAGGCGTAGAGCTTATCCGGCTGATCCCAAGCTGACGCAAGTTTACTTCAGGCGTATTACTCGATCGGCGAGTGCCAGCGTACTCTCGCGATGAGTGATGAGCAGTACTGTTTTGCCTGTCAGGGATTGGCCGCATTCGTGAATGAATGCTGTTTCACCTTCCTCGTCATACATTGACGTTGCCTCGTCCAGAATCAGAATCGCAGGGTTTTTCAACAATGTCCGTGCCAGCGCCAGCCGTTGCCTCTGGCCACCTGACAAGCGCACCCCCTGATCGCCGATCACGGTGTCGTAGCCATCTGGTAGCGCCCTAATAAAGTCGTCAGCCCGAGCGGAAATCGCTGCAGCCTCGATTTCAGCGTTACAGGCGCCAGGCTTGCCGTATGCAATATTTTCCCGCACAGGACCATTGATCAGCAGCACCCGTTGAGCGACTAACCCGATAGCATTGCGTACCGATTTTATGGTCGCTTCCCGCGTATCGACACCGCCGATTCGAATCACGCCAGCGTCCGGGTCGGCGAACCTCATTAGCAGGTGCACGAGGGTGGATTTCCCCGCCCCGTTGGGCCCGGTGATCGCCACAGTTTCGCCTGCATCAATATGTAAATTCAAGGCTTCCAGTACCTGTGAGCTCCCCGGATAGGCAAAGCTGACCTCACAGAAATCGATGCTCGCGCCTGTTGCCTGCAAGTTGGTTGCGCCGCTATCTTCTGGCTCTCGCTGCTCATTGAGAAAATCAACAATGCGCTCAGCTGCCCCCCTTGTTGCTTGAAGTTGGCCATACAGATTGGCCAGGCTTTGAAGCGGACCCATCATCAGCATCGCATAGAACATCAGCGACACCAGTTCAGGTGCTTCAAGTTGGCCTGCCTGAATTTGCTGGTAACCCAGCGCCAGTGCGCCGACCAAACCGGCGCTGCCGATCAGGTTCATCGTGGGCCCATACAGGGAGTCAATCCACAGGCGCTCCCGCGATACCGCCAGCAGGTGTTGCAGGCTCTCGCCAAAACGGCGGTTCTCCAATGGCTCCCGGTTAAATGCTTTGATGGCTGGGAGCATCCCCAGGTTTTCTTCCATTACCGAATAGCTCGCGCTATCGGCATCCACCAGGCGCCGAGACAGTGGCCGCATCCGGCGGCCCAGTATTTTCATGGCCAGCATGTAGCCGGGAAGAAACAGCATCGCGATACCGCCAAGCAGAGGGTTCAGCCACAACATCATTCCCATTGCAGCCAGCAAAGTCACCAGCGCCGGGAGCGCCTGCAACCCACTGCCTGTCACGAAGTGGCTGATGCGACTGGTATCGGCGTAGAGAATGGTGAGCACATCGCCTCGCCGCTGGCTGTGGTGGTAGCTCAGGGGCAGCACCTGCATGTGTTCGTAAAGACGCTGGCGCAGCTCATGGGTGAGCTCCATGCCGGTTTGCCCGATGATATAGCTAGACGCCGCGCTCAGCCCCGCTTTGACAGCGGCCACCAGCAACCAAAGCCCGACAATGGCCCATGGCCCAACAGCCGCTTCTTCAGGCTGCAGCAGGCCGCGAGTGAACACCCCTGCGAGCATTGGCGGCACGATCGAAGCTGCACTTACGCACAGCAGCAGAGCCAGTATCAGGATCAATCGATCGCGATGCGGGGTCAGATACGCCAGCACGGTGCGGAACTGGGTCACAGCTGTGTATTTTGTCATCCGTGTATATTACCCAATGGGTTCAGCTCTTTCCCCCTCAGCTGTTACAATTTGCCCAGACTCAGGTGGAGATGATTATGAGCAGGTTTTTCCTCACTATTTGCATGCCGCTGGTGTTCACTACGACCGCCTGGGCTGTTCCTATGGGCGACGCTGAGGCAGTCGCCGCTGTCATGCAGTTGGAACGCGACGGTCGTCCCGCATACGAGTTGGTCAATTTGCTAGTGGATGATGGCCGCAGTGTCGAGGATGCCACAGTGCTGGTAGTGCGCGTAGGCAATGAAACTACGCGGGCCGCGGCCACCTTGGCCGGCATGTGCCTTGCGGGGAGGCTGGAGGAATTTGCCGGTAGTGTAGGGAATGCCGTGTATGCCATCGCCCCCGAAGATGACGCGGTGGTGAATACGATCAGTACTTTCAGCTTCGAAAAGTGCGAAACATTCCTGAAGGGTTTGCCCTACCCTCAAGGGGTAGGAGCTCCTGAGCCCCGCGGCCCAGGCGTCCCCGTTAGCCCTTCTAGTTGAGCCCACAGCCCTCTCGATGGGAGGCAGGCCTGTTCGCCTGCCTGCTGTTAGTGCTGGTGTGGGCGCCGCTGCCGTTTGCGTCCAACCGTGTTTGGGGTGCAATGCTGCTCACCACACTCATAGCCCTTCTGTGTGCAGCCTGGGCTATGTTGTATCTAGCAGGTAGAACGCAACTCCAGCGGGATGTCTGGCGTATTGCTCGCTGGCCGCTGCTGGCTCTACTTGGTGTGCAGTGCTGGGTGTTATTGCAACTGTTGCCCTTGCCCAGATGGCTGCTTGGCCTGGTCAGCCCGCAGGCCGATGCCTGGTGGCTTACAGAAGGCCCAGCGTCCATATCGCTAGACCCCGAGGCCACTCGTCAATACCTGCTGAAAGGCCTGGCCGTTACCGGCGCATTCTTCCTGACAGTCGCCCTGGTAAACACGGCAGACAGGATGAAACTTCTCCTGCAGACCCTCGTTTTTTCCGGCACCGCTCAGGCTATCTATGGGTCCATGATGGTGCTGACGGGCCTGGAATACGGGTTTCTGATTGAAAAGTACGCGAGTCTCGGCTCCGCTAGCGGCACGTTTGTGAATCGCAATCACTATGCGGGCTATCTCGTGATGTGCCTTGCTGCGGGCATTGGGCTTCTCCTCTCGCAGCTCAGTACCCGTTCTTCCAATGGATGGCGCGATCGTATTCGCCGTTATCTGCAGCTGATGTTGAGCTCCAAAATGCGCCTGCGCATCTATCTGGCCCTAATGGTGATTGCCCTGGTACTGACGCGATCGAGAATGGGCAATGTGGCGTTCTTTACGGCGCTGGGAGTCACCGGCAGCATACTGCTCATCAGTCAGCGGCGGTTTAGTTGGCGCATCCCCGTCTTCCTGGGCAGCCTTTTGGTGGTGGATCTGCTCATCTTGGGGCAGTGGTTTGGCCTCGACAAAGTGGTAGAGCGACTCGAGCAGACCGCACCGGATACCGAGGCTCGTGTGGACTATTTCAAGCCAGGCCTGGACTACGTCAGCCACTTTCCAATGACCGGGTCTGGCGGCGGTTCTTTCTACGGTATCTTTCCCAATTTTCAGCCCCCGAACGTTGAGGGGTATCTGGACCACGCGCACAATGATTATGTCGAGTTTGCTGCTGAGCTAGGGGTGCCAGTGCTACTGGTGCTGGGTGCGCTGGTGTTGGCCGCGGCTTGGCAGAGCTGGCTAGTCTTGAGGATGCGCCATACTCGCCTTTACCAAGGTGCGGCATTTGCTGTGCTTATGACCATTGTCTGGCTGTTGTTGCACGCCGCTGTGGACTTCAACATGCAGATTCCGGCGAATGCTGTCACCTTCGCGGCCATTCTGTCTCTTGCGTGGATCGCGCGTGGCCTGCCCGCTGTGGGGGAACCGTGTCACAAAGTCACAGATTTGTCCTAGCTGCGGAGGTATAGTTTGATTAGTATGGGCAACTGCGCCGAAGTCCATATAAATCGTCGCGAAATGCTGCAAAGTGACCGGATGTCTTTCCCGTTTAAATGACAATTAAGAACTCTGCCAGGGATAAAGGCATATCTGATCGCCAGGATGGGCGTTTGCGCCGCGGGATTATTGCCCTGGGGCTGGCGTGCGCGTGTGCGCCGGTAGCTGCCCTGCAGCCAGCGAATATTCCTCTCGGCCCGCTTAAAATTGAGCCCACGCTGCTCTTTGATGCCGCCTGGGTGGACAACCTTTACCGCAGCGCGGATGACGAAATCGAATCCTGGGTTTTCTACACCCAGCCCACGCTCGATGTATGGCTAGACAATGGGCCTAGCAAATACATCTTCCATTACGAGCTGCAGGACAGGCGATATTCCGGTACACCTAGCGGTGAAGATGATGACTTCACCGGTCATCTTTTTCGCGGTGATATCCACCAGCGTTTTAATGTGCGCAATGAGCTGAACCTTTACGCCGAACACCACAGGGCAGCGGAGGAGCGCGGCACTGGCCTCACCGAAGGCGATGATGTCGGTCGCTTAACCAGCGAACCGTTGGAGTATGACCGTGATAGCCTGGGAGGCACCTATATTTATGGTAGCCAGACCGGCCAGGGACGCCTGGAGGCTACCGCCGAATACTGGGAGATGGATTACCGCAATTTTGAAAGCTACACGCAAAATTTCGACTACGATGCGACTCATTATCAAGGTGAATTCTTCTGGGGTGTGGCCCCCAAAACGGCCTTGGTCCTGGATGCCTCTTACTTGCAAACCAAATACGCTGAAGATCGGGCTGACATGTCCTCGCTGGATGCGCAGGAGCTCCGTGTGCTGGTTGGCGTAGAATGGGAGGCCAGCGGTCGTACTCGAGGTGCTGTCAAAGTGGGTGGGTATGAGCGAGACTTTGACGACAGCGAACGAGACAAGTCCACTGGTTTTTCATGGGAAGTCGATGTGACCTACCGTTTGAGAACGCACTCTAATTTCGATTTTGGCGCAGCGCAGATCTCCCGCGAGACCAATGGCCAGGGAGACTTCATTGACTCCAAGGAATACACTTTTGATTGGCTGTATATGTTTAAGCGAGGCTATCGCTCTAACTTGGCTATCATGCGGGCGGAAGATGATTACAAGGGCACGGACCGTGAGGATGTGCGCCTGAATGTCGAGCTCAGTTTAACCAAGGCATTTCGCCGCTGGCTGGAAGCAGGTATCGGCTGGCGCTATGAGGACCGCGATTCCGACGAGGCGCAGTTCAAGTATGAGCGCAATGAGTTCTTTATAGATCTGAAGCTGAGCCTGTAATGGTTGCAAGGGCTGCTGTCGTTAGCCTGTTGGTAGTAGCCTGTGGTACAGCTTTCAGTGCTGCAACAAGAATCCCTGCAGACTTCAAGTATACAAATCTCTCCACTGAAGTGAGCTTCTGGGGTCACAACGATTACAGGCCAACCCCCGACACGCGCGAAGCGACCGCAGCTGGCATCGCTAACCTGGTGAACCAGTATCCCCAGAACGCCGACTACCATGTCTTGGCGGCGCGCACCTATGAGTGGCTCGCGTATTTCACCTTCAACCCAGAAGCTGCAGTAGGGTACCGCCAACAATCCAAAAACTACCAGGAACTAGCTATAAAGCTCCGCCCCGCTCATAGTTATTCCCGTGAAGTCGGTGGTCCGAGATTTCGGAATCCAGTAAACTGACGTCAGAATTCGCCAGTAGCTATCCAATAATGCAGTACGTCACAAAACTACTAACAACACTGTTACTAGTATGGGTCGGTACCATACAAGCCCAAGACGCATATACTCTGTCCGCCGGTGACACTATCCGAATCCACGTCTATGGCGAGCAAGACCTGACCTTCGAGGATCTCCTGGTCGGCCAAAACGGCCGTATCACTTACCCATTCCTCGGTGAGATGAAGGTCAGCGGCCAAACCGCTTCTGAAGTGCAGCAGCGTCTGGTCACCGGGCTGAAGCCCGATTATCTAGTAGACCCTAGAATCTCGGTGAGTGTGGTGAGTTACCGTCCCTTTTTCGTTAATGGCGAAGTTAATGCCCCAGGGGGGGTAGACTTTCAGCCCGGCCTCACGCTCCGCAAAGCCGTTGCACTTGCAGGTGGCTTTACAGAACGAGCCAATAAAAAACAGTTTGTACTCATTGCTGAAAGTGACCCAGAGCGCAAGGAACAGAAGGTAGGCTTGGATTATCGGATAGAGCCAGGCGACATCATTACTGTTCAGAGCACATTTTTCTGATGAATCAGCGTTCTAGTCTTGGCTCAGAGGAACTGGCCCGGCAGCAAGCCCAGGTTGCAGTGATCCAAACCTCGCCTGAGACATCTGAAGACGACCTGATTGATCTCAAGAAAGTATGGAGAGCGGTATTCCGCTACAAATGGGGAATTGTCGGGCTCTCGATACTTTTCGGTTTGATAACGGCAATGTATGTTTCCACGATCGAGCCCGTTTACCGGGCCTCTGCGACGTTGCTGCTCGAGAGTCGCGAAGCGAATCTGGTTGGCGTTGAGGATATATATTCAAGCAGCTATCGCGCATACGATTACTACACGACACAGTTCGAGATACTGAAGAGCCGGAGTATCGCTGAACGTGTAGTCAGGAATCTTGAATTGCACAAGCGTCCCGAATTTCAACCCGGGGAGAAAAAGCAATCTGGTTTCTCTTTGCAGTCATTGCTTCCCGCACGTGAGCAGTCGCCGCCGGTTCAGCTGAGTCCTGCAGAGCGCGAGAAGCGCTTGATCGATCAACTTACAGGCTATGTGGCCGGTGGTCTTGTTGTGGAGCAAGTCGATTACACCCATATGGCGCATCTGAGCTTTAACTCCACCAGCCCCCGGTTGGCAGCAGATATCGTTAATGCCATGGCTGAAGAGTTTATCGCGGCTAATCTTGAGGCCCGTGTCGAGGGAACACTGCAAGCCACAGGGTGGCTTTCTGAGCGCTTGAGCGTATTGAAGAAGAACCTCCGAGACTCGGAACAAGCGTTACATGACTTCAGGCAGATGGAGGGTCTGGTCCACATTGATGGTGAGACCAACCTCGGTGGCAATGAGTTGGCCGGACTGTCTCAGCGCTTGGAAGATGCCCGAAGGTCGAGAATTGAAGCGCAGAACATCAAAGCGGATATTCAAAACATGCCCGGTGCAAGCACCGAAGAGTTGATGGCCTTGCCAGCGGTGTTAAAGCATCCGCTGATTGGAGGCCTGAAGCGAAGCCAGAGTGAGGCAGAGCGCCGTGTAGCCGAGCTGAGCATGCGGTACGGCCCCAAACACCCGGTAATGATTTCTGCTAGATCAGACCTTCAGGTTGCAACCGAGGACTTGCGTCGAGAGGTGCGGAAGGTTATTTCGGGTATCAGCCTAGAGTATGAAATAGCGCTGCGGAACGAGCAGCAATTGCAAGTCAATTGGGAGTCCCGGAAGAAAGAGCTTCAGGAGTTCAATCGCGTCGAGTTCGACCTCCAGGAATTGGAGCGCGATGTTGAGACAAATCGTCAGCTATATGATCTCTTCTTCACCCGGATCCGCGGGGTCAGCGAGGGTGGTGGATTTGAAAAACCTCATGCGCGTATAGTTGATCGAGCGAGAGTACCAGCGAGTCCTCACAGCCCTAATGTAAAACGCGCCGCGGTTATTGCGGCAGTTTTGGGCCTAGTGTTGGGTGCGGCAGTCGCGGCGGTCATAGAGCTTATCGACTACACGATTAAGCAGCCCGATGATGTCCAGAATGAGCTTGGCGTGCCTCTATTGGGCACTCTGCCGCTCGAAAAGACCAAGGGAGAAAGCACATTCCCTGCCTATTGGCACGAGCCTCAGGGCCGCTACGCGGAGGCCATACGTACGATACGAACCGGTGTGTTGCTGTCCGAGCTTGATGAGCCGGAGAAAATTATTCTCGTAACCTCAACAGTGCCGGGCGAAGGTAAGTCGACGCTCGTTTTGAACCTGGGGGCGGCACTTGCCCAGATGGAGCGCATATTGATCATCGGTGCCGACCTCCGCAGGCCCAGTCTTGCCCAGAAATGCGGCCTGGAGCCCGGGCATCTTGGGCTGAGCCACTATGTCTCGGGTACGGCAGAACTGGAAGAGTGCATTTCAGAACTTGAAGACTCTGGTATCTGGGCTATGCCCGCTGGGGTTATTCCGCCCAATCCACTGGAAATGATCAGTTCAAAGAAGTTTGAAAACGCCTTGTCTTCACTAAAAGGGCAATTCGACAGAATTTTGATTGATTCAGCGCCTGTACAGGCGGTGAGTGATGCGCTGGTGCTCGCAGCGTATGCCGACGCTGTGGTGTATGTTGTGAAGGCAGGTTCCACCCACGCCGGGGCCATCAAGAAAGGCATTGGTGGGTTGCTAACTGTCAATAAGTCTTTAAATGGCGTCGTCTTGAATCAATTTGACAGCCGGCGTGCTGACCAATACTTCGCTAACGGCGGGTACTATCAGTATGGTGGTTACTCTCAGGAGCAGGCGTGAAAGGTTTATCCGTTGGTGCTCCAGGCGACCATGGAGCCGTGAAGTGAGGGTTGTTCCAAAATTCCCGAGGTCTCAAGCAGCGGTGCAACGACGCCGTGGCTGTAAGTCAGTGAAGTGACAATACTGCGAGCTTTGCTCAGAAGGGTGTTCAAACTGGCGGATTCTTTCCGCGGAGCCTGTGCGCTTCTGAAATTAAAACTCATATACCCGAGGTCAAGATTCCCTTCAGATATGCGTTTAGCTTCTGGTGCACGCGTACAAGTTACTGACGGAGGTCACGCGGAAATCGGCGCGGGATGTTCGATAGATCGATTCGCTACCATTGTGTCAAGGAGGGCGAATTGGTAATAGGGAGCCATACGCATGTTGGTGCGGGTACACACGTCTGCGCCAGACAAAGCGTGCTCATCGGTGACAACGTGCTCATTGTAGAGCATGTCACGATTCGGGATCAGGACCATATATTCGGCCCCGGATTGGTAACAGCGAGGTCGGGATTCGCGACAGCGCCCATAGTCATCGGAAACAATGTTTGGTGCGGAGCTAAAGTTACTGTTACCAAGGGTGTCTCCATAGGAGACAACGCCGTGATTGGTGCTAATTCTGTGGTGACGAAGGACATTCCTTCCGAAGTAGTGGCGGCGGGTAATCCTGCGGTGGTCATTCGTGAGATTACTTCTTCTAGCTCATGAGTCTTGAAGACTGATGAGGGTACTTCATGTCATCGACACGTTGGGCGTTGGAGGTGCTGAACGCCTTCTGGTAACTATTTTGCCTGAACTTGCCAAACGCGGGCACAGCTTCACAGTAGCAGTTATGAGGGCGCCCTACGAACTGCAAGTAGTGCTCGAAGAAGCTGGAGTTCCAGTGATCAGGCTTCCCGCCAGACATAAGTGGAATTTGTTCGCTAGTGCCAGGGATATAGCGACGTTGTGTGATGAGTTGGATGTGGACATATTGCACGCTCACCTTTATTTCCCCGCAATATGTTCATCGTTGGTGCGCTCTTTTCGACTTGCCAGGGTGCGCACAGTAACGACGTTCCACAACTTGGCGTACGCAGAGGGCGTTAACAAGGCCGGAGTCGGACTTTCACTGAAGAAGAAACTGGCATCTCTGATATATCCCGGCGGTATGGATCAATGTCTAGCGGTCAGTGGTGTCGTATCCTACCACTACTCTCAGGCGCTGGGTTTGGACGGCATTCGCGTGATTCACAATCCCATTGATCTCGCTATGGTCGATAGAGCGATTCGAATCGGCAGCGAACAAGGAGATGCACTGTTACACATTGTTTTGCCGGGCCGCTTGGTACATGAAAAGGGGCATCAAGTATTCCTTTCTGCGATCGCTACAATTGCGCAAGAGTTGCCTCCCTTTCGCATTAGCTTGGCGGGCGGGGGCCGTTAAAGGACGATATTGAAGAGAGAATCACCTCTTTGGGCTTGGGAGCACTTGTAACGGTAACTGGCAATCTGGATCATGCAGCTCTGCTAGAGTCGGTTCACAGTGCCAATATTGTAGTCGTTCCTTCACTGTCGGAAGGTTTCGGGCTTACGGCGCTGGAGGCGATGGCGCTGTCGAAACCGGTCGTTGCGTCAGATGTGGGCGGACTAAAGGAAGTAATAATAGATGGTGAGAGCGGAGTGCTGTTTCCTGCAGGAGATAGCGAAGAGTTAGCCTCGATCCTGCTGGAGCTTGTGAACAGCCCTGAACTGATGCAGCGGATTGGCCTTGCCGCCAGAGAGAGGGCTGAAGCTGCTTTTTCGCTGGGCATGATTGCCGATCAGTATATCGATGTTTATCAAGAGCAATTGCAGCATGCACAGTGAAATGTGCAGCGAACCTGAATGGCAGAGATGAAACCAAGCGTACTGTATATATCCTACACAGGTATTTTGGATCCATTGGGCGAATCCCAGGTCCTTCAGTACGTTATTGGGCTGAGCAAAAAACATAAGATGGTGATCCTGACTTTTGAAAAGCCGGAGGCCCTGAAAGATGAGCAGAAGCTATCTGAATTAAAGCGGACTTGTAGTGATGCCGGGGTGGAATGGCACTACCGTCATTATCATCGCCGCCCAAACCTACCGGCCACGTTCTACGATCTTCTCGTGGGAATATTTGCAGGAACGCAACTGGCCAGACGACATGAAATTTACGTTGTGCATTGCCGCAGTTATCTTGCCGGCCTTATGGGGCTGGCAGTTAAGAGGCTGACCGGTACACGTCACATTTTTGATATGCGCGGGTTCTGGCCTGATGAGAGGGTGGATGGTGGCGTGTGGACGAAAGCGTCCCTGCGCTACCGTTTGTTCAAAAGGCTGGAGAGGACCCTGCTGCTGGGCACCGACTATGTGGTTTCACTCACTCGCTCGGGTGTAACGGAGCTTACCAAGTTTGACTATCTTAAAGATCGAGATTTCAAGGTTTCAGTCATTCCGACCTGCACCAATTTGCAACTTTTTTCGCCAGTAGAAGAAACCAGACCGGGTGCTGGAAGTGGCTTTGTGATGGGCTACGTGGGGTCCGCGGGTAGCTGGTATATGTTCGATCAGGTTGCCAAAGCGGTAAAGAGGCTGTTTGATCAGTTGCCAGATTCGCGATTTCTTGTGCTGAACAAAGGGGGCATACCGAGATTCTCAGGCACCTGGAATCTGAAGACGTTGATATCTCCAGAGTCGAGTTGAAATCGGTTCCTTATCAGGAGGTCTCGCAGCACATTGCGTGCATGACAGCTGGAATTTCTTTCATCAAGCCGGCCTGGTCGAAGCGAGCGTCATCTCCAACCAGGCTGGGAGAATTCCTGGCTTGTGGAAAGCCATTGCTGGCAAACGCTGGCGTGGGTGACGTTGAGTCAGATTTACTCAGCTCTGGAACGGGGGTTGTCATCAAGGAGTTTTCAGACGAGGAATTGTCTGCGGCTCTGGCATCTATCGTTGAACTTGCGAGTGACCCTGAACTAGGTGTCAGGTGCAGGGAAACTGCAGAGCGGCAATTTTCTCTGCAATCCGGTGTGGAAGGATACTCCTCAATCTACCTGCGTCTTGAGGATGAACGGTAGTTCTATGGTCTTCCTGTTATGAGAGTATTGTTTCTGACTCGATACCCCGTCGAGGGAGCGAGCAGTCGCTATCGAGTCTATCAGTACGTCCCTTATCTGGAAGAACTGGGTGTCAGCTGCGAAGTGCAGAGCTTCATGGACCGAAAAATGTACGATCTGAGTCTCGCGAAAGGCCGCACCGTACAGAAGATCTACCTAACTTTGCTTGCCATCGCGAAGCGAATCGCGGTCCTGACAAAGCACCGGCAGTACGACATCATATACATGCAGCGGGAACTGTTTCCCTTGGGCGGTGCAGTCGTAGAGCGTTACTTAAAGAAAAAAGGCGCCGTACTTTGCTTTGACTATGACGATGCTTTGTTCATCAAGAAACCCAGTCGATACAATTCCATTGCGACGTTTTTCCGCTCACCCACCAAGACACTAGATATTTTCAAGGTTGTGGATTGTGTGGTCGCTGGCAACAAGTGGCTCCAGGAATCGGCCCAGAAACACGGTGCTAGGCGCGCCGAAACCATTGAGGTTGCTGAAGATGTTTCACGCTACATCCTTCCCGAGGATCGAGCGTCCCGAGCTAAGGTTACCATCGGCTGGCTGGGCTCGCCTTCAACATCCAAGTACCTTTTCGAAATTGAAGGCGCGTTACGTAGAGTTGCCAGTGAGTTCAGTGATGTAGATTTTCTGATGGTTGGCGGGGGCGAGTTCGCCATGCCCGGCGTCCCATGGGTGCTGAGAGATTGGTCATTGAGCGGAGAGGTAGACGCCCTGGCGGAAATTGATATCGGTTTAATGCCACTGCCATCAGAGGACTGGGCGCTTGGCAAATCGGGCGGTAAGGCAAGAACCTACATGGCGGCCGGTGTTGTACCTATCTGTTCGGCCATTGGCTACAATAATGAGTTGGTAGTTCAAGGAGAAACAGGTTGCTTGTGTAGTAGCGAGGAGGAGTGGTACTCAACCATCGCTGAACTAGTGCAAAGCCCAGGCCAACGGGAAAAAATGTCGGCCTCAGCTAGAAATCACGTAATAGAGAACTTCTCAATTGAAGATAAAGCCAGCCAAATGAACCGCCTCTTTTCCGATCTTCTCCGCCGCGACGAAGAAGAGATCACCAAAGCTAAGGCGGCAGACTGAACCTTGTACACCTATATCTCCATCTATTTTTCTCTAGCTCTTATCGGTCTGATGAAGGGCTCTCGTCGACAGAACGTTCTGTTGTTATTTGCCCTTTTCTTCCTGTTTGTGGCGTTTGTAGGTTTCCGTTTCGAAACCGGATGTGACTACACAGGCTACTTTTTGCGGTGGAGTAACTTCGACGTAAACGCTGATTTTTGGTCCGGGCTAAATGAGCCGGGATTCTTCCTTCTGACCAAGACTGTCAAGTCTCTCGGGTTGGACTACGTCTGGCTAAACGTGATCTGTGCAGCAATCTTCTTCTATTTCGCGGTTAGTTTTTCATACAGGCACCCTCGGCCTTTGCTCCTGCTGGCCATAATGTTTCCTCTCCTTGTCATTCAGTTGTCAATGTCAGGGGTAAGACAAGCCTTGGCAGTGGCGTTGCTAATGGGCGCTTTTGGTGCTTTTTTCGACGGCTCACGCATCAAGGTGGCGGCATACGTGTTGCTCGCGTCTACGTTTCATCAGTCTGCGGTCATCTTCCTCCCTTTGGCATTAATGGTAGGCAGAACTGTTTCCTACTGGAGGATGATACTGGCAATGCTTCTCTTGATGCCGGTGGCACTTTATCTCTTGTCTGATCGTCTGGATGTTTATCAGGCTAGATACTTTGAGGAGACCTATGGCGAGATGGAGTCAGCTGGCGCACTTCTTCGGCTTGGATTGATCATTATTATTTCCCTGCTGTTCTTCAACTATAGGAAACGCATGCGAAAGTACTTTCCTAAGGAATACAGCCTCATGGAAATTGTGGCGTTGGCATCTCTATTCCTTGTCCCAATTGCCTTTGTCAACACCGTGGTCGTCCACAGGTTGATTTATTACGTCGCACCGATGCAGTTATTTACTTTTGCAGCCTTGCCATACGCTATGAGCGTACACTTTGGTGGTAGACGTTTCAGCGAGCTTATTCCGGCAGGCGTTTTTCTGTTGTATGTCGTTGTCTGGTTTTCATTGTCAAGTCACGCACGAACTTGCTATGTACCATATGACTCCTTTTTGTTCTATTGGTAACGGCTGAGTTCGTGAACTAGTGTAGTGCTCTGTATAAATATGGATTGGCAATGAAAGGTTCTCTACCGCACGGCGTCGTCTTAGGTATGTCTCCTACAGGTTTGTACGTCCTTAGGGAACTGGGCGGTTTTGGTGTAGATGTAATTGGCGTCGACAAGGAATTCGCCTGTGCATCATGGTCGAGATTCATCAGAGCTGCCGGTAAGTGTTGGATAGAATCGTCAAGGGATCGGTTGGTTTCAAAGTTGATCGACTTTGCCAAGTCTGTCGAGGAGAAGCCGGTATTGATTCCTACCAGTGATTACTACATTGAATTTTTAATCGAGAACTTCGAGTTGCTAAGCGAAGAGTTTCTAGTAAGCACGGGATACAAGCGGGCGGCTTTGGCCCTACTTGACAAGACTCTTTTCTCAGAGCTGTGCGTTGGGGCCAATATTGAGGCGCCGAGGATTTGGCGGCTGTCCAAAGATTCAGATGTGTCAGCGTTTGAGAGCGAGATCAAGTACCCATGTATTCTCAAGCCGGTGTTCATTCATCTGGCGAAGCCTTTTCTGCGCGGCGAAAAACTTCTTGTCGTGAATAGCATTACCGAAACTCGTGAGCTGATGAGTAAGTTTCCCAGTGAGTCTGGCGATTGGTTCTTACAAGAACTGGTGCCAGGCGAAGAATCACGGATAACACTTTTGGCAGGTATAGCCACGGATGATGGAGACCTTTCCGAGTACTTTACCGCCCGGAAGCTGCGTCAGTATCCACCGGGGTTTGGCTCTGCGTCTTTGGTAGAAAGTGAGGAGTGTGAGGAAACTGCAAGGCTTTCGAAACGGCTGGTTCGCGCTGCTGGATATTCCGGAATCTTTGGTGCAGAGTTCAAACGAGATCCAAGAGATGGCCGACTGAAAGCCATCGAAATCAATCCACGACCAACTCTGTGGTTTCAGATCAGCCACGATGCAGGTAAGCGCATAGTACAGAAGTTGGTTGAGGAACTTGTAGGGGTTGACTCTAATGCAGGTGAGGTTCAACGTAATGGTGTCGTCTGGCGCTACTTGCTCAAAGATATGTACTCCAAGATTTTCTACATGCTAGTGCCTCGAAGGTTCGCGTTACCTCCCCCGGATGTGAGCAGCACCCGTAGAGTCGCCGGACGTTCCTGGCCAGTTTTTTCGCTCGACGACCCATTGCCCGTCTTTGCCGAGTTCCTGGTCTCTATTCGAAAATTCGTCGGAAGAATAGTTTGAGCGAACTGATCATTAATGCAGATGACTTTGGGCTGTGCGATGGTGTAAACGACGCAATTGTTGAGCTGTTTGAGCTGGGAGTGCTGACCAGCACAACGCTAATGGTCAACGCGGATTCTACCTTGAGCGCTGTCACTATCGCGGAGAAGAATCCGAATCTTGGTGTGGGATTGCATTTTAACCTGACGCTGGGGAAGGCTGTTGCACCTGCAAATGAGTTAGATGGTCTAGTTGATAGTGATGGGTATTTCTATCCAAGATCTAAGCTCTTGAAGAGGTTGGCGGCGAGGAGTGTGCAAGCGGAGCAAATAAGTCTTGAACTAGAGTCGCAGTATCAACGCATGCTGAGCTTTGGCTTGAAGCCCACGCACATCGACAGTCATCAGCACCTTCATGTTTATCCACTTGTGTTTGATGTTCTCGCTAACTTCTGTGCCTCGAAGTATCTGCCAATCAGGATGCCCTGGGTTGCGCACAGTCCGAGCAACCGATTGTCGCTCCCGAAGCGCGCCAAACGTGGAATCCTCTCTTCCGCAAACAGCTGGAATGCGCGGCGCTGGGATGGCAAGCTCAAGTGGAATGACGCTCTGTGCAGTGTCTTTGATATTGCTAGAAGGCCTTCGTTGGTGACTGTAGGAGATTATGCAGCGCTGATAGGCGAGCAGCCTGGTGGAGTCGTTGAACTGATGGTGCATCCGGCTACCAATCTGCAGGATATAGGATCACTAACCCGAATTGGTGAAGTAAGTCTTCAGGAATGGACCGTAATGCGAACGCCAGAATTCAGGCGCATGCTGGTGGATAGTGGTTTAAGACTTCGCAGCTTTAGAGGTTTGTGAATACTCGTGAAAGTCATGCTTTTTGCCAATACGGATTGGTACTTATATAACTTCAGATTATCGCTTGCAGCCGAGATCAAGCGACAGGGCTTCGATCTTGTCCTGGTTTCGCCGAATGGAGAGTATGGTCCTAAACTTCGTGAACTTGGCTACGAATGGATCGCTGCTCCGATGGATAGAACCAGCCTTAACCCGCTAAGAGAACTAGCGCTGCTTTGGTGGCTGAAGAGATTGATCCAGTTAGAAGGGGTGACTTTAATCCACGGTTTCACAATCAAGTGCGCAGTTTACGGATCACTAGCTGCAAGACTTGCCGGTGATGTCGCGCGAATCAATGCTGTTGCGGGATTGGGATATGTCTTTATTAGCAACGATATAAAAGCTCGCGTGCTAAGGCCTATGGTGCGCGGGATGATGCGGTTTGCACTCGGCGGGGATCGAGCGAGGTTGATTCTTCAGAATCCAGATGATGTGGATATGTTTGTGCGAACTCGCTTGGTGAGAGAGGAGATAATTCGCCTTATCCCTGGGTCAGGCGTTGACTGTGAGAGGTTCAAGCCCAATCAAAGATCTCGAACCAACAATCCACCTAGAGTTCTGCTTCCGGCCAGGTTGTTGTGGGACAAGGGCTTGGCTGAGTACGCGTCTGCTGCAAGGGAAATTATAGCCGACGGCTATCAAGCTGTATTCTTGCTCGCCGGTGAGCCTGATCCAGGTAATCCCGCTTCGGTCTCCAGAAGCGATATTGAGAAATGGGTAGGCGAGGGTATCCTGGAGTGGCTTGGTCACGTGGATGATATGCCTATGCTGTTTTGTTCTGTGGATGTGGTGGTACTGCCCAGCTACAGAGAAGGACTGCCAAAAGGGTTGATCGAAGCTTCTGCGTGTGGCTTACCGCTGGTCACGACAGATGTACCGGGCTGTCGGCATGTCGTCGAAAACGGAATTAACGGATATTTGGTGCAGCCTCAGAGCTCCCAGATGCTTGCTATTGCTATTAAAAATCTGCTCGATAATTCATCACTGAGGCAAAGGTTAGGGATTGCGGCACGTAGAAAAGCGTTGATGGAGTTTGATGAGAGGATCGTGCTAAGCGAGACAGTATCTACCTATGGCGAGGTGGCATGATTTGTGTGAGGTCAATTTAGATCTCCATTTTATTTGGATTGCGCGTCCTGAACGATAAATTATGGATAGCACTGTTTGCTCTCGGCAACGGTTTTTTCGTCTGGCTAGTTGCGTAAATTTGATTGCATTTCGAACTGCAGCGCCCGAGTGCGCGGCCGCATTGTGTGCAATCGAATGCCCTTCTAATCTGCAGAGTGTAGGTCTGCCAGCGTGAATTGATCAGACTGCTACCATCGACGAAGACTAATAATTCTGCTCCCGAAATTGCTGTTGGGAAAGAAGAGAGCTCTCTAGTATCTGTACTTAGAAATTTGGGCGAGCGTTGAGCGTAGCGGCAACGAAATCGGCGGTGTGTTCGATAGTCGCTAGGACTGTCTGCGAAGCCCCGCTTGGTTGAGCTAGAGGAAACGGGTTTGAGTGATTGGCTGAAAATAGGATGAACCTAGCTAGTTAGTCGAGCAGAGATATGATGAGAAATTGGTAGTCGAAGCTGCGATTGAAGTATTAGAGTCGATAGAAAAAGCGGTGTAGTACTCCCTTACTCTTAAAAGCAGAGACAATCATTTGTAGCGAGTGATATCTTTACTTACGCAAGTGTAGCTAATGTTTTGATATGCAGAGAGCGAAGAGTGCCAATCCAGAAAAGTGAAAATTAGTAGTACTTCATAGCTTTGGACTTCCCAGCCTTTACTAGACGCCTTCTAGCTCCGCGAAATAGGCCTCTTCAAACTTAGCCGGCGAAACACCACCCTGAGGCTGCGGCGCTTCACTGGACTGTAGAACATTTCGATAAAATTGAATATCTCCGCCTTGGCTTCCTCGCGTGTTGAGTAGATTTCTCTTTGGGTGACACGTTTTTTGAAGGTGGCGAAGAAGCTTTCAGCAACGGCATTGTCATGGCAATTCCCGCGACGACTCATCGACGGCTCCAGATTAGTCTCCTTCATAAAGGCAAGATAATCGGCATTGTCATATTGGCTGCCCTGGTCGCTGTGTACCAATACGGTTCTCTTTGGCTGCCGTTTCCAGACCGCGATTAGCAAAGCCCGAATAACCAGGTGCAGATCCATGGTTCCATCCATCGACCAGCCCAAGATGCGACCGGAGAATAGGTCCAACACTGTGGCCACATACAAAAAGCCTTTATACGTACGAACATAGGTAATGTCGTTCACCCATGCCCGATTGGGCTCTTCAGGATTAAAATTACGATCCAGCACATTGGCTGCAACATTCGCCAGATTGCCACGCTTGATATAACAGCGCTTGTAGCCGATTTGAGACTTTATCTTGTTCACACGCATAATCCTCGCAACGCGATGAACGCCGCAGCTTTGTCCGGTCTCGCGCATATCCCGATGAATCCCGGGACTACCGTACGTCGCTTCGCTGGCAATATAGAACTGCTTGATCAGCTTCAGTAAACGCTGGTCCTCTATTGCCCGGTTCGACAGGGGCTTGTCAGGCCAGGCGTAAAAGCCACTGAAGTGCAATTTGAATATCCGACACATGGCTCTGACAGAAGAGGCTGAACGATGGTCAAGGATAAAGGCGTACTTCACCCGGGGTCGTTGGCAAAGTACGCGGCGGCCTTTTTAAGGATATCATGCTCTTCAGTGACTCGGCGAAGATCCGCCTTGAGCTTGGCAATCTCTGCCTGGTCGTCGACCTAGTTCGCCTGTTGGGGATTGGGCTCTCCATATCGCCTCTTCCACGCATACAAACTGTGGGTGGTCATACCCAATCGTTCCGCGACCTCGATGACAGAATAGCCTCGGTCCGTGCCTTGCTTGACCGCTTCAATCTTGAATTCTTCTGTGTATCGCTTGCTGGTCATAAACATCTCCAATAGAGTTACATTTTAACGCTATTAGGTGTCTAGCAACCCCTGGGAAGTCCACTTTTACGCGTGACTCTTTGTAACAGGTTGTTTTCGGTGAGCTTTCAGTAGATTGAAACTTTATGTTTGCTTTTAGTATTTGTGTCAGGAAATTCTCGAATATTTATCCATGACTGGAGTATTGAATACAGCGTTCCCGTACTCTATATATAGGTGGCCAATAGATTGGCTGAAGTGTTGTTTTGAAATTTAAAACTATGCACTTTAAAAAGTGATTGGCAGGGAGGAGGTGATATGAGTATACAGTTGTTCGTTCCTAAATTTAGAGTCGATGAGTGTCTGAACGAAGTTAAGGAGTGTCTTGAAAAAGGTTGGACTGGTCTAGGGTATAAGACAGTAGAGATTGAAGAAGAATGGAAAAAATATACAGGCTTGGAGCACGCGCACTTTATTTCCTCGGCCACTGCCGGGCTGCACCTCGCCTTGTATGTGCTTAGGAAGCGGTATGGCTGGAGTGATGGGGACGAGGTTATTTCCACATCACTGACATTCGTTTCAACTAATCATGCAATCAAGTATTGCAATTTGATGCCGGTGTTTGCGGATGTCGACGACCATCTGTGTTTAGACCCGATCGATGTAGAGAAAAAAATCGGCGCAAATACAAGAGCGATAATATTTGTCGGCATAGCGGGAAACACAGGGCAGTTCAATAAAATTGTAGAGCTGTGTAGAAAGCATAATTTGAAGCTTGTACTTGATGCCGCTCATATGGCTGGCACTAGGCTGGAGGGTAAGCATGTAGGGCCGGGCGCCGATGCGACTGTGTTTAGCTTTCAGGCTGTAAAAAACCTGCCTACTGCTGATTCCGGTATGATTTGCTTTGCAGAAAGAGAGGACGATGAAGTCGTGAGAAAGTTGACTTGGTTGGGGATAAATAAGGACACATTCTCTCGTACAGTTGGTAAGGGGGCCTACAAATGGAAGTATGACGTTGAAGATATTGGATTTAAATATCATGGGAATTCAATCATGGCCTCTCTGGCACTTGTGGGCCTAAAATATCTCGACAATGACAATGCATATCGCCGTCAACTAGCGTCTTGGTACAGGCATGGATTGGCTTCGGTTTCTGGTGTTGATTTGATACCAATCGCTCCTGACTGTGAATCGTCTACTCATTTATTCCAGATACTCGTAGAAGAGCGAGATCGGGTCATTATGGCTTTAAATGACCATGAAATTTACCCGGGCGTGCATTACACAGACAATACGGTGTACGAGATGTACTCATATGATGGGTGCGAGAATTCTCGCTCGAGGTCTTTTTCAGATAAGCTCCTCTCATTGCCTATGCACCTTGGCGTTACTAAGAAAGACGTTGACTCAATCGTAGAAGTTGTTGGTATGTATGGAAATAAATAAGCAAGAAATATACATGCGTGACGGTGATCTAGAGTTAAGATCACTTGAGGGTGACGATCTAGCGTACACACTATCTTGGCGGAATAGTCCTGACGTGCGGAAATGGTTTTTAAACGACGCAGTTATCACTGAGAAAGCTCACAAAGATTGGTACCACCGGAATCTGTCCAACGATAAAGATATTGTATTAATTGGACATGGAGGCACCACTAAAGAAAGAGTCTGCCAAGTATCTATTTACAATATTGACGAAAGTTCAGCGACTGCCGAAGTTGGACGTTTCGTTTCTAACCCTAGAACGGTTGGTATGGGGTTCGTGAGAAGGTCCATAATATTGTTGATTGAATTCGCTTTTAGCGAATTGGAAATGCAGGAGCTTTATCTTGAGGTTAAAGATGACAACTTCCGAGCGATTGAATTGTACAAATCACTAGGGTTTAAGGTCACGCTGGAAAGTGAAAAAATGCTTAGAATGGGTTTGTGCAGGGCTCAATAATGCATGATTTTTCGAGAAGGATGCACCTTCGATTTTGTATATTGAGCTCATTCTACAGTTTTGGTGTCATTGAGAGCTAGGTGCGCCAAGTCAAGAAATCCTTTGGATAGATGTAAGGCGGTTGTGGAAGTGAGCGTACTAAATGACGTTCTAGGTATCACAGACACTCTGCATCGGAGATGATAGTTCGAGCCGAATCACAAGTGTTCTCAGGGGTAATTGTTAGTGCTATTTACTTAGATAGAAGCACTTAGCTTTCAGAAGGGTATTAAAGTGAAAGGTCCGAATTTTATATCAGTAGTTATACCGACCCACAATCGTGGAAAATTAGTACGGTTTGCTATTGAGAGCGCTGCCTCGCAAACCGATGAGAATATGGAGATTATAGTTTCCGATACCTCTACACGGGTAGAGGATCAGTTGCAGGTTAGAGAAGCTGTCGAGAAAGCCAAGTTAAATAGTTCTGTTTCTGTCTCTCTTGTTCGTCCCGATAAGAGGCTAAATATGGCCGACCATTGGGAGTTTGCAGCCAAGGGTTTCACTGGTGATTACCTGGCCATACTCTGTGATCATTACGCATTGAGACCAAGTGCAGTTTCGACCTGGCGTGAGATAATTGGAAATTCAGCGTCTAGCCCCGACATTGTTATGTCAAATGTTCGCTCAGGATACTCCAGTGTTACTCGTACTGAGCGTACAGCATCTTTCACGGGTGAAATTGTATCGAGAAGTGCGCAGGATGTTCTGAGGGATTTCTTGAAGTTTGACGCTTGGAATGATGATTCGATGTTGGCTACCAATCTGCCGCGGGGTATGAACTGTCTTTATAGTAGGAGGATCTGTGATGCTGTTCGTGACCAGCACGGGAAGCTATTTCATGAAATCTCCCCGGACTATACATCGTCGTTTCTTTTGTTGGCACACGCATTAGACGTTTTGTTGGTGGATAAACCTTTCTATTGTACTTTCGGATCTCAGAGTAATGGTCGAAATTCTGTGGTTAATGGCATGGAAAAATTCCTCGAAAATTACCCTGGCGTAGATCCTTTTCAGGATTGTCCTACTCGAATACATGCAGTTCAGAACACCTTGTATAGAGATTTCTACGCCATGAAGAGAGTAGAGCCCAAGCTTGGCGACTACCGTATTGATACTGTGGGTTACTGCCTGTCGCTATATCGCGAAATAATAGTCAAGGAGTTTCATGGTTCTGGTTTAGATACTAAGGACATGAAAGCTGAGTGGCATCACTATGTTGGTACTCTTGATTCTGAATCACGCCAAAGAATAGACCACGGAGTTGAGGTTTTAGCAGCTCGAAGAAAAAAAAACACTCTCGTTCGAAAAGTACTCTTTAAGCTGGGCCTTTTTGAGAAGTCACGAGATGTCTATCGTGAAGCTCGAATCAGAATTGGGAATGCAACTGGTCGTCCTCAGCTCCGTTATGAGAATGTAGTGAATGCGGTTGCTGGCACAGACAGTTATTTGAAAGATTGACAACTAAAAGCAAATGCTGACTGGTCTTTATTGGTTGATCTGAAAACCCTAGTTAGCTAAATGTTTGACTCATCTTAGAGTAGTCCCGCTCTGTTTTCTTTCTGCAGAATACCACCAAAGACTAGTATTATAAAACGTTAGTTCGATGGTGCGGTGTTGAACTGAGCCGTTAAAAAATGAATATTTGGCATGCAGGGAATGTCTGCCTGATCGAGAGGGTTCCATATCAAGGCAGCAGTATGCGGTCGAAAGCTTTTAAAGGTTAGATGGTAAGTAAGTTCAGAATATGATCAGTCGCTTAGTGGCATTTTTTGGATCGTTCTAGAAGAAATACATATCTATTGGTTAATTTGATGCAAATAGTTCGAAAGCTTTTATTTTTACTTCAGCCAAGAGAGCGAATTCAGCTCTACTTACTGATGGCTGCAGTCATATTTAGCGCGATGTTTGAAATGATTGGAATCGCCTCGATTTCACCATTTTTGACCACTGCCACGAATCCCGAAGCAGTTTATGCTAACGAATGGTTGAGCTTTGCGTATAGATACTCGGGGCCGAATCTCCAGAGGAATTTTTGATTTATCTTGGTGTTTTTTCTTCAACCTTTATTTGCATTAGTAATGCCTTTATTGCTTTTACTCTCTGGGCGCAGCTCAGAATTGCGGGAAATTTCCGCTACTCTATTTCAACCAGATTGATGGCTCATTACGCAGAACAGGATTATACGTTTTTTTTAGACAATAATACTGCTGAGCTTCACAAGAATTTGATATCGGAAATTGATTTCGTATCTAGCTCGATCCTCAGGCCTGTGTTGCGATTTATAGCGCGCTTAATAGCTTCCATCGCGATAATACTACTAATTGTCTTTATGGACCCGATACTCGCAGCGATTGTTGGCTTTGGTTTTGGACTGGCTTATGTGCTTGTTTTTCTTTTTGTTAGGCGGAAGATTAGTAGGCAAGGGGAGTTGAGAGCAAGCTCCAATACTGATCGAGCGAAGTCAGCCAATGAACTGTTGGCCGGCATAAAGACCATAAAGATGCTTGGTAAGGAGACGTATTTTCTCCGTAAATTCGCGATAGCAGTGAAAGATAACACCAGAACGACGGCGATGAATGGTTTCTTGGGTGAGCTTCCTAGATATCTTCTGGAAGCTATTACGCTAGTAAGCGTCATACTTGTGGCTACTATTTTCCTCGGGACAGACGAAAATTTTATACAGAAAATTCCGATGATGGGAGTGTACATTTACGCTGGCTATCGCTTGCTCCCAAATTTGCAGCAAGTGTACGCGTCATACGTCCAGCTAGGCTTCGGCCATGCAGGGCTCGACAATCTCTATTTGGCTATGCGCGAAGTGACTGAAATAAATTCGGAACCTGATCCAAAGGTCGAGAAGCGGTTTAGATTGAGTGATTGTATCGAACTGCGTGATACAACATTCACCTACCCAGGCGCGGATAGACCAAGTTTGGATTCACTTAATTGCAAAATATTAGCTCATAGAACATATGGTGTGGTTGGAAAAACAGGCGCGGGAAAAAGTACATTCATTGATTTGTTACTTGGCTTGTTACCAGGCTATCGAGGCGCAATATTAGTTGACGGCTGTCGACTGTCGGAGCGAAATCTTGGCGGCTGGAGAAAAACTATCGGTTACGTACCTCAATCTATCTACCTCAGTGACACTACTATCTCCGAAAATATCGCGTTCGGTGTGCATAAAGATTGCATGGACGAGGAGAGGATTCGAAGGGCCGCAAAGATAGCCCAGGCCGATGAGTTCATCCACTTGCTACCGAACGGCTTTAAAACTGTAGTGGGTGAGCGTGGGGTCCGTCTTTCAGGAGGCCAAGTCCAGAGGATTGGCATAGCAAGGGCTTTGTATAGCAGCCCGGAAATACTCATTTTCGATGAGGCTACTAGTGCGCTGGACAAAGATACCGAGGCCGCTTTAGTAGAGTCTCTTAAAAAACTCCATGGAAACAAAACAATTATAATAGTTGCTCATCGCCTAGAGACACTTAAATACTGCGATAGCATCATTAGGCTAGAGAATGGTTCGATCGCCGAAATAGAAAATTTGAGCTAATGACCTTGCCAGTTTTTTGGTTGAGTAAAATCTTCGGGGTTTACATATTTTTCACGGTGTTGGGGATACAGCATGAAGTATCGTCCAGAGATTGATGGGTTGCGAGCCGTGGCGGTGGTTCCGGTGCTTTTTTTCATGCCGGGATTTCAACTTTTTCTGGTGGCTTTGTAGGCGTCGATGTTTTCTTTGTTATTAGCGGTTACCTGATCACCTCGATCATAGTTAGAGACCAGAAAAAGGGGCTTTCTCTGTCTCTAATTTCTATATGCGTAGGCTAAGACGTATATTGCCGGCACTTTTTCTAGTGACGTTTTTGACGATTCCCTTTGCTTGGCTTTGGATGCTTCCGGATGATTTGGATAGCTTTGCGAGAAGTGTTCTTAGTATCCCATATTTCGTTTCAAATATTTTTTCTGGAGCGAAATCGGCTATTTCAATACAGATGCAGATCTCAAGCCTTTGCTGCACACTTGGAGCCTTGCTGTAGAAGAACAATTTTACCTTCTCTTTCCTGCATTTCTTGTGACGACGGTGCACTACGGCGCCAAACCTCAGGTAGTACTTTTGATAATCCTTGCGGTAGCTAGTTTACTGCTGGCAGAGTGGGGCTGGCGTAACGCTGAATCAGCGAATTTTTACCTCGCACCGACTCGGGCTTGGGAGCTATTAGTCGGTTCTATCTTGGCGCTCTCAAGCGTTCGGTTGAGTGTGCAGTCAGCCAATTATGTTTCTATGGCTGGTCTGGCACTAGTTACATTTTCTATCTTAGTTTTTGACGAAACTGTCCCAACTCCATCGATATATACTCTTGTGCCTGTGTTGGGTACCTCTCTTATACTTATAGGAGCGGTTCGGGGAACGCTGGTAAATGCTCTTCTATCTATGCGTTTATTGGTTTTTATAGGACTCATAAGTTACAGTTTGTACCTGTTCCACCAGCCAATCTTGGCGTTTTGGCGTATACGCACGCAAGACGAAATATTGGGCTTCGATGTCCTCTATTTTCTTATTACTACATTTGTATGTGCGGCGCTTTCATGGAAGGTTGTGGAGGCGCCAATGAGACGATCTAGTTTTATGCCTGCAAGGTTGTTTCTTGCCACATTAGCACTGTCTATTGCGATTCTATCTCTTTTTGGGGTTCATGTGGTTCGAAATGAAGGCTTGCCTAATAGACTTTCATCCATAGTTAATGACCTTGATGAAATCGGTTCGTGGAGTAACTACTGCCTTTTTCAAATTGATGATGGCGCGCCGAGAGATATGCCAATGAGTGATTGTCGTTACGGTCGTGACAGGAATACAGCGTACGCAATCTGGGGAGATTCTATTGCTGCAGCTGTGGCTCCTTCTGTTGCAGCCGAATTTGCGAATCTTGATATAGGCCTGCTACAGCTAACGCATGGACATTGCGCACCAATAAGTGGGGTAGAGCGCGCGTATCACAGGTGGTCATCAAACTGCAGAGAGTTTAACAAAGTCGCTATCGAAATGATTTTATCTAATAAGATTGACACGGTTATATTGATGGCGAATTGGGATGACTTTTTTGGCTCAGAGTATCTCGATTTCGGAGGCGGGGACATATTATCAAATAACATTAACGTATCTGAGCAATTGGCATCTAGCCTCGATTCAACTATAGATATACTCAGAAGCAATGATATTAGTGTGACAGTTGTCTACCCTGTAGTAAGAAGCTCCAAAGACGTCCTACGTTATATTCAGCAGTCATTGGTACATCAAGTAGAATGGCCTCTTGTCCAGGAGACCCGAGCAAATGCACTCAATTCGTCTGAGTTTAGTTACAGAATTTTGGACAGAATATCACGCCCTATTACTAGAATTTATCCCGAGGCAGAAATGTGCGAGGAGGGCCTCTGTACGCTATCTTCCAATGGTGAGTTACTAGTATCTGACAAAATTCACCCTACAGAGCAGGGCGCAGCCAAGTTGGCGAAATTTTTTGTGAGATCTATGCCGATTAAGTCAGATATAGTGAACTGATGTACCCTTGGAAATTCTCGTGATAGAGGGAATGCTTCATTCTAGAATAGTTGTTCTTTCTATCGGCTGATTTGAGGAGATGAGTTTTCTCTCCATAGGCTCTGGAAGATTTCAGTATTGGTCGAAACTTGATGCACGGATATTTACTGATACTTCCTATATAGAAAGAGTGTCGCAGAGGGAAGAGACTTGGATATCGAGCAGCTGAATTTACAAGATGAAGATGTTTGGACAGAAGTTAATGAGCTCCAAAAATTGTGCTTTGGGGATTTCTCACCAACGCTCCAGGCCCACACTCTTCGCGATTCCCATCCAGAAACAGTTATGCTGGGAGTCTAAGGCGGGGGGTAACTCAAGGCAGTTAATGGTTTCATCGCCCACAATGTTCATCGTAACGGAGTACATGGATTGGCCTATCAATCTTATATGAGTGCAACCCACTTTACATTTGGTGGACGAGGAGCGTTTACGGAAATCATAAAAAACTCAAAGGACATATTGGCAGCGTAAGGAGGTGGCTTTATCCTCGATTATCCAAACCAGAATTCCGCTCCCATTTTCCTCAAAAGCTTGGGTTTAAAGATGTATCTATGTCCGTTGCCTATTTGCCTAGTCGACTCCCTGGCTTTGCTATAAATGAAGCGCTTTTTATGTATAGGTGCAGAGGGGCTTGCAGGGCACCGTTCAGTGAGGCGAAGCGGGACATCGGTTGCTACCTGATGGACTACTACAACTGGCAACGGCCGCATCAGTACAACGGGGGTCTATCGCCCGCTGACGCAGAAAATAGACCTAAACCATTGTCCGAGAATAGTTGACCACTACATCTCATACCCTGGGCTATGGCGGAGATGTCTCACAAGGTTCCCTTGGGCAATATCTCTAATGAAGGGGCCTTGCTCGAATGGACTAGAAGTACGTTTCGATCTTCGTGGTCTTCAATGCTACCTAGGTCAACTCTATCTGAGCAGGAAGGGTCAAGAGCAACGTATCCACACCGCTCGAGTAGGTTGGCTGCTTCTCTATTCTTTTCCGCTCCACCTAACCATTCGCAAATGTACTTGCAATTTCCTTGCTCCAGAACTTCTCTCGCGCCTAGAAGAACTTTGCCTTCAACCCCTTCGACGTCTATCTTAACATGGTTTGGCTTTAGTCCGTGTGTCGAGCAGAATTTGTCAATAGTGGTGACCGATACCATAGTATGAATCCATACGGGTCCCTAGGAATTCCGCATCTAGAGAAGTGCTATAAGCCATATCACCTCCAGGATCGAAAATTTGGAGCTGACTCTCTATGTTTGAGATTGCTAAAGGATAAATCTTAACGTCAAGGCCGGAAACTAGTCGGGTCTCCTCAGGAAGTTCCGCTATTCTTTGTATTGGTTCAAAGGCATCAACAGATGAATTGGGGCAAACGGCTTTGGCAATAAATGCAACAGATGGTTGACTTCAATCTCTTTGTGCCGGCCAATATGGTCTACTTTGGATTTCTTACTGGCGTGTTCTTTCACCCCTATTCTGAATCGGCTCCGAGACCTAGCAAGCGCAACACGCCCCGCGTTCCTGTTGAACGCTCGAAGCCGCTGCTACAGCCGGTGGATGAGGGTAGTGACAGAAATCCGTTTATGGATTGAGCCCGGAGCAAGGCCCTGATTGGATGTCTAGACGTTATTTGGGAATTTTTGCAGGCGTATTCTTGGTGCTGGCAATCGTCGGAACTTCGGTGTTGCGAACAACGGGGTTTTTATCCACGATATTTATCGTGTCCAGGAGCGGCTGGGCGGCGACAAGATGACCCACGCCTTGATGGGTGCTGCATTTGTGATTGCTGGCTGGCTCTTCCTGTCTGGAGGTAGTCCAGTGGCACGCATGCGCAAGGCGTTTGGTTTGGCCCTTGTGCTGGTGTTACTGGAAGAAGGCTCGCAGGCACTTATTCCCAACCGATCGTTTTCACTGTCTGACTTGACGATGGGCGTTGTGGGTGCGGCCAGTGTCTATTTATTCGGCTGCTTTATTATGCGTAAGCTGCCTTCAGCGTGACCTATCCCTTCAAGTTATTGCGGATATACCCTGTAAGTTTACCAGGGCTCACTAGCATCTTTTTCCCAAGGTGCCGAACTCGGCCTAATGTATCGAGGTAAGTCGCTGTTCTCGCATTGTTGTACCGAGCCTTTATAAGTCGCTCAGTGAGCGCATTGGCTTTAGCCTCTGTAAATGACATGGGCGCTTCTACTTCGAATAGCCACTTGAGTGAATAGAAAAATTGTTCCCCTCTAATGCCACATGTCTGGGCCACGCTGGCGTTATCAATTTTTGTATTGTCGGCCGCGGCCTCGCTCATCAACTGTATGTAGTCCAAAGCAGGCCGAATCGGCACTCGGCAGGTGGCGGCGTAGCCATCGTGAACGAAACTCCCGAGAATCAGGTGAATGGCACGGTGTTCGAAGCTGGGCACCCTGAAACGAATGTCGCCGGCGGTATGTGTAGCTGCGGTGTTGAGCAGGTCCTCTAAAATTCCTGCCTGATCGAAGCCAGCGGGGAGATGGTAACGATGCAACTCGACCAATGCCGTTGCTTTTGGGTGTGTCATCGGTGGCAGATGGTGGTGGTAGCGAGATTCTTTTAGGGCTCTCTCAATGTCTCTATGCGTGGTGACATTTCCTTTGTTGTCGTTGGGCCTTGTGGTAGTAAAACGATAGCCCGCCTCCACCAGCTGCTCGCAAGCGGCGCGCAAATTAGCGGGCTCGACGACCACGTCGATATCCGCTTGGTCTCTCGCCGCGAAATCTGCTGCCTTCGAACTCAAAAGGGTTGCAGTACCTTTTAGGAATATAGGCGTTATTTCTGCCTTGTTGAGGGTTTCGGCCAGCCTCAGAGCTTGTGCGTAAATGGACATTGTCCGCACGGCAACTTGCCTGCCAAGTCCATTCAGCGATGCAGGGGTTGTTTCTGGTGCGCAAGAGAGGTGGGCGCACGCGTTTAGCTTCGCGGCTAGCGCAGGCAGGCACTGATGGCTGCTCGCGAGGTCCACGAGTGTCGGCCAGCTATCTGTCGAATTGATGCGCTCAATGTAACTCGTCGGTTCACTATCCGTCAGCAATAGGCACAGCAACTGTAGCTGCTCCCAGCCTGTGAGGCTCGAGCCAGTGCGACTTTTAGCGGTCATGTGTGGAAGGAGGGTGGTGCAAGCATGGAAGACCTCTATGGAGAGTTGTCTTCCAGCGGTGGGGGTTATTAAGTGAAATCAGAGAGATGGCCGCGTTGTCGTCGCTGTTGGAGTCGCACCTACCTGATTGTGTGTGGCTGCGGTGAAGATGCTTTCACAGGCCTCTGGCGATGCTATGGTCGCGATTTCGTTGTCGCCTAGGCTTTGTATGCAGCCATTGGCAAAATGCGCCTGAGCGCTGCCACCCTTCATGACCATCAGGCGGTCGCCGGGGTACAGGAACATGCTCTCAGTGGCCTCAACGTAGCTTTCAACCTGATCTGCCATCACGGGAGCCTGCACGTCAGTATGGTTTGCTTGTCTTCGGCGGTGGCAGATAAGCCGGTGGCCACGGCAATCAGCATGAAAATAGAGGTCAGAAGCTGTTTCATTGATCACGATATCCCTGTAAGTCAGATTAATATGTCGCGCGCGCTTCTTCTTAGGGGCTCTTATCTTAATGGCAAGGATAGGAGCGAACTTGGGGCATGGCAAGGTGAAAATCGCACCTTTCTTCGTTGCCTAATGTATCCATTTTGCGGTGTTGTCTTGCCTACCCGCTCGGTTTTGTCATACTGAACCACTGATGGTGCTGTTTTCTTACCGTTTTTGGTTCTGCTGTTCTTATGATTGATCTTCACTGCCATATGCTGCCCGGGATAGACGATGGTGCCCGGGACCTCGAATCCGCCCTGCGTATGGCTGAACTGGCCGTAGCCGACGGCATTACGATGACCGCCTGCACTCCGCATATCTATCCGGGCTTGTTCGAAAACACACACGCCGGTATCCGCGAGGCAGTGGCCAGTTTTCGGGAAGAGTTGAAAAAGGCGAATATTCCTCTGGAATTGACGTATGGCGCTGACATTCAGGTGGTGCCGGACCTTGTGCGGGGCCTGCAGGATGGCACCCTGCCAAGCTTGAATAGCAGCCGCTATTTCCTGTTTGAACCCCCGCATCATGTGCCCCTGCCACGTATGGCGGATTTGATTCACAACGCCTTGCTGGCGGGTTATGTGCCTGTTATCACCCATCCTGAGCGGCTGACCTATATCGAGTCAGATTTTGACAAATTCGTGGGGGTCGCCCGGGCCGGCGCCTGGATTCAGCTCACAGGCGGCAGCCTGCTGGGGCGGTTTGGCCCCCGGGTAAAGAAAATTGCCGAGCGTTTTCTGGAAGAGGGTTACACGCATTTATTGGCATCTGATGGCCATAATCTCAAGAATCGCACGCCTGAACTGCGCGAGGCACGTGACGCGGCCGCACTCATCGTGGGCGAGGAAGAGGCTGACAGATTGGTGCAGGGAAGACCCGCAGCGATTATTGCCAATACTGCACCAGGTGAGGTGCCGCTGCCCTGGGGGTTGGACCCAGAGGGTACTCGCCCGTTTAATCCCTCATCACGGCAGAAGGGCTGGTTTGCCAGGTTTTTTAGTGGCGAGTGACTCCGCTTTTATAACGAAGCCACAGTGAATAGCGAACAGCAAGAAGTAGAGTGCCAGGCTGACATAGGCAGGGAGCGCTTCCAGCGCCAGGCCCGCCGCCGCCGCAATCGCACCGTACGAGACCATCACCGCCAGCGCCGCGCGTTTGCCAAGTCCCGTAGTATCCACCAATGTGTGGTGCAGGTGCATGCGGTCTGCTTCCATCAGTGGAAGCCGTTTTCTCGCGCGCCGCAGCATGGTCGCCAGCATATCCATGAGTGGCAGACATACCAGCCAGAGTGCCGTTACCGGTTCGATGATCGCCGTTTCCCCTTGCGAAAAAAATACCAGCGCTGCAGTGACCAGAAAACCAAGGGTAATGCTGCCGCTATCACCAAGAAACATTTTCGGCAGCAGCGCATTGTTGGGGCCCAGGTTGAACAACAGGAAGACACCTATCGGAATGAGCATCAGCAGCAACGCGTTGGCGTGGGGGTGGCCGGCGTTTACCGCCAGGCCAAAGAGCACCGCCAGCGGCAGCGCGACCAGCGATGATGACACCCCGTCGATTCCATCAAGCATATTGTAGGCGTTGCACAGCCCGGCCACCGAGAGTGCTGTCAGTGGCGCTGCGAGCAAGAGCAGGGGAATGTCTCCCATCGCGAGTAAGTTGCCGACATTCTGTATAGATATTCCGCCCCAAGTCGCGAGCACAATGCCCGCGCCATACTCGATGCCCAGCCGGATCCAAGGGTTGATGTGTTTCACATCGTCAAAGACGCCGATAATAAAAACGAACGCCGCGATGGCCAGCATGGCCCAGGTGAAGGGGGAATGCCAAGCAAGAAAGAGCCGGTGATGATGGTCAGGAAGATCGCGAGACCACCGGACAGGGGAATAGCGCCCACGTGGCTTTTGCGGCTATCAGGGTGGTCCAGAAGCCCCACGCGAAGGCCCACTGATACGCTCGCCCGAGCAAGCACTAGGGCAATCAGCAGGACTTGGAGAACCAGTATTAAGACACCCATGTTAAAACTATCTATCGCTTCGAAAATACAACAGCTAAGTAACAAAAAGACTAGGGTATGATCCTTTGTCTTGTCAAAGCCATTCCGCGCTCTTGAGCCTAGTTGATACGCTTAGTAAACAATTAACCGGGTGTGCGATGGCAGCCATATTCTGGGGTTCTGATGAGCTCGTGCGGCAAATGGAAGAGGTGGGTATTTCCAGGGCCCAGGCGAGCGCCATCGCGAAAGGTACGGCGACAATGGTGGTTCAAAATTTCGATGCGCTGGTGACCAACGATTACTTCGATGCCAGGTTTACTGCGTCCAAATCAGAGCTCGACGCAAAGATCGAGAAGCGGTTTGTTGAGGTCAACCTTCGCTTTGAGCGCGCCGAAGGCAAATTCAGGCTGTTGTTTTGGATGCAGGCCATCACCGAAGCTGCCGTGGTGCTGCCTTCTCTTCGTGATTATATTCGCTAGCTTGGTTCACCTCATACCCACTATCCAGTAGCAGGCGGTTTTCCCGCGCTGTGTGATGTCTAAGCGCGAAGTTGAAGCGCTGCGGGAGCAGAAGCGGGAGTTTTACTGGTTCCACGATGACGATGACGACGGCACGGTGGTGATACACGGCCGGTTTACCCCGGAGGAAGGGCTTGTGGTGTGCAGAACAATCGACACGATGACAAAGCCCATTCGGGAGGCGCGGCAGGCGGACTGGGACGCAGTGCACAAAGGGCGAATGCAGGCAGCGGCACGAAACATTATCGCCCGTGCGCGCGACGCGGAAGACAGGGTGATCACAGGCGAGGATTTTAACGCGCCGCCGGATGTGGAGTATGAGCAGGCCAAAGAAACAATCTCCGCGGAGACGTACAAGCAGTTTATGAACCAAAGTCGGGCGGATGCGTTTGTGGGTTTGGTGGAACATTCTCTGGCGATGGCGCCGAACTATTCACAGCTGCAGGGGCTGAAGGGCGCCGAACGGTGCCAGGTTGTGTTGCAAGTGGATGTGAACACGCTACGGGAACAGCAATCGGGGGTGTTGTGTACATGGGCGCGCCGATTACGAGCAGACGCCGAGTCTGGCGCCTGAAACGGCGCGTAGGTTGAGTTGCGATGCTTTGCTGGTGACGGTGATCGAGAGCGAGGATGGCCTGGTGCTGAACGTGGGTCGAAGGTCGCGTGTGGTGCCTGCGCGCATCCGGCGGGCACTGGTCCGAAGGGGGTGAGACAAGCCTCGACAACCTGGTGACCTTGTGCCGGTTTCACCACCGGCAGCTGCATCGTGGGCGCATGGAGGTGGTGAAAGACGACGTCTCCGCAGAGATTCTATTTGTGGAGACGCCGGAGTAGTTCAGGCGCCGTAGAACTCGCGGTACCAGCGAATGAAATTATCGATGCCTTCACTGACTGGGGTGCTGGGCCGGTAGCCCACAGCGTTCTCGAGGGCATCGATGTTGGCGGCAGTGGCGGGAACATCCCCGGGCTGCATGGGCAGGAGTTCGAGCTTGGCTTTCATGCCCAGAGCGTTTTCGATAGCGCCGATGTAGTCGAGCAGTTTTACCGGGTTATTGTTGCCGATATTGAAGATACGGTAAGGCGCGCTGGATGTGCCCGGGTCTGGGTTGGCGCTGTCCCAGTCGGGGTTGGGGGTGGCCGTGTTGTCGGTGACACGCACCACGCCTTCCACGATGTCGTCAATGTAGGTGAAGTCGCGCTGCATCTTGCCTTCGTTGAATACCTTGAGGGGCTCGCCGGCGAGAATGGCGCGGGTGAACAGGAACAGGGCCATGTCAGGTCGGCCCCAGGGGCCGTACACCGTGAAGAAGCGCAGGCCGGTGGTAGGAAGGTCGAACAGGTGTGAATAGGTATGCGCCATCAGCTCGTTGGCCTTCTTACTGGCGGCGTAGAGCGAAATCGGATGGTCCACATTGTCGTGCACGGAGAAGGGCATGGTGCTGTTCATGCCGTACACCGAGCTGGAGCTGGCGTAGACGAGATGGCCAACGTTGTTATGGCGGCAGCACTCGAGAATGTTGGTAAAGCCCACGATATTGCTATCGATGTAGGCGTGGGGGTTCTCCAGCGAATAGCGTACGCCCGCCTGAGCCGCTAGATTGATTACGGCGTCGAACTGGTGCTCGGCAAACAGTGCTTCAAGCACAGGCCGATCTTCCAGATTGGCCTCAATGAAGGTAAAACCAGGCTGTGCCTCGAGCAGCGCCAAACGGGCTTGCTTGAGACTTACCTCGTAGTAATCGTTCAGGTTATCCAGCCCAACCACGGTATCACCGCGGGCGAGGAGTTTCTGACAAGTGTGGAAACCGATAAAGCCGGCGGCGCCGGTAACGAGAATATGCATCTGGACTTCTTGCGCGAGTGAGCTTTTGCCGAGGATAAGTGATTTAGACAAGCGCCGCTATGTTAGGATGCGCGTGGTCGTCTAATAGTTGTTCGAGAATTGATTCATGTCGCAAACTGTTCTGGTCACCGGTGGTGCGGGTTATATCGGAAGCCACGCCTGTGTCTCCCTCGTCGAAGCGGGTTTTACCGTGGTGGTGCTGGATAACCTGTGCAATAGCAGCCGCGAAGCGGTAGCCCGGGTGGAACAGATCACCGGCGCAGACATCCCCGCCATCGAAGGCGACATTCGTGACGCCCAGTGCCTGGCCGATGTATTTGCCTCTCACCGCATCGACGCCGTAATGCACTTTGCCGGCCTCAAAGCCGTGGGCGAATCTGTCGAGAAGCCTCTCGAATACTACGACAACAACGTGAACGGCACGCTTGTGTTGCTGGGTGCCATGGAGCAGGCCGGTGTCACCCGAATGATTTTCTCCTCCTCGGCCACCGTCTATGGCGACCCGGCCTCTATGCCGATTCGTGAAGATTTCCCTACCTCGGCCACCAACCCCTATGGTCGTTCCAAGCTTATGGTGGAGGAGATTCTCGGCGACTGGGCGGTAGCTCGCCCCAACTGGAGCATCGGCCGGCTGCGCTATTTTAACCCGGTGGGCGCTCACGCCAGTGGCCGTATCGGTGAAGACCCGAGCGGCATTCCGAACAACCTGATGCCCTTTGTGGCGCAGGTGGCGGTAGGCCGACGGGAAAAACTGGCTGTGTTTGGCGATGATTACCCTACGCCCGATGGCACTGGCGTGCGTGATTACATTCATGTGGTTGATCTCGCAGAAGGCCATGTAGCGGCACTGAACTATGTGCTGGAAAAGCCCGGCCTGCTCACCGTGAACCTGGGCACTGGCAATGGATCTTCAGTGCTCGACATGGTGCGAGCCTTCGAGGCCGCCAGTGGCAAGCCTGTGCCGTATGAGATTGTTGCGCGCCGAGCGGGGGATATTGCTGAATGTTGGGCAGACCCGGCTCTGGCCGAAGAGTTACTGGGCTGGAAAGCCAGCCGCACCCTGGAAGATATGTGCGCCGACACCTGGCGCTGGCAGTCGGCGAACCCGGCCGGTTATTCCGGCTGAGTTCGCAGCCTCGCTGTTATAGCTGGCCGATAGCACCCCACAGCGAAAGCACCATAAGGCCCACGTTTGCGAGAAACCCGATGCCCATGCCCGGGCCGCGCGTGGCCGGGTCCTTCATGTAGGCGTTGCGGTACAGCAGCCGGCCCACCATAAACATCACGCCCAGGCCCGCCGCCCACAGCGGGCTGAAAAAATACGCGCACACCCACATGGCTGGCAAAGTCACTGCCATTTGTTCCAGGGTGTTCATCTGCACCCGGAAGGCGCGCTCGAATTTTTCGTCGCCGGAGGTGGCTGGCGCCACCACGTTCTCGCCCCGGGCAAAGCCGCACAGCAACATGTAAGCCGTGTATTGCACGAGCATGAGGATGGTGACAATCGCGACATATTGCATGGTATCTATTCCTTGTTCTTGTTGATTTGTGGCTTAGTATGGTCCCAAGCGCGTTCGAGTATACAGGAGTTGCCCCATCTCATTTGCCGTTACAAAACTGTTGTCGCTGCTGGTGTATCCGCTCACCCAGGTGATTCTGGCGGTATTAATTGGATTATTCCTGCTGAAGAAAGATTGGCCGCGCAGCGGTAAGTGGCTGATCTTCTTTGCCACGGCCTGGCTGTATGTGTGTTCCAGCGCCCTGTTTGCGGATTTCCTGATGGGCAGCCTCGAGGACTATTACCGCCCCAAAGTGATGTCAGTTGTGCCCAAAGCGGAAGCGATCGTGGTGCTGGGCGGCGGCACCCGCGGCGATACTCACTGGAGTAGCCACGGCGATCTCAACCACGCGGCTGACCGCATGCTGCACGCGGCGGATCTCTATAAAAACGGCAAGGCCCCGTTTATTTTGGTGAGCGGCGGGGCCGGGCCAGGAGACCGATCCGAGGCGGATATCATGGAGCAGATTCTGGTAACCATGGGCGTGCCGGCCAGGGCTATTCTTAAGGAGAGCAACAGCCGTGATACCCACGAAAACGCCGTTTTTTCAAAAGTGATTCTCGACGGCAAAGGCGTTGAGAAAATTCACTTGGTAACGTCTGCCTGGCATATGCGCCGCGCCGTGCCCTTATTTGCGCGCGAAGGGTACGAGGTGATTCCCGCGCCCACCGATTACCAGCGCCTCGTCGGTACACCCGCGGTGCCGCCCTTTTTACCCACTGTGGACGATCTGGCCCGCACCACGTATGCCTTGCGGGAATATGTCGGTTATCTTGTGTATCGCTACCGCGGTTGGCTCTAGATCAAGTAGTGCTTTGCAAAAAAGTACAGAAAAGCTGTCCTGAACTGTGACGGAACTCTAGCTTTTACGCCCCTCAAGCCACCGGCCACTGTAATTTCCCTATACTGATGATCCCCATTTTCGAGGGATTGAAGGACAACGTGGCCAAGATCAGTACCCTTCAGTCGGCGGCGAGCAAACTTTTGCTGGGCTGCCTCGCACTCCTGCTTCTGGCGGGACAGGCGAGCCTTGTCTCGGCGAACGATACTGTCGCTGCCCATGTGGACGAGCATCTGCTGCGTGAGTCGCTATCGCTGAAAGGCGATTGGCGGTTTATGCCCGGCGACGACATGGCCTGGGCTTCGCCCACCTACAGCGATGCCGAGTGGGAGGTGCGTCGTGTTCCTGGACGGTGGGAGCGCCCGGGTTACCCAGAATTCAATCACATGGCCTGGTATCGGCTGACGATCCAACTCGACTCGAACCTCGTCGCCAGCGACCAGGTAAAAAGCCTGGCCATTCGCACCGGCAAGGTGATGAGTGCGTTTGAGCTTTATGCCGGTGGTGAGTTAGTCGGTAAAGTCGGGCAACTGCCTCCCCTGGGTGATATTAACTACGACCGCCAGCGCGTATTTGTCATTCCCGCCTCTGCCGTTGATGCCCATGGCCGCGTGGTGCTGGCCATGCGTGTATGGGGCGGCCCGGAGCCCTTAGTGAATGCCTGGAGTGCGGGCCCATCCGGCGGTGAATTCCGCTTCGGTGAATTTGCACCGCTATTACTGAAAGGTGTGGTCGGTGAATTGCCGGGCCTGTTGTTTGCCGTGCTCATTTTCGCGTTTGGCTTGTACCACCTGTACATCTACGCGCAGAACAAGGTCCTGGTGAGTTACCTGTGGTTTGGCCTGGCGTCGATGGTGATCGCGCTCTACGGGCTGATGCTCACCCAATGGAAGTTTATGCTGGGTCTGGATTTCGGCACCCTGAAGAAAATAGAGTTCGGCGCTATTTACCTGTTCCCTGCCCTCGGTATTCAACTGGTATGGGCGGTGCTGAAAATTGGCGTGCCACCGTGGCTGCGGATGGTGCAGGTGGCCTTTGTGATGTTCTCCGCCGCGGTGATGTTGATTCCGGGGCAGAATGTGAACTTCTACACGCTCCACTACGAGCAATTCCTGGCACTGGGCGTAGTGGCCTATACCGTATATGTCATTTTGGCGGAGACACGCCGGGGCAATCCCGAAGCACGCTCGGTGGCGGTGGGTACGTTTATCTTTATGGCCACTTGCGTCAACGATGTGACCATCGACCTGTTCCACATCGAAACCCCGCGGCTGTCGCCGGTCGGTTTCGTGGCTATTCTGTTGGCCATGGCTGTATCCATGGCGCGCAGCTACACGTCCATGCATTCCGAGTTGGAAGCGCAGGTGGCGGATCGAACCGCCGAACTCAGTGACGCCAATGAAAAGCTCATGAGGGCGGCGAGTATTGATCACCTCACCGGCCTGCTGAACCGTCGCGGTTTTACCGATGAAGTCAGCCAGGAAATCAGCCGTTCACAGCGCTCGGGTAAGCAGTTCTCGATCGTCATTTCCGACGTGGATCATTTCAAGCAGTTCAACGACCAGTACGGCCATGCCTGCGGTGACCACGTGCTGCGCCGGGTAGGCGAGCTGATGCGCGACCGCACCCGCGATGTCGATCGCGTGGCCCGCTGGGGCGGCGAGGAGTTTATCCTCATGCTGCCCGAGACAGATTCCGAAGGCGCGGCAGTACTCGCCGAGAAGCTGCGCGAAACTATCGCCGACAATGTGTTCGAGTACGGTGGTGAACGCTTAAGCCTCACCATGACCTTTGGTGTCGCTGAGTATCGCAAGGGCGAGACGCTCGACGCCTGCGTTGCCCGGGCAGATACCGCCCTGTATCACGGCAAGGAGCGCGGCCGGAACAAGGTGATGATCGGCAACTACAAAGGTCTCACACTGGTCGGCTGACGCAACCGTCTCACTTCAGTATCCGCACTGTTCCCTGTACTGGCTGTACGTTAGCCCGGTCCAGCGCTGGAAGGCGCGGTAGAAGCTGTTCACTTCCAGGTAACCCAGTTCATCCGCCAGGCATTTGCCCGGTCGCCAACGCTCTCGCAGTGAGCGTTCACAGCGGTATTGCCGCACCCGGTCCAGCAAAAACTGGTAGCAGGTGTGGTCTTGCCGCAGGCGCCGGCGCAATGTGGTGCCGCTCATGCCGAGGGTCTCGGCAACGGAATCGGCCCTCACTCGCGCCAGGTTACTCTCCAGTAGTATTTTCAGGACGCGCTCGGCGGTGCAGATCTGATGCGAGGGTCTCTCCCGCGGCAGAAAGCCTTCGCTGGCGTCAGGTTCAGGTGGGGCAACGGGCTGGGGTGGCATGGGTGCCAGCAGCGGGTTGCCGATGAGTGCTTTCACATCGGGCAGGTAGCCGGAGCCAGCTCCCGCCCGAGAGGTCAGTGCGTGTTCCATAGCCAAAACTTCCATGTTGTGGTTTAGAAACTGTTATGTGTGCCGTCATCCTTGACGGTAAGGATCAGCCTAGCACAGGGGGCGTGCCTCGCCAGCGAATGGTCGGTTTTGGTGGGGCGGGCTTCAGTTCTGCAGGTAGCCGGGTAGGGGGCAGTCCATTACCGCGGCCATCGCCGCGACAATTTCGCGCTCTTCGGCGGTGACAGCGCCGTCGGCGCCGGCGGCAAGCGTCATCGCTTTTAGTATCCGCGGCTTTAGGAGGGGGTAGCAGCTGGCCAGCTCGTGCACGGCTTGGCTGAAGGCTGCCACGCTCATCTGGTCGCGCTGCATCAACTGCATTTTATTGAAACCCAGTTCATCGGCGCCCAGGCGGAAGGCCTGTTCGCTGTCCTTTATGCTGCTGGCGCCGCCTTCATAGGCGAGGGTGGAAAGGACCACGCGTAAATGGAAGTCGACCTTGGCCAGCTTGCGGTAGCGCGGCTTGCTGGGCTTCACCTGGATGTATTCCGGATCCAGGTAGTGGCGAGCGAGTTGGAACAGGCACCATTCATGCAGTTCAGTGCGCGTGTCCGCTTTAATCAGTTGCAGCAGATTGGTTTTGAAGGCCCGATACTGGCCGAGGGACATGGCCTTGAGAGCGGGCAGGCACAGCTCGAGCAGCGGCAACCGCCTGGGTGCTCCCAGCGCCTGTACCGCCGGGTATACGGTATGGGTGAGCTCGGCCAGGCCCTGCACACCGGATTCGCTAAGCACTTGTGACTGCACCTGGTAAACCGGCGCCTGTGGGCTGGCCAGCAGCGCACACACCAGTGCCTGGGCGCCTAACGGTTCGTGGCTGTGGCGCACCAGGGCCACGGGAATAGCGGCCTGGGTGGCGGTCTCCGCTTCAAAGTCTGCGGGTTCGCCAAACCAGGCGTCTTCCTCAGCGCTTACCTCATCCTGTTGGTCAGCCACATCTGCTGTGGCCGCCATCGCAGCCGCTACGATACCTGCGCGTGCCAGCCCTGCTTCAGCCGCCGAGGTGCCGGGGTTGGGGTAATGCTTGGGTTGGCGTTTGATGAACTGGCCATCCCAGGCGGGGTCGACGCGACGAATGCGCTCGGCCAGCGGCGGGTGAGTGGAAAACACCTGCCACAAGTGATGCTCCACCTGGCCAAAGAAAATGTGCGACATCTCTACCGCGCGTGCGGCGTGCACCAGCGTGCCGGGCACATAGCCCCCTATGACCTTCAGCGCATCCGCAATGCTGCTGTTGTCGCGGGTGAACTGCACCGCACTGGCGTCGGCCAGATATTCTTTCTGGCGGCTGATGGCGGCCTTGATAAAGCCCGCAGCGAGACCGCCCAACCAGCCCAGTAGCCACAGCAGCAGGCCCAGTATCAGCAGTGCCGGGCCATCATTATTACTGCGTGCCCCGGTGCGAACGCGGTTGGTGCTGCGCATCAGAATGTGGCCCACATCGCCCACAAACGTAATGCCCTTGAGCATTGCCGCCAGGCGAATGTTCAGGCGCATATCGCCGTTGAGTATGTGGCTGAACTCGTGGGCGATAACGCCCTGCAGTTCTTTGCGGGTGAGGTGGTCAATACAGCCCCGTGTCACCGCGACTACGGCGTCTGCCGGCACGATCCCGGCGGCGAAGGCGTTAATGCCGCGCTCTTCCGGAAGTATGTAGACCGCCGGCACCGGCATATTTGCCGCCAGTGCCATCTCCTCTACCACATTGAGGCAGCGGCGTTCGGCTTTGTCGGTGGTTTGCGGAAGCAACCGCACGCCGCCCATGCTCTCGGCTACTACCTTGCCGCCGCTGGAAAGGTGTATCCACTTGAACAATATTACCAGCGCGATCGTGGCCGTGGTGGCCATGCCGATCGCCCCGAAGCGCTCCCAGCTAAAAAAGGCCATAAAGCCCTGCACACCGCTGCTGCCCGAATACACGTTGTAATCCTGGCTGAAGTACAGAAAGCCCGATACCAGCAGGTTGGTAAGCAATACCAACAAAAACACCGCCGCCACAAACAGAGCCACCAGCAGCCGGCTGTTTCTGCGAGCAATATCCTGTTGCTGAAAAAAATCCATAACCCTTCCCGCTGTCGGAAAACCCTGGGGTCAGGTCTTATTTTTCTGAAACAGCTGTTTCAGAAAAATAAGACCTGACCCCAAGGTGTTAGAAGGCGATTTTGGGGGCGGCCTGGAGTTGGGGGGAATCGTCGAACTCCAGGAGTTGGGCGTCTTCGGGGTGGCCGAAGCGGGCGGCGAAGAATACCGGGGGAAGCTCTGGCGGTAGGTGTTGAAGGCCATGACGGCATCGTTAAAGCCCTGGCGGGCGAAGGCGATGCGGTTTTCGGTAGTGGTGAGCTCCTCGGTGAGTTGCATCATGTTGTCGCTGGCCTTGAGGTCCGGGTAGGCCTCCATGGTTACGTTCAATTTGCCCAGGGCGCCCTGCAGGGTGTTTTCCGCGCTGGCAAGGTTGCCCAGGTCGGTGGCGCCGAGGTTGCCGTTTTCCAGCGCTTTGAGCACGGCGGCCGCGTCGTTGCGGGCGGTGACTACGGCATCCAGGGTTTCGCGTTCGTGGGCCATATAGCCCTTGGCGGTTTCCACCAGGTTGGGGATGAGGTCGTAGCGGCGCTTGAGCTGCACTTCAATTTGAGCGAAGGCGTTTTTGTAGCGGTTCTTGAGAGTGACCAGGCGGTTGTAAATACTGATGATGTAAATCACCAGCGCCAGTAGCACGAGCCAGAAGATGATGCTTCCCATAGGTCACTCCGTTTGGTTTATGGTGCTGACTGCTTGAGCAGCCATTATTAATTGTTGCGGCGCGGAGCGCTCAGTCGCTCAGCTCGACCAGGCCCATCTTGGCCAGTTTGCTGAACAGCTCGCCCATGTCTTCCTCGAGCTGCTCTGCGGTAACGTCATACTCAGCCAGCATGCGGTCGTACACATCTTGCAAGCTGCCGGTTTCCTCGGTGAGTTGCCAGATACGCGTACCGACCTCGTCCAGGCCGAAGTAGTTCTCGCTTTTAAGATCGAGAATCACGGTTTCACCGGACACTTCCTGATGGATGGCATCCGGGGAGATTGTGACAGTCTGGGCCAGATTCATCTGCACTGCATCCTTATCTTTGGTATGAATGCAGGGTGTATAAATTGGAGCGGGAATTCAAGCGTGTTGTGTTGCCATTTGTCGCGAAGTGTCGTGCTTGTGTCGACGGATCGGTGGGGGAATAGCGCGGATTGAGATTCCTGGAACAAGTGGTAGCGGAGAGTCGCGGAGCTCGGACCGAGGCCGGCTCCGCGAAGGGCGCTGTTAGCGGCGGCGGTTGCGGCGCGCGGCCAGTCCACCCAGGGCAATCACCAGCGGCACGAGCCACAGCGAGGGCAGGGGCACCGGCCTTGGATCAAAGGCTGCGCGGCTGCCACCGTCGTCAGCGACCCCGGCCTCGGCGGCCACCGCCGTGTCGGTGCCTGAGGTAGTGTCTACGGGCGTAAAGTCAAAGTTATAGGCGGCGCTGTAGCCCGCACCTGCGCTGTGCGCAATTGAGACGTTATCCACGTACCCGATCTGGCCCTGGTTATAGGAACCCACACCCAGGCTCACCTTTACCAGGTCAGCATCGGCAAAATCAGTTGAGAGCTGGGCCAGCCATTCATTGAGCGTGTTCAGCGGCGGGCCGCCAGCGGCGTTGCCGGTGCCGAAGCCGCGGGTAGACCAGAAGAAGCCTTTGTCGCCGTCGATGGTTTCTGTAGTCCAGGTGTCCAGCGGTGGCTCGCTGTTGCCATAGTTCCAGTAGGGCTCGTAAACCAGCGTCATGAAGTAGTCGTCCGCACTGACCACGTCGTCGCAGGTGGCATTGAAGAATGTCAGTCGCAGCGCAGGAGCGGCGAAGGCACTCTGGCCGACGTTGGTGGCCTTCAGGTAGCTGTAGCTGAGCTGAAGTGAGCCAAAGATGTCGGCAGGCCTACCGTAGGCATCCAGTACCCCGATTTCACTCTTGGCTTGGTTGGTGAAGTCTGTGGTCAGCAGGGCGGCGCCGACTGGCAGTGGCGCACTGTTCTCCAGGTTGCCCCCCAGGCCGGTCAGGTCGACGATGCCGGCGGTGCCACCTGTGCGAACGTCGTTTTCATACCAGACCTGAGGGTCGGTATTGGTCGAGTCGGCGATGGTGGTGACAAGGGTTTGTGACAGGGCCGCGGGGCTATAGCGACGCCCAGACAGGCGGCGAGGAACTTCTGGTGGTACACGGTGGATCAGACGCCATTCTGGTGGATGAGTAAGGGCGGCCATTAGCGCGAATCTTGAGGGCTGCAGCAGTAGAAAACTGGAGATTGCGCCAGAAAGTGTGCGGTGGGTCACACAACTGGTCTCAAGTGGCCAAGGCCGCTGTTTGGTCTATGCTGAGCAGAACCAGTTAAGGACCCGGAGTCGACGTATGAAATCCCCAGCTATCGCACTTTCTCTCGCCCTGCTAGTAAGCGCCTGCTCCGGCGGAGACGGCGGCGGCACCGGTAGTCCCGCGGTGGGATCGGATGTCGACGAGCATGGCTGTAAGGCTTCTGCAGGCTACAGCTGGTGCGCCAAAACCCAGCAGTGCGAGCGCCCCTGGGAGTTGGCCAAGCAGCAGGGCTTTGAGAATAACGAGGCCGCCTATAAGGCGTTCTGCGAGGAGTAGCAGCCCGCTGGCTGGCGTTAGTAGCCAGCCTGGGTGTTCACCTTGTTTAGCAGTGGCTCACCGGCCACGTAACGTCTGAGATTCTCCACGGTGAGTGCGCTCACCCGCTGCACTGTGCCTGCGCCTGATGCAGACAGATGCGGTGTGATGATCACGTTGTCCATCTTCCACAGGGGATGATCCGCGGGCAGGGGTTCCGGGTCAGTCACATCCAGACCCGCCGCATAAATCTGCCCGGAGGTCAGGGCCGCCATCAGGTCATCGGTGACGGTACTCTTGCCCCGGCCGATGGACAGGAAGATAGCGCCGGACTTGGTCGCGTTGAAAAACTCTCCATCAAACAGGCCGGTGGTGGAGGTAGTTAGCGGTAAGGCGTTCACGACCACATCGGCCTCTCCCGCCAGTTTGTGCAGTTCATTGGCGAGGCCCACGTAGCTCACAAAATCTGGCCCACTGCGGCTGGAATTTCTCGTGGCTGTCACGTTCATGCCCAGTGCATGGGCGCGGCGGGCGATTTCTGTACCAATACCGCCGAGGCCCACCACGAGAAGGGTTTTTCCGCGCAGTTCGCCAAAAGGCATATTGCGTGCTGGGCCACCCAGCCATTCGCCCGTTTGTTGGGCGTTGATCAGCAGGGGCAGGTTGCGGGTGAGGGCCATCAGCATGGCAATAGTGTGCTCGGCAATGGCTGGGCCCATCAGGCGTTTGCTGTTGGTGAGCACCCGCTGGTCGAACGCGTCCATGGGGCAGCGGTCAACACCGGCGGAGATATTGTGCACCCAGAGCAGCTTATCTGTGGCGGCCTGGATGAGGTCCGGTGAGCAGAACCCGATCACCGCATCGGCGTCTGCGAGCTCCCTGGTCAGGGTGTCGCGGGTAGCGAACACGAGTTGTGCATCCCCCGCGGCGGCCTCCAGCTGTGCCTGGTAGCCGGGCATGGCCTGAAGCATGGTCGGCGGTACGGCCGCCACAATTTTGCCGGGTGCCCAGCCGGGGTGCTCGCGCATGGGCTCAGCGGCCTCGCGCAGGCCCAGTTCATTAATCATGGCTTGCACCTGGGGACTGGGGCCCGCCTGGGCGGTCAAGGTGATCAGCGTGGTGATCATCAGGGCAATTATCTGGCGCATCGGCAAGTCCTCAGAGATTTCGTGATCGGTTGTACGCAAGAAGTTGCCAAGCGTATCAGGGTCTGCGGGCCTTTGCCCCCTGAGCCTGGCCCTCTATACTGCGCGCAGCTTTTGTCCCTGACGGAGAATCCCACTGTCTACTAACGCCACACAACCCGCGCCGCGCAGTAATATCCCACGTGCCATCGCCTGGATGATGTTGGCGCTGTTTTGCTTCTGCCTGCTGGCGGTGGCCAGCCGCGAGTTGACGGTGGAGATGGGCACGGTGCAAATTCTGTTCTGGCGCAGCCTGTTGGGGTTGATCATGGTCAGCACCATTCTCTATTCCAAGGGGCTGTTGAATCGCGAGGGGTTAAAGCCCGAAGTGGCGCCCTGGCACTTCCTGCGCAACGGCGCGCACTTTGCCGGCCAGTGTGCGTGGCTGATAGCCATTGCCGCGCTGCCCCTTGCGGAGGTGTTTGCGCTGGAGTTCACTACCCCTCTATGGGCAGCATTGCTCGCGGCGGTGTTTATGGGTGAATCCATGACCCGTGGCCGCTGGGCCTCAATTTTATTGGGACTTATCGGTGTCCTGGTGATTTTGCGCCCCGGCGCGGCGGTCATCGACCCTGCCAGCCTGGTGCTCCTCGCCGGGGCGGTGGGTTTTGGTATCAGCATAATTGTGACGCGTAAGCTGACGCTGCTGCTGAGCGGTACCAATCATACTTTCCTGTTGATTCTGTTCTACATGACGGCCATGCAGTGTGTGTTCTCGCTGCTGTTGTCGCTGCCGGCGCCGGGCTTGCCCCGGCGGATGACTGGGGGTGGATGATCGCGGCAGCAGTGACAGCACTGGTGGCTCACTACTGCCTGAGCCGGGCCCTGTCCTACGCGGACGCGGCGATTGTTATGCCCATCGACTACCTGCGCTTACCGCTAATCATGCTGACGGCATGGTGGTTGTACGACGAGGCTGTGACGATCTGGTTGGCCCTGGGTGCCGGGCTAATTATCGGCGGCAATGCGCTTGGATTATTCCTGGAGTCGCGGCGCAGGAAAGTAGCGAGCACCTAGCCGCCAAAGCTCGCGAAATCAGCTGGATGCTGTTGTGAACCACCCGGCGCCTCCACCTGGCCTATATTTAGTGGACACAAGCTTGGTCTGGTAAGTTTGGCCGCATTAGCGAAAACCTTACTCCTGGGGATGGATGAATGGTGTCGAAAAGCCGCGTGCATTCTGGGCGCCATGGCCCTTTCGGTAGGGGCTTTGGAGGCCCGCGCCTATTTAACGGATCAGACCATCACCATGTGCATCAAGTTTTAACCCGGTGACGTGGCGCCACCGCTAACGGCTCCCACGACGGACACTGCAGCCTGCCGCACGTTTAGCGATAATCCGTACGTGCCCGGTGATGTTCCCGCCGGCACTTGGGTTGTGGGGCCTGGTATCGAATATGACGATGTGGGTTCAGGCGCGCCGTTTGATCGCGATGTGGAATTCACCGGGACCAGCCTGACTATCACCTACGGGTCTGAATTGGCCGACGGTGATTTTTACCTGTTCACCGATCTCGTCTCCACTGTGCCCGGTGAAATCATTACCCATGTCACATTGGTGGGCGATATGGACGCAGGAGTGTCGGTTGCGTTTGATTCCACCAGCATCGGTCTGTCCGTGGAAGATAAGGGCCGCCTTGGCCGCGAAGGCCGCGTCACGTTCAATATTGAGCTTAGCGACCCTAATGCGCCGGATGCCGCGCCCGCACACGCTCCTGAGGCGCAGGCCACTCCCGCGACCTCGACAGGTGCGCTTGCTTTTCTCGCAGTGCTATTGCTGCTGGTTGCTCGCCGCCGGATTCGTCGCCAGCCACCTTTGCGCTAACACTTGTGTGACGAGTGCGCGTGCAGCTCGGGCGGTTTGGCGGTACCTCCGAATTCAGCGAGGTAATCGCAGGCTGCGATAATGTCGTTGGCCAGTTGTTCGACCACAGTACGATTGAGATGCGGGCGCACTACAATCCGCAGTGAGTTAATGGACTGTGCATTGGGTGGCATGGTGTACGCCGACAGTACCCAGCCTTTCTCGCGCACCTTGTAAGACACATCGAATTCGTTAAAGCGCGTGATGTCGTCATTCAGGGTGAGCGCCACCACCGGAATGCGTTGAGTCTGGTTCATGATTTCAAAGTAATCACTGTCGACCAGGCGATCGCGCAGGTAGGCAGCGTTTTCTACCGTCTGCTGCATGATACGAGTGTAGCCTTCCCGGCCGTGGTGCAGGAACTTGTAGCACTGGGCGATGATTTGCCCGGCGTTGCGGCTAAAGTTGAGCGTGGCGGTGGCGGATTCGCCGCCGAGGTAGTTCACATAAAAAATGAGCCCCTCGTTGAAAATCTCCTTCTCGCGGAAAATCACCCAGCCAATGCCTGGGTACACCAGCCCGAACTTGTGTCCGGAGGCATTGATGGAGGCCACACGCGGCAGGCGGAAGTCCCACTCGTAGTCGGGGTAGAGGAAGGGGTTTACGAACCCGCCGGAGGCGCCGTCGATATGCAGCGGGATGGAGATGCCGGTTTTCTTCTCGTACTCATCGAGCCAGTCGTGAATGGCCTGAATGTCGTCGTCCTCGCCGGTAAAGGTCTGTCCGGCAATGGCCACTACGCAGATCGTGTTCTCGTCGACATATTCATCCAGATGCTCGGCGGTGAGCCGGTAGTTGCCGGGCTCCAGCGGGATGATGTGATCTTCCACGTCGAAGTAACGCATAAACTTTTTCCACACCACCTGCACATTACCGCCGGTGACCATGTTTGGCCTTGAGGTGTCTTTCCCCTCGGCTTTGCGCTTTTCCCGCCAGTTCCACTTGTGCGCCAGGCCCGCCAGCATACAGGCCTCGGAGCTGCCCACGGTGGCTGAGCCATAGGGCTCCTTGTCCTTGGGGCCGTTCCACAAATCGTGCAGCCACTTCACCATGAGCTGTTCCATGGCGTAGGTTTTCGGATACATGTCGTGGTCGACATAGTTGACGTGCAGGTGCTCTGTCATCAGGTCGCGTACCTCAGGCTCCATATATGTGGTGACAAAGCTCGATAGGTTTAACATGGGATTGGCGTCGGTCCACATGGCGGAATCCACCAGGGCCCGCGCGGCACTTGCGCTGATGGACTCCTGGGGAAAAGCATCCTGGGGAACCTCAATGTTGAACTCCTCATACACGGTCATTTTTTTGTCTTCAGACATGTGTTGTTTCCTTATACAAAAGTTCTGTTAGCAGTGGCTGCTCGGGCCTCCGTGGCTCAGGCAAGCATAAGCACGATGACCAGCCCCCAGAGAGTCAGTGTGGTGTTGGCGACGGCATAGGGTACGGTGTAGCCCAGCATGGGCACGTTGCTCTTGGCCACGTCGCCCACCATGGCGACCGACGCAGTGCTGGTTCTGGCGCCGCCGCAAGCGCCGAGGTTAATCGCGGGATCAAACTTGAAGATGTATTTGCCGATGAGTGGCGCCAGGAGCATGGGCACGGACGTGGCGAAGATGCCCCAGAAGAAAATGCCAAAGCCCACCTCCTGCAGGCCTGCGATAAACGTCGGGCCAGAGGTAATGCCGACCACGGCAATAAATACGTTCAGCCCGACAGAGTTCATCATCCAGAGGGCGCCGGATGGTACAGCGCCAAAGGTGGGGTGTACGCCCCTCAGCCAGCCGAGCAGAATGCCGGCGATCAGCGCGCCGCCAGAGGTGGACAGCGTGACGGGTACACCTCCTACGGGCAGGGTGAGCGCGCCGATCAGGCCGCCAATGGCGATGGCAAGTCCCACCCAGACCATATCTGTTTCGGAGCTGGGACGGTCGGCATAGCCCATGGCGTTAACCACTCGACTGGTGTCCTTGCGGGTGCCGACGATGGTCAGAATGTCGCCTCTGTGAATTTCTGTGAGGGGGAGGAGCGGTATCTCCACCGATGTAGCGCCGCGAGTGATCTTGTTCAGGTAGACACCGCGGGTGAACTTTTCGCGGGCCAGATCGATGATGGTTTTGCCGGCGTAGCCTTTGTGGGTAATCACGAGGTTGACCCGCTCCGTGGGCACGTCGAGCAGTTCGCGGTCCTCAACTTCCTGGTGGTTGTTGCCCAGCGCGACAATAACCTCGCGCTTGCCAGAGACGGCAACGATGTCACCAGCTTGAAACACGGTGTCTTCGTCGAACTCCAGAATAGTGCCATCGCGACGAATTCTCTGGGTGAACACCCGTACACCTTCGTGCTGGGCCTCGGCGTGGGCGATGGTCTTACCCACTGGCCACTCCTGGTGCAACTGGTAGGCGCGCATCTCTACCTGGTGCCAGGCGGTTTGTCCGGCCTCGGGTGGGTGGCCGCCTGACATTTCTCGCTCATAGCGCTTGCACTCTTCGGCCAGATCAATGCGCAGCAGCTTGGGCCCGAGCACTGACAGAATAAGCCCCGTGCCAATCGTGCCCCAGAGATAAACAACCGCGTAAGCCACCGGGATGTGATTGAGCATGGTCTGCTTTTCTTCGGAGCTGATATCCAGATTATTGATGGCATCGGTGGCCAGGCCTATAGATGCTGAAATGGTTTGCGAACCGGCTAGAAGTCCAGCGGCGAAGCCCACGTCATAGCCAGCGACGACGGCAGCGATATAAACCGATAGCAGGCACAGCACGGTGATGACGACAGCGAACAGGGCCTGGGGTGCACCGTCGGTAGCAATGCCGTGCACAAACTGAGGTCCCACGCCGTAACCGACGGCAAACAGGAACATGATAAAGAAGACGGATTTGACCAGTGGGTCGATCGTTATGCCCAGCTGACCCACCACAATGCCGGCCAGTAATACACCTGTCACAGAGCCAAGCTCAAAGTTGCCGATGCGAATCCGGCCAATGGCGTAACCGATGCCAAGTGTCAGAAAAATGGCGAGCTCGGGGTTGGAGCGCAGTGTGTCGAAGATGTACCCGAGCATCTGTGTGGCCTCAGTTTATGTTTGGCGTTTCCAAGGGTTATCTCTTCAAGTTAAGTTCACGATTTGGGTCTGTTCAAGTTCCGATCATCGACTTTGTCGACAGGTACCTGCAGGCGGTGCTACCTGAGTCGAACTGAGGCTCCCTGCCTTAAGTGATGTGTTGACGGGGCGGAGATTCAGGTTCTGGTGTCAGTTTATCGAGTTGCTTTATCTTGATATTGGCATAGCCGTATACGAGCGCAATGACAGGGTTAATCAGGTTGAAGAAGCAGTACGGCAGATAGCTCAGGGTGGCGACGGCCAATGTGCCTGCCATGAATACACCACAGGCATTCCAGGGAATAAGCGGTGATGTAAGCGTCCCGGCATCTTCGAGTGTGCGCGAAAGGTTGACTGTATCGAGATTGCGCTTGCGGTATTCCTCTTGCCACATCTGCCCGGGCAGTACAAGCGAGAGGTACTGATCTCCGGTCAGCACATTGACGCCGATACATGTCGTCATCGTGGTGGCGATTAGCGATCCTGTCGATCTCACCAGGCTCACCATGCCGCGCATGATAAGTTGTATGAAGCCGACCTTTTCCATGACGCCGGCCATCATCATTGAGCTGAGGACCAGCCAGACCATATTTACCATGGAACTCATGCCGCCACGAGACAGCAGTGAGTCCACGTCCTCGTTCCCTGAAGCGAGGACGAAGCCGTCGAACAGTACGAGCCAGAGCCCCTTGATGACCAGCATGGTCTGGCCCAGCTCACTGTCATTTACAAAGCGAGATAATGTCGGTTGCTGGAAGAGCGTCGCGAATAAACAGGCGAGCAGCGTACCGGCGGTGATGGCGAGCAGGGCCGGGACTCGCTTTATCGCCAGCACGAGCACGAAGACAATGGGTATGAGGTTGTACCATGCGATGTTGAAGCTGGAGTCCAGAGTGACAAGAAAACGCTCTACCTGGGCCTGGCTCTCGCTCTCGACGTTGGCGGTCAGGCCAACGATAGCGAAGAGTACAACGCTGATAATAAAGCTGGGTATCGATACCCATGTCATGTGCCGGATGTGGCTGAACAACTCGCTGCCAGTGACAGCGGGAGCCAGATTGGTGGTTTCTGACAGGGGCGACATTTTGTCGCCGAAGTAGGCGCCGGAAATGACGGCGCCTGCGGTGATCTCTGGCGAGAGCGAGAAGCCGTAAGCGACACCGATCAGGCCTACGCCCACGGTCGCCGCGGTGGTCCAGGAACTGCCGATGCACAATGAGGTTAGCGCACAGATCAGGCAGCACAGCGGATAAAAGTACTCAGCAGAGAGTATGTTCAGTCCGACATACAGCAGCGTTGGCACAGAACCTGACAGCATCAGGCTGCCGATCAATGAGCCAATGGATAAAAAGATGAGGTTAGTGCCAATGGTGCGCGAAGTGGCCTTGACGATATTGGCTTCGATTGCGTTCCAGCTCAAACCATTTTTCATGCCGATGACCGCACCCACAAAGCCGGTGAGCATTAAGGCTATCTGGGTCGCGCCCTGCAGCGCGTCGCTGCCAAACAGCGCAATAGCGCCGCCCAGCAGCACGACCAGCGTGGCGGCGATGATCATCGCATCAAAAAGGCTCAGGTCTTTGGTCTTTATCATTCTTCTGTCGCCCTGTACCGGGTTCGGCTCGCTCAGGGCCTGAGCGACAGCCGTAACCTTGGGATAAGGTACAGGTAACTCGCGCGCGGCTAAAGCGCGTTGCGATGATTTTTCGTCGCATTGAATGCCAACTCGCTGAATGTGCTGGACGTTGGGCAGGGCCTCAGCCTATCCGTATACAAGAAGCGGGCGGCCATGAATCCAAACTGTCGCTCGGCCAGGCGATGGCCGGCTTGCCCGGAGAGGCATGTTCGAGCTTTGCCGGTAACGGCCTGGGCGGAGCGCGCGGCTGATTGTGGATGACGCTGCCTGCAGATTGGATCACTACTTGGACGTTGTGTCAGCCGGTCGGAAGTCCGATCCCGGAAACGAAAAAGACCGAGCAAAATGCTCGGCCTTCTTTGAATTGGTGCTCAGGAGAGTGAGGCAAACGCTTTCATTGCGCAGCAATGAGTGCGGTTGAACGCCGCCCAGCTGTGCTGGGTGGCTTGAGTCCTCTCCTGTTAAACGAGCGGGCACAAAAAAAGCCAGTCAAGAGACTGGCTTTCTTGGAAATTGGTGCCCAGGAGAGGACTTGAACCTCCACGCCCTTGCGAGCACTAGCACCTGAAGCTAGCGTGTCTACCAATTTCACCACCTGGGCTTCAAACCGTTGCTGTACAACAGTTGAGGGCGCGCACTTTATATTTCGTGCGCGGCTTTGTCAATCCTCGTTTATAATGTTTTTACACGGATACTGAATCCTCCCAATAATCCTCACGGACGACCCCCAATCTATGGCCAAAAAAGGCAACATTGCCGACCCCCACGCAGCGCGCGAGGCCGCAAAATACGACAACCCCATTCCCAGCCGCGAGGTCATTCTCGATGTGCTGCGCGACGCCAATAAACCGCTGAATCACAACAAACTGGCCAAGCGACTCCAGTTGGCTGACGTTGAGCAGGTGGATGCCCTGTGCAAGCGGCTACGCGCCATGGAGCGCGACGGCCAGATTATGTCTGACCGCAAGGGCGCCTATGGACTTGTCGACAAGATGAACCTCGTGCATTGCAAAGTGCAGGGTCATCGCGATGGCTATGGTTTCGCCATGCCGCTGGAAGAGGGTGAAGACATATACCTCAGCGCCCGGCAGATGCACTTTGTGTTCGACGGTGACGAGGTGCTGGTGCTGGTCACCGGCGAAGACCGTCGCGGCCGCTTAGAGGGCCGGGTGGTGGAAGTGCTGGCCCGGGGGCTTACGTCTGTAGTGGGGCGCTACCAGGAGGAGAGCGGCATTGGCTTCGTGATTCCCGACAATGGCCGGCTCACGCACCAGTTCCTGATTCCACCCAAGGAAAAGAATGGCGCGCGCAACGGCCAGATTGTCACGGCCAGGATCACCGATTATCCCACCCGGCAGTTGGGTGCCAAGGCCTCGATAACCGAGATTCTGGGCGACCATATGGACCCTGGGCTGGAGATCGACGTGGCCATTCGTTCCCACGAGATTCCCTGGGAGTGGCCGGAGGCGGTGCAGCGTGAGGCGGCGAGTCTGGAAGATGAGCCCTCTGAAGCGGATAAGCGCAACCGCAAGGATTTGCGCAAGCTGCCTTTCGTCACGATTGATGGCGAGGACGCTCGGGACTTCGACGACGCGGTGTTCTGTGAGAAGCGCCGCGGTGGCTGGCGCCTGTATGTCGCCATCGCCGATGTCTCCCACTATGTGCGCCCGAGCATGGCCCTGGACGAAGAGGCGGCTAATCGCGGCAACTCGGTGTATTTTCCCGAGCGGGTTGTGCCGATGCTCCCTGAGGCACTGTCGAATGGGCTTTGCTCGCTCAAGCCCCAGGTCGACCGTCTGGCCATGGTCTGCGAAATGGAACTCAGTCGTGTGGGCAAATTGCTCCGGTATCAGTTCTATGAGGCGGTGATTCATTCCCATGCCCGGCTCACCTATACCCAGGTGGGCGAGGTGCTGGATGCAGGCTGGCATGCGGACGTGGATCCGGCCCGGGTGCCTGATCTGCTGTTGCTCCACGAGTTGTACAAGGTGCTGCGCGGGCAGCGCGACACCCGTGGCGCCATCGATTTTGATACCGTGGAAACCCGGATCATCTTTGACGCCCAGAAGAAGATCGAGTCGATTGTGCCGGTGGTGCGCAACGATGCCCACAAGCTGATCGAGGAGGCCATGCTGTGCGCCAATGTGGCGGCGGCGCGGTTCTTTGAGGCCAATGAATTGCCGATTCTGTATCGGGTGCATGAAGGGCCGAGTGAAGAGCGGTTGGAGGGTTTGCGCAGTTTCCTCGGTGAGTTGGGCCTGGATTTGTCCGGCGGCCCCAAACCGACGCCTCTCGATTACCAGCACTTGCTGCAGCAGGTGGCTGAGCGCGAAGATGCGCATGTGATCCAGACCATGTTGCTGCGCTCGCTGAGCCAGGCCCAGTATCAGCCGGACAACGGCGGCCACTTCGGCCTTCATTACGACGCCTATGCCCACTTTACCTCGCCCATTCGCCGCTATCCGGATTTGCTGGTGCACCGCGGTATTCGCGCGCTGGTGCGCTCCGAGCAGCCCGCCGAGGGTGTGCTGAGGGTGGAGGGTGCCGAGCCGATCCCCCGCAAGCGCATCTTCCCTTACGACGAGGCCGCTATGGTGGTGCACGGCGAGCAGTGCTCGATGACGGAGCGCCGCGCCGACGATGCCACCCGCGAGGTCAATGCCTGGCTCAAGTGCGAATATCTGCAGGAGCATGTGGGCGACGAATTCGATGGTCTGATCGCCGCTGTCACCAGTTTTGGATTGTTTGTAGAACTGCAGGACTTGTATATAGAAGGGCTTGTCCATGTCACCTCGCTACCGGGCGACTACTACAACTACGACAAGAACCGACAGCGCCTGATAGGTGAGCGCAGTGGTCGCACGTTTAAACTGGGTGGCAAGGTGCGCGTGCAGGTGGCCCGTGTCGATCTCGACGACCGCAAAATCGACCTCGAAATGATCGATACCCGCCCCCCCAAGAAGGACAAGCACCACAAGCCCAAGCCCGGTTCCAAACGCGATCCCAAACGCAAAGACAAAAAGAAACCAAAGAACAAAGGCAAAACCGGCCTCCGCCGCCGCTACTAACCCGCCTGGGGTCAGGTCTTATTTGTCTGAGAATTTTAAGGCCTCCCCAAAGGTTTTGAGAGAACACTATGCAGTACATATACGGATTCCATGCTGTCGACAGCCTGTTGCGCAAAGCGCCCAAGTCGGTGCAGCGGTTGTGGGTGCAGGAGGGGCGTGACGACAAGCGGATTTCTGCCCTGCTGGAGCTGGCCCAGAACCAAGGAGTGCCTATCGCCAGGGAGCCCAAGCGCGATCTCGATGCCATGGTTAGCGGACGACATCAGGGGGTAGTGGCGGAAACGCTGGATGAGCCGGTACACGGTGAAGTGCAACAGGCCAACCTGTGGCAGGAGGCGGACTTGCTGCGCATGGTGGAAGCCAAGCAGGAGCCAGTGCTCATTCTGGTGCTGGATGGGGTCACAGACCCTCACAACCTGGGGGCATGCATGCGTTCAGCCGATGCCGCGGGGGTGGATGCGGTGGTAGTGCCCAAGGATAAATCTGCCGACTTAACCCCCACCGCCCGGAAGGTGGCTTGCGGGGCCGGCGAGGTCGTGCCCTTTGTGCGGGTGACCAACATCGCCCGCACCCTGGAGGCCCTGCAGGAGCGGGGTGTGTGGGTCTATGGTGCTGCCGGCGAAGCTGAAAAACTTATATATGACAATGACTTAAAGGGATCAATGGCGCTGGTGATGGGGGCTGAGGGCGCCGGTTTACGCCGCCTTACCCGTGAGCACTGTGATTTCCTGATCAAACTTCCCATGGCGGGCTCCGTCAGCAGCCTGAACGTTTCCGTGGCCACCGGCATTTGCCTGTTCGAAGTGGTCCGCCAGAGAACCCAAGGGGCAGACCTCTAGTGTCTGAGGCAAATAAGACCTGACCCCAGGGTTGTCTGAGAAATTTGAGACCTGACCCCATGGTTTTTCGGGTGTTGCGTGGGGTGATTAAACTCTATACAATCCGCGCCTCAAAATTTGCCCGGTGGCTGTAAGCCGCCGATCTCCTTGCTGCACCACATTGCGATGGGCAGCATTAACCCGTAAGGAGCTACTGTATGCGTCATTACGAAATCGTATTTATGGTCCATCCGGACCAGTCTGAGCAAGTGCCCGGCATGATCGAGCGCTACTCCAACACCATCTCCAAGGACGGCGGCAGCGTTCACCGTCTGGAAGACTGGGGCCGTCGCCAGCTGGCATACCCCATCAACAAGATCCACAAGGCACACTACGTGCTGATGAACGTGGAAGCTTCCAACGAAGCGATGGAAGAGCTCACCACCACTTTCCGTTACAACGATGCTGTGATCCGTAACCTGGTGATCCGCCGCGACGAAGCCGTGACTGAAGAGTCCCTCATCATGAAGGCTGAGAAAGAGTCACGCGAGCGTAAGAGCCGTTACGAAGAGCGCAAGGCTGCTGAGGCAACTGCCGAAGAGAAGCCTGCGGAAAAAGCAGCTGAGCCGGCCGAAGACGCCGCCTCCGAAGAGTAATAGAGAGGAGTATTGAAGATGGCACGTTTTTTCCGTCGTCGTAAGTTCTGCCGTTTCACTGCTGAAGGCGTTAAAGAGATCGATTACAAGGATCTCGAAACCCTGAAGGCGTACGTTTCCGAAACTGGCAAGATCGTACCTAGCCGTATCACTGGCACCAAGGCCAAGTACCAGCGTCAGCTGGCCACTGCTGTGAAGCGCGCGCGCTTCCTGGCCCTGCTGCCTTACACGGATTCTCATAAGTAAGAATCTGTTTCCGCGCGGGTAATACGAGGCCTTATGAAGGCAATCGCTGAATTTGCCATGCGCGGGCGCTTCCAGGCTCTGCTCCTCACCGTAGGGGGTGCCGGAAGCATTCTGTTTTGTTGGATCAGCGCCGCGGTATTGGCACTGGTCACCCTGCGCAAAGGCGCGGGAATGGGAGCCCAGCTTTGGTTCTGGGCTCTGCTGCCCTCCGGCGCGGTGTGGTACACCTCCGGAGACAGCGGTCCGCTGACACTACTCACGGGAACTCTGGTTCTGGCGATGGTGTTGCGAGCCACGGTAAGCCTGCCCCTGGCGGTGCTTGCCAGTGTTGCCATCGGTGCGCTCTCGGGCCTAGCGATGTTGACACTGGGACAGCACTACCTGGACCAGATGGTGAGCGTGTTCGGCGAGTTTCTCGCCCAACTCGAGCAGAATCTGGCCCAGGGCGGCGAAGCAGTCCAGTTGCCGCGGCCCACCAACCTGCAGATTGCAGGCATGCTGGGCGCGGGAACAGCGATGACCTCGGTACTGTGCCTGTTATTGGCGCGTTACTGGCAGGCAGCGCTGTACAACCCGGGCGGCTTTGGCGACGAGTTCAGGGCACTCCGGTTCACCCCGGCGGTGGCTACTGGCATGGCACTGGCGGCCGCGGCGGTCTCTGCGCTGGGCGCTGAGTTCCGCACCTGGGCAGTGATATGTATGTTGCCGCTGAGCTTTGCAGGTCTTGCACTGGTTCATGCGCGCGCCCGATACCGCGGGCAGGGCACGGGATGGTTAGTGGCGTTTTACGCTATCTGGATCATCTTCGACCCGATAAAACTGATGGTGGTTTTCGTCGCCATCGCCGACAGCTGGTTTGATTTTCGCCAGCGTTGGGCAAAGCCAGGCAAGGACCTGGATCGCGGCGAAGACTGAGCAAGAATTTTGAAGTAGTGGGAGCACGCTCCCCAATAACGAGGAAAGTAAGATGGAAGTCATTTTGCTGGAAAAAATCGGCAACCTGGGTGGCCTGGGCGACAAGGTTGACGTTAAAGCTGGCTTTGGCCGTAACTACCTGATCCCTCAGGGCAAAGCCGTACCTGCCACTCAAGACGCCGTAGCGCAGTTCGAAGCGCGCCGCGCCGAGCTGGAAGCAGCTGCCGCTGAAACTCTGGCTGCTGCTGAAACCCGCGCTGAAGCGATCAACGGCCTGGAGCTGGTCACTATCGCCGCTAACGCTGGCGACGAAGGCAAGCTGTTCGGTTCAATCGGTACTCGCGACATCGCCGAGGCCGTATCTGCTGCTGGCGCTGCCGTGGACAAGGCTGAAGTTCGCCTGCCCGAAGGCGCGCTGCGCGAAGTGGGCGAGTACGAAATCGCCATTCAGGTACACAGCGACGTGACCGCCATGGTCAACGTTGCGGTTGTTCCCGAGTAAGGGACCTGCCTGCCCGCTTCGGCGGGGCTATCGAATAGAATGCACCGGCTGCTTTGCGGTCGGTGCATTTTTTGTGTCTGGCTGAAATGCAGGGTGGCCATCGACGGCCTGGCCCGTGCACTTCAGAACCTGGCCCGTACGCAGGCAATCTGCGCCTTGGCCACCGCGGCTATATCGCCCGGCTGCATGGTATCGGGCAACTCAAAGCCCAACTCCTCTTGCAATATCTCCCGCGCGTAGTCTGCAAAGCGCACTGTGCCGTCATCAGTGATGTCTTCGACCCCGTCGCGGCGGGTGGCGGCTCGCATCATCTCCACGGCCTCATCGCGGTCCCAGTCGGTGGCCAGGTCGAGTTGGATTTCACCGCGCTCGATCAGTACCGGGTAGCCGCCGGGTAAACCCAGCGGGGCCGGCGCATGGAGCCGGTGAGTCGCGCCGCTGTCATCCAGCAGTGCCAGCGCATTGCGCGCGGCAAGTATGCCGGTGGTCGATGAGAAAGCGGCGCCCGGCTCGTAGCAGTGATTGATGGCGCGATTAAGTAAGGCGCGGCTGTCACCGAACTGGCCTGTAATGTCTTCCCCCTGCTGGGATATGCGCAGCAAAAACGGCGCATCGTTGGCGTAGCCCGGCTCCCGGGGCGCCACCCAGTGAATGTGGTGGGCGACCAGTTTTACTTCCAGGTCTTCAGGGTCTGTCATGAGCTAGCTGGCTGCCAGGTGTTGGATGGCTGCGGCCATCAGCCCTACATTGCCGGCGCCACAGGCGGGCCAGACCAGCGCTTCCCGAGAACTGAAGCCAGTGATAATCGGAATAGTGATGTCGGGCAGGTTGCCCACCATCAGCCTGGCATTCGGGCAGTTGTTGGCCATGGCTCTGGCGACGGCCAGCGGGGCAGTCACCTGAATCGGCGTGAATGCACCCAGGCCCGCGGCGGAGAGGCGGGTGTAGTTGGGCAGTTGTTTGGTGGCGTCCCAGGTGATGGGAATGGCGTAGTTGATCACCAGTGCCGGCCGCTCACGGGCCAGAACAGCCTCTACCTGGCGCTGGTCCAGTACATCGATATCGCCATGGTGGCTGAGGCGGGCCCGGCAACCCGGGTCGGCCAGGCGGGTGTCGGTGAGAATGCGCGCGGCAATCTGGCCGAGTCGCTTCTCCGGGATGAGATCTGCCAGTGCGACATCCAGCCCGCAGCGGGTGAGCTCAGCGGCCAGTTGTTGCCCCACCCGTCCCGCACCACCAAAAATCACCACTTTTGCCATAGCGTTATCCATCCTGAGAATGCGCTAGTCACCATGGCTGGGCCGGCGGGCCCTCGCAAGTATCGCCGTGTTTTGCTTTGCCCTCGTGCCGACTTCCTTTATTCTGTGCAATCCGCTCAAAAAACTGTGCACAGGTAGAATTTCGCGATGTCCGAGCCGGACTTCCCAGACAACGTTGCTGAGCTGCCCTACAACCAGGACAGCGATATTGCCCGGATCAAGATGCAGCCCCACTCGCTGGAGGCAGAGCAGTCGGTGATCGGTGGTCTGCTATTGGCGGCCGAAGGCTGGGATTCCGTGGCTGAAGAAGTGGCCGCCAGCGATTTCTACAAGCCGGCGCACCGGGATATTTTCCGTGAAATTGCGGTGCTGGCCGATGCGGCCGAACCGATCGACGTGATCACCGTGGCGGATAAGCTCGAGGCCAAGGGGCAGCTGGAAGGCGCCGGTGGTCTGCCGTATCTGGCCGAGCTCGCTCAGAACACGCCCAGTGCCTCCAATATTCGCGCCTATGCCCAGGTTGTGCGTGAACGCGCCAGCCTGCGCAAGTTGATTGAGGCGGCCCAGGACATCGCCGAATCAGGGTTCAACCCGGAAGGCCGCAGCTCATTGGAACTGTTGGACGAGGCTGAGCGCCTGATCATGCAGATTGGTGAGCAGGGGCCCAAGACCGGCGGCCCCCAGGACGTCAATCCACTGCTGCAGAAAGCGCTCGGCAGGATCGAGGAGCTGTTTAATTCCGGCGGTGATATCACCGGCCTGACCTCGGGCTTTACCGACCTCGACGGCATGACCTCCGGCCTGCAGCCCTCCGACCTGGTCATTGTGGCCGGTCGACCTTCGATGGGTAAAACCACCTTCGCCATGAACCTGGTGGAGAACGCCCTGCTCGCCACCAAGAAGCCGGTGCTGGTGTTCTCCATGGAGATGCCCGCAGACCAGCTGGTGATTCGTATGCTGTCGTCGATCGGCAAGATCAACCAGACCCGTATTCGTAACGGCAAGCTCGAGCAGGAGGACTGGCCCAAGCTCACCACGGCGGTTAATAAGCTGAAGGACATGCCGCTGTTTATCGACGACACGCCGGCGTTGACCCCTACTGAGGTGCGTTCGCGGGTGCGCAAGGTCGTGCGCGAGAACAACGGCGAAATTGGCATGATCATGATCGACTACCTGCAGCTGATGCAGGTGGCGGGTTCCTCCGAGGGGCGGACGGCGGAGATCTCCGAAATCTCCCGAAGCCTCAAGGCCATTGCCAAGGAGTTCGAGGTGCCCATGGTGGCGCTGTCGCAGCTCAACCGCTCGCTGGAGCAGCGGCCCAACAAGCGCCCGGTAAACTCCGACCTGCGTGAATCCGGAGCCATCGAGCAGGATGCCGACGTCATCATGTTCATCTACCGGGACGAGGTGTACAACGAGGATTCCCCCGACAAGGGTGTGGCCGAAATCATTATCGGCAAGCAGCGTAACGGCCCCATCGGTACCTGCCGCCTGGCCTTTATTGGCGAGTTCACTCGCTTCGAAAATCTCGCCATGGGTTATGGCGGGGGCGACGACTACTAACGCGTACTGCGCTCCCCTCGTTTCCCCGCGGCGCCATCTCCCGTCATTCTTCCGAGTTGCCCACTGCGCCCTTCACCGTCATCCCTCCGAATTGCCCGGTACCCCCTTCGCCGTCACTCCACCGACTTGCCCAAAGCGCCCCTCACCGTCATTCCCGCGCAGGCGGGAATCCAGTGGGACGAAAACTATCTCTCACTGGATGACCTGATGCCATAGATCCATCCAATCGGGGTTCTTTTCCTCGATAATTCGCAGCTTCCAGCGCCGATGCCATTTCTTCAATCGCTTCTCCCTAGCTATCGCTTCCTCCATGCTCGAAAGAAACTCGAAGTAGACCAGTCGATGTACTGTGTATTTTTTGGTGAATCCTTCGGCGATGACGTTCCTGTGATGCCAAATTCTTTTGATTAAATCGGACGTGACTCCGATGTAGAGTGTGCCATTGCGGCGATTCGCGAGTATGTATACAGCGGGTTGCTTGGCCATTCCATGCCCTCCGTGGCTAGGTTCTGGCCAAGCATAACCACCAAAGCACTTGCCCGGTGGCGCAGGGGCGAAAAGGATGAAAGTGGGTTTTGTTGCCGGTTTTGTGGATCCCCGCCTTCGCGGGAATGACGGCAGCGGGGTTAGAGCCCGCTGCTTTCTCGCAGTTCTTTAAGGGCGGCGAGCTGTTCGTCGTTACTGAGTGGCTCGGGGGCGTGTTTCTCCAGGGCTTCGGGTGCTGGAATAGTCAGGCTTTCGCCGCGTAGCACGGCAGCGCAATAGCGCTGGTAGTGGCTACGAAATACCGGCCAGGTCAGGCGCTCTTCGTTGTTGGCCAGGAAAAACCATTCGCTGTCGCGCCCGGCAAGGTACACCGCCGGGTGGCTCCAGGCCTGAGCCGATTTGGGCGAGGGTGCCTGACAAGCTTCCACGTAGGCATCGTGAGGGGCGGGCAGGCCGAGCTCCACCAGGCCCGCCTGGCAGCATTCGATCATGCGGTTCAGGGTGGGCAGGTATTCACTGTTTTCAATGGCGTGCTTGGCGCCCTTGAGAATTTGCTCTACCGGGAAATCAGCGAGGGATTCCAGCCACAGGCGCTTTACCTGATTGAGCTGGCTGGCTTCGGAATAGGCCGCGAAGTACTGGTTGTGATAGTTCAGCCGAAACAGGGCAAAGACCTGGTTAATGGCCTCCACATGGGTGTCATCCGGCGTGCGCTGCCGGGGTTCAGCTTGCCCAGCTGGTGTCGTTGAGGTCGTCTTCGAGGCTTCGATCTCTTGTGCGACCTGTTGGATGAGTTCCCTGCTGTCCGCCATGGCTTTGATCCGATTGCTGTAATTGGTGGCGCTTGGCCCAGTGGTGTTTTACGTGCTGCAGAAATTTGCTGTTCCAGGAAGTGTGAGCCTGGTTGGTGTCCTTCCAGTACACAATGAATTCCGGCAGCAGTGACTTGGCAAAATCCAGATCGATATGCGACATGCGCAGGATATCGAACACGTCTTCACTGGGCTGCCAGTGATTAACGATACGCTTGGGCTCGGTGGAGTGCTCCAGGCCCGAGCTGTAGCGTGCCCATTGAATGCGAATGTGCTGGATGAATTTGGAGTTGAGTTCCTTGGGAGCGGCTCCGCGCTCACGCCAGTAGAGAATAAACTCGGGCACCGCCTGATCGATAAAGTCACGATCAATGCCGGAACGGGCCATGATCTCCAGGGCATCTTCGCTGGGGCGCCACTCGCGACCGAGGCGTTGCGGTGCCTTTACGTCGAAATCGGAGGCGTTTGAGCGGGTGGTCTGTTGCTGGTGACGCCAGTTGCCTAGCACGTGCTGGCGGAACTTGTTTTCCCAGGCGTGGCTGGTCTCGCCGCGTTCACGCCAGTAAAAGATGAAATCTTCCAGTTGATCCAGGGCAAACTGGCGCGGAATATTGTGATTGAGGGCGAGCATTTGCAGCAGGTCTTCGCTGGGTGACCAGTGCACGGGCAGCAGGCCAGCGCTGCGTCGGGTGGGGGCAGGCTCGTCTGCCATCGCCGGCGTTGGTGCGGGCGCTCGCTGTGCGGGTTCATTAAGTGCAAACAGCAGGTGATTGGCGCTGTGCAGCGGTGGCGATTCGACCAGGATGACACCCTTGTCGACCAGCGAGCGGCTGATACGGTGCAAATCCACGGCATTCCAGAAGGGCAGGGAATGCAGCAGGTAATCGCGGGAAATGTTCAGCCAGGCAAAGTTATCGCGCAGCTGGGCATCGCGATGCTCGAACAGCTGCTGCAGGTGTTGCAGCAGAATGGCCTCTTCCAGCCCGATAGTCGCCGCCAGGCCGGGCGAGAAGACCAGCTGGCGTTCGGGAACTAGGGAAGATTCGGACATCGTTTTATCAGTTTTCGTGAGCTGTCTGATAGGATACCGCAGAACCTGAACCTGAGGCACCAATGGCCAAACAAAAAACAGCGTTCGTGTGCAACGAATGCGGCTCTGACTATGCCAAATGGCAGGGCCAGTGCTCCGACTGCGGCGAGTGGAACACCATTACCGAGATCAAGCTGGGCCCCGCCAAGGGCTCTGGCCGCGCCGGCGCCGGTGTCACGGCCAATCGCGCCGGCTTTGCCGGTGCCCTGGCCAGCGCAAAGTTGCTCAAGGATGTGGATCTCGACGATTTGCCGCGCTTCACCTCCGGTGCAGAGGAGTTCGACCGGGTGCTGGGCGGTGGCCTGGTGCCGGGTTCGGCGGTGCTGGTGGGCGGCCACCCTGGCGCAGGCAAGAGTACGCTGCTGCTGCAAACCATGTGTCACCTGGCCCAGGGCATGGAAGCGCTGTATATCACCGGCGAGGAATCCCTGCAGCAGGTGGCCATGCGCGCCCAGCGGCTGGGCCTGCCCACCGACAAGCTGCGGCTGATGTCGGAAACCAACGTCGAAACCATTGTCGCCGCCGCTGAGGAATTCAAGCCCAAGGTGCTGGTGGTGGATTCCATTCAGGTTGTGCACACCGCCGAAATCGCCTCAGCCCCGGGCAGTGTGTCCCAGGTGCGTGAATGTGCGGCCTATCTCACCCGGTTTGCCAAACAGACCGGCACGGTGCTGTTCCTGGTGGGCCACGTTACCAAAGATGGCTCGCTCGCGGGCCCGAAGGTGCTGGAGCATATGATCGACTGCTCCATCCTGCTGGAAGGCACTCACGATTCCCGGTTCCGTACCCTGCGGGGCCAGAAAAACCGCTTCGGTGCGGTGAATGAGCTCGGTGTATTTGCGATGACCGAGCAGGGCATGAAAGAGGTCAAGAACCCCTCTGCCATCTTCCTCGATCGCAGTAGCGAGCCTGCCTCGGGCAGTGCGGTGATGGTGGTGTGGGAAGGCACCCGGCCGCTGCTTGTCGAAATTCAGGCCCTGGTCGACGACAGCCAGCTCGGACATCCCCGACGCGTGGCGGTGGGCCTCGAACAAAACCGCCTGGCCATGCTGCTGGCCGTCCTACACCGCCACGGCGGCTTGCAGGTGGGTGACCAAGATGTGTTCGCCAACGTGGTCGGCGGTGTTAAAGTGTTGGAAACCAGCGCCGACCTGGCGTTGTTGTTGGCCATTGTGTCCAGCTACCGCGACCGCCAGCTCCCCCGCGATATGGTGATCTTCGGCGAAGTCGGCCTGTCCGGCGAAATCCGCCCGGTCCCCTCGGGCCAGGAGCGCCTGTCTGAAGCCGCCAAACACGGCTTCAAACGCGCCATCGTCCCCAAAGCCAACGCCCCAAAAAGCGCCATCCCCGGCATGCAGGTCGTCGCCGTCACCAAGCTCTCCGAAGCCCTCGCCGCCGTCGATTAGACAACCCTGGGGTCAGGTCTCAAAAGTCTGAAACACCCGTATTAGAACCCTGGGGTCAGGTCTTATTTTTCTGAAACATCTGTTTTAGAAAAATAAGACCTGACCCCAGGGTTGTCTGAGAAATTTGAGACCTGACCCCGTGGTTTAGTCGAGGCGGGCGAGTTCTTCCTGGAGGGTGGTGGGATCCATGTGTTGTTCGAGGAGGGCACTCAGGGGTTCGATATTTTCGCGGTCGACGTGTTGGACTTTGAAGCCCAGGCGCATGGATTCGACGTGCTGCAGGTAGGCGTGTAATTCCAGGTCGGTGCCGTCTTCGAGTTTGATGATTAGCGTGAAAGGCTCGTTGTACTGGGCGTCCCAGAGGTCGGGCTGGTCGGTGGACACGCCGTTCAGGGAAATGTCGATGGTGCGCTGGGGCCACATGCTGCCCCCTGGTGGACTTCAACCGGGAGGTCAATGGCGACGCGGGTGAAAATGCGGCGCTCGCTGCGGATATCGCTCATGCTGCTACTCTTGTTATTCGATGTGTGGCGCCACTATAGCGTAGTATGTGAGCCGTCGCGACAATCGGAATTTCACTATGATCAAGCCCCTGTCACAGGCCCTGTGCCTCTCGCTGTTGGCGGTTACTACGCAGGCCCAGACCTTGCTGGTGGCCAATAAGAGCGAAGCCAGTGTCACCCTGTTTCAGTTGCCTGAAGCGGAGGTAGTGGCCACGCTGCCCACAGGCGTCGGGCCCCATGAAGTGGGCGTGTCTCCGGATGGTCGCCAGGCGATTGTGACGGACTATGGCACCCGGGATGCGGGCCCCGGCCAGTCGCTGACGATTGTCGATGTGCCCGCGCGCAAAGTGCTGGGCACTCTGGCTCTGCCCCAGGGCAGCATGCCCCACGGTGTGGAGTGGATCGATAACCAGCACGCGGTGATTACCGCCGAGGGCATTGCCAGCGTGCTGGTGGTGGATGTCGATGCGATGGCCGTCACCAGCCAGGTCGCAGTGAATCAGCAGGTGGCGCATATGCTCGCCCTCGATGCAGCCGGCCAGCGGGTATATACCGCGAATATCGGTTCAGGGACGGCCACGGCGGTGGATTTGAAAGCGGCCGCCAAACTCAAGGATTTGCCGTCAGGGGCGGGGAGCGAAGGCATTGCGCTGGCCCGTGACGGCGCCGAGCTGTGGGTGACCAACCGGGCTGCGGATACGGTGACCGTGTTTGATACCGGTAGCCTCGAGCAGCTTGCTGCCATTCCCGTGCAGGGTTTCCCGATTCGGGCGGAAGCGGATGCCGCGCGGGGTTTGGTTTATGTCTCGTTGCCCGCAGCGGACGCGTTGGTGGCCATTCATGTGGCCAGTCGTAAGCAGGCCTGGCGGATCGATTTTGACATTCCCCCGGACCACACCCGCAAGACGTTGTTTGGCGACCGCCTGCCGGGCAGTTCTATTCCCATCGGCGTGCAGCTGTCAGGCGACGGCAAGCATTTGTATGTCGCCCATACCAATTCCCACGTGGTCAGTGTGTGGGATGTCGATACCCGGGAGCGGGTGGGGTTGATCAAGACCGGGCTGGAGCCCGATGGGATGGGGTGGTCGCCGCGCTAACGGCGACCCCAAGTGCCGCGCTCGGGCCGTGGCCCGGTGCGCGGTGAAAGCACGCTTACTTGAGTGCGCGATACTTGATGCGGTGAGGCTGGTCCGCGGCGGCGCCGAGGCGCTTTTTGCGGTCTTCTTCGTAGTCGGTGAAGTTGCCTTCGTGGAACACCACGCCGCCGTCGTCTTCATAGGCGAGGATGTGGGTGGCGATGCGGTCGAGAAACCAGCGGTCGTGCGAGATCACCATGGCGGAGCCCGGGAAGGCCAGCAAGGCTTCTTCCAGGGCGCGCAGGGTTTCTACGTCGAGATCGTTGGTCGGTTCGTCCAGCAGCAGCACGTTGGCGCCCTGCTTCAGCAGCTTGGCCAGGTGCAGGCGGTTGCGCTCGCCACCGGAAAGGTCCTTCACGAACTTCTGCTGATCAGAGCCCTTGAAGTTGAAGCGCCCGCAGTAAGAGCGTGAGTTCACCTCATAGGTGCCGATGCGGATGATGTCGTTGCCGTCGGAGAGTTCTTCCCAGACGGTTTTAGAGCCTTCCAGATCATCGCGAGACTGCTCAACGTAGCCCAGCTTAACGGTCTCACCGAGTTTCACTTCGCCGGAATCAGGGGTTTCTTCCCCCGCCATAATCTTGAACAGGGTGGATTTACCCATGCCGTTGGCACCGATAATGCCGACAATGGAGCCGGGGGCACCACAAAGCTCACGTCATCAAACAGCAGGCGATCGCCAAAACCCTTCTTGAGGTTGGTGACTTCGATCACGTTGTCGCCCAGGCGGGGACCCGGGGGAATGTAGATCTCGTTGGTTTCGTTGCGGCTCTGGAATTCCTGCGATTGCAGCTCGTCGAAACGGGCCAGGCGCGCCTTGCTTTTGGCTTGGCGCCCCTTGGGGTTTTGGCGCACCCATTCCAGCTCGGCCTTGATGGCCTTCTGGTGGGACGCTTCCTGACGGGCTTCCTGTTCGAGGCGCTTCTCTTTGGCTTCCAGCCAGTCTGAGTAGTTGCCCTCGTAGGGAATGCCGCGGCCGCGGTCGAGTTCGAGGATCCAGCCGGCGGCGTTGTCGAGGAAGTAGCGGTCGTGGGTAATGGCCACCACGGTGCCGGGGAAACTCTCGAGGAAGCGCTCCAGCCATGCCACGGATTCTGCATCCAGGTGGTTGGTGGGCTCATCGAGCAGAATCATATCGGGGTTGGAGAGCAGCAGGCGGCACAGGGCCACGCGGCGGCGTTCACCACCGGAAAGGGTGGTGACGTCGGCGTCCCAAGGCGGCAGGCGCAGGGCGTCGGCGGCCACTTCCAGGCGGTGGTCGAGGTTGTGGGCGTCGGTGGCCTGGATGATGTCTTCAAACTCGGCCTGCTTCTTGGCGAGGGCGTCGAAGTCGGCATCGGGCTCGGCGTAATCGGCGTACACCTTCTCCAGCCCCGCCAGCGCATCGATGGCGTCCTGAACGCCTTCTTCCACGTTGCCGCGCACATCTTTTTCCGGATCCAGCTGCGGCTCCTGGGGCAGGTAGCCGATCTTGATGCCGGGCTGGGGGCGCGCCTCACCGATAATGTCGGTGTCGATACCGGCCATGATTTTCAGCAGGGTGGACTTACCGGCGCCGTTCAGGCCCAGTACGCCGATCTTGGCGCCGGGGAAGAACGACAGGGAGATGTCCTTCAGGATTTCTTTCTTGGGCGGCACGATCTTGCCGACACGGTTCATGGTGTAAACGTATTGGGCCATGGGCGGGTTAATCTCTGGGAGGTTTTGAGACGGGGAATTCTAGCAGATTTTTTAGTCTTCGCTGACCCGGCTTACGTCGACCGAGACGTCTAGCGCCGGCGCGCTGCCACCGCCGAAAATCACACCCTTTACCGGCGTCACGTCGAGGAAGTCGCGGCCGTAGGCGGTGACGATGTGTTGGGTCTGGGCGGCAGTGTCATTGGTGGGGTCGAACTCCAGCCAACCTTCGTCCGGGCAGAAGTAGGCAACCCAGGCGTGGGTGGCATCTGCGCCCACCAGCTTTTCCTCGCCCGGCGCCGGCAGCGTCTCGATATAACCGGACACATACTTGGCGGGAATACCTACGGCGCGCAGGCAACCTACCTGCAGGTGGGCGAAGTCCTGGCAGACACCGCGTTTGTGTTCCAGTACCTCGCTCAGGGGCGTGGCAATGGTCGAGAACTCCGGGTCATAGGTGAAGTCGCTGAAGATGCGGGTGGTCAGCTCCGCCACACAGGACTTCAGTGAGCGGTCAGGGACGAATGAGGGTTGGGCGTAGTTGGTCAGTTCTTCAGTCGCAGCAATCATCGGCGAGTTCAGCAGGTACTCGCGCGCTTCCAGCGCGTGGTGCGAGCGGTTACTGCGCATGTAGTGCAGGGCCTGGGCATAGGAGATGCCGAAGTCCAGGTTGAGATCCGGTTGCGCTTCTGAAATCTGGATCTCGCTCTCGGCGGTAATCACCAGTTCCTTGTGGGCCTTCTGGATCTCAAACTGGTAGGCGTGGTTGCCGAAGTAGTCGGTGCGCGAGCGGCTCACCGCCGGCATCGGCGACACCGTGACATTGCTGTTCAGGCAGCGCTGGCGCCGCGTGTCTCGCGGCAGCACATTGGCCAGGTTGTAACAGGAGGTTACCCGGGCCGGGTAGCTGTAGCGGGTAGTGTGGCGAACCTTATACCGCATCAGCTGCCACTCCGCGTGTTGGTGAATAGCTGCTTTGGGCCACTGCGATGGTCGAAGTGTTTGTCGCTGATAAAGCGGCTGAACTCGCGCAGCAGCCCGGCCAGCTGGGTCATCAAGGTCTCCACCTCAGGGCGGCGCTTGCCCGCGACCTGCAGCAGATGCGGCACGCGGGTCAATTGCAGGGTGGTCATGGCCTCCAGCAGGCAGCGGTTCTCTTCGTCGAGTTCACCCGCCAATGGCTCGGCATTCGGTAGTTCGGCGAGGTGTTCCTGCAGGCGTTCCATCTGGAATAGCAGCGAGCGCGGGTTGGTGCGGTCCAGCAGGACCAGATCGGCACCCAACTCCAGGCCGCGTTGCTGGCGCCCGCGTCGGCGGTAGGTGATCAGCGCTTCCATCGATGTAAGCATGGCGGTCAGCAGGGTCGCCTGTTCGGTCTCTCCACACGCTTCCGAGAGCAGGCCGCGCACGGTGGCAATGGTCTGCAACGAGCGCTCGATGCGCTTGCCCATGTCCATGAACCGCCAGCCTACGCCGCGAATCATGGATTCCTGGGTAAGGCCCGCGAGGCCTGCCAGGGATGTCACGAGCGGGTCAAGGGCTTCTTCCGGCGCCGAGGCCAGGCCGCCGGACAGGTCTGCGTCGAGGTTGTCCAGAGCGTCCTGCAGGTCGTTGATGACCCGGATCGTGTCAGTGGACAGTAACTCCTTGGATTCGTCGGCCGCCAGCAGCAGGGAATTGATGGTGGAACGCACACTGCCCACCCGGTTGCCGTCGCTGATGATCTCCAGCAGTTCTTCTTCCGGATTGGCCAGTTGCTCGGGGGTGGCCGCGGTGAATCCCGGCAGGGTGTAAGTGATCTGCGAAACGGTTTCCAGCAGGATGCGTGTGGCATCCGGGGTGATGCGGTCCTCGCCATTGAGCATCACGAACACGGTGCGCAGCAGGCGCATTGAGGCTTCCGCACGCTCGGCGTAACGGCCCATCCAGTACAGATTTTCCACCACCCGGCTGGGCAGGCTGTCCACCGGCGATTCCTGGGCCAGGCGCAGGCTGTCGATGCTGGCCTCTGTCGTCACCTCACGCTCTGGCTCGGAGGCGATGACCCAGGTGTCCTTGGAAGGGCTGCCTTCCTGCATGGAGATAAGCTGGCCGTTAGTCGAGGTGCCGATACGGGTGAGGCCGCCCGGCAGCACGGTATAGGAGCTGTCGGTAGCCACCGCAAAGGTGCGCAGCAGGGTTGGCCGTGGTTCCAGATTGTAGCCGTTGAAGGCCGGCGTGTAGGGTTTGTCGAGCTTCTCTTGTGCAACGTAGTCGAAGGGGCTGTGATGGATTCGCGCCAGCAACGCGGTGCGTTGCTCCTCGTTGAGGTCGCCACCGAAGGCGCTGTTCTCGCCACTGCCGCGCCAGGCGTGTTTGATGATCAACTTGTCGATGTTGCGAGTGATGTGGGCGAGATCGGCTTCATCGCCGGCCCAAAAGGTTTTCACCGTATCCAGGCGTAAGTCGCGGCCCAGCAGGAGCGTGGCAATACCCGGCAGGTATTTCAGCAAAATCGCATTTTCAAGTGCGCCACTGCCGAGCGGATTGCAGACCACGACCCGGCCGCTGCGGACGATTTCCAGCAGCCCGGGCACACCGAGTTGTGAATCCGGGCGCAGTTCCACCGGGTCGCAGTAGACATCGTCGACCCGGCGCAGCAGCACGTCGACTCGTTTTAAGCCGTCCAGGGATTTCATCCACAGGAAACCGTTGCGCACGACCAGGTCGCCGCTTTGCACCAGCGGGAAACCGAGATAGTTGGCGAGGTAGGCGTGTTCGAAATAGGTTTCGTTCTGCGCGCCGGGTGTCAGCAGGGCCACCCGCGGCAGATCGCCAGAGGGCGAGAGTGAGGTTAGTTTGTGGCGCAGCCGTTGGTAGAAGCTGGCGATGCGGTGCACATGGCTGTCGCGGTACAGGCTGGGGAAAACCCGCGACATCACTGTGCGGTTTTCCAGCACATAGCCTGAGCCCGAGGGCGCCTGGGTGCGGTCGGACAAGATACACATCGAGCCATCCGGCCGGCGCACCATGTCCACCGCGTGCATGATTAGCTCGTGATCACCGGGCAGCTGGACACCCTGGCAGGCGCGCAGGAAGCCGCCATGGTTGAACAGTGCCTCCGGAGGGAGGGCGCCGTGGCGGATCAGGGTGCGAGGCCCATAGAGATCGCGCAGGATCAGGTTGAATAGCTCTGAGCGTTCCTGCAGGCCCGTTTCGATCTGGGACCAGTCGTCGCTGCTAATGATATAGGGAACCGGGTCCAGCTCCCAGCTGCCGCTGGCACTGCCGGGTTTGCCGTATATGTTGTAGGTGGCGCCGTCGTCGCGGAGGATGCGGCGAGCCTTTTCCTCGCGATTGCGCATGACCTCGGGCCCAAGGTCGCGCACCGCACCCAGCAGGTAATCCCAGCCGGGCTTTAACGCGCCGTCGGCGTCGCGGGTCTCATCCAGCAGACCGCCGGGCGCCGGGTAGTCCAGGGCCGAATGCAGGGTTTGTACCTGCGATTGGCCAGACTGGGGGCTGGGCGGTTGCTTGGAAATCATTGCGTGGCTTGTCCTGTTCGCAGGGGGCGAAAAATCGGCCGGTTAATATACGCAATCCCGCTGTCCGGGGCTAGCGCGGTGCGGGGCTGCGCATATCGAGAATATAGGGGTACTCGCCGGCCGGTTCCTCCGGAGGCGGCTCCATTGGGCGCGGCACCGAGTCGTTGGGGAAGAACTCGCGCAGCGCTGAAACCTCGGGCTGGGGGATGAACGGCCCCTGGGTGTGGCTGACCGTGTCGAAGCGGTTGATCCGCCGCGACTCGGCCTCGAAGGCGTTGATCGGGAAGGAATCGTAGCTGCGCCCACCGGGGTGGGAGACATGGTAGCTGCAGCCCCCGAGGGAGCGGCCGTTCCAGCTGTCGATCAGATCGAACGTCAGTGGCACATGCACACCGATCATGGGGTGCAGTGCCGAGGGCGGCTGCCAGGCCCGGTAGCGCACACCGCCGACGTATTCGCCGTGTACACCTGTTGGGCGCATGGGTACCCGCCGGCCGTTACAGGCCACCACGTAGCGGCCATCGGTCATGCCGGTACAGCGGATCTGCAAGCGCTCCACGGACGAATCTACATAGCGTGAGGTGCCAAAGCTGGTGGTTTCCTCCCCCAGTACATGCCAGGGCTCCACTGCCCAGCGCAGTTCCAGCTCCACACCGTCGAGCATGACCCGGCCGTAGTGGGGGAAACGAAATTCCTCGAACGGCAACAGCCAGTCGAGGTCGAACGCGAAACCGTGTTCACGCAGGTCGTCGACCACGAATTTCATGTCTTCCCAGAGGTAGTGGGGCAGCATGAAGCGGTCGTGCAACTCGGTGCCCCAGCGTACCAGCTGGCCGCGATAGGGTTTGTCCCAGAAGCGCGCTACCAGGCAGCGCAGCAGCAGCGCCTGGACCAGGGCCATGCGCGGGTGGGGCGGCATTTCGAAGCCGCGGAATTCGAGAATACCCAGGCGCCCGGCAGGGCCTGCCGGGGAGTAGAGTTTGTCGATACAGAACTCTGCCCGGTGGGTATTGCCGGTGACGTCAATCAACAGGTTCCGCAGCAGGCGGTCCACCAGCCAGGGCTGAGGCACTTCGCCCTCGGTCATCTGTGAGAAGGCGACTTCCAGTTCGTAGAGCATCTCGTCGCGGCCTTCGTCGACACGCGGTGCCTGGGACGTGGGGCCGATGAACATGCCGGAAAACAGATAGCTGAGGCTGGGGTGGTGCTGCCAGAACGTGATCAGGCTGCGCAGCAGATCCGGGCGGCGCAGCATTGGGCTGTCTGCCGGCGTGGCCCCCCCAGGGTGATGTGATTGCCGCCGCCGGTGCCGGTGTGGCGGCCATCCAGCATGAATTTCTCGGTGGACAGGCGCGACTGGCGGGCCTCCTCGTAGAGTGAGGTGGTGGTGGCCACAAGCTCGTCCCAATTATTGGACGGATGTACATTGACTTCGATGACGCCCGGGTCGGGGGTGACCAGCAGTTTTTGCATACGCGGATCTTTCGGCGGCTCGTAGCCTTCGATCAGTACCGGCATTTTCAGGGCGCTGGCGGTTTCCTCCACCGCGGCGATCAGTTCGACGTAGTCTTCCAGGTATTCCAGAGGCGGCATGAACACGCACAGCCGGCCGTCGCGGGCCTCGATGCACATGGCGGTGCGCACCACCTGCTCGTATTCCGGCTCTTCCAGTGGCTCGTCGGCGTTTTCACCCGCGCTCTCCTGAAAAGTCATGTCCTTGCGTGGGGCCAGTTCATCGCGGGTCTCAAACGGGTCTCGGGGGTGCTGGTAGCTGTCGATCTTCTCTGCCAGCTCCGGCAGGTCAGCCAGTGGCAGACGCAGGCCCATGGGCGAGTCACCGGGGATCAGGGTGATGCGCTCCCGTTTCATCGGCCACAGGCTGGAGCGCCAGGTTTTTTCGGCAATGGGCCAGCCGGTGTTGCGTTCCAGTGGCAGTACCAGGCCGGTAGGCACACTGAAGCCGCGTTCGATCAGGCGCGCAAGGCGCCGGCGGTCCAGGTCGTTCTCCACCTTGTGCGATAACACGTCGATGTTCTTGGGCAGGTTCTGCTCCTGCATCAGGTAGTAGAACCCGTCCTCGTAGGCGGGCTGGCTGCTGCCGCGCGGCAGACCGAGCAGGTCGCACAGCTTGCGGCCGAACTTGACGGCGTCCTTGGCGTCGCGTTGGTAATCCTTATCGACCCGGGCGAGCAGGCTGTTGTCCTGCCACAGTGGCTCGCCGTCTTTGCGCCAGAAAACCCCGAGGGCCCAGCGCGGTACTTCTTCGCCCGGGTACCACTTGCCCTGGCCGTAGTGCAGCAGCCCCTGCGGTGCGAACTGGTCGCGCAGGCGCAGCAGCAGGGTTTTCGCCAGGCTCAGTTTGTCTTCGCCCAGCGCATCGGTGTTCCACTGTTCGGACTCCATGTCGTCGATCGACACGAAGGTGGGCTCGCCGCCCATGGTCAGACGGACATCGTTGTTGTCGAACAGGACATCCACGGATTTGCCCAGGGCGAGAATGTGTTGCCACTGGTCCTCGGTATAGGGTTTGGTGACGCGAGGGTCTTCGAGCACCCGGGTGACCGTGTTGCTGAAATCAAACTTCACCTCGCACTCATCGGTTGCCCCGACAATAGGCGCGGCGGAAACGGGGTGCGGTGTGCAGGCGAGAGGAATATGCCCCTCGCTCGCGAACAGGCCCGAGGTTGGGTCCATGCCTACCCAGCCGGCGCCGGGCAGGAAGACTTCACACCAGGCGTGCAGGTCGGTGAAATCCTCGTCTGCACCGGAGGGGCCGTCCAGTGATTTTTCGTCCGGCTCAAGCTGCACCAGGTAGCCTGAAGCGAAGCGCGTGGCCAGGCCCAGGTGGCGCAGCAACTGGGCCAGCAGCCAGGCAGAATCGCGACAGGAGCCCTTGGCGAGTTTCAGGGTTTCTTCCGGGGTTTGTACACCCGGTTCCAGGCGCACCAGATATTCGATCTTTTGTTCCAGATCCTGATTCACCGCCACCAGAAAGTCGTTGATCGCGGTCTCTGATCGGTCGACCCCGGCTACCAGCTCATCGAACAGCGGGCCAAAGTCCTCTATTTCCAGGTAGGGTTGCAGCTCTTTTTTCAGCTGCTCTGGATACTCGAAGGGATAGTTCTCGGCATATTCTTCAACAAAGAAATCAAAGGGATTGATCACCGTCATGTCGGCGATCACTTCCACATCCACTTCGAACTCGGTGCATTTCTCTGGGAATACCAGCCTGGCCAGGTAGTTGCCAAAGGCGTCCTGTTGCCAGTTGATGAAGTGCTCTTGCGGCTTGATGTTGAGGCTGTAGCTGTGGATCGGCGTGCGCGAGTGCGGCGCCGGGCGCAGGCGCACGGTGTGCGGCGACATGTTCACCGCCCGGTCAAATTTGTAGGACGTACGGTGGTTGATGGCTACACGGATAGTCATTGCTTAGTTACCGCTCCGGCGGTGAGTTTCAATCGGTTTCGCTGTGGAACCAGGTGCGGCTGATCTCGGCACCGAGCTCCAGCAGGTTTCCCTGGAATTTGTCGATGAATCTGTGCGTGTCGGTTCGGCCTGCCGAGTGCGGATCAAACCGTGCCAGGCTGCGCCGCGAACGGTCGATAATCTTGAGTGCCTGGCGGCTGTTCTGCAGTGGCGCCAGGTCCTCGCGAATACCGCCGAGGCAGAATTTAAGCGAGCGGGGTAGGCTGCCGTCGCGAAAGATGAAGTCTACCACTTCTGACCGCTCCACCAGTGGGCCGATCGTGCGCCGGTAGGTTTCGTGGGCTGAAAGGGAGTCCAGCACGCTAGCCCAGATAAGTGGATCTGCAGTGCTGGGGTTGCGCTCTTCGTTCATCAGTGACCCCACGCCGGCATCGAGTACGCGCGTGGTCATATCGGCCCGTTCCAGCAGGTTGCCGATACGGATAAACCGATAGCTGTGGTCACGGCATAGCGTGGTCATCATTAGGCCATTGATCATCTGGCAGCGGCCGATCACCTGCTCCAGGAAGCCGTGGCGGTTGCGTCGGCCGACACACTTGTCGGCGTTCTCGCGGGTGTAGAGATAGAGTTCGTTGACGTGTTCCCAGACTTCAGCGGGCAAAACGTCGCGGGTGGTGCGCACGTTCTCCCGCGCAGCCTGCACCGCGCTCGCGATGCTGCCCGAATTATCGGGCTCGGCCATCAGGAAACGCAGCACATTGGTTTCGTTGGCCACCCGGTAGCGCTCGGCAAAAGTTGTGTCGGCGTTGAAGGTTTTGAGCAACACCTCCCAGCCCGGCTCCGAGCCCTCTGGAATGTCCATGATCATGTGGGTGTGGGAGCGCAGCAGGCGGGCGGTGTCTTCAGCCCGCTCCAGATAGCGCGCCATCCAGTACAGGCGCTCCGCGACGCGTGAGAGTAATCTCATTTGGAGCCCTCCACGATCCAGGTGTCTTTGCTGCCGCCACCCTGGGATGAGTTGACCACGAGCGACCCTTTCACCATGGCCACCCGGGTGAGGCCGCCGGGGGTGACCCAGGTATCTTGGCCCGAGAGAATAAAGGGGCGCAGGTCAAGGTGGCGCGGCTCTATGGTGTTGCCGCAATAAGTGGGTGCGGTAGAGAGTGACAGGGTTGGCTGGGCGATATAGTTGCGCGGGTTGTCCTCAATGAGCTTGGCGAAGGTCTTGCGCTGTTTGGCGGTGGAGTGAGGCCCCACCATCAAGCCGTAGCCACCGGACTCGTTGGCTGGCTTTACCACCAGTTTGTCGAGATTGGCCAGCACGTAGTCGCGCTCTTTCTCGATCATGCACAGATAGGTTTTCACCGAGGCGATGGCGGGCTTTTCCTTCAGATAGTAGCGAATCATGTCGGGCACGAACGCGTATACCACCTTGTCGTCGGCCACGCCGGCGCCGGGGGCGTTGGCGATGGCCACGTTGCCCTTCTTCCAGGCGCGCATGATGCCCGGCACTCCCAGAACGGAGTCGGCGTTAAAGGCCTCCGGGTCAAGGAAATCGTCGTCGATTCGGCGGTAGACCACATCCACGCGCTCGGGGCCGTCCACCGTGCGCATGTGCAGCACGTCATTGTCGTCGACGAACAAGTCGGTGCCCTCCACTAGTTCTGCCCCCATGCCCCGTGCGAGGAACGAGTGCTCAAAGTAGGCCGAGTTGTAGATCCCGGGGGTGAGCACCACGATGCAGGGGCGTTTGCGCTCCCTTGGGCTCAGAGAAGCCAGGGTCCGATACAGCTGGGCGGGGTAGTCGTCCACCGGCTGGATGCTGTAATTCTCAAACAGTTCGGGGAGCACGCGCTTGGTAATCTCCCGGTTCTCCAACATGTAGGAGACGCCGGACGGCACCCGCAGGTTGTCCTCCAGGACATAGAACTTGCCGTCCTTGTCACGGACCAGATCAGTGCCGCAGACATGCGCCCATGCACCAAAACGGGGCGAAATGCCTGCGCACTGGGGCTTGTAGTTGCCGGAATCCAGCACGATCTCGGCGGGGACAATGCCGTCCTTGAGGATGCGTTGCTTGTTGTAGATATCGTCGATAAAGGCGTTGAGGGCACGGGTGCGCTGGGCTAGGCCCGGCTCACTTTGCTCCAGTCACGGCCGCCAATCACTCGCGGGATGATATCGAACGGCCAGGCGCGGTCGATGTTCTGGCCTTCGGAGTAGATGGTGAATGAGATGCCCATGTCGCGGATCGCCAGCTCAGCGGCATTGCGGCGCGCTTCCATTTCTTCGCGGCTGAGTTTCTGCAGCAGGTTGACAGCCCTGCGGGCCGCCACGCGCGGTTTGCCAGCGTCGGTGATCAGTTCGTCAAAAAATGGGCCGGTGTCGTAGGATTTCCAGCTTTTGTTCATGTGTCCCCACAGTTATTAGTCTAGCCGAGGCATGCAAACGCCGCGCCACTCCTTAGGATATAGACGAGAGCGTTGGAAGGCGCAATTGGACCTTAGTCGAGGCAGGCCAATTTCTCCCCAAACCACCTTCTGTAACTGCGCCTTTTTCGTTAAAATGCGCGCCTTTCCAATCGGGGCCACCCCACCATTTTTTTGCGGGAGACACGCATGTTTGACAGCAACATGACCATTGAGGGTTTTGACGACGAAATCTTTGCCGCCATTGGTGAAGAGGAGCGCCGCCAGGAGGAGCACATCGAGCTGATTGCTTCTGAAAATTACACCAGCCCCCGGGTCATCGCGGCGCAGGGTACTGTGCTGACGAATAAGTACGCTGAAGGCTACCCAGGTAAGCGCTATTACGGCGGTTGTGAGTATGTCGACAAGGCCGAAGATCTCGCCATCGAGCGGGTCAAGGCCCTGTTTGGCGCCGACTACGCCAATGTGCAGCCGCACTCGGGCTCGCAGGCCAACTCCGCGGTATTCCTGGCCCTGGTTCAGCCCGGCGACACCATTCTGGGCATGAGCCTGGCCGACGGTGGCCACCTGACCCACGGCGCCAAGCCCAACTTCTCCGGTAAAAACTACAACGCCATTCAGTATGGACTGAATGCGGACACCGGTGAGGTGGATTATGACCAGGTAGAAGCCCTGGCGCTGGAGCACAAGCCAAAGATGATCATCGCCGGCTTCTCTGCCTATTCTCAGGTCATGGACTGGGCGCGCTTCCGCGAGATCGCCGATAAAGTGGGTGCCTACCTGATGGTCGACATGGCCCACGTGTCCGGCCTGATCGCCGCTGGCGTCTACCCCAACCCGGTGCCTTACGCCGATGTGGTCACATCTACCACGCACAAGACCCTGCGCGGCCCCCGCGGCGGCATCATCCTGGCCAAGGCCAATGAGGAACTGCAGAAGAAATTTAATTCTGCGGTGTTCCCCGGTGGTCAGGGCGGCCCGTTGATGCACGTGATCGCGGCCAAGGCCGTCTCCTTCAAGGAAGCCGCGAGCCCCGAGTTTGTGGAATACCAGAAGCAGGTCGTGGTGAACGCCAAGGCCATGGCAGCAACCTTTATCGAGCGCGGTATTAACATTGTTTCCGGCGGTACCGAGAATCACCTGATGCTCGTGGACCTGATCGGTAAGGCTTACACCGGTAAGGATGCAGACGCGGCCCTGGGCGCGGCTAACATCACTGTGAACAAGAACGCGGTGCCCAATGACCCCCGTTCGCCCTTCATTACCTCAGGCCTGCGCGTAGGTACGCCTGCCATCACCACGCGCGGTTTTGGCGCGGAAGAAACCGTACAGCTGACCCACTGGATGTGCGATGTGCTTGAATCGCTGGAGAACGGCAATTCCGAGCAGGTGATTGAGGAAGTCAAAGGCAAAGTTCTGGAAGTCTGCGCCCGCTTCCCGGTCTACAAGTAACCCCGCCTCAGACAACCCTGGGGTCAGGTCTTATTTTTCTGAAACAGCTGTTTCAGAAAAATAAGACCTGACCCCAGGGTTTTTGTTAAATTGTGTTATCCTTCAAGCAGTTAGCAGGGGAGAGCTGATATGCATTGCCCATTCTGTGGCGCTGAAGACACCAAAGTGATTGATTCCCGCCTCGTGGCCGAGGGGGACCAGGTGCGTCGCCGTCGCGAGTGCCTGAGTTGTGCCGAACGCTACACCACCTATGAGGTGGCGGAGCTGGTGATGCCGCGGGTGATCAAGCAGGACGGTACGCGCGAGCCTTTCAATGAAGACAAGCTGCGTGCCGGCTTTCTCCGCGCTTTGGAAAAGCGCCCGGTGTCGGTGGAAGACATCGAGGCCGTCATCCACAAGATCAAGAACGCCCTGCGCGCCACCGGTGAGCGTGAGGTGAAGTCGCTGGTGCTGGGCGAACTGGTGATGGACAACCTCAAGAAGCTCGACAAGGTGGCCTATGTGCGGTTTGCCTCGGTATATCGCAGCTTTGAGGATATCTCTGAATTCAAGGCCGCCATCGACGATTTGCAGTCAGAGCCCAGCCACGAACCCGCCAACTGATTCCGCTCCTCGCCATGAGCACTGAATTTGATACCCGCATGATGGCCCGCGCGCTGACCCTGGCGCGGCGCGGCCAATACAGTGCCAAGCCCAACCCGCATGTGGGTTGTGTGCTGGTGCGCGACGGCGAGATTATCGGCGAAGGCTATACCCAGCCCGCGGGCGGCAACCACGCCGAGGTGCAGGCACTGCAAGCCGCCGGCGATGCCCGGGGCGCCACAGCGTATGTCACCCTGGAGCCCTGCTCCCACGTGGGCAAAACCGGGCCCTGTGCCGATGCCCTAGCTGCGGCTGGCGTCACCCGGGTGGTGGCGGCCATGCAGGATCCGAACCCGATAGTGGGTGGCAATGGTTTTGAAAAGTTGCGCGCTGCAGGTATTGCCGTCGAGTGCGGTTTGCTGGAAGCGGAAGCCGAACGCGTGATTCCCGGATTTGTGTCGCGCATGCGTCATGGCCGTGGGCGAGTGCGGGCCAAGCTGGCGATGTCGGTCGATGGCCGCACGGCCATGGCCTCTGGCGAAAGCCAGTGGATTACCGGCCCCGATGCCCGGACGGACGTGCAGCGTCTGCGGGCCATGAGCTGCGCCATCCTGACCGGGGTCGGCACGGTGCTGGATGATGATTGCTCACTCACAGTTCGCGCCGAAGAACTGGGCCTGCCTGCACAGGAAGCGGCGCTCGCAGCACAGCGCCAGCCACTGCGCGTGGTGATGGATTCCAGGCTGCGCACGCCGGCTGATGCCAAAGTGTTGGATGGAAGTGCTCCCACATTGGTGTGCCACGATGCTGCGATCACCCCATCCCCGGCGCTACAGGCCACGAGCGCCGAGTGGCTGCCCCTGGAACGAGGCCGCCAGGGCCTGGATTTGTCCACCATGCTGGACCAATTATCCACGCGGCAATGCAACGAAATTCTGGTAGAATCTGGCCCCCATTTGGCTGGGGCCATGCTCCAGGCGGGACTGCTGGATGAATTAATCATCTATATGGCCCCCACCCTGATGGGCAGTAACGCCATGCCCCTGCTGCAATTGCCGCTGGACCGCATGGCCCAGAAAGTGCCGTTGCTGATTGAAGACATTCGCGCCGTGGGCCGCGACTGGCGCATCACCGCCGTACCGGGCTAGCGCATTACGCGAGCCGGTCGCCAGGCACTGCAGCTTTCGGCTGCGATTAACGTTTTTTGAGAAGGTAGATTATGTTCACAGGCATTATCCAGGCCGTTGGCGAAGTTGCCGCGATGCAACCCTCCGGGGGAGACCTGCGCCTGCGCATTCACACCGGCAAACTCGACCTGGGCGACGTGGCTCTGGGCGACAGCATCTGCACCAATGGCGTGTGCCTGACTGTTATCGAACTGCCCGGCGACGGCTACTGGGCCGATGTCTCGGTAGAGAGCCTGAACTTTACAACGCTGGGCGATCTCAAGCCCGGCTCCAAGGTTAATCTCGAAAAAGCGCTGACACCCGCCAGCCGCCTCGGTGGCCATATTGTGAGTGGCCATGTGGATGGCGTGGGTGAAGTGGTGAGCCTGCATGAGGATGCGCGCTCGATCCGCTTTGTGCTCCGCGCCCCCGATGACCTGGCCCGCTACATTGCCCACAAGGGCAGCATTACCGTGGACGGCACCAGCCTCACGGTGAACGCGGTGAATGGCGCCGAGTTCGACCTGAACATTATCCCCCAGACCATGGCAGAGACGGTTTTTGGCGATTACCAGCCGGGCACCCGGGTGAACCTGGAAGTGGACGTGATTGCGCGCTACCTCGAGCGTCTGATGCAGGGCGACGATGCGGCCAAGCCCGGTGCGGGCTCGCTGTCGATGGCCACTCTCGCTGAAAACGGATTCCTGAAATAACAGCAGAAGCCGATCACCGGCTTTTGTGAATTGTGAAAATGACTATGCAAGTAAACACTGTTGATGAACTGATTTCTGACCTGCGCCAGGGTCGCATGGTAGTGCTGTTGGACGATGATGCCGACAGCCACAATGAAGGCGTGGTAATGGTAGCTGCCGAGCACGTGGATGCCGACCAGGTGAACTTTATGGCCCGCAAGGCCCGTGGCCTGGTGTGCCTGACCCTCACTGAGGAGCGCTGCCGCCAGCTCGACCTGCCACCCATGGTGGAAGATGCCATGGGCGAGAAGTCCAACTTCACGCTGTCCATCGAAGCCACAGTCGGTATCGATACTGGCATTTCCGCGGCAGACCGGGCGCGCACCGTGCACGCCGCCGTGGCGCCCCATGCGGTGCCGGGCGATATTGTGCAACCGGGCCATATCTTCCCCCTGGAAGCACTGCCGGGTGGCGTGCTTACTCGCGCGGGCCATACCGAAGCCGGCTGCGATTACGCCCGCCTGGCAGGCCTTTTGCCTGCGGCAGTGATTGCCGACATTCTTACCGATGACGGCACCCTGGCCGATGGCCCGGCGCTGGTAGAGTTCGCTGCCAAGCAGGGCCTGAAAATCGGCACCGTGGCAGACCTCATTCACTTCCGCATGGTGAACGAGCGCACTATTCGCAAAGTGCGTGAAGGTAAGGTGAATACCGCTCACGGTGAATTCAACCTCACCGCGTACCGCGACCAGACCGCTGGCGACGTGCACCTGGCCCTGTCCATGGGTGATATCAGCGAGGCCGAACCCACGCTGGTTCGGGTGCATGTGCAATCGGCCCTGCGCGACCTGGTGGGCAGTGAGATCGAAGACCAACCCACCTGGAGCATGGCCCGCTGCATGCAGACCGTGGCCGAGGCTGGCAAAGGTGTGATTGTGCTGCTGGCCCGCGAAGAAGGGCCCGAGCAGTTGCTGAACAGCATCGACATGGCGCTGGGCGAGGAATTTACCGCCGGCAGCGGTAGCGCCGTGTATAACACCGTGGGTCTGGGCTCCCAGATTCTGCGCGACCTGGGGGTGGGAAAAATCCATTTGATGGGCGCCCCAATCAAGTACAATGCGCTCTCGGGTTTCGACCTCGAGGTGCTGGATTTCGTCAGCCCCAAGGCCGACTAAACGGACAAGGAAACCAACATGAACGACATCAAGACCATCGAAGGCGACTTCACCAGCGGCAAAGGCGACTACACCATTGTGGTTGGGCGCTGGAACAGCTTCGTGGTAGAGCACCTGCTGGAAGGCGCGCTGGACTGCCTGCGCCGCCACGGTGTGAGCAAAAGCCAGATCACCATTGTGCGTGCACCCGGCGCGTTCGAGATTCCGCTGGTGTGCAAGCAGATTGCCGCCAAAGGCAAAACCGACGCCATCATCGCCCTCGGCGCCGTGATTCGCGGCGGCACCCCGCACTTTGAATACGTGGCCGGCGAATGCACCAAGGGCCTGGCCATGGTGAGCATGGAGTACGCTGTGCCTGTGTCCTTCGGCGTACTGACAGTGGACACCATTGAGCAGGCCGTAGAGCGCTCCGGTACCAAGGCCGGCAACAAGGGCGAAGAAGCCGCCATGTCTGCCCTGGAAATGGTCAGCCTGATGGGCAAGATCGACTAAATGAGCAAGCAGCCTCACAACACCCTGGCGGCGGAGCGCCGCAAGGCCCGGCACTATGCAATGCAGGCCTTGTACCAGTGGTACATGGCCAGCGCCCCGCTGAACGATATCGAAGCGGAATTTCGGGCCGAGTATGATTTCGCTCACGTTGACCTGGAGTACTTCCAGGCGGTGCTGCACGGTGTGCCCACCTGCGTGGACGAACTCGAGGCGATTTTCGAGCCGCTGCTCGACCGCAATATCGATGACCTGGACCCCATTGAGCGTACCCTGTTGCGCATGGGTATCTGGGAGCTCAAAGAGCGCATTGATGTGCCCTACAAGGTGGCCATCAACGAGGCCGTGGCCCTGGCCAAGAAGTTTGGTGCCAGCGAAAGCCACAAGTACATTAACGGTGTGCTCGACAAGGCCGCGCGGGAATTGCGCCAGGCTGAGACCGGCGTCTGAGATCGCCCCCGGCGAACTCATTGTGATCAGGGGCAACTCATCGTCATCCCTGCGAGCGTACCGTCATCCCGGCGAATTCATCGCTATCTCGGCGCACTCATCGTCATCCCGGCGAAGGCCGGGATCCAGAAACCCTGCGGCCCAAACCCATGCCCAGTGAATTCGACTTAATCTACCGCCACTTCGCCCACCTGGGCGCCGGCCCTGCCGTCGAACTGTCCGTGGGAGACGATTGCGCCATCCTCAAGCTGGAACCCGGCGAACGCCTGATCACCTCGTTGGATACCCTGGTGGAAGGCGTTCACTTCCTGCCAGACACTTTCCCTGAAATTATCGGCTACCGCGCCGTTGCCACTGCGGCATCGGATCTCGCTGCCATGGGCGCCCGCCCGCTGGGCATGACCATAGCGCTGACCTTGCCCGATGCTGAGGAATTCTGGGTGCACAGTTTCAGCCAGGGTCTGGCCGAGGCTGTGTCTGAATATTCACTGCCCCTGGTGGGGGGGATACCACCCGCGGCCCTCTCACGGTCAGTGTGCAGGTAATGGGCGCAGTGCCTGTAGACCAGGCACTGCTGCGTTCTGGCGCTCAGGTAGGTGACGAGGTGTATGTATCGGGCACGCTGGGTGATGCCGCAGGTGGCCTGGCATTTCTGCAGGACGAGTGGCGCCCCAGCCGCGATGCCGCCGCTTATCTGGTAGAACGCCACGAGCGGCCCACCGCTCGCCTGGCCCTTGGTCAGCAATTGCTGGCGGTGGCCACGGCGGCCATTGATATATCCGATGGCCTGTTGGCAGATGCCGGGCATATTGCCGCTGCCAGTGGCGTAGCCATCGAGCTGGAATCCGCGGCGTTGCCCGTATCGCCTGCGTTGGCAGAGGCCGGCGAGCGGGCCATCACCTGGGCGCTTAACGGCGGCGATGATTACGAGCTTTGCTTCACGCTGCCGACAGGTGTGCCAGCGCCTGAGGGCTGCGTGCGCATAGGTACGGTCGTGGCCGGTGAGGGCGTTCAGATCGATGCCGATATTGACACCGGCGCCGGTTACCAGCATTTTTGACCTCGTCATTCCCGCGTAGGCGGGAATCCAGGAAATGCAGACACAGGAAATCATGCCCGATTCAATATCACCAAACCCGCTGAAGTCTCCCATCCAGTTCCTGGCCTTTGGCCTGGGCTCGGGCCTCGCGCCGAAGGCGCCGGGCACTTTTGGCACCATTGCCGCGGTGCCCCTGTTCTGGCTGCTCTCGCACCTGAGCCTGGAGATGTATACCGTAGCGCTCGTAGTGGCCTTTGTTGCCGGCATCTGGATTTGCGACAAGGCCAGCAAAGAGTTGGGCGTACACGATCATCCGGGCATTGTCTGGGATGAGTTCGTCGGCTACTGGCTGACCATGTGGGCGCTGCCTGCCGACTGGGTGTGGATGCTGGCCGGCTTTGTGGCGTTCCGCATTTTCGATATCGCCAAACCCTGGCCGATTGGCTGGCTGGACAAGCGCGTGGATGGCGGCCTTGGCATTATGATTGATGACATTGTGGCGGGGCTGATGGCCTGCGGTGTGCTGCACATAGCTCACACCGTCATCCCCGCGCAGGCGGGGATCCAGTGATTCGTTTGCTCGCAACAATCCTGCTGGCAGCAGCCCTGCTAAGTGCACCCCTGCGTACGATTGCCGACCCTCATATCGAGATTGAAGGTCTGATGCCCCCCAATGCTGCCGTGGTCAACGTCGATGGCCAGCGCAAAATGGTCAAGGTGGGGCAGACCTTTCAGGGCGTGACCCTGATCGCCGTCTACACCCGCACCGCCACCCTCGAGGTGGATGGCAATGAGACCGTGGTGGGGCTCTCCCGCAAAGTAGGCGCTAACTACCAGCCACCCTCAGAGCAGGTGGTGACCATTCAGATCAACCCCTCGTTGCAGTACCGCACCAACGCCACCATTAACGGCCGCCAGGCCGAAGTGCTGGTGGATACCGGCGCCAATGTGATGGCGATGAACCTCGGTGAGGCGCGGCGCCTAGGTGTGAAAGCTGAAGATGGCTCACCCACCCGGGTGGAAACCGCCAGTGGCAATGTGCGCGCCTACCTGGTGAACCTCAAGGCCGTGGATGTGGGCGGCATCAAGGTGAATAACGTGCAGGCCGCGGTGCTGGAGGGTGATCAGCCCTCTACGGTGCTGCTCGGCATGACCTGGCTAAGACATGTTAAAATTGAAGAAAAACAGGGGGTTATGACCCTCACCAAGGGCCCCTGATACACCCTCGCGCCCCTTGCCCCAAACCTGTTAGAATACGCGCCCTTTTGCACGGATACGCCCCTTTGGTTGCACGATACGTAGAATCCTCCCGCCTCCCCACTGCCTGGGGTGTGTTCGATATGCATGGCTTTGAGGACGTGGAATCCAACAAGGAGCACATTGTCCTCACCATGGGCGATGTCGGCGACGGCGCTCCCGTGCTATCCCGTGTGCACTCAGAATGCCTCACTGGCGATGCCTTCTCCAGCATGCGCTGTGACTGCGGCCCCCAGCTCGATGCCGCTCTGGAGGCCATTGCCAAAGAGGGCAGGGGTGCGCTGTTCTATCTCCGCCAGGAAGGCCGCGGCATTGGCCTGCTGAACAAGATTAAGGCTTACAAGCTACAGGATGCTGGTGCGGATACCGTAGAGGCGAATGAGCAATTAGGTTTCGGCGCGGATATGCGTGATTACAGCATTCTCAAGCCCATGATTCACCACCTGAATATCACCGCTGTGCGTCTGATGACGAATAACCCGCGTAAAGTGAAAGCATTGGAAGAGCACGGGGTGAATGTGGTGGAGCGGATTGCGCTTCATACCGGGGCGAATCCGCATAATGAGAAGTATCTGAGCACCAAGGCGGGGAAGTTGGGGCATATGATGGATGAGACGGGCTAGGCCCAGTCTGTTCTCTACTTCACTCGGTGATGTCGGGGGCAAGCCGCCCCAAAGTCACTTATCGATCCCTCTCCACGATATATCGGGCCAGGTCACGGAGTTGGTCCGCTGAATCCCCAAACATTTCCAGTGCATCGATAGCTGCCTGTAGCAGGCGCTTCGCCTCGGCTTTGGCGCCGTCGAGACCCAGGAGTTTCACATAAGTCGGTTTATTGGCTTCAGCGTCTTTGCCCGCTGTTTTGCCGAGCGCTTCCGCGTCACCTTCCACATCCAGAATGTCGTCGACAACCTGAAAGGCCAGCCCGATGTGCTTGCCGTACTCGTCCAGCGCCGCCAACTGCTCGTCTGTGCCATTGGCAGCAATGCCACCCAGGGCGAGAGATGCGCGGACGAGGGCGCCGGTCTTCATCTCGTGCATGGCCTGGAGTTCTTCCAGGGTCATGTCGGAGTCGACGGCCTGAATGTCGATGTATTGGCCGCCGACCATGCCCTCAAAACCGGATGCTTGGGCGAGCACTTTAATCATGCGCACTTTTTGCTCTACTGATAGATCCGGGGCATCGGCGAGTAGTTCGAAAGCTCGGGCCTGGAGGCCATCGCCCACAAGAATGGCGGTGGCTTCGTCGAAAGCCTTGTGAAGAGAGGGCTTGCCACGACGCATATCGTCGTCGTCCATGGCGGGGAGGTCGTCGTGGATTAGGGAGTAGGTGTGGATTAGTTCCAGAGCGGAGACAGGGACCAAGTTGATCGAACCGGGTGTTATTGTCGAGAATGCAAGGTAGGCTAGGGCCGGCCGTACTTGCTTGCCACTTTCCTCCAATGCGTAGCTGCACACTGCTGCCAGATCGGGGATTAGAAGATCAAGAGGGAGTTGATCTTTCGGGTTTAGTCGACACTTTTGCATAAATGCGGTAAGCACAGTTATAGCAGCCACTATCAGCTTTCTTCTTCGCCAAAGGCGGTATTGCCGAGAATATGAACTTTTTGCTCTGCGTTGGAGATGTCAGCCTGAGCTTTACGGATAAGATTAATTCCCTCTTCGTACTCTGCCAGCGACTTTTCAATTGATTGGTCTTCGGACTCAAGATTTTTGACGACGGTTTCCAAACGTTGCAGCCGGTCCGCGAGGGTTTCAGGTAGATTTTGTTTTTCCATGGGAGTGAAATGATTCTTGTTTGTTGGGGGCAGTATAACACTATTGATTTCTACGATAATGGTGATCCTTTATATCTGTACATTCGGGCTGCTTGACCTAAGTGCCTGCGTGTTTGCAAAGGGTCAGTGCCTAAAGGAGATCAGCATGCAGTCAAATCGCAGGGTTTGGGTGATCATTTGTGCGTCGTTATAACTTTCCATTCAGGCTGCATCGTCATTTAATAGACGCTTCAGCTCATCTGGACCTGTAACTCTGCCTGATTGTTTAGAAAGCATCTTGGGACGCGTCGCCAAGGTGTTCAGTAATATCTCCTTTCATTGATCGAGAATCTGTTGTCTGCGCCTAGAATAAACACTAGCTGGCTTCAGGTTACCGAGCGATTCGTGGTAGCGTTCGCTTTTTTGCCCCCCCCAGATACGTTGTTCCAAGTTTCCCGGAAAAGGTTTATACCGCTCTTTCACGAACTCAATTGGTGTTATCATTTTTGCTTAGGCTTAGCGGCCATTTCGAGACAATTTACGACCAAGACGGTATATAGCGTTTTTATCTGGGACTCGGGGCGTGGAATTGATTTTCAATATCAGTATGTTACCGCGATTATGCGCTGGAGACCGGATTAGACTGGGGTGGGGATATTAGCTTCAGATGCTAGTGCATATACAAAAATAATTCTGGTGAGAGGCACATGGATCGGGATTACCAGTACAACTATTCGGCGTTGAAACCCTCCGTGTTCAATGCCGAGGGGCGCGAGCGCAAAGCGAGAACCGTACTCAAAGTGTGCCAGGATTACCTGGCACGTGAGGATCTCACGGATCTCACCCTCCTGGATGTCGGCAGTTCCAGCGGTATTATCGACAACCTTCTCGCTGACTACTTCGGCACTGTCTTCGGCGTCGATATTGATGAGCCCGCGATGGCTCACGCCAGGGAGACCTTCGCCAAACCCAACCTCCACTTTGCCGCCGGCGATGCCATGGCGCTCGAGCAGGACGATGCCAGCGTCGACGTGGTGGTGTGCTCGCATGTCTACGAACACGTACCGGACGCCAGCCAGATGTTTCGGGAAATCTACCGGGTCCTGAAGCCCGGTGGTTTCTGCTATTTCTCAGGCAACAATCGCCTGATGTATATGGAGCCCCACCACAAGCTACCGTTACTGTCGGTCATCCCAAGACCAATGGCACACTATTACCTGCGTGCCGCGGGCAAAGGCGACTTCTACCACGAGAAGCACGTCAGCTATTGGGCGCTGCGCAAACTGTGTGAAGCCTTCAATTTCAGCGACTACTCGGCACGGGTGATCGCAGAACCCACCCGATTCGGCGTTGACTATATGCTGCCTCCCGGCAGCCTGAAACACCGTCTCGCCCACTTCGTGGCCCGAGGCCTGCCCTGGCTGACACCACACATCTGGGTACTGGCAAAACATGGCCAGGACTGAGCCTCACAAACCCCGGGTTCTGCTGATTACGCGGAATCTACCGCCGCTTGTCGGCGGAATGGAACGGCTCATCCTGAATGCCGCCCTGGGCATGCGGCACTACCTCGACCTCACCGTCATCGGCCCGGCTGGCTGCGAGCAGCACCTGCCAGATGACACGACCGTTTTTACGGCGCCATCCTCCCTCGCCGGCTTCATGTCCAGTGGCCTTGCCCACGTCCTGCGCCATTGCCGCCGCGATCGTTTCGAGCTCATAGTGGGCGGCAGCGGCCTTGCAGCGCCCCTGGTTGCACTGGCCAGACGGCTGTGTGGCGCAAGATCGCTGATCTTCCTGCACGGCCTCGACCTGGTCGTTAACAGCAAACCCTACCAGTGGCTGTTTCTGCCCTCCATTCGCAACGCGGACCACCTCATCGCCAACAGTGAGAATACTCGCCAGCTGGCAACGGGTCGGGGAGTACAACCGGCGCGCATTACCGTGATCAATCCCGGTACCGATCTACCCTCCGGCCTCGACGAGGAGCAAATAGCAGCATTCAGGGAGCGTCACGCTATTCCCTTTGAACGCTACCTGCTGTTTGCCGGCAGGCTGACGAAGCGCAAGGGCCTGTCGCACTTCCTCAGGCACGGCCTTCCGCGTGTACTTGAGGCCACCAAGGGAGTGGGCATGCTCGTCGTGGGGGAAAACCCCAGTGACGGCCTGACCCGCAATGGTGACCAAGGAGAAACCTTGAAGGCCGTCGAGGCGTTGCAGCTGGCGCCTCATATCCACTTCGTCGGCGCCGTCGATGACGATGATATGTGGCTGGCCTTCGCCAGCAGCGCTGCCCACGTGTTTCCACTGGTCGAGGTTCCCGGTGATGTAGAAGGTTTCGGCATGGTCGCTGTCGAAGCCGCAGCCAGCGGCACACCGACCTTCGCCTTCGATCTTGGCGGTGTGGCCGACGCGGTCAGCGCAGGCAGCGGACGCCTGCTACCGGCCGGCGATTACGAAGGACTTGCCGATGCAATTATCCAGGATCTGCAAGTACCCACCTTCACCGCAGATGCCTGCCGGGACCATGCGAGCCGCTATGCATGGCCGCACTACCAGTCGTCCCTTGAGCAAGCGATCAGCGCCCTGCTTGGCCAACCACAGGGTGCTCCGCGCGCATGAAAATCGACAAAACACGGCCCGATCACTGGCTGATGCTGGCCCTGCAGGGCGGTTTCTCGCTGCTGATCGTAGCGCTGCGATGGCTCACCCCACGGTCAAAACGGCCGGTGGTTGCGCTCTACGGCCACCAGTATGGCGGCAACCTGAAGGCAATCTACGAGTACCTGGCAAGCCACTGCAGCGACCAGGTTGATCCGCGTGTCCTCCTCCTCGACCGGCAGCAGGCTCACCGCTTAAGGGCGGATGGCATCCGCACGCTGTCCTGCACCAACCTGTTCGACATGCTGCAACTCGTGAGGTGTCGCGTGCTGGTGAGCGATCATGGCCTGCACGCGATGCTCCCCCTCGTCCACCTGACTGACATTCGATTTGTCGACGTCTGGCACGGGATTCCCTTCAAGGGGTTCGTACCGGATGACTTCAAGCTACAACACCACTATGACGAGAGCTGGGTGACTTCGCCCCTGCTCGAAGATCTGTACGTGCAACGCTTCGGTTTCAGGCAACAGCAAGTGCACAGTCTCGGTTATGCCCGCACGGATCAGCTATTCAGCGCCGAGGCCCGACCCGCCGACAAGCAGACGACCGTGCTCTATGCGCCCACCTGGCGCCAGGACGATGCCGGCCGTGAACTGTTTCCCTTCGGCCTCGAGGGTGCGGCTTTTATTAGAGCCATCGCCGCTACTTGTGACGCGTACGGGGCACGACTGATCATCCGCAGCCACCTGAATGCCGAGATCCAGGAGACGGGATTAAGCAACGTTGAGTTCCGCCCACAGAAAGCGTATCCGGACACCGAGGCGTTGCTGGCCGACACCGACATACTGCTTTGCGATTGGTCGTCTATCGCGTTCGACTTTCTTTGCCTGCAGCGACCCATGCTGTTTATCGACGTACCCCCACCCTTCAAAAACGGATTCTCACTGGGCCCCGAATACCGTGCGGGAGCTGTCGCATCGACAATGACCGAACTGGTAGCGACACTGGAAGAGTTTCTGGACAAGCCCCGCACGTTCACCGCTCGCTACGGCGCCATGCAACGCGAAATACTCGATGCTCTCTATGCAGAAGACACTCGCGGACGAGCGGCAGCGCTTCAATCTGCGCGCGTGCTAAGGCTGGCCGGGACCACTACACCCTGATTTTTTCTATCACTTCGGTGGTGGAAATCGCAGGCGTGCGAGGCAGGTAGGCAACCTCACAAAGATCACTGAACTGGTCAAACTTGCCTTTCCAGTCATCACCCATCACCAATATGTCGGCGCCATAGCGCTGGATGTAGTCCGCTTTCAATTCGAGCGACTCTTCCAGAAACACTTCATCCACACAGGACAACGCCCGAATGATTTCCGACCGCTCTCCTTCACTGTAGACGGGAGGCCGCCCCTTTTTAGCTTCGTTCAGGGCATCGGTAGACACACCGACGACCAGCCGATCTCCGAACGCGGCCGCTCGCTCCAGGATACGCAAATGACCAACGTGAAACACATCGAACGTACCGAATGTAAGAACTTTTTTTGCCACACTATCTCCCATCTGAACGTCGCGCCTCAAACCGCACGCCGCCCCGTCAATTAAACATCCTGTCCAGAAGTCGAACAACGATCCGATCGCGTAATCCACCGAACAACTTCATCGCCCTGACCTCATTCAGGCAGCAGGTCTGGTATTTACCTCTCCGTAATGGCGACAGGGGATGCACCAACAACAGGAACAGGGGATCGCCAATATCCACGTAACGACAGCGGATATCGCGCAACTCTGCCCGTCCTGTCGCATGGCAATAGTAAGCATGCATGCTGGTCGCCAGGGGAATATCCTCCCGATGGCGAAACTTGCGTGCCCGCGTGGCATTCACCAGATCGGGATATCTGTCTTCTATCTCCTGCAGGGTGCTCCGGCGCAATGCATAGGGCGCGTGATGCAGGCGTTTCTCTGGCCTGTAACCGAGGTCTCGCTCGATCAGGCGACAGGCGTTCAGCGCGCCATGTTCAAAATGGGACAGTGGTGGCTGCGTCTCGTAGGGCATGTCGTGCCTGGTAGGAAAGACACAGGGATGACGTTCCGGCGTAAA